>JBJMNO010000001.1:0-656156 GCA_045804225.1 Gemmatimonadaceae bacterium
CTCGGCGCGCCCGCTTCGATTCTGTCACTCTATTCGGCCCGTCTTTTATCGCAGAGAAGGCGTTCCTTGCGTGATAGCCTGCAGATGCGCGATGTCGGCCTGATGATTCTTCACGAACTCCGCGTTCGAATGTCCTGCCGGCGTTGGCGGTGCGGCGGTCGGATTGTTCGCGAAGCGCATTGCATTTGCCGTCACGATACCGAGACGATAGTAATCCTTGACGGTCAGCCCTGTACTCGTGATCGCGGCTGATACCTTCGGATCGGACTCGAGCCACTTCTGTCCCGCGTCGTCTGTCTTCGCACCGGCCATTTGTTGATCGAGATGCTGGCGCACGTCGGGATCGCGCGCTCTCAGCGCGGCGACGGTGTCGGCGGCCTTGAGAAAACGCGACCAGTCATTGTCGGTGAGCTTGAGGTCGAATGCGCGGTTGACGTTGTGCTCATCCGTCGTCGTTACCTGAATTCCCGGTCCGATGGCCGAGATGTTCGCGCTCAATGCGCCGTTGGTGCTGTCACTCGCTGGAACGACGTTGCCGTTGGCGGAAGACGTATGCGTGGCGCTGTCCGTCGCGGCGAGGCTGTCCGTGGCATTGCTTCGTGAATGACCGCAACCCGCACCAATCAAGGTTGCCGCGGCAAAGGCGGCGGTAGAGAGTCGCATCCGCATGTCGTGTCTCGTTGCTGAAGGGTAGTCTAAACCACGCGTCAGAGCGCAGAGTGTGTGCCGGACCTCGCTTGACAGACCGGGATCAGGGCGGAGCTTTACCATTCCCGCCCGCCCTCCCACGTCAGGCACATGCGCACACTCGTTTTCACTCTTCTTTTCGTCGCTGTCGGCGCGCTTCACGCGCAGAGCCGACCCACCGTTCGTCAGACGCGTCCAGCGCTGGCCGAGCCGTCGATCTCGCCAGACCGATCGGAGATTGCATTTGTCTCCGGCGGCGACATCTGGGTGGTACCGCGCGCGGGTGGCGAAGCGCATCTCCTCGTGTCACATCCGGCGACCGAATCGCGACCGATGTACTCGCCAGACGGAACGCGAATGGCCTTCATGTCGAATCGCGCCGGTTCGATGGACATCTGGCTCCTCAGCTTCGCGACCGGCGACGTTCGACAACTCACCTTCGACGACGGCAACGAGCAACTCGACGGGTGGTCGCACGACGGCACGTATGTCTATTTCTCGAGCGCGGCGCATGATGTCGGAGGGAACACCGATGTGTATCGCGTGCGCGCCTCTGGGGGCATCCCGATGCCCGTATCGGCCGACCGCTACGCGGCGGAGTTCATGTCCGCGCCATCCCCGGACGGTACTACGCTCGCGCTCGTCGCGCGCGGCTTCGCCCAGAGCCAGTGGTGGCGGAAAGGGCATAGTCATCTCGATGAAAGCGAGATTTGGCTGGTTCGTGATGGCGCGCGCGCCCCGATGTATGAGCAAGTCCTCAAGCGCGACGCGAAGCAGCAGTGGCCGATGTGGAGCGCGGATGGCTCCTCGTTGTACTACGTCTCGGATCAAGGAAACGCGGAGAATCTCTGGATCAAGTCCATTCGCGGCGGCGAGGCACGGCGCCTAACGACTTTCATGGACGGCCGCGTGCTCTGGCCGGCCATCGATGCGTTTGGCCAGGAGATCGTCTTCGAGCGCGACTTTGGTATCTGGCGTTACGACGTCGCGGCGAATCGCGCGCAGCCGGTTCCTATCACGCTGCGCGGCGCGAGCGCGGGTGCCGCTGATACGCATTTGGCAATGACGACAGGGTTCCAGCAAATCGCCGTGAGCCCCGATGGGAAAAAGCTCGCCTTTCTCGGCCACGGCGAAGTGTTCGTCGCGCGGGCCGACAGCGGCGGCGACGCTTTACGAGTGACACGAACGCCGGCCGCCGAATCGGAGCTCACGTGGGCGCCCGACAGCCGACGACTGGCGTACACCTCCAATCGCGATGGAGCCTGGCATCTGTACGTCTACGACATTGGCAAAGCGGACGAGACGCAAATCACCCGTGGCGAGCGGAGCGATGTGAATCCGCGGTGGTCGCCGGACGGATCACAGATCGCATTTCTCCGCGATGCGCGCGAGCTCCGCGTCGTCGACGTGGCGACGCATAACGAGCGCGTGCTCGCGACGGGAATCTTCGGACGTCCGCCTTTCCTCTCCGAGCGTCCCATCGCTTGGTCACCGGATGGCCGCTACGTGGCGTATCTATCCGCCGGGATCAAATTGATGGAGAATGCGTATGCCGTACCTGTCACGGGAGGGACACCGACCCAGCTGTCCTGGCTCGCGAACACGCGCGCCAACACGCTGTCGTGGAGTGCAGATGGCACGTACCTCATTCTCGATTCGGGGATGCGGACCGAGCCCGGCATCGTCGCGCGCGTGGACGTCATTCCGCGAACGCCACGGCTTCGGGAAGATCTCTTCGCCGCAATGTTTCGCGACACCACTCCCGGTCGCACCACGCCTCTCCCGGCAGCGCCGGCCAGCCCGCGCGTCGATTCGAGCCTAACGACGACGGCGCACGAGCCGCGCGGCGCGCCGCGGCCCACCCGCATCGTTGCCGCCGGCATGCGCGAGCGCATCGCGGTGCTCCCGATTGGTGTGGACGTCACCAGTCAAGTCCTCAGCCCCGATGGCCGGCAGCTGCTTCTCATCGCCAGCGCCGCGGGACAGCAGCAGCTCTTCACCTATTCGTTGGACGAGCTTTCGTCCGAGCCAACGGTCGCGCGTCAGCTCACCACGACCGCGGGTTTCAAGTCATCGGTGCAGTGGGCGCCCGACTCCAAGTCTGTCTGGTTCCTCGAGCAAGGCCGCGTTGTCAATCTGCCGATCGAGTCGCGCACGCCGCGCGCGGTCGCTCTGCGTGCAGAGATGGACGTCGACTTCACGCGCGAGAAGATGGAGGTCTTCAACCAGGCCTGGGAATTCCTCAACGACAACTTTTACGACCCCAATTTCCACCGCGCGAATTGGAGTGGAGTACGCGAGCAATACGCGCCGCTCATTGCGGGAGCGCGCACGCCCGACGAGATGCGTCGACTGCTCAATCTCATGATCGGCGAGATGAATGCATCGCACATGGGGATCTCCGGTCCCGGCGGTGGCACGGGACAGCCGGGGACGGGTCGCCTCGGCCTCCACTTCGAGCGAGCGCCTTACGAGCAGCGCGGTGAGCTCAAGATCAGTGAGATCATACCGCTCTCGCCGGCTGCACTGAGCGATCGCATTCGTGTCGGCGACTACCTGCTTGCCGTCGATGGCACTCGGGTCTCCACCGGCTTCAATCTCGACTCCGCGCTCAATTTCAAATTCGATCATCGAGTCTCGCTCACCATTGCATCCGACGCGGCCGGCCGCGATGCCCATGACATCGCCCTGCGTGCCGCGAATGGCAACACCGAGAAGGGGCTGCTGTACCGCGCCTGGGTGGTGGAGCGCCGCGCGTACGTGGACAAGATCAGCGGCGGGCGTTTGGGGTACGTCCACATGAACGACATGGGTGCCAACGCCATCGCGCAGCTGAACCTCGATCTCGATTCCGAGGATCACGCGAAGGAAGGTGTCGTGCTCGACATTCGCTTCAACAACGGTGGTTTCGTGAACGGTCATGCACTCGACGTACTGAGCCGCCAACCGTATGTGCTCATGGAGAGACGCGGCGTACCAGCAGCTCCGGGCCGCCCCGTCCTCGGCCAGCGTGCCCTCGAAGCGCCGACCATTCTCGTCACCAATCAGGCGACCCTCTCCGATGGTGAGAACTTCACGGAAGGTTATCGCACCATGAAGCTCGGCAAAGTCGTGGGCGAACCGACGGCCGGCTGGGACGTCTATACGGGCGCCGGCACGATGGTGGACGGTACCTCCGTGCGATTGCCGTTCATGAAAAACGCGTCGCTCGATCAGAAGGCACTCGAGCTCGTGCCTCGCGCGGTGGACATCCGCGTGGACCGCTCGTTAGGCGAGAGCTATACGGGTCGTGACGTACAGCTCGATGCCGCAGTGAAGGAATTGCTTGCCGAGATCGATGCTCGCGGTACGCGGAAGCCGGCGACCTCCTCCGGGCAGCGATGAAGCTATGAGCGGTTGCCGCCCAGCGAGAGCAGGCGAAAGGACTTCCCTCTCATCGCGCACCTGATTCCATTGTGTGAGCGCCTCTCGGCGCGCCCTCCAACGCCTTCCCGACATGCACCGCGACGGTATCATGACTCGTTGCCGTTCCCGCGTCTGCCTGGTACTTCTGCCAGCATTCGCATCGTTCGCTCTTCCGCACCGCGGAAGTGCGCAGGCGCCCCAACGCGCCACGCCCAACCCCACACTCGCCTCCGTCGACTCGGCGCTCTTCAAGGGGCTCCGGTATCGAATGGTCGGTCCCAATCGCGGCGGTCGCGTCACAGCGGTGACCGGTGTGGCGAGCGAGCCCGCGACATTCTACATGGGCGTCGCATCAGGCGGCGTTTGGAAAACGACCGACGCGGGCGGGACGTGGTTCCCGATCTCGGATGGGAAGATTCCGGTCGCGTCGATTGGCGCCATCGAGGTGGCGCCATCGGATGCGTCGGTTGTGTATGTCGGAACCGGCTCCGATGACATCCGCAGTAACGTCTCGATCGGGCGCGGTGTGTATCGCTCCATCGATGGCGGCGAGACGTGGAGCTTCGTTGGCTTGCGCGACGTGGGGCAAATCGGTGCGGTGCGCGTGCACCCGACCAATCCCGACATCGTTTACGTCTCGGCCACGGGTGACCCATTCAAATCGACACCGGAGCGCGGCATCTATCGCACGCGCGATGGTGGACGAAACTGGCAAAAGGTGCTGTTTCTTTCCGACAGCACGGGTGCCTCTGACATCGAGATGCAGCCCGGCAATCCGAACGTGCTCTACGCGGTGATGTGGCGCGGCCAGCGGAAGCCGTGGACGATCATCAGCGGGGCGCACGAAGGGGGAGTGTACAAGACGATCGATGGTGGCGACCACTGGACGAAGCTGACGACCGGGCTGCCTAAGGACCTGGTCGGGAAGGGCAACCTCGCCGTCACGGCGGCGAATCCAAATCGGGTGTACCTCCTGTACGAAGCGAAGCCGGGTGGCGGCCTCTATCGCTCCGACGACGCGGGTGCGACATGGAACGTGGTGAGCACACAGGCCTCGCTCATCACGCGTCCGTTCTACTACACGACGCTCGCGGCCGATCCGACCAACGCCGACGTCGTGTACGGCGGCGCCGAGGGATTCTTCAAGTCCACCGATGGCGGGAAGACCTTTCGCAACTTCCCAACGCCGCACGGCGACAACCACGACATGTGGATCAGCCCCCGCAACGGCAACATCATGATCCAGGCGAACGACGGCGGCGCGAACGTCTCCGTCAATGGCGGACGCACCTGGTCTACTCAATACAACCAGCCGACCGCCGAGATTTATCAAGTTTATACGGATAATCAGTTTCCGTATCGGCTCTACGGTGCGCAGCAGGACAACACGACGGTCATTGCGCCGTCGCTGCCGCTCAACTCTGGGCAGGCCGAGGAGTGGCGCACGGGACCTGGCTGCGAGACTGGTCCCATCATGCCGCACCCGACCAATCCGGATACCGTGTACGGCTCGTGCAAGGGGCAGTTCAGTCGCATGAGCCTCAAAACCGGACAGGAGAAGCAGTATTGGGTGGGTGCGCAATCCCTCTACGGCAATGTTCCACAAGATCTCATGTATCGCTTCCAGCGCGTGTCGCCGATGGAGATCTCGCCCTGGGATCCGCGCGTGATCTACTACGGGTCGCAGTTCGTGCACCGCACCCGCGACGAAGGGGTGACGTGGGAAAAGATCTCGCCTGATCTGACGGCGAATGATCCAACGCTGCGCAATGCCATCTCGGGCGAGCCGATCACACGCGATATGACTGGCGAAGAGGTGTATCCCACGCTCTACTCGATTCGGGAATCGGCGGTTCAGCGTGGGCTCATCTGGACAGGTTCCAACGACGGCCCCTTCTTTGTCTCGCGAGACAACGGTGTGACGTGGACGAATGTCACGCCGAAAGATCTCCCGCCTGGTGGCCGCGTCGCGATGATCGAGCCGTCGCCGCGCCGCGCCGGCACCGCGTATTACGCCGTCTATCGTTACCTGCTTGGTGATTTCCAACCGTACATCTACCGGACAGACAACTTCGGCAAGACATGGACGCGCCTAACGACCGGAAGCAATGGCATCGCCGCCGACAACCCAACGCGCGTCGTACGTGAAGATCCGGACCGCGCCGGTCTGCTCTATGCGGGCACGGAGTTCGGCATGTTCGTCTCATTCGACGATGGCGGACATTGGCAGCCGTTCCAGACGAACATGCCCATCCTGCCGATCAACGATATCAAGGTCTTTCGCAAGGACCTACTCGTCGCGACCCAGGGACGCTCGTTCTGGATTCTCGATGATCTCACGCCGCTGCATCAGGCGTCCGCCCAGCTCGCCGCCGCACCGGTGACACTGCTCAAGCCGCGCGACGCATATCGGATGCGATATCAGGGTGGTGGCGGCTTCGGTCGTGGGCGTGGGCCCTCCGTGCCGCAATATCCGCCCCCGGGCGCGATGATCGACTACTATCTCGGCCAGGAACCTAACGGTGCGGTGACACTCGACATTCTCGACGATGCGGGCAAGCTCGTTCGCAGCATCTCGAGCGAGGCCGCGGCGCCCGCGGAGGCAACAGCCGCTGCCGGCGGCGAGGAGGACGACGACGCGCCGCGTCGCTCCCGGCCCGCGCCCCGCATTCCCAAGGAGCGCGGTTTGAATCGCTTTTTCTGGGATCTCTCGTATCCCGGTCCGCGCGATGGCAACGGCCGCATCACGACCGGGGGACCGACCGCGGTTCCCGGTCGCTATCAAGTGCGCCTAACGGCGAACGGGGTGACGCAAATACAGCCGCTGGTCCTGCATGAAGATCCCCGGGTCACCAAAGATGGCGTTACCCTCGCCGATCTTCGTGATCAGTTCGATCACAACATGCGCGTCCGCGAACTCGTGAGTGAGGCCAATCGCGCGGTGGCTCGCGTTCGGGACGCGCATACTCGACTGCGCGACGCGAGTGGCGCGAGCGCGGACACGCTCGAGAAGCTTCGCGCGATCGAAGGCAAACTGCTGACACCGGCGATCCGCTACAGCACGCCCGGACTGCAGGCACACATCACCTATCTATATGGAATGACCAATCAGGCCGATCAACGCGTCGGTCGCGACGCAAAGGAGCGGTACGCCGAGCTGCGTCGCCAGCTGGATAGCGTCGTCACCCAACTGAATCAGCTGCTCGGTCCGGATCGGCGAAACGCCGAGGTTACGCGGAAGTAGTAGAGCGGGGCGCCGCGGCGTGCCCGTGCGGCGGCGCGCCCGTGCGGGCGCCGCCTGTCCCGAGCCGGATTTCGGTGTGCTGCCCCGGGCCGGCTCCTTTCGTTTTATCGCTCTCGTAACGGTCCACACTACTCCGCCTAACGAGCGGTTCGGCTCGGGCCGCTATGTGGGAAAAATGTGGAGAGCATCGTGAATCTTGGATGCATCTTCATGCAGTCCAGACCCCCTGAGAAACCGGCCGCGACGGAATAAAGTTTGCACCACCCCGCGCCCCCAGCAGTCCGCTAGAACTGAGCGAGGCTGCTCTGTTTCACATCGCACGTGCTATGCAATTCGCGTGGCGCATGGCTGCGTCGTACTGGAGGCGAGGGATATGTCGCGACAGGTTTTGATCACCGGAGGTGCCGGCTTCATCGCGTCTCATTTGGCTGACGAACTGTTACGATGTGGCTATCGCGTTCGTGCGCTCGACAATCTCGATCCGCAAGTCCATGGTCCCGACGCCTCTCGGCCTGCATACCTCGCCGATGACGTGGAGCTGATCGTTGGTGACGTTCGCAATCCTGACGACCTGCACCGCGCCTTACGCGGGGTCGATTACGTGTATCACTTCGCCGCCGCGGTCGGTGTCGGTCAGAGCATGTATGAGATCGAGCACTACACCGACGTCAACAACGTCGGGACGGCGATGCTCCTCGAAGCGCTCATCGAGCGCCCCGTCGACCGGCTGATCGTCGCCTCCAGCATGAGCATCTATGGCGAGGGACTGTATCGCTCGCCGGACGGACGTCTCACCGATTGGGTGCAGCGTTCACGACAACAGCTCGAGCGCGGGGATTGGGAAGTGTATGGCGCGAGCGGCGAGCGTCTCGTACCGCTTCCAACGCCGGAGACGAAGCGTCCCGCGCTCGCCTCCGTCTATGCACTTTCCAAGTTCGATCAGGAGCGCATGTGTTTGCTCATCGGCGAAGCGTACAACGTACCGACAGTCGCGTTGCGCTTCTTCAATGTATATGGACCGCGTCAGGCGCTCTCCAATCCCTACACGGGTGTGCTCGCGATCTTCGCTTCACGTCTGCTCAACGGTCATGCTCCGGCAATCTTCGAGGATGGCGAGCAACGCCGTGATTTCGTGAGCGTGCACGACGTCGCTCGTGCGTGCCGGCTCGCGCTCGAGGTCAAAGCCGCTGCTGGCGACGTCTACAACATTGGCTGCGGTGACTCCTTCACCGTTCGGGAGATCGCGCAACGCGTCTCGGCCGTCCTCGGCAAAGACTACATCGAGCCCGAGATCACCGGACAGTATCGGGTTGGCGACATCCGCAACTGCTTTGCCGACATCACGCGCGCGCGCGCCGTTCTCGGCTACTCGCCCAAGGTCACGCTCGATGATGGGCTGACGGAGCTCGCACAATGGCTCGAAGGGCAAGCCGCGGTCGATCGCGTGGCCCAGGCGCGAGAAGAGCTCGCCGCGAGGGGGTTGACGGTATGAGCCCGCTGGAAAGAGAGACGCCACGCGTGGTCGCGCAAGAGCCGGCGGTCGACGAGCGACCGGTGCTCATCACGGGTGGCGCGGGGTTCATCGGCTGCAATCTCGCTCACCGTTTGTTGTCGCAGGGTCAGCGTGTGCTCGTGCTCGACAATCTCTCGCGTGCGGGCGTCGAGCGAAACCTGCAGTGGCTGCGCGACACGCACGGTGATGCCGTCGAGGCGGAGATCGCGGACGTGCGCGATGTCAGCGCCGTGCGACGTGTCGTGCGTCGCGCGCGACAGGTGTTTCACTTTGCCGCGCAAGTCGCGGTGACCACCAGCCTCGAAGATCCGGCGCACGATTTTTCGGTGAACGCACGCGGTACGCTGAATTTGCTCGAAGCCATTCGCGAGCAGGACGCACCGCCACCGCTCGTGTACACGTCCACTAACAAAGTGTACGGCGGATTGGATGATGTTGCTCTCGTCAAGATCGACGATCGATACGAGCCGGTAGACGAGGAGATCCGGAGTCGTGGCGTGAGCGAGGCGCGACGCCTCGATTTCCACAGCCCCTACGGCTGCTCGAAAGGTACCGCCGACCAGTACGTCACCGACTACGCGCGGTCGTTCGGCATGCAGACCGCCGTCTTCCGCATGAGCTGCATCTACGGCCCGCACCAGTATGGTACCGAAGACCAGGGCTGGGTTGCCCATTTTCTCATCAAGGCCCTCACCGGATCGCCGCTCATGATCTATGGGGACGGCAAGCAAGTCCGGGATGCGCTCTTCGTCGACGATCTCGTGGACGCGTTCCTGCTCGCGCAGCGGCACATGCCAATGATCAGCGGCCGCGCGTTCAACATCGGTGGCGGTGCGTCGAACACCATCAGCCTTCTCGAGCTGCTGGAGATCATCGGCGACCTGCACGGTGAGCGGCCCAAGATAGCGTTCCACGACTGGCGGGTCGGCGATCAGCGGTACTACGTCTCGGACACGACGCAATTTCAGGAGGCCACCGGGTGGTCGCCAAAGGTTGGTGTCGAGGTGGGCGTGCGTCGACTGTACGACTGGCTGCGGCAGTCTCGGTCGTCGGCCGCGCCGAGCCGGGCGGCGTTGCGCCGTCGTCCGTTGATCGCGCACGCGGCCGACGCGTCCACGGCTATGGCCGCCGATGGCCGCATCGCATGACCGTCGACGTTAGGCAGGCCGGCGCACCGCTTCATGCGGGGGCCATCACCATGCAGGCCGCGGTCATCGCCGCGCCGTCGCGTGCAGCGGCATCCTCCGTAGCACGGCCGGAAATCGGCCCACGCGACGTGCGCGTGCGCTTGCAAGGATGTGGCGTGTGCCATTCCAATCTCCCGGTCTGGGAAGGCCGGCCCTGGTTCACGTACCCGTTAGCCGCGGGTGCGCCAGGACACGAGGGCTGGGGCATCGTTGATGCCGTTGGGGATGACGTGCGCGGTCTCGAGCCAGGACAGCGCGTGGCGATGCTTTCGTATCACGCCTACGCCGATTTCGATGTCGCCGCCGCCGATGCGGTGGTGCCGCTCCCCGCGGCGCTGGACGATGTTCCATTTCCCGGCGAGCCGTTAGGGTGTGCGATGAATATCTTCGCGCGGAGTGGCGTCACGAGCGGCAAGACGGTCGCCATCGTGGGCATCGGCTTTCTTGGCGCGTTGCTCACGCGCCTCGCAACCAACGCGGGTGCCAGGGTGCTCGCGATTTCGCGCCGGCCCTTTGCTCTCGACGTCGCGCGGCGCTTCGGCGCCGCCGAGTGCATAACGATGGATGATCATGGGCGCATCATCGAAAGGGTCAGAGCGCTCACGGGTGGCGCGTTCGCGGACTGCGTCATCGAAGCGGTGGGGCAACAATGGCCGCTCGACCTCTCCGGAGAGCTCACGCGTGAGCGCGGGCGGCTCGTCATCGCCGGCTTTCACCAGGACGGACCGCGCAGCGTCAACATGTTCCTCTGGAACTGGCGTGGCATCGACGTGATCAACGCGCACGAGCGCGATCCGAACGTCTACATCGCGGGGATACGTTCCGCTGTGGATGCCGTGGCGCGCGGCGATCTCGATCCCACGCCCCTTTACACGCACCGGTTCCCGCTGCAGCGGCTCGGTGACGCGCTGGAGGCGACGCGCACGCGGCCGGAAGGGTTCATGAAAGCGCTGGTGACGCCATGACCGCGCCGGCCCGGCATGGCGTCGGCGGACCACGCCGGAGTCCTGTGGGGCCACGCCTGGGATTTCTAGGTACGGGCTGGATTGGACAGCATCGGTTGCGAGCAATTGCCGCGAGCGGCATCGGCACGGTGTGCGCTGTGGCCGACAGCTCGGCAGCCGCGGCGCGCGCTGCTTGCGAAGGCCTTTCGCCCGCGCCGCGCGTGAGTAGCTCTTTGCCGGAGCTGCTCGATCAAGACCTCGACGGCATCGTCATCGCCACACCGAGCGCGTTACACGCGGAGCAGTCTATCGCGGCGCTCGAACAGGGACTCGCTGTGTTTTGCCAGAAGCCGCTCGCGCGCACCACGGCCGAAACGCGCCGCGTCGTGGACGCCGCGTGTCGCGCCGACCGCCTTCTTGCCGTCGATCTCTCGTATCGGTTCACCGCGGGGATGACCGCGCTCCGCGAGCTCGTTAGGCAGGGCGAGCTTGGCGAGGTCTTCGCAGTGGAGGCCGTGTTTCACAACGCGTACGGCCCCGACAAAGAATGGTTCCGCGATATGACGCTGTCGGGCGGCGGCTGCGTCATCGATCTCGGAAGTCATCTCGTCGATCTCGCGCTCTGGACGCTGGACTTTCCCGTGCTCCGGTCCGCGACGAGTCGACTGTACTCCCGTGGGCAGTTGCTGCGCGCGTCGGGGCGAGAGGTGGAGGATTACGCCACCGCGCGGCTGGATCTCGAGACTGGCGCGACAATCCAGCTCACTTGCTCGTGGAATCTTCCGGCGGGGTGCGACGCGGTAATCTCGGCGACGTTCTACGGAAGCAAGGGTGGTGCATCATTCCACAATGTTGGCGGCTCCTTCTACGACTTTGTCGCCGAACGGTTCAGCGGGACCTCGCGCGAGCGGCTGGTCGAGCCGCCTGACGAGTGGGGCGGCCGCGCGGCCGTCGATTGGGCGCGGCGGCTCGCCGCGGGCGCGACATTCGATCCCGCCGCGGCGAAGTTGGTCGACGTGGCCACCGCCATCGATCGGATCTACGGCCGATGAAGCTCCTGATGACGGCGGACACGGTCGGTGGCGTGTGGACCTATGCGCTCGAGCTCGCGCGCGCGTTGCAGCCGCGCCAGGTCGAAGTGGTCCTCGCGACCATGGGCCGGCCGCTGAGCGAGGCGCAACGCGACGAAGCGGCGCGGACGCGCAACGTGAGCATTCATGAAAGCACCTTCAAGCTCGAGTGGATGAGCACCCCGTGGCAGGATGTCGATCGGGCGGGGGAGTGGCTACTCCGCCTCGAAAAAGCCGAGCGGCCGGACATTGTCCATCTCAACGGATACGCGCACGGCAATCTCCCCTGGATGGCACCCGCGGTGGTCGTTGGCCATTCATGCGTGCTCTCCTGGTGGGAAGCTGTGCGTGGTAGGCCAGCGGGTGACGAGTGGCGGGAATATGCCGAGCGCGTGCGCGCGGGGCTCGCGGCGGCCGAAGTCGTTGTCGTGCCGTCGGACGCGATGCGGGCGTCCCTCGTGAGGCACTACGGTCCACTGGGACACACGACAGTCATCGCCAATGCCCGCGATGCGCGGCTCTTCGCGCCGGCGGCCAAGGAGCCCTTCATCTTCGCCGCCGGCCGGGTCTGGGACGAGGCGAAGAATCTCGTTGCGCTGGACGACGTCGCCGCAACGCTCGATTGGCAAGTATACGTCGCGGGCGCCGACCTCGGTCCCGATGGCCGCCGTCGGCCGCTGGCGAACGCGTGCGGGCTCGGTGTGCTCGATCCGCCTACCCTGGCATGGTGGCTCGGTCGGGCTTCGATCTACGCATTCCCTGCACTGTACGAGCCGTTCGGGCTGTCGGTGCTCGAGGCGGCGCTCTCCGGATGTGCACTGGTTCTCGGTGACATCCCGAGCTTGCGCGAGATCTGGGGAGACGCCGCGACCTTCGTACCGCCTAACGACCGAGTCGCCCTCGGTCGGGCTTTGCGCTGGCTCTGTGAGGATGCCAGCCTTCGCCGCGCCCACGCCGCACGTGCACGCCGGCGCGCGCTGCACTTCGACACCGAGCGAATGGCCGAACGATATCTCGCGGTCTACTCCGTGCTCGGGGTCGGCCGCCGGGCCGCTCGTGGACAACTGGAGAGTGTCGCTTGCGCGTCCTGATGTTCTACCACTCGCTGCGCTCCGATTGGAATCACGGTAACGCACACTTTCTGCGCGGCGTCGCGAGCGAGCTGCTCGCGCGCGGACATGACGTAGTCGTGTACGAGCCGGCGAACGCGTGGAGTGTGCAGAACCTCATTGCCGAGCGTGGCCGCGAGGCCATCGATGGGTACCGACGCGTGTACCCGGCGCTGTCGAGCATCCGCTACGACCTGGCGACACTCGACCTCGACGCCGCGCTCGATGGCGCCGACCTCGTGCTCGTGCATGAGTGGAACGATCATGACCTGGTGAGATGGATCGGCACGCATCGGCAGCGCCACGCAGGCTACCGGCTGCTCTTTCACGACACGCACCACCGCGCAGTGACGGACGAGGCGAGTATGGCCGCGTACGATCTGCGCCACTACGACGGCGTCCTTGCCTTCGGCCGGGCGATCCGAGACATCTATCTGCAGCGAGGCTGGACGGCACAGGCTTGGGTGTGGCATGAAGCGGCGGATGTTCGTGTCTTCTACCCGAGATCAGAAAAGTGTGCGGACGATCTGGTCTGGATCGGGAACTGGGGCGATGAGGAGCGCACCGCGGAACTGCGTGAGTTCCTGATCGACCCAGTGAAGGAGCTCGGGCTGCGGGCCCGGGTGTTCGGCGTGCGCTATCCGGAGCACGCGCGTGCCCTTCTCGCCGAGGCGGGAATCGAGTATCGCGGCTGGCTCCCCAACTACGAAGCGCCACTGGCGTTCGCACGGGCCCGCCTAACGGTGCATGTTCCGCGTCGCCCCTACGCACGGGCGCTCCCGGGGATTCCGACCATTCGCGTGTTCGAAGCGCTTGCCTGCGGCATCCCGCTCGTCAGTGCACCGTGGGACGACGTGGAGGGGCTCTTCACTCCTGGCGCCGACTATCTGGTTGCGCGCGACGGCGCGGCCATGCGCACGCATTTACGCGACCTGCTCAACGAGCCGCAGCGTGGCCGCGCACTCGCCGCGCACGGCCGGCGCACCGTGCTCGCTCGGCACACCTGCGGCCATCGGGTCGACGAGCTGTTGGGCATCGCCGCGGAGATCGGAGTCCGGCGGGACGCGTTGTTCACACCACGCGTGGAGACCCTTGCCTCATGAACATGGGATTGGACATCGCGTTCTTCGGTTCGAGTCTCGTCTCCGCTTTTTGGAACGGCGCGGCGACCTACTACCGCGGCATCGTTCGCGCGCTCGCCGAGCGCGGACATCGGATCACCTTCTACGAGCCCGATGCATATGGTCGGCAGGCGCATCGCGACATTGAGGATCCGTCGTGGGCGCGCGTGGTCGTCTATGATGCCGAGGGTACCGAGGGCGTGGTACGCGCTCTCGAGAGTGCGCACCGAGCGGAGCTGGTCATCAAAGCGAGCGGCGTTGGCGTATTCGACGAGTTCCTCGAGCGCGAGGTGCTCGGCCATCGCCAACTCGGCACCCTCGTGGCGTTTTGGGATGTCGACGCGCCGGCTACGCTCGATCGGGTCATGCGTGATGCGAGCGACGCGTTTCGTCAGCACGTACCGCGCTATGACGTCGTCTTCACCTACGGCGGTGGCGATCCCGTGGTTCGTGCGTACACTGCGTTAGGCGCCCGCCTTTGTGTTCCGATATACAATGCACTCGATCCGTCGACGCATCACCCTGTCCTTCCCGATTCGCGTTTTGCTTGCGACCTCGGCTTTCTGGGAAACCGGCTGCCGGATCGCGAAGCTCGCGTTGAGGAGTACTTTCTTCGCGCTGCCACACAGTTGCCGAAGCGGCGCTTTCTCCTGGGCGGCAACGGCTGGGCGGACAAGCCGCTACCGCCAAACGTTACGCCGCTGGGTCACGTATACACACACGAACACAACGCGTTCAACGTGACCGCGCGCGCAGTGCTGAACGTGAACCGCGACAGCATGGCCCGCTACGGCTTCTCGCCACCTACACGCGTCTTCGAGGCTGCCGGCGCGGCCGCGTGCATCATTACCGATGAGTGGGAAGGGATCGAGCTGTTCCTCGATCCGGATCGGGAGGTGCTCGTCGCGCAGAACGGCGACGCGGTCGCCGCGCACCTCGCGGCGCTCACTCCGGCACGGGCGCGCGCCCTTGGCGATGCCGCGCATCGGCGCGTCCTCGCCGAGCACACCTACGCGCACCGAGCGACGGAGGTTGAGCACGTGCTGAACCTCCTGCGGCCCCGCGTGCGGGGCAGGGAAGCGGCGCGCCTTTCCGGCTATTCGTCAACCGTGCCGCCCGCTCCGACGTCATGAATATCGTCTTTCTCGGGCTCTCGATCACCTCATCCTGGGGAAATGGCCACGCGACCACCTATCGCGCGCTGGTTCGGGAGCTGCGTGCGCGCGGTCACCGCGTGCTGTTTCTGGAGCGCGACGTCTCCTGGTACGCCGACAATCGCGATCTGCCGCGGCCGCCGTATTGTCGCGTCGGTCTCTACGAGAGTGTCGCCGACCTCCAGCGCCGGTTCACCGAGAATGTTCGTGATGCCGACGCGGTGGTCGTCGGCTCCTATGTGCCCAACGGCGTCCAGGTCGGCGAGTGGGTGACGCGCGTCGCACGCGGCATCACGGCGTTCTACGACATCGATACGCCCGTCACTCTCGCCAAGCTCGCGCGTGGCGACAACGAGTATCTCTCGCCCGCGCTCATTCCACGCTACGACATGTACCTTTCGTTCACCGGCGGCCCAACGCTCCAGCGCATCGAGCGTCGCTATGGCGCCCCGGTGGCGCATCCATTGTACTGCTCGGTGGATCCAACGCTCTATTATCCCGAGCCGCGTCAGCCGCGATGGGATCTCGGCTACATGGGGACGTACAGCGACGATCGTCAGCCAACGCTGCAGCGGTTGCTGCTCGATCCGGCCGGTCGCGCGCCGCACGCGCGGTTCGTCGTTGCTGGGCCACAGTACCCGCGCACGATCCGGTGGCCCGCCAACGTGGAGCGCGTTCCGCACCTGCCGCCACGGAAGCACCGCGTGTTCTACACCGCGCAGCGCTTCACGCTCAACGTCACCCGTGCGGACATGGTTGCCGCGGGTTGGTCGCCGAGTGTGCGGCTCTTCGAGGCGGCCGCCTGCGCGACACCGATCGTGAGCGACCCCTGGGATGGGCTGGAAGCTTTCTTCGCTCCCGATAATGAAATACTCATCGCACGGACCGCAGCGGACACCCTGCGCTGTCTCTGCGAGCTCGACGAGGCGGAGCGCGCCGCCATCGGCCAACGTGCGCGGGCGCGCGTGCTCGCCGCCCACACCGCCGCGCATCGCGCCGCGGAGCTCGAGCAGTACCTGAATGGAAGGTCCGACACCACCGAATCGACTCGGCCGTTAGGCACGGGGAGTCACGATGACGAAGCTGCTACAACACGAAGTCTCGGCACCCTCGCGGGAGCGCCAGGACGAGATCGCCGCCCTCGGACCGTGGTTCCACAACCTGCACCTTCCTGATGGGTCGGCGACCGCCCCGCGTCACGCGCTCGGCGATTTCCCGGCCTTCAAGTGGGCGGAGATCGCGCCTCACCTTCCCAAGCAGCTGACCGGCTGGCGCGCGCTCGACATCGGCTGCAACGCCGGCTTCTACAGCTTCGAGCTGGCGAAGCGCGGCGCCGTCGTGACTGGCATCGACATCGAGCCGCTCTTCCTGAGGCAGGCGGAGTGGGCCGCGCGTGAATTCGGCCTCACCGATCGTGTGGAATTTCGCCACATGCAGGTGTATGATCTCGCCGCGAGTGACGAGCAGTGGGACCTCGTGCTCTTGATGGGCGTGTTCTACCATCTCCGCTATCCGCTGCTCGGCCTCGACATCGTCTCCGAGCGCACGAAGAGGTTACTCGTCTTCCAAACGCTCACGATGCCAGGCGAAGAAGTCTCGGCAGATACGGCGATCGACCGCGATCTCGACGATCGTGAGTCATTCGGCGCTCCGGGCTGGCCGAAGATGGCGTTCATCGAGCATGAGTTCTCGGGCGACATCACGAACTGGTGGGCGCCGAACCATGCGGGAGTCGAGGCGATGCTGCGGTCGTCGGGGTTGCGCATCGTTGGGCGGCCCGGTCACGAGATCTATCTCTGCGAGCCGAATAGCGACGAGGTGCCGTGGACGCGAGGGCGCGGACGTGTGGAGCTGCTCTCGGCGACCGGCCGGGAATGGCGGCATCAAGCGCGTTAGGCGGGATGCTCGTCTACCGCGCTACCTCACAAACCGCGGACGTTCGCTCCGAGTTGGAGAAGCTCGCGGCACGTGTCGCCGAGGTCGACGCCAAGAGGCTGCGCGATCACGACGAGCTTCGTTTGTTGCTCATCGAGGCTGGGATGATCGAATCGGCGCTGCTCGACGCGTTGAACGTCGACGAGGACGACGTCTCGTCCGTCGACCATATGTTCGGTGCGCTCCTTTCGTGCCTCGCGATGGCGAGCGTCCGTTCGTGGTCCGGTGAGACCTTCGATCTCCGCTGTGCCTCCAGTGCTCTCGAGCAACTCCGTTCGAACCTGCCGGCCCAGTCGGTACGCCTGGCGGTGCCGGAAGGCTTCGCGTACTACGGGCTGTTCCCGGAGACGTACATCGCCCCGGCGATCGAAATAGTCTGCCGCCACGCTCCGGCGGGCGCGGTCGTCGTTGGAATTCGGAGCATCGGCACGACCCTCTCCGCCATCGTCTCCGCAACTTTGGAGGCACACGGCGTCGCGACCTTTCGGCACACGGTGCGTCCACGCGGGCATCCCTTCGACCGCGAGTTGCGGCTCTCGCCTCGCCTAACGGCAACCCTCGAGCGGCGTGCCGCCGACCCGAACACCGTCTTCGTCGTCGTCGATGAAGGACCGGGCCTCAGCGGCTCCTCGTTCGGCTGTGCCGCCACTCGACTTGGCGAGCTCGGCGTACCTAACGAGCGAATCGTGTTGATGCCGAGCTGGAATCCGCCGCCCGAGTCGCTCGCCAATGCGACGGCCCGTGCCGTGTGGCAGCGGCACGCGCGCTACGTCGGTGATTTCGATCGCGAATACGTCGCCAGCGGCCGCCTCGAGCGCCGCTTTCACATACGCCTCCTGGCCGACGTGTCCGCCGGTGCCTGGCGACGGTTTGCCTACGCGTCGTCCCTCGAATTTCCGGTGGTGCAACCACAGCACGAGCGCCGCAAGTTCCTGGCGAAAGCCATGAACAGTGAACGGGTGCTCATCAAGTTCGAGGGCCTTGGTACATTCGGCATTCCGCATCGAGACCGCGCGGTGCGCCTTGCCGACGCCGGATTCGGACCTGCCGTGCATGGCTTTGCCGACGGCTTCCTCGCCCTGAGCTGGGTAGATGGCACGCCGATGACGGTGCGCGACGTCACGCCGTCCTTCGTGTCGCATCTGGCGCGGTACGCTGCGTGGACGCGACGCGGCGAAGCTGTTGGCCGGCCATGCGGGACTCGACGCCTTCTCGAGCTCATCGACGTGAATGTGCAGGAGGGCCTGGGCGACGCCTGGAGTCCAGCCGTTAGGCAGCTCCGTACCGCCGTTTCCGCTGTCGAGCGCGCGCCCGCTGTGCGCGTCGATGGACGCATGCTGCCGCACGAGTGGCTGCGGTCGGCGAACGGCTATGTGAAAACGGACGGGTTGGCGCATCACGACGATCACTTCTATCCTGGGCCGACCGACATTGCGTGGGACCTCGCGGGCGCGTGCGCCGAGTTCGAGCTCAGCACACCCGCGCGTCACCTGCTCTTGCGAGAGTACATCGCTCGCACCGGCGACACCGGAATTCACTCACGCCTGCCGTTGTATCGCGTGGCGTATCCAGCTTTTCGTCTCGGCTATACGACGCTCGCTGCGCAGGCGCTCGGCGCGTCGCCAGACGGAACGCGCATGCGCGCGGAGACCACGCGATACGCCGAGCAGCTCCGCCACGCCTTACAGCCCTGGCTTGCCCCGGTCGCGGCCGATCTCGACCGACACCAGTCGTACGCCACCGACACGTGAGTGCCGACGTGAGGAAGACCTCCGGGCTTCTCACCGGCGTACGGCTGGTGATCTTCGACGCCGACAATACCCTCCGTCGCAGCACCGTCGCCGGACAGCCCTGTCCCCATACCGACGGGGAGTGGGAGCTGATGCCTGGCGTGCGCGAATGCCTGACGGGAATCGACTGGCGCGGCCGGGGCATTCGGGTGGCCGTGGCGTCGAATCAGGATCACGTCGGGTACGGGCTCATCGACGCAGTTATGGCTCGGCGCCTATTGCGCGCAGCGATCGACGCTGCCACCTCCGGCGCGGTGTCAGACCCCGAGATTCGATTCTGTCCGCACCGGCTGGAGGAGCCGTGCGGCTGTCGCAAGCCAGCGCCGGGTATGCTCCTCGACATCATGCGGAGCGTAGGGGTCGGGAGTGAGGCAACCCTCTTCGTCGGCGATGCCAAGGTGGATGCCGAAGCCGCCCGACGTGCCGGCGTTCGCTTCAGCTGGGCGCGCGAGTTCTTTGCCTAACGATCGGCAACGCGCGGCGTACCGTTAGGCCATCAACAGTACAGCCGCGTCATCTCCGCGCAGAAAGCCGCGAACTCTTCGATGCATCGCGGCGGACTCGTATGATGCGGCGCGATGCCGTGCGATTCAGGCGTGAAGCAATACGTCAGGGTAACGTCGAACTCGTCCAGCGCCGACATCTGACGGTCGAACCAGCTCAGGGAGTTCGACCGAAGCGAGTCTGCCCAGCTCAGGCCCGTGCGCACCTTCTTCACGCCAAGCCGGCGCAGCCACCGCACCGCGTCGTCGAGACGATGGTCGTTGAAGTGGAACCACTGGCAGATGCCAAGCTCCGGGGTGTATCGCGCGAACTCCTCCAAAGCCTCCTTGGGCGAGCCATCCTCGCGAATGAGCCCCATGTAGAAGTGCCGATAGTACGACGACCCTTCCGCCTCCCGATGCCGCGTCGTGGCCGGCCAAGCGCGCGGCAGATCGAAAAGACTGTACCAGTGCACGCGCGGCGCCCGTCCTGTGAGCAGTTCCGCCGACCGTCGCAGACCGAACGTCTGCACCTCCTCGGCGCCGAACGTGGAAACGCCGACCTCCGTAATCCAGATCGGGAGATCGGTGACGGCGCGGATCTCGTCGATCTTCGCGGGCCAATCGTTGATCTGCCAGTGATTCCAGTCGAGTGGAAAGCCGTGGATCGCAACGGCGTCGACGCAATCGAGGACGCCCTGCTGTTGCATGTTGGTGATGAAGTTCGGATCGATCGGCGAGATGCCGCCGAGGACTCGCGTCAAACCGGGCCGCTCGGCCGCGATGGCTTCGCTCGCGAGCCGAACCATCCCGCCGTACATCCGCCAATCCTTATCGATCTCGAAATCCCAATGCGATTTGTTATTCGGCTCGTTCCACAGCTTCACGGCCTCGACCACGATCAAGCTCCCAGGTTAAGATGTTCGGCTTCGACCCGCTCGACCTCGATGTGCGGCAACAGCCCAGCCGCGGGCTCCTGATGCGAGTCGCCGCTCAGAAGCCGCATCGCTTCGCGGTAGCCGTGGAGCGTACCGACATCGACATACGCGGACCCGGCGCGCACGCCTAACGCTTCACCACCGCCGGCAATGTATGCGTTCACGAGCGTGCCGATATACTCATCGCGGCGGCCGCGATCGAGCCAGAGCGCGTGCAGGGACTCTAAGGTGTGACCAGGCATCTTGAAGGCGCCCCAAATCCAGTTGGACCGCGCGTCCGCCTGCTTGACTTGGATCTCCTGAACGATGCCCTGCGCGTCCGTCGCCACCGCATCGAACAGCTCCGGCCTTTCGACGGGAAAGAGCAGGAAGGAAAGTTTCTCGGCGGGAAGCGCCTGCAGCGCATCTTCGGGAAACCAGATCGTATCGGGGAGTCCGATCACGACATCATCGCGAGGACGGACCAGCGGTAATGCGTGAAAGATCGAATCGCAGAGCCCCGCTGGCTTCGGCTGCACGGTATAGCAAACGTGCGCCGGGCCCATCGCGCCGCCGTAGTACTCGAGAATGTCGCTCTTCCCTGGGGATACGACAAAGCAGATGTGCGTCGCGCCGCCGATGATCATCCTCTCCACCAGATACTCACTCACGGCACGCGGGCGCTCGACGCGTCCGTCGAAGCGGCTGCCGACAGGAAGCAGCTCCTTCGAGAAGGCGAGCGGCTGTATGCGGCTACCGGCACCGGCCGCCGGAACGATTCCCCACATGGTCATGCGCGTACCTGTGAGGTGGCGGATTCAAGCGCTGTCTCCAGCTCCAGCGCTCGACGGTCAGCGGTGTGCTCGCTCAGCGTCCGCTCGCGCGCGGCACTCGCGATGCGCGCCAACTCGTCTCGCGAGCGGCCGAGTGCGCGCAGCGTGTCCTCGGCGTTCCGCGCAATCAGTATTTCCACATCGGGTGTGAAGAACGTCTCGAGTCCTTGCCAGGAATCCGTAATGATTGGGACGCCGCACGCCGCCGCCTCGAACAGGCGGCCGGACGGGCAGAAGCCCATATCCGCCATCGCGCGGCGCGTGACGTTCAGCGTCAATGTGGACGAGCTGAAGAACGCGGGATGCTCCGCCGGCGGCAGGTGCCTAACGAAATAGATGTTCGGGGCCCACGGAAAGGACTCCGGATACTGCGCCCCGCCAATCACGAATCGCCTGTTCGGTGCTTGGCGCGCCGGCCCGACGAATAACTCCTCCAAGGCCTGCTGGCGGTCCGCGGCATAGGTCCCCAGATAGGAGAGATCGGCCTCGTACTGTGGCATGCGCGGCGCCGGCCGATGCGCATCGGGATCGACGTGTCCATAGAGCGGAGCCACGGCGCGCGCGCCAAGCTCCACGCGCAGCTCCTCCAACGCCTGGCCGCCGGTGAAGCTCAGCACGAGGTCGAAATCGCGGAGCGCGCGCGGACCGAGGTAATTCAACTGGCGGCCGCTCTTTACAGAATCGAGCGTCACCGGCGTATCGAGATCATAGAAGACTTTGAGGCCCGGACATTCGCCAATGACATCGGCCGCGGACACGCCGTCGGGACAGTACGAGGTGACCATCGCCGCGTCCGCGTCCGACAGTTCCCGACGAATCGCCGGCAGCTCGTCTTCCCAATGGCGATACAGTACGAGCTGCACACCCGGCATGTACGCGAGATCACGATGCGCCGCGTAATACGGAACATCGCGCTCGAAGAACACGATATCATGCCCGCGTCGAACGAGCGAGCGGCACAATCCCCGCCACAGGGTCGCATGACCATTGCCCCACGAAGAACTCATCGTGAGACCAAATACCACCAACTTCATCGCAGGACTACCCCCTTCAGGAGCCCGCGTGGGGGACGCAATATGTGGGCTAGTGAGTTCGCCATCTCGAGTCGATACGTAACGTGTCGGCGCACTAGCCACCGCATCTCGAATACAGACCTTCAAGGGCACCGTGACATCATTCCTCCTCATTCGACACGCGATGTGCGATCACGTCGGCAGCGGAATCGCCGGCCGCACCGACGTGCATCTGAACGAGCTGGGACGTGCACAAGCAAGGCGGCTGGCCGAGCAGCTTGACCCAGTAGGCTTCGACGCACTCATATCGAGCCCCCTGGCGAGAGCGACGGAGACGGCGGCGCCGCTGGCCGAGCGCCGGCGTCTCGAGTTGCAGATCGAGGATCGTCTCACGGAGATCGACTACGGAGACTGGACTGGTCAATCGATCGATGCTCTGAAGCCACAAGAGCAGTGGACGCGCTATAACGCGCTCCGAAGCGTCGCGGCCATACCCAATGGTGAGCTCATGCTCGAGGTGCAGGCCCGCGCGGTGTCTGCCATCGAAGCCATGCGCCGGTCATACCCGGATGGACGCTTCGCGCTGGTCAGCCACGGCGACGTCATTCGTTCCCTGGTGGCGCACTGCGCGGGAATCCCGCTCGACCTCTTCCATCGTCTGGAGATCGCCCCCGCCTCGGTGAGCGAAGTCATCGTGTCCACTTCCTGGATCGGCGTCAGGTCGGTGAACGTCCCACTTGAGGGCACTGGCGGTCTCTCCTAAGCGGACCCGGCACTGATCGATGGCTCTCGGTGATTATTCGGGTGTATGAGGACCCTGACGTACGATCGACATAATCGTCGTACTATTTGAAGTTTTTCGCCTACCAGGCCGCTGCGTTGCGCGCGGCATCCTCCTTCTTTATCGATGCAGTCAGTTCCCTCGTCCGGGCGCCGCCTTGCTTGGCGGTCGCTGGAATTCATCGCACCACATAAGCTCGCGGTCGCCGGTATCATCGGCCTCGCCCTGCTGCTGTCCATCATTGGCGCGGCGGACCCGCTCGTTCTCAAGTACCTGTTCGACGGGCTGGGCCACGGAGAGCGCACACCCCTCGTCGTATCGCTCGCTACGCTCCTGGCCATCGAGATCGTTCGCGCGGGCCTCGGCGCACGAAACAGTGTACTCACCTGGCGCGTTCGCCTTGGCGTCGACTATACGCTTCGCGAGCGCGTGCTTGCGAAGCTGACGACCGCAAGCGTGGACTACCATCAAGCGGAAGGCGTTGGGGGCACCACCAACAAGATCAACCAGAGCATTGCCGCGTTCGTCGCCGCGTTCGTCGACGTCGCGTTCAACGTGCTTCCGGCCGTCACGTATCTCGCGATCTCCATAGTCGCCATGCTGCGGATGGAATGGCGATTGGCCATCGCCGTGCTCATCTTCACGCCACTGCCTGCCCTCATCGGTGGCTGGGCTGCCTCCGAGCAGACGAACCGCGAGCGCCGCCTCATGGACCGGTGGACGAAGCTCTATTCGCGCCTCAACGAGGTGCTCGCGGGTATCCGCACGGTGAAGCTCTTCGCGATGGAGGACGTCGAGCGGCGGCGCTTTCTGGACGGCCAACGCGAGGGGAACGACATCGTCATGCAGGGCGTCGTGCTCGACTCGCGCAACGGGGCCGTTCGCGGCCTCGCGGCGTCCCTCGCACGCCTAACGGCGATCGGGCTCGGCGGGTGGTTCGTCATCACGGGCCGCATCTCTCTTGGGGCGCTCGTCGCGTTCCTTGGCTACATTGGCGGTCTCTTCGGACCCGTGCAAGGCCTAACGACGACGTACCAGACGATGCGCAAGGCGGCCGTGGCGCTCGAGACGATCTTCGAGATCCTCGACTCCGAGCAGGAGATTCCCGACCTGCCTGGTGCTGAAGTGGCGCACGCTCCGGTGGGCGATCTACGCTTCCACAACATCAGCTTCGCCTATCCTGGCGCGCCGTGGCTCATCAGCGACTTCGATCTCCATGTGCGGCCGGGTGAGACGGTCGCGATCGTTGGGCCGAGCGGCAGCGGGAAGACGACGCTGATGAACCTCCTCCTGCGCTTGCATCCATTGCAGGCTGGCGCGATCGCGCTCGACGGCCGCGACATTCGCTCGTTCACGTCGCAGTCGCTACGCCGGCAGATCGCCTTCGTGTCACAGGACGTGCACCTTTTCAATGATACGGTGCATGCGAACATCGCATATGCGGATCCGTCAGCCAGCCGCGAAACGGTCGAGGCGGCGGCGCGCAGTGCCTACGCGCACGAGTTCATCATGGCGTTGCCTAACGGCTACGACACGGTGATTGGCGATCGCGGCGGTCGCCTCTCGGGCGGCCAACGCCAACGGCTGGCGTTGGCGCGCGCGTTGCTCAAGGACGCGCCGGTGCTCGTGCTCGACGAGGCGACGTCGGCGCTCGACGCCGTCTCCGAGTCGCTCGTGCAACAGGCTCTCACGGATCTCCGGAGCGGCCGCACGACGCTGGTGGTCGCGCACCGCCTCTCGACCGTCGTGGACGCCGACCGGATTGTCGTCCTCAAGGACGGCCTCATCCTCGCCGAAGGCCGCCACGACGAGCTGCTGCACAGCTGTGCGTATTACGCGTCGCTCGTCGGTGCCGCAACCGATGGGCTGCTGCAGGTAGCCTAACGAGCTGGCGACGCCGGATCAGCGGCGGGCGAACCGCACGTTGCGAATTCGGCCGCTGTAGATGCCGAGCCCCGTCACGCGTCCTGTGGCGTCGCGAGAGAAGCGCAGCGAGCCGATGGGCGACGAGAAGTCATCGTCGTACATCGGCTCGAGCGCAAACTCGTCGGCGGGCCGCCGGCGCAGCACCAGCTGATTGTCCCGGACGGCGATTACGAGCTGGGCGTCGAGCTCCTCGCTCGTGTAAGTCCCCGCATATTCCGCGAGCCGCGCCGGCGTCAGCCGCGTTCGCACGACTTCCCGAAAATGTGCCGTGTCCCCATCGGGGCGGATTAGGAGCAAGGTCCGCGTGGGAGGCAGACCGTTGAACTTCAGCACGGTGTTGTTGGATAGGCGGAAAATGTCAGCCGCCGAGGCACGGAGCGGCGCATCAGGCGCATCATCGTTGACGAGGTTCGCGTCGCGCGACGAGAACCGAAACACCCGATCCGTCTGCGGATCGGAGTAGCTCCCCGCCCATCGTTCGACTTGCATTGATGTCAATGTCACCACGGCCAACCCGGTTTGCGCCGCGAGGGAAGGCTTGGTGATCAGTAGGTCGAGCACCTGGTGACCCAACGTAACCGGATTCGCGCTGCCGAGGTTGCAAAGCACGGTCAGCGAGACGTGCTGATTGGGATAGCGCGCAAGAAAGGTGCGGTAGCCGGCGGTCGCGCCGCTGTGGCTCACCTCCGTAACGCCATCGTACGCCGTAAACGTCGAGACCCAATGCATACGTAATACGACGCCCATTGCGCAGTGTCATTCTCGTCTGCATCGAATCGACGAATGCCTGTCCTCCCACGATTGGCGTGAAAAAGTTCTCATTCCAGAGCAGCAGGTCTCCCACGGTCGTGAGCAGTCCGCCGTTTCCAATCATGTTGGTGAACGACATGTCCGTACGAAAGCCGCGCGTGGCGCTCCCTGAATAGGCCGTGGTCCGCCCTTTCACGATCGCGGTGAAATCGTCGCGCCAGCGGGTGTGGATCATGCCTAACGGCTTGAATAGGCGTTCCTGTGTGAACGCATCGAGGCTCTTGCCGCTCACGCGTTGCACGATGATGCCGAGGAGCGAGTAGCCCGTGTTGCTGTACGAGTACTCCGTGCCAGGCGGAAAGTTGAGCGCCTTTTGATGCGTCACGAGGTCGAGGGTCGTTGCTGGCGAGTGAACTTGCGTGCCGGGTCCGCGACCCTCGATCCCGAGCAGCTCCCACTGGTCGCGCAGGCCGCTCGTGTGCGTGAGAAGGTGTCGGATGCGAATCGTCTGGCCGAAGTCGGGGACCTCCGGGAGGTAGCGACGGATGTCATCGTCGAGGGAAAGCTTGCCATCTTGCGCAAGCAGCACGATCGCAGCCGCCGTGAACTGCTTCGCCACCGAGCCGCTCTCGAAGATCGACGACGCGGTGATCGGGACGTCGTACTCGAGGTTCGCCTCGCCATAGCCGTGCGTGTACAGCGTGTGACCGTCGCGTCCAACCCCCACGGCGCAGCCAGGCGAGCCGGCGCCGTCGTATGCCGCGAAGATCCGATCCACGCGCGGCGCGAGCTCGGCCCCCGCGGTTTGAACCTGCTGCCCACTCGCCCTCGTACTGGCGATAGCGATCGCGATGCAGCCGAGCGACAGCAAACATGACGTGCGATGCATGAGCCGTTGAGCGAGGAGTGGAAGGGCTATTGTAGAGGCGGGGAAGCTACCGTTCGGCAACAGCCCCGTAAATCGTTTTCGTTTCAGCATCCGACCGAGAGAGCGCGGCAGCAGAGTGGCGAATCGTTCTCCTCAGCATACTATAGTTCACCTCCCCTACGGTAGTGGACGCACTGACGGAAGCTCCGCCGCCTGCGTGCCTCTGTCGCGGTGGAGTCTTATTCGTTAGGCTATCTATGGCGTTCCTTCGGTTCGATTGCGTTCGCCGCGCCTCTCGTGGCGTTCGCAACCACTCATGTCACGTTCGAAACAGCTCATGTTGCGTTCACGCCACCACATGAGCCGTTCGACCGGACTCACGTCGCGTCGCCGTGCCTGCGAGTGCCATCGCTCGGCGCTGAGCACGTCGCCCAGAGCTGTTGCGGTGGCGTTCGTCGCATCACACGCATCGTGTGGCGGCCCTCATGCCATGTTCACGCGGCAATACCTGCTCTCCGCCGACGCTCACGTGGAGCCCGCGCGCGCTTCAATGACGTTCGCGCGACCTCAGATGGCGTTCGCGCGGGCGGCGCTGTCGTTCAGGCGACCTCCGGTGTCGTCCGTGCGGGCTCGGGTATTCTTTCTCCCGCGATCGACGGCGTCGGCGCCAGCTCACGCGGTGCACACGGCTCAAACACTCACGTAGTCGCTGCCTCACGCGACGTTCTTCCGGTCACCTGCTCCAGATGGCGTGCCTCACGTTCCGTTCGGCGCGCCAACGCTGACGTTCCCCGCGCTCGCGATTGCGTACGCGACACCTCATATGCCATATCTGGTGCACGCGGTCGCGTTCATCCCACTACGTGCCGCGTATTCGCGCGCTGACGTCGTCGTTGCCTCGCATCACATGACGTTGTCCGCAACGCACGTCCCGTCGCCGACGCCTCACGAGGCATTCGCTTCACTCGATGAGTCATTCGCTCGACTCGATGAGTCGCTTGCTCGACTCGATGAGTCATTCGCTCGACTCGTGGTCTGCTTTCCTCTACTCGATGGGTGCTATTCAGGACCGCATGCACGATTTCCGGGCCTCGATGCACAGTTTTCTCGACTGGATCGACCTGCGTTGCCCTTCGAAGCCGCGTAGCTGTGCCCTCGTGTGCGATGCGCGCGGCCGTGAGGCTGGAAATCGGCCCCGCGTGGCTCCGCCGCGACCCTCGCTGAGTGGGAATGAGCTCCTAATGACGGAGAACCCCCACCACCAGGGTGCTTCGCGTCGTCCGCAGTCGGTAAATCTCGGCCTCGTGGAAGCAACCGACGACACGCTCTCGACAGCGTGCGTCTGCGTGAGTGCCTGCCTCCGCATCGAGTCACGTGAGCTATTCCGCCACAGCCGTGACGCCCGCGCCGTGAGCGATGATCGCCGCACTGAGGACCCTCATCCCTCGTCGATGACCGCTGCGTCGATCACGCTGAGCGGTTGGCACGTCTCGCTGTGCTCTTCCGCCGACTCATCGGCCACGAACAGTCGCTACATCGGTCGAATTCTTGGCCGGGTCAGTCGGAACCTGAGCTCCTCGACAGCGCGCGGCCACCGGTTGTACCCTAACGTTCGTCGATGTGGTCGGCCTCTCAGTCGGTGTCCCGTCATTGCGACTCGATGGGTGGTCGGTCCTGCATTCGACGCCGTTCCCGAGTCGATGACCTGAGTCCTCAGCTGCATGGTACGTGTTGTCGCTTCTTATTAGCATGTATCGGCGACTTAGCAAGTACCCGCGACGGGGCCGCTGAAACGCTTTCGAAGCAGAGCGCGTGGCTCTGCGCCGACGCCTGGTTTTGAAAGGTCCCTGAAACCACTGACATGGCCCTGACACACTGACGGCCTCCGTGCGCCGCGACAGCTCCACGCCCCAAACTGTCTCCGATTTTGTAAGTGTCGAGGACGATTCCCACCTTGGATGCGTCCCGAGGCAGCTAAGACAAAGAAAGGTCAGCCGCGTACGCGTCGCATGGAGTCGTCGCTGCAGAGGAGCGCGTCAGTGGTCTCAGCGCCGTGTCAGTGGTCTCAGCGGCCGCTCGCTTCGCTCGGGGCCAATCCTATTGGATGTCGCTCGCGTAGAGCGCTCGCTCCTGCTTCGCTCGGGGCCATCCGAGAACGACGCCTGACTGACAGGCCTCGCTAATTCGAGCCCATCACGGGTCGATCCGCTGTGGAAGGCGGCGAAGGAACGCGGCCCGAAACACGGAGATCTCGAGCGTACTCCGGCCAGCCCGTGTGATTGCGACATGTCCCATGAGCTCGAGCGACTTGAAATAAGGACGGTACGCATTCGCGACAACCGAGTCACTGTAATCCGCTCTCGCTCGAACGAGAACAACGCCGTCGCGCCCCAGCGCCCGCCGTGGCGGAAAGGCGTACTGAAACCCACGCGGATCGCTGCACAGGCAGTACACGTCGTGCGCGGAGCCCAGCGCGTAGCCGGCCTTGGCGGCGTCGATCCAGTGCGTCGTAAAGATGGGCGCCGTTGCGGCGAGCAAACTGCGTTTCCCTAGCGTCGGCTCCAGATCGCGCCAGTCGATCGCCTCGAGCGTCGGGTCGCCGCGCCGGAACAGCGATGGCGCGACCCGGGCTGGCCAGCCGGTTGCCACGGCACTCGCCGCAGTGGCCGCGAGCGCGACAAACACGGTGACGCTCGCAACGAGAGCACGTGTAACCCGCCGCCGTTCAGTGACGCCGCGATCCTCGTAGCGCGCCACGGCATCGCCGAGCAGAGGAAAAAGAAAGAGATATCCAGGCGCCGGCCAGTGAGGTAATCCGGGATTGCCGCCTAACGACACAAGGGTGAACAGGATTATTGGCCCCATCGCAAGGCAGCACAGAAACCATCGCGGCGCGTCCGTCGGCCCCACGCGCAAACCGCGCCAGAGCTGCCAGAGCAGCGGCAGAGCGATCCACGGCAGCAGGTACCCGACCTGCCCACCCAGGTTCTGCGCCAAGGCTGCCGCGCGCAAGCCGTGCGCAGCGGCGCGTCCGAGCTGGAATCGAAACGATGCGAAATCATGGCGAACATTCCAGATCACGACTGGGAGCGTGAGCACGAGCACGATCGCGACAGCAACGTAGGGCTGCGGCATGCGCAACCACCAGCGCGCCTCACGAGTCGTGGCCAGGAACAGCAGGACTCCCAACACGACGAAGACGCCGTGGTACTTAGAAAGCAGCGCCAAGCCAGCACAAAGCCCGGCACCAATCCACCACGCCCAATGGCCGCGCTCATCACCCTCTACCCTCGGCCCTCCACTTTCTGCTAACGGCGGCCCCACCGCTCGCGAGGCGCACGAAGCGGCCGCAAGCAAGGCACAGTCGAGTGGACCATCCGGGAGAACCCAACCCCCGGTGCTCAAGCTGAACACCGGGGACACGTTCAGCAGCAGGGCAGCCACGAACCCGGCCCTTTCCCCATACCATCGAGCCGTTAGGCGATACATCAGCAGCGTGCTCACCGCGAAGAGTGCGATGAACGGCAGTCGCAAAAGCACGCGTTGCTCTGTCTGTACGGCCCGTGACGTCAGCCCCGCGATCCAAAACGAGAGTGGCGGATGATCGAAGTAGCTGAGGCTCGGCACGCGGGACATGACGACCTCATAGGATTCGTCGACACCGAGACCGAGAACGGCCGCAAGTACGAGCCGCGCCGCCGCGGAAACCAGGATGACGATTAGCGTCTGCCGTGCCGCGCTCGAGAGCCGTACAGTTTCCACGTCTCCAAGCATATTCTCCTTTACATGAAGCCGCGAATCATTCTCTCGAGCGCGCTCGCCATTGCCGCGTGCGCCGCACCGTCGAATAGACCGACACTGAGCCATTCAGCGGTGCATCCCTTCGACGCGTCGACTCCGCTCAACGAGACTCAGCGCCGCTGGGTCGATAGCACCCTCTCCACGCTCTCGCTGCGCGACCGTGTTGGCCAAATAGTGATGGTGTGGGTGCTCGGCGACTACACGAGCAACGGCGATTCGAGCTTCGCCGAAGTGCGCCGCTGGATCCAGCAGGACCATGTCGGCGGCGTGAGCATGTCGCTCGGTACTCCGATCGAGGTTGCGGCAAAGATCAACGCGATGCAGCGGATCTCGTCCGTTCCGCTCATCGCATCCGCCGATCTCGAGCCCGGCCTCGGCCGCTTGGAGGGCGGTGTGTTCTCGCACTATCTCATGGACGCCGGCAGCGCGACGATCTTTCCGAGCAACATGGCAGTCGCGGCGACCGGGCGCGATGACGACGCCTATGCGATCGCCCGCGCGATTGGCGAAGAGGCGCGTGCGGTGGGCATCGAGATCGATTTCGCACCGGTGGTCGACGTCAACAACAATCCGAACAATCCGGTAATCAACACTCGCTCGTTCGGTGAAGACCCGGCACGCGTTGCCCGATTGTCCGCGCGCTTCGTGCGCGGGCTCGAAGAGACCGGCACCGTGGCGACCGCGAAGCATTTTCCAGGACACGGCGACACTGATGTCGATTCGCACGTGGGGCTGCCGATCGTCGGGGCGACGATGTCACGCCTCGACAGCGTCGAGCTCGTGCCCTTTCGTGAGGCGATTCGCGCCGGCGCCGGCCTCGTGATGACCGCCCATATCGCGCTGCCGGCCGTCGCGGGCGATAGCACCACGCCAGCGACCCTCTCGGCCCGAATCATCACCGGCTTGCTCCGCGACTCGTTAGGCTTCCGTGGCGTCACGATCACGGACGCGATGACGATGGAAGGGGTAGGAAAAGGGTACACCACCGAGCAGAGCTCGGTGCTCGCCGTCCAGGCGGGCGCCGACATACTCCTCAAGCCGAGCGATCCCACGCGCGCCATCGACGCGGTGGTCGCTGCCGTGGAACGAGGTGAGATATCTCGTGCCCGCATCGACAGCGCCGTGCGCCATGTGCTGACCCTGAAGGCGCGCGTTGGGCTCAACACAAATCGTTACGCCGACCTGGAGACGCTGCGCGATGTGGTTGGATCGCCAGCGCATCGCGCGCTCGCCGCCGATGTCGCGCAACGGGCCATTACGCTCTTGCGCGACCGCGACAAGCTGGTGCCGGCGCGGGCGGGCCGCGTGCTGGTCGTGCAATACATGCCGGAAACGGAGCTCAAGGCGGGGCGCGTTTTCGGTCCCGCGATACAGACCGCGTTACCTGGTAGTCGCGTGGTGAAGCTTCTGCCTAACGTCGCGCAGGTGCAGCTCGATTCCGTTGCGACGCTCGCGCAGGGAATGGATCGCATCATCGTCGCCGCCTATGTGCGCCGCATCGAAGGCGCTGGGCGATTCGCCGTACCGCAGCACGTCGCCGCCTGGATCGACTCGCTCGCCCGCAGCACGGCAGCTCCGAAGCTCGCCGTCGTCGCGTTCGGAAACCCCTATCTCATTCGTCAGTTCCCGAACGTCGGCACGTATCTCGTCACCTACGGTGTCTCCGATGACCTGGAGCGCGCCGCGGCTCGCGCGATTCTGGGCACGTCGCCGATCACCGGTCGCGCTCCCATCTCGCTGCCGGGATTCTTCCGGGCGGGTGACGGGGTAGCGCATTGATGGTACTGGTAACAACAGCCTGACAAGCAGATCCTTCGCTGCGCTCAGGATGACAATGACATCCAGTTGCAATCCTTCGCTGCGCTCAGGATGACATCCAGGTGCGATCCTTCGCTGGGCTCAGGATGGCACGAAGCAGCCCGGCGCTTGCACGCCGGGCTGCTTCGCTTCCTTCGATTACACCATGCAACTGCTGCTAACGGTTACGGCCAGTTCGAGACACCGCCGTGATCCTTGCAGGCGCTGCTTTTCGTTCTGCCGGTCCAGGTCGTACCGTCGTTGCAATTGGCTTTGTAGGTCCGCGGGTGCACGGTCTTGTGCGCGGTCTTGCTGACGTCGCCCGCTGCCTCGTTTACGCCATGCGCCGCTTTCTTCGCCGTTTTCTTCGTTTTGCTACCGGCATGCTCGGCGGCTTCGTCTGCGTTGTGGGCGGTTGTCTTCGCGCCCTTTTCAATGTTCTTCGGAGTTCGCTCTGCCTCGTCTTTCACGTCGAGGGCGGCCTTGTTGACCTGCTTACCAACCCTATTCAGGCCACCGGGCTTCTGAACGCCGCCGTGATTCGAGCACGCCGCATCTGATGCAACGATCGTGTTGTCCGCGCAGGTCACCTTTTTGTCCTGCGCACCGGCAACGCACGGTATGAGACACGCCACTGCCAGCATCGAAAAAACACTGTGAAGCTTCATGATCGCTCCTCCTGAAAGCGAAGTCTTGCCTGGCTATTGCGGGAATCATTCCGTTCCGGCGAGGGGAGTCGTGAAGAAGAGGGTCGGAGCGGCCTCGGCCAAATCAAGATTCCTAGCGCCCTCGGCTGGCACCGCGTGCCGGTCCAGGCAGTTGATTCGTACCTTCCAATGTCATGCGGCAGCCACCCCGACCTACCTCAGAGGACTTTCATGCGAACGCTGAGCCTTTACCTCTCGGCCTGCGCGATGATCGCCGCCGCCTCTCCAGCGGCTGGGCAACAATCCGCATCGACGTCCGCGACGTCGCGCCAGCTCTTCCGCCTCGAGGATCAGTGGGCGGCCGCTTTGGTGAAGCGCGATGCCAACTTTTTCCGCGCCACGCTTCACCCTGACTACGTCTACTCCGATGAGCGGGGTGTTTTTGGCAAGGATCAGGTCATCGCCGAACAGGTTGGCGGAACCGACACCGTGGTGTACGCCGGTAACGAAGACATGAAGGCTCATGTCCACGGGTCCGCGGCAGTGGTGACCGGCATTTTGATCGTTCGCGGTCGCGGAGCGAAGGGGCGGTTCGAGCATCGGTATCGCTATACCGACACCTGGGCCAAGGATGGTCAGCACTGGCTCATGGTGGCGTCGCAGGACTACGAGATCCCGAAGCGGGCGCCTGGCGGCTCTTGAGCGCCGTCTCGCCGTCACGGCCTGAAAGAGGGCTTCATCCCCGGATCGGACGCCAAAAGGCGCGATCAGCCCACTAAGAATCGCAAATAGCCGGTTCACGGAACTCGGTCTGGGACCAACCGGATTTGACAAGCCGTGGACCGGCTACCAAACTAGCCGCGCTTCGCACGCTCTTCTTTTTGACGGCCACGCTGAGTGCCGCCAAAAGCCGGCCTGTGCGCGGCACTAATAGCCGTCGGCTCGTCGTCCCACTACGACATCTGCTGGAGGACCGCATGGCAGCAATGCAAGGTCGTTGGTCTGCTCTCGTCGGTATGCTGTTGTTGGCCCCCACCCTCGCGATCGCTCAGCAAGGCGCGACGATCACGGGTCGAGCGACCGGAGACGCGGGCGCACCGCTCGCTTCCGTGACCATCACGATTCCCGAGCTAGGCGTCGGTACGCTCACGCGAGATGATGGTCGCTACTCGCTCACGATTCCCGGAGCGCGCGTTGCCGGACAGTCGGTAACGCTGAGCGCGCGGCGCGTCGGCTACAAGCCGAAGCTTGCCCGCCTCACGATAGCTCCGGGTTCGATCACGCAGGACTTCATTCTCGAGGCCAATCCGCTGCAACTCGGTGAAGTCGTTGTCACAGGTGCGGGCACCTCGACGGAAGTCGAGAAGCTCGGCAACGTCCGAAACCAGGTTTCGGCGGAGCTCGTGCAGAAGTCCAACGAGCCGAACGTCGTGCAGGCGCTCGCGGGCAAAGCGCCTAACGTCGTCGTCTCGCAAGCATCCGGTGATCCGGGCGCCGCGTCAAAGATTCAGATTCGCGGTTTGCGTACGCTCAACGGCAATACGCAGCCGCTGTTCATCGTCGATGGCGTGCCCGTTGACAACTCGACCAACTCGACGACGAACTTCAATCCGATCGACGCTGGCGGCACAGGCGTTGGCGGCCAGGATGTCGGCGGCGAGTTCGAGGGCACGTCAGCACCGAACCGCATGGTGGACCTCAACCCGAGCGACGTCGAGAACATCGAGATCCTGAAGGGTGCGGCGGCCGCGGCGATCTACGGTGCGCGGGCGGCGAATGGCGTCATCCTGATCACGACGAAGCACGGCCACGCCGGCGCGAACCGTTACTCGCTCCGGAGCGCATACTCCGACGACGAGGTCACCCGCACCTATCCGCTCCAGCGCACCTGGGGCCAGGGTCGGTTCAATAAGGCGCAGCTTTACACCCGTAGCTGGGGACCGCAAATCACCGGGCCCTCGTACGATCACGCGACGGAGGCCTTCACGAACGGCCACGTTGCCGACAACACCGTGAACGTCTCTGGTGGCAACGAGCGCACGACGTTCTTCTTGTCGGGAAGCTCGAACGCCAACCACGGCGTGTTTGTTGGACCCAACAACTACTTCGATCGGTCCACCGTTAGGCTGAACGCGAATCACAAGCTCACCGACGGCTTCACCATCGGCGGCAACTTCTCGTACGCGGACACGCGCGGCCACATGACGCAGCGTGGTAACAACGTGAATGGTCTGTTGCTCGGTCTCTTCCGCACGCCGCCAGACTTCAACAACAAGCCATGGCTCGATCCAACGACGGGTCTCCATCGCTCGTACATGGTGCCGAACGCTACCGACGCGACCGCCGGTGAGACGCGCATCTTCAACAATCCATTCTTCACGCTGTACGACGAGTTGAACCAGATGCAGGCGGCTCGCTCGTTTGGCAACGTGAACTTGAACTACGTCGCCAACGGCTGGCTCAGGTTCGATTACACGTTGGGCGCTGACTACTCTAACGACGAGCGCCTCGAGGGATGCCCCGCGGAATGTTCCGACGTCGCCGCCGGCGGTCGCGTGACCGAAGGCAAGATCGTGAACTATCAGATCGATCACAATCTGACAGCGACGGCGCAGTATCACGTGAGCGATGCCTTAGGCGGCACGTTTACCGTCGGTCAGAATCTCAACGCGCGGAATTATCGCACCTTCTCGGTGGTTGGTCGTGGCCTCATTGCGCCGCAGCCGTTCAGCGTGCTGAACACGTTGCAACGCGATCCCCCGAGCGACTATCAGAGCGAGATTCACAATCAGTCGTACTTTGGTCAGCTCACCCTCGACGTCTTCCAGCAGCTTTATCTCACCGGCGCACTTCGCGATGACGGCTCGACCACCTTCGGCCAACAGAATCGCACCGCGCTGTTCCCCAAGGCGAGCGCCGCATGGACGTTCACGAATGCGTTCAAGCCGAAGGGTCTGACGTTCGGTAAGCTGCGCCTCTCATACGGTGAGGCCGGCAACGAGCCGCAACCCTATCTCACGTCGCCGACATTCAGCGGACAGAACCTCGTTGGCGGCATCGCGCAGGGCACCGGCTTCACGCCCACGCAAAGCGGCCGCGGTGGCTTGTTCATCACCTTCACCAAGCCGGCGTCGTCGCTGCATCCGGAGCGCACGAAGGAGCTCGAGGGCGGATTCGACATCGGTTTCCTGGGGGAAAAGGCTGACCTGAGCGCGACATGGTATCGCTCGAAGACGAGCGACGTCATTCTCATCACGCCGATCGCGCCATCGACCGGTTACTCGAGCGAGGCCAAGAATGCCGGGAAGTTCAGCAATAGCGGCACCGAGCTCTCCCTCAACCTCCGTCCGCTCACGCGTCCGAATTACGCATGGGACATTGGCTTAGGCTGGGGACGTAATCAATCGCTCGTGAACAACATCGCGGGCGCGCAGTTCCTCTTCACCGGCTCGTCGTTCATCGGCACGGTCGCCCAGGTCGGGCTCCCGTTAGGCGCGATTCGCGGCGAGGGCTGGGTGCGCTGCGGCGTCAGCCCCGACGATGTGGTTCCGGGCATCAGCCTCGCGACGGCGTGCGCCGGAAAGCCAAAAGGCACGCTCTTCATCGACAATGGAACGAATTGCAGCCCTGATCCGGGTATGCCATGCGAGGATCCGAATCCCCGCATTCTCGGTGATCCCAATCCGAAGTGGACGGGCAACGGCCACACCTCATTCCGCTTCCACAAACTCGAGCTGTCCGCGCTCGTCGACATTCGCCACGGCGGCTTGATGTGGAATGGCACCAAGGGCGCGCTCTGGAGCTACGGCACGCACAAGGACACCGAAGTGCGCGCGATCTGCACCGGACCAGCCAACACGGATTGTACCGGCAACCTGCACGCCTTTGGCGACGCGGATTGGTATCCCGGTCAGGTCGCGGGACCGGGCGCTGGTACCAAGATCCCCATCGGCTACAACTGGTACTTCGCCAGCAACCTTGCTGCCTGTCCTTTCACCGGCATCGATGAGCCTTGCTTGGAGAATGCAGGCTTCGTGAAGCTGCGCGAGCTGTCCGTGGCTTACACGTTCGACCAGGCATGGGTCGGCCGCACGTTAGGCATGTCGAGCATCGACGTGCGCGTCTCTGGCCGCAACCTGCATACATGGACGAAATACACCGGTCTCGATCCGGAGACGAACGTCGCCGGCCCGTACGAGCAGATCGGTGCCGCAGACTACTTCAACCTTCCGCTCACGCGATCCTTCGTGATCACCGTGGGCCTCAACCGCTAACCACAAGGAGCATACGATGCGCAATATGCGAATTGTCGCGGCGGCGGGGCTCGCTCTCGCGACGGGACTTGCCGGCTGCTCGAACTTCCTCGACTCGCCGAAGGCGGTCGCCGATCCGAACAATCCAACCGCCGCCACGATCAGTCAGCTTTTCGTTGGCGTCGAGTCAAACATCTTTGGGCAGCAGGAAGGCCCGGTGGCAATGCTCATCTGTGAGTGGATGCAGCAGTGCGCCGGCGTCAACGGCCGCTTCGTCGATCAGCAGGGTGTGTACAGCGTCACCTCTGGCAGCTTCGACGGCTCATTCCAATCCGTGTACACGGCCGGTGGCCTCGGACAGATCAAACAAGTCGAGGCACTGGCCGACAAGGCGAACGACAAGCTGTACAAGGGCATCGCTGAGGTGCTCGAGACGATGAACATGCTGTTCGCCACGGACATCTGGGGTGACGTTCCGTACAGCGACGCAGTCGGCGCCAACACAACGCCGAAGTTCGACCCGCAGATGACGGTCTATGCCAATCTGCTCAAGTTGCTCGACCAGGCGATCACCGACATGAACGCCGGCGGCACTGGTCCAGGCATATTCGACCTCGTGTACAACGGCAACAAGACGAAGTGGATTCAGGCAGCGCACACGCTCAAGGCGCGTATCTACCTGCACCGCGTGGAGAAGCTCGGGGTGGGTGAGTATGCGAACGCGCTGGCCGAAGCCAATCTCGGCATCTCGGCACCGGCGAACGACTGGAAAACAGTCCACACGTCCGCAACGTCCGAGCGGAACATGTGGGCCCAGTTCCAGACGACTTCATTTGGCAACGATCTGGTTGCGGGCTCTACGCTGGTTGATCTCATGAAAGCGCAGGGTGATCCTCGCCTTCCCGACTACTACGCCAAGGATCCGAATGGCGCCTATGGCGGCTACAACGTCACGACGGCCGCAACCGACGTGAAGGACATCTCGCCGATCATCGGCTCGGGACGCACAGACAACGTGAGCTTCTCGCAGCCAATCATCACTTATGATGAGAATCAGCTCATCAAAGCCGAGGCGACGTTCGTCATCAGTGGCTCGGCGGCGGCGGCGCCCTTTCTCAACAGCGTGCGTGCCGAGTATGCGAAGGCGCCAATTGCCAACCCGACGCTCAACGACATCATGAGCGAGAAGTACATCGCGCTGTACCAGAACATCGAAACCTGGAACGACTACAAGCGGACCTGCTTGCCGGTGATGCATCCGGCGCGCGGGAAAGCAGTCATTCCAGGGCGGCTGTACTACGGACAGACCGAGGAGCAGACCAACAGCAACACGCCCTCGAGCGACCAGCAAAATCTGTTCACCGTGCGGAATGCCAACGATCCAGCGGCTTGTCCGCCGTAACCCACCACTGTACTGCCACGAGGCGGGAGGGCCGATGCCCTCCCGCCTCGTGCCGTTTCGCATCCCCATTCCCGTTAGGCGCCGTGAGCTCGATGACGCGTATTCGCCGATTCTCGTTCGTGCTGGTTGCGACACCGATCTTTGCGGGTTGCTACGCGTATGTCCCGACGTCGAATACACGGCCGGTCACCGGTGCCGAAGTTCAGCTGGCGCTCACCGATTCCGGCACGCTCGCGATGATTCCGTTCGTCGGACCCTCGGTCGGTCAGGTTTCCGGTCGATTCATCGGTGATTCCGTCGGTTCCTATTTACTTAGCGTCACCCGAACCGCGCGTCGCGATGGGGCCGAGACCGATTGGCGCGGCGAGCGAATCGCCGTTTCCCGCGCGCTCGTGTCGGAGGTATCCATCCGCCGTTTCTCACCGGGCCGAACGATCCTCTTCAGTGCTCTCACGGGCGGTGCGCTGGTTGCGATCGTCGAAGCGTTCGCGGGCGGCGGTGGCGCGACCACCCCGGGCGCCACGCCGACAGGGCCCCCCTCAGGCAAGTAGTTCTCAGCGCACGTCGATCGAGGAACGTGCGAGATCGTCCTCGAGCGTCCACGTCACGACGTCGCCGTCCTGCGCGTGCAGCGCGTCGCTGCGTACGGTTTGTCGTGACCCGATGGGATCACCGAACAACCGGTAGTCGCCTCCAGATGACAAGCGGCGCAACGCGACATGGAACTCCGTCGTGGAGGTGGCCGTCGCCGTACCGATCCGCTCGCGATGATTGCCCTGGAGCACGTACACGTTGACGTCGAGCCAGCTGTGGTTCACGACGCGGACGGTCAGCTCGCCATTGTAGCCCGTTTCTGCTGCGGTCTGGCCGACGCCCTGATGGCAACCGATAACCGTTAGGCACACGGTGGCGAGAGCGAGGGCGAGCCGCAGCACTCCGCGACGCATCATCTCAGTGTGAGCGACGATTGGCGAAGATCGACCTGGAGTATCCACTCGACCGCCTGGCCGGCGAACACGTGGATCGATTCGGACGTCATCGTTCGACGCGAGCCGATGGGATCCGCGAGCAGTTGTAGCTCCCCAGTGGGGCTGATCTGATGCAAGGACAAGGTAAAACGTTGCGACGACGCCGTGCTCACGGTGCCGAGCCGAACGCGCATGCTGTTGTTGACGGCGTACACCGTGATGTCGAGCGGATTGTTGTTCTCCACCTGGATGGTGATCACATCCGGCTCGTCCGGGATCACCGAGTGTTTGATGCATCCAGACGCCAGCAACAACAGGGCAGGGACAATGGCGGTGAAAAACCGCGCCGCACGTCGAATTGCGACGTCTCCTGTCATGCATCTCCGGGTAGATGACGTGTGGAAAGAATCGTCTCCTCCACCGTCTGAGATAAGCAGTGCCGAACGCGTCCGGTCAAGAGGCGGGCGGCACCCTCACCTTTCGGAGACCTAACGCCGGTGAATTTCCACTGGGCCGTTGGTCGTGATAGCCCGGATCATCGCGCCGCCGCGGCCTAACTGCGTCGTGATGCGGCGTCCGATCGTTCCTTGCAGCGTCACGGGAAAATCGATGTGCATTCCCCCATTCACCGTCCCAGTTTCCAACTGCGCGGAATAGCCGTCGGGGATGTCGAGATTCACGGGACCGTTCGTCGTTCGCAGGTCGAGTCCGGGACCCCGCCATTGGTCTCCGTCGAGTACGACGCTCAGCGGCCCATTGGTCGTCTCCCCGTGGACGTCACCCGAGACGCCTCGAAGGTTGATTCCGCCGTTGACGGCGCTCAGATCGAGTCGTGCGTCGACATTCTCGATGCTGACACCGCCGTTCTGTGTCGAGGCGTGAATGTCGGTCTGTCTTGGCGCCCAAATCTCGTAGCTCACGGACCACGATTGACGGCGACGCGTGGAAGGCCCATCGGCGCGAATGTGTCCACCATCGATCTCGATGGTGATCCCGGACGCGATGTCGCGCGCGTCGCCGGCATCTTCCGCCTCAGTCTGGATCTTCGAGAGAATGAAAACCTCGGATCGATCCCAGCCATGGACGCTCACGCTCCCGTTCTGCTGCCCATCGACGTCCAACAACCGGGGCGAGGCGATGCGCTTCTCACGCACTTCGCAAAACCGCACGCGGTCGTCGTTATTCCGGTCTCTCCGCTCGCGACAGTTGTCCATGAAATCGTCCCCAGCACGACTCGGGTCGCGGGAGGGCCGCTGCCCAACGGCGGGAACAGCGAGAGTCCAGCCGAGAAGAACCGGTACGAGACGGCAAAGGATTGTGGAGACGCGCATCGACCCCTCGAGATACGAGTTTACTAACGGGCACGTGGCGGGCACCGCTCGCTCGTTTCCGAGAGCGATGCCGGTGCTGCTTCGGCTTGAAACCACTACCCTCTAGACACTGTTTTTGGCTCGATGGTTGGAAGCTCCGAGGGACGGTATATTTTGCGCCGAACCTCAACGACGCCAGCATCTTCGGAGCTTCCATGCGCCGCCTCGCCTTGCTCTCGCTCGCCGCCGTGCTCGCGCCCGCCTCGGCCTGGGTTCAGGCTGGCCGCCGCCCTGGGACTGCCATTCGCTGTGCCCCGGACAACGGCGGCATCACTTTGCCAAAAGGCTTTTGCGCGAGTGTCTTCGCCGACAGCCTCGCCCAGCCACGCCATCTGGTCGTCGCGCCTAACGGCGACGTCTTCGTGGCGCTGAGTGGGGGTGGGATCATGGCGCTTCGTGACCGCGATGGTGACGGAGTCGCGGACGAGCGCAACAAGTTCGGTGACGCGCACGCTTCGGAAGTCGCCCTCTTCGACGGATATATCTACACCGAAGACGGCACCGACATTCTGCGTTACAAGCTGCCGGCGGGCTCCCTTGCGCCCTCCGGCGGGCCCGAAGAGGTCGTGACCGGATTACCGAAGGGCGGACACGCTGCCAAGACGTTCACGATTGCTCGGGATGGTTCGCTCTTCGTGAACGTCGGATCGGGTACCAACGCCTGTCAGAGCTCAGACCGGAAGCTGGAGGTTCCGGGCATCGATCCGTGCACCGAGTTGGAAACTCGCGCCGGTATTTGGCGATTCGACGCGCGCAAGCTGCATCAGACGCAAGCACAAGGGGAACATTTCGCTCGTGGCATCCGGAACTCCGTCGCGATCACGATCAATCCGCGCGACGGCGATCTCTACGTCATGCAGCATGGGCGCGATCAGCTCGGCGGTGGCGGTGCCAATTGGCCAAAGCTCTACAACGACGAGGAAGGTGCGGAGCTGCCTGCCGAGGAGATGTTTCACGTTCAACGGGGCGACGACTTCGGCTGGCCCTACTGTTATTTCGACCCAGAGCAAAAGAAGAAGGTGCTCGCACCCGAATACGGCGGCGACGGCAAGAAGGTGGGCCGCTGCGATACGAAGAAAGGCAACATCGCATACTTCCCGGCGCACTGGGCGCCAAACGGACTGCTCTTCTACACCGGCTCGCTATTTCCCGCTCGCTATCACGAGGGCGCGTTCATCGCGTTCCATGGCTCGTGGAATCGCGCACCGCTGCCGCAGGCCGGCTATAAGGTCGTTTTCCAGCCCATGAGGAATGGTCGAGCCGCCGGCGCTTTCGAGATCTTCGCCGACGGCTTCGCACCGAATCTGAACCTTCAGCGCAGCGTGCGCGGCTCCGGCAATCGGCGGCCAGTAGGTCTCGCCCAAGCACCGGACGGAACGATGTATGTAACCGACGACGCAACGGGACGGATCTGGCGGGTCAGCACGACAAAATAGGTGCTGGGTGTCTGGGTGCTGGGTGCCCGTACTCACAAGCCGCCACCCGTCCCCCCGTCCGTTGTATCTTCCTTCGTACCCTTTTCCGAGCTGCATCAATGCCTGTTTCCGACCGCCTCAAACGACTGCACGACGCCGGGGTCTCCATCTGGCTCGATTTCATCGAGCGTACGATGCTTCGCAATGGTGACCTCGAACGGCGCATTCGTGAGGAAGCACTCACCGGGATGACGTCGAATCCGACCATCTTCGAGAAGGCGCTCGCGGAAGGGAACGCATACGACGATCAGATCCGCACCGCGCCGGGTGACTTCACGGCGATGGAGCTCTTCGAGCTCGTGTCCACCACGGACGTCCGAGACGCCTGCGATTTGTTCCAGGTCGTGTACGAGGCCGAGAAGGGAACCGATGGTTTCGTCTCCATCGAGGTCTCGCCAGCGGCCGCGCACGACCTGCTGAACACCGTGAGTGAAGCGCAGCGGCTCTGGTCTACGGTTGACCGGCCGAACGTGATGATCAAGGTGCCTGGTACGCCCGAGGGTGCCGACGCCACGCGGCGACTGATCGCGAGCGGGATCAACGTCAACATCACGCTGCTTTTCTCCCTCGAGGCGTATCGGCGCGTCATCGAGGCGTACATCGCTGGTCTCGAGGAGCGCGTGGCGGCGGGAAAGGACATTCGCGGGATCGCCTCCGTTGCCAGCTTCTTCGTGAGCCGCGTCGACACGGAAGTCGACAAGCGTCTCGACTCGTTAGGTAAGAATCTCGACAAGAAGAAGGTCGACGCACTGCGCGGGAAGGCCGCGATTGCCAACGCCAAGCTCGCGTACCAGATCTTCCAGCGGGAATTCTCATCGCCGCGATGGAAGAAGCTGGAAGCGAAAGGCGCCTCGGTGCAGCGAGTGCTCTGGGCGAGCACGAGCACCAAGAACCCGGCCTACCGCGATGTGATGTACGTCGAGCAACTCATCGGTCCGCACACCGTAAACACCATGCCGCCGCAGACCGTTACCGCCTTCGCGGAGCATGGCGAGGTGGAACGCACCGTGGACAAGGACCTCGGCGCGGCGGAAGCAGTCATTCGCGATCTCGGCCAGCTCGGTGTCTCGATCGACGACGTGACGGCAAAATTGCTCGTCGATGGCCTCGCCAGCTTCCAGAAGTCGTACGACACGCTCATCTCCGGTCTCGCCAAGAAAACGAAGGCGCTCGGCCGCGACCTCGTTGCTTCTCGATAACGACGCCTTCGACCGTTCGCCGACTTGACATTCTGCCGCACGAAGATCGTCTGCACCCTCGGGCCGTCGAGCTGCTCGCCCGATGCGTTGCGGAGCCTCATGGACGCGGGCCTGAGCGTCGCACGCATCAATTTCTCGCATAGCACGCACGAGCAACACGCGTCGACAATCGCGCTCGTGCGTGATGCCGCGAAGGAGCTCGGCCGGCCCGTCGCCATTCTAGGCGACCTGCAGGGGCCGCGCATTCGTGTGGGCGATCTCTCGTCGCCGCTACTCTTGCCGGAGGGGTCGGATCTGGTGCTCGCGCCGGAGAACGCCGTTAGGCGCGACGAGATTCCCGTCACCTACGAGAGCCTCGCTATCGACGTCCACGTCGGCGACCGCATTCTCATCAACGACGGGCTCATCGACCTCGTCGTGCTCGAGGTCGCGCCGCCTCGCGTCACGGCGAGGGTCCTGCACGGCGGGCAGCTTACGAGCCACAAGGGCATCAATCTGCCCGGTGTCGCGGTCTCCGCCCCCTCGATTACCGAGAAGGACCGCGAAGACGTGAAGTTCGCGGTGGAGCAGGGGATCGATTATCTCGCGCTCAGCTTCGTTCGCCGTGCGCAAGACATCGCCGAGCTGCGTGCAATGATCCCGCGCGAGATCCTCGTCATCGCGAAGATCGAGAAAGACTCGGCGCTCGAGAACATCGAGAGCATCATTCGCGCGAGCGATGGTATCATGGTCGCGCGTGGTGATCTTGGCGTCGAGCTCCCGTTCGAGGAGGTGCCGCTCGCCCAGAAGCGGATCATCTCGCTATGCAACCGCCTCGGCCGGCCGGTGATCACCGCGACGCAGATGCTGGAGTCCATGATCACGCATCCGCGGCCGACGCGCGCCGAAGCGAGCGACGTCGCCAATGCCATCATAGACGGCACCGACGCGGTGATGCTCTCTGCGGAAACCGCGGCGGGTCAGTATCCGCGGCTCGCCGTGGAGGCGATGAATCGCATCATCGCCGAAGTGGAGCAGCACGCGGCCGCGTTTCAACGCGACAGGCAGAGCAGCGATGAATCCGCGATGTCTACGGAGTTCGCGATTGCGGCTGCCTGCAACGCCGCGGGCCGCATGCTGCGCACACCGTGCCTCATCGTGTTCACGAAGAGCGGGTTCAGCTCGCGCGTCGTGGCCTCACAACGGCCATCCGTGCCGATCCTCGTTCTCACGGACCAGCCGCGCACGTATCGACAGCTCGCGCTCGTTTGGGGCGTGATTCCCGAGCTGGTACCGCATTGCGACAGCTACGAGCAAATGGTGCGCGTGGCGCTCGACGTCGCGCGTCGCCGCAACCTCGCCCGCAACGGGGATCGCGTGATCGTCACCGCCGGCGTTCCTTTCGACGTGCCGGGAACGACGAACATGATGAAAGTAGAGACGGTTTAGAGCTATCTGATAGCTATGGACTATTGCCTGATAGCTATCGAGGGCTGCCTGATAGCTTAAGACAGTGCGTCTAACCTTCCTCGGTACAGGCACTAGCTTCGGCGTCCCTATGTTGGGATGCGGATGTGACGTGTGCCGGTCGGCGGATCCGCGCGACAAGCGTACACGGGTGGGCGCACTGCTCGAGACGAACGATGGTACGAAGATACTCATCGACACGCCGCCGGAGATGCGACTGCAGCTGATTGCGGCGGGCATCGACCGTGTCGACGCCGTGCTCTTTACGCACGAGCATGCGGATCACACGCACGGAATCGATGATCTGCGCGCCTTCACGGTGCGACGAGACGGGCCGCTTCCGATGTATGGCTCCGCGCAAACCCTGGAGAGCCTCCGCCGAAAATTCACCTACATCTTCGACGATAGCCGTCCGGTTGCTGGCACGTCGAAACCCGAGGGACGCGCGCACGTCGTCGCCCCCAACGCGCCTTTTCTCGTGGGTGACGTCGAGGTGATGCCCGTCCCAATTCCACACGGCGGGATCACGGTCTTTGCGTATCGCATCGGTGGCCTCGCGTACATCACCGATGCGAAGACCGTACCGCCCGAGGCAATCGAGCGCTTTCGTGGCGCGAGTGTCCTCGTCGTCAACGCTCTCTTCCGCACCGAGCACCCAACGCACTTGAGTATTCCCGAATCGTTGCGCGTTGCCGCCGAGATCGGTGCCGAGCGCACGTATCTAATTCACCTGACGCACGACAACTTCCACGCGGACCTCGAAGCCGAGCTGCCACGAGGAGTAGCGCCCGCCTTCGATGGGCTGACCGTCCGAATCCCTTAGACCCTCGTCCTCAGCTCTTCATGTCTCTGCGCCTCGACTACACCAACTTCATGGCCGACGTCGTTTCTGGCGGCATCGCGCCTAACGACTGGCGCGACGCGGCCGGAACGTTCCGGCGCGCGCATGAGGGATTCACTCGTCGTCGTGACGCGAACGAGCTCGGGTTTCTCGATTTGCCGACGAACGACGTCCTTCACCGGCAGTCCACCGACTTCGCCGCGACAGTACGCGGCCAATTCGATGACGTCGTCGTCCTGGGAATCGGTGGATCGGCCCTCGGTCCCATCGCGCTCCGCACCGCGTTGCTCAAGCCGCAATGGAACGCGTTGTCCAAGGACGAAAGAGGCGGCTGGCCACGCATGCAGGTGCTCGACAACGTCGATCCGCGTACGATTGCCGCGCTTCTCGACAGAATCGACCTGAAGCGCGCGCTCTTCATCGTCATCTCGAAATCCGGTGGAACCGCGGAAACGATGGCGCAGTATCTCGTCATTCGCGCGCGCCTGCAGAGCGCCGTCGGCGAGGACGCCAAGCGACATCTGGTCTTCGTCACCGATCCAGAGAAGGGGGCGCTTCGCACCATCGCGCGCGCCGAGAAAATTCCGGCCCTCGACATCCCGCCGAATGTCGGTGGCAGGTACAGCGTGCTCACACCGGTCGGTGTTCTTCCGGCCGCACTCAGCGGAATGGACACCGCCGCGCTTCTTGCTGGCGCGGAAGACATCAAACAGCGGTCAGGCTCCGTAAACTTGGCCGAGAATGCTGCCGGCACCTTCGCCATGTTGCAGTTCCTCGCCGACACCAAGCTCGGACGGCACATTCACGTCCTGATGCCATATTCCGATCCACTCCGCGACATCGCCGATTGGTTTGTTCAGCTCTGGGCGGAAAGTTTGGGAAAACATCGCAAGGAAGGCGATGCTGGGGTCGGGCCAACGCCGCTCGCCGCGCTGGGTGCAACCGATCAGCACAGCAAGGTGCAGCTCTTCATGGAGGGGCCACCGGACAAGACGGTGAGCTTCATCGCCGTGGACGAGGAGCCCGTAAAGCTCGAGATCCCGAAGCTTCACTCCGATGTGAAGGAGCTGGCTTATCTCGGAGGTCATCGCCTGGGTGAGTTGCTCGACATCGAGCGCCGCGCGACGGCGGGAGCGCTGGCACGTCGCGGCCGACCGAATCTCACGCTCCATGTCGATACCGTGGACGCCCGGCATCTCGGCAGTCTCTTCATGTTTCTGGAGATCGCCACCATCTACGCCGGTGAGCTCTACGGCATCAATCCGCTCGACCAGCCGGGGGTCGAATTAGGGAAGCAATTTACCTATGCAATGCTCGGACGGGCCGACGCGGAGCAGGCACGACGGGAATGGAACATGCTCCCCAAGCCCGATGCGCGCTTCACGATTTGACGGCTAATGTCGAGACCTTGCCGCTCCTGGAAGGTCCCGACACCTTCCGCATTGCTCGCACCCCACTTTTAGCCCTCTTCCCGTGTCTCATTCCTACTTCGGCTCGGCCGTCACCGTACAGGATGGCCATGTATCCGTAAGTCGCGAAGCTGCTCTGGCGGCACCCGCCATGGATGCGCTTGTCCGCGACGCTGTGTTTGGCGACGCCGACGAACGGCATCATGCTCGCTGGTTGATCTGGGAGATCGGTCAGGCCGTAGGCGTTCGCGCGGCGTCCATCCACGAGCTCTACATGGCGCGTGGTCGCGGCGAGACGCATGGCTTTACGGTGCCGGCGATCAACGTCCGCGGCATGTCGTACGATACGGCGCGCTCCATCTTTCGGACGGCGAACCGCATGAAGGCCGGCGCCTTCGTCCTCGAAATCGCGCGTTCCGAGATCGCGTACACCGATCAGCGGCCGTCGGAATATGTCGCCGTGATGCTCGCGGCGGCTCTCCGTGAAGGCTTTCGCGGCCCCGTCTTCATCCAGGGCGACCACTTCCAGGTGAACGCGAAGAAGTTTGCCGTTGACGCCCGCACGGAGGTCGATGCCGTAAAGGCGCTCGCGCGGGAGGCGATCCACGCGGGCTTCTACAACATCGACATCGATACATCGACGCTCGTGGACATCTCGAAGCCAACGCTCGAAGCGCAGCAGAAGCTCAACTTCGAGGTCGGGGTGGACATCCTCGAAACTGTTCGCGAGCTGGAGCCCGAAGGGGTGACGATATCGGTAGGGGGCGAGATCGGCGAAGTGGGAACGGCGAACAGCACCGTCGAGGAGCTGCAGGCGTACATGGATGGCCTGAACCGCACGCTTCCACGCGGTATGGCTGGTGTGTCCAAGATCTCCGTGCAGTCCGGTACTTCGCACGGTGGTGTCGTTCTCGCCGACGGCTCGATTGCCGACGTCAAACTCGACCTCGATACACTTGAGCGCCTGTCGAAGGTCGCGCGTGAGGAATATGGATTAGCGGGTGCCGTGCAGCATGGTGCATCGACGCTTCCCGATTCAGCGTTTCATAATTTCCCGAAGCGCGAGACCGCGGAGATCCACCTCGCGACGAATTTCCAGAACATGCTCTTCGACCATCTGCCGACCGCGCTGCGCGACGAGATCTACACGTGGCTTCGGCAGAACGCGAAGGACGAGCGCAAGCCCACCGACTCCGACGAACAGTTCTTCTACAAGACGCGAAAAAAGGCACTCGGACCCTTCAAGCGCCGCTTCTGGGATCTGCCGGACGATGTGAAGTCGCGCCTCGCCGGCGCATACGACGAAAAGTTTGGCTTCCTCTTTGAGCAGCTCGCGGTTGGTGGTACGGCCAGCGCTGTTGCTCGCTTCGTTCATGCGCCGGAACAGCATCGGCCAGCGCCGAGCGAAGCCACGGTGGGCGTAGCGGCCGCGCCTGACGACGCGGAAGCGGGCGAATAGCGTCAGGGTGGAGAACGGGGTGGCGAGCATCTCCGGATCGATCGGCTCGTCGACGCGCGGCGTCGACGAGCTGTGGCTCGACGTACTGCAACAGGTGAGCGCTCGTACAGCGCACGAGCTCAAGGGCGCACTGAACGGCGTCGCGGTCAACCTCGAGGTGGTGCGCTCCCGATCCAATCGTCCGGACGCGCCTGGGTCGGCGGTCGCCCCGTTCGCTGCATCGGCGGCGGATCAATTGGATGCGGTGGTCGGTATGACTGAGGCCCTGCTCAAGCTCGCGCGCCCGGCACGCGAGCCGGTGGACGTCGCGGAGACGGTCGACAATCTGTCGTCACTCCTCGTGCCGTCTGCACGTGCGGAGGGAATCTCGCTTCGCGTCGAGACGCCGGTTCGCGAGATTGCCGGCTGTACGGTGCGCGCGGGAGGCAATGTGGTGCGGCTCGTCATCGGTTCGTCGCTCCTGGCCGCGCTCGCACAAAAGGGCGACATTCGATGCAGATTGGAGGTCGGCGCCGCCGCGGTTTTCGCGATCGAGTGCGCCGACGCCGAAGGTCCGCTCGTGCTTTCGAGCGATGTCATGACGGTGGCGGCTGCCGCCGACATTCGCGTGCAGAGCGAAGGTCAGAGCATTTCGTTGTCGTTCCCGCGCGCGGGCGCGGCGCGTCAACGCACACCCGAGAGACCATGAAGCACGCAAACGCGAAAATCCTCATCGCCGACGACGAAAAGGCGATCACGGCCGGTCTTGGCGCCATCCTCGGCGATGAGGGCTATGGCATCGAGATCGCCGAAGACGGCCAGAAGGCACTCGATAGGCTGGCGAGCGAGAAGTTCGGCGTCGTTCTCGCTGACCTGAAGATGCCGAAGCTGGACGGCATCGCGCTGCTCAAGGCGATCCGTGAGCGGAAGATCCCCACCGAGTTCATCATGATCACCGGCCAGGGGTCAACCGAGCTGGCCATCGAGGCGATCAAGCAGGGGGCGGTGGACTACATTGAGAAACCTTTAAACACCGAGCGCCTCAACAAGCTCAAAGCGCAGATCCCGAAGCTGCTCGACCAGTTCGCGCTGCAAGAAAAGAATCGCGAGCTCACCGCGCGGCTCGAGGGGCTCACCCACTATGGTGAGCTCACCGGCCAGTCGGAATCGATGCGCGCCGTTTACCAGGTGATCGACGCGGTGGCGCCGTCCAGCGCCAGCGTACTCATTCTCGGTGAATCGGGAACGGGAAAAGAGCTCGTTGCCCGCGCGATGCACACCAAGAGCGAGCGTTCGAAAGGTCCATTCTTCGCGCTCAACTGCGCGGCGTTGCCGAAAGAGATTCTCGAGAACGAGCTTTTCGGTCACGAGAAGGGCGCGTTTACCGGCTCCACGAACGAGAAGCCTGGCGCGTTCGAGATGTCGAGTGGCGGAACTCTGTTCCTCGACGAAGTCGCCGAGATGGCGCCGGACATCCAGGTCAAGCTCCTCCGGGCGCTCGAGACACGCATGGTGCGGCGACTGGGCGGCAAGAAAGAGATTGCCGTCGATATTCGTGTCGTCGCGGCCACGAACAAGGATTTGCAGAAGGCGATTACCGAGGGAGAGCTGCGCGAGGACCTCTACTATCGTTTGGCCGTCGTCGAGATTTATCTTCCCCCGCTGCGCGAACGCGCCGACGACATGCAGCTCCTCGCGAAGGAATTTCTCACTCGTTATGCGTCCCAAAACGGGAAGAACATCACCGGCTTCGCAGACGACGCGTGGGACTGGATTCTGGCCTATCACTGGCCGGGAAATGTGCGCGAGTTGAAGAACGCCGTGGAGCGCGCCGTCATCATGTCACGAGGCGAAAAGATCGCGCTGAGCGACATGATGCTGCGGCACCTCCGCCCGCCGGTCGACGCGTCGGCGGCAATCACGATACAGGTCGGGTCCACTACCGTTGCCGATGCTCGCCGCCAGCTGGTTCTCCGCACCTTGGCCTCCGCGGGGGGCGACCTTGCTCGCACAGCGAAGCTGGTGGGCGTCTCCGTAGACGACGTGAGAAACGAGTTGTTGGCGCTTTTGGATGTCGGTGAGGGAGGCGCGTCGACGAACGGCGGCGGTCCCGCCGACGCCGAGGCACGAATTGCGCGGAAGACCGACACCATCGCGGCGGCGCGCGGAGCAGCGAAAGGCAAGCCGCCGAAGAAGAAGTAAAAAACAAGTCCGAGTACCAAGCACCAAGCACCTCATAGAGAACCCACATGTCGCGCCATTATGATTTCGATGACGAGGAGCCGTATGTCGTTATCGAAAAGCAGTCCGGAACGCTGAGCTCATTTTTTGTTGGCATTGCTCTCGGCGCGGGCTTGGCATTGCTCTTCGCGCCGCAGAGTGGTGTTCAAACTCGACGCGGATTGCAGCGGCGTGCGCGGCGTGCGCAGCGCGCCGCGCGGCAGATGGCCAACGACGTCACCGATACCGTCGTCGATAAGTTCCAGGACGCGCGGCGGCGCGTCGAGGACCAAATCGATTCCGCTCGTCAGGCGATCGACATGAAGAAGGAGCAGGTGCAACGCGCGATGGAGGCGGGACGCGCGGCCGCGCAACAAGCGCGCGAGGAGCTCGAGCGACGCATCGCCGATACGAAGGCTGCCTACCAGACAGCGGGTGACGGCGGCATCGTTCCCCCGGTGAGCCCAACGCGTCGCGCCGCGACGGCGGCGGCCGGTCCCCGAGCGGACGAGGAGTCCGAGGAGACGTGAGCAGCGCCGGCGTCCCCATCGACGAGGGTACGCCTGCACCGCAGTCGGCGCGAGCTCGTTCGTCGCACAAGCGGCCGGCCATCGTCAGCTTCGGCTGGACGATGCGAGACTACGCGAAGCGCGTGTGGGACAACAGCGGTGAGGACAATGTCCTTTTCCTCGCCGGCGGGATTGCCTTCAACATCCTGCTCGCCGCCGTTCCGTTCTTTCTCCTTCTCATTGCCGGCGTCACCTACCTGCTGCCTGTTCTTTATCGCGGCCAGGTGGAGCCGTCGTATGCCGTCTCGTTCTTCATCGATCGCCTCCTGCCCGCGCACGAAGAGTCGCCCACGTCACCGATTCACAAACTCGTAACGGACATCTTGCGCACGCGAACCTCGTTCACGATTTACGGCGCGATTGGCTTCGTCTGGTTTTCGACGCGACTCTTCGGGTCGTTGCGTACCGTGCTCGCCGAAGTATTCGATATCGAGCACGAGCGCGGGATCATTCAGGGTAAGCTGTTCGACATTCAGCTCACGATCGTCGCGACGCTGCTCTTCGTTGCCAGCACGGCGCTCAACACCTACCTGTCCGTCGCCACGCGCAGCGGCGTCGAATTTCTCGGCCGCCTTGGGCTCCGCAACGACGTCGTGGGAGGAGTGGAATATTGGATAGGCCGCGCGATCGCCTTTCTTTTCATCGCGTGGATGTTTTTCTCGCTCTACAAATACCTGCCGGTGCGCCGGGTCCGATGGCGGAGCGCATGGTTGGCGGCGCTGTTCACGAGCGCGATGTTCGAAGCAGCGCGCTGGATCTTCAGTGGCTATGTGCGAACGTTCAATCCCGGTTCCCTGTACACGGGAACGCTCACGGCCATCGTCGTCATTGTCGTATGGACGTATTACGCGGCGCTGATCTTCATCCTTGGCGGCGAGGTGGGTCAGGTGTACGAGCTGCGTCGCATGCGCCGACTGCAGCGCGAGGTATTTACCTAACGACTATGGACGCCGGTCGCGTACTCCTTCAGTCCTGATAGCTATTCTCTGACTGTTGGTACCAACCTTGCCTTAAGCGGGTTGAGCCTTTTCACATGGAGCTGCCTATGCGGACCACGGCCATGCTCGCGTTATGCGCCGTCGGATTTCTGGCGGGATGTAAGCGCACGGACGATGGCAAGCTGGTAATCGAGCGTCCCGGCGAGATCGATGTCAAGATGAAGAATGATACGGTGCATGTGCCGAGCGTTGGCACCAGCAAGGACACGATCAGCACGCCAACGATGGGCTTCAAGGAAGAGACGTTGATCGTCAAGAAGCCAGTCATCGGCAGCAAGAGGACGGAGATCTCGAAGCCGGTGATTAAGCCGTAAGCGCGTCTCGCGCGGCTAGCGCGAGTGCCTTCCCGGAGCGGTAAGCGCGGCTATATTTCAGGGTGTCCCAGGTCCCGGAGGGCGAGAGCCTTCTAACTCCGTCAGGACCCCGAAGGTAGCAGCGGCATGAAGTGTCTTTTGTCGCTTCGGTCGGCCTGGGATATTCGCGCGGAGATGATGCTCGCCTGAGCACATCTCCGCGCGAGTCGTTTGTGGCACTGCGGCTCCCAAATAAATTGCGATTAGCTTCAATCGCTTCCCACCACCCGGCACCCGTGCTCGCTCTCGCCCGTAAATACAGACCAAAGCGTTTTGCCGATGTCGCCGTGCAATCGCACGTTTCGGCGACGCTGAAAGGGGCTATCGCACGTGGTCGGGTGGCGCATGGCTATTTGCTCTGTGGTCCGCGCGGCGTCGGTAAGACCACGCTCGCCCGCGTGCTGGCGATGGCGCTCAATTGTGAGGACCGCGGCGCCGACGGTGAGCCGTGCGGCGTGTGCACGTCGTGCCAGCGTATCTGGAGCGGCTCGTCGAGCCTCGACGTGGTCGAGATCGACGCGGCCTCGAACCGCGGTGTGGACGACGCACGGGAGCTCCGCGAGCGCGCTATGTACGCACCGTCCGGCGATGACCGCCACAAGGTCTACATCGTCGATGAGGCGCACATGCTCACGCGTGAGGCATGGAACGCGCTCCTCAAGATTCTCGAGGAGCCGCCGCCGCGTGTGGTCTTTGTCTTTGCCACGACGGAACCGCAAAAGATCGCGCAGGCGGCCGCTCCCGTGCTGAGCCGCCTCCAACGCTTCGATTTCAAGCGCATTGGGGCGGGGGAGATCAAGGAGCGCCTAACGACCGTGCTCGCCGCCGAACAGTTGGCGGCGGAGCCGCAAGCGCTGGCGATGATCGCCCGTGCGGCAGACGGCTCGATGCGCGATGCCCTCAGCCTCACCGACCAGGTCCTGGCGATGGGCGATGGCCAGGTGAGCGCCGATCGTGTGCGCGACGCGCTGGGGCTCGTACCCGAGGACGAATTTCTCTCGCTGCTCGACATCATCCTCGAGCGGCGCGCCGGCGACGTCTTCACCTTCGTTGGCCGACTTGCCGACGCCGGTATCGACTTCTCGCTCTTCCTCAGCGGCTTCGCTGATATGGTCCGTGCGCAGCTCGCGATCCTGCTCGGCGGCGATGTCCCCGATCTACCCGATCGCGCCAGGGCTGCACTGGAGGAGCGCCGCTCGCGCTGGGCCGCCGCGGATCTCCTTCGTATGCTCTCCGCCTTCGGCGAGTTGGAGCCGCGCTTCCGCAAGAGCGGCCAGCAGCAGCTGCTCATGGAGACACTCCTCGTGCGCTTCGCGTTGCTCGATCGTACGGTCGAGATTGAAGATCTTTTACGCGGGCTCACGGGTAGCGGCGCTGAAGCGCCCTCGTCACGGCCGGCGCCAAGTCCGAGTCGTTCTCCTGAGCCACCGCGCGGACAGCGCGAGTCGGCACCGCGCCCGGTGGCGGACGACGTTCCGGCCGCCGAGCGCATTGCACCTAACGAGGCGCCGGTACTCGTACAACCGTCCGCGGCGCCGGCCGATATGCCGACTGAGCGCGAGGCGCGCTCCACGACCGCGTTAGGCCGGTCCGCCGAGCCGCTCGAGCTGTCGCGCGTCGCCGGACGATGGGATGACCTCGTGGCGAAGATTCGCGCCGACGGTAAACGCGTCCTCGCGTCCGCGCTCGAGCACGCGCTTCCCGCGGCCGTGACGGCCGCCGGCGATCTCACGATCGAGCTCGACGAGCCTAACGAGTTCATCGCTCAGGCAATCGAGGCTGGGCGCGCGGACGTCCTGACGGCGCTCCGCCAATGGTTCGGGGAGGCTCGTGCCGTACGTCTGCGTCAGGATCCCGCCCGTGCCAAGGCTCCGCCGGCGCGCGTCACGGATGCGATGGTTCGCACCGACCGTTTGAACTCGCTGAAAAAGCGAGATCCCATTCTGGGCGCGGCTATCGATGCCTTGGATTTGGATGTGATCGACTGACTGCTCGGTGCTCGGTGCTGGGTGCTAGCTTCTAGTCCAGCATCAGCGCCCAACAACTCTCTCCCCGTTCCATGCGCGACTTCATGAAGATCCTGCAGCAAGCGCAAGAGATGCAGGGCAAGTTTCAGAAGATTCAAGAAGATCTACAGAACATCACCGTCACCGGCAGCGCCGGCGGTGGTATGGTGACGGCTGAGGTCAGCGGCACCGGGCAAATTCGTCGTCTGAAGCTGGACCCCTCTGTCATCAACGCCTCCGACCCCGAGATGCTCGAAGACCTCATCGTCGTCGCCCTCGCCGACGCGCAGAAAAAGGCGCAGGAGCAAGCGCAGGCCGAGATGGGTAAGCTGACGGGCGGAATGAATCTGCCGTTCAAGTTGCCTTTTTGAACGCAACAAACAGCTAGCACCCAGCACCAGCACCTCTCTTGTCCGTCATCGACGATCTCGCATCCGAGTTGGCGAAGCTTCCCGGCATCGGTCGCAAGACTGCACTCCGGCTTACCTATCACCTCCTCAAGCAGCCGGCGGAACAGAGCCGCCGACTCGCGGAGGCGCTCTCGACGCTGAGTGAGCGCGTTCATCCGTGTGAGCGGTGCTTCAATCTCACCGACGGAGAGCTGTGCGCGATCTGTAGCGATCCCCGGCGGGACGCGGCGGTCATCTGCGTCGTGGAGGAGGCGTCCGACATCAGCGCGATCGAGCGGGCGGGTGAGTTTCGCGGGCTGTATCACGTCCTGGGGGGGCGCCTGTCTCCGCTCGACGGCGTTGGCCCGGAAAGCTTGCACATCGAAGATCTCGTGCGTCGCGTGGCCGATGCCCCGATCCGCGAGGTCATCCTCGCGACCAATCCGAGCCTCGAGGGCGAGGCCACGGCGCTCTACGTCCAGCGTCAGCTGGCCACTCGGCCGGTCAGCGTTACGCGCATCGCCAGAGGCATCCCTGTTGGGGGTGATCTCGAGTATGCGGACGGCGTGACGATCGCGCAGGCCTTGGCGGCCAGGAGGAGCATGTGAGGTGGAAAGGCAGGCGCGCAAGTAGGGCAAATTGGGAGGACACCAAAGCGGTGACCGTCGGGTTGCTGGGCGGTCTTATTATCGGCCTGCTCGTTTGGAGTGCCCAGATTCGGCGGTGCCGCCGTGACTTGTTCAGCCGGAGCCCCGTCCGCCGTTTGGCGGCGCTCGGCTACATCAGTGGGCGACCCGGCATCGACGCGGTGCGCCTTCTCACGGAGTACGTGAGTTGGGAGCGGCGGCCGGTGTTGCGACGCCGCGGCGAAAAGTTGTTGCGACGTATGCAGACGGAACTGAGTTGAGCGCGCGCTCCAGCGCGCTCGAATGAATAGGCGCGCTGCGAGCGAAAGCGAGCGGCTTTGATCCGGTGGGGACGAATGCCCGTTGGTGCAGCAAGTTGGTCGTTCACCGAGGACGACTTCGGGGCGATTACCAAATCGCTCGAGCGTTTTTTGTTCGACAGCAACGCGCGCTGCGCCTTGCTGGTGGACCGCTCGGGCCAGCTCGTCGCGACCGTCGGTGAGCAGCCGAAGTTCGATCCTACCGCATTCGCCACGCTCACCGCGGCGGATTTCAGCGCGAACGACCAGCTCGCGAAGCTGATCGGGGAGAACGACTTCAATTCGCTCTTCCACCAGGGCGAAAAAGAGTCGATGTACCTCGCCGACATTGCCCGACGCGTGATCCTCGTCGTGCTGTTCGACAACCGCACGACGTTAGGCCTCGTCAGGCTCAAGATGAAAGCTACTGTCGATGAGCTCTCCAAGCTCTTCGAGGAAGTGTTCAAGCGCGGCGCGAGCGCATCGCAGCCCAATATTCTCGCCGGCGCCGACGACGAGATCGACAAGCTGTTTCAGTAACGGAGAATGACAGCATGTCGATGATCAACTACGCCTCGCGCGAGATCAACTGCAAAATCGTGTATTACGGGCCCGGACTCGGCGGCAAGACCACGAATCTCGAGCACGTGTACGGGAAAGTGTCGCCCGACACACGTGGCAAGCTCATTTCGCTCGCCACCGAAACGGAGCGCACGCTGTTCTTTGATTTCCTCCCCGTCGATCTCGGTACGATTCGCGGCTTCAAGACCCGCTTCCACCTCTATACCGTGCCCGGCCAGGTCTATTACAACGCCAGCCGGAAGCTCATCCTCAAGGGCGTGGACGGTATTGTCTTCGTTGCCGACTCCCAGATCGAGCGCATGGAAGCGAACCAGGAAGCGATGCAGAACCTGTACGACAACATGTCGGAGTACGGGTACGACCTGACGCGCATGCCGTTCGTCATCCAATACAACAAGCGCGATCTCCCTAACGCGGCGCCCATCCGCGATCTTCAGTCTGCCCTCAACCCCGGATGGGAAGTCGCCGACCCGTCGCGGATGCGTGTGACGCCCGACACCGCGCATGCGGGCGAGAATCTCGTCGAGCAGCTACCGACCGGCGAATGGGTAGAGCATGCTCCCTACTTCGACGCCGTCGCCGTAACGGGCGAAGGGGTCTTCGACACGCTCAAGGCCGTGAGCAAGCTGGTTCTGAAGTCCCTGGCCTAGTGCACCTATCGACGAATAGCTGTTAGCTCTCGTTGTATCAGAGTAGAATTGACAGGTGACGCTGAACGTGCTTCATCCCAGGTCGCGGAACGTAGCCGTTGCTGATAACTGCGACCTGATAGCTGATAGCTGCTCTTCATGAATCTCCCGAATGCGCTGACAGCAGGACGCATCGCGATCACTCCACTCATCGCGGTGCTGCCCTTTGCGCCCGCAACGACGCCGCGCGTCATTGCGTTCGTCTTGTTCGTCGTTGCCGCGATCTCGGACTACGCCGATGGCGTGCTCGCGCGCTCGCGCAAGCAGGAGACGACCCTCGGTAAGCTGCTCGATCCATTGGCCGACAAGCTTCTTCTCGTCGGTACGTTCGTGCCCATGTGGGCGCTCATGCAGAGCCCGAATGGCGCATTCGCCGACTCTTCGGTCGGCGCAAATGATCTCACTCCGCACTCGCTTCCTTTCATCACTCCGTGGGGCGATGTGAGCTTGCCCTGGTGGATCGTGGTCATCGTGCTTGGCCGCGAGCTGGTGATGACCATATTCCGCCAGGCGGCCGCGAGGCGCGGTGTCGTCATTTCCGCGATCGGGCCGGCGAAGGTGAAGACCGCATTTCAGCTCGTCTGGCAAGGCGCGGCGTACTTCTGGTTCGGAGTCGCCACATTCGCGTTGGTCCACGGCTGGACCGGCACCGCCTGGCACGGTCTGGCATTCTTCATCGGGATCTCGGGCACGGCACTGATGAGCGTCGCGGTACTTCTCACACTCTATTCTCTCTGGCTGTACGTGAGCCGCTACGGCCGCGTCTTCGTCCAAACGCGCGCGCGCGGGTAATGGCAGGCTCGGTTACATTCCGCGTTCCTCTCACGCGATAGCACGGCGCATGGACGTTGAGCTCATCACCATCGGCGACGAGCTCCTCCTCGGGTTCACCATCGATACCAACGCCGCGCATCTGGCGCGCGAGCTCGCCGCCGTCGGAATCGGAATCGAGCGACGGGCAACGGTCGGTGATGTGGCGACCGACATTGGCGCCGCCGTGCGTGAGGCACTCGACCGTACCGGTGCGGTGATCACGACGGGCGGGCTTGGTCCAACGAGCGATGATCTCACGAAGCCCTCCATCGCGGCGATCTTTGGACGCGGGATGCGTCTCGACGAGGAGCACGTCGCATGGATGGAGCAGCGCTGGCTGCAGCGCTTTGGGCGACGCATGCCGGAGTCGAATCGGGCGCAGGCCATGCTTCCGGAAGGTGCAAGGAAGCTCGTGAACAACCATGGCTCGGCTCCCGGCATCTGGCTGGAGGATGAACGTGGACGGTGGGTCGCGATGCTGCCCGGCGTGCCGCGTGAGATGAAAGGAATGCTCGGCGATACGCTGTTGCCGGTGCTTCGCGAGCGCGTCGCAGCCGGCGGGGCATCTACCGTGGTGAAGTCGCGGACACTGCGCACGACGGGCGTCGCGGAATCATTGCTTGCCGATACGATCGATCCCATCCGCGAGTCGCTGGGGCCGATCACGCTCGCCTATCTTCCGGGTGCCGACGGCGTCGATCTTCGCCTCACGATTCGCGGCGTGTCCTCAGGCGAGGCCGATCGAGTGCTCGATGGGGCGGCTGCAACGATACGCGAACGACTCGGCCGTTCGATCTATGCCGAAGGGGATTCCGACATGGCTGCGATCATCCTCGATCGCTGTCGCACCCTCGGCCTCACGATTGCCGTTGCCGAGAGCTGCACTGGCGGTCTCCTCGGAGCGCGTCTCACGGCGATTCCTGGGTCGAGTGCCGTCGTTCTGGGAGGCGTGATCGCCTACTCAAATGACGTGAAACGCGATTTGCTCGGCGTTCAACAGACGGCGCTCGAGCAGCACGGCGCGGTGAGCGAAGAGGTGGTGCGACAAATGGCCGCGGGGGCGCGATCGCGCGCGCACGCATCCGTAGGCCTCGCAATAACGGGAATAGCCGGGCCTGGGGGAGGAACGCCAGACAAGCCGGTGGGAACGGTGTGGGTCGCAGCGGCACTGCCAGATGGAACCAGGGCGCTGCAGCTCCGTCTCATCGGCGATCGCGACGAGATCAGACGTCGCGCGACGCAAAGTGTCCTCGAGCTCGTGCGTCGCGCGCTCGTGGAGAAAGACTGACCGAAAGTAGTTCGTCGCGTGCACGGAGGTTGCACCCTTCACCTACCCCGAGCAACTTTTGAAACGGCAACACGCTCGCGTTTGCTATCCGTCGTACGCGCAATGGCGCGTCGAGGCGCGATCGTCGCCCGTGAGGACCATCGAGATGAAGCGTTCAGACAAGGATCGCGCCCGCCGGCCTAACGGCGACGCGGGCGATGCAATGACAGACGATTTCGTGCCGGCCGCGCCAGACGACGAGACGACTGGCGAGGACGACACCACCGATGCGTCGTCCCACGCCGAAATGGACGACCGCGCTGCCGAGAGCGACCAGGCGGGGCGGGCACTCGCCGAACAGCAGGACAAATATCTGCGGCTCGCGGCGGAATACGACAATTACCGCAAGCGCTCCGTGCGCGAGCGCCAAGAAGCCTCCGTGCGCGGACAGGCCGACTTGCTCCGGGGCATCCTCGACGCGCTCGACGATCTGTCTCGCTTCGCGCACGTCGATCCCGCGACGACCGATACCAAGACGGTCGTCGAGGGCGTGGCGATGGTCGAGAAGAAGATGCTAAAGACGCTCTCTGGAATTGGTCTCGAGGTAATCAGCCCTGTCGATCAGACATTCGACCCTTCTCACATGGAGGCTGTCGCGACGGAGCCGGCGCTGTCGCCAGAGGATGACCACGTCGTCGCGAAGGTCTACCAGCAAGGCTATCTGTTCAACGGCCAGCTGCTTCGTCCCGCACGCGTCGTCGTGAAGCAGTGGAACGGCTGAGGACGTACTAGCGCCATGGCGCAAAACAAAGACTTTTACGCGGTTCTCGGAGTATCCGCGTCCGCGACGCAGGACGAGATCAAAAAGCAGTATCGGAAGCTCGCCGCTCGCTTTCACCCGGATAAAAACCCGAACGACACGAAAGCCGCCGATCGATTCAAAGAGATCTCGGAGGCGTATCAAGTGCTCGGGGACGCCGAACGGCGGAAGCAATACGACCAAATGCGCCAGTTGGGCGCGTTCGGCGGATTTGGCGGCGCGGGCAGCCGGCCAGGCGCCCGCCCGGGCGCCGGATCCGCGCCCCCCGGTGCCGGCAATTTTCACTTCGAGGATTTCGACATCGGCGGCCTGGGTGGGCTCGGCGACATCTTCAGCTCGATGTTTGGTGCAGGTGGCACCGGGGGGCGAGCCCGCAGTCGGGGGCCGGAGCGTGGACAGGACATCGAGAGGCAACTCGAAGTGCCGTTCCGTGTCGCGGCGCTGGGCGGCAAAGTTCCCGTCGAGCTCGAGGTGAACGAAGAGTGCCCGACCTGTCACGGATCTGGCGCCGCTCCCGGCGCGAAGCTACAGACCTGTCCCGAATGCAGCGGACGAGGGACCGTCTCCTTTGGCCAGGGTGGCTTCGCCGTGCAGCGGCCCTGTCCGATGTGTCTGGGTCGCGGTCAGGTGCCCACGGAGCGGTGTCCCACTTGCAACGGCGTAGGCGAGATCCGCAGCAATAAGAAGATTCTCATCACTGTACCTCCCGGAACGGACAATGGCTCCCGCATCCGTCTGAAAGGGCAGGGCGGTCGGGGCCAGCATAACGGTCCGCCGGGGGATCTCGTCATCAGCTTTCAGGTCGAGCCCGATCACTTCTTTCGACGCGAAGGCCTCGACGTCATCGCTCCCGTGCCGATAAACATCGCTCAGGCAACCCTCGGCTCTCGCATCAGCGTCCGTACGCTCGACGGCAAGCGTGTCGCTATTCGCATTCCGCCTGGCACATCCAATGGCAAGCGCTTCCGAGTCCGCGAGCAGGGCATCGAGAAGGACGGCGCGAAAGGGGATCTGATCGTCCAGGTCGACGTCCAGGTGCCTGAGAAGCTCACTGAGGATCAGGAGCGGGCGATGAAGGAGTTTGCCGAGGCCAGCGGGTTGAAGTATTAGATAGAGAGGGAAGCAACGCCGGCTGGGTCCGAAGATTGTACTTGCGGCCACGCACTGCTCGCTTCCCTTATCGAAAACAGGTTACGTCGCCTCCGTCCAGTCGTCCGGGGTCGTCGCCCGTTGTCCCTTGCTGCCTGAGGAAAGCCAATGCCCTCGATCGTTCACCACGCGAGCGGTGCGCTCGATTTCACCGACTCGAACGGAACGCGCTGGAATGTCCTCGAGATCGCGGGGATGAACTTTTCCGAGCGCCTCATGGCACTCCTTCCACATCCTGAACGACGCCAGGGCTGGCTCTTGTTCGAGTCGGAGCTTGGCGAGCGCCGGCGCTTCACGCCCGTGCCTAGCGAATGGCGGACGTTAGACGCGGCGAGCCTGGAAAAGTGTCTCGCCGACGCCGTGGGTGCCAGCGTCGGCGAATTGCGGCGCCGCTCCGACCTGGAGCGTTAGGCGGCGAGGATTGGCAGCGGCGCTCGCGCGCGGCGCGCGGCGTCGATGATGCCACCGCCTAACACCCGCGAGCCGTCGTAGAGCACGAGCGACTGCCCCGGCGTAATCGCCGCCACGGGCTCGTCGAGGGCGAGCTCGATCTCGTTAGGCTGGAGATGAACGATCTCCGCTACCGCGGCCGTCGCCCGATGTCGCACCTGCACGAGCACCCGCGCCCCTAGCGCCGGCACGTTGCTCAGCCAATTCAACTCGCGCGCGATGATTCCACGGCCGAGCAGCTCGGTGCGTGGTCCGATTACGACCGCTCGCTCCTCAGGGCGAATGTCCACGACGTACATCGGCTCAGGGAAGCCGCCCGGCAGCCCGCGGCGCTGGCCGATCGTGAAGCGCGCATACCCGTCGTGCGTGCCGATGGGCCGGCCGTCAGACAGCAGCAACGGCCCCGCCGATAACGCGGGGGCGTCGGCGCCGAGTCGCTGCCGAAGGATTCGCGTGTGATCCCCGTCCGGCACGAAGCAGATATCCTGGCTCTCCGTCTTTTCGGCGACAACCTCCAGCCCCAGCCGGTGCGCCACGGCGCGGGTCTCCGCTTTCGTCCGATCGCCGACAGGGAGAAGCATCCGCTCAACGACGTCCCGGTGAATGCCCCAGAGGAAATACGACTGATCTTTGCGCGGATCCATACCGCGATGCATCGCGCCGTCGACGATGCGGGCGTAGTGTCCCGTGGCGATCCAGCGCGCGTCGATGCCATCCGCCTTGTGTAACAGATCGCGGAACTTGGTGAACGTGTTACAACGCACGCACGGAATCGGCGTGCGGCCCCGCGCGTACTCCTCGACGAAGTTGTCCACCACGTCACGACCGAACGCACGCTCGAGGTTCAACACGTAATGGGGCACGCCGAGCTGCTGGCACACCCGGCGGGCGTCGTTGATCGAGTCGAGAGAGCAGCATGGCCGATCGGGGACGTCGTCGCCGTAACAAAAGAGCTTCATCGTCGCGCCGACCACGTCGTAGCCCTGCTCCACGAGTAGCGCCGCGGCCACCGATGAATCGACGCCGCCAGACATGGCGACGAGTACACGCTCCTTCATCGTTAGGCTCCGACGGTCTGTCGCGCCGCTGGCGCCTGACCGCGTGCCTTCTGGACGAGCGCGGGAAAGACCTGCACCACGCGGTCGATCTGGGCGTCCGTCGTCAGGCCACCCAGGCTCATTCGAATCGCAGCGTTCGCGAGGTCGGGTCGCACCCCGCACGCCGTGAGCACATGCGATGGCGTCACGCTTCCGCTCTGACAGGCCGAGCCAGCCGAACAGGCGATTCCCCGTAGGTCGAGCGCCATGAGGAGTGACTCGCTGTCCGTCCCCGGTACGCTGACACTCATGATGTGCGGCGCGCGTCGCGCGGAGCGCCCGTGAATGACTGCATCGGGAATCGCCTCCATCAACGCCCGCTCCAGGCGATTCCGGAGGGTCGTTAGGCGGCTGCACTCGTCGGCGCCCTCCGCCAGCGTCAGCTCGGCGGCCCGCGCGAGACCTACGGCCGCGGCGACGTTCTCCGTGCCCGGACGCCGCCCCCGATCCTGCGTGCCGCCATGGAAGAGCGGCTCGATGACCGTGCCTCGCCTAACGAAGATCGCGCCACATCCCTTCGGCGCACCGATCTTGTGGCCAGAGATCGAGAGACAGTCGAACGGCACTGCCTGGGCGTCGATCGTCACCTTCCCGAACGCTTGCACCGCATCCGTGTGAAAAAGCACCCCACGGCCGTGTGCAATCACCGACAGATCCTCGATGGGCTGGATCGTTCCGATCTCGTTGTTCACCCACATCACCGACGCGATCGCGACGTCCGCTCGAACGAGCTCATCGAACGAGGTCGTGTCGACCACACAGCTCGCCGTCATCGTACAAAGCCGCTCTTCGGCGCCTTCCCGCGCGGCCTGATGGACGGCGGCCAGTACGGCCTTGTGCTCGATAGGCGTGCTCACAACGGCATTCCGGCCTTCGGCATGCCGGGCGCGCCAAGACCCGAGGACAGCGAGATTGTCGGACTCCGTTCCGCCGGAAGTGAAGCAAATCTCGTCGGCGCGCGCGCCTAGGCAGGTCGCGACACGCTCCCGCGCCTCGTCCAGCGCAACGCGTGCCTCGCGACCCCATCGGTGAAGACTCGAGGGATTGCCGAAGCGGGGTCCGAAGAACGGCTCCATCGCTTCCCGCACCTCGGGCCGAACCGGTGTCGTGGCCGCGTGATCGAGATAGATAGGGTCCGGCATGGCAAGAATATACCGCGTTGAACCATTCTTTTCAGCGTGGGTACGAGGGCTATCCCGAGGGACGCCACTATGCGACGATTCCATACACTCGCGATACTCATACCGAGCCTCTGTCCTCTCGCACTGGCGTTGGGGCAGAAGCCCCCCGATCGACCGCCGATCGACCTTTCGGCGCCAGAGAACATCGAGCAGCCAAGTAAGGGCGACCCGTTTTCGGGATCTCTCTTCGGCGACTGGGGAGTACCAGTCGGCGCCTTCCATCGGAATGAGGATGGCGGGGTGGGGTTGGGCTTTCATGGCGCCTATGCGCTGGACGCAGCCCGGCACTTCGCGCTCCGTCTCGAGGCGGGCTTCCTGGGTTACGGCTATGTAAGCCGCGATCTCGATGTCCCCGCTTACGACGAGAATGGGAACTACATCGGCTACGAGAACGTCTCTTACGCCGCTCGGGAGCACCAGATGTACTCCCTCGACTTCGGCCCGGAAGTTACGGCGCTGAGCGGCATGGTCCGGCCCTACGGCTTCGTCACCGGCGGACTTTCCTACTTCGTCAGCAAGGTGAACATACGGCCGCCGCAGTATTCCGGCGACGATGGGCTCGACCAGACGGTGTTCAGTGCGGGCAATTTCGCTTGGAGCACGGGACTGGGTTTACGAATCGGCTCACACGATCCGCGCTCTGGCCTCTTCGATATCGGCATCCGGTTCCGACGCAACGCCCGCGCGCACTACGCGAACGACAAATCCCTGAGCTCACAGGCGGACGGCTCATTGAGCGTCACGCCTTTTTATGGGTCGGCGAATCTCGTGACCATCTATGCCGGCTTCTGGATCGGACCGAAGCGTCGGCGCTAAGCGCGAGTATAAAACTTCCCGCGCACGGCCCAGAGCTCCGGGAAAAATCGTTGATCGATGGTGCGCTGCAGGTAGCGGGCGCCCAACGTGCCACCGGTGCCGCCCGTGGTGGGTCCGATGATGCGTTCAACGAGCTGCACGTGCTTGAATCGCCACTGAGCGAATTGCTGCTCGTACTCGAGTAGCGACTCGGCGAGGAAGAAGAGCAACGATGGGCCGGGGCCGGTGTACAGCTGCTCGAGGGTCGTCTCCTCTCTTCGCAACAGTCCGACGAAGAGCTCCTGCAGCGTTGGCCGCTCCAGGTAGTGCGCGACGAGCGGCGGAACGGGCCCGTGCTCCTCGAGAGCATGCATGAAGTGAGCATCTCGTAAACCGGACGCTGCCTCGATCGCCCGAAACTGAACGCTTTGCGACCCGCTTGACGCGCCCAGATAGCCGCGAAACTCGGCAAAGTGCTGTGGCGGGAGCGTCTCGAGGGAATCCAGCTGTCCCGAGACGATGCGCATGAGTGCGTTCAGCCGCCCCATGTGCCAGAGCGCTCGTCCCGCATCGGACCGCTGCAGCGCCATCGTGACCTGATCGAGGTCGAAGAGAATGGCTTTGAACCAAAGCTCACTCGCCTGGTGCACGATGATGAATAGAAGCTCGTCCGGATGTTCGGGGGACGAGCGTCGCCGCTGGAGGGCGAGTAGCTCGTCGAGGGCCAGATACGAGCCATAGTCGATCGCCTCTGAGTCGTTAGGCGGTCCGTCCTGCTCCCGGTCGGCGCTCAAAACGTCGCCACCTCGAGCGCGACGATATCATCGACGAGCATCGTCTCGACGGCGAAAAAGGGCTCCCCATATCGTCGCCGGATCAACGCGCCATAGTACGCGGCATAGTGTCGTACCATCTCGTAAAGCGGCTCGCCATTGGGGTACACCTCGCCCGCTTGTGTTACGCCGCTGAACTGCGAGTCGTAACAGCGTATCGCTTCCATCTTCCGCTCGAAGTCGTCGGTGATGTCGACCACGAAGGATGGCTTCGTGGCATCCTGTCGAAAGGAAAGCGTGTGTACCACCTTGTGCGGCCGGTGCTTCGGTACGTCGGGTGCCAGCTTTGCGAGGCCAGCGACGAAGCAGGCATCACGCACGAGCTGAGAGGTCACGATGTGATCCGGATGCCGGCCCGTCGGCGCCGGGGCGATGACCACGCGCGGGCGAAAGCGTCGAATTGCCCGCGCGACGCGTTCCCGCGTCGGTGGATCGTTGACGATCCCCGCATCAGGCAGATCGAGATTCTCTCGAGCGGTGAGGCCCATAATCTCCGCGGCGTGGCTGGCCTCGGCTGCCCGCGTCGCCGCGGAGCCACGAGTGCCCATCTCGCCTTGGGTGAGGTCGAGCACCGCGGTTCGATGTCCTTGCCGCGCCGCCTTGATCAACGTACCGCCACACGTGAGCTCGACGTCATCGCGGTGCGCCGCGATGGCGAGTAGGTGCACTTCTGTCATGCGCTATTCGTAGCGTAGCGCGTCGATCGGATCAAGGCGTGCGGCTCGTCGTGCGGGCAACAGACCGAAAACAAGGCCCAAGGAAACCGATACCAGCACCGCCACGAGGGTCGAGTTGACGGGTGGCGTGGCGCTCACGTGCATGAGCATCGTGATACCACGTCCAACGGCCAGTCCAACGAGAATTCCGATGACGCCGCCAGCCCCTGTAAGCGTCGCGGCCTCGAAGAGAAATTGCAGCAGAATGTCGCCGCGCGTCGCTCCGACGGCCTTACGCACGCCGATTTCCCGCGTTCGCTCCGTGACGCTGATCATCATCACTGCCATCACGCCAATCCCGCCCACGAGCAACGCCACGCCCGACAGGGCAATCATAACGAGGAAGAAGACGCCCGTGAGCTTGTTGAAGACATCGAGGATCTGATCCTGGGTGATCATGTCGAAGTTGTTATGGTCAGCCGGCCGCAGCCGCCGCATCTCGCGAAGCGCGATGGTCACCGCCTCCTGTGCGTCGAGGACCGATACTCCAGGCTTCGGCTTCACCGGAATGAAGAGGGCGACCGTTTTGTCGATCGTGAACTGATGATCGAGCATTCCGAACGGCACGATGGCGGCGACCTCCTGGCCGGGCGGTTTGAAGATGTTGGCCGCTGGCTGGTAGACGCCGATGACTCGCGCCGGTCGTCCGCCGAGCCTAACGAGACGGTCGAGGGGGTTGATAGCGGCGAACAGACGCCGTGCGACGTCTACGTCGAGCACGACGACGGCACTACCGCTCGCGAGCTCCGCATGTGTGAACCAGCGGCCTGACGAAAGCTCACCACCCTGGATCTCCGTGAATCGGTCGTCCGCGCCCATGATTGCCTGTGGCTGCGTGCGGACGCCATTGTACTCCACCCGTTGAATCACTTGCGCCCAAATGCTGGAATACTCGATGTCCGGGAGTGCCGCGATGCGGTCCGCTTCTTCGCGGGTCAAGTCCGGGCGCACCCGCACCCACTTCGGCAATCGATCGGGATTGAGGGGCGTCTGTGAGAACACCTTCATGACATAGAAGGTGGTGGGCCCGGCAATCTCGATCGTCTTCACGATCTGATCGCGAATCCCTTGGACGATCGACGCCATGGCCATCACCACCGAGACGCCAATCACGACGCCGAGGATCGTGAGGCTCGAGCGCAGTTTGCTCGCCCGAAGGGAATCGAACGCGAGCGTGACGGTCTCGCGTGCATTACCGAGAAATCGTATCAACCCAACGCGACGGACCAGGGGAGTCATTCCGCCCTCAGCGCCGCCACCGGATCGAGTCGCGCAGCACGCGTGGCAGGGTAGACGCCGAACAGCACGCCGACTCCAGCGCCTAACGTCAGCGCCATCGCGACAGACCAGCTCGTGACCCGAGCCGGCAGCGGCGACGCTGCAGCAATCATCGTCGCGATCGTCCAGCCCGCCACCGAACCAGACGCCCCGCCGAGCGTCGCGAGCATCACGGCCTCGGCGAGGAATTGTCTCCGAATGTCACGTTGCGTTGCCCCGACAGACTTCCTCAGTCCGATCTCGTGCGTGCGTTCGCGAACCGACATCAGCATGATATTCATGATCACGATGCCGCCAACGACGATACCGATACCGACGACCGCGGGAACAACGCTGAACAGCACGCTCGTTAAGCTTTTCCAAAAGCTGATCAAGGCGTCGGACGTCTCGATCGAAAAATTGTCCGCGTCGTTCGGCGCCAGCCGATGCTCCAGCCGCATCGCTTCCTGAGCGCGACCCATCGCGTCGCCCACGAGCGAGGCATCCGGCAGCTTGACGGAAATCGTGGTCGTCTGACGCCGCCCGTACATCGACTCGAACGTCGTGAAGGGGAGCATCACGAACCCGTCGAACGACTGGCCGAGAATCTTACCTTTCCGACCCACGACACCGACGATGGTGAACCGCTCGCCGCGAATCCGGATCTCGCGACCGACTGGATCGACCGATTCGAAGAGCTTTTCCGCCACGTCTGAACCGATGACACAGACAAAGCGGCGCTCGCGAACGTCGACGTCGCTCAGCGGCTGGCCGCCGGCAAACCGATAATCTTGCACCACCTGGTAATCGGGCGTGATTCCGAAAATGAGCACGTCGCCTAGCGTGCGATTCCCCCATACCACGTCCGCTTGTGGAGTTGGGTAGCCGGACGTCAGGGCAATTGCCGTCGCCTCGGGGACGGCCTGCCTAACGACCGCGGCGTCTTGCTCGGTGATCTTCGGTCGCCGGAGTACGACTCGCCAATCGTCTTCGTCGAAGAGCCCGACGCGCGCCGGCATTCGCCGGACCTGAAAGGTGTTCGTGCCGACGACGTTGTCCGCGATGTTCTCCTTTACGTACGCGTTCATTCCTTGGATGATCGCGACCACCGCGACGAGAAACGCGACGCTGACGATGATGCCGAGCAGCGTGAAAAAGGAACGAAGCTTGTTCGCCCGGATCTGACGAAACGCCGTGAGGAGGATGTCGTCGAAACGCATCGGCCGCGTGGGAGGTGGCGGGTGGCCTGTGGAGTGTGGCGCGGTGAAAGCTTACTCCTCGCCGTAGAACCATTCCATATGCCGCGCCCTTTAGCCTCTACCCACAATCCTCTACCCGCAACCCACGACCATCTTATTCGTACCTCAGTGCTTCCACGGGATCCAATCGAGCTGCCCGAAACGCCGGCATGATGCCGCAAACCACACCGGTCACCGCACTGACCAATAGTGACGCGGCAATCGATGTCGCGGGCGTCGACGCCGGAATCGATGGCCACGCGGTGCGCACGCCAACCGTCGTCAGGATACCCAGCACGAGGCCAACCGCGGCGCCGACCGCGGTCAGTGTCACCGCCTCGACGAGGAATTGCCAAAGGATGGTCCCGCGCGTTGCGCCGAGCGCCTTTCTGATGCCAATCTCGCGCGTCCGTTCCGTTACCGAGATCATCATGATCGCCACGACGCCAACACCGCCCACCAGAAGCCCTACGGCCGAAAGCGACAAGCCGACGAGAAAGAACGTTCCGAACAATTTGTTGTAAGTCTCGAGCAACCGATCCTGCGTAATGATCGCGAAGTTGTTCGGCGAATTAGGTCCGAGGCTGCGTCGCGCGCGCAATGCCGCAGTGACGTCGTCTGTTGCCTCGTCGACGGTGACACCGGCGCGAGGCTTCACGATCAGGTTGTTGCCGCGCATCCAGAAGTTGAGATGGCGACGCGCCGTCTCCCACGGGAGGATCGCTTTCGGTGAATCGCCACCGCCCGCCGATGTCGGCGTCCCCATCGGACTCGCGGTGTAGTGATAGAGGCCGATGACACGAAATGGAACGCCATTGATCGTTAGGTCCTTGTCGATGGGATCGGAATCTCCGTAGAGCATCTCCGCCATCTTGTCGTTGATGATCACCACCTGCGCCGCATTCGCGTTCTCCGCGTAGGTGAAGCTGCGGCCCGGAAAGATGTCACCACCGTCGACGTCCACCCAATTTGGCGTGTACGCCTCCATGCCCGCGTTCAGCTCACGATCCTTGTATTTGAACGTGCCGCCATTCGCCACATGTGACGTCACCGCGAGAATACTCGGGAGGCGCTCGATCAAATTGGCTTCATCGATCGTGATGGGAGGGTTTCGACGCTCGGGACACGTTTCGTCCGTGCCGTCACAACTCTCGAAACCGCTGATGTTGCGGCGATAGATGAAGAATGACGTCGGGCCCGCGGCTTCCACGTCGCGGGCGAAGCTCTCGTTGACGCCGCGCACCACCGAGGAGAGCGCCACGACAACGAAGACACCGACGGCAACCCCCATGATCGTCAAGAAAGCTCGCGCCTTGTTGGCGCGCATCGAGTCGATGGCGAGGGTCACCCCCTCGAGCGCGAGCAGAACGCGATTCATGAAGCGCATGAGCGATTACTCCTGACGCAGCGCTTCGATGGGATCGAGGCGCGACGCGCGACGGGCCGGATACACGCCAGACACGACACCGACGACGAGACCGAGCGCGGTTGCCGCCACGATCGACCACGGTGCGACCGCGGCCGGCAGGAACGGATACTTCCACGACAGCCCCTTGGCGATGGCGATGCCTAACGCGATCCCGATGATGGCTCCGAGTGTGCTGAGTGTCGCGGCCTCGACGAGGAACTGCCCAAGGATGTCACGGCTCCTTGCACCTAACGACTTGCGGATCCCGATCTCACGCGTCCGCTCGGCAACGGCCACGAGCATGATGTTCATGATCACCAGTCCGCCGACGATCAGGCCCACGAAGGGCAGGGCAGTACCGGCGACCGTCATCACACTCCGCATCTTCTCGAATGCGATGAGCGCGGTGGCCGACGTCTCCATTGCGAAATTGTCCGGCTCCACGGGCCGAAGATGCCGGAAACCGCGCAGGAATTCGCGAACCGACTCCATCGCGTCGTTCATCAATAGCTCGGACGGCGCTTGAATCATGAGACCGTCGATGTCACCGCGAGGGTTCGTGAGCCGGTGCATGGGCGAGCCGAAGGGCGCGATCGCCATCTTATCCAGCGACATCCCGAACATCGACCCCTGATGCTCGATGACGCCGATGACGGTGTAGGGCATGCTGCCGATGCGGAGCTCACGCCCCACGGCGTTCAGGCCGGGAAAGAAAAATTTCGCCACTTCATCGCCGATGACCACAACCGGGGATCCCAGCTCGAATTCCTGCTGGGTGAACGTCCGACCGCTGCTCAAGTCGTAGTTCTTTATCGTGAAGTAGTCACCCTCGACCGCGTGCGCATCGATCTGCCGCGGGCGAGCGAAAGGCGACGTTGCCCAGAGGTTGTCCTGGCTCTCGAGGGCCCAGCGCGTGCCGTTAGGCAGCACAGCCGTAATCGCGCGGACGTCCCTTTGATAGAAGCGTGGCCGTTTCTGCCACTCACGCCATTGGTCGCGAGTGGTGTTGTTGCCGAACCATGGCATCCGCCGCACCGTGAAGGTATTGGCGCCGAGCAGCCGTCCAATAAAGTCGTTCTCCACGTACCGGCTCATCCCTTCGACGATCGAGACAACGGCGATGAGAAACATCACCCCGATCGTCACGCCGGCCAGCGTGAAGAAGCTCTTCAGCTTCTGCACCCGGATCTGCGCGAGCGCGAGACGAACCGCTTCGAGAAGGGACATGTTTCGGGTAGAGGGTTGCGGGTAGAGGTAGAGGTAGAGGGTAGAAGGTTGCGGGTCGCTCTACGAGAGCTCGAGCGCCGCGGGTTCAGAAAGTGGATAGAGCGTTTCGGGTACAGAGTGAGGGCTGTGTGTGGAGGGCCGCCCTTTCCTCAACCGTCGAGGATCCACCCTCCACCGTCTACCCTCTACCCTCCGCCCTCTACCCGTTCCCCTATTCGTATCTCAACGCCTCGACCGGATCCAACCGCGAAGCGCGCATCGCTGGCAACATGCCGAACACGACCCCGGCGAGTGCGCTCGAGGCGAGCGCGGCAACGATCGCGACAGGTGGCGTCGATGCCTCGATGGGCGTCGCGCTGCGGATGAGCAGCGTGATCCCGCCGCCCAACAGCAGACCGACGACAGCGCCGACGGTGGTGAGCGTGGCCGCCTCGACGAGGAACTGCCAGAGGATCGCTCGTCGCGTCGCGCCTAACGCCTTCCGCACGCCAATCTCGCGCGTCCTCTCTGTTACCGAGATCATCATGATCGCGACGACACCGACGCCGCCCACGAGGAGCCCTACCGCCGAGAGGGTGATCATAACGATGAAGAATACGCCAACGATCTTGTTATAAAGAGCGAGCAACTTCTCCGGCGTCGTCGCGAAGAAATCGTTCGTCTGGCCCGGCCGCAGATGCCGCGCGGCTCGCAATGTCGCGATCGTCTCGTCCATGGCCAGATCACGGTCGACGCCATCGCGCGGCTTTACGGTGAGCTGCATCCAGTACAAACTCACGTTCAGCCGACGTTGTGCCGTGGTGATCGGCACGATGAGCTTTCCTTTGTCGCCGCTGTCGAACAGGTTTGCGACGGGGTTATAAACACCGATCACGGTGAACTGTTGGCCATTGAGTCGAATCTCCTTGCCAACCGCTTCACTGCCACCGAACAGCCGCTCCACGACCTTGTCGTTGACGAGGACAACGGACGCTCCGCCCTCGTACTCGCCCTCTGTAAAGTTGCGACCCGAGACGATATCGCCGCCGGCCATGTCGAACCAGTTCGTCGAGTAGCCGGTGAGCGTCACGCCGGGCAGCTCACGATCGGCGTACTTCACGCTCGCCGAGCTCTCGATGTCCGCGCTCACGCCCTGGACCATCGGGAGCTGCGCGATCTCTTTACCCTGATCGAGGGTGAGTGGACGGAACCGCATCCACGGGCACGCATCGCCGCCGCCGCCGTCGCAGGCCGTGAATTCCGCTGGCCAGCGCGAGAGGAAAAAGGTCGTTGGTCCCGCGGCCGCGAGACTCCGCGATACACCGGTATTGATCCCGTGCACGGCCGCCGACATCACCGTGACGACGAATACGCCGACGGCGATGCCAAGAATGGTGAGGCCAGCCCGCACCTTGTTGGTGCGGATTGCGTCGAACGCGATGAGCACGCCCTCGAGGAGCTGGTAGAGCGTATTGCCAAAGCGACGCATCATGAGCGTGTCCTCATTCACTGCGCATGGCGAGAATGGGATCCAGCCGGGAAGCGCGGCTCGCCGGGTACGCACCCGCGACGATGCCTACGCCGGCGCCGACGCCAACGGCCACCACGATCGACCAAGGAGCCACGGCCGCGGGAAGCGGCGACATCTTCGCGATGATGGTCGCCAACGCGATACCCAGCCCCACCCCGATCAGTGCGCCGACGCTGCTCAGTGTCGCGGACTCTACGAGGAACTGTGCCAGAATGTCCTTGCGGCGCGCACCTAACGACTTGCGGATGCCGATCTCGCGTGTCCGCTCGGCGACCGCGACGAGCATGATGTTCATGATGACGATCGCCCCGACGATGAGCCCGATGGCTGGCAGGACCGTTCCCGCGAGCACCATGTACTTGCTGATCGTGCGCCATTGGCCCAGCGCGGACTCCGAGCTTTCGAGAACGAAGTCATCGCCCTCCGAGGGACCAAGACGATGGCGCTTTCGCATCAGCTCCCGCACCATCTCATGAAGCCCGTTGAACGCGGCCGGTGTGGGTGCCTGCACAACGACGCCGTAGAGATTCTGCCGGCCGTGAGTGAGCCGCGACATCTCCGAGTGGAAGGGCGCGATAACCTGCCGGTCGAGAGCGAGACCAAATACGGTCCCCTGCTTCTCCAGCACGCCAATCACCGTAAATGGAAAGCGATGGATGCGTATCTCGCGACCGATGGGATCGAGATTGGGAAAGTAGCGCTCCGCGATCTCCTGTCCGATGACGATCACCGGGGCGCCGATCGCGTCTTCCTGCTCGTTGAAAACACGACCGTGCGACAGCGTGAGATCCTTGATCAGGAAGTATTCGGGCGTCGCTGCCTCGGCCATGACCCTCGGTCCACCCTGCGCGAACTTGGAGCTCGCGTCCGTACGGGTGACATCATGCATCGCCCAGCGCGCGCCAGGGGGCAATGTTTCGCGCACGGCAAGCGCATCCTCGATGGTGATGTTCGGACGGCGCTGCCACGCCTTCCACTCCTCCTCCGTGACATCGTTCTGAATGTCCGGAAATCGCCGGAGGTTGAACGTGTTCACACCGAGGAACTTGCCCGCGAAATCGTCTTCGACGTAGCGGTTCATCCCCTGCACGATCGACACGACCGCGATCAGGAACATGACGCTGATCGTCACGCCGATGAGCGTGAAGAAGCTCTTGAGCTTCTGCACGCGCAGCGTACCGAGGGCGAGACGAACTGCTTCGAATAGCGGCATGGTGGAGGACGGTGTGTAGAGGGTAGAGGGTGTTGGTGGAGCGCGAAAGCGCCCTCACCCGCAACTCTCTACCCTCTACCCGTCATAGTCCCACTCTCGCCGCAAACGCTTCGCGTCGGTCATCTGACGACACGAGCCCATCGCGGAGCACCACGACGCGCCGCGCATGTGCAGCGATGTCTGGCTCGTGCGTCACCATGATCACCGTCTGCCCATGATTCGCGAGCTCCTCGAACACCTTCATGATCTCTTCCGACGTCTGCGAGTCGAGATTCCCCGTGGGCTCGTCGGCAAGCAGGATGGACGGATTGTTCACGAGCGCCCGCGCGATGGCCACGCGTTGGCGCTGACCGCCCGACAGCTCGTTAGGCTTGTGATCCATGCGGTGCTCGAGCTGCACCTGCTCCAGCGCGTGCTTCGCGCGCTTCTTTCGCTCGTCGGCCGCGATGCCTGCATACACCAACGGCAGCTCCACATTGTGCAGCGCCGTCGCTCGCGGTAGCAGATTGAAGGTCTGGAAGACGAAGCCAATCTCCTTGTTCCTCACTCGCGCCAGCTCATCGTCGGTCATACGGGACACCAACGTCCCGTTGAGCCAATACTCACCGTCGCTCGGCGTATCGAGGCAGCCGACGATGTTCATCAGTGTTGACTTGCCGGAGCCCGACGGTCCCATGATCGCGACATACTCATTGCGTCCGATCGCGACATCGACGCCACGCAGAGCGCGTACGACCTCGCCCCCCATGTCGTACTCCCGCTTGATACCGCGGGTGACGATGATCCAACGCTTGTCTGGTTCCTGCCCCTCCGCCGCGACGACGACGCGCCGCTCGGCGGTCGTCCCCATTGCTGGGTCGATGATATCCTGACTCACTCTTAGGCTCCGGGCTTCTTGACGTCGGGCTTGGTTTCCTTCACGAGGGCGCCGTCCTTCAGCTCACGAATGGCCTGATAGGTCCCGGCGACGATCTTCTCCCCTTCCTTCAAGCCGGCGAGCACTTCGAAGTGCTTCTCGCCGGTGATCCCACGTCTTACGGGCCGGAAGGTGACTTTGTTGTCCGCCCCGACAACGAACACGCCTTCGACGTCCTTCTTGCCCACTTCCTTCTTGGGCTTCGGCTTGCCGAGCCCGATCGCCGTATCGCCAGCTTGCACGCCCTCGTTCTCTCGAACGGTGAGCGCGATGATCGGAATCGAGAGTACGTTCTTGCGCGAGTCCGTCACGATCTTGGCGGTAGCCGAGAAATCCGGGCGCGTCTCGTGGGGCACGTTGAGTAACTGGATGGTGACCTCGTAGTCGACCGCCTGGTCGCCGCTCGCCTGCGTTGCCGTCGCCGACTTCACCGAGCTGTTCGAGATCTTCGTCACGCGGCCGATGAAGGTGGTGTCGGGAAAGGCGTCGATCTGTACGAGGGCCGAGTCACCGATCCCGATCCGCGCGACGTCTGTCTCGTCCACCTTCACTTTGGTCTCGAGCACGGACATGTCGCTGATCGTGAGCAGCGTGGCGGCATCCTTGTTGAGCGTTCCCATAATCGCCGTCTCACCGCCCTCGACGTTCAAACGCGTTACACGCCCTGCCATCGGCGCGAAAATCGTCGTCTTGCTGAGCGCGCTCTTGAGCTGCGCGAGCTGCGCGGCGTTCTGGTCCACGAGGTGCTGCTGGGCCTCCAACGTCGCTTGATCGACGTCCACGGTCGTACGCAGCTGCTCGAGCTGTTCGTCCGAGATGAGCTGCGCATTCGCCTTCTTGATCTCCATCGAACGCTCGTAGCTCTTCTGCGCCTGAATCAGGCTTGCCTTCGCCTGCGCAGCCGCGGCCTTCGCTGCCGACAGGGCCGCCGCGCCGCGCTCGACGTTCGCCTGTGCTTCCTGCGGGTCGATCTGAAGAAGGAATTGGCCCTTCGAGACGATCTGTCCTTCCTTCACATCCAGCCTAACGATCTTGCCTGTGATGTCGGAGCTGAGATCGACCTTCGTATGTGGAGTCACGTTCCCGCTCGCCGTGACAGAGGCGATGAGGTCACGTCGCTGCACGGGCTCGATGCGAACGCTTACCGCTTTCGTGCCGCTTCGCATCGCGGTCAGCACGATGACACCTATCATGACGGCTGCGAACAGGCCAGCGACCGACCACTTCGTTTTCTTACTCATGTGGGGGAGCCTCTAGTGCTCAGCGGAGGGGGCGGCCGATCGCTGCTTCCAGCGCGGCGAACGCCCGATGATAGTCGTAAATGGCGTTGATGCGATCGACCTGCGCCTGCACGAACGCGCCGCTCGATGTCGTGACGTCGAGGAACGTTGCCGCACCGACACGATACCGCTCCTGCGCGTACGTCAACTCTTCGCGCGCCTTCTGCGCATTCACTTCCTGCAGCTCCACGGTGCGCGCTGCGGTCACCAGGTTCAGATAGCCCTGTGTGACATCGGCCGTCATCTGCAGCTCACGCGAGCGCACGTTCAATCGTGCGTTGTCGCGATCGACCTGCGCCTGCTCGACACGCTGCTCGCGCTGGAAGTTGTCAAAGAGCGGGATCGACACGATGGCCGCCAATGAAAGCGGCGAGCGTTGAAACTTGAATGGAAATGCGTTGTTCTCCGAGCGAATCGCCGCTGCTTGCGCGTCGGTAATCGGCGCGAACCGATTGCCGCAGCCAAGGCTCGACATATTGAGCGCGAGGCGAACCGAGTCCTGACTCATGCAGCTCGCGAAATTCCGCTGAGTCGACGAGATCGCTTGCTGTACGGGAAAATCGGAGTTCGTGTACTGGAAGGAGGTGCCGCTCCACCCCGTTTGCAGTTGCAGCGTCGGCGTGTAATTCGACTGGGCCACGCGAACGCCCCATGCCGCCGCGCTCTCGCGCTCGCGGAGGGCGTGAACGGCCGGGTTTTGGCGTCGCGCCAGATCCATGACCGAATCGAGCGAGAACGTGGGCTTGGAGATGGCGAAGGTCGTCGTGAGCGTCACGTTCGGCGACGGCTGCACGCCCATCTGTTGGAAGAGACGAACCTTCTCGACATCCGCGGTGTTGTGCGCCGTGAGCGCAGCCACCTCGGCTTGTCCGAGCGTTACCTCCGCGCGACGAACGGCGAGAATGTTGTCCGCTCCCACGGCGACGCGTGCCTTCGCCAACTCGAGGTTGGCTCGCTGGACAGCGACCAGGGTGTCTTGCAACGCGGCGTTTGCATCAGCACGGATCGCCGCGATGTATTGCTGAGAAACGGTTGACCGCAGGTTTTCGGCCGCGCCCGTGATATCCGCGTCGGCGGCGATGCGATTCGCTTTCGCCGCGCGCGGCTGCACGAGCGTACCGGCGTTGATGCGATAGTTGAGGTTCAGATTGTACTGCGACTGACGTTGGTCGGAGCCGACACTCAGGTTCCCGCCGTTGACGAAAATGTCGCCGCCCTGCTGATAGGCCGCATAAAACGACGCATTCGAGGAGGGAAGCAACGCCCCGTATGCCATGCGCACCTGCGCGTCGGTGGTCTTCCGCTCATTTACCGTGGTGAGGTAGACGGGGTTGTTCTGCCGCGCGAGGGAAATAGCCTCGTCCAGGGTGAGCGTTGTTGCGGGCTTTGTGGATTGCGTGGAGCTCGACACCTGAGCCGCGAGCGTGGCGGGCAAGAAGGCGCCGAGCAGCGCCGTAACGGCGACCGGCTTCAGCAAACGCATTGTCGGTGGGTCCTATGGCTGGAAGTCTGCGGGCAGTACGGGGGGTCTGGGAGACCGGTTTCAGCTTTTTCGGCCTCACTGGCGACAAAAAACGTCGGACCGCAACATGGGCCCTGGACGTTAGGCGCAGACTCCTAATCTAACGCGGGGGCTCGTCTCGCTGGGCGAGAATTCCCCGCTCCGGGATGGAAGCTCTGAGGATGCGGCCGGCTGAATCGATCCAGAACTCGCGCCGCGGAAAGGAAGCCGAGCTGAGGGCAAAGTGCGTAGCGGGTATGAGCTTGCCGCTGAAATCGAGGTTCGAGGATCCGAGATCCTGAAGGCTGGCCACCGCCTGCACTCCAGTGCGGGGCGCGAGCAAGGTAACCGAGCCCGAACGCCGTCCGCCCAAGGTGACGAAATACAGCTGGTGAATGACGTCCTCGTCCAACACGATCACGCCCGTGGGCACGACGTACTCGCGTGCGGATTCGCCCTCTTTCGTTCGCAGCATCGAGGTGAATCGACCCGGCCGCGCCCGGGCGCGGAGCTGAGCGCCGGGATCGCCGCCCCCTTGGACCGCCACGTCGTAGGAGATCGGCGCGCCAGTCGAGTCGCAAACGAGCGTCGGCACGATCCGGCGCTCCCCGAGCGCGACCTGAGCCGTCGCCCGAAATGCCTCGGGTGAGGCGACCGTCGATCGCGAGATCCTGAACGACTCACGACCAATGGGCGTCCCGCTCTTGGATATGAGAAAGATCCCCTCGTCCAGGGTGCGGCTCGGTGCCTGCGCGCGCCCAATCGACAGCGGGAGGATGGCGCTGGCAAGCAAAACCGCCTGGGTCACTGCTAGGGAGCCAAGTCTCATGCGGATCGTGCTACCCATGTGTCCGGTGGGTGTTCCTGGAGTTACGGCGCGTCCGGCGGTGGGGCAATGAAGACGCGGTCGCGGATTCGCGTCCGTATGCGCTGGTAGATCTCTTCTCCCTTCCGTGCAGACGCTAGACGTGGCATTCCGATGGAACCAGGGCTTCCCTTTGGAACTCGCAACCAGCCCCGGCGGTATCGGCGTAGCTCCTCGCGAGACATCATATAATCTTGAGCGAGGTCGACCGCCACTAGTTTCGGAGCAAGAAAGAGAAGGAGCGAGGTATCCACCTCGTCGCCATGCATGGGTTCCGTTTGTGCCTCCAGCAGGTCGCTGAAGTCCACCTCGAAGATGTCCACGACGCGAACCCTGGCGCCCGATGTCACAACCGTAGCGAGCGCCTCGAGATGGGGATCGTGTTCGTGCGCGGTAAGGAGCACGAATTCCCGAACACCGTTCGCCTCCCACGAGTCAATGAGATCATTCAGCATGCGGTGGAGCGTCTTTCGCCGGAGCGATGCGTTTCCCGGGAAACCGCGCTCGGTATCGACGTTGACACCATACTCCAGGGTGGGTGCGCGCAGAATGCCGAACTCCGACGAGAAATCGTCCGCGAGATGTTCCACGATGATCGTGTCACAGCCCAGCGGCATATGGGGACCGTGCTGCTCGCATGTACCTACCGGTACGATGAGACGGGGATCGTTGGCGAGGATGTCGGCAACTTGGGCCGGACGAAGCTCCTTCAACCGCCAGGGCGTGTGCGCGGCGCGCGCGCTAGGCGCCGGGAGAGGCTGAGTCATTCGGGATGAGCTATCGGTGAACGAGACGCCCGCGCCCCACCGGCGCCGTATCAAGATCGGCGTCGGCACCGGCTGGGCAGCGACCGTTGCCGTCGTGGTCCTTGCCGCGAGCCGATGGCTCGATGCGCCGTCGGTACAGTACCTGGTCATCTGGAGCCTCGCTACCGTTGCCGCGGCATTCCTTGCCTGGCGATTGCGCGGTGAACAGCGCCGGTGGGCGGTGGCGACGGTCGTTCTCGCGGCCGGCGCGGTGATCTTCGCTGCAAGGGCGCAACTCGAGCTCTCGCGTGTCGCGGCCAACTGGAGCGAGTGGCAGACATCGCGTGCACGAGCGGGGTTGGACGCGCTCGACGGCGCTCTCGCCGACGCCGAGCGCCGCCTGGCCTCGGATGCGGCAGCAGCGTTAGGCACATCGTTGGATCGGGAAAAGGCGTTTAGCGAGCTGCAGTCGCTCGTGCACGGACCCGACGAGCGGGGAGTCGTGGTCTACCGCGGCGACAGCGCATTCGCGTGGGCCGGTCGCTTTCGCGCCGCGCCGGATACGCTGCCGGGCGTCGCCGGCGTGTCAGCCTCGGATTTCTATCTCACGCTCTATGCGACAGCGCGACGGGGTGATGATCGCGCCGTGGCGACCGTGCTCTTGTCGGCCGCGCCACCCGCCGATCGGCTGTCGAGTCCAATCTCCCGTCGCATCGCGCGGCGAGCACGGCTCGATGACTTCATCTTCACCGCTCCCGGCAGCCCGGCGAATGGGGTTCCGGTACTCCGCTTCTCGTACGCGGGCGCGCCGCTGCTGGACGCGCGCGCGGCCCCAATGGAGGCGGGTGAGGTCATTCAACGCCTCCATGAGCGTTTGCGAATCGATATCGGCTGGCTCCTCGCCGCGGCGATTGCCTGCTTCATCATCGCCGCGTGGCGTTTCACACGGCGCGTGCTGCCCCGCCTCGCGACATTGGTCGTCGTCCTCGTCTGTGTCGCGCTCATTCCATTGAATGAGTTTTCCAATTACACGCGCCTGTTTGACCCGAGCGTGTACTTCACGAGTATCGCCGGACCGCTGAGCGCCAGTGCCGGCGCCCTCGGCCTAACGAGTGCGCTGGTGCTGCTCGCGCTCCTCACCTTGTTGCGCCGCGGCCGCCGTCCCGGCCGACTCACGGCGGCGGCAATCGTCATTCTCGTCGCCGGGCTTGGACCATTTCTCCTTCGCGACCTCGCGCGGGGTATTCGGCCGCCGGCGTACGGCGTGAGCGCGCCGCTCTGGCTCATCTGGCAGATCCCGCTCTTCCTGGCCGCGGTCTCGGTGCTTCTCGCCGGAGCGGGCGCCGGGGGAGTGCTCCTCGGCCGATCGCGCGGCTTGCCGGCGGCGACCGGCTCCGCGCTCGCTGCCTTCGCCTCGATACTCGCTCCAATCGTGTGGCAAGCGCCGGGACAGTGGCCGTGGTGGTACACGTTTCTCTGGATCGGCGCGATCGCGGGGCTCGCGCTGAGCCGCCAGACCCGATTTCTCGTCGTCAACACCGCGGTGGTCGCCGCGTTAGGCGCGGCAACGCTCGTTTGGGGGCGCACCGCGCGCGGCCGCGTGGAGCTGGCGGAGCATGATCTCTCAGGCCTCAGTGATCCGGATCCGGAAGGTGCCGCGCGCTCCTTACTCGACCGCTTTGCCGTGTCGCTCGAGAACGAACCTCTACCCGCCACGCGCTCCGCGCTTCTGCAACACTTTGTCGGGTCATCGCTCGCGGCCGCCGACTATCCCACGGCATTGTTCGCGGTCTCGATCTCGGGGATGCCGGTGGCGTCGCTGGCGACGGCGAACTTCGGGGTGCCCGCTGAAGCCGTTAGACAGGTGGTCGGCGCCGCGCTCCGCATCCAGCGGCCCGTCATGACGAGCGTCGCCGGCGATCCCGCCACCGAGCTCCTCCTCGCTGTACCGACGACCAATCCGACCGACGCAACCGTCGCGACCGTGGTCGCCGTAGCCCCGAAAACCCGGCTCATCCGCGCCGATCCGTTCAATGTGCTCCTGGGGCTCGAGGTCGAGCCTGATGGGGAGCCTCCGTACACGCTGCAGCTGTCGCCGCTCGACGCCGCGCGTCCACGCTTGCCCAACAATGCGCAAGCGCGGTGGCAACGGCGTGAGAGCGCCCTGCACGGTGATTGGCTCGTGCGCACGGGAAGTGGTGTGGCCCACGCACACGTCGAAGTGGAGCTGCGCGCGCCCCTCGCGCTCGTGGAGCGAGGTACGCTGATCGTTCTTCTGGATCTTGGTATTGTCGGCTTGCTCTGGATCGTGAGCGTGGTCGCGGATGGGGGATTTCTGCGCTGGTTGCGCGGCCGCCGGCGAACGTGGGCGCGGAGCTATAGGCTGCGCCTAACACTGGCGCTGTTTGCGTTCTTCGTGCTTCCCGCGCTCGGGTTTGCCGTCTGGTCGTATGAACGGCTTTCGAGTGAGGCCATCGGCGCCCGCGACGTGCTCGTTCGAGAGGCTCTTCGCGCAGTCACACCTTCGGTCGTCGATTCCTCCTGGTTGCTGCCGGAGAGCAATCGGCTCCGAACCCCACTGCTCGCGTACGAGGCTGGCGAGCTGCGCGCAGCCAGCGACCCACTCCTCGCGGACCTGGCGCCGGTGGGACGCTTCCTCCGCGACGATGTCGAACGCCTTCTCGTGATCGGTGACGAAGAGTCATTGAGCCGGCCGATTACCATCGGATCCTCCACCACGCTATTTGGCTTTCGATCGATCGACCGGCCGGGACGTTCCGACCTCGTGCTCGCCGCGCCGGCTGGCCCGGAGGAGCTGACTCTCGGCCTGGGCCGCGAGGACTTGAGCGTCTTTGTACTGTTCGCAACCGCGGTGGGCGCGGTTGCGGCACTCTGGCTGAGCGGGATCGCCGCCCGCCAGCTCGCGCGACCTATTGGCAGTCTTCGCAGCGCAGCCCTCGCCCTCGCCGGTGGTGAGCGTCTACCTCCGTTGGATGCCGAGCCGACGGTCGAGTTCCGGCCCGTCTTCGCGGCATTTCGTCGCATGGCGTCCGATCTCAATGCGAGCCGATCGGCGCTCGAGGATACGCAGCGCCGCATTGCCGCGATTCTTCGGAACGTTGCCAGCGGCGTGATCGCTGTCGACAAGAGCGCACATGTGGTGCTGGCCAATCCACGCGCCGACGTTTTGCTCGATGCCGCACTGCCGCCCGGAGCTCCCCTCGCCGCGGTGGCGCCCCCCCAGCTGCTCGATGCCGTGAAGAAGGTCCTCTCGGGCGACACCGATGACGTGGCATTCGAGCTGACGCTGCGCGGTGGGGAGCAAGAGCTCCGTGTGCGACTGACCGCGATTGCCGACGCCGTCGTCATCACCCTCGACGACATCACGCAGGTCGCACGCGCGCAGCGGGTTCTCGCATGGGGCGAGATGGCGCGCCAGGTCGCGCACGAGATCAAGAACCCGTTGACGCCAATCCGTCTCGGCGTGCAGCATCTGCGGCGCGCGCGGGCGGACCATCGCGTGGATTTCGACCGTGTGCTCGAGCAGAACGTGAACCGCATCCTCGCCGAGATCGACCGGCTCGACGAGATTGCGCGCGCGTTCAGTCGCTACGGCTCACCGCCTAACGAGCGACCGCGCGCTGTGCCGATCGACGTCGCGGCGATCGTGCGCGACGTCGTTGCCCTGGAGTCGATGGCGGAAGGCAGTGACGGACAAGACTCCGTTCGCTGGCGCGTCGATGGTGCGGACCACACTGTGCACGCATTCGCGACCGCTGACGAGCTTCGCGAAGTGCTGCTCAACGTCTTCGAGAATGCACGGCTCGCAGGCGCGCACGAAGTTACCGTATCCGTCTGGGAGGAGGCGACGCTCGACGAGGACGGCGACGCCGCGGCGCGCGTCACGATCGTCGTTCGCGACGACGGACATGGCATTCCCGCGGACGTGCTGCCGCGCATCTTCGAGCCGCATTTCTCCACGCGCACGAGCGGCAGCGGGCTGGGACTCGCAATTAGCCGTCAAATCATCGACGCCTGGGGTGGCACGATCTCGGTCGTGAGTGAGACGGGGACGGGAACGACGGTGCGAATCGCCCTCAAGCCGGTCCCGGTGCCTAACGACGTCACTCGGTGAGACTGCCCTCGGCCTCGCCGCTGCCCATCATCCGCACGGTCTTGATGTTCACGAATTCGCGCAGGCCGAACTCGCTCAACTCACGGCCATAGCCACTGGCTTTTACTCCACCGAAGGGAAAACGCGGGTCCGAGGCGACCATCCCATTGATGAAGACGCTGCCGGCCTCGAGATCGACCGCGAACCGCTGTGCTTGCGCGCCCTGGTTGGTCCACGCACTGGCGCCCAGCCCGAACCGGGTGCCGTTGGCCAGGCGTATCGCATCGTCGATGTCGCGAGCGCGGAGCAGCGTTGCGAGCGGCCCGAATGTCTCATCTCGATAAGCAGGAGCCGTGGCCGGCACGTCGGTGAGCACCGTCGGCTCGTAGTAGTAGCCAGCCCCCGATCGCGACGCTCCGCCCGTGAGCAGCTTGGCGCCGGCGCGAACGGACTCCTTCACTTGCTTGTCCAAATCGTCGCGGATCTGCGCGGTGGCAAGCGGCCCCACGTCTGTCCGTTCGTTCATCGGATCTCCGACAACCAACTCGCGCGTGTGCTTGACGAACAGGTCGCAAAACTCTTCGAACACCTGTTCGTGAACCACGAAACGTTTCGCGGCGATACACGATTGACCGTTGTTGATCATGCGCGCCTTCACGGCGACGCTTGCCGCGCGCTCGATGTCGGCACTTGGCATAACGACGAAAGGGTCGCTCCCGCCAAGCTCGAGGACCGTTTTCTTGATCTTGCTGCCGGCCCGCGAAGCGACTTCGCTGCCGGCTCGTTCGCTTCCGGTGAGCGTTGCCGCCGCAACGCGATCATCATCGAGCAGCTTGGGAATTGCGTCGGAGCCCACGAGCAACGTCTGAAAAACGCCATCCGGAGCGCCGGCCGCGCGAAACAGCTCCTCGAGCGCCAGCGCGCACTGCGGGACGTTCGACGCATGCTTGAGCAATCCGACATTGCCCGCGCACAGTGCTGGTGCGGCAAAGCGGATCACCTGCCAGAATGGAAAATTCCACGGCATTATCGCGAGCACGACACCGATGGGTTGAAACGCGACGTACCCCGTTTCTCCCTCCGCGTCAACGAGCTCGTTGCCGAGAAATTCCTCGGCGTGATCCGCGTAATAGCGGCAACCGGTGGCGCACTTGGCGGCTTCCTCTACCGCTGACCTGTACGTCTTGCCCATCTCGAGCGTCATCAAGCGCCCGTACTCTTCTTTTCGCTGCTCGAGAATGTCCCCGGCGCGGCGCACGATCCGCGCTCGTTCGGCGACCGCCGCGCGCGCCCAGCCTCGTCGAGCGTTCCATGCTCTGTCGAGACGTGCCTCGATCTCCGACGCACCGAGCGACGCGAATGCGCGCACACGCTCACCGGTCGCCGGATTTACGGTCTGAATCGCCATCTCGTTAGGCTCCTTCGTCCGTCCACACTACAGTGCCGTCGCTCGCGCGCCAACGCCGCCACCAGGGCCCGCGATGCCCGCGATCGAAGAAGGCCTGGATGGCGTCACGCCACGCGACTTGCATCGCGACCGCATCCGCGAAGCGCGAGTCGGGATCGGGCGACAGACCGCGACGAAGCCAGTCGGCGATCTCGACGGGGTACGTGCCGAGATCGATGTCACCGCGCAACTCCCGTGCGAGAATGGTTCGTCCATCGCGCTCCCCGAACGGTGGCGCGCCACTCAATGCGAACGCGACGATGGCGGCCAGTGAGAAGCAATCCACCGCCGCGTCTTGTTGTTCGCCGAGCAGCTGTTCCGGCGCGGCGAATGCGGGCGTACCGCTGGTGCCGGCGCGCTCCTCACCGGCCGCTTGCGCGATACCGAAATCCGCGATGCGCCAGCGCCGATACCGGTCGATGAGAATGTTCTCAGGCTTTAGATCGCGATGGACGATGCCGATCGCATGCGCCGCCGCCAGCCCGCTGAGCATGAAATCGACCTGGGGCGCGATCTCGGAGAGTGCACGCGCACCTGCATGGGCAACCAGCTCGGCAACGGATCCACCTTCGGCGAGCTCCATCGTGTACCAGGAGACGTCGCCACGGCTATCCCAGTCGTAAATCGGAACGATGGCTGGATGCGCGAGTTGCGCGGCGAGCTTCGCTTCTCGTCGAAAGCGAGCCACCGCTCGCTCGTCGCGGGCGATATGTGGGTGCAGGAGCTTGAGGGCCACCTCGCGGCCGAGGCTCAAGTCGCGCACACGCCACACGGAGCCGAATGAGCCAGAACCGATCGAGGCGAGGACTTCATAGTCGTCGGCCAGCGCCCAACGGAGGCGCACCTCTTCGGATTCATGATCGGTGACGCCGGGCTCGTCGCCGGCGAGCATGATCATCGTGCGACTTCCAGTGACACGATCCATTGCGCGGAGCATCGACGCCACGGAGGGAAAGCGGTCCGCGGGATCGGCGCTCAGGGAGCGGTCGATCACCGCCGCCACGGCCTGCGGTGTGTCGGGACGGAGCAGATGAATGGGCGGAACACCAGTGGACGGCGGCATCTCGCCCGTTAGGCTGGCAAAGCATGTCGCGGCGAGTTGCCACTGATCGGTAGCGGCCGTGGGACGCCACGCGCCGTCGGTCCACTCGTTAGGTACGGGGAGCGTGCGGAAGTCCGGGGCGACGGAGGCCGGAATCTCGGCGGTCGGGATTGCCCACTCCCACCCCATCAACCAGAGTCGCGCCATCGGCGCCATCCACACCACCTCAGTAGAGACGGCGCCGTGCACTCCGCCGGAGTCGTGCAAATAGCTCAGTGCCGAGCCGATCTCGCGCATGATGCGCAATGTCGTTGGCGTATCGTCGGCGCCTCCGCGTTCCAGGCGCTGCCCCAGCGTTTCGCCGGCGAGCCAACGGCGCAGGTAGCCAGGCCCGCGCCGGCTCTCCTTGAACGACGCCCAGTAGTGATACGTCGTTGGGATCGCCGGATGATTGCGGTGCGCGAGGTGCCTCGCCTCTGCCTCGAGCCACGCGGCGTGCTCAGGATCGGGCGCACTCACCAGCGACAACGAGCGCCCGAGCGCGTCGATGATCTCCTGGTAGTGTCGCGACCGACTCATCAGTCCCTCGGCGCCCCATCGCCATCCGGGGGGCAATTCCCAGGCACTCAGATGGGCCGGCAGCTCGTGGGTGACGTGGTAGACGTCGCGTTCGGAGCGCTCGGTCATCGTGCTACATGCGTGATTCGGATAGCACCTTCTCCGCTTGGTGCGCGAACTCCGGAACCAGTGCAACGTCGGGCAGGACCTCGACGTCGACCTGCTGCACGCGGTGCTTCTTGCCGTCTTCGCGTATGGCGCTCTGCAGGGACGGCACATGCAGCGTGACGCTCACCACGCGCCAGAGTGTGCTCGGACGGCGCTTCTCACCGTCCGAGTCAACGACATCGAGTTGCACTACCTCGCCGCTGGTGGGGATCACCACGCTTTCGCAGTCCGCCAGGAGCTGCTCGCGGTCGTGGCGAATGATGCGCAGATTGATCATGTCGCGAACGGGTTGGGGAGCGGTCTCGGACGGGGGCGACGGGGGAGGTCGCTTCGTGGGACGTGGCATAGGCGGCTAAGCTTACGCATCGCGGAGACGTCAGACCAGTCGCGGCTCCGCGATGATCATGCGCCGTTGCGGACACGCCGTGAAACTGCTCCGCGATGGCGGCGTACGGCAATCGAGATCCGTAGACGAGGAGTGTAGAGTGTTCACGATCATCAGCATGGCCATCGCGCTCGCCGCGGCCGCGTTCGGCTACTTACAAGCGCGCTCGTTCGTGCAGGGCAAGCTGCGTTTCGTCGACGCCGTTCACCATTTCGCTATCCCCCTGCTCGCCGGACTTGCCGCGATGCTCATCGCGACACCCGTCGTATGGCTGTTGCCTCTCATCGGGAAGGGAACTGCGATTCTCTTTGGTCTCGGTGTCGGCGCCGGTGTGTCGTCAGGCGCACGCGACATTCGAAAACGCATCGGAAGCGGCACGATCTGAGCGCTCGGCCGGCTGGGCGGACATTCCATCGTGAGCCGAGGGAACAAGCCTAACATATAGTAGCTTGGTTCCAACATGCCCAACGATACTTTCCGCTAGCTCACGGGCGGTAGGCGATGGCCTCATCGCTTTGGGAAGACTTTCGCGCGCTGCCGCGCCCCGCCTGGGTGCTATTCGGCGGCACCTTCATCAATCGATTCGGAAGCTTCGTCCTCACGTTTCTCGTCTTTTATCTGACGAGTCGCGGGTACACGCCGGCGGCCGCGGGACTCGCCCTGAGCGCTTACGGCGTTGGCAGCATGGCGGCGGCATTCGCAGGTGGCTACCTCGCTGACACGCTGGGACGCCGCAATACGATCGCACTCTCGATGTTTGCCTCGGCAACCACGATGCTCGCGCTCTCACAGGCGACGGGACTGCCCTCGATCGTCGCGCTCACCGCACTCGCTGGCGTTACCGCGGAGCTGTATCGCCCAGCGTCGTCGGCGCTCATCGCGGATTTGACGCCAACAGGCCGGCGCGTCACAGGGTTCGCGATGTACCGGCTGGCGGTAAACGCCGGCGTTGCGGCGGGACCCGCGGTGGCGGGCTTTCTCGCTCGGCGCTCGTTTCTCTGGCTCTTCATCGGTGACGCGCTGACCTCGGTTATCTACGGGTGCGCGGCCTACTTCGCCCTACCGGCGGATCACAGTCGTCGTCGACTTCGCCCGGCGTCGCGCGGCACGGCGGCGCGAATGGCGGCCGACGCTGGACTCGTTAGGGTTCTCGTTGCAACATTGGCGCTGGCGTTCGTGGTACATCAGGCCTACGCGACTTTCCCGCTGCAGTTGGCGCGTCGTGGCTTTACGCCGGTGGTTTACGGTTCCCTCATGTCGCTCAACGGACTCTTGATCATCATGATCGAGCTCTGGGTCACCACGGTGACGCGACGGTGGCCGCCATTGATCGCGCTTGCCGTAGGGCTCGTGCTCAACGGCATTGGATTCGGAGCGATTGGCATTGCCAGTTCCATTGCGTCGCTGTCGCTCACGGTCGTGATCTGGACGTTCGGGGAGATGGTGTACTCCCCGGTCGGTTCCGCGTACATCGCGGATATCGCCCCTCTCGATCTCCGCGCCCGTTACCAGGCCGCCCTTGCCTTCACGTACAGCCTCGGTCTCATGCTGGCGCCGATTGGTGGAACGCAATTGTTCAGCATCTCGCCGTCGGCGCTCTGGCTCACCTGCCTCGCCCTCTCGCTCGTGGGCGCAACGTTGATGATCGGTGCATGGCTTCGCGAACGAGGGACGACTGGGACGATTGCCGCGGCCAGCGCTCGGGCGTTTGTGGACGAGCCGGTGCAGCGGGTGGACTAGTGTTTTAAGCGCGGACTGGGCGTCACCGACGGCGCCGATGGGGCTATTGCTATTTTTCTAGCATATGCTACTTTCGTAGCAGCAGCCCCACTCCCGGTTCGCCCCGGTCAATAGGAGCGCGCATGGCGCACGACGAAGCGATCCACCTCAGTCGCCGCGAGCGACAGATCATGGATCATCTCTTTCGCGTTGGTCGCGCGACGGCGGCCGACGTCCTCGCGGGCATGCCCGAACCCCCCAGCTACTCCGCGGTACGCGCAATGCTGCGTACGCTCGAGGACAAAGGACACGTTCGACACGAAGAGGAGGGACGCGCGTACGTGTATCTACCAACGACGCGTCGCGAGAGCGCCCGCCGCACGGCGCTCACGCACCTTCTTCGCACCTTCTTTGATAATTCCGCGGAACAGGCGATGTCTGCGTTGCTCGATCTCAAAGGGACGAAGATGAGCGACGCCGAGTTGGATCGGATGGTCGAGCGCATCGAGCAAGCCAAGAAGGAGGGGCGATAGCCATGTCGAGTGTTTTACATCTTCTCACGTCCCCGGCAGCCGCGGCGGTCCGGGCACTCCCTCTGCTCGCCGATGCGGCGATCAAGGGCGTCGTCGTTTTCGGCCTTGCGGCTACCGCCGTGATGTTTTGCCGGCGGCGCTCCGCGGCAACGCGTCACGCGATCTGGGCTGGCGCGGTCGTCGCACAGCTGGCGCTGCCCGGGTTATCGGCGTTGTTGCCGGCGTGGCGGGCTCCACTTGCCGATCGAATCGAGCGCGCCTTCGACGGCGCAACGATGGAGATGATCGTTCCGGCGCATGCGGACGTGATGCTTGCGCCGGCGACGGATCACGAAGCGCTGGCCGAGCACATTGCGATGTCAGCGGATGCCGATGTGAACGAGTCCGCGGCGGTCGCCGAGATGTCGGACGACTCTGACATGGCGCCGGCAGTCGCGGTCGCGGGCGCGCGTGCCGAATCGCGGATTGCTCGCGCCGAAGCGCGCATGGCGCGGGCCGAGGCACGGATGGCCCGCGCGGAAGCTCGTGCCGAAGCTCGCGCGGCGCGACATGCGGCGATGGCGATGGGCTCGGGCATAGGCGGCGAGACCTTTGTCATTCGGCGCGCGGGGCCAACGCGCCTCGCCGCGATCGCCCAATTCATTCGTGACGCCAATCTCCGCTCCTGGTTGCGTGTCACTGCCGTACTCTGGCTCCTCGGGGCCCTCGCCATTCTCGGCCGCTTCCTCGCCGGCACCATTGCTGTGTCTCGGCTCGCTCGACGAAGCGAGCGCGTCGACGACGGCCGGTGGCTCTCGCTTACGCAGCGGATCGCGATGCGTTTGGGCGTCGGTCGTCCGTTGACGCTGCTCCGCAGCGGGCGCTTTGCCATTCCGGTGACGTGGGGAGTCGTCTATCCGGTCGTGCTGCTCCCGGATGATGCCGATGATTGGACGGAAGAGCGGCGTCGCTACGTTTTGGTCCACGAGATGGCGCATGTGAAGCGTGTCGACGCCTTCACCCAGCTCGTTGCACAGCTCACACTCGCCATCTTCTGGTTCAATCCTCTCGTCTGGATCGCCGCGCATCGCATGCGGGTCGAGCGCGAGCATGCCTGCGACGATTACGTGCTGCGCGAGGGAACGCCCGCGTCGACGTACGCCGCGGATCTGCTCGACATGGTTCGCTCGTTAGGCCTCCGCGGTCCAACGGCCCAGCCGGCGTTCGCCGCGCTCGCGATGGCACGGCCGGACGAGCTGGAGACGCGGATGCATGCGATTCTCGATCCCGCGCAGGACCGGCGCTCTCTATCGAGCCGGTCCACGCTGAGTCTCGCCCTCTGCTCGCTCGCGTTGCTTCTGCCTTTGGCGGCGTTCAAGCCATTCAGCTCACGGTCCGCACACGCCATGAGCCAGGGATGGGGAAATTCCATCGGGTTGGCGCCGGTGACGGCCGCCCCGGCGATGAATCTCGTCGTCGAACCGATGCCGGAAATTGCTCCGATTGCGCCGCTGCCCGCGGTGCCGTCGATACCTGCGATTCCCGCCGATCTCGGCGCGACCCTGGAAACCGCGCGTGTCGCGCTCGAGGCCAGTCGCGCTCCACTCGCGGCATTGGCCGCGCACGCATCGACGTTGAACAGTGGTGTCGCCATGATTGCCACGGGCCTCGCTGGGACTCGGGTCACCACGGTGGCGTCGCAGCAGATCGAGTCCTGTAGCTCTGTCTCTCTCCGCCGCAACGGAAGCTCGACGTCGATTCATTCATCGAGCGACGATGATGACAGCAGCTTCCAGTACATCAGCTCGAGCAACGGCCGCTGTCTACAGGTGGCTGTGTGGGGCAAGGTCGACTTCACACCCGATGAGCGGGACGTGTCGCACTTGAGCAACGACGGACGCCTTTACGTTCGCGAGCGACGCGCCGACGTCGATCGCGAGCTGACGGTCACTCCTGGCGACGGCGATGCGCCTCGTTATGCGTATAGCGTCGACGGCGAGCGGGCGAACTTCGAGGAGGATGGCCGCGCCTGGCTCGGTACGCTCTTGCCGGAGGTGATTCGCGAGAGTGGCATCAATGCGCGGCAGCGGGTGGCACGGCTGCGCCGCGATGGTGGAGTGGAGGCGGTGCTCGCCGACATCTCGCGCACGCAGAGCACGAGTGCCAAGCGCGCCGCGTACGAGGCGCTGCTTCGCGACGGCAATCTCTCGAGTGAGGACGAAGCACGTCTCGCGCGACAAGCGGGCTCCGATCTCTCGTCGAGCGACGGCGAGCTGCGCGCAGTGCTCGAAGCAGTGGGACGACGCGGCCATCAAGCGCCGGGGATGGCAGAAGCGCTCGGCGCGGCCGTGGAGCACATGAGCTCCGATGGCGAGAAGCGCGCGGTGCTCGAGCAGTACGCGCTGCAGGGCGATCGCGACATGCTGCTCGTGACCATGCGCCAGGCGCGCAGTATCTCGAGCGACGGCGAAAAGGCCGCATTCCTTCGGTCCACGGTGGCGCGCTACCTCGCGGCCAGCGATGAAGCGCTGCGTAACTCGTTCTTCAGCGTGGCGCAAACGATCTCGTCGGATGGAGAAAAGCGCGAGGTCTTGATGCAGACGCTGCCCTACGGCGCTCAGCCGGGTGTCTTGATGTCCGTGCTCGACATTGCGCGCCAGATCTCCTCGGACGGTGAGAAGAGCGAGCTGCTCGTGAATATCGTGCGACGCCGTTTTGCGATGACCCCGCAGCTGCGCGAAGCGTTCATGCGGACGACGCGGAGCTTGAGCTCCGACGGTGAATACCGCCGGGTGATGGAGGCAATGCAGGACGGGTAGCGTAGCGGCAGAGACTTTTGGGTAGAGGGTGGAGGGTTGCCGTTACCCTCTACCCTCTACCAAATTCACGCCGCCAAGGCTTCGCGAACTTTGCGAATCAGCGTATCGAACGTGAACGGCTTGTCGAGGAACATCGCGCCGGGCTCCATCGCGCTCTGACGGAGTACGGCGTCTTCCGTGTAGCCCGACATGAACAGGATGCGCGACGTTGGGCTCACGATGCGCAGCTTGGACGCGAGCTCGCGCCCGCCCATCTCGGGCATCACCAGGTCCGTGAGCACCAGGTTGATCGGCTCCTGCCGGCGCTCCAGCACACGGAGGGCTTCGGCGCCATTCGACGCCTCCAGCACCGTGTAGCCATTGCGCTCGAGGATACGTCTTGCGATCCGGCGTACGTTCGGCTCGTCCTCGACGAGCAGAATTCGCTCGGGGCCGCCGGGAAGCACCGCTTGCGCGTCCCGCTCTCCGTCCGACGCCTTCGGCGTACCCGAGACGGCCGGCAGATAAATCTTGAAGGTCGTACCCCGGTCGATCTCGCTGTAGACCCAGATGTAGCCGCCAGACTGTTTCACGATGCCGTACACCGTGGAGAGTCCGAGCCCGGTACCTTGGCCAACAGGTTTCGTGGTGAAGAATGGCTCGAAGATGTGCGCTTGCGTCGTCTTGTCCATTCCTTTGCCCGTGTCGCTCACGGTGAGCAGCACGTACGGGCCAGGCGACGTGTTCGCGTGCATCGGGCCATAGCCGTCGCCGAGAGCGACGTTCGAGGTCTCGATGGCAATGCGGCCGCCGCGCGGCATCGCGTCGCGCGCATTCACCACGAGATTGACGATGACCTGCTCGAGCTGGCCCGCGTCGGCGTTCACGAGCGCAATCTGCGGCTCGAAGCGCGTGACGAGCTGAATGTCTTCGCGCAGCAAGCGGCGCAGCATCTTTTCGAGATTGCCCGTGAGCGCGTTGAGGTCGAGCACGTTCGGCTGAAGAACTTGCCGGCGGCTGAAGGCGAGCAGTTGCCGCGTTAGGCTCGACGCGCGATTCGCCGCGTTGAGTATCTCCTGAACGTCGGTGATGTGTGGGCTCTCGCGCGGCAGGTCGGCGAGCACCATGGCCCCATAGCTCGTGATCACCGTGAGCAGGTTGTTGAAATCGTGGGCGATGCCGCCCGCGAGCTGGCCCACCGCCTCCATCTTCTGGGCCTGTTGCAGCTGCGCCTCGAGGCCCCGGCGCTCCGTGGTTTCGGCCACGAACATGCCGATGCCGAGCGGCGCCTCGTCCGCGACGGCGACGGGGAAGAAGCTCGCGCGCAGCTGCCGCTCGAACGCTCCCCGCCGCTCGCCCGCGCGCAGAAGCTCGACGTCGATGATCGATTCGCGAGTGTTGATGACGCGATGCAGCATCTCTTGCCGATCCGGGCCGAGCTCCGATTGCAGCTCACTCACCGGCCGTCCGATGTGTGCCGCGGCCGGTTCGCCGTTCAGCTTCGCAAGCGCCTCATTCACCCGCAGGTACCGCAGATCACGATCCAACAACGCGAAACCGACTGGCGCGCTGTTGAGGACCACGTCCAGCAGCTTGAAGGTGTCTTCCCGCGCCCGCGCCGCCGCCTCGACTTTCTCCGCCATGGCGTCGAAAGAAGCAGCGAGGCGACCGAGCTCGTTCTGCGCCGAGAGTCGCGTTCGACGTGAATAGTCCCCCTCGGCGATTCCTTCGGCCGTGCGAGAGATGTGATCCAACGGACCCGTGATCGATCGACTCAGCATCCACGCGGCAACGCAGCCGAGGCCGATCATGAGCAGCGCGATGACGCTGGCGCCATAGAGAAACTCGCGCGCGGGCGCCAACGCGACATGCATGGGCATTTCGGCGGTGACGAGCCAAGGCGTCGCCGGCACCGCACCCGTGGAGCCCATGGACCGCACATCGTTTCGCGAATACTCAAATGGAACGTCGAGCCGGCGCGCTGGGGGCGGTGCGGTGACGCGGCGGACAAGATCCGTCCAGAGGCTGCCGTCAGCATTGCCGAGGAGCAGTGAGGCCCCGTTGCCGATGAGATCGCGAAGGAACTGCGCCGATTGCACGGGAAGGCGGCGCGTCTCGACGTAGTAGCCTAACGTCGCGTCCCCCGAGCCGATGTGCGCAATCACCTCGTAAACAACTGTGTCGCTCTGTAGCCGAAGTGGACCAACCCATGCGCGAGCCTCCGGCAACACACGCGTGCCCATGGGCTGCCGGGGAAAACTAGATGGGGAGGGCGCGCTGGGGCGTAGCGCGAATCGCAATTGCCCGTCACGAGTCCAGATTGCGCGCTGAACGACTTGCGGCGTGCGACTGAGGTCCGCAGTGAGAAGTTGGACGAGGTCCGTGTTCGCGGATCGAGGATGCGCCACGAAGCGCAGGAGCAGCGAATCGGATGCGACGAGGTGGGCGCTCGTGCGAAGACCGAGCACGTTTTCGTGCAGCATGCCGGCCACTTCCTGTGAGGCATTCGCGACGCGCTGGCCGGTGGCCGTGAGCATCGCTTGCTCTACTTGCCGGTAACCGAATCCGGAGACGACCGCGACGACGACGAAGACGAGCGTCGCAATGAGGAGCGGCAGCTTGCGGCGCAGTGGCTGCTGTAGGAGACGGAGTGGCAGGAGGCGCGGCCGCATTCGATCAGGAAAGGGAAGTGACGGGACCCCTGAACGACGGATCAGTGGCGATTGAGTCACGAGTAGTCGCGGGGCGCGGGGCGCGCGTGTGGGGCGTGGCGTGGGCGTGGGGCGCGTGCCGAATCGCGGGCGTCGCGTACCTGCGAATAAATGAGCGTGACGGCCGGTATCATCCCGGTCGTGTCGGGGAATGCGGCGGTCCACTCCGGTGGAGCTCGCGTCGACCGCGGGATTGCACGGGTCGCCTTCGGACTTGCCGCGGTCAACTCCGGTGTTGCGCCCGTCGCGTACGGGATTGTCGCGAGCGCCGACAGGATTGGCAGGTGACACTGCCGGGATGGCAACGGCGCCGAGGTTTCTTGCTCGCGTCGCCTTCAATCTTGGATCGGGCGCCTTCGGTGGTGGAACGGTTCACTTTTTGGCGGATGCGGGACGCAGCTGGCTGGCCTCATCGCGCTCGCGAGACTCCCGATGTGGGCGCAGCAGGGCAAGCGATCGACCTGGGTAAAGCCGTCGGTATCCGGGGTGGACAGGTGTCACAGCGAGTTGAAGGCGGTGTGGAGCTGATTGCCGTCGGCGTGCACGGTGATGCTTCGCGCAGCAAAATGATGTCGGCTGACCCTGCGCCGACCGCTACGATCTCGGCGTGCTCGCCACGATTCGCTCGGCTGCTGTCGTCGGCATCGAGGCGTATGACGTCTCGGTGGAGGTCGATTGCGCCCAAGGACTACCGATGTTCACGGTGGTGGGCCTCCCGGCGAGCGCGGTAAAAGAGAGTCGCGAACGCGTCTCAGCGGCGATCGTGAACTCCGGCTTCACGCTTCCCGCGCGCCGCACCACGGTCAATCTCGCCCCGGCAGATCGCAAGAAGGAAGGAACCGGCTTTGACCTGCCCATCGCTTTAGGGCTTCTCGTCGCCACGGGACAGGTGCCTGCCGAATGTGTCGCCAACGTCGCGGCGGTCGGGGAGCTGGCGCTCGATGGAGTGATTCGTCCCGTGCGCGGTGTGCTTCCAGTGACCCGCTGGATTGCTCGCCAACGAGACGTCACGCTCATCGTGCCCGCCGGAAATGCGCGCGAGGCGCAACTCGTGAGTCGGGCACGCCTGGCCGCGCCGAATTCGTTAGGTGAGCTCGTACAGCAGCTTCGTCGCCGGGAACTGGCAGCGCCGCCGGCGCTGCCTAACGGCGCAGTCGAGCCAAGTGAAGGACCCGATCTCCGCGAAGTGATCGGCCAGACGGCTGCCAAGCGCGCACTCGAAATTGCCGCTGCCGGCGATCACGGACTCTTACTCGTGGGTCCGCCCGGTGCGGGCAAGACGATGCTCGCGCGCTGCATGCCCGGCCTTCTGCCGGCGCTGAGCGAGGGCGAGGCGTTGGAGGTAATCGCCGTGCATTCCGTGGCAGGCATTCTGATGCCGGACCACGCCATCGCGCCATTGCGTCCCTTTCGCGCGCCGCATCACACGATCTCCACTGCCGGCCTCATTGGCGGTGGATCGCCGGCACGACCCGGCGAAGTAAGTCTTGCACATCTCGGCGTCCTTTTCCTGGACGAGATGCTCGAGTTCCCGCGGCATACACTCGACGCCATGCGCCAGCCGCTGGAGGACGGACATGTCGTGATCGCCCGCGCCTCCGGCAGCGTGCGCTATCCGGCGCGCTTCACACTCGTGGGCGCGATGAACCCCTGCCCGTGCGGGCGCGCCGGCGATCCATCGCTGCGGTGCGTCTGTGCTGCCGCCGAGATCCTGCGCTACCGCGCGAGGTTATCTGGGCCACTGGTCGATCGCATCGATCTCCACGTGACGGTGAAGGCGGTGCCAGTACGCCAGCTCGCGGCCCGCGACGAAGCAGAATGTTCGGCGCTGGTCCGTGAACGCGTCGAGCGCGCTCGCGCGAGGCAGCGGGCGCGATACGCGTCGTTAGGCGTCCTGCAAGCCAACGGACGGGTGCCGGGCCGGTGGCTGCACAACGCAACGGCGATCGCCACGGACGCGCACGAGCTGCTCGCCAGCGCGGCCGATCGGCTGGGTCTCTCGGCGCGCGGCTATCACCGGGTGCTGCGCGTCGCGCGCACCATTGCGGATCTGGAAAACGACGACGTCACGCGAACGGTTCACATCGCGGAAGCGCTACGTTTCAGGCCAGTTACCGGGAGCGTGCCGAAAGAGGCGGACGATCACTCGACGAACGCCGCAGCGTCCTAACGATCATGGGCGCTGCGCGGCCGACCAGCTACGCGGTGCCTGGTCACAGGTGGGCACACGCACCGGTTGCCCTGTGGATGGATTCACTGGGGGCACGCGCCGCGTGCGCGAAACGAGCGTCGGATCCTCCGCGGCTTCATACGCGAACAGCGCAACGAGCGTCGCGTTCCGCTTCACCTCGTCGAAATTGACCTTGTCGTAGGTATCCCGATTGGTGTGCCAGGTGTAATCCGTGTACGACCAATCGGACGACGAGAGAAAGAACGCCGGCGCATCGCGACAGTCGAAGGCGTCGCTATCCGTGCTCTCATCGTGAGCGATGCCGGGAAGCATCAGCGTGATATTGCGCGTCATGTCGGCTGGCATGCGCGCCATCCACCGCGCAAGCGACGGCGCCGCGTCCACGAAACCGTTCGTCTGCACGGTGTCCACCTCGCCAGTACCGTTGTCCTGATTGAACAATGCCTGCAGGCCTTTCAAGACGTCTGGATGATCGGCGGCAAACGCAGAGGAGCCGATGTCACCCTCCTCCTCACCGCTCCAATGACCCACGAGAATGGTGCGCTTCGGTCTCGGATAGGCCGTTTTCAAGATGCGCATCGCCTCGAGCATCGTGATGGTACCGGTGCCATTGTCCGTGGCGCCGCTACCCGCGTCCCATGAGTCGAGGTGGGCCGATAGCATCACGTACTCGTTAGGCCTCTCGCTGCCGTCGATGCGGGCGACGGTGTTGAACACCGGCGATTCCGCGGGCGCCAGCGTCGCGTTGGCGACAGCGTGGACGCGCGGATGCTGTCCGTTCTCCACGAGCCGCGCGAGCAGGCTGTAATCCTCGCACGAGACGTCGAAGCTCGGCACGGTGCGGGAACGCGCGGATTGGATCTTGTCCACACCCCATCCGCGCGACCACGAATTGGAGAGAATGCCCGCCGCACCCGCGCGCTCGAGCAGCGCTGGTAGCTGCCGAGGATTCACGTGCGCGGCCGTGAAGCGCGCCGCCCAGTCGGCGGCCGCGCTGTCGCGCATTGTCGCCGCGTGCCGGGCGACTGACGTATCGGCCCAGTATCGCAGATCGGAATCAGGGCGACAGGAGAGTTGCGGCATGCTTGCGAGCACGAGCTTCCCCTTTACGGACGCGAGCCAGCGCGTGAAGCCGCTGTCGCCCGTCGCGCTCGCGGGAGGAGGCAGCACGACGTCGGCAGTGACTCCAGCGGCAGGGGTGGAAACGCTCCAAGCGTGCATCGTTGCTTCGAGGACGCGAGTGCGCGGCGCGATGAGCGTGAGGCCACTCACTCCGCGCGTCCAGTCGCGCCAAGTGCCGTACTGTTCATTCTTGGCGTCGATGCCCCACGACTTGTAGGTGCGGAGCAGCCAATCGTTGGCGGCGCGGTTCGCTGGAGAGCCGGTCAGTCGCGGGCCGATGGAGTCCATCAACACCTGGGCGAGACGGCTCGCCTGCGAATGCCGCATGCCCTCGTCATAAATGCGCTGTATGACCGGATCGCCCGTAGGATTGTCCTGGGCGAGTGAGACCCGCGCCGAGAAAACGGCGAGGAGAGCGGCGAACGCGATTCTGCTGGGTGGAGTAGGCATGCTCGACGATAGCGGGCGTCGAGCGCTCTACGCCAGTGGCAGACGCGAGCACGCACCTGCCAAGCATTTTTCGAGTCTACTACGTTTCAGCATGACGCTGGAGATCGAGCCTGTCGACCAGGCTACTATAGACAAAGAACGGGAACTCATCGCCTGGTTCCGGGACCGGAACTCGGTGCTGGTCGGTTTCAGTGGAGGCGTGGATTCGGCGTACCTCGCCTGCGTCGCGGTTGACGCGCTCGGATCGGCGAACGTGCTCGCCGTCATCGGCAAGAGTGCTTCATATCCGGAGGCGCAGTGGGCGACGGCCCGAGAGGTCGCCCGACAATTTTCCGTTCCGGTGCTCGAGGTGGAGACGAGCGAGCTCGCCGATCCGCGCTACGCGGCCAATCCGACGAACCGCTGCTATTTCTGCAAGACGGAGCTCTGGTCTCAGCTCGCGCCGATTGCCGCGGCGCGTGGCTTTGCCTGTGTCGTCGACGGCACCAACGCCGACGATCTCGCCGACTACCGGCCCGGCGCTCGCGCCGCAGCGGAACGTGGAATTCGCTCCCCACTCGCGGAGCTCGGCATCACCAAGCTAGAGATTCGCGCGCTCTCTCGCTTGCGCGGGCTCCCAACATGGCGACAGCCGTCCGCGCCCTGTCTCTCGTCGCGGATCCCTTATGGAACCGCCGTGACGGCGGATCGCCTGCGACGCATCGAAGCGGCGGAGACGGCGTTGCGGGCGTTAGGCATATCGGGTGACCTCCGCGTGCGCTATCACGGCGATCTTGCGCGCGTGGAGCTTCCGCCTAACGACTTAGCCATTTGGCTCACACCGGAGCGCGCCGCTCGACTGCGCGAAGCGGTTGTCGACGCCGGCTTTGTGCGCGTTGCCGTCGATCTCCGTGGCTTCCGTTCCGGCTCCCTCAACGTGCTCGGCGGCGTCGTTGCCGACGGCGCGGCAACCGAGATGCCTAACGAGCCGCGACGACGCGAGGCGCCTGCCGCATGACGATCCGGGATCGCGAGAAGCTCGAGCGCGGATTGCACGACCTCGGGGTCAAATGCGCCGTGGAGGCGCACGATGCGCTGGCGGTTGCCATACCTGAGCCGGGGGACCGGAGCCTCGAGAACGCCGAGACGCGCCGAGGCGCGATCGAGCTGGCCCGGTCGTGCGGCTACTCGCACCTGGCCGTCGAGCTGCGCGAACCAGAGCGAAACGAACCACGTCGTGCGTCTCTTTCTGGCGATTAACCTCCCGCCGGAAGTCCGCCACGCTATCGTGGACGCGACCGCGCCCCTGCGCACGATCGCGCCGAATCTTTCCTGGGTGCGCGAGCCGCAGCTGCATCTGACCGTCAAGTTTCTCGGCGAGCGGCCGGAGGACGTCGCGACGCGCGTCGCGGAGGCGATGCGTCCCGTCGGTGAGCGGAACCGTGCGATCGGCGTCGAGGTGGGCGGGATTGGTGCATTCCCGAACTTTCGTCGGCCTCGCGTCGTATGGATCGGTGTGACAGCCGACCCAAAGCTCGAGCTCCTCCAGCACGATGTCGAATCGGTGTGCGAATCGCTTGGCCTTCCCGTGGAGGGAAAGCCTTTTCGTCCACATCTCACTCTCGCTCGCGTGAAGCCGCGCTCCGCGGATCTCCGGATCTTACGCGAGCTGTCCCGGGCTGCGCAGGAAGTGGACTATGTTGAGGAAATTGTTATTGGGTCGGTGGATGTGATGGAGAGCGAGCTCACGACGTCGGGCTCACGCTATCGCGTGCTCGCGTCCATACCATTGCGGGACTGATCATGCGCATGGGATGCCTGTCTCGGTTTGGATGTCTGCTTCTTCTCGCTGTCATCGCGATCATCGCTTGGATCACGAGCGATCAGTGGCTTCCGCGTTTGACCCATCGCACAACAACAGTGACCACGACCGGCCCGGTGTGGGAGCCGATCACTCCTCAAGGCGCCGAGCGAACGCGCCAGATGCTTACGAAGTTGAGCCAGCAAACGGGGCCGGTGTTCGGCAACCTGTCGGGGGCAGACGTGGCGTCCTACGTGTTTCAGGCGCTTGCTCGACAGCTGCCGCGATCTGCGGACAGCGTGGAGGCCGCGGTGATCGGCGACCGACTGTACATCCGTGCCTCGGTGAAGCTGCAGGATCTCGGTGGCGCATCGGTCCTCGGGCCGCTCGCGGGGATGCTCGGCGAGCGAGAGCAAATGCAGTTCGGCGGGACCTTTCACGTGATTCGTCCGCAGCTTGCCGAGTATCAAGTGAAGGACATCAAGGTTCGTGATTTCAGCATTCCGCAGGGCATGATTCCGCGAGTGTTGAGTCAAACCGAGCGAGGCTCGCGGCCGGAAGGTCTTTCGCCTGACGGCTTGCCACTCGTCGTGCCGAAGTACCTAGGGGACGTCCGCATCGCGAACGGCCGCGTCACTCTCTACAAGGCCGTGGGACAATGATCGCCGTTGCGTTGCGCCCTGTTGGCTGGCGTCTAGCTTTCCGCGTCAGCATGCGATCACATCCCGTCCCCCGCTCGTTCTCATCGATTCCGGATCTCCTGTCGCCGCGCCGGAGGCACTCGTGAGGCGCATTCTCATCGTCGATGACGAGCAGGGAATTCGCGCCGCGCTCGGACAGCTGTTGGAGTTCGAAGGCTATGAGGTGAAGGCGGTCGCCAACGCGGTGGATGGCATCACCGAATACGAGAAGTGGAAACCGCATCTCGTGTTCCTCGACGTGAAGATGGCGGGGATCGACGGGCTCGAGGCGCTCCGTCGCATCAAGGAGCACGATCCTGGTGCGATCGTCGTGATGATCAGCGGACATGCGACGATCCAGACCGCGGTCGAAGCAACGCAGCTGGGCGCGTACGACATCCTCGAGAAGCCGCTCGACACGGATCGCATTCTCGTCACGCTGCGCAACGCACTCCAACATCTCGATCTGCACGAGGAGAACGCGCGTCTTCGGGAAACGATCGAATCGCGCTTCGAGATCGTGGGCCGATCATATGCCGTGCGTGCGGTAACCGACAAAATTGAGAAGGTTGCGAAGACACCGGCGCGTGTGCTGATCTCGGGCGAGAATGGAACGGGCAAGGAGCTCGTCGCGCGCGCGATTCACCGGCAATCACAGCGGGCCAACGGTCCATTCATCGAGGTCAATTGCGCGGCAATTCCCAGCGAGTTGATCGAGAGCGAGCTGTTTGGTCATATGAAGGGCTCGTTCACGGGCGCCGTGCAGGACCGTGCTGGCAAGTTCGAGCAAGCCGACGGAGGAACGCTCTTTCTCGACGAGGTCGGCGACATGAGCCTCGCGGCCCAGGCCAAAGTGCTTCGTGTGCTCCAGGACGGCGTCGTGACGCGCATTGGTGGCTCGAAAGCGACGCAAGTGGACGTGCGCGTACTGGCCGCGACGAACAAGCGGCTCGAAGAGGAGATCGCCGAGGGACGCTTCCGCGAGGATCTCTTCTATCGGCTGAACGTCGTACCGATCAACGTGCCGCCTCTGCGCGAGCGACGCGAGGACATTCCGTTGCTCATCGTGCACTTCCTGAACACGCTCACCGAACGCGAGGGAGTGGCGCCGCGCACGATCGCCAGCGAAGCGATCGAGCGGCTCCAGCAGCTCGACTGGCCGGGGAACGTCCGCGAGCTGCGCAACACGATTGAGCGCTTGCTCATCCTCGCCACGGGCCCGCGGATCTTGCCCGATGACGTCTCGCGCCTCGTTGGGCAGCGCGACCCCGAACAGGCTGGGCTCGGCTCGCTGCTCGAGTGCAAGACGTTCGAGGAGTTCAAGCATGCGGCGGAGCGGGCGTTCCTGCTCGCCAAGCTTCGAGCCTTCGACTGGAACGTGTCGGAAACGGCGCGGGCACTCGACATGCCGCGCTCCAATCTGTACAAGAAGATCGAGCGCTATCGGCTAACGCGGGAAACGGCCGCGTGACGGCGTTTGGAGGACCCTAACGATGCCTGACCGCGACTGGACGAAAGAGATGCAGAAGATCGATCGGCAGCTCGAGTCGATCTCGGATGAAGCACTGTTTCCCACCAAGTCGGCGCCTGGCAAGGGACCGAAGGCGGCCGCTGCGAAAGCGGAAAATCTCGAGAAACAGCGGACCACGAGCTCACTGGGTGTGTTCTTGCGGCTGCTGCTCTCCGTCGCGCTGGGCGTTGGTATCGCATTCTGGCCCTACGACGCGCGTTGCGGATTCGGGCTGGCCGGCTATCTCGCCGCGGTTGGCGTGGTGACAGCCAGTGGCGTCTGGAGCGCCGTTTGGACCTGGCGTCATCGCTCGGCACGGGGACACACGCTCTCGCTGCTGCTCGTGCTCTGGGGCGTGATCCTCGGCTCCATGGAAGTGTTGCCTCGAATCGGGTATGCGAAGACCGACGCGCTGCATCCCGCGACGTGGACGTGTAAATGACGTGCTGGGTGCTGGATTCTCGGTGCGAGCCGGACGTTCGAGCACGTAACACTTAGCACCCAGCACCTTTTTCAAGAACAGGGGAACAATGGGCGATTTCAAGAATTTCATCGGCGGTAAATGGGTTGCGCCATCTACGGGCGACTATTTCGAGAATGTGAATCCTGCGGACAAGAGCGACGTCATCGGCCGCTTTCCGCTGTCGGGTGAAGACGATGTCGCGCGCGCTGTCCAGTCGGCGAAATGCGGATTCGAGGTGTGGCGCAAGACGCCGGCACCGACTCGCGGTGACGTGCTGCGTCGAGTCGGTGACATACTCACGCGTCGCAAGGAAGAGATCGCGGATCTCATGACGCGCGAGATGGGGAAGCCACTCACCGAGACGCGCGGCGACGTGCAAGAGGGAATCGACACCGCGTACTACGCCGCATCCGAGGGACGCCGGCTCTTCGGCCACACGGTGCCGAGCGAGATGCGCAACAAGTGGGCGATGAGCTACCGTCGCCCAATTGGCGTGTGTGGTATCGTGACGCCCTTCAACTTCCCGATGGCGATTCCCACCTGGAAGATGTTTCCGGCGCTCCTCTGCGGAAATGCCTGCATCTTCAAGCCCGCGGAAGATGTGCCTCATACAGGCACCGTGCTCGTGGAAGTCTTTCTCGAGGCAGGATTGCCGCCCGAGGTGATTCAACTCGTGCACGGCGTTGGCGAAACGGTCGGCGCGGCGATTGTTTCTCACCCAGAGATTCCGGTCATCTCCTTCACGGGCTCCACCGAGACCGGTCGCATCGTTGGCGAGACGTGCGGCCGCATGCACAAACGGCTTTCGCTGGAGATGGGCGGAAAGAACGCGATGATCGTGCTCGACGACGCCAATCTCGATCTCGCGCTCGATGGTGTGCTCTGGGGCGCGTTCGGCACCACGGGCCAACGCTGCACGGCCACGAGCCGTCTCATCCTGCAGCGCGGCATTCACGACCGGTTTCTCGGACAGCTCGTGGATCGCGCACGCGGCCTGAAGCTTGGCGACGGGCGAAAGAAGGGAACAGACGTTGGTCCGCTCGTGAACGAGGGAGGGCGGGCCAAGGTGGAGCGCTACGTCGATATCGGGCAGGCCGAAGGCGCGGATCTGCTCTGCGGTGGCCGGCGCCCGCCGGGAAAGGAATATGAGAAAGGGTTTTATTTCGAGCCGACGATCTTCGCCCGCGTCGAGGCCGGCATGCGTCTCGAGCAAGAGGAAATCTTTGGGCCTGTGCTCTCGGTCATTCGCGTGGAGTCGGCCGACGAAGCGTTCGCCGTGAACAACGACGTGAAGTATGGCCTCTCGTCTTCGCTGTACACACAGGACGTAGGTGTGGCGTTTCGCGGACTGAACGAGTTGGAGAACGGCATCACCTACGTCAACGCGCCGACGATCGGCGCGGAAGCTCACCTACCGTTTGGCGGCGTCAAGCAGACTGGCAACGGCCACCGTGAGGGCGGCTGGGAGGTTTACGAGTTCTACTCCGAGACCAAGGTTGGATACGTCGATTTCTCCGGTTCGCTACAACGCGCCCAGATCGACAACTATCTTGGGACACCAGACTAAGTTAGCAGGACGGGCGATTCTTGCGTCCGTTTAAGCACGCCCGTTAATTCCAGCGGGGGCCGCTCGTCCTGTAAGATGGAGGACGACGTCCCGCGTCTCATTCGCGGCGAGAACGATCGATCGCAGCGTATGAGAATAAGGAGTCGTTACGCCGTCGTATGAGCATGCCCGAGCCCGCTGGACCCCCTACCGTACCAACGCCTGCCCGCGCGATCACCGCCGAGCAGCGTGTTGGTGCGCTGCGCAGCGTGAATCGCGGCGCCGGGCCGCTGTCATTTCTCTGGGAGTGGGCGAAGATCCTCGCCGTATCGGTGCTACTGTTCTTTTTCCTGCGCACCTTCTTCGTCGAGGCGTTCAAGATCCCCAGTGGCAGCATGGAGCGCACGCTGCTCGTCGGCGATTTCCTCCTCGTCAACAAGCTCGCGTACGGCGCGGAAGTGCCCTTCACGCATCGACGACTGCCGAAGCTGCGTGAGCCGCAGGACGGTGATGTCATCGTGTTCGAGTGGCCCGAGGATCCGACGAAGAATTTCGTGAAGCGGCTGGTCGGGCTGCCGAGCGATACGCTCGAGATGCGAGAAGGGAAGCTGATTCGGAACGGCCGGTTCCTCACCGAGCCGTATGTGCTGCACACGGAGCCCGACATCGATCCGGCGCCGGAGGATTTCCGCTGGCAGCGCGATTATCTCGTGAAAACGGCGAACGCAACGGTTGGGTACCATCCGTCGCGAAACAATTGGGGTCCGATCGTGGTCCCGGCCGGTAATTACTTCGTCCTTGGCGACAATCGCGACAATTCCCTCGACAGTCGTTATTGGGGCTTTGTGGCCGATTCGTTGGTGAAAGGGCGGCCGTTCGTCATCTATTACAGCTACGCTCCTGACAGCGTGGACTTCGCCTGGCTCACTCGCATTCGTTGGCAGCGAGTAGGCGAGCGCGTCCACTGATTCAATAAGTCCGTCCGTTACTCGGAACACCGTCGCGGCGTCTGCTGCGCGGACCCTCGTTTGTTCCGCACCAAGGAGCCGCTGTCCTCATGGCCGCCACCGGCAATCACAAGAAGTCCTCGTACGAGGAAGGCTCGCTCGATCAGTATCTGCGGGACATCAGCGCGTATCCGCTGATTTCGCGTGATGAGGAGGTGCGGTTGGCGCAGCGCATTCGTGCGGGCGACCAAGAAGCGCTCGATAAACTCGTGCGCTCCAACCTGCGCTTCGTCGTGTCCGTGGCCAAGAAGTATCAGAATCAGGGCGTCTCGTTGTCGGACCTGATCAACGAGGGCAACCTCGGGCTCATTCGCGCCGCCCACAAGTTCGACGAAACCAAGGGGATCAAGTTCATCTCCTACGCGGTGTGGTGGATTCGTCAGGCAATTCTGCAGGCGCTCGCCGAGCAGTCGCGCATCGTTAGGGTCCCGCTCAACCGCGCCGGCACGCTGCATCGCATCGGCAAGCGCGCGAACGCACTGCTCCAGGAGCTCGGCCGCGAGCCGACGCACGAAGAGATCGCCGATGGCATGGACATCACCGAGGAAGAAGTCGCGAAGACGATGTCGATCTCGCAGACGCATCTCTCCCTCGATGCTCCCATGACGCCCGGGGAAGACAACAAGTTGTTGGACTATCTCCCGGACAATCTGAATCCGCCGCCTGACGAGCAAACGTTCGAGAAAGCGCTCACGGAATCGATCGAGGAAGCGCTCTCTCATCTCAAGGAGCGCGAGTCGAAGATCCTGCGCCTCTACTTCGGGCTCGATGGCGAAGAGCCGATGACGCTCGAGCAGATCGGGTCTCTGCTTGGCATCACGCGCGAGCGCGTGCGGCAGATCAAGGAAAAGGCTCTGTCGCGGCTACGGCACGTGTCCCGCGCGAGGGCGCTGGAATCGTACCTGGGCTAAGCGCCGGTGCTGGGCGCTAGGTGATCGGGCCGCGGGCATTGCTCGCGGCCTTCTTTATCTTCCTAACACCGAACACCCAACACTGAGCACCTCTTCATGCCTCCATCCAGCTCCTTCGACGTGACCACCGGAGTCGACCTCCAAGAAGTCGACAACGCGGTGCATCAGACCCAAAAAGAGATCGGCCAGCGCTACGACTTCAAAGGCTCGAAGGCGACGATCGAATTCAAGCGACCCGACTCGATGCTCGTGCTCGTCGCGGACGACGACTTCAAGATGCGCGCGTTGTTCGACGTGCTGCAGACGAAGCTCATCAAGCGCGGTGTGCCGGTGAAGAATCTCGACATTGGCGAGACGAAGCCCGCGGGTGGCGATACGGTGCGCAAAGAGATCAAGCTCAAGACCGCGCTCGACTCCGACACCGCGAAGAAGGTCGCCGCGGCGATCAAGGACGCGAAGCTCAAGAAGGTTCAGGCCGCAATTCAGGGTGAACAGGTGCGCGTCTCGTCGCCGTCGAAGGACGATCTGCAGGAAGCGATTCAGCTGCTCCGAGGGAAGGACTTTGGCGTGGAGCTGAAGTTTGGGAATTTCAGGTGAGGCTCGACGCATGCTGCTCGGTGCTCGGTGCTAGGAGCTAGATTCCGAGCACCCAGCAGCCAGCGCCCAGCACCCACCCCGCACCCGCTTGAAGTTCTCCCTCCTCACCCTCGGTTGCGACAAAAACACTGTCGATAGTGAGCGCTATGTCGCTCAGCTCACGGATTATGGCGCGGAGTTCACGCCAGACGCCGCGGAGGCCGAGGTCATTCTCGTCAATACGTGCGGGTTCATCGACGCCGCGAAGAAGGAGTCGATCGACGCCCTGGTGGAAGCGGGGCGACTCAAGGAGTCGGGCTCCTGTCGTGCCGTGGTTGGCGTCGGCTGCATGGTGCAGCGCCACAAAGACGAGCTGGTGGAGGCGCTCCCGGAAGTGGACCTCTTTCTCGGCGCCGCCGAGATGGATCGGCTCATCCCGGAATTGCACGAGCGCGGGCTGATCGACGACGTGCCCGCCATGCATCCCGGCGTGCGCGTCTTCACGGGCGACCTTCGCCACGTCCGTTACCTGAAGGTGAGCGAAGGCTGCGACCATGGTTGTGCGTTCTGTGCGATTCCACTCATGCGCGGCCGACACCGCTCCTTCGCGTTGGCCGACGTCGTTCGCGAGGCGCAGCTCCTCGAGGCCCAAGGAGCAGTCGAGGTGAATCTCGTCGCGCAGGACTTGGCGCATTATGGTCGTGACATCCGTGATGGCAATGGTCTGCCCGAGCTCCTGCAGGCGCTCGTGGCCGAAACGACCATCCCCTGGATTCGCCTCCTCTATGTCTATTCCTCTGGCCTAACGCCAAAGCTGCTCGACGTGATGGCGCGCGAGTCGCGAGTGCTGCCGTATCTCGACATGCCAATCCAGCACGCGTCGAACGAGGTACTGCAGCGCATGCGGCGGCCCGAGCGACGCGAGACAATCCGCGCGCGCGTCACCGATATCCGCTCGCGCATTCCCGACGTTGCGATTCGCACGACCTGTATCGTAGGGTTTCCTGGTGAGACGGACGCGGATTTTGAGAGCTTGCTCACCTTTCTCGAGGAGATGCAGTTCGAGCGGGTCGGTGCGTTCACGTATTCGCCACAAGAGGGTACGCGCGCCGCCGCAATCGCCGATGACGTGCCGGATGCCACCAAGCGCGAGCGGCTGGAGCGATTGGTCGAGCTGCAGCGACTGATCACGGCGGAGCGTTACGAGCGCCGCGTCGGACGTGTCGCACGCGCGCTGGTCGATCGCGTGCACGCGGACGGGACGATCGAGGCACGCGCGACCTGGCAAGCCGACGACATCGATGGTATTACCCGCATTTTCGGTGACGGCACCCAGCCACCTCCCGGAAGCCTCGTCGACGTCGCGGTCGAGCGGGTCGTCGATGATTACGACTTCGAGACATCGCTCATACGCGTCGTGGCGTCACCGGCAACCAAGACATCTCGGGGTCGGACCCTGCCCGTCGTCGGCACCACGTTAGGCAGCTACGGTCGATGACCGCAGCGACGGACACCGCCTCACGACAGATCATGGCGCGTGCCCGGGAGCTCTTTCCGGGCGGCGTGAGCTCGCCAGTGCGTGCGTTCGGCGGTGTCGGCGGCGAGCCATTCGTCGTCGATCGCGGCAAAGGGTCGCGCATCTGGGATGTCGATGGGCACGAGTACATCGACTTCGTGCTCTCATGGGGGCCGCTCGTGCTTGGTCATGCACCTCCCGTCGTCCTCGAGGCGCTCGAGGAGACGATGCGGCGAGGCACGAGCTTCGGCATTCCCACAGAGCTCGAGGTCCGTCTCGCGGAGTTGATCGTCGCGCGAATGCCGCATATCGAAATGCTCCGATTCGTCTCGAGCGGCACCGAGGCGACCATGAGCGCTATCCGCGTCGCTCGCGCGACGACCAAACGCGACGTCATCCTCAAGTTCGAGGGCTGCTATCATGGACACGCGGACTCGTTCCTCGTGCGCGCGGGATCGGGCGTTGCGACGCTGGGTCTTCCGAATTCTCCCGGAGTGCCCGAGGCCCTTGCGCGCCTAACGATCACGGCGACGTACAACGATCTCGCGACGGTCGAGCGCGCACTCGCCGAGTACGAGGTCGCCGCCGTGATCGTCGAGCCGGTGGTTGGCAATGCCGGCTTCATTCCGCCGGATCCAGAGTTTCTTCCTGGCCTGCGGGCGCTCACCGAGCGTGCCGGCGCACTGCTCGTTTTCGACGAGGTGATGACGGGCTTCCGCATTGCCTACGGGGGCGCGCGTGAGCGCTTTGGCATCGTGCCTGACCTTACGACGTTAGGCAAGGTGATTGGCGGCGGACTCCCCGTTGCTGCCTATGGCGGTCGGCGCGAGCTGATGGAATGCGTGGCGCCAAGTGGCCCGGTGTACCAGGCGGGGACGCTATCCGGAAACCCGCTCGCGATGGCGGCGGGGCTCGCTACCCTCCAGGCGCTGACGCCGGAGCTGCACGATCGGATCAGCTTGCGCACGACAGCGCTCGTCCGCAGCCTCGTGGAGAGTGCGGCACGGCGAGGGGTCCCGTTCACAGCGGACGCCGCGGGTAGCATGTGGGGCTTCTTCTTTCGCGCGGAGCCCGTGCGGAGCTTCGCGGACGCCAAAACGGCCGATGCGGAACGCTTCCGGCGTTTTTTTCACGCCGCGCTGGAACGTGGCGTGTATCTCGCGCCGTCGCCTTTCGAGGCGGCGTTCATGTCCGCCGCTCACTCCGACGACGACGTCGCGACGGCGCTCGAGCGGCTCGACGCCGCGATGCAGTACGCCGCTTCATGAACGTCACAATCGTTAGGCGTTGCCTTGTTGCGGCGGCAGTTGCCGTCGCGCTGGCGGCCTGTGCGCGTCGTGTGATCACGGCGAGCGGCGGCAGCATCGAACGACCGGCGCCGCGCTCCGTTCTCAGCGCCAGCGACCGCACCGTTCGGGTTGGACTCGCCGCCGTCGGTGCGATGCGTATCTCGTCGGCGGCGGAGGTGCAGCTTTATGCGATCGAGGGTGACCGGCTGGTGGCCCGCGTGCCGACTGGTGAGATCTGGCGCGTGGAGCGCGTTGGCCATCGAATGCGGGGCGTCGGCTCCGATGGGCTTGCGAGCGTTTTGCAGAGCGGAGGACTCGTTGCGCGCGCGAGCGGCGCGGCGCTGATCGCGTTCAATGGAAAACGGTATCGGGGCGAATTGCTCTTCGTTCCGGGCGATACGGGCGTCGTCGTCGTGAATCGCGTGCGGATGGACGACTATCTTCGTGGCGTTGTTCCCCTCGAGATCGGAACGAGGGACCCTCGCGACTCGGCTGCCGTGGAGGCGCAGGCAGTAACCGCGCGCAGCTATGCCTATGTCCACGCAGGCGGCGGCTCTCCGTCTCGTCCATATGACGTGACCGCGAGCGTCGCCGATCAGCTGTACGGCGGTGCTGACGTCGAGACGGCAGTCTCGAACGCAGCCGTGAATGCGACGCGAGGGCTGGTGCTCCAGTACGGGGGGCGTGTCGTCAACGCGCCATATCACTCTTCTTGCGGCGGCTCGACGGCCGCCGCCGACGAGATTTGGCGCACGTCCACCGAGCCGTATCTCAAGAGCGTGAGCGATCAAATACCGGGTACCGGCCGGTACTATTGCGACATCGCACCACGATTTCGTTGGACGCGAACGCTGGATGGCGAGACGCTACGCGCCGCGCTCGTTCGATATCTCGGGACGTATACGCGCACGCCGGGAGGATATCCGGGGAACCCGCTCGACGTGGAGGTGGACACGCGCACGCCCTCCGGCCGGGTCGGTACCCTCAAAATCGCGACCGACCGCGGCAACTATGTGCTTCGTGGAAACGACATTCGGTACGTGCTTCGTGCACCCGGCGGTGAGATCCTCAACAGCACCAACTTCACCGTCGAGTCCACACCGGGGCGAGATGGATCGATCGCGAAGCTGACGCTGCGCGGCGCTGGGTACGGTCATGGCGTGGGGATGTGCCAGTGGGGCGCGATTGGCCGCGCACGTGCTGGTGAGGATTTCCGTTCGATCCTCCGGACCTACTATCCGGGAACGACGGTCTCCTCCCTGGAGTAGCCTCGGTCTGTTGAGTGGATTTGGATCACTGCAGTTTCCAACGAGCTTGCTTTACCTTTTCGGCCCGGCTCGACCATGAGGAGCGTTGAATGAAGGAGCGGGTTCGAATTGGAGTCATCGGGGCGGGCGCCATCGCGCAGCTTGCTCACCTTCCCGTGATCTCGAAGATGCGGGGCGCCGAGCTCGCGGCCATCTGCGATAACGATCGGCCGAAGGCGCGCGCGCTCGCGGACCGATTTGGCATTCGGGACACGTTCACGGACATCGAAGACCTGCTCGAGCTCGATGATCTCGACGCGGTCGTCGTGGCGACGCCGAATCATCTTCATGAGCCGCACGTTTTGAGCGCACTCGCCGCGAAGGTCAACGTGCTATGCGAGCGTCCCCTGGCCCTCAATTCTCGCGGCGTCGAGCGCATCGTCGCGGCGTCGCAGCGCGCCGGGAAGATGGTGCTCGTGGCGAACAATCACCGCTTCCGGACCGATGTGCAGGGCCTCGATCGTTTCGTCCGCGGCGGCGAGTTGGGTAGGATCACGGGAATACGCGCGGGAGAGTACCGTTTGCAGCGCTCGGCCGAGGGCTGGCGCCTCCGCCGCGCCGAAGCGGGCGGTGGGGCGTTCCTCGATCTTGGCGTGCCGCTACTCGATCTTGCGCTGTGGTTGACGGATTTTGGCGATCCGGTCCGCGTCGCGGCGCACATGGAGCGCAGCAAGGGCACGGGCACCGTCGAAGTGGGCATGCTCGTGCAGATCACCTTCGCAAACGGCTTGGTGTTCGCGTGCGACGTCGCGACGGATTACGTGGGGCAGGAGGAGCGCTGGTGGTTCGAGGTCCTGGCGACGCGCGGTAGCGCGCGCATGGCGCCGTTGCGTGTGGTGAAGGAGCTCAACGGCCGGGCCACTGACGTGTCGCCCACCGGTGCTGCCGGTCGCGAGAGCGCTTTCATTCAGTCGTATCGCGCGGAGCTGGCGCACTTCATTGCCGTGGTGCGCGAAGAGAGCCCGTACGAGCCGCCCACGGATCAGGCACGCCTGCTGAAGATTGTGGAGGCGGTGTACAAGTCGGCGGAAGAGGAGAGGGAGATAAAGCTTGGGTAAACGGGCTCCCACGCGCCCGTCACTCCCCCTTGAGCGCCAGGTAAATGCGCGCCTCGATGAACGTCTTTAGTAAATTCATATCGATCATCCCTTCCTTCGCCTCTTCGGAAAGGATGTCGAGCGCGCGTTCAGCGGGCACGGCGCGCTTGTAGGGACGGTCGGTTGCCGTCAGCGCGTCGAAGATGTCGGCGATCGTCATCATGCGCGTTTGAACCGGGATCTCCGGCCCGGTGACGCGGCGCGGGTAGCCGGTGCCGTTCAGCTTCTCGTGATGGCCGTAGGCGATCTCGGGAATCTGACGCAGCTCGCGCGTCCAGGGAATCTGCTCGAGGAAGCGATACGTGTGGGTCACGTGCGACTCGATCTCGCGTCTCTCGCGGTCGTCCAGATTGCCCTTGCGGATCATGAGGAACCGCAGCTCTTCGTCGCGCAACAGCGATCGCTCAACGCCCTCGAAGTCGATGTACGTTCGCTCGTTGATCTCTTTCAGCTCCTCGAAGCTGCCCTCGGGGAGAATCGTCGGCTCGTTCGCCATGACGATCGCATCGAGGAAGCTGTTGAGCTCCGTGCGCCGAGTGCGCCGTACCTGCTCGAGCTTCGCCACGAACTCTTCGTACTGCGCTTGGCCGTGTGAGAGGAGATAATCAGCCCGTTCACGCTCGAACTGCAAGTCGGCGCGCTGCAGCAGGAAGGCGAAACGATGCCGAATGATGTCGAGATCCCACGGATACAGCTTCTTCTGCTTGATGAGTACTTGCTCACGAACGCCCACTTTGCCGAAATCGTGCAATAGCCCGGCGTACCGCAGCTCGCGCAGTTGCTCACGCGAGAAGTGCAGGCCCCGGTACGGTCCCACGCCACCACCGCGACTCACCGCCTCGGCGAGGCTCACCGTGAACGTCGCCACGCGCCCCGAGTGACCCGAGGTTGTGGGATCGCGCTGCTCGATCGCCGTCACCGCGGCCGTCACGAACCCTTCGAAGAGTCGCTCGATATCCTGGTAGAGCAGACTGTTCTCGATGGCGACGGCCGCCTGTGAGGCAAGTGCGCTCACCAACTCTACGGACTGCTGGTCGTACGGCAGCACCTGTTGCTCGATCTCGGCGTTCGACGCGAGCACCACGTCTCGCTCTCGCTTGCGATTGATGAGCTGCAGCACGCCGATGATCTCGTCGCGGTGCGTGCGCATCGGGATCACGAGCATCGACTTCGTGCGGTAGCCGAACTTCTCGTCGAAGGTGCGGTTTTGGCGATACGAAACGTCGTTCGGCAGGAGATACACGTCTTCGATCACCAGCGGCTTGCCGGTCGCGGCGGTGTAGCCCGCGAGGCTCGTGTGATCGATCGGGACCGTGCTCTCCGCGAATGGCAGATCCTTGATGGAGTAGTTCTGCGAAAGCCGGAAACGCAATGTGGTGGGCGTGTCGCCGTTGTCGCCGCGCTCCACGAGGTACAGTGAGGCGGCGTCGCTCGACGTGATGCGACGAGCCTGCGTGAGGATCATCTCGAGCAGTGCGAGCAGATTGCGCTCGGTAGACAGTGCGACGCCGACACTCGTCAACTCGGCGAGCTCGCGATGGCGGAGCGCGCGCTCCTCACGAGCGACGTGTGCGCCGACCAGACTCACCGCATGTCGAAATGCTCCACGTAGCAGCGCGTGCACGGTGGCGGCCGGCGCGTCGGCAACGACGTAGCTCGAGAGCAGGTCAGTCGGAAGCTCAGGATGCGGCGCGAGCTCTCCGGGATCGCCAACGCCCACGAGCGCGGCGATGCCCGCGAGCTCGGCGATGCGACGCCGATCGTGTTCGATACTCTCGAGCAACTGGCGATCGACGAGCACGACGGTCGGCCGCGCCGGATCGAGCGACGCCGCTTCCGGTAGCTCGCTAACGCGGCGGACTTCGATCGCATCGCCGTCGCCTAACGGCATGCCGCGGGTGGCGCGGCCGGCCGGCGCGATGAGGAGCGGTCGCGTTGGGCTGGTGCCTAACGCGTGCGCCGCCGGCAGTCCAGAGTAGACTGCCGGCGGACGCGATGTCTTGGAGCGACGGTCAGTGGCCAGACGGCTGGACCTTCGCCAGGTTTTGGCGCGCGCGATCGTTCCTGCCGATCGACAACCCGTTCTTCATCTTCCGTCCTCCCGCCTGGTTACACCAGCAAGGTCATCCCTTCGGCCGCCGCCACGATTTCCACGTTGCCGCCGCAGCGCGCCACGAATGCTCGACACTCGTCGACGCGCCGATCGACCTCGTCGTCGCTCCGCTCCGGCTTGTGGTGATAGAGCACGAGCTGCTTGACGCCCGCCTCCATCGCCAACTCCACCGCCTCGTCGTACGTCGAGTGTCCCCAGCCGCGGAAATGATCGTACTCTTCCGCCGTGTACATCGTGTCGTGAATCAACACGCGTGCGTCGCGGATGAAGTCGACCAAGCCTTCGCGCCACGCCTCGCGTTCATCATACTTCGCGCCCAGCCCCAGCTCGTTGTCCGAGATGTAGACCAGGGCGCGATGATTGTCGTGCTGCTCGGAGAAGCGGTAACCAAGTGCTCCTCCCGGATGCCTGACTTGATAGGCGCGGACTTCGTAACCGTTTCCCTGACGGCACTCTTCGGCGATCTCGGAGAAGTCGATGGTGGCGTCCAACTCCTCGAAGGAGACCGGGAACACGACGGGCGACATCTGGTCTCGCACCACCCGGCCGATGCTGGTCTGCAGGGTTTTGGCGCCCCAGATCCTGAAGTGATTCCCTCGCTGAAAGATTGGCCCAAAGAATGGGATGCCCTGGATGTGATCCCAGTGGGCATGGGTGAGGAAGATGTCGCCGGCAATGGGGGCACCGTTGGCGCGAGAGATCAGCGAGCGTCCGAGCTCGCGAATACCGGTGCCGGCGTCGAGGATGACGAGCCATCCTTCGGAGGTCCGGAGCTCGACACAGGGCGTGTTGCCCCCATAGCGAACCGTGTTACGCCCTGGCGTAGGGATCGATCCCCGCGTTCCCCAAAATTGTAGTCGCAAGCTCATTGCGCTCCGCCTTGGCGCCCGGCCGACATGATGTCGCGGCGGAGCGCACACAGGCTAGGAAGACTGTCACGAGCCACCCGTGACAGCTGTCACACGCCCTACATGCGCACTTGCGCGCGCTGTTCGAGTGCGGCGCGATCGGCGATCGCGATGCGGCGGCGCTCGACGGTGATCCAGCCGGCGTCCTGGAAATCCTTCATCGCGCGCGAGACCGTCTCGCGGCTCGCGCCGATCATTTGCGCAATCGTCTGATGTGTTAGCGTCTTCTCAATTGCGCTCGTACCCGATTCTTCCGCCAGGTCGAGCAGAAGGCGCGCGATGCGGCCGGGCACGTCGAGTAGCACGAGGCCGCCAATCTTGTCATCGGCCCGGCGCAGTCGCCGGGAGAGCTCCGTGAGCAAGCCCCACGCGACACTCGGCGAGGATTCCACGCGCTTGCGAAAATCCTCACGTCGCAAGACGAGCAGATTCGAATCTTCCATCGCGATCACGTGCGCCGAGCGCGGCCGGTCGTCGATGAGTGAGAGCTCGCCGAAGTATTCGCCAACGCCCAGCACGCCGAGGATGACCTCACGGCCATCCTCACCGATGAGCACGACTTTGACGCGGCCCTCACGCACGACGAAGAGCGAGTCACCGGGATCGTCCTCGAAAAGGATGACGCTGCCTTTCGGGTAGGACTTCTCGCGCGTGACTTCGGCGAACTTCTCGAGCTCGGAGCGATCGAGTCCGCTGAAGAGGGGAACCGTCGCCAGAAAATCGACGTTTTGAGTAGTCACCTGGCTCACGAGGACTCCATCGAGGCGCGAAGGACGAGAGAACTGAACGCGAGTGGGCCCGCACGGGACGGCTTATGACGCTGGCAATTTAGCCGGGCCGAAGTTACGCGGGGCCGTGGCTTGTGTCAAACTCCCAAATCGTTGTCGGCTTGTCTTTTACGCCAATGCCCGGATATATTTCGCAGCTGTTTCATACCGCACATCGAGGTTCACATGAAAACCGACATCCATCCCGAATACCATACGGCGACAGTGAAGTGCGCCTGCGGCAATACGTTCCAGACCCGTTCCACTCAGGCGGAGATTCACACGGACGTCTGCTCGCAGTGCCATCCGTTCTTCACTGGTAAGCAGCGCTTGGTCGATACGGCCGGCCGCGTGGAGCGCTTCCGCCAGAAGTTCGGCAAGCAGTCGAGCTGAGGCTCGGCCCTGTCGCTCCGAGACCGACTCGCGGACGTGCTGGCTCGGGCGGCTGAGGTCGAGCAGACGCTCGCCGCCCCAGCCACCGTCCGCGACGCCCAACGATTGGCCGAGCTCGGACGAGAACATCGCCGGCTGGCTCGGGCTGTGGAACTGGCCGCCAAGCTCCACAAATACGACGACGAGCTCGCGCAGGTACGCGAGCTCGTTCTCGTTGACGACCCCGAAATGGCTGAAGAGGCACGAGCGGAGCTCACCCGCCTCGAGGAGTGCATCGGCCGGCTCGAGGAACAGCTCAAGCCACTCGTCATGCCTCGCGATCCGCTCGACGACCGGAATGCGATCGTTGAAATTCGCGCGGGGACCGGTGGCGACGAAGCGGCGCTGTTCGCCGCGGACTTGTATCGAATGTATGAACGTTTTCTCACCCGCCGCGGCTTTCGGCTCGAGCCCATCACGTACTCGTCCGGCGTGTTGAATGGCGTCAAGGAAGTCGTCTTCAAGGTGCTCGGCGAAGGCGCGTACGGCATGACGCGCTGGGAGTCCGGTGTCCACCGCGTGCAGCGAGTGCCCGAAACCGAGAGTCAGGGCCGCATTCACACCTCCGCGGCAACGGTCGCTGTTCTTCCGGAAGCGGAAGAGATCGACGTCAAGATCGAGGATAAGGATCTTCGCATCGACGTCTTTCGCGCCGGCGGTCCGGGCGGCCAGGGCGTGAACACTACCGACTCGGCGGTACGCATAACCCACTTGCCGACCGGTATCGAAGTCAAGCAGCAGGATCAGCGTTCGCAAATTCAGAACAAGGCGAAGGCAATGGAGATCCTGCGCGCGCGATTGCTCGATTTGCGCATCGCGGAGCAGGAGGCCGAGCGCGCCCGAATGCGAAAGACACAGGTCGGCACGGGCGACCGCTCGGCGAAGATCCGCACGTACAACTTCCCGCAAAGTCGCGTTACCGACCATCGTATCGGCTTCACCTCGCATGCCCTACCGGCCATTCTCGATGGAGCGCTCGAGCCACTACTCGAGGCGCTACGGCTGGCTCAAGACGAGGAGCGCTCTTGAACGACGAGGTGCGCGCACAGAGCCGCTCGCCGGCGATTCCGGGCTCGGTCGGCGCCCTCGTCGAGATGCTGGCGACAGTGTTGGTCACGGGAACTCGCTTCGACGAACGCTCGGCATTAGCGGAAGGGCGTGAGATCGTCGCCGCCTTGTATGACGTACCGCGCTTCTGGCCCACGGCGAACGCGCACGTCCGTGTGGAGGCAGAGATGTGGCCACGCGCGCGCGACGCCGCGGCAAAACGCGGCCGCGGCGCGCCGTTGGCCTATGCGGTGGGTCGGGCGTCGTTCCGGCACCTCACCCTCGACGTCGATGAGCGTGTACTCATCCCGCGTCCGGAGACGGAGCTGCTCGTGGACCTGGTGCTCGAGCACGCGCGCGATCTGGTGCATTTTGCAGTCGACGTTGGAACGGGCTCGGGCGCGATCGCGCTTGCTCTCGCCAGTGAAGGCGCGTTCCTCGAGGTGCTCGGCACCGACATCTCGGCTGACGCGTTGGTCGTCGCGGAAACCAACGCACGGATCCTGCAGGCGCGGGGGGCACTGCGGGCGCGCGTGACGCTCGCGCAGGGTTGTCTTCTCGCACCGCTCGCGTCGCGCGGCCGACAAGCAGGTGTCGTCGTATCGAATCCCCCGTACATCGCGTTCGATGAAGCGCGCGAGTTGCCGTCCGACGTGCGCGACTGGGAGCCACCAATCGCGCTTTTCAGCGGAGGCCAAGGGCTCGACCTTTCGGCGCGACTCGTGCGCGAAGCGGCCGACGTGCTCGTGCCCGGCGGCTTGCTTGCGCTGGAGGTCGACGCGCGAAGGTCCTCGCTGGTAGCCGAGCTGGTGGCGCACGACGCGCGGTACGAGGACGTTGCCGTACACCTGGACCTCACTGGCCGGGAACGATTCCTGTTGGCTCGGCGGAGATAGCACCGCATAGGATGCCCGCGTTAGGCATGGAGCGAGAAATGATCGAAGACAAAGCGAAGGACCTCGGGCGAACGATTGGTCAGAGTCCCGAGTATAAAGAAGTGAAGCGGGCAAGCGACGCACTCAACGACGACCGCGAGACGGTGACGCTCCTCCAGCAGATGGAGCAGCTGCGGCTCGAGGCGCAGCGGATGTTGCAGCGCGGCGAACGGCCAACCGAGGAGATGGAGCAGAAGCTGGATGCGCTGCTCTCGCAGATCCAATCGAAGCCGACGTATCAGAGACTCCTCGTCGCTCAGGAGAACTTCGACAAGGTGATGTCGCGCGTGAATGACTGGATTCTCGAGGGAATAGAGAAAGGCGTCACGAGCAGCATCATTACGCTATAAGTCACGGTGCTGGGTGCGAGGTGCTCGGTGTCAGCCTGCGCACTCGTAACACCGAGCACCGAACACCTAGCACCTCTGCATGTTTATCGTCTTCGAGGGGCCCGAGGGCGCAGGCAAGAGCACACAGCTGCGGCTGATGAGCGAGTGGCTGGTCGCACGCGGGCGCGAGGTCGTTGCTGTACGAGAGCCCGGCGGGACCATCCTCGGCGATGAGATTCGGCGCATCCTCCTCGATCCGGCGTCGGACATCATCCCCGCCGCCGAGGCGCTGCTCTTCATGGCGTCGCGCGCGCAGCTCGTGGAGCGTGTGCTGCGTCCCGCCATCGCCGCGCAGTCGATCGTGCTCGTCGATCGTTTTTTCCTGTCCACCTATGCGTACCAGGGCGCGGGGCGCGGTATTCCCGACGGTGATCTCGTGGCGGCGAATCTCATGGCGACTCGGGGCGTAAAGCCCGATCTGACCGTCCTCCTCGATCTCTCCGCCCACGAGGGACTCTCGCGCGTGTCGCGTCGCGGTGCGCACGATCGCATCGAGCAGGCGACGACCGAATTCCATTCGCGCGTCGCCGCGGAGTTCAGGCGCTTCGCGACGCCGGAATGGCAGCAGCGTCATCCGGAATGCGGACCGATTGCCGTGGTTGACGCACGGGGCAGTGAGGGCGAAGTCTTCGCCAGAGTGCACGAGCTTCTGCGCGACCGCTGGCCCGCTTTTTTCCCTATATCGGTTTGAGAGTCGCGCTCTCTTCGAGGGCGCGTCACGAAATCGATTGTTGGCGAGGTAGGAATGCGGTCACGTGCTGTGGTCGTCGCATTGGTGTTAGCGGTCGCGCTCGTATCCGGCGGCTGGCTCATGCAGGCGGGATATGATAGAGCGGGCGGGCGTCCGGGCTCGCGCGCCGAGTTGTTCGACGAGGTGTTGCGACACGTCGAGAACTTCTACGTCGACACGGTGAACGAATCCGATCTGTATCGGAAGGCTGTGGACGGAATGCTTCTCGAGTTGCACGATCCCCATTCGGTTTACTTGCCCGCGGATCGCCTCGCCAAGCTCAACGAAAGCACGACTGGTCGTTATGCAGGCGTCGGCATCCAGATGGATGTCCGCGACGGCTGGATCACTGTCGTGTCACCCCTGCCAGGAACACCTGCACAGCGTGCTGGTGTTCTCACCGGCGATCGCGTGGTCGAGATCGATGGCAAGCCAACGCGTTCGTGGAGCTCGGACGAAGCAGTCAAAGCGTTGCGAGGTCCCGCCGGCTCGGTGGTGCACATCGTCGTCGAGCGGCCGGGCAACGCGTCACGCCTGCCATTCTCTCTAACGCGGGAACAGATCCACTTCCATTCCGTTCAGCATGCGCTCATGCTACGTGACGGCGTCGGTTACGTGGAGCTCACGATCTTCAGCGAGAACTCCGATCAAGAGCTGCGCGCGGCAATCGATTCGCTGCGCGGCCGCGGCATGCGCTCGCTCGTCTTCGATCTTCGCGGCGATCCGGGCGGCTTGCTCGACCAGGGTGTCGCGGTGGCCGATCTTTTCCTCGACTCGGGACAAAAGATCGTGAGCATGCGAGGCCGGAGCCACGAATCCGATCGGGATTACGTCGATCGTCGGCCGCAATCGTGGCCGCAGCTACCCGTGGTCGTGCTTGTCGACAGCGGGAGTGCCAGCGCCTCCGAAATCGTTGCCGGTGCGCTGCAAGATCACGATCGCGCGTTGATCGTTGGCCAGACGTCGTATGGAAAGGGAAGCGCACAGAGTCTTTTCCCCGTGTCCGACAGCAGTGCTCTCAAGCTCACGACCGCGCTCTGGTATACGCCGTCCGGACGCAGCATCAACAAAGCGCACCCGAGTGGCGATGATGGCGACGATCAGGAAGCACTCCGGTCGTTAGGCGGCGAGGAGAAGCGACCGACCTTCAAGACCGACGCGGGCCGCACGGTACTTGGCGGCGGCGGCATCACGCCAGACGTGAGCGTGAACGACTCGGTAGAGGACGCCCAAGCCGCAAACCTGCAGATGGCGCTCGGTAAGCACGTCGTCGACTTCCGGAACGCTCTTACCGATTACGCGCTGGCCGTGAAAGGAAAGGGAACGATCACGTCGCGCTCATTCAACGTGACGCCCGTGATGCGGGCGGACTTCTACGACCGGCTCAAGCAGCGGGGTGTCACCATTCCGCGGCCGCAGTATGAGGCGGATAGCACGGTGATCGATCGCCTGCTGGCGGACCAGATTACGCGCTATGTCTTCGGGCCCGACGCCGAATATGAGCGACTGCTTGGACGCGACCGTGATGTCGCGACGGCGCTCGATCTGCTCGCGAAAGCCCGGACGCCGCAGGACTTGCTGCGCGAGGCGAAGCGTTAGGCTATTCAAGCTGTTATTTCGCTAGCTCGCGACAATCGAGCTCCGTGGATTGGCTTCGCTTCGCGTCAGTCGCGTCCTACCCGCTCTGGAGCCCCCGGTGCGGTACAGGCACACCTGATCACGGTCTTTTCGCCGAAAGTACGTCGACTCAGCGCTCGATCACGCGCACGCCGGCCGGCGGTGTGAATGAGAACACCGATCGATCGACGGACGCATTCGGCTCCAGTGACGTAATGCGAATCCGGCGTGTCACGCCGGAGGGCTCGACCAGCTCGAACTGGCGAATGAGGCCGTCGTCGTCATCGACCCAGATCGTCGCTTTGTCGAACTGCTTCTGCGTTCCTTCCTTCGGCAGGAGAACGAGAGCGTGTGCCGCATGTCCGGCAACCGCGCTCGAGCCAGCGCCCGTGACATCGTAACGGGTACGCGGATCGGTGAGAAACTCGCCAGTGATGTCCAGCGGCACGGCGCCGCCGTCGGCTGCCGATCGCTTGATGACCTGACCAGGCTGGCTACTCGGCAAATAAATCCAGATGAACGTCCCGTCGGCGATGATGCGATCCCCCGCCGGTTCCGTAAAACGGATCGCCAGCCGATTCGGACGTTGCTGCTGGAACTCTCCGTGCGCAGTGGCGCTCGAGCCCGTGAGCGAGTTCGTAATCGTTTGCTCGAAGCTGGCCCGAGCGGTCTTGACCTTGCTCCACGCCGCCACCGCTCGGTCGAGTATTTGATCCGACGACTGGGCATGGAGCACTGGCGCCGCAACGGCCAGCATAACGAGTGCGTAACGAAGCGTCATAGGTGGAAAGGTCGCCGAAGTAGGGAAGGACCTGCGTACGTACCCAGCTCTACCCCACCGATACCGGAGCCGTTCCGGTGGAGCGTACAGAGGGCAATGCGCCGACCTTACGACCGATGGCGCTCGCAATCGCGCGAAGCTCGTCGACGAGACTCGCAAACTGCTCGGGATAGAGCGATTGCGCCCCGTCCGACAGCGCGCGGTCTGGATGGGGATGGACTTCGACGATGATGCCATCCGCTCCGGCGGCAATGGCGGCGCGGCCCATCGGCGTCACCTTGTCGCGGAGACCCGTGCCGTGGCTCGGGTCCGCGATCATCGGCAGATGCGAGAGCTTTTGCACGAGTGGGATAGCCGTGAGGTCGAAGAGATTCCGCGTCATCGTGTCGAAGCTGCGAATGCCGCGCTCGCAGAGAATCACCTGCTCGTTCCCTTCGGCGAGAATGTACTCCGCACTCATGAGCAAATCTGTAATCGTCGCCGCCATGCCGCGCTTGAGGAGGACCGGCTTGCCGGCGCGCCCGGCCGCCCGGAGCAGGGAATAATTCTGCATGTTGCGAGCGCCGATCTGAATGCAGTCGGCGACTTCGGCGACGAGATGAATTCCTTCCTCGTCGAGGGCCTCGGTAACGATCGGTAGGCCCGTCTCGCGTCGGGCGAGCGCGAGCAGTTCCAGACCACGCTTACCCATCCCTTGGAAGGAATATGGTGAGCTTCGCGGCTTGAATGCGCCGCCGCGAAGCGCGGTTGCTCCGGCCTCGCGGACGAGCCGGGCCGCGCTCACGATCTGCTCCTCCGACTCTACGGAGCATGGGCCGGCGATGATTTGTATCTCGTCGCCCCCGAAGACGACGCCCGGCGCGATGCGCACGAGGGTGTTCTCCTGCTTCCATTCTCGCGAGACTTGCTTGTAGGGCTTCGAAACATGGATGACTTCGGCGACACCAGGCAGCGCCTCGATGCGCGACCCATCGACGCGCCCGTCATTCCCGACGAGACCAACCGTAGTGCGCTGGCTCCCAGGCATTGGTCGCGCCTGATAGCCCATCTCCTCGATTACTCGCACGACGCGATCGATCTGATCGGCGGTCGCGTGATTGTCCATCACTACGAGCATGCAGTCCGTCCTTTAGTCATCTTTCAACTCGATATGCCAACCATCCCGGCCAAGTGTCACCGGTCCCTCGTATTGCGCCGCCATCGCCGAGCGGATGTCCACTCGCTCCACAGGCGGATAGAAATGCGTGAGCACTACGTGCCGTGGATTGGCTCGCCCGGCGAGCGCAGCGCATTGCTCGGGCGTGAGATGCTCCTTGATCGCCATCGAGGATGGCAGCGAGCACTCACAGACGAGCAGATCGCAACCGTTGGCCCAATCGGCAAGCGCATCATCGGGCCCCGTATCGCCCGTGTATACCACTCGTCGACCGCCGCGCTCGATGGAATATGCTACGCTCTCCGGGGTGTGGGGAACCTTCAGCGCCGAAAGACGAACCGAATCAGACAATGCGATCGTCTCGCCAGTCGCGATCTCGCGCAAATCGATGAAAAAGCCTGGATCGAGCAGCCAGTCACCGTAGGCGACCGCTAACCGGTCCAAGAGCGCGCGTGTGCCAACCGGACCAATGACGACGAGCGTCTGGCTTCGTGCGGGCAGCTGCCCGTATTTCCATGCGAACACCAACGTCGGGAAATCGCCATGGTGGTCGATGTGGAAATGGGTGAGCGCGACATGAGTGATTGTCGGCCAGGCGGCGCCGAGCTCCGCCAAGCGCCGCGTGATGCCACTGCCACAGTCGAGCAAGAGCTGAACGTCATCCGCTTCGTACAAGTATCCCGAGCAGCTACGCTCCCCATTGAGCGCCACGGTGCCCGTCCCAAGCGTCGTGAAACGAGCGCTACTCACGCGGGAGCGGCAACGGTGTCCGCCGGTTTGCGCGTGGCAACGGTTGGAATGCCGTCGATGGCCGGCATGTCATCGATGATTGCGCCGCGCATGCGAACACTCACGATCGACGAGACGCCGGGCTCCTGCATGGTCACGCCGTACACGGCGTCCGCGGCCTCTGTCGTCGTTCGCGGATTGTGCGTGATCACGATGAATTGGGTGCGCGTCTTGAACTGATTCAACATGCGCACGAACCGGCCGACGTTCGCGTCGTCGAGCGGCGCGTCCACTTCGTCCAGCAAGCAGAACGGGCTCGGCTTCGTGAGGAAGATGCCGAACAACAGCGAGAGCGCGACAAGCGCGCGCTCCCCACTCGATAGAAGATGGATGCGCTGCGTGCGCTTGCCCCGCGGCGACGCATGGATCTCGATGTCACAATCGAGGGGCAGCTCTGGATTCTCGAGCCGGAGGTCGCACTCGCCGCCACCGAACAGTGACAGGAAGATCTGACGAAAGTTCTCGCGTACCTGTGTGAACGTCGCGAGAAAGAGCTCACGTGCGGTGACGTCAATCTCACGAATAGCTTGCTGCAACGACTGTTTGGCTTCGGCGAGATCATTCCGCTGCGTCGTGAGAAAATCCAGCCGCTTCGCGGTCTCCTCGTGTTCTTCGATTGCGAGAACGTTGACGGGGCCGAGTGCCTCGAGCTGCTGACGCAGCATCTCGGTCTCGTCGCGCAACGCGGCGTCGTCGAGCTCCACGGGCGGCAAGTTCGCCAACATCTCGTCCAGGGGGCGCCGCCATTCTGCCTCGAGGCGTTCCCTGATCGCCGTCCGCCGTCCGGAAAGTTCACTGAACCGCATCTCGGCACGATGCAGGTCGTCGCTCGTTGCGCTCGCACGACGCCGGATCTCGTCTAGCCCATGCTCGGCAATCGTTAGGGCCTCGTCCGCTTCACGCACGGCCCGCTCAGCCGTCGCCAGCCGCTGTTCGCCGTCGGCAAGCGTTGCTTCGCGTGTCTCGAGATCCAGGCGCCAGCTGGCCATTTGCTCGGCGAGCACGCTATCCGCCTGCGAAAGATCCGTGAGCTCGGCCCGCAGCGCCGCGAGGCGGCCCGAGGCCGTCTCGAGCTCCTGTGCCAATCGATGCTCGCGATCGCGCGCCACCTGGAGGCGGGCTTGTGCTTGCGCTTCCTCGATCTGCGCCTGCGTGCGCAGCTCTCGTGCTTCCTCCTGCGCGCGCTCCGCATCCGTGAGACGTGCGCGTGTCTGCCCGATGAGAGTCTCCGCATCAGCAAGGACGTCGCCGAGGGATTCCGCTTCCTGATCGAGGGTGCTTAACCGCTGCGACAGCTCATCGCGTCGGCCGCGCAAACGCTCCGCCAGAGCGTCCGCTTCGTTTAACTCGCGCTCCGCCCGCTGGTGGCGACGCTCCAACTCGTTATGGTGATCGGCGGCCCGACGCATCTCCTGCCGCGCCGCCGCCATTGCTTCGGTTGCCTCCGTGAGGCGCTGCTCCGAGACCTGGACGGCGATGCGAAGAGCATCCGCCGCGGCGCTCGCCTGCTGGCGCGCAACCTCGCTCGCCGAAAGCTCGGCACGAATCGCGTACAACTCGGCTCGACGACGAAGCGGACCCGGTCCTCCAGCTTGGCCGGGAAGCCAGATCGCCCCGCGGCCATCGACGAATGCACCATCCTCTAGCGTTTGCACGCCGCCCAACAAATTGCGCACCCAATCCTGCGCTGCTGGCGTCGTCTCCACGATCTGCGAGAGCGAGCCACCACGATCTGGTGATGCGGCTGGCGCCGCATCGAGCGGCAACAGAAGAAGCGGCCCGGGATTCGTCTCGGCGTGCCACGCGCGCACCGCTTCCGCGGCCGCGGTATCACGCACGAGAACGGCATGCAGCGTCGCTCCCAGGAAACGCTCGACGAGGAGCGCTGATGCTTGATCCGCGGTTATGAAGTCACTCAACGGTCCAACTACAGCCCCACTACCGAAACGCTCACGTTCCTTGAGGAGCCGCGCGGCGGCCGGCGCGAGACCGACGCGCTCGCGCTCGAGTCCTTCGAGGGCGCTCACGCGTCCCTGCAGCGCGACGTAGGCTTCGTCCGCGCGGAACAGCTCGGAGCGCGCGGCGGCCTCGCGCTCTCGTGTCTCACGGTCGCTCGTGCGAGCTGCCTCGAGATCGGTGTTGGCGACGGCGAAGCGCGCTACGGCTTCGACTGCCTCACTCGCCGCCTCGTCTCCCTCGCGGCGAGCAATGGCAAGGGCATCGGCGAGCTGCCCACGCTCGAGATCCAGCGCATCGGCGCGCTGCACGATCTCCTCGAGCTCGCGACGCGCACGCTCGCGCTCATGATCGACGCGATGTGATCGGTCCAGTGCGTCCCGCTGACGCCGTTCGGCGTCTTCCAGGGCCCCGCGTGCGCCGCCCATTTCCGCGCGTGACTTCTCCTCGTCCTGCTGACGTGACTCGAGCTCGGCGCGCGCGCGGGCGAGGGCGCCTTCGTGCTGCGCTCGTTCCGAGGCCGCTTGCTCGCGGTCGCCGGCAACACGTTCACCATACGCATGACCTTCGCTCGCTTCGGCTTCAGCGCGCTGACGGCGAGCAACCGCGTTGCGCTGCCGCTCTTCGGCAACCGCCATCTCTGACCGTATCTGGAGCACCTGCTCGCGCTGCATCGTCACGAGGCGGAGCAACTCCGCGCGTTGCGCCTCCGCCGCGGCGCGGCGTCCATGTGCTTCGTCACGCGCCTGCTCCGCATCCCCCACTCCGCTATCCAGCGATGGCAGCTGTTCGCGCAACTCGGCGACGCGCTGCTCGAGTTGACCAAGCTCCTCACGCCAGGCTTGCATCTCTCGAGCGACGAGATTCAGCTCGACAGCAAACCGACGTTGTGTAAGCTCGGAATGACGCTCCGCGCGCTTGCGCTGACGGGCGAGCGAGCGAACCTGTGTTTGCACCTCGCCAATGAGATCGTCGAGTCGCTGGAGGTCGACCGTGGTCTCCTCGAGCCGTCGTTCGGTCGTTCGACGGCGGTCGCGATAGAGTCCGACACCAGCAGCTTCCTCGAAGAGCTCGCGCCGGTCATCCGGTCGATCGGAGAGCAGCGCGTCGATCATCTTCGCTTCGATCACGACGCCGGTGTCGGCGCCCAATCCAGTGCCCCGCAGCATGTCGGCGATATCGCGCAGCCTTGCCGGTGCTCTGTTTATGAAATACTCACCCTCGCCCGAGCGCGAGAGGCGTCGCGTGATCACGACTTCGCGAAACGGGACCGGCAACGAGCCGTCGTCATTCTCGAAATGGAGTGAGACCTCGGCGAGATTCACGGGGCGTCGCGCGGACGACCCTTGGAAGATCACCTCTTCCATCTTCGAGCCGCGCAACAAGCGCGCGCGCTGTTCGCCGAGCACCCACCGCACGGCATCGGAGACATTGGACTTGCCGCACCCGTTAGGCCCGACGATCGCCGTCACTCCGGGCTCGAACAGCAGATCCGTGGAGTCAGCGAACGACTTGAAGCCATGAAGCTCGAGCTTGGTGAGCCGCACTAGAACACTCTCCCGATACGGTAGACGAGGACTGGGCGAATCCCCGATGTGCGAATGGCGTCGAGGTACAACGCCGCCTGTTGAGGTGTCTCGAACGCGCCGGCATAGAGGCGCGCCGTTCCGTCGGTCTGACGCAGCGCGTACACGGGCTGTCCGCGATCGGTGAAATACTTGATCATGCCGGGCACCGCCTCGACTTTCACCGAATCGACGAGGAATGCGAGGGGTGCGCGCACGACTTCCCCGAGATCCGCCCGGAGAAGTCCCTTTTGCCGGAGCGTGTTGAGGAGCGAGTCCGCCTGGGCACGCGTTGCGTACGAGCCGGCGAGGGCGCGGAACCACGGCGTGCCCTGCACGAGCGTCGGCGCGAAAGTCGCTTCCGGCAAATCGCGACCCTGTGTCTGAAACCAGAAGATCGCACCGGCCTGCGTATTGAATCGCGAGATGACCACCGTGTAGGCGGCCGCGCCTAACGAATCAGCCGGATTCGCCGGAACGAGCGCCGGCACTGACATCTGTGCCTCGGAGTCCGCGTGAAGCGAATCGATTGTGCTTGGCACGGTGCCGGCGGCCGCGGAGAATGTGCTGCGCCGCCGCGTCTGGGCGGTCTGGTATCGCACCAATGGTCGCGCGGCGAACCAGATGCCAAGCCCAGCGAGTGCGGCGGCCAACAGAATGCCTGCGATCGCTGATGGGGGCAGCGCAAAGCGGCGCCTCGCTGGTACTGCCTCGATCGTGGAGCTCTCCTCGAAGGAGGGATCGGTTTCCTCGACGGTGACGGGCGGTACGACCGCTGGCTCGACACGGGGTGTCGAGGCACCTGAACCTATGCGACCAAGAACTTTTTCCTCGTCGATTCCTTCGATCACGATGGCGCCCACGAATACAACGCCGTCGGCAAGACGAACGACGTTCGTCACGTGTGCGGCGTGTGCCGGCGCGGCGATGACGAGCAGCGCGCCGGTTTCACGAAAGCCTGCCGAGAGACGATGCCAGCGCGAGTTCGTGAAGATGTCCTCATATGCCGGGACCTCCGACCCGCTCGGCAGCACGTAGAGATCGCCAAACTGCGGCACGGGCCGGGCGATCTTGTTCAGCGATACGCCATAGACGAAGCTGTCGGCGAGGCCGTGCGGATCACCACCATTCAGCAAGCTCTGAATCGGCTCGGCGTCACCGAGTAGATCGCCAAGGGCGACGCGTCGCCGCCGTGCTTGCGCGCGAGCAACGCCGAGAGCGGCCAGTGCCGTTAGGCGTTCGTCCTCGCCGAGAACGAGGACGAGATGCGCCTCGTCGAGGGTAGCTCCGAGTTGGATCCCCTCATTGACGACGGCGTCGTCCGTCGAGCGGGCAGCTGACGAGTCGAACGCGTCCATGGGCGTCGTCACGGCGTTGCCTCGTACACCCAGTAGTTCTGCTTCGAGTCGCGGCCAACGCGTTCGGCTTCCTCCTTGGTCGGATAGGGACCGAGAACGACGCGATAGATTGTCTGCCCTTCTCGCGGAGTCGCCTGCACGCGTGCCGTCTCGTTATGCACGTGGATGGTTGCCGCCATCTCGCGCGCCTTCTGCTCGTTGAGCAGCGCCGCAAACGACACGACCCACCCTTTCGCGATGATCGGCGTTGGCGCAGGCGTGACCGTGTCGCGCGGCGGCGGCGCGGCGGCCCGCGTCGTATCGACTGCGGCGCGCGCAGCGCTGTCCGCGCTATCCGCGCCCGGGAAGCGCACCGGCTGATCGAGCTCCGCGGCGCGGGGACGGAAGCCGCTCCAGGCGAAGCTATACCAATAATCGGCGCTGCCTTTGTCCACCCGCCGGCGTTCTTTGAGATTCGATCCGTCCACGAAAACGACGTCGCTCCCCTGCGCGAGCGCAATGGCACCATCGAGCGCGACGAAGGGAAGATCGTCGCGCCAGGTGCTCTTCACGGCGCCGATCAAATGGTCGGTTCCAACATCCACCACCCACGCGGAATCGTGCGACGCGGCACGTATGAGTAAATAACGGCCGAGCGGATCGATCCGTAGATCCTCGGCGATTGCCGGCAGCTCGATGTGCTCATTCACCTTTTCGCGATAGCGATCGATCACGTCCACTTGCTTCGACGAATCGGCGAGAGCGAAAAGGCGATCACCGCTGGGCGTGGCGACCACCGAGCGCGCGTGACCATCGAGCCCGATCACGTTGAGTGGTTGTAGATCACGCGTGCGGACGCCGACAAGGTTGTTCTCGACCGTGAAGTACAAGCGATCGCCTGCTTGGGCCCATGCTGCTTTCGCGGCGCCGGGCACTTCTGCCGAGTCGAGGATCTTGGTATCGGGGGGCCGCATCCGAAACACCATTGCCGCGCGCTCTTTGCTGCCGATCAGGAGCACCGTGCCATCGCTCAGCGGCAGAATCGCGCGTGCGGGGCGCGGCGGCTTGAATGTCCAGTCGCCGCTCGGCGTGGAGCGGAGCAGGGCGCCATCTTTCGTTAGGCCGTAGATCGTGGCGCCGTCGAACGAGGAGACTTCCGTGAGGCGTGTGCGCGTCGCGATCGACACGTTGTCGAGACGAAAGTCGACACGCGCCGGAATTCCCTTGGCGTCAACGAAGGAGAGCAAACCCGCTTCCTCGTCGAATGCGAGAACATGCGAGATGGCTGGCGCCGGATCCGTGGAGCTCCAGACAACGGAATCGAGTCGCGGATACGCTAACACACGCAGCTGCCCACCGGTGCGCGGAAGGCGCATTACCAGGAGGTCAGGGCCGCGTGAATTGCTGGAGGAGGGGGACTCGTGCGCCGCGGGAGCGCGGTCGGCTTGACCACACGCAGCAAGCACGAGCGCTAACGCGATAAGCGGGCGCACGGGAAGAACTTAGTAGGGAATAGGGCTTAGGGGATAGGGGCTAGCGTCGAGAAGAAATGAGGCGGTGATCCGGCGCACGAAACTTTGAAGCGCCTCCACGAATGCAACGCCTCGCTCCTTCCTTTCCTCGCCCTGTGCCCTAGCCCCTCTTCCCTAGGCCTAGAAGGACGGCCACAAACTCCAGGTCCAGAAGCCGCGCTTCACGCCAGGCTGGTCGAGCGGAATGGCGTAGTCCCAGCGCACGATCGCGTAGTTGAACATGTTCAGCCGCAGACCCAAGCCGTAGCTGCGCAGCGGGTAACGCTGCTTGTTCACGTCGTAATTCTCGGGTCGATTCAGATAGAGCGACTGATCCTTGGACCACGCGGCGCCGACGTCATAAAAGAAGAGACCGTCCACTGGCGGCAGGGCGATCGGTAAGACACCGAGCTCGAAGCGGCGCACCAGCGGGAAGCGCAACTCGGCGTTCGCGACGGCGACGCGGCTCCCGAGCAGTTGGACGGCGCTGCAGTTCGACGGATTGGCGCCGATGATCGGGCATGTGAGATAGAACGAATTGTTCCGATCGTAGCCCCGCACAAAATCGGGACGCGCGATGTACTTCGGGAACGCCGTCTCGTTCCTGCCAAACGACATGCTCGTGTAGAAGCGCGTCGCGACCGTGAGGAAGTTGAACAGAATTGGATCGTACCGACGATAGTCAGCCAGGTATTCCACCCACCGGAAGGATCCGATGACGGGACTCACCTGGAAGCGATACCGCCGACCATAGATCGGCCCGGTGTATCCGAAGAGAGTGTTGTCGGAGACATACGCGAGCTGCCCATCGAGATAGTTCAACGTCGGATCGCGACCTGTACTGTCCGGCGTGAATTGCTCGGTTGGGCGTCCGTTCTCCGTCATGTTGCGGCTGATGAACCAGCGCTCGCGACCCACGTTGTTGAAGCCGCCGCCGAACTCGATGCGAGTGAAGCGATTCAACGGATAGGCCGTGACACCGAACAGTTGGCGAGCGACGAAAGTCGTGATCTGTTGCTTCTCCGACGACGGTTGCCCGTTGCTCGGATCCGCCTTGTACAGGGTGTCGCCGGAGAGGAAGTAGTACGGCACCTGTGAGATGCCGCCCGAGTACTGCCAGCGATTCGCGAGGTTCGTGTAGCCAACGAACATGCGCGCTTCGCTGAAGCGTCCGTTCACTTCACCCGAGAGCGCGAGGCGATTGTTCCCGAGCATGTCGCTCAGAATCACCGTCGTGCCACCAAATACGTTCCTGCCATAGTTGTCGGGGACATACCCGATGCTGGGGCGCGCGATGTAGTCCGGCTGGAAGCGAACGCGGTACGGCTCGTCGCGGAATTTCGTGGTATCCGGTAGCGCGAGATCGGCGGAGTCGAGCAATTCACGGACGCTCACCGGCGGCTTCGCAGCACTTTCAGATGCCGCGGCGACGACCGTCGTCGGGCGACCGTCCGACGTCGGCGTTCGATACACCGACGTACGGCCTGTCAATGGATCACCTAACGCCGGAATGACGCTGCCGTCGGTGGCCGAATTATCGGCGACGATCGGCGTTCCCTTCTCGGCGGGCTTATCGCGAAATGGGAGCTTCTTGAGGCTGCGCGGATTGTTCACCGACCAGATCGTGTAATCGCCGTTCTCGTAGTAGTTGAACGCGATGCGATCTGCCTTACGAGCCCAACTGATCGCCGGGCTGTATTCGGTGATGGCCGAGACCGACCCAACGATGTTGGTGAGCTGATAATGCTCGCTCGTCTCGAAGTCATAGAGGAAAATGTTGGCGATGCCGGTTCGATCGGAGACATACGCGATCGACTTCCCGTCTGGCGCCCACTGCGGATTGATGTTCAAGCCGCCCTGGCCCGGGAGCACCGTCATCAATCCTTTGTCGAGATCGAGAACGGTAATCCGCCACTTCGGAAAGCGGAGATAGGTGAAGCTGCTCGAGTCGCCGCGATCGCTGGCGAATGCGATCATCTTGCCATCGGGCGACCACTGCGGCTGCAGGTCACCATAGCGATCGTGCGTAAGGCGCTGGACCTGCTCGGTCTCGACATCCACTATGTAGAGATCAGTGAGACCGCCGTTGCTGCCGCTGAAAACGATGCGCTTGCCGTCGGGCGACCAGCTCGGCCCCGTTACTCCTTCGAGCGGCAGCTTGAACCGCTTCGTTTCCTTGCGCGACTTCACGTCGAGCAGGTACAGAACGTCGCGGCCTTCGCTCTGGGCAGTGAAGGCGAGCTGCTGTCCATCGGGTGAGAACGCGCTCTGTGAATACAGCAGGCGCAGCTCTTCGAAGTTCGGATCGAACGTGCTCTTGACGAGTCTCGTTATGCGCTTGCCGGTCTCGGCGTCGCCGAGCCAGAGATCGATGAAGACCTCACCGCGCAGGAAGCTGCCGTTGGACAAGAACGCGATGTTCTTGCCATCCGGCGAGAGCGACGGAGCGAGAAAGATCTCGCCACCACTGCGACGCTGCGTGAGAAGCGGTGCACCAAACTTCCGGGGCCGATCGAGTGAGCCGACCATCGGAAGGTGACGCTGCTGCATATCCTCCTTCCACTCATCACCGAGGTCTTCCAGCGATAAGCCGAGCTCGCGCTTGAACGCGCGCTCGATGCCGACGGTTGGCGACGCATTCATGATCTGCCCGATGGCCTCGTCGCCCCACTTTTGGCCGATGAAAGTCCAGAACGCATGCCCGTAGCGATACGGGAAGTAGCGCTCCGGATAGTCCGTCATCTGTTCGATCGTCGGCAACTTGCCGTTCATCGCCGCGTCGCGCATCCACGCGTTCGTCAACGGTGTGCTGGGACCGAGCGAGAGATATTCCGCCATGCCTTCGGCGAACCAGAGGGGCGGATTGACTTGCGCCAACGTCTGCAAGCCAGCGCCCGCTTTGCCGTGCGCGAAGATGTCGTACTGGAACGCATGTACCATCTCATGCGTTAGCACATGCTCAAAGCTTTTGTAGTCGCCGGTGAAGTTGAGAAGCATTCGGTGGCGCAATGCTTCCGTAACGCCGCCCGTGCCTTCGCCCAGATCGCCCGTGACGTTGTTCTGGCCAAAGTCATTCCGCGACTCGAAGAGCATGATGGGCTTCTTCTCACGGAACTGGTGGTCGAGCACGCGCGACAAACGCGCGTACGCTCGCTCGGCCATGCGCGCGGCGTCGGTCGTCGCCTGCGCTTCCTCGGGATAGTAGTAAATGAGAAAATGCTCGGTTTCCTTGACGTGCCACTGAAACCGATCGTACTGAACCTGATTTTGACCGAAGTAACTCTGCGCCCCGAGAGGCGAGTGTGGCGACAGCACCGCGGCTACGACAGCGGCAAGTGCCACACGTTCGCGCAACTTCACGCACCGGCTCCTTGAGACTCTACCGGGATGAGCGCCGCATCATTCCACAGACGCTCGAGCTGATAGAAACTCCTCAGCGTTGGATGAAAAAGGTGAACGACGAAATCCACGTAGTCGAGCAATACCCAGCGGCCCTGAGTCAATCCTTCTACGTGATGTGCTACCGCCCCCGCCCCATCTCTCTTGAGCTCTTCCAGTACACGATCGCCAAGCGCGCGCACGTGCGTATCCGACGTGCCGCTCGCGATGACAAAGAAATCGGTCATATCGGAGACCCCTCGGAGATCCAGAATCACGACATCGTTCGCTTTGTGCTCGAGACAGATTTGCGCAGCGCGCTGGGCAAGAACAGACGAGGGTAGCGAAGTTGTCGTGTTCATCAGTGTCCTTTGGGTCTCCGTTGATTGAATAGGGTACGGCCCCGTGCGTACGGGTACCGTCTTCTCCTTAGCATAATGCTCGCACACGACCTGCAACACGGCTATTTCACTCCAACGCACAGGTCGGGCCGCTAAGAGCAGTGATTAGGAGGAGTGGGCGCGGGGCAAAAGACCCTATGAAGCCAGGTCTCAGGCAGCAGTCCAGCTATACGGCTCTCAGGTAGTAGTCCATAGCTATCAGTTAATAAGGAACGAAACGCCGATGGGGTGAAGGAGGATCAAGCTCCCTCACCCCATCAGCGTTCGTTCCTTACGGCCTGCTACCTAACAGCTATTGGCGAATACTGTCAGAGCTATCACCCACTACCTGATTGCCGCCTGGAACTATTGTTTAATCACCCAAACTCGGATCTCGGGCTTTACATCCGCGTGCAGGCGAACCGGCACTCGGTACACGCCCAACGTCTTGATCGGCTCGTGCAGATCGATCTGGCGCTTCTCGATGTGGAATCCCTGCTGCTCCAACTGCTGCGCGATGTCTGCAGCCGTGACAGAGCCAAAGAGCTTTCCTTCCTCACCGACGCGAGCTGAGAAGGTCAGCGAAACCTGCTCCAGCTTTGTGGCGATTTCCGAGGCCGCGCCGCGCCGCTGATTCTCTGCCGCCTCCAGGCGATCACGCTCCTGCTGGATGCGCTTCAGGTTGCCGGGAGTTGCTTCGTACGCAAGGTTGCGCGGAAGCAAGTAGTTGCGAGCGTAGCCGTTCTTGACCTTCACGACCTCACCGGGCTTGCCGAGGTTCTCGACGGCGTGACGAAGAATGACTTCCATGGGGATATGGCTCCAGTGGTGGTTAGGCGAGAGCAGTCGGAGCGAGCGACTGCGAGCACTCGCGCAGCATTTACGAAGTGGGACGCGCACGCCGGCGCCAATCGGCCCAGGTGTCCCCAAGGCCGAGGACAAACGCAGCGACGAGCAGCAGCATGAGCGCGAAGTCAGCGGCGAATTTGATGACCGGCAGCCACAACATCGCGAAGCCGACCGTCAGCGTTGCGACCAGAGCGCCCGGCGCGAGAAACCACGCCAGCACACCGAGGCCGCGAATGGCGTACAGCGCATAAAAGAAAACGAGCAGATTGCGGCCGACACCACGAAAACCCTGCAGCGTGGGGAGAAAAGCGATCGTGAGGCCGGCGATGAGACCCCACACCAGCTGATCGTTGAATCGGAATTCACGGAGCGGCCGAAGCGGCGCACCGATGCGGGCGCGACTCAGACGGTGGTAAATCGCCCACGCCAAGGCGAGCGCGAGTAGCGACTCGAGCGCGAGCAGCGAGGGGAATACCGCCAGCCCCATCTTCGAGAAGGTTGTGAGCTGCTCCTCGATTTGGGCCGGTGCCGGCGACAGCTGCGGAAAGCGCGACGTGAGCTCACTCCACTCCTTCGCGTGCTCGCCGATGACGCCATTGACCTGGCTCATCGTCTCTGCATTACGATGGACGAACTCGGCCGCGATCGTCTGCCTCGCAGCGCTGAGCGGAACAGGGCCCATCGCGCTCATCGCCAACGCGAGAAAGATCGCAATGGCCAATGCCGCGAGCGCGCGTCCGAAGAGCGGCTTCCGCTCGCCGAAAAGACAGGCCAGGCCAAAGGACCCAGCGAGCAACAGACTCCAGCCTCTTTCGAGATTGTGAAACGCATCCGGCGCGGACGGACGTTGCCACATCATCCACCCTGCCAGCCCTACCCAACCGAGGGCAAGGAGCGCACGGCCGCCCGCCCACCATCCAACAAGAAAGCACGCCGCCAGAGCGGGTACGAGCAGGTAGATCGTTTGGTCGATCGGGAGAAGCGCGCGAAATTGCGGAATCGTTGGCACGATGATGAACGCCGCAAGTCCGAGGACGAGCTTCGGCCAGCCTCGCTCCCCTGCGCTCGCGCGCTTCGGGGCAGCGGTTGTCTCTTGCGGCGTCGTCATACGGGAGCGCTAGCTCTGCATTCCGCGGATGTATGGGATGAGCGCGAGATACCGAGCGCGCTTAATAGCCGTCGATAGCTGACGCTGGTGGCGCGCGCACACACCGCTCAGGCGGCTCGGCAGAATCTTGCCGTGATCGGTGATGAAGCGACCCAGCGCGCGGTCATCCTTGTAGTCGATGAAGTGCACGCGGGTCTCGCAGAATGGGCAGGTCTTCGTTGGTCGTCGCATGGGTTATTCCTCGTCCTCGTCCTCGTCTGCCTCGCGGCGACGGTTGGCGGCAGCCAGCTCCTCTTCGGTCATCGGCGGTGCACCTAGCTCATGCTCGAACAGCGTGAGCAGATGGCGCAGAATCCCGTCGTCGAGCTTGATGGCGCGCTCGTACTCTGGAAGGACGTCCGACTCGACCCCGAAGCGGGCGACGACGTAGTAGCCGCTTTCACGGCGCTTGATTGGAAAAGCGAGCTGGCGGCGGCCCCAGTGGTTCACTTGCACATCCGCGGCGTTGCCGAGGAGGGCGTGAAATCGGCCGAGCCGATCATTGATGGCGGAATCTTCGAGCTGGGAATCGAAGACGTACACCGCCTCATACTGACGCGACATGCGTGGGCAATCCTCCCTTTGGTCGTGACCGCCCCACGCTGGTTGCCGAAGCGCGAGGAGGGGAAATGTGGACCGGCCGCGAGCGCGGCCGGTTGAGACGGGAAATGTAGTTGGTGACGCGTTATGACGCGAGGCCTCAGTTCTTCTGATAGACCTCGGTGACCGAGCCACTGACGCTGCCGTTGCTGTTGAACGTCTCGGTGAGAACCGATCCACTTACGGAGCCGGTATAGGTGATGCCGTCCGTCTGGTCCTCGAAGGTGATCAGGTTGTTGTTGATCGACCAGAGGCCTTGTTCCGTCGAAGACCCGGCGTTCGAGAAGGTCGCGACATCGATGTACGTGCCGTTCGAGTTCAGCGTCAACTGATCGCTGGTGAGGACGCTGTTGTCCGAAAAGGTGTACGGCAGATTGCTCCCGTTGATGGTTCGCAGGGAGTAGGAGCCGGAGGCATTGCCGTTAGGCGATGTGGAGTCGTTGCACGCCGCGAGAGCGACAACAGCGAGAAGAAGGGCAATCTTGCGCATGATCGGAGGTCCTGCTGAGGTTGATATGCGGTGGTGATCGCCTAGCCAGGTAGTCAGGAACCGTACCGCGCCGCCCGCCAATCTCAGCTACCCGGCGCGCTCGACAGAACATCGTGCCTCAGCGCCTCATGCCCGCCATTGAAGACGCCCAGGTGCGCTTCGTAACTCCACCCGGATCTTTGCCCGGTGCGCGGCGTCTCACGAGATGAAGCCGCGCACGACTCGCGGCTGGACTCGATGAAGAGAGGAATACGATGCGAAAGCTCATTGTTGCGGCGGCCGTTGCCGCCCTGGCCTCGCTTGGCGCCGTTCGCAACGCGAACGCACAAGCGTTTTATCCTGGGCAGACAGTGGAAGCACCAGCCACACGAGGTTCGTTCGACCCCTATCCGGGCACATACGGCACCTATCCACGACAGGCTCCCGTGGCCGCCCGGTCACAACACGACGACGACCGCTATGCGCGCCACGACAAACGGGACGATGAGCATCGTCGCGCCAAGAACGACAAGAGCCGTCGAGACGATGACCGTGACAATGCATATGGACAGTACGGCCAGTATGGCCAATACGGGCAGCACGGCCAGTCGGGCTACGGAACGCGCTCGAATGTTTCCGACACCCCTTCGCGGATCGCGACGCATGCGCCGGTGACGAACACCGGTCGGCGCGATGCAAACTGGAACCGGCGATAGGGAGCTTGTGCTTGGGCGCTGCCTAACGGCGGCGCCCAAGCTGCGTCAGACATTGAACCGGAAGAGCAGAATGTCGCCGTCCGCGACGACGTACTCCTTTCCTTCCGCTCGTGCGAAACCCTTTTCGCGCGCACCCTTCCAACCGCCATTGGCGACGAACTCCGGATACGCGACGGTCTCGGCGCGAATGAAGCCTTTCTCGAAATCGGTGTGAATCACGCCGGCCGCGATCGGCGCCGTGTCGCCGCGGTGGATCGTCCACGCCCGCACTTCCTGCTCGCCCGCCGTGAAGTAAGTCTGGAGGCCGAGCAGGTGATAGCCGGCGCGAATGAGTCGATCGAGTCCCGCGGACTCGATACCTAGAGACGAGAGGAACTCGGCGCGCTCCTCCGGGGCGAGCTCCGAAAGCTCGGCCTCGATCTTCGCGGAAAAGGGAACGATCTCCGCATGTTCGCCACTGGACGCGACCGCCTCGCGTAAGCGACGGAGATGAGGTCCCTCATCTCCGCTCAACTCGTGGTCGGTGACATTCGCGGCATAGAGCACCGGCTTCGTCGTCAGTAAGGACAGCGGCTGAAGTACTGCCAGCTGATCCGGCGTTAGGCGTGCTTCCCAAAGGCCGCGGCCCTCGCGCAGAAAGCCCAGGGCCGGCTCGAGCACGGTGAGCTCTGCCTTCGCGTCCTTGTCGCCAGTTTTTGCCGCGCGCTGAGTACGATCGAGGCGCTTCTCGACGACAGACAGATCGGCGAGCGCGAGCTCGAATTCGATCACCTCACGGTCGCGCACCGGATCCACGGCGCCCATCACGTGAGTGACGTCTGGATCCTCGAAGCAGCGGACGACGTGAACGATCGCATCGGTCTCGCGAATGTTCGCGAGAAACTTGTTCCCCAGCCCTTCCCCCTCCGCGGCGCCTTTGACGAGACCGGCAATGTCGACGAACTGCACGACCGCTGGGACGACTTTCTTTGGCTGGACGATGTCCGCGAGCTGCCTCAGTCGCTCGTCAGGCACCTCCACCATGCCAACGTTAGGCTCTACGGTGCAGAAGGGATAATTCGCCGCCTCTGCCCTGGCCGCTGTGAGGGCGTTGAAGAGCGTGGATTTGCCGACGTTGGGAAGACCGACGATACCGAGTTTCAGCATGCAATGACGCGTTGTTGCGATTGAATGAGTTTCGACCCACCACTGACTACTGCCTATCGCTACTGAGCGCCTTCCTCACCGCGCACCTTGCGATTGAACCGGTTCATCACCGGCTCGATTCCCTCCGTTAGCCAGGCTTCGATCGCCTCGACGAACGTCGGCATCAACTCCATCACCACTTTCGCATCCGACTTTCCAAAGTCACTCAACACATAATCCGCCAAATCGCCACGCTGGCGACCGGCTGGCGGGCCGATGCCGATTCGGAGACGGGCGTAGTCCTGGTGCCCCAGGGCCCCCTCGATGCTCTTGAGTCCATTGTGACCAGCCGAGCTGCCGCGGGCGCGAAAACGGAAGGCGCCTAACTGGAGCGCGGCCTCGTCGAGCACGACCAGCAAGTCACCCTGCGGGGACCAGCCTGTACGCCGGAGGTACGGTCGCAACACCGCGCCGCTGAGGTTCATATATGTCTGCGGCTTTACCAGGCGGATCGGAACGCCGCCCACGTTGCCGCCGACGACCCGAGCGTCACCATCTCGACGCCAGCCCTCCAGGCGCCAAACGTCGGCCAGGTGGTCCACAACCCACCAGCCGACGTTGTGACGCGTGCGCTCGTATTCCTTTCCTGGATTGCCGAGGCCGACGATCACTTTCATCGGCCCCTCCTCTCGTTCTCGACGTGCAAAAAGGCGGGAGAGCGCGCGGAGCATGGCGTGAAGTCTTACGACTCCTCGCCGCCCTCCTCGTCGCCTTCCTTCGGCTTACGAATCAGCTCGGGCTCAGCAGCCGCCTCGACTACCGGGACGCCAGCGACTGGCGTTTCCGATGCACGCGGTGCCGACACCGTACAGACCGTCGCATCCTTGTCGTCCAACACTTCGACGCCAGCAGGGATGTTCAGCTCGCGCACGTGAATCGAGTGACCGATCGCGAGCGTCGTGACGTCGACGTCGACGTGGTTCGGAATGTTCGACGGATCGACACGAATCTCGAGCTCGTGCATGACCTGATCGAGGATACCGCCGCCACGCACACCTTCCGCTGAACCCGTGAAAACGAGCGGGATGCTGACCGTCACCTTCTCGCCGGCGACGAGTTCCTGGAAGTCGACGTGAATGATCGAGCGCTTGACTGGGTGACGTTGAATCTCGCGGATCAGCGTACGAGCTGACTTGCCATCAATAGAGAGCTCAATGACCGTGCTCGCGGCGGCCACTCGCTCGAGAAGCTTCTCGAGCTCCCGGGTATCGATCGCCAGCGACTGCGCCGGGCGGCTATGACCGTAAATGACGGCGGGGATCTGACCACCCTGCCGCAGCTTGCGTGCGACGCCCGTGCCTCGGTCGCTCCGCGTCTTGGCGTTGAGATTTGCTGTTGCCATGTGCCATTACCAAAGTTCGAAACTCACTCGTGAGCAGCGACGAGCCGATGAACGGTGTTTACTCTCGGAAGGCTGCGTCCTTCCTACCATAACCGCGCCGCGCACGAGTCACGCGGCGAACAAGGGCCCCTACGGCGTCCTCCTGAGGAGCGCCCTCCTTCCTGTCATCCTGAGGAGCGCCCTCCTTCCTGTCATCCTGAGGAGCGCCCTCCTTCCTGTCATCCTGAGGAGCGCTAGCGACGAAGGATCTGCTGTCACTTCGAACCAACAGCAGATCCTTCGCTTCGCTCAGGATGACAAACAACGAATCTAATCGAACAAGCTACTCACCGACTGCTCGCTGTGCGTGAAGCGAATAGCCTTCGACAGCAGCTCGCCGACCGACAAGACATGGAGCGTCGAGAAGCACCGCTCCGGCGGAATCGCAATCGTATCCGTGACGGCCACTTCCGTGATCGCCGACTCGCACAGGCGCTTCTTCGCCGGTCCCGACAACAAGGCGTGCGTCGCACAGCAGTAAATGTCGCGCGCGCCGAGCGCTTTCAACGCACGTGAGGCCTCGGACACAGTTCCAGCAGTGTCAATCATGTCGTCCACGAGGATGCAATCATGTCCCTCGACTTCACCAACGACGTTGACCACCTCGGACACGTTCGGAGCGGGGCGTCGCTTGTCGATGATCGCCAGCGACGCGTTGAGTCGTTTGGCAAATCCACGCGCCATCTTCGCCGAGCCGACGTCCGGCGCGACGACGATTGGATCGTTGAGATTCTTTCGGCGATAGTGGTGCACGAACACTGGCATCGCATACAGGTGGTCCACCGGAATGTCGAAAAATCCCTGCAGCTGATGCTGATGGAAGTCGATACCGAGCACGCGGTCCGCGCCGGCCGAGACGATCATGTTCGCCATCAGCTTGGCGCCGATGGGCACGCGTGGCTGGTCTTTCCGGTCTTGCCGCGCGTAGCCGTAGTACGGCATCACGCAGGTGACCCGCGCCGCCGAGGCGCGGCGAGCGGCGTCGATGAGCAGCAGCAGCTCGAGGACGTTCTCAGCCGGTGGATTCGTGGGCTGCACGATGAAGACATCGAGGCCGCGAACGTTCTCGTCGATGCGGACCGAGATCTCACCGTCGGCGAATTGGCCGAGGCTCACCTTGCAGAGATCCACGCCAAGGTGCTCGGCGATGGTCTCCGTCAACGCGCGATTGGCCGAGCCGGAGAGCAGCTTGAGGCCGTGACTCGGAACAGCTAATCCGTCCATGAACGTTTAGATGGCAATTGGCGAAGCCGATTGCCCCGCGTGGATTCGAACCACGATTCTGCGGTCCAAAGCCGCATGTCCTGCCATTGGACGACGGGGCAGACGTCCGGAGCAATGGAAATAAACGGGTCGCCAGAGCTGGGTCAAATGGAACTATGGGGGGTTGAGCAACGCACCCCCGGTTCCGCGGTCGAAGTAGTGGACCCGCTCAGGATCCACGCCCAGCCCCAGTCGATCGCCGGGGCGGGGTAGAGCGCGAGGATCGGCCCGGACGGTGAGGTCATGTTCCCCGACCTGGAGATACACCAGCACCTCATTCCCGAGCGGCTCGCTCGCGTCCACGATGCCGGTAAGGGTCGGTGGCGTCGCCCCGTTCGACGGGACCACACGGAGATCCTCGGGACGAATGCCCGCTACCAGCTGAGTCACATGCGATGAGCCCAGGCTTGTTACCTGGTCGGGTTTCAGGGGGATCGAGAAGGAGCCGTCGCCGTCCGCCACGAATTTCGGCCCTCCGTCCAGCACGATATGGCCGTCGACGAGATTCATCGCTGGACTTCCGATGAATGTCGCGACGAAGAGTGTTCGAGGGTGGTCGTACAGCTTGAGGGGCGAGCCGATCTGCTCGACGCGCCCTTCGTTCATCACGACGATGCGATCTCCCAGCGTCATCGCCTCGACCTGATCGTGCGTGACGTAGACGACCGTCGCCGAGAGCTCACGGCGGATGCGGGCGATTTCGCGGCGCATTTGCACGCGGAGCTTGGCGTCGAGATTGGAGAGCGGTTCGTCGAACAGAAAAACGCGTGGCTGACGCACGATGGCGCGGCCAATTGCCACACGCTGTCTTTGGCCGCCCGACAATTGACGGGGTCGGCGTTGCAAGACGCCGGTGATGCCGAGGATCTCCGCTGCCTCACGAACGCGCTGGTCAATCTCGGGGCGCGGGAGTTTTCGCAGCTGGAGCGCGAAGGCCATGTTCTCGTACACCGACATGTGCGGATACAGCGCGTAGCTCTGAAACACCATCGCGATGTCGCGCTCGTTCGGCGGCATATCGTTGACCACGCGATCGCCGATCGTGAGCTGTCCAGCGCTCAACGACTCGAGCCCGGCGATGATGCGGAGGGTCGTGCTCTTGCCGGAACCGGAAGGGCCGACGAGGACGACGAACTCACCATCCTCGACGACCAGATCGACGCCGTGGACGGCGACGAAACCGTTCTCGTATACTTTTCTTACTGCATCCAGGGTTACTCTCGCCATGGCATTTGTGACGATCCGTTTTCCAGAGAGCTTCTTATGGGGTGCGGCGACTTCGGCGTATCAGATCGAAGGCTCCCCGCGCGCCGATGGCGCCGGGCTGAGTATCTGGCATCGCTTCTCGCACAGCGCCGGTCGAACGGCGAATGGCGAAACGGGCGACGTCGCGTGCGATCACTATAATCGTTATGTAGATGACGTCGCTCTGATACGCGAGCTGGGCCTGAATGCGTATCGGTTCAGTATTTCGTGGAGTCGAGTGTTGCCGGAAGGTTGCGGACGGGTGAACGCCGCGGGCCTTGGTTTCTACGACCGACTGGTGGACGAACTGCTCGCGGCGGGAATTCAGCCGAACGTCACTCTGTATCATTGGGATCTTCCGGCGGCTCTCGACGATCGGGGCGGTTGGCTCAATCCCGAAATTCCGCTCTGGTTCGCCGAATACGCCGGCGTCATGTTCGACAAGCTCGACGATCGCGTGAAGATGTGGGCGACGCTGAACGAGCCATGGGTCGTCGCCGACGGCGGCTACCTGCATGGCGCGCTCGCCCCAGGCCACCGCAACCTCTACGAGGCGCCGATCGCAACGCATCACTTGCTGCGGTCGCATGCGGCGGCGGTGGAAGCGTACCGGGCCCGCGGAAAGAATCGGATCGGCATTGTCGTGAATCTCGAGCCGAAGTACGCGGCGTCCACGAGCGAGGAAGACCAAGCGGCGACACGGCGTGCCGACGCCTACATGAATCGGCAGTATCTCGATCCGCTGCTGCGCGGGGGATATCCCGACGAGCTTCGCGACGTGTTCGGGGAAGCGTGGCCCGATCACCCAGCTGCGGAGCTCGAGTACCTGAAGCAGCCGATCGATTTCGTTGGCGTGAACTATTACACGCGCAGCGTAACGCGCAACGATCCCACGGCGTGGCCGGTGCGCGCCAGTCGCGTCGATCAGCCGCGGCACGCGTATACCGAGACGTCGTGGGAGGTGTATCCGGAGGGACTTACGGATACGCTCAAGTGGGTGACGGAGCGTTACGGGCGCATTCCGCTGTACGTCACCGAAAATGGCGCGGCGTTCTACGACCCGCCGCAGCCGATCGACGGTCGCATCGACGATCCGCTGCGCGTCGCGTACTACAGATCGCATCTGACGGCGGCGTACAAGGCACTTTGCCAGGGCGTCGACCTCCGCGGCTACTTCGCTTGGTCGCTGCTCGACAACTACGAGTGGAGTCTCGGCTACTCCAAGCGCTTTGGCATCGTACATGTCGATTACGCCACGCAACAGCGAACGCCGAAGGCGAGCGCGCGGTTTTACGCGGACGTGATCAGAACGCACGGCGCGGCACTGGAAGGCCAATCATCGTCCTGAGCGGCGCCCCACTGTCATCAGCGGCGCCCGAACGTCATCCTGAGCGAAGCGAAGGATCTGCTGTTGCGGGCAGTGCACGCTCACTCCTTCACGCTGCCGAGCATGATGCCGGCAACGTAGTATCGTTGCAAGATCAGGAACGTTGCGAGCACCGGCAGGACAGTGACCACCGAGCCGGCCATCATCAGCTCCGTATCCTGCACGTGCTCGCCCGACAGGCTCGCAAGCGCCACCGGCAGCGTGAACCGCCGCTCATCGCTCAGGACGATCAGTGGCCACATGAAATCGTTCCACGTCGCGAGGAAGGTCCAGATGGCCAGGGTCGCGAGGATAGGCGCGATCACAGGCAGTACGACCGATCGGTAGATGCGCAATTCGCTCGCGCCGTCCACGCGTGCGGCGTCCAGCAAGTCATCGGGAATCGCGAGCGCATATTGGCGAATGAGAAAGATGCCGAAGATGCTCGCCATGCCGGGAATGATGACGCCCCAGTACGTGTTCACGAGATGCAATGTCTTCATCAGCAGGAAAAGCGGGAGCATCGAGACTTGCACCGGGATCACGAGACCCAACGCCAGCCCGCGAAAGAGACGCTCGCGGCCCTTGAAGCGCAGCTTTGCGAGCGCGTATCCCGCGAGCGAGTTCACCGCGAGTGACAGCAGGGTAACCATGCTGGCGACGAAGGCGCTGTTAGCGAGATAGCGGCCGAGGCTCAGTCGCGCGAAGAGCGTGCGGTAGTGTGTGAGCGTCGGGGCGTGAGGCAGAAAGTGTGGTGGATACGAGTTTGCCTCACCCGTCGCCATGAATGATGCCGAAATCATCCACACTGTGGGCAGTAGGGCGACGACAGCGCCACCAATGAGCAAGCCGTAGAGCGCGGCGCGAGCCAGCTTCGCGCCCGCTCCCGATGGCGAGCGTGTAGTGGAGTCCGTCATAGCGGCGCTCATCGTTAGGCGCGTTCTCGCTGCAGCCGCATCTGGACCAGTGTCCACAGCAGGATGATGCCGAAGAGCACGAAGGCGATCGCCGCCGCGACCCCCATTCGCCACCAGCGGAAGCCTTCCTCATACATGAAGAGCACGAGGCTCGTCGTCGCCCGAAGTGGTCCGCCGCCAGTCATGACGTAGGGTTCGGCGAAGAGCTGAAAGTAGCCGATCATGGTGACGACACCGACGAACAGGAACGTCGGCGCCAGCTGCGGAACCGTCACGTGCCAGAAGCGCCGCAGCGCCCCCGCTCCGTCGATCCGCGCCGCCTCGTAGAGCTCCTCGGGTACGCTCTGGAGGCCGGCGATGAAGATGAGCATGTTGTAACCGAAGTTCTTCCAGATCGCCATCAGAATGATCGACGGCATGGCCCAATGCGGATCGCCCAGCCAGTCGATCGGGCCTACGCCGATGTGACCGAGGAGATAGTTCAGCAGCCCATATCGCGGGTGGTAGAGATATCGCCACACGACCGCGATGGCGACGAGCGTCGTCACGAACGGCGTGAAGTAGATCGTGCGGAAGAGACCACGGAGCTTTACGGCGCGGGCGTTGACGAGGAGCGCGGCACCTAACGATGCGGCGACGGTGAGCGGTCCCCCAACGACAGCGAAGTAGAAAGTATTCTCGACAGCGGTCCAGAAGGTCGGGTTGTGAATGAGATTGGCGTAATTCCTCACTCCGACGAACCTCGCCAGCGACGTGTTACCGAGCGCGTAAATGTCGAAGTCGGTGATGCTCAGCAGCAGCGAGGCACCAACGGGGAGAAAGAAGAAGAGGCCAATCAAGACCAGCGCCGGGGAGAGGAAATACCAAGCGGCTCGCGCTTGGGCGCCTTCCGGCCCGCGTCTCACCGGTTCGCCGCAGCCGCGGCGATGGGCTTTACCCCGTCTTCGATACCGGTGCGGGCAGCGTTCGTCCGCGTTCTCGACAGAATCCAGCGCCGTTTCTCGAGAATCTGATTCACATCGCGGTCGAGCGATGCGAGCGACCGATCGGCGGGAACATGCCCACGGATGGCCGCTTCGGATGCTTCGATCAGCTTACTGGAGATGATCTCGACCTCCGCAACCTTCGGGATCGGCGTCACACGCTGCAATTGAGTGTAGAAGGCACGGAAGTGCGCGTCGCCGCTGAGCGAGCTGTCGCGCCACGCGGCGATGCTCGCCGGCAGGTCACCCGTTAGGCGCGAGAAACCGAGCTGCTGCTCGGGGAGCGAGAGGTACTCGACCAACTTCCAGGCCGCTTCCTTGTGCGCGGATGCATGAAAGAGCACGATGCTCGAGCCTCCAGCGAGTGATACGCCGGACGAATCCCCCTCGGGAGCTGGTAGGGGTGCCGTTGCCCACGATTGTTGCAGCTCCGGTGGCAGTCGCTTGCGCATCTCGCCCACGTTCCACGGACCGGTAATCCACATCGCGAACATCCCGCGCGCGAACTCCTGATAGACGTTGGCCACGTCGTTCGTGCCCGCAACTGGCGCGAGGCCATCCCGAAAGAGACTGAGGTAGAAATCGAACGCGCGATGAAATGCGCTGTCGCTGAACGCGCCGTATCGGCCATCGTCCTTGAGGATCGGTGACCCGGCTTGCAGACCGAGAATCATCGGCTGCGCCCACTCGTTCGTGGGCAGGAAGATCGCATAACGAGAGGGACCTTGCTGTCGCTTCACCGCCTCCATTGCCGCGCGCCACCCGGCCCAGGTCGCCGGTATCGTGTTGTAGCCGGCTTTGGCGAGGAGATCACGACGGTAGAAGATCACCCGCGTATCCACATACCAGGGAATACCGAATACCACCCCGTCGATCACGTTCGTATCCCAGATCCCTTTGAAGAACGCGTCCGGTTTGACGACGCTCGATCGCGCCGTGTATCCGTCGAGCGGCTCGAGCGCGTGGATCGCCTCGAACTCCGGCACCCAGGTGTTGCCGAGCTGGGCGACGTCAGGCGTTGCCTCGCCGACGAACGACGTGAGCAACTTCTCATGTGCCGCGGACCACGGCATCGCCTGAACGCGCACGTGAATGCCGGGGTTTTCCCGCTCGAACTCCGGCATCATTTGCGCAACGACCTCGCCCTCCGCCCCCATTGCCCAGAAACGGAGTGTGACGCTCGAGTCGCTTGCGGAACGGCAGCCGAGCGGCAGGAGCAGACCAAAGAACGCTGCCCGCCAGTCCCGATTCGCCACTCTCATTGCAGCCAGCCTCCCGTAAACCCGGCGCGCAACAGGCCAAGCCGGATGTACGGATCTTCGCGCATGAGCTTCCAGATCAAGCCCGAGCGATAGTTCTCGATCATGCCGATGATCGGACCCTGATCGATGCCGAGGTAATCGGTGTCGAACCAGCCGATGCCGTCGACCACGCGACCTTGGGAGACGCGAATGCGTGCGTCGTGATAGGTCGGGTTGAAGGCGTCCACGAAGCCGTACTGCCCGAAGAGCGGATCGCCGTACTTTGTGCGCATCGCTTTGAGCGCGGGCACGACCAGCTCCGGCGCAAACGCAATCGATCCACCCGCTGCCGTCGGAGCGATCGTCCCATCGTCACGTACCTCGTTCGCCGCGGCGCCACGCGCGGAGTACGTCTGGAACTTGCGCGATACGCCATCGATGGTGACGGTGGTGTCCATCGGGCCATCGGATGCCGTTAGGCCCCAGGTGCTCGGACCGTAATCGCGATACCGCGCCGGATTGTCCATCGCATACGACCGCTGCGCGACGGTCGCTCGGCGCGAATTCTCGAAATAGTCGATTCCATGCGCCAGCATGTACGCGTCTTGAATGCCCCGGAAATCGATCCAGAGGTGCGAGTACTGATGTCCGAAGAGCGGCGCGAAATTCACGTGCGACTGTCCGTAGAACTCACGCCAGTCGTACGTGGACGTCCACTGTGCCCATGCCGATGGGTCGATCGGGTGCGTCGGCGAGCCTAACGCGAGGACGTAGAGGATCATCGCCTCGTCGTAGCCGCGCCAGTCCGAGTTGATGAAGTTGGATTCGGGATGCCAGCCCATGCTGACGATGGGCGCTTTTGGAGACGCCCACTGCCAATCGACGCGCGTATAGATCGAATCGGCGAGCGCGCGGATCGCCGCCTCGTTAGGGTCCTTACCGTTGAAGTACTCCCGGCACACGAGCACGCCGGCGAGCAGCAGCGACGTGTCGATCGTGGACAGCTCGACCGTTTGAAAACGGAGGCCGGTGTCCATGTCGAGGAAATGATAGAAGAAGCCCTTGTAGCCGGTGACACCGGTGGCGTCCGGGCCCTGCGGCGCATGATAGAGGAACTCGAGCGTGGTGCGTACACGGTCCACCGCATCGGCGCGTGTGACGTAGCCGCGCTCGACGCCAACGACGTACGCCGTTAGGCCGAAGCCGATGACGGCAACGGACGAGAAGGATTTCGTGGGCCAGCGATCGGGAACGAGGCCGTTCTTCGGATTCGTCGTCTCCCAGAACCAGCGGAAGGTGCGCACTTCGACTGTGTCGAGAAACGGCTCGTAGCGAAGGTCGGGAGCTGGAGCCGTGATCGCCGTCGTTCCCGAGTTCGAGCACGCGACCAGGCCCGCTGCCCCCACCATTGTCAGCAGACGCGCCAGCAGCGGGCGCGATCGGAGCAGACAGCTCAGGCGAATCATAGATGAGTGCGAAGGAAGCGATAAAGCAACGGGCATGGGAGCGTCGGTAACTCCCATGCCCGTTCCTTCTCCCGTTACGCGGTCGTAACGAGCCGAACGTTAGTTGGCTTAGAAGTTCAATTCTACTCCAACCTGGAACCGTCGAGCATCGGTGACAACATCCGTCGGCTGGCCGAAGTTGGCATCGTTTCGGTTCCCGACGCTGTAGACGCCAAAATTATTTCGATTGAAGGCGTTGAAGATATCCAGGGTAAGGCCGTACGCAGTCTTCGAGCCCGCCAGCCGGGGGAAGTCCTTACGTAACCGGAGATCGAGGTTGCGATACGGGAAGGTCCCAGGCACCTCAAAGCCGCCGCGCTGGTACTGATTGCCCGTCGTGCCGATGCCGCAGAACCGTGCCGCGCAGCCGACGTCCAGTCGATATTTGCCGCCGAGCGTCAACAAGCCCGAGAGCTGGATTCCGAACGCGTACGGTAGATCAGTGATGAAGTTTGTAACGACACGCTGGCGCTCGTCGTTTGCCGGATGCTTCGGAATGCTCTTCGAATTCGGGAAGTCGAAGTCGTCGCCCAACCCGTCGGCGCCTTTTACCTCACGATAGGCATACGTGTACGCGAGTCCAGCGCCCCAACCGATGCTGCGCGGTGACGGACGGCTGTATGGCCGATCGAGTTGAAGCTGTAGCGCGCGATACCAGGTCTCCTTGTCGTTCGTGCTGTATATGAAGTTGCTGAAGCCGTGTGGACCGAGGTCGAAGCTCGCGCAGCACGACCCATTCGGGTTGAGGCCGACTTGCGCCCAATTCATCGCCATCATGTCTTGGCCATGGACGTACGCGTATGTAACCGTCGTCGCGAAGGAGCCGAAGAGCTGCCGCACTCCAACATTCGTCTGCGTGGATCGAGGAACCTTGGCCTGATTGTCGATGAACCAGGCCTCGGGCAATCCCGACGTATGAACGAGCTGATCCAACACCTGTCGGTTGCTCGTTAGGTAGGAATCATTCCACGCGACCTGGCCTGGGGCCGGCGCGACGCCGCGTGGCGCGAACCTCACGGTGTACTCAGGATGAAAGAGCTTCTGCGTTTCGTCAACTGCGTAGAGATCGAACGGAATACGGTCGTAGTAGAGCCCCCAGCCACCGAATACGGTCGTGCGGCTCTGCTTGTCGATTCCGTACGAGAACCCGAGCCGCGGTTGGAACGCACCGTAGAACGGCTTCCGATTGTTGCCCGTACTCACGTACCGATTCAGATCAAGAGGCGTCGGGAGCAAGCTGTTGTAGCGCCTCAGCGTATCGACGACGTTCTGCGGCATTACGAAATCATTGTTGAGCATGTGGGTCTCGAAATCCCACCGTACCCCAAGGTTCAGCGTTAGGCGCTCGACTGGCGTCCAATCGTCCTGCAGGTACGCGCCGACCTGCGTGTTGTTCTTGTTGACGTTAGGATCGCCGGTCTGATAGACGAGTTGAAAAGGCGTCGCGTAGTTGTACGCCTGATTGCCATTGCCCGTATTCGCTACGGCATTGTACCAGAACTCCGGCGTACTGCGGTTGTCCTTCAGAATGTCGTATTTCACGAAATCTGCGCTGATCCCCGTCTTGAATACGTGATCGCCGCCGAAGCGGAATCCGGAATAGGTTAGATCGTTCCGCACGCCGAGGCGGCGCTGCGTGAAATCCTGTACGCTCAGATTGCTGCCGATGTACGCCTCGCCGTTAGGCGTCAGGAAGTGGCGCCCAGGAACGCCGGGATCATTCGGCTGCGGGTGGCGGCGGAAGTCAGAGTAGTCGACCTTGGTTTCGTTAAGCCAGCCGCCCGTGAAATAGCTATGCTTCAACTGTGCGATGGCAACGTTCTGTCGGTAGTTCACCGCCTCATTGAACGCGCTCGGTGGATTGGTCGTGACACCAAAGTCGCGCACATCAGTTTCGGCGCGATTGCTGAAACTGAATTCGGTCGCCGTGTTCTGACTCATGGTTCCGTCGAGCTTTCCAAAGAACAAATTCTCGCGGAAGGGTGAGCCAAAGTAGCCGTTGTACTTCGTGAGGTTCACCGTATCGAGTGCGGCGAATCCCGTCGGTGGATTGAAGTTCACGCGGTTCGCGCGATTCTGAACATTGCCTTCGTATGACGCAAAGACGTGCACCTTGTCCTTGACGATCGGCCCGCCGATGCTCAATGCAGTGAGGGTGCGATTATAGTTCGGCCGCTGGAAGGTGGCGGGGTTCTGTGCTTTCGCCTGTCGCTGATAGAAATCGAGGCCGACCATGCTGGCGTTCTGATAACCGAGGATTGCGTCACCGCTCCACACATTCCCGCCTGACTTCGTTGCTGCGGTGATGATCGCACTCGATGCCTTCTGATATTCCGCCTTGAAATTCTGGGTCAGAACGCGGTATTCCTGGATTGCATTGCGCGGGAACGGATTTCCACGACTCGCGTCTTGCCCGGACACGCCACCGGCCGTCAGATCGTTCTTGAGGCTCGTCCCGTCAATGAAAAGGTTGACAGAGTTCGCCGGCTGGCCGTTCGCCGAGAACGTGCGGAAATTCCCATTGACGCGATCCTCGGTGACCGTCACGCCCGGTGCGAGGGCGGCGAGGTCGAGGAAGTTCCGGCTCGGTGTCGGCAGCTTTTCGATCTGCTCCGTGGTCACGTTCGTCGCCACTTCCGAGGTCCGCATTTCCACTGTCGGCGCGGCGGTGACCGCAACGGCGCTCAACATTTGCGCCTGTGAATTGAGCGTGAAGTCTTGAATTTGCGTCGCGCCGATCTGAACCACGACTTGCCGCGTGAGCGGCGAGTAGCCGATACGCCGGATCGTCATTTCGTAAGTCCCAGGAACGAGGCCCGGCAACACATACAAGCCATTCTCGCGCGTCGTCGTACCGCGCGGTGTTCCGCTTTCGACGTTACGTGCGCCGACTTGTACGTCGGTCATGGGCGTACCATTCGCGCCCGTCACCGTGCCGCGAATTGTTCCAGTCGAGGTCTGCGCCTGCGCAATCCGCCCCGGCTGGAACATCAGCGCGAGACCGAGTGCAAACACCGCGTGCAGTCGACCGCGTCCCACGTTGCGTTTCATGTAGCAAACCTCCGAGTGATTGAAAGAAACCACGGACCTCTCCTGCCACGGAAAGTCATCCGCGTTGTCGCCTGTGCTCTACAGATTGGTACCGCCGCACGATTGCCTAACGACTAGCGTCGTTGCCAGCGTCTCTGAACCGGCGCGCCGTCGCCGGCCGCCGGCCAATTGCTGCACGAGCCGCTCGGTCGCGCGTTCGCCAAGTTCGATGATCGGCACGCGAACCGAGGTGAGAGGTGGAGTGGTGTATTGCGCGATCGGAATGTCGTCGAACCCCGTGACCGCGATCTCGTCTGGTACGGCGAGCCCCGCTTCGTGCACTGCGCTCAATGCGCCAATCGCCATCGAATCATTGGCCGCGAAGATCGCGGTCGGGCGCTGCGCCGCGGGTAGCCGCGTCAGCGCCTGGGCGGCGCGGTAGCCACCCAACTCGGTGAAATCGCCGTCAATTTCCATCAGCGGATTGCGCTCGATCTTTGCGCTCCTGAGCGCGTTCCGGTACCCACGCCGCCGCTCCTCCGCGTCGACGTTGTGCGCCGCCCCGTTGATGAAGCCAATGCGTCGATGCCCCAGCGAAAGCAAATGCCGCGTCATCGCGGCGGCACCGCCCACGTTGTCGATCTTGATCGCGTCGAACTCCTCGGCGCGCGCCGCGCAATTGAGCAACACCACCGCCGAACACGCGGCGAGGCTCGAGCGCAGCGTAGCCTGATCGAGGTCCGGCGACATGACGATCAATCCGTCGACGCGACCGCGCATCGCTCCCAACGCTGCTTCGAGCGCCTGCTGCTCGGAGTGCGAGCTGGAGACCAACATATGATAGCCGTTGCGCTGCGCCACGAGATCGATTCCGCGAATCACCTCAGAGAAGAACTCTCCGTATAGGTCCGGAAGTAACACGCCGATCGTGTGCGTACGCCGCGTGATCAAACTTCGCGCGGCGCCATTGGGCGTATACCGCAGCCGCGAGGCCGCGCGCTCGATGCGCTCGCGCGTCGCCTCGCTCACCGGACCGCTGTCGTTCAGCACACGCGAAACGGTGGCGACGGAAACGTCCGCGAGGCGGGCGACGTCGCGGATCGTGGCCGAACGAGTACGTGTGCGTGGAGTCGTACGGACCTTGTCAAACCGGGGAAGTGGACGCCTGCCGTGTGAGCCGGTGGAAACGTTTACAGTCGCACCACCAACTGTCAAGCCGGTAGCACCTCAGTATTCGATACGCTCCACGCGCTCGGCCGTCCGCGACTCCAAAACGCGGATGCTCGCCGGCGTAAACATGCGGGACATTCTCTCCGCGCCGGCGCGCGCCAAAGGCGCATCTGCGAACACCCCAAATGCCGCGGAACCCGACCCGCTCATCATCGCCGGCAGGGCGCCGGCGTCTCGCAGGGCATCGACATGCTGGCTGATGAGAGGGTGCCGGCGGCTGACCACCGGCTCGAATTCGTTGACCGCAATGGCTTCAATGCCTTCCCATGTATCGAGCTCCGTCGGCTGCAATACCGCCGATCGCGAGTCATACGCCCCGCGATCGTGCACGAGCCATGCGTACGCCTCCTTGGTCGCCACCTGAAACGTGGGCATCACCACGAGAACCGGGCGCGCGGCAAGCGCCGGCAAGGGCAGCAGCCGCTCACCGCGACCCCACGCGAGGGCCATGGGGCTGTCGATCGTCATAAACGCGACGTCCGCGCCGAGCGGAGGCGCAAGCTCGACCAAGCGTCGCCCGAGCGGTGACGGAGACATTGCATCCAATACGCGCAGCACGGCACCGGCATCCGCGCTTCCGCCACCAAGGCCAGCGCCACTCGGAATATTCTTTGTGAGCTCGACTGCGAAGGTGCTTGGCCAACCCGTCGCGTCGGCGTACGCCACAGCCGCCCGATACGCGAGATTCCCCGTCGTCTCGCCGAAGCCTTCGGCCGGCATTGCATCGCCCGAGCAATCGAGCGTGCGACCGTGCACGCTGTCCCCTACACGCACGACGACGTCGTCCGCGAGGGCCAGTCGCAGAAAGATCGTTTCGATGCTATGGTAGCCTGAGGCTTCCCGCGCGAGCACCCGGAGCAGGAGATTGACCTTGGCCTGCGCCGCGACTCGCGCGGTTCGACTCATGCAGCGGGTGGGCTTTTCGACGCGCGCGCTGTCCGCTCGTCGTCCGCGACCTCGCTGGTCGGCGCTGCCGAGCCCGCGTCCGTGAGCTCGGCGAAGGTGAGGCCGGCGCGGGCGAAGTAGTAGGCGCCAATCACCGTGATCGGAATGAAGGAGAGCAGGTGGAAGCCGATCGCCCAGGTGACGGCGAGCGTTTGCGAGATGCCATACATGCCTAACGCCAGCTTGCCTGCCTCCTCGAACAGTCCGAAGAATCCTGGACTCGATGGGAGAGCAACACCGATCGCGATGATGCCTTGGGTGAAGAGCGCCATGCCGAATGGCGCGTGCATGCCGACTGCCTCGAAACCGATCCAGAAGGCGAGCGCGTTCAGCAGCCAATGCAAGAGCGCCCACAAGAACACGGCGATGAAGCGCCTTGGGCTTCGGAGGACACTCAGCCCGTTCGCGAACGACACGAGAATCGCGCGACCTCGCTCCTCGAACCTTGGCGCCACGCGACGCGCGAAGAGCTCGAACAGCCCGATGATTTGCTTTGGAAAGAAGACGACGAGATACAGGACGATAACCACAGCAACGACGAAGCCCACGCCGCCTAACGCGTAGCGCGTCGCGGCTCCGGCGGCGCTCTTGGGGAAGCTTGGCAGGAGCATGGCGCCCACCATCAGCATCAGTACGACGAGCGCATCGAATACGCGATCCACCGCCAGCGATGCGAACGCGGTGGCGAACGGGACTTGCTCGACCTCTCGGGATAGCGCGTACGCTCGCGCCGGCTCGCCCGCGCGTGCAGGCGCAATATTGCTCACCATCATTCCGATCGCGGTCGCTCGCCAGAGTGGTCCGAGCGGAAGCCTCGGCGCGACCGGATCGAGTATGGTGCGCCAGCGGCGAGCACGCAGTGGAAAGATGCCGGTGGCCGCGATGGCCGAAAACAAGAGGAGCCAAAGATTCGCCCGACGAATCTCCGCACCCACCTGAGCCCATTCTATATCGTGAAACGCAAACCAGAGGAGCGCGACGCTCACCAGAATTCCGAGCGCGCCGCGCCAGCCGAAGCGCATCGAGTTACTCCGCCAATGCGAGATCGAGGAGGTCGAAGAGCTCCGCCATGGTGTCGTCGCTCGCGGGGCCGCCGTGCTTCCGAATTTCCTCGCGCAGCTCGATGGCGCGCTCGATCGCGGCGCGGCCGCGGTAGAGCAGGGCGTCGATCGGCACGAGCGGCTGGTCCGGCAGATTGACCGGCGCACTCATCGGCTGCGCGGCGAGCGAGCTGAGACTGTCGATGCCTTGATCCAGCACCGCCATCGTGTCGCGCGGTGTCGACACGCGGTGCGATCCGATCGGTGTTTGGCTGCGTGAACCACTCGCGCGGGGAATCACAGGCGGCTTTGGTGTTGCGGCAGTCGCGGCATGTGGTGTCGCTGGTGCGGCGTTAGGCGGAATGATCGGATTCGCCAGCCCCGCGTCGGCGCGGATTCTTGGCGTGATCACGGGCGTCGGCATTGTGGAGAACGACGTCGGTGACGGAACGGGAGCGCTGCGAGGCGCGGGTGCCGGCGCCGTGCCGGCGCCTGCCGGCGTCGACGCGAAGGCGCCGCCGATCCCGGCATCGACGGAGCGTGCCAGCTTGAGCTCCGCCAAACGCGACGCGAGCTGCTCGCCCTGCGAGCCGGGGCTCGCCAGGGCCTGGGCCAGCGTCTCGAGCGCGTTGAGGGAGAGATAATCCAGCGACTTCACGGCATCGAAGTGTGCACCGATGAGCTCCGCGACTTCGATCTCTCCGAAGCTTTCCGCGTCTGCCTTCAGCGCGGCGAGCGCATGTCTCAGCTCCCGCTTGACTCGCTCGCTCGACCCCGCGTCGCTGGCTCGTCGCGCCTCGGCAACGACTCCACGCAGATGTTCGCCCTGGCTCACCACCTCCAGACGGAATCGCTCGGCGGGCGTCGTCGGCGGATTCGGCGACGTACTCACCACGTGAGGACCGCTGTCGGCGTAGAATAGCTGCGTGATCGGGACAATGCGCGACGCATCCTGCTCGCGTGCCTCGAACTTGCCTAAGGCGTCGATGAAGGCGTCGCGTTCGGCCGACGGCGCATCGGCTGGCTTTCCCTCGCGGAGTGCCGTTGCCGCATGTCGCAAAAGCGCCGCGGCGGCGCGCAGGAACGTGATGCGATCAGCGTCGAGCGGGCCCTGGCCCAATTCGAGCGGCTTGACGACCAGCTCCGCCCCAGCCATCACGTCGGAGAGGGGCGAGACATCCTTTATTCCGGCTACGCCACGGATGGCGCGGACGCGACGCAGCACATTGGCCGCCGCGTCGCGATCGTTAGGCCTCGTCGCCAGCAGTTCGAGCCCGGCGGCGATATTGGAGGATTCGGCGGCAAAGAATCCCCCGCCCGCGCTCACCGCCGGCGCTGTTCCGGGTGCTGCCGGCGCCGCCGCTGGGGCTATACGCGACAACTCCGCGGCACGCGTCGCAGCGCGCTGATCGTCGGCCGGGGACCAGGCGCGAACCGATCGAATCAAAATCTTCAAATCATCGATCGTTGCAACGAGCGTCCCCACGATCGCCGGGGACCAGGGGAGAGTGCCCTCGCGCAAGACGCGCGCGACGCGCTCGAGCGCCAGCGCCAGCTCCGAGAACGGCGTGAGCTTCGCCATCGTCGAGCTGCCGCGCAGCGCTCGGGCGTTGCGCGCCAGCGCCTCGGCGTCTACCACGCTCCCCGTTGCGCTGGCGCGCGCCATGAGCCCGTCGAGTTGCTCGACGTACTCACTCGCTTCGAGGATGAAGAAGTCGAGAAAGCCGGATGAGGGGGTCGTCATGGCGCGCGAAAAGGGATGCAGATAGCTAGCAGGGGTCAGTCCATAGCTATCAGGTAGTAAGGAAGGCAGAGTTTCGTCCTGTGACCAGTTCCAAATCAATGGGACGCTTCGCTTCCTCACTCCCTGATAGCTATGCGCTCATCCCTGATAGCGGTATTAGCTAGTACGACGACGACCTGGCCTCGTCCATAACGTGGCGAAGCTCGTTGACTGCCTCCACCAGGCCGATGAAGATGGCCCGGCTCACCACCGAGTGCCCAATATTCAGTTCCTCGATCTCGGGAATGGCGGCGACCGGCCGGACATTCGCCACCGTGAGCCCATGTCCGGCGTGGACCGCGAGTCCCAGACTGGCTCCGAGCCGGGAGGCATCGCCGAGAGCGATGAGCGTTTGCGAATCGCCCGCGTGGTGGGCGTACTGGCCGGTGTGCAGCTCGATTGCCGCGGCGCCCAGCTCGCGAGAGCGCTCCACGGCGTCCCCGTGCGGGGCGATGAAAAGACTCGTCCGGATTCCGGCATCATTCAACCGAGCGATCCCGGCACGCAAACGTTCCGGGTCGTGTGAGACGTCCAGACCGCCTTCGGTCGTGATCTCCTGGCGCCGCTCGGGAACGAGCGTCACCTGGTGCGGGCGGAGTCGCGTCGCGATCGCGATCATTTCGTCGGTGCAGGCCATCTCCAGATTCAGAACGGTCGTGACCGCCGTTGCGAGACGCTCGATGTCTCCGTCCTGGATGTGCCGCCGGTCCTCGCGAAGGTGTGCGGTGATCCCGTCCGCACCAGCGCGCTCGCAGAGGAGCGCGGCGGCAACCGGATCAGGCTCGTCGCCGCGGCGCGCTTGTCGCACCGTGGCAACGTGATCGATGTTGATGTACAACCGCTGTCGTTTGAGCACCACGCTCCTGCCCAAGAGGCTATGGCTCTGCTTTATTTCCTCAGGCCGTCGCCTCGCTCGCCGTCGCGTGCGGGACTCGTCCGAGGTCGCACGCGCAGGGCGCGCGCTCGTGGTTTTGGGGCTCATGAATCACCAGAGAGAATTGCCGTGATGAAGATAATTTCCCTCAGCGTGCTTTCGATAATCCTGGTGGCGGGCGGCTGCGCGTCGTCCCCTTCGGCTGCGACCTCAACAGCCGCGCCCCAGCCCGCCGTTGGCCCGCTGAACCTTACCGGCTCGCCTGACGCCCGAAGCGCGGTGCTCGCGTTCCTCGACGCCGGGAAGAATGGGGATCTACAGGCACTCGCCACCTTTTGGGGCTCGTCCGCTGGATCGGTACGCGAGGTGAACAACATCCCACGCGATGAGATGGAGAAGCGCGAGCTCGTGATGCTTTGCTATCTCGCGCACGATTCGCATCAGATCATCAGCGACGCGCAGTCGGCGAACAACGAGCGCGTGGTCGCGGCTCAGCTGCGTCGCGGGGGCTTGACGCGCACCGCTAACTTCTATGCGGTGGCCGGGCCCAACGGGCGATGGTATGTTCGGCAGTTCGACATGGAAGCGCTGACGGATTTCTGTAAGGCGAAGGGACGCTGATCCCACCGCGCTCGCGTGGCGCTCACGCTTCGGTCAGCTCGATCAGGACGCCGCCCGTGGAGGATGGATGCAAAAACGCGATGTGCTTGCCTTCGGCGCCCAGCCGAGGTCGGTCGTCGATAAGGCGAATCCCGGCTTCGCGACATCGCTCCAGGGTGCCTTCGAGGTCGTCCACGGCAAAACAGAGGTGGTGTATTCCCGGCCCGCGTTTCGCGATGTACTTGCCGATGGGTGACGCGTCGAGAGCCGGCTCGAGGAGCTCGACCAGGGCCTCCCCCGCGGCAAGGCCGGCGATGTGGGCACCATCCGCGTCATCGAGGGGCACTACCTTCATGCCGAGGACGTCGCGATAGAATGGAATGAGCGCGTCCACGCTCCGCACGGCGACGCCGATGTGGGCGATGCGAGCTCCGGATTGGGTCGGTTTGGGCACGTGTAGGAATGCGTCCGTAGAGGTCACGACAAGCTAACTTCGACGCGAGACGGATACGCCTCGCACACCGAGAGGGGAACAGACGCGCATGTCAAACGCTGTGGCGATCACTGACGCGAGCTTCGAGCAAGAGATCGAGAAACACGATGGCCTTGCCGTCGTCGACTTTTGGGCAACCTGGTGCGGCCCGTGCCGCATCATCTCGCCCATCCTCGATCAGCTGTCGCTCGAGTACGAGGGACGGGTGAAGGTGTCGAAGATGGACGTGGACGCGAACATCAAAACGGCCTCACGCTTCAATGTTCGCTCCATTCCGATGCTCCTGTTCTTCAAGAATGGAAAGGTGGTGGATCAGATCATCGGCGCTGTCCCCAAGGCCATGATTCAGTCGAAGTTCGAGCAGCACGCAGCGGCCGCCCAGAGCGCCTAGCTAAGCCGCCGTCCTGATACCTGTTAGCCAACTCATGCGTCCCATAGGTGTCGCGCCTTAGCGACGGCCTGGGCGCGAGGGAGAACGCCTGGGCCGCCGCATCGCCGGCCCAGGCGTCGTCATTTCACCCCTCACCTTCGCGATGCACCATCTCGCTGGTTTGCGCTACCCGTACGCACGAGTGCTGCTGCCGCGCACTCGGCTCGCGTACATCCATCTGCGCAACCTGCTCACCGACGCGAAGCGGGACCGATCCGCGCGCGTCTCGGGCTACGTCGCGATCTGGCTGCCTGAAGAATTCCTCACGCTGTATATGCAGCGGGGCGAGGTCGTCAACGCCTCCATTCGCGACAAGGACGGCTCGCAGGTCATCGCCATCGCCAAAGCGCTCGAGAAGGTGCCGACGGAACCTGAGTACGGCGAGATCTGCTTCCACGAGGCAGACGAAGCGCAGCTCGCCTGCATGTTCACAGCGCAAACGCGAGAGCCCGAAGCCTGGCCAGACGGCGTTGCGGTGAGCGATCCGGCGGTCCTCTTTCCGTACTTGATGGCCATCACTTTCGACGGCTCCGTAGAGATCGTCGCCGACGACACGGTGAACTACCTCGTCTTCAAGAACGGAAATGTCGAGCGCGCGTTCATGGCAGCTGGACACAACGGAACGCTCGTGGATCGTGTCGCCAAGCTCTTCGCGCGCGAAGGGCGTTCGGGGTCGAAGTTGCTTCGCTGGCCAGACGCCCCGCCGCTGCCGGTGCAAGCGCCGCCGGCACTCGTGCAAGCGTATCGCGAGCTCGCCACGGGTTTGATCCAACGTCTCATTGCGCAGGGCAAGGAAGGCGCACCAGCTATCGCGGAGCAGGCGCGTCAGAACTTGCTCACGGAGCACGACTCACTCGAAGGATTCTCCTTCAATGGCCGTCCCGCGCGCGATCCGGTTACCGAGACGGCGAAGCTCACGAAGGCGATGGCCGCCTGGATGAAGGAAGTGATCTGGGCCGCGGTCGATCACGATGTGCTCCCGCCTGAGCAGCTCATCAAAGAGCTGACATGGGATCGAAGACACATGTTCCAGTCAGCCGGCCTGTACGACCAGCTTCCCTGGCGAGTAGTCTAGATGGGGTGAATGCGTCGATCGCCGCCGGACGACTGCACGTCGTCAGCACCCCCATCGGCAACCTGGGGGATTTTTCTTTTCGGGCGATCGAAGCTCTTCGTGCCGTATCGCTGATCCTCGCCGAGGACACGCGGCATTCGCGAACGCTGCTGGACCGGTATGAGATTCGAACGCCCGTCGCGTCGTACCACCAGCACAACGAAGCGAAGATGACGCCGCTGATCGTCCAGCGGCTCCGCTCCGGCCAGGATATCGCCCTCATCTCCGATGCGGGAACGCCGCTACTCTCGGATCCCGGCGCGCGGCTTGTTCGCGCCGCGATCGATGCCGAGATCGCGATCATCCCGATTCCTGGCGCGTCGGCATTGCTCCCAGCGCTCATTGCGTCGGGCATCGACGCGGAGCGTTTCACATTCTACGGCTTCCTCGCGCGAAAGGGACGCGAGCGCGACACGACGCTCGCCGAGCTCGTATCCTTACGACATACTGCGGTGTTGTACGAAGCACCAGCGCGCGTTGCCGAGACGTTGTCGGATCTCGCGGATCGGGGAGCTGGGGAGAGATTGGCGGCAGTGGCCCGCGAAATGACTAAACAACATGAGGAGGTGCGGAGGGGAACGGTCAGTGTGCTCCGCGCGTACTACCAAGAGGCGGCGCCTCGCGGTGAGGTCGTAATCGTGCTCGCTGGCGCGGAGTCACGCGTCGCGGATGAGTCGGATGTTCGCGCTCGTGCTCGCGCGCTGGTTGCCGAAGGTCAAAGTGCACGTGATGTAGTCGCTCGGCTTGTCGCGGAGCTCGGCGTTCCGCGCAACCGCGCATACGCGATCGTCGAAGAGGAGAAAGCCCCGTGAGGGTAGCGTGTAGAGGGTTGCGGGTAGAGAGTAAAGCAAAATTTGCGGCCGTCCTCGCCGTGATGCTCGGCACGTTCGCCGCAACACCGCCGCGCTCTCACGCGTCACGCGTCACGCGCAACCCGCCACTCGCGGCGCGTCTCACCATTGCTCGATTGCAATACGATGGTGGCGGCGACTGGTACGCCAACCCCTCGAGCCTGCCGAATCTGCTGGCCGCGATTCGTGAGCGCACCTCACTCGACGTCGACAAGGTCGAGGCGAAGGTACGCATCATGGATGACAAGCTCTGGGATTATCCATTCCTCCACGTCACGGGACACGGCAACATCCGTTTGAGCGAAGAAGAGGTCGTGCGGCTGCGCGAGTATCTCACCCGCGGCGGGTTTCTGCACGTCAGCGACAATTACGGCATCGACTCCAGCTTTCGCCGCGAGATCAAGCGCGTGTTTCCCGATCGCGAGCTCGTCGACGTTCCGCTGTCGCATCCGATCTACCACATCGTCTACGACTTTCCAAAAGGTTTACCAAAGATTCACGAGCACGACGGCAAGCCAGCGCGTGGTTTCGGCATCTTCATTGGAGACCGTCTTGCCGTGTTCTACGACTGGCAATGCGATCTTGGAAATGGCTGGGAAGATACCGAGGTCTACCACGATCCCCCGGCGCTGCATGAAGCAGCGTTACGGATGGGCGTGAACCTGTTCACCTACGCCGTCACGAGTCGGCCGGTGCCATGACCCCACTCGAATTCGTCGAGCGCGAGCGCGCGCGACTACGTCGGCTACACATCCTCGCTGGTGCGTCGCTCGCGCTGGCAATTACGTTTGCCGCGCTGGCGCTCGCGGTTCTCGTGTTAGGCAACGCGCGGTGGATTGCGCTTCCGCGGTCAGCGCCGTTCGCCGTGTGGCTGCTCATCGGCGTGCTCGACGTTTCCGTCATCCTGTGGAGTTGGCGGCGGTTGAAGCAAGACGTCACGCGCGGCGGTGTCGCGGCAACGATCGAGCGGGAGCAAACCCTCCGTGCCGGAGCACTCCGCGCCGCACTCGAGGTGGCAGACCGTGGCACGCTCGGTCGTCATGCGGCGAGTGAGATGTCCACTCGACTGCGTGGGGCGGAAGGAGCGCTGGCTCCTGTATCGCGTCATCGCGCACGGATGACCGCTGGAAAGACGGTTGCTGCGGCTACAATCAGCGTCGCTTTGCTTGCTGGCCTCACACCGATCTTCGGCGATGGATTGCTTGCGCTGTTCCTTCCGGTGAAGGCGTGGAACGGCACACTACTGCCGAAGATGGAATTCCGTGGCTTGCCGCACCAGGTGATGCGCGGCGAGGATCTAACACTCGACATCGTCGCGCCGCGCCGCTCACGAGTGACCCTCGTGCAACGGACAACGGGCGAAGGTTGGCGCACGTCAGTGATTCCCGTGGCGCGCGACGGCTCCGCCAAAGCACACGTCGGTGCGATGCGCGGTGATCTGATGGTCGTCGTCTCGGATGGCCGGGCGTCCACCGACACGGCACTCGTTAGGGTGACCGATCGTCCATTCGTTGGCGCGATTTCGATGCGTGCGAACTATCCCGCGTACCTCGGCCGCGCGCCCGAAGGGTTGCCTGTCGGCGAGCCCGCGCGCGTACCACAAGGAACAGTCGTGGACATCGCCGGGCGCGCGTCCACCGAGCTGAAAACCGTGCAGCTGGTTGGGCCGAAGGACGCGATTGCCCTTCGACCGAGCGGGCACGCCTTCACGGGGCGGTTTACGGCGACGCAGACGGCAAAATGGAGCTGGACCGCGGTCGGCTCGTTAGGCCCGATCGCTGATGTGCCACTCCCGCTCGAGCTCGAGGTCGTGCCGGACTCGGTGCCGCGTGTCGAACTCGTGTCGCCGGCAACGGACACGCTCGTCGCCGGCGGCGACCGCATTCCACTGCGCCTCACGGTCACCGACGATCACGGCATCGCCCGCGTTGAGCTGCAAAGTTGGAAGCAGGGTGCGGGCATTCCCGTCGTGCAGACTCTGACGGGCCCGCAGTCGACGCTCTGGAATGGAGTGGCGTTGCTCGATCTCGCGCCACGGGATCTCCAGCCAGGCGATGCCCTGCATGTAAAGGTCGTCGCGATCGACAACTCTCCCTGGGCGCAGAAAGGCGAGAGCCGCGAGCTTTTGCTGAAAATCCCCACGATGGAGGAGCGGCGCGCCATGGCGCGCGACGCCGCGGATTCCGCCGTTCGCGAAGCGCAGTCCACCGCGTCGGCGCAAAAGTCTCTGCAGCAACGTACGGACGACGCGTCGAAGGATCGCGGGCAGCGAGCCAACTCGTCGCGCAATGGAGAGAGCTCTGCATCGTCGGATTCGAAGGCGAACGGTGGGCAGCAGTCGTCGATGAGCTTCGAGTCTGCCGAACAGGCGCGAGCCGTCGCGAAGGAGCAGCGCGCGCTCACCGATCGGGTGAAGAATCTCGAGCAACAGGCGGCCGCACTGCAGCAGCAGCTGAAGCAAGCGGGTGCGCTCGACAGCAGCCTCGCGCGACAACTGCGCGACGCGCAGGACCTTCTTCGGCAGGCGCTGACGCCGGAGCTGATGGAGCAGATGAAGAAGCTCGAGGACGCGGCACAGCAGCTGTCCGGCGATCAAGCGCGGCAGGCGATGAAGGATCTCGCCGCCATGCAGCAGCGTTTGCGCGAACAACTCGAGAAAAGCGCCGAAATGCTGAAGCGCGCCGCCTTCGAAGGATCGATGCAGACGCTCAAGGATGAGGCGAAGGACATCGCCGATCGGGAGCGAAAGCTCGCCGACAGCGCCAAGGCGTCGGGCAACAAGCGTAACGACACGCAACAGGATCAGGCGAAACAGCTCGCCGATCGCTCCGATCGATTCAGCGACGAGGTCAAGAAGCTGGAGGATCGGCTCGCTCGTGAGAAAGCGGAACCGGGCGCAAAGCGCGCCGATCAGGCGCGGCAGCATAGCGAAGCCTCCGCGGAGAAGATGAAGGAGGCCGTCGGCGAACGACGGCAGCAAAACGCCGAGCAGTCGAACGGTCGAGATTCGTCAAAGGCGAGCGACGGCAAGCCTAACGAGCAGCGCGCCGGGCAGGGTCAGCAGCAGCGCCAGTCGGGCGACCAGGCTCACCAGCGTCAGGCCGCGAACCAGGAGCAGCGCCAGTCTGGCCAGCAGAGCAATCAGTCTCAAAGCGGGCAGCAAAACAGCGAGTCGCAGAACAGCCAGTCGCAGAACGGCCAGAAGAGTGGCCAGTCCCAGAGCGGGCAGCAGTCGGCGAGTGCGAGTCAACGCGGTCAGCAAGCGAAGCAGCCGCAACGCGGCCAGCAGGGGCAGCGCGGGCAATCGAAAGAGGGCCAACAGGGGCAGCAGGGGCAAGACGGCCAGCAAGGGCAACAGGGCAACATGCAGGAGAAGGCGCGCGACGCGGCCGGTCAGATGGATCAGGCCGCGCAAGCGATGCAGGACGCACGCGACGCGCAGGTGTCCGAGTGGAAGAAGGAGCTCACCGGAGATCTCGATCAAACGATCCAGGAGCTCTTGCAGATGGCGCGAGAGGAAAGCTCCATGGAGCAGAAGGCGCGGTCCGGAGATGGCAAGCCAGACGAGATGCGCGGTCAGCAAAGTGCGGTGAAGCAGGGCGTGGATGAAGCCGCGCAGCGCATGGAGAAGGCGGGGCAAAAATCGTCACTGCTCTCGGGCCGCTCGCAGCGCGCGATGAGCGAAGCGCAACAAAAGGTCGCTCAGGCGACGCAACAGATGTCCGAACAGCGCGGCGCGCAACAATCGGCCGGCTCGTTGAGCGACGCCGCCGAGTCGTTGAATCGCGCCGCGGCATCATTGGCGCGCGATCGCGAGCGGGTGAACACGGCGTCTTCTGCGTCGGGCTTCTCCGAGATGCTCCAGCAGTTGCAGGAGATGGCGAAGAAGCAGGGGTCGATCAACGCGCAGGCGCAGGGGCTCATGCCGATGCCGGGCGGGCAGATGTCATCGGAGATGCAAGCCACGGCGCGCGCCCTGGCGCGGCAGCAGCGCGGTGTCGCGCAGCAGCTCGACGAGATGGGCGAGGGCGCCGGCGGCGACCGCGCGGCACAGTTGGCGAAAGAAGCGCGGCAGCTTGCCGACGCCCTCGACGGCGGACGCATCGATGGGACAACGCTTGCTCGGCAGCAACAGCTCTTCCGCCGGCTGCTCGACGCGGGGCGCTCGCTCGAGAAGGACGAGCGCGAGGACACCAACAAGCGCGAAGCGAAATCGGCGAAGGGCGACGAGCAGTTCACGCCCACGAACACAGACGCGAAGGGGAAGAATGCCTCGAAGTTCCGCGAGCCGGACTGGAACGAGCTGCGGGGCCTGACCGCGGACGAACGCCGCGCCATTCTCGACTACTTCAAGCGGATCAACGAGCAGAAGCCCTAACGAGTGACGAGGTGGGTGGTGGCGAGTGGCTTCTTCGATCGTGTCCGCGAGAATGACGCACCGAGAGTGCTCCGCGCGCTTGCATTCTGGTGCGTAGTGAGCTGGCTGTGCCTTCCACGCGTTGCCGCACGAGCGCAAAGCAACGACACCACGGCATTCTATAAAGCGCTGGAGCTCGAGAGCGCGGGGAAATACAGGGACGCCGCTCCGCTCTTCCGCAGCGCACTCTCGACCACGAGCGCGGTGAGCGCGCTCCTCGGCCTCGAGAGAGTGTACGCCGAGCTTGGATGGAGCGACTCGCTCCTGGCACCCCTCGACACACTCATCAAGCGCAATCCGCACGAAAGCGTGTATCGCAGCGTGCAGCTGCGCACGCTGCAGTCGCTTGGGAAGGAGGAGCGGCTGCGTGCCGCCATCGATCAGTGGGTGAAAGATGTGCCAGGTGATCCGTCGCCGTACCGCGAGTATGCGCGACTGCTCCTTCAGCGCGGTCTCACGGCGTCGGCGGACAGTGTGATTCGTCAGGCACGGCAGGCACTTGGCTCGGCGAACGACCTGCAGCTGGAGATTGCGCAGCTTCGGGCGGCGATGGGACTCTGGGAACAGTCGGCGCAGGCGTGGCGGTTGGCGCTGGCGTCGTCGCCCTATCTCGAGCAGGCGGCAGTCTACGCGTTGGCGCCCACGCCACTCGCGACGCGTACAACCGTACGGCAAGTCTTGCTCGCGCCGCCGATCGACGTTGCTTCCCGACGGGCCTTGGCCGGTCTCGAGATGGGTTGGGGCTCACCTGCTGATGGCTGGTTAGTCCTGAGAGAGCTGCCACCGGACAGCCTCAGCGCGGCAGCATGGACGGATTTTGCCACGCGCGCTGAGGGCGAGGAACGGTGGCCGCTCGCGCGCGATGCTCTCGTTGCAGCATTGCATTGGCGGCGCACCCCAGAGACGACGCTCCGCGCGGCGAACGCGGCGGTGCGCGCCGGTGATCCGGGAACGGCGCTGATGCTTCTGCCCTTAGAAGGGCCCGGCGCGGCGATCACCGACTCGGCCCGCGCCGCGCGAACGACCGTGCCGTTGCAGGCGCGCGCACTGGCGATGGTCGGACGTCCGGCGGCCGCACAGCGCCTCGTGGAGCGATTCGACCGCTGGCTCACGCCGGGAACTCGCACGGCATTGACGCGCGCCGTGGCGTTAGGCTGGGTGCGTGCGGGCGACATGGGAAAGGCGCGTGCGTCCCTCTCCAGCGCGGGCGCGGAAGGTGATTCGAGCGACGCGGCGGGCTGGTTGGCATTGTATGAAGGCAACCTTCGCACGGCGCGTGTTCTCCTCCGGACGAGCACCGAAACCACTCCCGAGCTGGCGACGGCTCTCGCCATCGTCGCGCGGATACATGCGGACAGCGCTCCCTCGTTGGGTCGCGCGTTTCTGATGCTGGCACGTAACGACACCTCAGGCGCGGCAGCGGCTTTCGTGGAAGCGGCGGATCGTCAGGGTTCGGGCGAAGCCACGTCGATTCTGCTCGCGACCGCGGCGCAGCTGCGCTCCGCCTTACGAGACGACACACAGGCCATTGCGCTCTGGAAGCGTATCGTGGAGCAGCAGAGCTCCACTCCGGAAGCACCGTCGGCGGAGCTGGAATGGGCGCGTGCCCTGAGACGGCACGGTGATTCGGCGGGCGCGGTCGCACGACTCGAGCATCTCATCTTGACCTATCCTCAGAGCGCGCTCGTTCCTCAAGCGCGACGCGAGCTCGACCTGGCGCGTGCGGGAATTCCCGGGGCTACATGAGCAAGTTATCGATCAGACGTTGGATACTTGGCGCGCTCATCGTCGCCGTTGCGGCGGCTCCGTTGTCTGCGCAACGACTTCTCATTCCGATGGACGACGCGCAGCAGGATCACCTCAAAGCCTACGGCATCACCTACAATGCGCTGAAGGACGGGCTCGTTGGTGAGTGGCTGCTCAACTACCGCGGCGGCGCCTTTTTGCTTCCGGATACGCCGGAGATGCGCAAGCGCGCCGCGCTCGCCGGCGTAACCGTCGAGGTGATTGACGATGCGCAGCTCGGCAGCATCCGGAGCGAGATCGCCAATAGTAACATGGATGCGGTGCCGCTGGAGAAGGCGCCGCGCATCGCCGTCTACTCGCCGCCGGAAGCGCTACCCTGGGACGACGCTGTTACGCTCGCCCTCAAGTATGCCGGCATCGATTACACGCGCATCTACGATGACGAAGTGGAGCGCGGTGACCTGACGAAGTACGAGTGGCTGCACCTCCACCACGAAGACTTCACGGGACAGTTGAATAAGTTTTATCTCACGTATCGTGAGGCGCCCTGGTTCATCGATCTCATGCAGCAGAACTTGAGCGCGGCCAAACGACTCGGCTTTGCGAATATTCCCGCGTTGAAGAAAGACGTGTCGGAGAAGATCCGTCAGTTCGTCGAGCGCGGCGGTTTTCTGTTCGCGATGTGCGGAGCCACGGAGACGCTCGAGCTGGCAGTGGCGGGCCATGACGTGGACCTCGCGTCCGCATACATCGATGGCACGCCCATGGACGACGACGCCGACCGGAAGATGGACTGGAAGCGCAGCTTCGCTTTCCGCGACGCTCGGCTCGAGCATTCACCATTCGTGAACTCGATGAGCGACATCGACGGACATCAGGTGAATGTGCCCGGGCGACGCCAACCACTCGGGACGTTCACCCTATTCAACTTCTCGGCGAAGTTCGATCCGGTACCGTCCATGCTCGTTCAGAATCATCGGTCCGTGGTGAACGACTTCTATGGCGTAACGACGAGCTTCAATCGCACGGTGCTCAAGCCCGGCGACGTCGTGCTCGCCGAGGAGCCGGGCGCGCCCTGGGTGAAGTACATCCACGGCGACTACGGGAAGGGAACCTGGACGTACTATGGCGGCCACGACCCAGAGGACCCACAGCACGCGATCGGCAATCCACCGACCGATCTATCACTGCACAAGAACTCGCCTGGCTACAGGCTGATTCTGAATAACGTCCTGTTTCCGGCAGCCAAGAGAAAGCCACTCAAAACGTGAGCTTTGCTCACGTTTTGAGCTATCAGGGAATAGTTCATAGCTATCAGGAAGCAAGGAACGAAGCGTTGAATTGGTGAGAGGCTCTCAAACCGAGCTTCACCCGACAAACGCTTCGTTCCGTATTACCTGATAGCTATGGACTATTCCCTGATAGCAGCGTTGACGGTCTTTCTTCGGTATATTGCCAGCCGTGCCCTCCGACCGTCTCGCCGTCAAAGCTTCCGTTGCAATCAAAGCTGCCATTCGCCTCGCTCAGGGGCGCGAGGTCTGCTTCGTTTGCAGCGTTGACGAAGAGGGCATTGTGCAGTCCGCGCGAGTAGTCTCTCGCGGCGACGTCGGGCGGGTGCTCGCCCTCCCAGGGTTCGCCCAACGGGGCGAGATGCTCGTTCACAACCATCCTTCGGGACTTCTCGAACCGTCGAGCCAGGACCTCGAGGTTGCCGCGCGACTACACGATGATGGGATTGGATTTGCCATCGTGGATAATGCCGCGACGAATCTGTACGTCGTCGTCGAGGTTCCGAAGCAGAAGGAACAGAAGCGCCTCGACACCGAGACCATCGATCGTGACCTCGGTCCGGTTGGTCCAATCGCCGCGCGCCTAACGAGATACGAGGATCGGGCGAGCCAGCGCGAGATGGCGGTGGAGGTGACGCGCCTCTTCAATGACGGAGGCATCGGCCTTCTCGAAGCGGGCACCGGTGTTGGGAAATCGCTCGGCTATCTGGTGCCCGCGCTGCGCTGGGCGGCGGCGAATGGCGAGCGTACCGTCGTCTCGACGAACACGATCAACCTGCAGGAGCAGCTCGTCGGAAAGGATCTTCCTTTCCTCGCCGACGCGCTCACCGATCAGAAAGTACGCTACGCACTCCTCAAGGGCTGGCGGAATTACCTCTGCCTCCTGCGGCTGGAGCAAGTGCGCGGCTCGGGTGACGCGCTGCTCGACGAGGGCATGAACGGCGAGCTGCAGAGCATCGTACAATGGGCCGACAAGACGACGGACGGCTCCTTGAGTGACCTACCAACGCCACCGCGGGCCGAGCTTTGGGATGAGGTCTCTGCCGAGCCGGATCTCTGTTTGCGGCTCAAGTGCACGTTGTACCAGAAGTGCTTCCTCTACAAGGCCCGGCGGGAGGCGGCGCAGGCCGACGTCATCGTCGTCAATCATCATCTTCTCATGTCGGACGTGGCCGTTAGGCGCGCCTCCAACAATTGGGAGGAAGCAGCCGTGCTGCCGGCGTACAAACGGCTCGTCATCGACGAGGGACATCATCTCGAGGATGCCGCGGCGGCGCACCTCGGCATGACCGCGACGCGGCGTTCTCTCCAGCGATTGTTCAACCGGCTGGAGCGACGCGGACGCGGCCTGTTGCCCGCGCTCGTCGGACGCCTCTCGGCGAATGACGATCTTCTCAGCACCGCGAGTCTCGATCTCGTGCATGCGCGACTCGCGCCGTCGGTGCGCGCGGTGCGTGACAAGAGCTCGCTGCTGTTCGATCTGCTCGAGACACTTCTGAACGAGTCGGAGCAGCCCGTCATCCGTCTCACCGACAGCTTCAAGAAGGATCCGATCTGGAAGAACGGTCTGCGTCGCGCACTCGACGACACCCTAGGCGAGATCGACCTGCTACATCAAGGTTTGCAGCTCGTTCGCGAGCGCATCGAAGGCAGCACCAAGCTCGACGAGCAGCTCGCGCCGCTCCTCAATGAGCTGCGCGCCGTCATTCGCCGATTGCAGCTCGCGGGCGACGCATTGCATCAGGCGCTCGATCCACCACCGGGAGATGCCACGGTGCGCTGGATCGAAGCGCGCGGGCGCGAGCGATCCGCGGCCGTCACTTCCGTACCGCTCGACCTCGCGCCCGTACTTCGTGAGGATTTGTTCAAGCGCACCGCAACGACCATCGTCACGAGTGCCACGCTTGCTGCGGGCGCCCGTGACCGACGCTCGATGCGTGACAGCGACGGCGCGCCGCCCGTGGACTTCGACTTTCTCGGAAAGCGACTGGGTCTCACCGAGCCGGACGTCACACCACGCACGGGACTGTTTCCGTCACCATTTCGATATCGCGAGCAGGCGCTCCTTGCGATCGCCACCGACGTGCCCGCGCCTAACGTCGACGCCGGTGGACACCAGCTCGCGTCGGCGCGACTGACGCTCGATCTCGCGGCCGCGGCGGACGGCGGCATGTTCGTTCTCTTCACCAGCCACCGTGATGTGCGGGCGATGGCGTCTGAGCTGCGCGCGCGTGGCGTGGATCGACGCTGGCCGCTGCTCGTACATGGAGAAGATGGACGCGACGCATTGCTCGCGCGCTTTCGCGAATCTGGCCGCGCCGTTCTCCTGGGCACGGCATCTTTCTGGGAAGGCGTCGACGTGCCCGGCGACGCTCTTCGCGCGCTGTTGATCGCAAAGCTGCCTTTTCGCGTCCCCAGCGAGCCGATCACCGCGGCGCATTGTGAGGCGATCGTTGCGCGTGGCGGTGACGCCTTCGTCGAATACATGCTTCCGCACGCCGCGCTACGTCTGAAGCAGGGTTTCGGCCGACTCATTCGCAGCGGCACCGACCGCGGCGTCGTCGTCATTGCCGACCCACGCATCGTGACGAAAGGCTACGGGCGCGGGTTGTTGGAAGGATTACCCTCGGCTCGTCGCAAGATCGGCCCGTGGAAAGAAATCGTGGAAGATGTCAGAGATTTCTATTCGACCAATCGTCATCCTGAGCAAGCGCTCGCTTCGCTCAGCATGACCGTCTCTCTTGCAGCCCCATGAATCTTCCTTCCAAGATCGTTTGCATCGGCCGCAACTATAGTGAGCACGCCAAAGAGATGGGTAACGACGTGCCGAAAGAGCCCCTCTTCTTTCTGAAGCCACCGTCGAGCATTGTGTCGGACGGAGATCCGATCGAGCTACCGCCGCAATCGCAGCAGGTCGAGCACGAGGGCGAGATCGGGCTCATCATCGGTAAGCGTTTGCGAAACGCATCCGCGCGCGAGGCAGCGGGCGCCATTCGCGCGATCGTGGCGCTCAATGACGTGACAGCTCGAGATCTCCAGCGCAAAGATCCGCAATGGACTCGCGCCAAGGGATTCGACACTTTCTGCCCGATCGGTACTCCTGGTGCCGTTCCAAACGATTTGTCGTCACTCACGGTAGTTACGAGAGTGAACGGCAAGGAGCGCCAGCGAGGGAAGGCCTCGGAGATGATCTTCGCCATTCCGGATCTGCTCGCGTACGTCTCCACCGTGATGACGCTCGAGCCAAACGATGTCGTGGCGACGGGCAGTCCAGCTGGTGTCGGGATTCTCGTCCCGGGTGACGAGGTAGAAGTCGAGATTGTCGGGGTTAGCCGCGTGAAGAACCCAGTGAGAGCCAGAGCCTAGTGCCGAAGCGCGCCGAGCGATTCAACACGCTGCCGGAGTATCCGCTCGCAAGAATTCCGCAGCGCAAGCGCGAGCTCCTCGAGCGAGGGCTCGACGTGATCGACCTGGGTGCCGGTGATGCCGATCTGGCACCCCCCATGGCTGCCTATACTGCGCTGCGCGAGGCCCTCGAGAATCCAGCGATGAGCCGCTACGGCTTTGGGCTTGGGCTCGTACGATTTCGTGAAGCCATCTCACAGTGGACGGATAAACGTTTTGGTTTCCGGCCCGACCCACTCACCGAGATCGTTCCGCTCATCGGCTCCAAGGAGGGCATCTCCCATCTCGCCCTCGGCTACGCTGAGGCCGGGACTTATGCGATCATCCCGGAGCCCGGGTACAATCCATATCAGGGTGGCGCCCTCTTCTCCGACGCGAAGCTTTATCGGTATCCGCTGCGACCACGAACGAATTTTCTCGTCGAGCTCGACGAGATACCGAAAGACGTGCTCGCCAGGACGCGTATTCTCTATCTGAACTACCCGAACAATCCCACCGCCGCGATCGCGCCGGTGGACTACCTCCAGCGCGTCGTCGATCGCTGTCGAGAGCTGGACATCCTTCTCGTCTACGACAACGCGTACTCCGAGGTCGCCTACGACGGGTACGTTCCGCCGAGCATTTTCGAGATCGATGGCGCTTGGGATGTCGCGATCGAGTTCCACTCGCTCTCGAAGACGTACAATATGACCGGGTGGCGCTGTGGCTGGTCCATCGCCAACCCCGAGATCTCGGCCACGCTGGCGAAGGTGAAGTCTTTCGTCGATACTGGACAATTCATGGCCGTACAGGCTGCCGGGGTCGCCGCGCTCGAGAGCTGGGAGCAGTTTGTCCCGAAGAACATGGCCGTCTTCAAGGAGCGTCGGGATGCTTCGGTCAGGGCTTTTCGAGCCAATGGCTTCCGCTGCGATGTTCCGCAGGCCACAATGTACCTTTGGCTGAGACTACCAGAGGGTGTTCCGAGCGCGGTCTTTGCCGAGAGACTTTTAGAGGATGAAGGTGTAGTAGTCATGCCTGGCTCCGCATTTGGGACAGGCGGAGAGGGGTTCTTTCGCGTATCCTTCATTACCGCGCCGGAGCGAATTGCCGAGGCAGCGCGACGCGCGGGAAAGGTGCTAGCCAACTTGACGGCGAGGGTCGCGTGAGCCCACAGCGAGAGAAGTTGAATCTGACGATGCGAAGGAAGGAGCGAAGTGGTTCGCTTCTGCTTTCTATCGCGATTCACGTCCTCCTGATCATGGTGCTCGCTGCCATCACCTTTCGGTATCCACTCGGCCAGCTGATCGGCCTGCCAAAGGATCGTGACCACACCCCGGAGCGATTGCAGTACATAACGCTCCCTCGCGGTGAGCCGACGGGCAATGGGTCTCGCGCCACGACCACGCCGCCGGCGAAGGGCAAGCCCGCGCCGCTGCAGGCACCCACAAGCATTCCCACGGTGCTGCCGACGCCTAGCCCGAATTCGACATCCGGAGCCATCTCCGGGAAGCCAGGTGGAAAGGGCGATGCGCCCGCCGGCATCGCGACCGGTGTCGAGCCCGCGAGTCCCGATCCGCGGATTCCGCTGAACCCGGCTCCGTACCAGCCAACAGAACGGACGCCAGCCGAGCTCGCGGACTCCGTAGTCAAGGCGGCGTTTGGTGTGTATTACGATTCCGCGAAATACGCCGCGGAGCATCCCGGCCGACAGCCAGGCGATTGGACGCACACCACCGCCGACGGACAAAAGTGGGGTTGGGACCCCGGTGGCATTCGGCTTGGCAAGTTCACCATCCCGAACGCGATTCTCGCGGCGCTCCCGCTCAAAGTGGGGAGTGGCCAGTCACCGATCGACGCGCGCAATCGCGATTGGATGCGCAACGACATTCAACTGCACGCGCAGCAAGCGATCAGCGAAGACGAGTTCCGCGACGCCGTGCGGCGTATCCGCGAGCGCAAAGAGAAGGAGCGCCGCGACAAGGACAAGCCCATTATCGCGGACGGAAAGGGCAGCGATCGCTAGTTGATCGTCTGCGGCGGCTCTTCTTCGGTGAATGTCGGCGCTGGTTCCTGCTCGAAGAACGGTCGAAACACTCCGCATACCACACCGAGGACGGAGAAGTTCGTTCTCGAGTCGACTTCGATGGCGCGGTCCGCCGGATTCGCGGGCTCGAGCACGATGGTGCCGCCGCGATGCGTGAGCGTCTTCACCGTCGCTTCTTCGCCAAGACGAGCTGCCACCATGTCGCCGTCTTTGGCACGTGCCGATGGAGACACCATGACGAAATCGCCGTCGAGCACTCCGCGGCCGATCATGCTGTCGCCCTTGATCTTCACGAAGAACACGTCTTCGTTAGGCACGAAGCGACGATCGATCGTTATGAAATACTTGCGATGCTCGGGAAGCACCGACGGTTCCCCGGCGTGGATCTTTCCGTAATACGGAATGGGCTGTGTGTGCCCCGCGGCGGCGAAGCCGAGCAGACGCACCCCACGCGAGCGTGATTCGTCGCGCTGGATGTATCCCTTGCTCTCGAGCGCGTGCAGCAAGTCGGACACGGTCTTCGTCGACTTGATGCGAAATCGTTTTGCGATTTCGCGAATGCTCGGCTGATACGTGTTCTCGGCGAGGAAGTCTATCATGTAGTGATAGACGCGTCGTTCGAGCTGTGTGAGTGGCTCCGTCATGAGCCGCGCTCTGCGAAAAGAGTGATTCCCAAGCGGCGGGAGGCGGTGCATCTCGATTGTGCGGTGGGCTAATGTACGCTACCGAACAAGCAAGGGTCAACGCCATGCCGCATACGTTACGTGTTCAGCGTCATTCCGTGCGTAAAAATTTTGTTGCTTCATCGATTCGAGCGAGCGATCGATCGCGTCCCAATAGCGCCAGCACGTCGAAGATTCCCGCGCTGACCGTGAGTCCGGTGAGGGCGACACGCAGCGGCTGAAAGAGCTTGCCCGGGCCCATGCCGCGACGTTCTGCTTCGGCACGCAACGCCTCCTCCATCTGCTGCGGATCCCATTTGTTTATCGTCGCGAGCGTGTTGCGCATGCTCGAGAGCATCTCGATCGTCGCCGAACGATCCTTCCATTGCTTCGCCACTGCCTCGGCGTCATAGCTCACGTGCTCGGCGAGATACGGCGCCGCTTGTCGCACGATGTCGTCGATGGTGCGCGAACGCACCTTCAAGAGATCGATGAGGGCGATCAGCCACTCGCTTCTCCTCTCGATTTCGCCGCGCGTCGTAAGGTTCGCTTCAATCAGGCCGTCGATCACGAGCGGCGCGAGCGCCGCGCTGGAGAGCAGGCTCAAATGCTGCCCGTTCATCCACTCCAGCTTCTTCGGGTCGAAGATCGCCGCCTTCTTTGACAACCCATCCGTAGAGAACATCTCGATCATTTGAGGAACCGTCATCACCTCGATGTCGTTCCCGGGTGACCACCCAAGCAACGCCAGGAAATTGAGCATCGCTTGGGGTAGTATGCCCATATGACGATAGTCGCCTACCGCGGTCGCGCCGTGGCGCTTACTTAACTTCTTGCCGTCGAGCCCGTGAATCATCGGCAGGTGCGCGAAGCGCGGGAGCGATGCGTCGAGCGCCTCGTAGAGCATGATCTGCTTCGGCGTGTTCGAGATGTGGTCGTCGCCGCGCATAACGAGCGTGATGCGCATCGCGATATCGTCCGACACGACCGCCATGTTGTAGATCGGCGTTCCGTCACTGCGAAGAACGACGAAATCCTCGATGTCCTTGTTCGGGAAGGTGATCACGCCGTGCACCAGATCGTCCCACGACGTCTCTCCCTCGGGCACGCGAAAGCGGAGCACGAACGGCTCGCCCGCCGCGACACGAGCCGACACCTGGCTCGCCGGCAATCGGTCGCAGCGACGATCGTACTTGAACGCGTTGCCACTCGCCTCGGCTTCTTTCCGTCGTGCGTCGATCTCGTCGGGTGTACAGAAGCACCGATAGGCCGCCCCGCGGTCGAGCAACAGCTGGGCGTCGGCCCGATGACGCTCCAGATTCGCGCCCTGATAGACGACGTCCTCGTCCCACGTTAGGCCCAGCCACTCGAGTCCCTCGAAGATCGCGCGCGTGCTCGCGTCGGTGCTGCGCGCTCGATCGGTGTCCTCGACGCGGAGCAGGAATTGGCCGCCATAGTGCTTCACGAACAGCCAGTTGAAGAGCGCCGTACGCGCGCCGCCGACGTGCAAGTAGCCGGTTGGCGATGGAGCGAAGCGAAGTCGGTGCATGGCGAAAGAAAGCAGGTATTAATGCGTAGCTATCAGGTATTAGTCCGTAGTTATCAGATACTCCGGAACGAAGCGTTTGATGAAAGCGCTTCGTTCCAAATTCCTTCGAGCAATGGACTATGGACTGATAGCTCCGAGCGCAAGCGCGCAACGCCAGGCCCTCTACACGAAACCCCCGCGCCAAGCCCGTCGTGGCGCGACTTCCAATAAGCTTGTTGCGAGCGTAGCGAGCAACGCCCTCCCTCTACGCGAAACCCCCGCGCCAAGCCCGTCGTGGGGCGACGGACGGGAGCGCGCGCAAAGCGCGCGCGACTTCCAATCAGCTTGTTGCGAGCGCAGCGAGCAACGCCCTCCCTCTGCGCGAAACTCCCGCGCCAGGCCCGTGGTGGCGCGACGGACGGGAGCGCGCGCAAAGCGCGCGCGACTTCCAATCAGCTTGTTGCGAGCGCAGCGAGCAACGCCCTCCCTCTGCGCGAAACCCCCGCGCCAAAGCGCGGGGGTTTCACGGAGAGGGAGGGATTCGAACCCTCGATACAGGTGTTAACCCGTATAACGGTTTAGCAAACCGCCGCCTTCAGCCTCTCGGCCACCTCTCCAACAGAAATCGCTACGGCTTTGTGGGCCGACCGCGCAATCTAACGCGCCGTCAGGACGCAGCAACCCGCGAACAGGCCATACGTTACGATTGGGCGAGGGCGCGAGTCCTTTACCGAGATGATCCGCGAACCCGTGGTCGACGCTCCCACGCTCGCGCCATTCGCATTGCCAAGCGATGGGCGCGCGATTGCTACGCTCGACGGCGCGCTCGCGGCGGCGCTCGAGCGCGTCACGGGATTGGCCGCCGCAGTGCTGCATGTGCCGACCGCGTTTGCCGCTCTACTCGGCAGCGACCGCCGGTGCTTCGCCGGAGGGCCGGCGATTCCGCGCTGGCTCTCACACGATCCCGGCACCCTGTTCCGGTCCGGCCTCTCGGGTCGCATTCTCATGTCCGAGCAGCCGACGGCGCTCCGCGATGCGCGCACCGACAGCTCGCCGGGCGTGGCAACCACGGCGCGCGACTTCGGGGTCGCCGGCTTCCTCGGCATGCGGCTCGTCTCCGCGGATGGCGAAGCGGCCGCGATCTTCTGCGCCGTGGACGAGCAGCCACGCGACTGGACAAAAGAGGAAGTTCGACTCTTTCGCGAGATCGCCGTCTCGGCACTGACGGAGATCGAGCTGCAGCGACGCACGGCGGACGCCGAGCGCATCGAGCAACAGCTTCGGCATGACGCCCTGCACGATCGGCTCACGGGCCTGCCGAATCGCGCCTTTTTCGTCGAACGGGTGCGCATCGCCGTGGAGCGAGCGCGCCGCAATCCAGACGAGTGCTTCGGCGTGCTCTTTCTCGATCTCGACAACTTCAAAGCGATCAACGACAGCTTTGGCCACGTCGCCGGGGACGAGTTGCTGCTCGAGGTCTCGCGCCGCTTCACAGGCTGCCTGCGATCGCTTGACATGCTGGCCCGTCTCGGTGGCGATGAGTTCGCGCTTCTCCTCGAGAACATTCGCGAGCCCAGCGATGCCGCGCGCGTCGCCGAACGCATACAGGCATCGCTACAGGCGGCAATCAGCATCGGCGAGGACGAAGCCTATGCCTCGGTAACGCTCGGCATTGCCGTGCACAGCGAAGCCGACGATCACCCGCAGCACCTTTTGCGCAGCGCCGACCTGGCGCTCTACCGCGCGAAGGAGCAGGGCCGCGGACGATACCAGGTTTTCGATCCGCGGATGCACGAGGAAGCGGTGCGCCGATTGCGGTTGGAGACCGATCTCCGCCGCGCCCTGGAGCGGGATCAGTTTAGAGTTTACTACCAGCCCGTCGTGTCGCTCGATTCAGGCCGCATCGTGGCCGTCGAGTCGTTGCTACGCTGGGAGCATCCCGAGCGCGGACTTGTCGCTCCGGGCGATTTCATTCACGTCGCCGAGGAGACGGGGCTGATCACCGACATCAGTCGGTGGGTGCTGGAGCAGTCGTGCCGGCAGCTGCAACTCTGGCGGCGCGAGCATGGCGATGACGCGCCTGAATCGGTGTGGGTCAATCTCTCCATGCGGCAGCTCGCCGAAGGCGGCTTGGTCCGGCAAGTCGCGGACGTGCTGCAGGCACTCCGCTTCGAGCCGAAGCGGCTGACCCTCGAGATCACCGAGAACCTGGTCGTCGAGAACCTCGACGTGTCGGTACGCACGCTCAACGAGCTGAGCGCGCTTGGCGTGCGCGTGTTCATGGACGATTTTGGGAGCGGTCACTCCTCGTTAGGCTATCTGGATCGCCTGGCCATCGATGGGATCAAGATCGATCGGAGCTTCATCGGCCATCTCGACGCCGGCCCGCGCCCGCTCAAGCTCGTGAAGACGATCGTCGCCCTCGTGCGTAGCCTCGGCTTCGTGCCGATCGCCGAGGGTGTCGAGACGGAAGAGCAGCTGCGCCTCCTCCGCGACATGGGGTGCGAGTTTGCGCAGGGCTTCCACTTCTCCAAGGCTGTCCCTCCCGAGGGCATTGCCAAGCTGCTGAAAGTTCGCGTTCGCTGGTAACACGCGGCACCTTTCGCGCTCGGCGCTGTACTTTCCCAGGAACTCGAGCCCCCGCGACTGGGCTTGGTGTATTCACGAGCATCGCCCGGGATGGGCGCGTGGCTCGGTGATTGCCACGACAGCCCTCAGACTGCGGAGACGGGATTTCTATGCGTGTTGGTCGGAGACATTGGCGGCTCGTCACGGCCGCATTGGCGGTCATGGCGCTCGCGGCGTGCGGCGGCAGCAAGAGCGACGCGGGAATAACGCCCCCCGTTATCGCAAAGACATGCGGCTCGGGTGGCACCTTGCAGCTGTCGACTTTGCACGCGGCGACGGTGGCCTGCAGTGCCGGCACTGACCTCACGCTGCAGGGCGGCGGTGCGAGCTATTTGATCGTTCCGCAATTCGCGACGGGCTCGGTTGTGAGTCGCACGACCGCCTACAACATCGGCGTGGTGGGCGGCGCCACGAGTGATCTCACCGCGACCTCTGGTCCGTTACTGAGCGTTGCCCCCACGATTACGGGCCAGATTCCCCCGGCGGGAATTCGACGGCACGCCCGCCAGCAGGCGTTCGACGCGTTCCTCATGGAGCAAGCTCGGGCCATGGTGGCGAGCGGCACCTGGCGAAGCGCGTCTCGCTCCATCACACCGGGAGCTGGGCCGGCCCGAGCAAGCGTGCCTGACCCGGGCAGTGTGCGGCAGTTTCAGGTTCTTGCGTCGCAAAACGGCGGTGCGTACACAGCGGTGGACGCGCGGCTCGCCTACGTCGGAGATAACATCCTGCTGTATGTCGACACGCTCGCGCCAGCGAATGGCTTCACGCCGGCGCAACTGACCGCGTTCGGGGGTCTGTTCGACAAGACCCTGTTCCCAATCGATACGGCGGCCTTCGGCGTACCAAGCGACGTCGATCAGAACGGCCACGTCATCATGCTGCTCTCGCCGGTCGTGAACTCGCTCACGCCGTCGAGCAGCTGCGAGTCGGACGGCTTCATCGCCGGCTTTTTCGCTTCGGGAGACCTTTCAGCCAGCAGCAGCAACTCGAACCATGGGGAGGTATTCTACGGGCTCGTTCCGGATCCCAGTGGGACGGCCAGCTGCTCGCATTCGGTGGCGGAGCTCATCGAGGACACGCCGACGTTTCTTCACGAGTTTCAGCACATGATCAGTTTCTCGCAGCACGTCGTGCTGCACAGCGGCCCGCCAGAGCGAACTTTCCTCGACGAGGGGTTGAGCACGGTGGCGGAGGAGCTGGGCTCGCTCTACTACGAGGACAGGTTCCCCCCACCGACTGGCCGCACGAATCCGGCGCAATTGTTCCCGGATTCCGCGGAGGGTTTCATAAACGATCCGCTGGTCGATTCCTATGAGTATTTGCTCAACACACCGGTGACGAGTGCCACGTTGCACCCCGCCATCGGCGCGGGGGTGGAGAACTATGGCGCGGATTGGCTCCTCGTGCGCTACATTGGTGACCAGAAGGGACAGGCGATCTTCAAAAAGCTCGAGCAGAGCAACCTCACGGGAACCGCGAACATTGCGAACGCCGCGGGTGAGCCATTCGAATCCTTGTTCGGCGACTTCAGCCTTGCGTTGTACACCGACAGCTTGCCCGGCATTGCCAAATCGGCGATTCCACCACGGAACAAGTACGCGCGACGCAACCTTCGGCAGATGTACCAGCGCCTATATGACACGTCGCAACCGAGCAGCTTCTTTCCGCGACCGTTTCCCATCGTCGTGCGGCCACTATCCGGAACGATCTCGGCGAGCATGCTTCCCGGAACCATGACATTCTATCGACTCGATACGGCCACAGGGCAGGGGGATGTCACCGTACGCTTCGAGGCATCGCCGGGTGTCGCATTGAACGATCTGCTCCAGCCGCAGTTGAGCATCTTTAGATTGCCACCGGGAACGTAGCAGAGCGCACAGAGGTCATTCGATCGGTAAACGCGACAGGCGTCGATGATCGGCTCGCAGACTGACGGGGGTGACGCGGTGGTGGATGATCCCGTCATCGCCTGGCTCCTCGATGCCGATCCGTCGATTCGCTGGCAGGTCATGCGCGATCTCGCCCACGCCCCGGCGCAGAGTGTCGGCGCTGAGCGCGCGCGCGTGGCCGAGGAAGGATGGGGAGCACGGCTACTGAACGAGCAGCGTCCTGACGGCCAATGGGGTGACGGCGTCGTCACGCCGTTCTGGTGGTCGAATATGTACACGCTCGTGTGGCTGCGCGATCTTGGCGTCGATCCAAGGAGCGAGCGGCTACGATCGGCCATCGATCGCGTTCGCGACAATGTCACGTGGGGCCCTGGCTTCGGCGACTCGCCATTCTTCGAGGGCGAGGTGGAGCCGTGCATCAACGGGCGGGTCGTTGCGCTAGGAGCGTACTTCGACGTGCGTAGCGATCGACTCGTCGATCGCCTATTGAGCGAGCAGCTCGCGGACGGCGGCTGGAACTGCGAGACAGAGCGGGGCTCGGTGCGCTCCTCGTTCCATACGACGATCTGCGTCCTCGAAGGGTTGCTCGACTTCGAGAACACATTCGGCGCGACGGCGACGATTACCGATGCGCGCAGCCGCGCTCAGGAATATCTGCTCGAGCGGCGCCTGTTACGCCGGCTGTCCACGGGAGAAGTAATAGACGCGACCTGGACGCAATTCGCGTTTCCGCCGCTCTGGCACTATGACGTCCTGCGCGCGCTCGACTGTCTCCGCGCTGCGGGTGTGAGGCACGATGCGCGCGTTCACGAGGCCGTCGGTGCAATCGCCGGGCGCCGCCAACGCGATGGGCGTTGGCGGCTGGACGTTCGACATCGCAACACACTCTATCAGGAAATGGCCGGCATCGTCGGAGAGCCGAATCGCTGGATCACGTTACGCGCTCGCCGAGTGCTGGAGTGGTGCGGCAATCCCTCGTAACGCGTCCCGCTTCAGAAGCTGCCGCTGAATGCGGCGATAGCAGCGACCGCGGCAACGACCACGAGAACGGCAAGAGCCACCGTGGTAATGCCGCCCGCGGCAAGCGCCGTCCGGCCGGCACTTATCTCCTTGTGCGCGACACTCTGCACGTCCGTCACCGCAAACGCGACGCGTTGACGGGTCGTGCGGCTGATGCCGACGACGCTATCGCCGAGGACGCGCGGTGAGGAGATCTCGATGACGGCGCCCGACGTCAACGTCAGGCGCAGTTGCTTTGTGGAATCCGCCGCCGCGTCTGCGACAGCGCTGGAGCTCGGGCCAGGTTGCACTTGCCACGTGTGACAGCCGGCAACCGTTAGGGACATCGAGGCGAACAGAATGAGCAGGCGCATGGCGCCTAACATATCGCGATCCTCCTCCTGCGCCAGGTTGAAACCAGCCCAAGGCGCGGAGAGGAGGCTCGCTGCATCGAAGCGAAGGGCCGGGGACTCGAACTACTTTCCGAGCTCCGGCCCTTCTGGTGCCTAACGGGCTATCCGTAGGTAAAGCAACGAGCTAGGAGTGTTCGGCGGAACGATGCAAGAACGGTTGGTCCGCATGGTTGCGGTACTGTGGAGGGACAGAAAAGGGACAATCACTCTTCAGGTGCAACCAGTTGCCGCTTCTCCACCTCTTTCTCACCCGCTTGCGTAATGAAGTAGCGCGCTCCGTCGCAGTGAATGAACGCAGTATCGTGTTCTAGGCGATCAAGCGTTCGCTTCAGGTTGTTTTGCATCGAGGGCTTAGACCAGCAGGATAGCTCCTTGTAGGTCGCTCCCTCCTCAGCCCTCTGATAGAGCAGCAGCAACGCAAAGTCGCCAGCGCTAAGCGACGGCTTCAAGACCTTTAGAAAGTCTCCGAAAGCCTGCACAGCAGGTGCCCGCCTGGTGACCAGAGATGAAACAATGCGTTGGGCCTCGTCCGCTGACACTGCATGATACAGCCGTACAAACTCCGCGAGCACCCAGTCGAGCACATTGGCCACCAGGGACGCGTCCTGTTGATTTGGGTCAATACCATCAGCGAGGTGCGCAGCGTCCCGATTATTTCGAATATCGTAGACAACCCGTAGCGCTCGTGGGATGTGTAGGCGTACGGAATCCGGGTGCGTCCCAGCCGCCACGTTCGCCAGCTGGTTGATGAGACGACCGCTATCAAGCTGTTGTCCGAGCGGGGTTCTCTTCGTCAGTGCGATCGATTCGAGCAACCGGAAGGCCGCCTCGCAGAAACGACCGCCCTCCACCTCGCTGAGTCGTAGGCCACCGGCATAGAAGTTTTGCTTCGCATCCACGTAGGCTTGCAACATCTCGTCGACGAGGACCGAATCCAGCGAGGCGACCAGGCCAGCCCGCACGACAGCGAGCTGGCCCCCAAACTGCGCCGTTTTCATTTACTCCTTCCCGGCCTTGGAATTCTTTTTCCCCTTTCCTCGACGAATCCCAGCCATTGGATGCTCGGCTAGCACCGCTTCTACCTTCTCACGATCCGGGAGCGCGGCGACCACCGCTTCTCCACGTGTCGTCAGAGACTTCTCGCCGTTCGGAGCAACAGCGAGGAATTGCATCTTGTAAATGGCGTTATCGACGGATGCCCGTGGATTCCCAATGCGGGGCTGTTTCGCCTCGACGTTAACCGCATCGAGATCGGCCGGCTTGAACCGGTCGGTTCCGCGATAGTGCGTGAGGTAAAACGCCAGGCAGGCGATGCGTTCCATCATCGAAACCGGCTTCTTTTGAGCCATGAACGCCTGCGGAGTAAGGCCGTCAGCTAGCGGCTGTGCGAGCGAAGCGCGTGATGTGTTGAGCTGCCCGTTGTCGGAAGCGGGCTTCTGATCTGAGCGCTTATCCGGTATTTGCGGCGTGTCGCCCGATCCGGACGCAAATGGTACAGGAACCTCCATGTCGAGCTTCTTGGCCAGCCAATCAAAGACGCGCGTGAGTTCTTCTCGGTCCAGGCCCTTCAGCGCACGATAGGACCAGAGCATCGCTTTGATCTCATTCTCGCCGTCAGGCGGCTCTTCGAGTCCGCGAGCCAACGTATCAGCCGGTAGTACCGCAGTAGTCATTTCGAGAGCCTGTACTTCTGCGTCGGAACGAACGGCGTCGTTTTCCATAGTTTGCTAATCTACCAATTTGAAAAGTGAGCTTTCGCATCCTTGGAACATGATCAGCGCGTCTGAAAAGGAAATGGCCTAGAGTCGTGTGCGCAAGCCATGGGCCCTGCACCGGGCAAAGGAAGCGGGCTGCGACGGCTAACCAACGATACGGAAGCAGTGGCATTTATCGCCGCTTCTTACTCGGATGGGCGCCCTCCGGAGACCAACTTGACGCACGATGTAAGCGGCGGAGACAAGGGCGAAACCGGTCATTGACCTTGGTGGGGTCGGGGGATAGTCCCCGACCCACACGAAGGAGTCCACCATGTCCAAGGCCAAGGCAGGAACTAAGCGCTCCGAGAAGAAGCAGCCGACCGAGAAGCCCGCGTCGACCGTCGAGCGCGGCACTGGGGTGATCGCCACAATCAAGGAGCACCTCGACTCCAAGATCGGTGCGTCGCATAACGAGATCCTCGACGCCCTGGTCAACCTCTCGGGCGACAGCAACGCACCGAACGTGCCCCCCGTGGCGGGTGCGGACGTACATTGACCCTGCTGGGCCGCTCAGCGAGCGAAGCGTGGAGTGGCTGCGCTTTCTAGCTCGCATTCTTCCGGACCCCGGAGTTGTTAACGAGGAGTCGGTTAGTTCACGATCTCCGCCGTACCGCAGTGCGCAATCTGGAACGTGCCGGAGTACCTCGATCTACGGCAATGAAGATCACGGGCCACCTCACAGAGGCGGTCTATCGTCGTTATGCAATTGTGAGCGAGGACGATATCGGGGACGGCATGGCAAAGCTCGCCGCACTTTCCGCCGCAGTAGTGAATTCGAACGCCAGCGGGGTCAAGTAACCGGATTTGGACAGAACAGGGACAATCTCGTTAGGCTGCGCGCTGTCCGACGCGCCCTAAGTTATTACGCCAGAACGAGAACCGTAAAAACAACGGAACGGAGGGCCGGGGACTCGAACCCCGAAGCGCCGGAGCGCGGCAGTTTTCAAGACTGCTGCCTTACCAATTAGGTCTAGCCCTCCCAAGCACGAAAGATCATGCGGCCGTTTCGGTCGCGCAACGTGTCCGCGGCGTGTCTGGCTACCGATGCTACACTTCCTCCAGACCCTTGTTCGGAGTGAGCCCGCGTGAGCGAAATCCTCGGCATCCACCACGTCACCGCGATCGCGAGCGATCCTCAGCGCAACGTCGACTTCTACGCCGGCGTGCTCGGCCTGCGTCTCGTGAAGCGCACCGTGAACTTCGACGATCCGCAGACGTACCATCTGTACTACGGCGACGAGATTGGCACGCCTGGCAGCATCATGACGTTCTTCCCCTGGCCGGGGGCCCGCCGCGGGCGGGTGGGCTCCGGACAGGTGGCGGTGACGTCCTTCGCCGTGCTGCCGAGCGCGATCGGCTTCTGGATCGAGCGCCTCGTTAGGCACGGCATCACCCATCAAGGGCCGGTGCGGCGCACCATCGGTGACGGTGAGCCCGAGCAGGTCATCAGCTTCGGTGATCCCGATGGATTGTTGCTCGAGATCGTCGGGCACCCGGGCGCCGAGTCGCGTCCAGCCTGGGCCGATGCGCCGGGGATTCCCCGCGATCGTGCCATTCATGGGTTTCACGGGGTGACGCTCTGGCTCAGCGCCTCGGGGGAGAGTGAGCGCGTACTCGGCGACACGTTAGGCTTCCGCGCCATCGGCGAAGAGGGAACCACTCGTCGCTTCGCCGCCGGCGACGGTGGTCCGGGTGCGATCGTCGACGTGCGCACGATCGGCGACTTCGGACGAGGCGCCGGGGGCGCGGGGACGGTCCATCACGTGGCATTCCGCGTGCCTAACGACGAGGCGGAGCTCGAGGTGCGGAGCCGCGTTGCGCGCAGCGGATTGCATCCGACGCCGGTGATCGATCGGAATTACTTTCACTCCGTGTATTTTCGCGAGCCCGGGGGCGTGCTCTTCGAGCTCGCGACGAATCCGCCTGGCTTCGCCATCGACGAGCCCCTCGAACACCTCGGCGAGCAGCTGATGCTGCCGCCCCAGTACGAGGCACACCGCGCCGAGATCGAGGCGGTGCTCCCACCGATTCACCTCCGTGTCCCGTCCGCGGCGGCCTCTCTCTTCGCGAGCGCCGACGGCCCAGAAGACGTCAGCGGCGAGGCGCTTGGATTCGTCCATCGGTACGTCCCGCCTAACGCGGGCGCCGAGCTCGCGGGAGGTACCACGCTGCTGTTGCTCCACGGCACGGGCGGTGACGAGGAAGATCTCATTCCTGTCGGACGAGAGCTCCTGCCGGGCGCTGGGATGTTGAGTCCTCGCGGGAAAGTCCTCGAGCGTGGAGCGCCGAGGTTCTTTCGTCGCTTGGCTGAAGGTGTCTTCGACCAGGAAGATCTCGCGCTTCGAACCGAGGAGCTCGCGAGTTTCGTCGAAGCGGCGACAGTGACGTATCATCTCGAGTCCGACGGTATTGTCGCCGTCGGGTTCTCCAATGGGGCGAACATTGCCGCGAGCATGCTCTTCAAGCGGCCCGGCCTGCTTCGTGGCGCAGTTCTGTTCAGTCCCATGGTGCCGTTCGAGCCGGAGAAAATGCCGCGATTGGATGGGACGTCGATCTTCATCGGGGCAGGCCGCACCGATCCGATCGCGACACCGGCGCAGGCCGAGCGATTGGCCGCTCTTTTTCGCGATTGCGGTGCGGACGTGACACTGCACTGGGAAGCAGGCGGTCACACACTGACCCGAGCCGAGCTCGCGGCCGCGCGAGAATGGATAACGAGGTGCTTAACGGGAGGAGTCAAGCGATAGCCATAAACAGCCGCTACCCCCTATCCTCTCGTAACACTGACTTCAGCCGACTCGCGAGCTTTTCCGGCACGCTCACGCGCCGAATCTTCGTGCGCAGCTCTTCGACCACTGCTGCCTCGAAGCGGAATCGATGCAGGCACCGGTCACACGTCTCGAGATGCCGTTCGACTTCGTGGCGCTCCACGGCGCTCAACTCGCGATCGAGATAATCGTCGAGCCGGCGAACCGTCTCGAGGCAGGTGTAACGATCGAGCGTCACTCGTCGCCTCCACCGGCCATCGCCGGCGCCGGGACGATGCCTAGCTCCCGCGCCACGCGCCAAAGCTGCTTCTGAAGCATGTGGCGGCCGCGATGAAGGCGCGATCGCACCGTGCCCAATGGCACATCGAGAATGTCGGCGATCTCCTGATATGATAGGTCGTCGATGAAATACAGCGTCGCCACTGTGCGGAACTCGTCAGGCAGTGCGGCGAGGGCGCGCGCGACATCATCTTCCGCCATGTGCGAAACGACATTCGCGGCGGGATCGGCGTCGGGTCTTAGCAGTCCCGCCTCGGCGCTGCGAGCATAGAGAAAAATGTCGGTGGCGTCAGTGAGTGCGTCGAGTGACGTGGTGCTCGCATGCTTCTTCCGTCGCGTGCCGGTGTAAAACTGGTTCACGATGATTCGGTAGAACCACGACCGAAAGTTCGACCCCTTGCGAAAGCCGTCGCGAAAGCGCGAAGCGCGCAAAGCCGCTTCCTGGACGAGGTCTTGAGCGTCGTCTGAATTGCCCGTGAGGCGGAGTGCGAGCCGGTAGGCTGGCTCGAGCATTTCCATCAGCAGCGCCTCGAACTCGGCGGGGGTCACGCGGTCGCCGGCCGCGTTCTCTGGCGCCACGGGGGCGCGATCGTCCACCGGCGGTGCGTCGTCAGGGCGCGATGGGCTCGACATGGCTTCCCAAACTGCGTTGGTCGGCGGCGGGTTCCCGAAGTGTGGGGGCACGCCGAAGGCTACAGCTCGATGCCGACGCCGGCGATGAACGCCGCCGGAAGCGTCGTCTGCAGGCGACGGAAGGTCATGACGTCCATCGCCGATGGTGCCACGTGAGAGATCGACACGAGCCCGTTCACACGATCGAGGTCGCTGCAGTGCGTAAGGACTGTGCGCCCGAGGCTCGCACCTGTGAGGTCGGCGCCAGCGAGCGTGGCGCCATCGAGGTTGGCACTAAGTAAAAGTGCCCCGTGAAGCGATGCATTGCCCAGCTTCGCCGACGCGGCGTCCGCGAACTCCAGTGTCGCGAAAGAGAGATCGGCACCGTGTGCGTCCGCGAAGCGGAGGCAGGCGCCGGTGAAGTCGGCGCCAGCGCAGTGCGAGCCCCGCAAGGTCGCGTGCATCAGTCGCGCCCAGGTGAAGCGCGTGCTGTTCGCCGACGCGCGCGACAGATCCGCGTGGTGCATGAACGCGCGCGTGAACACCGCGTCGTCGAGCACCGCGCCGACGAAGTTCGCGTACAGAAGACGCGCATCGGTGAACTGCGCGCCCCGCACTGTAGCATCGACAAACTGCGCGCCGCTGAGATCGGCCCCTTCGAAATTCGCATTCTCCAGTGAAGCGCCGCGGAAGTCGGCCATCGACAGATCACTGCCGCGAAAATCGGCGCCGCGCAGCGACATTCGGGCGAATGACTCGCGCGCGAGGGTTCGACTAGCGAACGACGCGACAAAAGACTCACTGCCGACGGGCTCGGCGGAAAGTGTCGATGTGGTGAATTGGCCCTCGCTCACGTGCTCCACTCCAGTGTAGTCGCGAACAACGCGACAACCGTAGCACTTGGAGAGGCCCGTCGGAAGGGTAGCGAAAGGAGTGCTGCGCCTAGGTCCCGGCGTACCACTCGTAACCGCGATCACTCCAATACCCGCCGTTGCGGAGGGGCATGAAGACGACCTTGGTGAGATACTTCGTGTTCTTGTAGCCGAGCTTGACTGGGGAATGCAGGCGGGCGGGTGCGCCATGGCCGGCGCCGAGGTATCGGCCATCCATGGCGTAGGCGACCAGTGTCTGTGGATGCATCGCGCTCGCCATGTCCCAACTCTCGTGATAGTCGGAATCGAACGACTGAAAATCGACGTACTGCGCGTCGCTCGTTGCGCCGGCAAGACGCGCGAGCTCGCTGACGCGGACGCCAATCCACTGCGCGCGCGCGTTCCATCCCTCCACGCAGAAATGGTCCACAGTCTGTGCGATGCGCGGCAGCTTCGTCAGGTCGTCGAGCGAGAGCGAGAGCGGGTGCCTAACGGCTCCGGCAACCTCGAGTCGCCAAGCGCCGCGTACACTGTCGTCCCACATCGGCACCGTATCCGAAACGAAGTACTGCGGGAAGGCGTCTCCGGCGACTCGTGCGCCGCCGGGAATGCGATCCTCGGACCGATGTCGGAAGAGAAGCCGCTCGACTCGTTCATTGCCGCGCTCGGCGATCGCAAGCGCCGATCCGAAGCGGCGCGGCCCGTACGAATCGCAGGCGGCGAGGGCAGCCGTGATGCCGCCACCGGCAACCATCAAGAACCGGCGGCGATCGATGAGTGATCGCTCATTGCGGCCGTCGGGCATCAGTCAGCTCTCCGTGGTGGTCGGCGCGGCGGCGACGGCGTTGCGTCGTCGCGGAAGCAAATGATAGAACGGCCGGGCGTTGCGCGCTTCGGGCGATAGATCCTCATCGTACCATCCCGTGATCATCGAGCGCAGCGAGTAGGGATCGACGGCGAAAACCATGAAGACGTGGCCAAGCACAAGCAGCACCAGCACGATCATCGCGACGAAGTGGACGTATCGCGCCCACACGTAGCCGCCGAAAATCATTGTCAGCCAGTGCAGCTCTACCGGTTTCCAGATGGCGACGCCGCTCAGAACGATGACGGCGGCGATGATCGGCATCGCGAAGTAGGCCGACTTCTGTAGTGCGTTGTGCTTTCCCTGATGCGGATGCTCTTTGCGCGCGAAGAGATAGAACTCGATCATCTCGCCCACACGATGCGCATCGCCTCGCCTTGGAGCGAGGTCCCGCCATTCGCCGTGCAGGTAGAGGAACGCGAGATAGACGATCGCGTTTACGACGAGCACCCACATGATCGCAAAGTGCCAGTGCCGAGCTCCGGCAAGCCAACCACCGAAAGTGAAGACAGCAGGTATCGACTTGCCGGCAAAAGGATAGCAGCAGAAGGTCTCGCCTTTGCGCGCGAATGCTGGGTAGGCGTTGAAGATGCGCAGCCCGCTTGCGACCATGAGCGGCAGAGCGATCACATTCACCCAATGCGTAACGCGAACGACCCAGTGAGTGCGCTTGACGAGCATTCTTGTGTAGAGGGTAGAGGGTAGGGTAGAGGGCAGAGGGCAGAGAGCAGAGAGCAGAGGGTCGGTGAGAATAGGCAAGAGAACGTCGGAGCCGGTAAGATGGTTCCCCTCCATTACCGTCGACCCTCGACCCTCGACCCTCCACCCACAACTCAGTAGGCCGCGATGCCCATCTGGCCGGCGCGAGTGGAGAGCCCGCCTACGCCGTCGGGCAGGTTCGAGAGACTACCGTTCGAGCTCACGGCGAACGCCCCGATCGTGTTGGACCCCGCCTTCAGAACGTATAAGAACTTGCTGTCTTGGCTGACGTCGAGATCGAGAGGGGTCGCGCCGGCGCCCAACAAGCCCGTCATGCCCGATGCAGTAAGGATACGAAGCCTGCCCTCCGGCGAAACCGCGAAGCCCGTGACGCTGTTGCTGCCGGCGTTTGCGGTGTAAGCGAAGCGGCCGTCGTGTGTCGCGATCAACCAGCAGGGCGCCGCTTGGTGCGTGCTCTCGGATGCATCGCGCAGCGAGAGACCGCCATCGCGGGCTGCCGCGTACGACGACGCGCTACCAGAACCAGCCTCTGAGGCGAGGAGCTGCCGTCGCGGTGTCCAATCGAAGCCGAAGGGACCGGCGCCCGATGACTTCGTGAGCACGGGGCTCGAGGAGAGCTGTCCATCGCGCACCCTGAAGACGTCGATCGTATTCGAGCCGCGCTCGGTCACCGCGAGCAGATGGGCGTCGCGGTCGAACCGGATGGCTGCCCCGCCGCTGGTGTTCGGGCTCAACGACCGCGTCCACCCCGGGACTGGCGCGAGGCGGCCATGTTCTACACGAAAGCCAGCGACGCTGTTGCTGTTCTTGTTCAGCACATACAAAACCTCATTGGTGGCGGCCAGGCTCACCGGCGTGACGCCGCCGGACGCGTACGTCCCAATGTTCTCGAGCCCGCCCTTTCCAACGGCGAACGCCGCAATGCTATTGCTCTGCGCGTTGACGGCGTAGAGATAGTGATGATCGGGCGTGAGCAGCACGGCGTACTGCGACTGCAGCGGGTCCACAACGTTCGCACCGCCGAGACCTTTGCCATCGGTAGGATAGCTGGCGAGAAAGCGGAGCGAGCCATCCGTGCGCCGCGCGAACGCGACCACTGCGTTGTCCGTCGCGTCGTCCGTCTCCGTGAAGACACCACCGACCACATTGCGATCGTCGTTAGGTCCGGATACGCGATCGAGGCTTGCGTCTGGCATAAGTGCCGGACCGGAGACCGTTCGTTCGCTACAAGCTGCCGCGGCAGCGGCGAACAAGAGAGCTGACCAGGAAATGCGCATGGAATCCTCCGTGAGAAAGAAGTGAGTAGATCCGCTTGGCGCATGAGAACGACCTCTCGCTCGGAAGAGTTCCCGACGTCACAAGCACCGTTCAGCGTGAGACACAAAAAAACCCGCGTCGTTACGAGGCGGGCACTCGAATTAGCGGTTGCTCAATCGGACTTACCGCCGCTCATGACGGCTCAGTGCCAGTGCGACGCGCTCGCGCAGCTCCTCCGGCACGGCAACACGCTTCAACTTTTCCTTCACCGAGCGGAGGACCTGCTCCTCGAATGCGTACTCGCCGGCGCATGCCGCGCAGGTTTCCAGGTGCGCACGAACATGCGCCACCTCCGACGCCGCAAGCTCGCGATCGACATACTCGTTGATGCGGCGAAGGACCTGCTCGCAGCTGTAACGGTCCAGGGGCGACATAAAAGCAAAACCGAGGACCTCGCAGGAAGGTTCCCCGGTTTAGCGATCTGGCATCTCGGCGATGGTGAGGCTATTTCTTCGTCGCCTTTGGCTTTGACTGGTCCTGCGTCTTCTGCGCCGGCGGCGGCTTCACCGGCAGCTGCACACCCTCCGCGGATTCGCTCGGCACGAGCGGAGACTGCTCCGCCCCTGGCGGTTGATCGCCAACGAGACGCTCGAGGTGAACCGCGGTCGCGACCTGCTTCGCCACGTTCCACGCTTGATTCGCCATCGCATTGTCACCGCGCGAGCGAAGCGCCTCAGAGAGCTCGAGTCCCGTTGCGACGTAGAGGTATGGGATGCCGACCGATGGTTGATCGATCCAGTTGCCCGTACGAATCACCGACTTCGGTCCAACGAAATCATTGTTCCACAATTCCGTCGTCCGCTTGACATCCATCCAGCCATCGCCGGCGACGTTCATCGTGTCGCGCGTCGATGCCTTGGGTGGAACGAAGACCTTCGACGCCAACCCCTGCGTGAGGACATGATCGCCCAGGCCGAGCTCGCGCGCGTAGCCACCCGAAGTTCTGCTGAAATAGATGGGACGGGACGGATAGGAATCCTGGATCATGCGCAGGACGAACAGATCGGCGCGCTGCAGCAGGTGCGGCGGAATCACCGCCTGGATGTCGCACCCTGCCGCGTTAGGCTCGGCGTGACAGCCGGCCTTGAACATCATTGGCTTGTCGATCTGCCAGTAGGGAGGCACTGAATCCGCTTCGTCGAGCGTCATCTTGAGCGGCGGTGTCGCCGGTTTGGCCCACTGCTGGCTACGATAAGCGGCCGGACCCTTCGCGGCGTCGTAGGTGAAGATCGGACGACGGATGATCTGGCGAGTGTACCAATCGGTGTTGAGCAGGGACGTGTTCGCAACAACGACATCCTTGCGAATGCCCTCGACTTCCTGCGCATACCAGAGAGGGAAGGTGTCGTTGTCGCCAACCGTCACGAGCACGCCATATGGTTCCACCGAATCGAGCAAGTCGTGCGCGAAGTCTCGCGTGTATGTTTGCCCGCGGCGTGGTGCCGTGCCGAAGTTCGTGAAAAGAGGGATGCCGGCGAGCAGCAAGATTGGCGTCGTCTTGAGCAAGCTCTCACGACTCGGCAGCACCACGGTCTCGCGCGCGTAACGCGTTTCCACTGTACCGAAGAGCGCCGCGAGATTCTCCCAGATGTACATCAGTCCAAGGGCAGCCCATACGCCCCACGGCGAGAAGCTCCAGAGGAAGAAATAGTCTCGGTCGCGCACCTCGCGCGGCACGCTGTCGCCCAGCTCCGGCGACTGCGACGATCCGTACTTGAAATTCAAGTAGTAGATCAGAATCAGCGTCACCGTGAGCATGAAGGTGCCGAAATACCAGAAGCTCCGCCGGTCGCGCTGGAAATGGACCCACGCTCCAAAGAGCCCGAGCACGAGGAACAATCCACCCAACACACCCTGCGCAACCTGGTGCTTGAGCTGTGGATCGCGCAGCCACTGCCACTTGAAGTAGAACCACCACATGTCGACCTGCGCCGTGAATGGCGCCTGTCGATCGGACAGCTCGGGCTTGCCGTACTGGCCGCGATTGAAGTTGTACATGAACGCGTCCACCGTCCCCTGCGAGAAGGTGCACGACAACTTCAGTCCGGCGCGGCACGCGGTCGGCTCACCTTCGTTGAGCGGCGGATTCCACGCGGCGCGTATTGGCTGTATCCCGAAGGGCGTGATGCCGAGGAATAACGCGCCGACGCAGGCGAGCAGCAGTCGCCAGCGAATCAGGGTGCGCGGCCGGCGCACGACGACCGCAACTGCCGCCGCGGGCGCGGCAAGCATGCCGCCCATGTGATTCGCATATCCCAATCCGAGCAGATAGGCGACGAGAACGAGAATGCGATCGGCTTTGCGGCCATCGGGATCGTCCGACCAGCGGATCATCAGCCAGGAGATGATGGCAATGCCCACGAGCGAGACCGTGTACACCTTCTCGTTCACGACGGACTGGTTCCACACGGTGAATGCCGTCGCGCCCACGACCGCGGCAATGACGCCGCCGGTGACGCGTTGCCAGCGCTGTGGGAACCAACCGACGAGCACGCGTTCCGTAACCAGGAACCACATGCCGGCGGACACGGCACTGCACATTGCCGCGAGCACGTTGATGCGCGTTGCGACGTTGGGCCCGAATACCGGGATGATCGAGAAGACGCGCCCGATGAGAACGAACAGTGGATTGCCAGGCGGATGTGGCAGCCCCAGCGTGTACGCGGCGGCGATGTACTCACTCGTGTCCCACATGGCCGTCGAGGGCGCGAGGGTCACGAGATAAAGCACGAACACCAAGAGCGTTACGATCCCACCGGCGAGATACGACGGGCGGTAATCGAGATCCAGCGAAGGTTCACGGCCCTCGGTGCGAGCCGGGCGTTGCGCGATGGACGAAGCCATTTTTATTGGGTTACCCACTCACGTGACGCGCCCGCTCACGTCGGCGGGCGATGGTGGTAGGACGCCGAAAGATGAGTACCCGATACCGGTTAGTACAGTGACCGTAGTCAGAGAACTGTCAGGCGACAGCGGGTAGAGGGTTGTGCGTAGAGGATAGGGGGCGGCGGGTAGCGTGGCGCGTGGACGGGCCTCGGGGCGCGGGGCGCGAAAAGCAGATCCTTCGCTTCGCTCAGGATGACACCAAACCTCTCATCCTGAGGAGCCCTTCGCTTCGCTCGAGGGCAGCCTCCGCGACGAAGGATCTGCTTCGCTCCACCCTCTACCCTCTACCCTCTACCCTCTAGTGTCGAAACTGTCTCTTCCCGGTAAGGATCATCGCCATCCCTCGCTCGTTTGCGGCCGCGATTACTTCGGGGTCCCGAACGGAGCCGCCGGGTTGGACGATCGCCGTCACACCGGCCTCCGCGGCTTGATCGACACCATCGCGGAATGGGAAGTACGCGTCGGAGCCGAGAACAGCGCCCTTCGTTTCGTGGCCTTGCTGCTGCGCCTTGTGCACGGCGAGAAACGCGGCGTCCACGCGTGACATCTGGCCGGCGCCAATCCCAATCGTCGCGCCCTGTCGCGCGAGCACGATCGCGTTCGATTTCACGGCCGCCACCGCCCGCCACACGAAGAGGAGATCGCGACGTTCCTCATCGGTGGGCTCGCGCGTCGTCGCCACCTTCCATCCTTCATCATCGATGATGGTGCGTGGTCGCTCCTGCACGAGCACGCCGCCACGCACCCGCTTGTAATCGAGACTGTTCGACGGCCAGCTCGCGCGACCCTCGAGCACGCGCAAATTTTTCTTCCGGCCAAGGATCTCGACGGCCTCGTCGCTGAACGACGGTGCCACGATGACTTCGACGAATAAGCTCGACACGGCATCCGCGGTCGCCGCGTCGACCGGAACCGTAAAGGCGATCACCGATCCGAACGCCGACACCGGATCGCACGCCAGCGCTTTGCGATACGCGTCGATGGCACTGTCACCAACGGCGAGACCGCATGGCGTGGTGTGCTTGATGATCGCGCACGCGCTCTCCGCGGCGTACGGATCCACCGTGAGCAGCGCGCCCTCGAGATCCAAGAGATTGTTGAACGACAGCTCTTTGCCACCGCGTTGCGTGAGCGACGCGAGACCGGCACCCGGGAAGTCGACATAGAACGCTGCTGCCTGGTCGGGATTCTCGCCGTACCGAAGCTTCTGTTGCCGTGTCGTTGAGAGAGTAACTGTCTCGGGAAACTTCTCTTGACGCTGCTGCGCGAACCACGACGCGATCGCCGCGTCGTACGACGCCGTGTGTGCAAAGGCCTTCTCGGCGAGCATGCGACGAAGGTCGAGATCGTCGTCTTCCGCCTTGAGTGCCCCAAGCACGCGCGCGTAATCGCGCGGCTCGACGACCACAGTCACGGCGTCAAAGTTTTTCGCGGCCGAACGCAGCATGCTCGGTCCACCGATATCGATTTGCTCGATCACTTCTTCTTGCGACACGCCATTGCGCGCCGCGGTCGCCCGGAACGGATAGAGATTCACCGCGACGAGATCGATCGGCACGATGTTATGCTCGGCCAGCGCTTGCATATGTTCCGGGCGGTCGCGACGCGCGAGCAAGCCGCCATGCACCACGGGATGCAACGTCTTCACCCGTCCGTCCAGCATCTCGGCGAACCCAGTGACGTCGCTGACGTCGCGCGGCGCCAGTCCCGCCTCGCGAAGCGCGCGCGAAGTCCCGCCGGTCGAGATCAATTCCCAACCCAGCTCGGCGAGTCCCCGCGCGAAGTCCAGGACGCCGGTCTTGTCGGACACGGATATCAGTGCGCGCATCAGCGTTGGCCTCCCATCGCGAGCACCCCGATCAACCGCGCGAGTGATCGTATGTCGCGCAAGTCGAGCAGCTCGACGGGGGAATGGCTATAACGCGATGGCCATCCAATCGCGATATCGATGGCGCCGTTGCGAACGAGCTCGGACCCATCGTTGCCGCCGTTGGTGGTGCCGACTTGGAGCGGGATCTTCGCGAGACGTGCCACACGCGTTAGGCGCTCGACTTCGTCCGGCGGCGTGACGCTGGAGTTGTCCAGCGCGCGCGACACGGGGCCTTCTCCGATCTTCGCGTACGCGAATCGCGAGCTTTCGAGTGGCGAGTCGCTGGAGACGAACGTGTCGATTGCGTAGACGCGGCCCACCGCTGGTCCAAGATCCTGTGCCAGTGCCTTTGCGCCTTCCAGCCCAGTTTCTTCACGCACGGACCAGACGAAGATCACTTTGCGATCGAGCTTCGCGCGATCCATCGTCTCCAGTGCCAGAATCAGAGCCGTGCTTCCCGCGCGATCGTCGATCGAGCGCGCGGTGAACCGCGTGCCGCCAAGACGCGCCGAGCATTTGTAGCTCGTCACCGATGATCCAACGGCAACCCCCGCCGCGGCGAGTGCCGTGGAGTCGAGACCGAACCATGCACTGAGCTGCGCGGGCTGTTTGCGCGCCGCGCTGTCGCGCGGAATGAACACACCGCGAAGCGGGCCTTCGCGCGCGGAGCCGCAGGAGCGCGCATCGCGCGACGGAATATGCTCGTCGTCACGGTGAACCAAGGCCGTCTGACCCTCCCAAAGGGAGTTGTAAAATCCGCCGCGTGTGCGGAGCGATACGGTGCCATCGCGTGCGATATGAGTAACTTCGAATCCAATCTCGTCCATGTGCGCGACGAACACGACTGTGTCGCGATCGGGGCCCATCGCCAATACCAAATTGCCGGCGCTGTCGGCTGTCGCCGAATCCCGTGCCCACGCGGGCAATGCCTCCCGAACGGCGTCACGCATCGGCGCTTCGTGGCCGGAGACGCTGTACACGTCAGTGAGCCGGCTCAAGACGTCGGCATACCGGGAGAGCGAATCCCGGATGACGGACGTCGGCGGCGGAGCCCACACGCGCGCCAGCCTAACGGGAGCCGGTGTGCCGGCGACACCCGCGAGATGTGCCACCGTCGTGAAGAGATCGCGGAGGTCCGCCTCGGTCATTGTCTCCACGAGCGTGCCGGGGAATCGTGTATGCGGAGCCATAGCGAGCGACGTCGCGACCTGCACGTGCGAGAGCGCGCTCCACGGGCTCGTCCGCGGTCCGGCGAGCATCGTTCCGGCGCGCGCGAGTGCGTCGTCGACGACGATGAGAGAATCGACAGCACCTACGCGAGCGAGCACGGCGCTCAACCCGGCAAAGTTGAATCGGCTCTGTACGCTGACCACGAAAATGGTCTCGCCCGACTGCGGCGCTGTTGCCTGACTGGCGGCAACCACCGCCGCGCAAGCGGCGCGATTGCCGGTGGCGGGCCCCGCCACTTCATTGGCGAACGTCCATGCTGGCCATTCACGGTGCACTGGGTCGAGCAGTTGAATGCCAAGTCGCGCAACCTCGGCGCGCGAGTGTGCGCCGACATCGACCCAGAGGCTGTCCATGGTCGCCACCGGCTCATCGGTTGGCCGCCGACGCCACAGATGCGTGCTGCGCACCGCGAAAACCCCTGGCACGTAGCGCGCGCCGTCGGCCGCGTGACCGACGACGAAGATGCGCTGGCCCTCGTGGAATTGATCCCACAGTGGATTGCGCCGGCCGTTTCCGGACGCGTGTACGCGAAGATAGCCGTCCTCGGTGATCTCGCTGACCGCGTAGCCCACCTCGTCGATGCCACACGCGATCACACGTCGTGGCGAGCCGGAGCCGAGGCGCCTAACGAGGTTGCCCATGTTGTCGCGCGAGAAGCCGCGCGTCGCCGAGGCGATGCGAGAGGTCGCTTGATCCTCGTATCCGGGTGTCGCGGGGACCGCGATCCAGCTCGTGAGCACGCGCGCGAATGTCGTCGTATCCTGCGCCGCCGCAGGCGCCGGCGCCGCGGAGAGCACAGCGACGAGAACGGCAGCTATGTCAGCAGTCCAGCGCGCGATCGATGGCTTCGGCAAGGCACTTTTCCTTTCGTGAGAGCATGATAAACTCGGAGTCCAAGGATCCGGCAACGCGGCGCCCGTCAGCGCAGCTCGCCAGCGTCAAACGGCCACTCGCCACGGCATTCAGCACCCGCGGGTAGAGCAGATGTTCTACGTGCAACACGCGCTCGGCGAGCGTATGCCTGTCGTCACCCGTGAGCACAGGCACGGGCCACTGCGCAACGATCGGTCCTCGGTCGTATTCCTCATTGACGAAGTGCACAGTGACACCGGTCACCGTGACCCCGGCAGCGAGCACCGCCTCGTGCACACGCGCCCCGTACATGCCAGCGCCACCAAATCCAGGCAGCAGCGCCGGGTGCACGTTGAGCATCCGTCCTGCATAACGACGGACGACGTCGTCCGGAACGCGCCGCAGATAGCCGGCGAGCGCAACGATCTCCACGCGATGCCGGTCGAGCAATGCCCCGAGAGCGGCGCCCTCCGGCCTACGCGGCGTTGCCAATATCGCCGTTTCGATGCCACGCGATGCCGCGCGCGTCAGCGCGCCCGCGTCAGCGCGATCGCTCGCGACGACGACGACGTCACCCGAGCGACGCTCGCCAAGCTGTTCCAGGTATTCGAGAATCGCCTGCAGATTGGTGCCGCCGCCGGACGCGAGAACGGCGATGCGCGTTCGTGTCATCGGCGCGGAAAGTAGGCTCCACGTGCGCTCACCGGCTAGTGCCCGGCGCAACCGGCGCGAGAAAGAGAGCGACCGCCTCGGCGAGTGATTGCACCTGCTCGATCCCCGCCTCGAGGGCCTTCGCTCGCTCGTCGCGCGAGGTTTCGTCGCTGACGATGAGCATGGGTCGGCCGCCGAGCTCGATGCCGGGTTGCACGTCGCGCCAGCGGTCACCGATGAACACGGAGCGCGTGAGGGCGAGTCCATGTTCGCTCGCGGCGCGACGAAACAGCAGCGTCCCAGGCTTTCTGCAATCGCACTGACCGCCGAACTCCGGGTGATGCGGGCACATGTAGGTCGCGTCTATCCGGGCGTCATGCTGGGCGAGCAGATCCGCCAGTCGCGACACGACGCGCCCGTAGTTTCGTTCGCTGATCGTGCCGCGGGCGATTCCCGATTGATTCGTGACGACGATTACCGGCACCTTGGCGCGGTTCAAGCGCCAGATTGCTTCCGCTGCGCCGGGCCGAAGGCGCACGAGCTCGGGATCGGCGATATAGTGCGCATCGTCGATGATGGTACCGTCACGATCGAGAAATGCCGCGCCGCGGCCATTCTTTTCGGTCACGTCAAACCGCGCAGCGCCGCGGCCAAGGCGCGGCAAAGAGGCTCGTCCTCCGCCGGTGGCACGGAGCGGAGATCGAGAAAGAGCGTACCATCTGCGACACGACCAATGACCGCCGGCGTGCCGAGTCGCAGACGCTGCTCGACATCGTTCACGTTGCGATCGATCGCGATCGCGATCGACGCGATGCGGGCCGTGGGGAATGCGCCGCCCCCGACACTCGCTTCGCTGGTCGTCATACGGACTGCTGCGCCGTGCTCTGCGAGCGCAGTACGAAGGGCTACTCCCCGCTGGCGAAGTTTCTCTGGAGACGCGCCGAGCATCGCCAGCACCGGGATCTCGCGCATCGCGCGTTCCGGCTCGCGGTACAGGGCGAGGGTCGCCTCGAGCGCGGCGAGCGTGAGCTTGTCGACGCGATACGATCTCACCAACGGATTTTGTCGCAGCGCGTCGATAGGTGATCTGTCCCCAACGATGATTCCTGCCTGTGGACCGCCAAGCAGCTTGTCGCCGCTCATGAGCACCAGCGTCGCTCCAGCGCGCAACGCGTCCCGCGCCGTCGGCTCTCCCGTTAGGCCGAGCGCGTCGAGTGGAATGAGCAATCCGCTGCCGAGGTCGTGAATGATCGGAGCACCCGCATCCGAAGCGATGGGGCGCAGATCGGCGACACTCGCTTCGGCGACGAATCCCTCGATGGTGAAGTTGCTTCTGTGCACCTTGAGAATGACCGCGGCGCCGTCCGACCCACTCAACGCGCGGCGATAGTCCTCGACATGCGTGCGATTCGTGGTGCCGACTTCCACGAGTCGCGCGCCGCTCCGCTCCATGATGTCCGGGATGCGGAAGCTGCCGCCAATCTCCACCATCTCGCCGCGCGAGATCACCGCGCCACGACCATATGCCAGCGTGTTCAGGGCCAGCACGAGCGCCCCCGCGCAGTTGTTCACGACGAGCGCGTCCTCGGCACCGGTGAGCTCACGAAGCAACGCGGCGCAGTGTGCATAACGAGAGCCTCGTGTACCGCGGTCGAGATCGTACTCTAGATTGGAGTAGCCACTCGCAATCTCCGTTATGCGAGCCACTGCCGCGTTGGCGAGTGGTGCCCGTCCGAGATTCGTATGGAGAACGACGCCCGTCGCATTGATCACTCCACGCAGCGATGGTTGCGTCAGTTTCGTGAGCTCGCGCTCGATGGCGGAGACCCATTCTTCCGCGTCGCGAGCGTGAGCACCGTCTGCACGCGCGGACTCGAGCACGACCCTCACGGCGTCGGTGACCACCGCGCGCGGCGCACGTTCGAGAAGCGGTTGCACGCTCGGCAGCTCGAGCAACGCGTTGACGCTGGGCAGCGCGCGACGCGGATCGAGTCGGTCACCTGTCGTGGAACGGATCATCGGACGTGGGTACGGGCGACTCGTATGCGAGGTCTCGTGTGGCGACCGGGCGCGGCCGCCAGCAACACTGATTATAGGCCTCGTGCCACCGTGACACCAACGTCCAACACCATGCACCCGATGCACGAGACACTATCAGAGCATGCGACGACCAGTGACTCTCTGCATCGTCGGCGCACTCTGCGCGGCGGCCAGCTGTTATCCAGACCAGATCGTTACCAACGTATCACAGCTCGCGTCGGTGACGACCCTCGTCGATAGCGGCGCGCCTCTGCAGAGCGCCCGCACCTTCGCGATGCCCGACACCATTGTGCACGCGACGCGTGCACAAGGAGCCGACATCATCGGCCACGAGAACGATGATCTCATCCTCTCGCACATTCGCAGCCAGTTCATCGCCGATGGCTGGATCGAGATCACCGATGTGCCTGCGCAAACTCCGGACGTCATCGTCCTCACGACAGTGCTCGAGTTCACGAATACCGGCGTTGCCTACACGGATTGGTGGGGCGGATGGGGTTGGTATGGAGGCTGGCCCGCCGGGTATGGAGCCGATTGGGCCTGGGGCTATCCGTCGAACGCCGTGACCTTCGAATACGAGACCGGCACGCTCGGCATCGTAATGCTCGACACGCGGCATGGGGACACCAAAGTGAAGCGCGTCCCGCTCATCTGGGCGGGTGCCGTGAATGGCGTAATTACATCGTCGGCGGTGCAGGGCACGCTCAACGGCATCGATCAGATTTTCACCCAATCGCCGTATCTGGAGCGACCATGAGACGCGCGTTGCTGTTGTCGGTGCTTCTCGTGAGCACGTCGGTGTCGCGACTCGCGGCCCAACACAGGTATCTCTCGGCGCTCGAGTGGAGCATCGCCGCACCAATCGGCGACACGCACAACTACAGACCGACTACGAGCTTTAGCGGCGCGGTATGGGAAGGACGCTGGATGAACGGATCCAACAGCTCCATCGGAGCCTTGCTTGGCTTCAACGAGTTCTACAAGCGAGAGTCGGGAACGTTCACCTTTCCGGCCGGTGCTGTCACCGGCGACCAATACCGCCACCTGCTTGCGGTGCCGATGTTATTCACGGCACACTGGTATCCGATGGCAGAGCCGGACGACCCGCGCTGGTATCTCGGCGGCGGAGCCGGCTTTCAATACAATGAGCAGCTCTTCCAGATTGGGCTCGATCAGCGCAACCGCTCGAATTGGAGCGCAGTCGTGGTTCCCGAGATTGGGCTTGCGTTCTCGGCGTGGTACGCGACGGGCGGGATCATCAGCCTCCGATATCATCTTCCGTCGCAGAGCAGCGGCTTCCTTGGCAATCGCGAGCGACGCTTTCAGTACCTCAGCCTGTCCGTCGGCTTCGGTTATCGTTAGGCGGGCGGCGCGGCGGCGGCGTCACAGGGCGCGCACGAGTCGAATCCCTGAGCCGCGCTGAATCGCGTGCCGTTGGCGGCGGTGGCTTCGGAATCGTCAGCGTGCGCGAGCTGATCGCCGAGTGGCCGCCAATGCTTCGAACGCCGCGCGCCGTGATGCGATACGTCGCTCCCGATTCGAGAACCGTGGGCGGAGCGAGCTTCAAGAGCAACATCGTCTCGGGTGGTGTCCGTGACGGATGGGCCAATGGTGGCGCGGCAACGGATGGCCGTCCATTCACCGCCTGCGGCGAGCTTGGCCGGCCGGGGACGGGGATGGGGACCACCGACGGAGGAACCCGAGACGGCGCGGTCGCATCTCGTCGCGTCGTATCCGGGCGCGCCGCGGCGGAATCTCGGCGCGTCGAATCGCGCCGCGCCGCGCTGTCCTGAGCAGCGCGCGCGCCGATCACTCCATCGAGACGAATCTCGCTCGAATCCGCGTGCTGCACGCGAAAGAGCCCGGCCGAAAGTGCCTGATTGGGATCCAGTGGCCGATCGAACGTCACCCGGATGGTCACGCTATCGTCGCGGGTGATGCCCGACATGCGCGGCGGGATCGTGTCCCGAGTGAGGGCGAGCAGCTCGACAATCGGACGGCTCCTCGTGATCAGCACGGTGGTGCTGTCCCAGATCTCGCCGGGATCGAGCGCGCGATTCGCGTTTTTGTCGATGAAGCCCACTAGCGTGTAGCGGCCAGCCTCGAATGGGCCGAGGGTGTACTGGCCTAACGAATCGGCGGCGGCAAGGTAGAGGACACTGTCCGGCCGCGAGATTGCTTCCACGATCGCGCCGCTGGCGGGGCGCTCGGCGGCCCAATCGAAGATCGTCCCGGTGATGCCGAACTGTGGGAGCGTTGCGCCGGTAGAGAAGACCGTCGCAACGGCTTCCTTCATCGAGTTGCCACGCACGTCCGCGAGCCCCGGAAGGAGCGTCACCGCATAGGCGGTATTGGGCCGAAATCCGTGACGCGGCCGGACGTCGATGTGGGTGCGGTGCCAATTCACGCGGGGCTCCCCGTCGCTCGGGGAGATGAGGAAATACTGATTGAGTTGGCCCCGGGACGTCTGGTCGCTCACTACCTTGCTGAAGCGGAACGTCACGGCGCCGGCGCGCTGGCTCACACTGCCGGATTCTGGCGTGATGCTCTCGACGTGCGGCGGCGTGAGATCGATCACTCCGCCCGGCGGTTGCTGTGCGCGGTTCGCGCAGGCAAGCGCGATGACGACGGCGCCAATTCCCGCGAGCTGTTTCGTCAGGAGCCGCACAGCGACCGTACCTTCTCCGTGAGCTGGCCCCGCTTCGAGATCATCTCGTCGAGCGTTGCGCGATCGCTACGCACCACCTGCTCGGGCGCCCGCTCGACGTATTTTGGGTTCGCCAGGCGTTGCTCTCGCGAGGTGATCTGTTTCTCGAGCACCTCCAACTCGCCGCGGAGTCGCTGGCATTCCTTGTCGATGTCAATCAGTCCCGCGAGCGGCACGACGACCTCACTGCCGCCGCGCAGCAACGCGTGCGCCGCCCCTTCCGGCGCCGCGCCCGCTCCCACCGTCACGCGCGCCCGCGCGAGCCGGCCGATGGTGGAGGCATTCTCCTCATAGACGCCGCGGTCCTGGCGTGAGAGAATACTCACATCGAGGACCTTGCCCGGCGCCACGTTGTAATCGCCGCGAATTTGCCGCACGGCGAGCACCGCCTCGCGCACGAGCTCGAAGTCGGCGCCAGAGCGAGCGTCGTTCCGTGCCACCACGCGCGGCCACGCCGCGCGAATGAGATATTCACCAGCGACATGGCCCGGCAGCTTCTGCCAGAGTGCCTCGGTGATGAACGGGACAATCGGGTGCAGGAGTCGAAGCGCACCGTCGAAGACGTGCAGCAGCACCGACCGCGCGACCTCCCGATCGTTAGGCTCGGCATCCGCGCTGAGTCGCCCCTTCAAGGATTCGAGATACCAGTCGGCCAGCTCGTTCCAAACGAAGCGCCGCGCGGACTCGGCGTACTCGTTGAGGCGGAGCCCCGCGTATCGCTCGTCGCTTCGCCAAACGCGTCCGTCCGGTGTCTCAGCCGCTTTGGTCGGCTGCAATGGACCCAGTGCACCGTCACACTCGGCGACCGCGGTATCCAAGCGCTCGAGAATCCAGGAGTCGGCGAGCGCAAAGCGCTTGGGATCGATGTCGGCCAGCGGACGCACCGGCTCGTCGCCAAGGTTGGAGAGCAGAAAACGACCGATGTTCCACAGCTTTGTCGCGAAGTTGCGTCCCGGCGCGAACGATTTTTCGAGGTCGGCGGGATCGAGAATCACGTCGGCGCCAATGCCCAGGCCTGCGATCAACGTCCACCGGAAGGCGTCGGCACCGAACAGGGTCACCACGTCGAGCGGATCCACGCCATTGCCGAGCGATTTCGACATCCGGCGATGGCTGAGATCGCGTGCCGTGCCGTGGAGATACACGGAGTGATACGGCGCGCGTCCAAGGAAGGCGTATCCGGCCATGATCATCCGCGCGACCCAGAAGAAGAGGATCTCCGGAGCGGTGACGAGCGTGTCCGTTGGATAGAAGGCCGCGAGGTCACGCGCCTGCTCGTTAGGCCACCCCAACGTGGACAGGGGCCAGAGCCAGGAGGAGAACCACGTATCGAGAACGTCCTCGTCCTGGCGGACCGGCCCATCACAGTATGGGCAGCGCGAAATGTCCTCGCGGCTCACGCTCGCTTGCTGCGGCGGGTCGCAGTCGTCGCAATACCAGACGGGAATGCGATGACCCCACCAGAGCTGCCGCGAGATGTTCCAGTCGCGGATGTTCTCGAGCCAGTTGACGTACACCGCTTCCCACCGCTCCGGGAGGATGCGAATCGCGCCAGCGCGCACCGCGGCGAGCGCGGGCTCCGCGAGTGGCGCCATCTTCACGAACCACTGATCGGAGAGACGCGGCTCCACCACGGTATCGCAGCGATAGCAATGCCTCACGGCGTGCTGATGCTGCTCCACCCCAACGAGCGCTTTTTCGCCGCGCAGCATCTCGACGATGCGATCGCGCGCCTCGAAGCGGTCGAGCCCCACCAGCGTTTCCGGAACACGACCGTCGGCGTCGCGTTCCTCGCGCATGCGGCCGTGCTCGTCGATCACCATGGGAGCGGCGAGCTGATGCCGCTTGCCCACCTCGAAGTCGTTCGCGTCGTGCGCCGGTGTGATCTTCACGACACCCGTGCCGAACTCCGGATCGGCGTAGTCGTCGGCGATGATCGGGATGTCGATGTGCACGATCGGCAAGCGGACGGTTCGCCCGATGAGGGCTTTATAACGCTCATCCTTGGGGTTCACCGCCACGGCCACGTCGCCGAGCATCGTCTCGGGACGCGTCGTTGCGATGGTCACGGTTCGCGACGAATCGTTGGACAAGGGGTAGGCGATATGGTACAACGAGCCCGGCTCGTCCTGGAATTCCGCTTCCTCGTCGCTGAGCGACGTTAGGCATCGCGGGCACCAGTGAATGACGCGATGCCCCTTGTAGATCAGCCCCCGCTCGTACAATCGCACGAAGGATTCACGCACCGCGCGAGACAGCTCGGGGGAAAGCGTGTACGCGGTGCGAGTCCAGTCCGCGGACGCACCGATCGCGCGCAGCTGCTTGAGAATGACACCGCCCTTTTCCTCGACGAACGCTTCCGTGCGCCGCACGAAGGCTTCGCGACCGAGATCGAAGCGCGTCTTTCCTTCCTGGCCAATGAGCCGCTCGACGACGTTCTGCGTCGCGATGCCGGCGTGATCGGTGCCGGGCATCCAGAGCGCTTCCGTTCCCCGCATGCGCGCCCAGCGAATGAGCACATCCTGCACGGTGTTATTGAGCCCATGACCGACGTGCAGAATGCCCGTCACGTTAGGCGGCGGCATCACGATCGTGTACGGCACGCGATCGCCCCCCACACGCCCCGAACGCTCCGCATCGGCGGTAAAGCAGTCGTGCTCCAACCACTCTGCATACACAGAGGGTTCGGTGGAAGCGGGATCGTATCTATCGGGAAGATCTGTCATTCGCTTCGCGCTATCAGCTGTGAGTCCATAGCTATCAGGTAGTATGGAACGAATCGTCGATACGAATCGCTCCGTTCCAAATCCCCTGATAGCTATGGACTATGACCTGATAGCTGAGTCAGGGGGCGGCAGAAAAATAAGCGAGCCGCATCGCTGCGGCTCGCTTATGCACTCCCGAGGAACTGGTCGCCTATGGCCGACCTGTGTCTCCGAAGCTCGTGCGCTCGCCGCCAGTGTCGCGCGCCGCGTCTACGCGGGCGGTCTGTGCGTCCGCTTCGCGCGGCTGGGCTACGTGATCTGCCTTCGGTACTCCCGTGGGCGCGACCGGTGAGCCGCCCGTACGATCACCGCGAGGCGTGCGCTTCGTCGCCGTGCGACGGCGCTCGGCGAGTCCCTCGGTATCGTCGGCCGCGTTCCGGAGCTCGGCTTCCTTGCTCATCCAACGCTCTTCGAGAGGGACCTTGGGGTCCGCATGACGATCAGCGTCTTGCGACGTGCCCTGACGGCGGCGCCCCGTGCCCACCGTGCGCCCCTCCCAACGTGCTTCCGTCAATGACGGATCACCTTCCTGCACGCGACGAGCGGCCTCGCGATAGCGCTGCTCTTCGTCACCGATCGAGATTCGATTCACGACGGTGTCCACGTCCGGTACGCCGCGCGCGATCGTCACCGCGTGCTCGGCTTCCTCTTCGGTCTCCACCCAGCCCGCCAGCTCGATGATGCCATCGCCGATCGAACCGATGTCCACCGCGCGCTCGCTCAGGATAGGATCGTTCCGGAACGCCTCCAGTACGCGCTCCTCCAGTGAGTCGTCGGTTTCGTCGGACTCGAGCTCGTCGTCTTCATAGTCGTCGAGCTCCTCTTCGGTCTCTTCCTCTGGGCGGCCAAGGCCAAATCGTTCACCGGCCCGTTCACGAATACGTGACGTCAGTCCACCGAATCCACCGACGCGCTGTGCGACGAACATGCCCGCTGCGAAGCCTGCGAGAGCACCGACCAAGACGCCGACAATAGTGCCGGTGTTCGAGTCGTCATCGCGATAGCGGAATGGAGACATCGTGCACGATCCCTGTGGCGGAGGTTGTTGGGCAATGATACTTTACGCAAAGCACTCTCGCGATATCGGTGCAAAAAGAAGGCCACCTAGCGATCTCATCTCTTGGCATGTCGACGCCCATGATTGACTCACAAATGACCAGCTCGGGCGACGCGAAAGCGGAGCGCACGTCGGTCGTGCGTGTCGTCCTTTGGGCTGCCGTCGCCATCGCGCTGGTGGCTGGGGTCGTGCTGTTTTTCCGCTACACGCGACTGATGACGCCCTTGCTTTGACCGCTCGCCGTCGCCGCACGCCTACGAGGTGTCGCCGCGGCGACGCCTCGTTTCATTTTCACCACCCCTCAGATGATCGACCGATCTGATTCCGCCATCATGGAAAGCGCCGACACCCTCACTCTGACATTGCCGAACGGTGCCACGCGCACCGTCCCTTACGGCACGTTGCCGAGTGAGGTCGTCCGCTCCATCGGCGAGCGGCTGCTGCGCGACGCGATCGCCGTGGAGGTGGACGGGCAAATTCAGGATCTCATGACGCCACTCAGGTCGAGCGGATCGTTTCGCGTGCTCACGCAGAAAGATCCAAAATCGCTCGACGTATTGCGTCATTCGGCGGCGCACGTGCTGGCGACCGCGGTGCGACGGCTGCGTCCTGAAGCCAAGATCGGCTTCGGGCCGGCGATCGAAGATGGATTCTACTACGACTTCGAGGTCGACAAGCCTTTCACACCTGAAGATCTCGCGGCCTTCGAGGCCGAGATGAAGAAGGTCGCCGGCGAGAAGTTTCCTTTTGTGCGCGCCGAGGTCTCGCGTGGTGCCGCGCAGAAGGTTTTCGTCGACGATCCGCTCAAGCTCGAGCGGCTGGGTGAGCTGGGAGAAGACGAAGTTATCTCCACATACACCGACGGTCCGTTCGTCGATCTGTGTCGTGGACCGCACGTGCCGGACACCTCGTACGTCAAAGCGACGAAGCTCACTTCCGTGGCGTCGGCGTATTGGCGCGGCGACGAGAAGCGGCAGCAGCTGCAGCGCATCTACGGCACAGCGTGGTGGAAGCAGGAGGATCTCGACGCGTACCTCTTCCGCATCGAGGAGGCAAAGCGCCGCGATCACCGCCGGCTCGGTCGCGAGCTGGATCTATATCTGATGAGTCCTGTCTCGCCCGGCGCCGTTTTTTGGACCGAGCGTGGGACATTCTTGTACAACACGCTCGTGGACTTCATTCGCGAGCGCCAGCGAGGTGCGTTCCAGGAGATCAAGACACCGCTCCTGTACAACAAGATGCTCTGGGAGCAGTCCGGGCACTGGGGTAAGTACCGCGAGAACATGTTCCTCGTACTCGACAACGAGACGGGTGAGCACGACATGTCGCTCAAGCCCATGAACTGTCCTTCGCATTACGTGCTGTACTTATCGAAGCGCCACTCCTATCGCGAGCTGCCGCTCCGCTACGTGACCTTCGACGTGCTGCATCGAAACGAGGTGACGGGAGCGCTCTCGGGACTCACACGCGTTAGGCAGTTTCAGCAGGACGACTGCCACGTCTTTCTGCGCGAAGATCAGATCGAGCAGGAAGTCAAATTCCTCATGGACTTCATCCTCGGCTACTACAAGACTTTCGGGTTGAAGGCGTCGATCCGCTTCGCGACGCGTCCGCCCACTCGTCTTGGCGACGACGCCTTGTGGGATCGCGCCGAGGGTGCGCTGCGCGCCGCGCTCGATGCGACGGGATCGGAGTATGAGCTCAAGCCGGGCGATGGTGCCTTCTATGGCCCAAAGATCGACTTCGACGTCACCGACTCGTTAGGCCGAGCGTGGCAGCTGGGGACCATTCAGCTCGACTACAATGCGCCGGAGCGCTTTCAGTTGCGCTATGTCGGCGAAGACAACGCGGAGCATGTGCCCGTCGTCATTCACCGGGCAGTGAGTGGGTCTCTCGAGCGCTTCATCGCCATTCTCGTCGAGCACTTCGCCGGCGCCTTCCCTATATGGCTGGCGCCGGAACAGGTACGCGTGCTGCCTATCTCGGACGACGTTCGCGACGTTGCCGCCAAGATCGCGGACCAAATGCGCGACGCCGGTCTCCGGGCCTGGCTCGATGATCGTTCGGAAACGCTCAACTATCGCATTCGGGACGGCGAGATGATGAAGGTCCCTTATATGGCCGTCGTCGGGAAGCGCGAGGCGGAAGCCGGTACTGTTGCCGTTCGCGCGCGCGGGGCAGGGAAGAAGCAGGAGGTCATTGCCGTTACGGAGTTCGTGGAGCGCGTTCAGCGCGAGGCGAAGAGCCGGGCGCTGTCCTCACAACCCGACTCCTCATCCTGAGGGCAAAACAGCGGTTTGAACCACCGAGGACGCGGAGGAACAGCAATGCTCCATCCTCCTTTCTCTTCACGGCGCCAATGCTGGCTCATTCCTCCGTGTCCTCCGCGTCCTCGGTGGTTCACAAGACCGTAGGTGCTAGAACTTTCGACGAGGACCGAGCACGGAGCGCGGAGCACCGAGCACCAATTAGCTTTCAGCCATGCCAGATACAAAGACCACTGCGGTCATCGTTTCCGCCGCGCGCACGCCTATAGGCAAGTTCCTCGGCGCACTCTCGACCCTTTCCGCACCCGAGCTCGGCGCTGCCGCGATTCGGGCGGCCGTGGAGCGCGCCAAGCTGCCGACGGATGAGATCGACGAAGTGATCATGGGCAACGTCATCCAGGGTGGCGTCGGTCAGGCACCCGCTCGACAGGCCGCATTGAAAGCAGGTTTGCCCGCGACAATCTCGGCGCTCACCGTGAACAAGGTGTGTGGGTCGGGACTCAAAGCCGTGATGCTCGCCGCGCAATCCATTCGTGCGGGTGATACGGAAGTCGTCGTCGCCGGTGGGCAGGAATCGATGTCCAATGCGCCGTACTACGTCTACGGCATGCGGAACGGCGTGAAGCTCGGCGATCAGCAGATGGTCGACGGCATGATCAAGGACGGGCTCTGGTGCGCCTTCTGCGACGTGCACATGGGCGGCCACGCCGAATACACCGCTCGTAAGGCACAGCTCACTCGCGACATGCAGGATGACTTCGCAGTCGAATCGCACAAGCGCGCCGTCGCCGCCATCGAGGCCGGAAAGTTCAAGAGCGAGATCGCTCCCGTTACGGTGCCCGGACGCAAGGGACCAACGGTCGTGGACACGGACGAAGGTCCGCGGAAAGACACAACCCGCGACTCGCTCGGCCGGCTTCGCCCTGCGTTTCCGCAACAGGGCACGGCTGCCGATCAGTTGACCGTCACCGCCGGCAATGCGTCGAGCCTGAACGACGGCGGCGCGGCGACCGTCGTCACGAGCGAGGCGTACGCGCGCGCGCACGGCCTGCCGATTCTTGCCCGCATCACTGGGTATGCGACGGGAGCCACGAACCCCGAAGATCTCTTCTTCGCACCTATTTTCGCCGTGCGGAACCTGATGCAGAAGACCAGCTCGAAGATCGGCGACTACGATCTCATCGAGGCGAATGAGGCATTCGCGTCGCAGGCGTTAGCCGACGGACAGGAGCTCGGCTGGGATTGGAATCGCGTCAACGTGAACGGCGGCGCGATCGCGTTAGGGCATCCGATCGGCGCGAGCGGCGCTCGCGTATTGACGACGCTCCTCTACGCAATGCAGGATCGTGGTGCTCGTACGGGCCTGGCGACGCTCTGCCTCGGCGGCGGCGACGCCGTTGCGCTCAGCGTCGAGCGCGTCGATTGAACGACTTTTAAACTCATTCCCATCTCATGAGCACTCTGTCACGGACCATCGCTCCGGCGCGTGACGCGCGCCTCACCATTGCCGCCATCGTTGGTTTTGCGCTCGCGCTCGCGGCGGCATCCCAGGTGGCTCTTCCGCTTCCATTCACGCCCGTACCGATCACGCTACAGCCACTGGTTGTCGTGCTCGCGGGCCTGATGCTCGGACCGGTCGCCGGTGCGGCGAGCATGGTGCTGTATCTCGCGGCTGGCGCCGCCGGACTGCCTGTCTTCGCACCAATGGGCTTGCCTGGCATCGCGCGCTTTTTCGGACCCACTGGCGGATATCTGTTCGCATACCCGGCGGCGGCCTTCGTGACAGGCTCCCTGGCTCGCCTCTCCCCAACGTTATTGGGACGCTGGCTCGCGGCAACCGCGGGCTCGATCGTCATCCTCGTTGGTGGCGTGGCCGAGCTTGCGATCCTGAATCAGAGCATCGCCCGGGCGTTCGCGATCGGTCTCACGCCCTTCGCATTGCTCGACGTCGTGAAGGCATTCATTGCCGCACTCATCGCCGGCCGGCGTCCTTGGACCGCAACCGCTCGCGATTGAACGCACGCGCAGTCTGGTTCACTGAGACGGGCGCGGTACGCGCGCCCTGGCGCATCCTGATCTTCCTCGCCGCGACCTATTGCTGTGGGCTCGCGGCGTCGCTCTTTCTGGGGCCGGTGATCGCATGGCTGTATTCACTAGTCGGGCTTCGCGTCACGACCGACGGGTGGATCATCGTCGCGGCGCTGCTCGGTGGACATTTCATCGCGCTCCGGCTCATCGACAAACGGCCGTGGTCTGACGTTTGGCTGGATCGAAACGCCGCACGCCCCGCGCTGTTGACGCGGGGCTTTCTTCTTGGTGCCGTCGCGATCGCGATGCCGACGCTGTTGCTGATGGCGGTCGGTTGGATGCGGCTGCAAACCGCGGTGGACGGCCCTCTCGTGGGCGCGACGCTACGCGTATCGCTGCTGCTTTTGCCGGCCGCGTTCTACGAGGAGCTTGCGACGCGCGGCTATCTCTTCGCTGTGCTTCGCGACGCGCTCGGTTGGCGCACGGCATTGTTGACGATGAGCATCGTCTTCGGCCTCCTCCATCTCCGTAATCCCGGCGCCAGCGTGGAGTCTGTCACGCTTGTCATTCTCGCTGGCGTATTCCTCGGCGGCGTCGTCATCGCCACCAAGAGCCTTTACGCCGCCTGGATGGCGCACTTCGCCTGGAACTGGACGATGGCTGTCGTTTTTCACACCGCCGTGAGCGGCCTTCCACTCGAATCGCCGGACTACAGGCTCATCGAAACCGGTCCCGACTGGATTACTGGAGGCGTCTGGGGTCCAGAAGGCGGTGTGGCGGGCGGGCTCGGGATGTTGGGCGCACTCGTCTACCTTTATGCCCGACGTAACGCACGCCGACGACAGATCACCAACGAATGACGACCACCGAAAAAGTTGCCGTACTCGGCGCGGGCCAGATGGGGAATGGCATCGCACACGTCTTCGCGCAAAGCGGCTTTCCCGTCACGATGATCGATATCTCGAGTGACGCGCTCGCGAAGGGCCGCTCGACGATCGCGAGCAATCTCGATCGGCAGATCAAGAAGGGCTCGCTGGCGGCCGATCAGAAAGACCCGATCCTCGGGAGAATTCAGACCGCATCGTCGCCCGATGCAGTTGCCGATGCATCGATCGTCATCGAAGCGGTCACCGAGAACCGCGACCTCAAGTTCAAGATCTTCGCCGATCTCGATCGTCAAGCGAAGCCAAACGCGATTCTCGCGTCGAATACGAGCTCGATCTCGATCACCGAGATCGCCGCGCGCACCCGTCGGCCCGAGCTCGTCATCGGGATGCACTTCATGAATCCCGTTCCGGTGATGCAGCTCGTGGAGGTCATCCGGGGACTTGCGACCTCCAACGAAACGACGACGCGCGTGCTCGAGATGAGCAAGGCCGTTGGCAAGACGCCAGTCGAGGTTCAGGACTACCCCGGCTTCGTTGCGAATCGTGTCCTGATGCCGATGATCAACGAAGCTGTGTACTGCTTGATGGAAGGCGTGGGCAGCGCTGAAGCGATCGACACCGTAATGAAGTTGGGGATGAATCATCCAATGGGCCCGCTCGCGCTCGCGGATCTCATCGGTCTCGATACCTGTCTCGCGATCCTCGACGTGCTGCACGACGGACTGGGCGACCCAAAATATCGACCCTGTCCGTTACTGAAGAAGTACGTTTCCGCAGGATGGCTGGGGCGGAAATCGAAGCGCGGCTTTTATGCCTATGGATAGCTATCAGGGAACAGTCCATAGCTATCGGTTAGCAGGGAACGAAGCGTTTGTTGATTGAACATCAGAGCGTGAGTATCCGGAAGCATCTCAACGGTTCGTTCCTCTTTTCCTGATAGCTATGGACTACAACCTGATAGCCGACCTTAATGGCCTGGGCGCTAACCCCACTCACTGAAGAACAGCGCGAGATCCAGCGTCTCGCGCGCGAGTTCGCCGAGCGCGAGATCGCGCCGTTTGCCGATCAGTGGGATCGTGAGCAGGAATCCGATCCCGCTCTCGTCGGGAAACTCGGCGAGCTCGGATTTCTCGGCATGCTGCTGCCTGAGCAGTACGATGGGCTGGGGCTCGACACCCTCACGTATCTCGTCGCGCTCGAGGAGATCGCGACAGTGGACGCCTCGGTCGCCGTGTTGATGAGCGTTCACAACTCGCTGCCCACGCAAATGATTCTGCGTTGGGGCAGCGCCGAGCAGAAGGAGCGCTACCTCCGACCGATGGCCCGCGGCGAGCAACTCGGCGCCTTCGCGCTGTCGGAGCCGGACGCAGGATCCGATGCGGCGTCGCTCCGCACGCAGGCGGTGCGCGATGGCGATTGTTGGGTGTTGAATGGAACGAAAGCGTGGGTCTCGAGCGGCCCTATGGCCGGTGTCGTTCTCGCGATGGCCCGCACCGACTCTCCGACCGACCGCCGCGGACCGCGAGGTATCAGCGCCTTCATCCTGACTCCGGATCTACCCGGTTATCACGTCGGGAAAAAAGAAGACAAGATGGGCCTCCGCTCCTCGCCCACGGTGCAGCTGGTTTTCGACAATCTCCGGGTGCCCGCGGCGAACCTGCTGGGCGAGGAGGGCAGCGGTTTCATTTATGCTATGCAGTCGCTGGACAATGGCCGGCTTGGCATCGCCGCGCAGGCCATCGGCATTGCGGAGGCGGCACTACGTTGCGCCTCGCGTTATGCGGCGGAGCGGCGGCAGTTCGGCAAGCCGATCAAGGAATTTCAGGCGATTCAGTTCAAGCTGGCCGACATCGCCGTGCGAGTGAGCGCGGGTCGCGCACTTCTCCATGCGGCGGCGACGGCGAAGGACCGAGGCGAGCACGTGACGCAATTCAGCGCGATGGCTAAGCTGTTCGCGAGCGAGACCGCGATGGCGGCGACGTCCGAGGCGATCCAGATCTTCGGCGGCTATGGCTACGTGAAGGATTATCCCGTCGAGCGCCTCTTCCGCGACGCGAAGGTGACGGAGATTTACGAAGGCACGTCGGAAATTCAGAGAATTGTGATTGCGAGAGAGCTGTATTCGAGAACACAGGGGCTAGGGAATAGGGACTAGGGGCTAGCACGCTCCTCGATCTCTTCCTTTCCCTGGTCCCTAGTCCCTAGTCACCAGCCCCTCTATGGAAACCTCGACTCTTGAAGGACCCGTTCACCCTGCCACGATGCAGGGCATGCAGCTATTCGAGACCATCGCCAGCATGGGACACGAGCAACTCGTCCTGTGCCAGGACGCTGCGTCGGGCTATCGCGGCATCATCGCCATTCACAGCACGGTGCTCGGCCCCGCGTTAGGCGGCACCCGCTTCTGGAATTACGCCACCGACGACGAAGCGATCGTCGACGCGCTGCGGCTCGCGCGCGGCATGACCTACAAGAATGCCGTGGCTGGTCTCAATCTCGGCGGCGGCAAGTCCGTCATCATCGGCGACAATAAAACGACGAGCCGTGAGTTGCTCTTCCGCGCTCACGGCCGTTTCGTCGAGAGCCTCGGCGGCCGCTACATCACAGCGGAAGACGTGGGCACCAGCACGGCCGACATGGACTTCGTCCACATGGAGACGGATTACGTCACCGGTCTCGCCGGCCGCTCCGGCGATCCATCGCCCGTCACGGCGCACGGCGTTTTCCGCGCCATTCAGGCGGCGGCGAAAGAGCATTGGGGCACCGACGACGTCTCGACACGCACCGTCGCGCTCCAGGGGTGCGGCCACGTCGGTTACTATCTCGCGAAAGAACTCCATGAAGCGGGGGCGAAGCTCGTCGTTACCGACATCGATCCCGAGCGCGTAAAGCGGGTCACGAACGAGTTCGGCGCGCGACCCGTCGCCACCGAAGAGATCTACGGCGTGCAGGCGGACATCTTCGCGCCCTGCGCGTTAGGCGCGATCATCAACGACAAGACCATTTCGCAGCTCAAGGTCGAGATCGTTGCCGGAGCGGCCAATAATCAGCTGCTCGAAGAGCGGCACGGCGAGGAGCTCGAGGAGCGCGACATTCTTTACGCACCAGACTACGTCGCGAACGCGGGCGGCGTGATCAACGTTTACAGCGAGCTCGCGGGTTGGACCTCCGCGCGTTCCTTCCGCAAAGCAGACGAGATCTACGATACCGTGCTTCGCGTGTTCGCGATCGCCAAGGACGAGCGCATTCCAACGTACCTCGCCGCCGACCGCCTCGCCGAACAGCGCATTCACGCCGTCAACGCGATGGTGCGCACCTGGCCGCAGTGGCCGAATAAATAGTTGCGGCCAACTGTCATCCTGAGGAGCGAAGCGACGAAGGATCTGCTTCTCGCTGGCGCTCGAAGCCGATCCGTTTTATTTGGAGTCGTGCGCGCTGGTCGCGCGCACTCCTGCTCCTCTCGCCGGTCGAAAAGCAGATCCTTCGCTTTGCTCAGGATGACAAATAGGTTCCGAACACAATGCAGCCAATTCTGATCGCCTCGGACCACGCCGGCTTCGAGCTCAAAGAACGTCTGGAGTCTTGGCTGCGCGAGCTGGGGTATTCAGTCACTGACCTCGGCACCCAAAGCGAGGAATCGACCGACTACGCCGATTTCGCGCATCCACTCGCCCAGCGCGTGTCCGACGGACGTGCCGAACGGGGCGTCTTGCTGTGCGGCACCGGCCTGGGCATGAGCTACGTCGCCAATAGCTATCCCCACGTCCGCGCGGCGGTCGCCTGGTCCCCAGAGGTCGCTGAGCTGGCCCGGCGCCACAACGACGCGAACGTTCTCGCGCTGCCTGCCCGCTTCCTAGACGAGGACCAGGCGCGCCAGATTGTAAAGACCTGGCTCGACACTCCTTTCGACGGCGGACGCCACGAGCGCCGGATCGAGAAGATCGAGCGGGATGCGATCACTAGAAGGCCGGCGCCTAACGAGGCGCATGCGGAACCAACGGAGACTCGGTAAAAAATGAGCAACTGGGCGAATTGGGATCGCTGTCCACCTGGTGAATCGCTGCGCGCCGGCGATCCGGAGATCGCGGATCTCATCGAGAAGGAAATCCAGAGGCAGAACGATGGGCTCGAGCTCATCGCCAGTGAGAACTTCGTTTCGCCCGCGGTGCTCGAGGCGATGGGATCGCCGCTCACCAACAAGTACGCCGAGGGATTGCCAGGAAAGCGCTACTACGGCGGATGCGAGGTCGTGGACGAAGTCGAACAGCTCGCCATCGATCGTGCCAAGGAGCTCTTTGGCGCGGATCACGCGAACGTGCAGCCGCACTCCGGCGCGCAGGCGAACTACGCCGCCATGACGGCGTTCCTTAAGCCCGGCGACACCTTCCTCGGCATGGACCTGTCCAACGGCGGACACCTGACGCATGGCTCGCCGGTGAACTTTTCGGGTATGCTCTTCAAGGCGATCTCCTACGGCGTTACCGATGATGGTTTGCTCAACTACGAGGACATGCGGAACAAAGCGCGGCAGCACCGCCCGCGCTTGATCCTCGCCGGCTACAGCGCGTATTCACGCATCCTCGACTTTGCGGCGTTCGCCGAGATCGCGAAGGAGATCGGCGCGATCTTCATGGTGGACATGGCCCACTTCGCGGGGCTCGTCGCCGCCGGGGTGCACCCGTCACCCATACCACACGCCGACGTCGTCACGACCACGACGCACAAGACGCTCCGCGGGCCGCGCGGCGGTCTGATCCTCTGCCGCGCCGAGCATGCGAAAGCAATCGACAAGTCGCTCTTCCCGGGATCACAGGGCGGTCCACTCGAGCACGTGATCGCGGCAAAAGCCGTTTGCTTCCGCGAAGCACTGGCTCCGACGTTCAAACGCTACGCGCAGCAGATCGTCGCCAATGCCAAAGCCCTCGCCGCCGCGCTCGGTAAGCGGGACTTTCACATCGTGTCTGGCGGCACCGACAACCATCTCATGCTCGTCGATCTGCGCAATAAGGGCTTGACCGGAAAGATTGCACAGAATGCGCTCGACAACGCGGGCATCACCGTCAACAAGAACACGGTCCCGAAGGAGACGCAGTCGCCCTTCGTGACGAGCGGTGTTCGCATCGGCACGCCGGCGGTCACCACGCGTGGCATGAAAGAGCCGGAGATGCAGCGCATCGCCGAGTTCATCGATCGTGTCCTCGGTGCCCCCGAAGATCAGGATGTGCTCAATACGGTGCGCGGCGAGGTACGGGAGCTCGCCGGTGCGTTCCCGCTGTATCCAGTGCCGGCAACGGCCGGTCGGTGAGCACCACCCAGGCGTTGGCCCGCCTGGCGACTCTTCCATCCGAGTCGTTTTTCCGCGGGCCAACGCCGCTCGACGAAGCGCATCGACTGCGCGAGGCCCTCGGCGCCAAGGCACCGCGCATCTTCGTCAAACGTGACGACGCCATTCCCTTCGGGTTCGGCGGCAACAAGGTAAGAAAGTTGCAGCTCGTCGCCGCCGAAGCGCGCGCGAACGGAGCCGACACCCTCATCACGGTTGGCGGCGTGCAGTCGAATCACATGCGCGCTACCGCGTCGGCGGCCGTGCGGATGGGAATGCAGTGTGTCCTGATCGCGAACGGGCAGCAGCCAGCGACGCCTCGCGCCAACGCGTTGCTCGACACATTGCTGGGCGCCGAAGTGCACTATGTATCGTCGCGCGAAGAGCGCGCGCCGAAAATGCATGCCGTCGCGGAGCGTCTGCGTGCAGAGGGACGCACGCCGTACGAAGTGCCGCTCGGCGCATCGACACCACTCGGTGCCGCGGCCTTCGCGCGCGCCGCGGGTGAATTGCGCGAGCAACTGCCCGGTGGCGTCGTACCTAACGCAATTGTTCACGCCTCATCGTCAGGCGGCACGCAGGCTGGCCTCACTGCCGGCTGCGCATTGCACGAGATGCCCACTCGCGTCATCGGCATCAGTGCCGACGATCCCGCAACATCGATCGAGGGCAACGTGCGGGGAATCATCTCTGGCCTTGGAACGATGCTCGGGGTTGACGGCGATGCGCTGGCTCGCGGCGTGCACGTGAGCACCGACGACAGTTTCGTTGGGGAGGGCTACGGTGTGGCGTCGCCCGCATCGCACGAAGCGCAGACACTTGCGGCTCGCTGCGAAGCGCTCTTCGTCGACCATACGTACAGTGCCAAAGCTCTCGCGGCCGTCATCGCCTTTGTGCGAAGCGGCAAGTTCCGTGCGGATGAGACGATCGTCTTTTGGCATACAGGCGGTCAAGTGGGTCTCTTTGCGTGATGTCACCGCACCGCGCAAGGGAGTTGTGCACTCGGGGAACAACCCACATCTTTTGAACCGACGCGACACCGCTTCGCGCCGATAGACGGATCGTTTCAGGAGACGAATTCGAGTGGCCGAATTGGCATTCCGGGATGGGATCATGGACCGCATTCGCATGCGGGAATCGCGCTTCGATGAGCGCGCCTATCTCTTCGTGCTCACGGCCCTCGAGTACTGCCAGCAGCGCTTGCCCGAGCGTCGCCACATCAACGGACGTGAATTAGCGGTGGCCTGTCGCGAGCTCGCCCTGGAGCACTATGGGGTGCTCGCACGCATAGTTCTCGAGCACTGGGGCGTGCGTACAACAGCGGACATTGGCGATGTCGTATTCACACTCGTCGATCTCGAGCTGCTGATGAGTCAACCGACCGACACGCGCGATGAGTTCATCGGTGTCTACGACTTTGAGGAGTCATTCGAGCGCGAATATCCATGGTGTGGGGTGCAGCCAGTCTAGCGGCTGCTGACGGCCGGCGATCGTCACTGGTGTTCGCCGCGAAACGGGTGGAGGGGAGGGGCCAATGGAGAAGCCGACCGAGTTGCCCAGCTGCCGCAAATGCAAGGACGGAGTCCTGCTTCCCCTCAGTGATTATGGGCGTGACGGCGCGCCGATCACGTACAAGGCATGGGCCTGCAGCAACCCCGACTGCGGTTTCAACGTGCGCATCGACAACGGTGAGTTGAGTTACGGACGCACGATCGGGACCTCGCACAAATAGCGACGCCGCACGTCGGTCCACCGACGCGCGATCGAGGGTGTACGTCGTAGACAGTGAGCAATCGGCGGCACGGGATGCCGCGGCGATTGACGCCGGAACTCCGTCGCGCGCGCTCATGCAGCGCGCGGGGGCCGCCGCGGCAGCGGAGATCGTGCGGCGCGAGCGCGGCCGCCTCGACGCAGGTGTTCGTGTCTTCGCCGGTCCGGGGAACAACGGGGGCGATGCATGGGTGGTCGCTCGGGCGCTCGCCGTCGCCGGAATTTCCGTTCGCGTCGTCGAAGCCGTTCCCGCGAAGACGCCCGATGCGATCGCCGAGCGCGAGGCCGCGCGGCCGCTGGTGGAGATTGAGAGTTCCCTCAACGGATCGCATACGGCGGGAATCGTTGTCGATGGGCTGCTGGGGACCGGCGCATCCGGCGCCCCGCGCGGCGCCATCGCCGATGCCGTCGCGTCGATCGATGAGGCGCGACAGCGTGGCGCGTTCGTCGTCGCATTGGACCTCCCCACCGGTGTCGACGCGACGACCGGCGCCTCGACTGGCGCGCTCACGGCGGACCTGACGCTGACCTTCGGCACGATGAAGCGCGGGCATCTTGTCGCTCGTCAGGCATGCGGAACGATTGTCGTGCTCGACATCGGACTCGGCGCGCACGCCGAGCGCGACGACGGCGCACCGCCCATCATCGACGCGGGATGGGTTGCTCGACATGTCCCGCCGATTCGGGCCGACGCGCACAAGGGTACGCGAAAGAAGCTCGTGATCATCGGCGGCGCGCGAGGGATGGCCGGCGCCTCCATTCTCGCGGCGCGCGCCGCGCTGCGGAGCGGCGTTGGGATGGTCCGTCTCGTCGTCCATCCGGAGAGTCTACCCGTCGTGCAAGCGGCCGAGCCGTTCGCTCTCGCCGGGCGCTGGCCGGAGAGTGATGCGGACGTCGATGCCGAGATCGTGAGTTGGGCAGATGGTGTGGTGATCGGTCCTGGTTTGGGACATAACGCAGTGGCACGGGCACTCGTCGACCGTGTGCTCGCTCGATGGTGGGGTCCGCTCCTTCTCGACGCCGACGCGCTCAACGTCTTCGATGGGCGCTTGGACGATCTCTCGCGCGTCGTCGGAGAGCGTCCGGTGTTGCTCACGCCGCATCCGGCGGAATTCGCCCGGTTGTCTGGTAGCGATGTTCCGAGTGTGCTCAACCGGCGCTTCGATGTCGGACGGGAGCTCGCGAGGCACACCGGAGCGACCGTGCTCCTCAAAGGTCTTCCCACCGTCATCACGGCGCCTAACGGCACGAGTCTGGTGAGCGCGGCGGGAACACCCGTGCTCGCGGCCGCGGGCAGTGGCGATCTGCTGTCAGGGATCGCGGGGACTCTTCTCGCGCAAACGGGTGACGCGCTCACCGCCGGCGCCGCCGCCGCGTGGGTGCACGGGCATGCCGCCGAGGTCGCGGAGCGGGATGGCTCGCGCGTGCGCGGGGTGACGCTCGACGATGTCGTCGGCGTGCTGCGCCATGCCTGGCCTAACGAGAGCAGCCCGGGGCGGTATCCTGTTCTGTTCGAGCTGCCCGCCGTGGGAGAGCGCTCGTGAAAGAAGGAAGGCCGCCGGGTGCATCGCTTGGTGTCGGTCCGGAGTTCGAAGCGATTCGGGCCATGGTCGCGCGATGGGGCCACCGAGCGAGCGGCATCGGCGACGACGCCGCCGTGTTGCGGGTGCCGCGCGGCGATGCCCTCGTCGCAAGCGTGGACGCGTCGATCGAGAATCGGCACTTCCGTGCCGACTGGCTCTCGGCCCGCGAGATCGGCTATCGTGCCGTGACGGCCGCCCTCAGCGATCTCGCCGCGATGGCCGCATCACCGTTAGGCGTTCTCGTCGCTCTGGCGCTCCCGCAGCACTGGTACACCGAAATCTCGGCGCTCGCCGACGGCATCGGTGACGCTCTCGACGCCGCCCGCACCGTCATCCTCGGCGGCAACGTCGCCGCGGCCGACGTCCTGAGCCTAACGACCACCGTGCTCGGTGCCGCGTATGCGCCGCTCTGCCGCGACACGTTGCGGCCCGGGGACACCCTGTACGTCACTGGTCGTCTCGGCGGACCCGGAGCGGCAATCGCGTCGTGGAAGAGCGGTCACCGGCTCCATGACGAACACCGTGCGCGGTTCGCGCATCCCGTCGCGCGATTGCGCGAGGCGCGCTGGCTCGCCGATCGCGGCGCTACGGCAGCAATCGACATTTCCGATGGTCTCGCGGCCGACCTCGAGCATCTCGCCGCGGCCAGTCGCGTTGGCGTCGACGTCGATCTGGAATCGGTTCCCCTGATCGATGGTGTCAACGGGGCCATGGCGGCTGCGTCGAGTGGCGAGGAGTACGAGCTGATCATCGGCGCCCAGGCTCCGCTCGACGTCGCGGCGTTCGAGAAGGCGTTCACCATTCCGCTCACGGCAATCGGGACCGTGACCGAGTCTGGCGCCGAGATCGTCTTTCGCCGCGGCTCACAGCGCGTTGCGAAGCCTCCGGGCTACGATCACCTTTCACGGTGATGCGTATCCTGCTTCTCGGAATCAACGGCGTGGTGATGACGCTGCTGCTCGCGCCGACTGTGATCATCGCGCGCTTGCTCGGTGTGAAGGAGGGCCCGCGCAGCATTTACGCATGGGCCACCCGCACCTGGGCGCGCTCGATGCTCACCGCCGCCGGCGTGAAGGTCCGGCTGCACAACGCCGAGCGCATCACGGGCGAGAAGGGCGCCGTCTACATGTCGAATCACGTCAGCTGGTTCGACGTCTTTGCGCTGGCCTCGACGCTGCCGCGCTACAGCTTCATCGCGAAATCAGAGCTGCGAAAAATTCCTCTCTTCGGCTACGGCGCCGAAGCGGCGGGCATCGTCTTTCTCGATCGCGACAATCGCAAGTCCGCATTTGAGTCGTACAAGGTGGCCGCGAAAGAAGTCGAGCGCGGCCGGTCGATCGTCGTCTATCCCGAGGGAACTCGCGGAGGCGATTATCATCTGCGCCCGTTCAAGAAAGGACCGTTCGTGCTCGCGATTGCCGCGCAGTGTCCGATCGTTCCGACAATCGTCCATGGGTCGCGCGAAGTGATGGCGAAGGGCTCTTTCCGAGTAAAATCCGGCGTCATCGACGTGCATTTCTTGGAGCCGATGGAAACGAAAGGTCTCGAGTACGACGACCGCTCCGAGCTGGTGATGCGGGTGTGGACACGCATGGCGAACGGCATGCGCGACGCCTACAACATCGGCACCGACGAATATCCCATCGCCGAGGTTGGGGAGAGAAGCGCATGATTGCCGCGAGCGGCAATCATTCGCTTCTCTCCCCACCTTGGCGATGGGGTACTCGCTCGCTGGCGCTCGCGAGAAGCCTATATGGAGTCGCGAGCGCGTTGCGCTCGCTCCCGCTCCGCTCGCCTGGCCACTCCATTTGCTCCATCCGGTCCCTCATCCCTAGTCTTTAGTCGCGCGTCACGCGACGCCTCACGCGTCATACGCCCCGCGTCCCACAACCCGCAACCCGGTTCATGGCCCAGATCGTAGACATCCACGCCCGCGAAATCCTCGACAGCCGCGGTAATCCCACCGTCGAAGCCGACGTCATTCTCGACGACGGCACCATGGGGCGCGCCGCGGTCCCAAGTGGCGCGAGCACCGGCGAGCATGAAGCGAACGAGCTTCGCGATGGCGAGAGCGACCGCTACGGCGGCAAAGGCGTTAGGCACGCCGTGCGCAACATCGAAGAGTCCATCAAGCCGGCGCTGCAGGGCTGTGAAGTGACGGACCAACTCGGCATCGACAGCGCGATGCTCGAGCTGGACGGAACGCCTAACAAGTCGAAGCTGGGCGCGAATGCGCTGCTCGCCGTCTCGATGGCGTCGGCGCGTGCGGCCGCGCTCTCTCTCGGCATGCCGCTGTACCGATATCTCGGTGGTCCGCTATCGCGCGTCATGCCCGTGCCGATGATGAACATTCTCAATGGCGGGGCACACGCCACCAATACCGTGGACTTTCAGGAGTTCATGATCGTCCCCGTCGGCGCGGAGACATTCAGCGAAGCGCTGCGTATGGGCACCGAGGTGTTTCACGCGTTGAAGAAGGTGCTCGTCAAGCGCAAGCTCGGCACGGGCGTCGGCGACGAGGGCGGCTTCGCCCCCGATCTGCGCGACGACGAGGAAGCGATCACCGTGATCCTCGAGGCGATTCAGAGCGCGGGCTACGCGCCCGGCAAGCAGATCGCGCTCGCGCTCGACTGCGCGGCGAGCGAGCTATATCAAGACGGCTCGTACAACTTCAAGAAGAGCGGAGCAGGGAAGAAGGACGCCGAAGGAATGGTCGACCTCTATCGCTCATGGTTGGACGAATATCCGATCGTGTCGATCGAGGATGGTCTCGCGGAAGACGATTGGGACGGTTGGGCAAAGCTCACGAGCGCGATCGGCGAGCGTTGCCAGCTGGTCGGCGACGATCTGTTCGTCACGAACACCGAACGCCTCGCGCGCGGCATCGAGAACGGCGTCGCCAACGCGATTCTCATCAAGGTCAACCAGATCGGCACGCTCAGCGAAACGCTCGAGGCAATCGAGATGGCGCGCGCGGCCGGATATCTGTCCGTGATCTCGCACCGTTCAGGTGAGACCGAAGACACCTTCATCGCCGACCTCGCGGTCGGCACGGGTGTCGGCCAGATCAAGACCGGCTCGGCCAGCCGCACCGATCGCGTCGCGAAGTACAACCAACTGCTTCGGATCGAGGAGCAGCTGGGTGGGGCCGCCGAGTTCCCTGGTGGCGCGCTCTACGGCCTCTAGAGAGAGTTTACTAAACCGTGGCGCGCCGATCGACGAAGCTCGCGCGACTAGTCTGGTTCGCCGTGATCGCGGCCGCCCTGCTCTTTGCCGTGCAGGGCGGCGAGTACAGCACGCTCGACCTCGTCCATCAGCGCCGCGACCGCAAGCGCATGGTTGCGGCGATCGACTCACTCAGCCGCCTCGTCGATTCACTGCGCCGGTATCGTGACCGCTTGCAGCGCGATCCAAAGCTGCAGGAGCGGATCGCGCGCGAGGACTTTGGGATGGTGCGCGGAACGAAGGAGCTGTTGTATCGCTTTGCGGAGCCGCGCGATACGAGTCGCGATTCCGCCGCGCGCCGGCCTCGTTGAGCGCGCCTCATCATCCTGAGCGCCGCTCGTCATCCTGAGCGCAGCGAAGGATCTGCTCTTCGGTCGCTTGGAGCGATCAGCTCGGGCTGTTTCGATTGGCTCGCTGAGATCTCACCCGGTAGCGCGAGCCCAGGTACGAGCGCCAAGCCGCGAGCGACAGAATTGAGAGAACTACTTGAGCTGTGAGCTGTAAGCCGCGAGCTACGAGAGCTGAGACATCAGCTCAACGGCGAGCGAATCGTGGCTGGCCGAGCCCTTGGGTGTGGCCGGAAATCCTGACCGGACGGCCTCTTCCGCGCAATTTGTCGCTCTTGAACTTCATTCTAGCGCCGTCTAACTTCCGGGCACTGACGCGGGGTGGAGCAGCCTGGTAGCTCGTCGGGCTCATAACCCGAAGGTCGCGGGTTCAAATCCCGCCCCCGCTATTGCGATCGGCCGGTCCGCGAGGGCCGGCCGGTTGCGTTTTGGACCCGCGCGCGCTGATGTTTGACGCGTGCACGGACAGGGCAGGGTAGCTCAGGTGGTTAGAGCACGGCACTCATAATGCCGGGGTCGTGGGTTCGAGTCCCACCCCTGCTATTTGCGTGGCTGGTGATGCGGGCGCGTGACGGGTGGCGGGTGACGGGTGATGCGCTCGGGTGACGCGTGATATTCTTCGACCCAGCGTTAGGCAACGATACCCGCCAAATTCCTCTGCCTAACGTGACATTCAGGCTTGCCGCCCCGTCCTCTGCTTTCTTGAGCGCACCCCGCAGGCGCTCCCACGCCCCCGCCTCGAGCGCCCGATCCTTCGGAATACGAGACGACCTCAAGTCGGCCGGGCTAGCTCTGATACCGGAAGTTGGCAGTATCATGTTTGCGATGGACTATTAGGAGAAATGTTGGAGTAATCCTATGAAGAGACGAGCGCCCGGCGATGCCCTTGTTGGCCGCTCGTCTACGGTTCACTACCAGCAGGAGCGTTGCGGAACAACTGAATGACTTAACGGTCGTCGCAATTCTTCCAAGTCTTCTCGACAGCTCAATCCCTGCGCCGCAGTTTGGCTTCTGTTTAAACGGCCAAACCATAAAGTGCATACTGCTCCGACTGAGGCGTCCGCGTTTGAAAGCCGCGCCGTGCGCTTGCAGCTCGCGGTTCTTGCGCTACTAACCGTTGCCTTCGCAGCCATCGCGGTATGGCTTAGTCCCGATGGGTTTCGTTGGATAGCGCCGGTAGGTCTAACAATGGTGCTGATCACCGAACGACTTGGGAATAGCATTGGTCGACCGCGTAACAAAAGACCGAGTGCTGCCGAACCCATATTGACCGCGATTGCAGCCATTGGTGTATTCGTCTGGCCCTTTGCGAACCGCGAGACACCGCACGCTGTGACACTGCTGTGCCTCGCGCTCGCGGTTCTAGTGGAGGCCGCGTGGGCAATTCACAGGTACGCGCCGCTTGCTCCCCGAGTTCGGGAGCCATTGATGGCGCGAGTGCGCAATGGAGTGCGCTTCGGCTTGCGCTACGCCGTCTTTCTCGGGCTTGTGGCCACTGCGCTATCGGTGTTGCGCGGCGGAGGCGACGACTTTTCGCTTCCGGCTGTACTTGCTGCGTATCTCATCGGTGGCGTTTTTACAGGCATCGTTGTTGGACTGGGACGGCGCCTGAATCAATGGCCGATGGGTGCAATGCTGCTGGGCGTTCTAGGCGCATTTCCAGCTTTCCTAGTGATCTCGCTGCTGATTCCTCTGATGAGGGCTGATGCACCGACATTATCAGGAAACGAACGTCTGGGGTTGTCGCTAGCAGTCTCGGTTTTGCTAGGGCCAATCGCAGGCCTCATCCTGCGAGGCCAGTGGACCGACGTTAAATAATTTGTGCGACGTCAGGCCCAAGCGCCCCAATATCCCCGTGGCCTCAGTCTCCAGGTAGTCCAGCACAAGCGTACTTCAGAGAGTTCTAAAGGAGGCAGGTAGACGCCAGCGCCTCGACGCCGAGCAGCGCGGCCCGATGGGCGAATGCACGGGGTCCGACGCCACGCAAGCGAAAGAGGGACGCCACCTGTCGGCAATCTCCCAGCGGTGCGCGACGTGTCATCGGACCATGCTCAGCACATCGTGAGAGGTGGTGAGCATGTGGTGAGCATAGCGCGTGGTGGGCATGAGGCAGGACGGTTTGGCAGGACACGTGGCAGGATGAGCCGTGCGGCGCGTTGCCATCTCCGCCACTCTTGCTCACACTTCGTTAGGCGTCGAAATGCACTTCGGACGTGTCGGCACTCATAATGCCGGCGTCGTGGGTTCGAGTCCCACCCCTGACTATTGCGTGGCGCGTGATGCGCGACGCGTGAGGCGCACCCATCTTCACTCAGCGTTAGGCAACGATTACTGCCAAAGTCCTCCGCCTAACGTGACATTCAGGCTGGCGGCCTCGCCTGTATGTGCTTGAGCGCACCACGCACCACGCACCACGCACCACGCACCACGCACCACGCACCACGCACCACGCACCACGCGCCACGCACCCCACCCCACGCGCCACGCGCCCCACCTCGAGCGCCCCCCGACCCTCGTCGAGCGAGCCACGACCGTCGTCGACCGACCTTCGACCGTCGTTGAGCACATCCCGACCTAACTTCATTGCAGGTCACACCTTGCGCTCCGAAAACGGTCCTGTTTAGTTGTCTGGCTCGCGGTCTCGGACTCACAGGCCGCGAGCTCGTGCGCGGACTGGGGCGTGCCAGGGGATACCGACCACGCCTAACGAGTGCCGCGACGTGACCCAGGTGAGTCATGCCGCCCGCGGCATCGCGGGATGGATGTCCCGCTGGAGAGAACGAAAAGAAGCCCGCGCGGCCGAGAGCAACCGCGCGCCGACTGTCCGCCGGAGAGACAACCGGCCCCAAGTCGAGAGTGCCAGCTCGGCCCGTCGCAGCCGGCTGGACAGGATACCTCGGGAGTGAGTGAAGTCCCAGAGCGTCCGCGCCCGACGGCGCGAAGGCCTTTCTCAAGGGAAAGGGGACGCCCGCAGGCCATCAGAGCCTATGGCAGACCTCCAGTACGTATCGCCACACTCGCAACCTGCTCCCATTCGGCGTTGGGGTTGTTCACCCGGACGCAGCGCCGAACTGGTAGATGGACCAGCGTCTTCGATGGAGATCCAGTGGATCGTTGATATCGCAAGACAACCCATTTGCTAGGGGAGAGTGGTATGAACTCGTATCAAGGGAGAGTGGCGGAGTCACTCCGCCGCGAGCAAGGCTGGCTCAGGGCCAATCCGCAGTACGTGCAGAACAATCCGTCACTCGGCCATCAGCTCGAGACGCTCGACGAGATCGTGAGCCGAATCGCGGCACATGCGGCAGCCCAGGAAACACAGCACGCGCAGACGATGCTCATCTCGACGGACGAGCCAGAGAAGCGTCGCGAGCTGATGTCGCACCACATGCTACCCATAGCGAAGGTCGCGCGAGCGCTGCTCGGGACGGTTCCGGGCATCGGCGTGCTCGTGATGCCGAAGTCGAACGTTTCGACGCCGGAGATCGTGACCGCGGCCACCGCGATGGCGCAGAAAGCAGAGATCTACAAGGCTCTGTTGATCGAAAGCGGGTTGCCCGCTGATTTCATTGAGCAACTGCAGGCGGCCACCACGGCCCTCAAGTCCAGCATCGACAGTCGTGGGCTTGCGCGGGCATCGCGGGTGGCAGCAACCCGGGGATTGGAGAGCGAGCTGGCACTCGGGCGGCGCGTTGCGTCGATCATCGACGCGGTTGTCACGCGTGCGATCCGCTCCGAGCCGGCGAAGCTGGCTGAATGGCAGCAGTTGAAACGCGTTACGCTGAAATCGGGCGCCGTTCGCGGCCCGCTCGAGCTCGTCGAGAGACAATCGACCCCCGCCGACGCACGATCAATTCCCGTGCAGACGTCATCGAGTGACGCTGTCGCGGAACCGGGGAGCGTTGTGAAAGCGGCGTAGCGCGTGGTGTCGTGATTGGATGTCGTTGTGAGGAGTCGAGAAGACCACGGGCTCGCCGAAAGGCGAGCCCGTTGGTTTTCCAAGTGTGTCGAGTCCTGATCGATTCGGATTGAGAGACCATTGAATCGTGTTCACAGACGATTGGATCGCGTTTGGCGACGATCGGATCGCGTTCACGGACGATGAGCTCGCGCTCACACACGATCGACGCGGGTGGAGATGCGATCGAGAAGCATGGAGCAGGTCGCAGGCGAGGTCGCGACGCGATCGATGCGCTTAGGGACGCCCGCACGCGAGGACCACGAGTCTGCCGAATCGCGTAGAGCTCCAATGTACCGGCGCAGACTTGCGATGAGCTCCCGTAGACATGCGATAAGTTCGAGCAGACTTGCGCTCCACCCGCGTAGAGATGCGCTGCATTCGCGCTCATTTTCGCCGCATTTGCGGAGACTTGGACTGGACTCGTCCAGACTTGCGCTCGAGTCTCCCTGAGCTGCGTTGAGTAGCTCTTCATCCTCGTTCGTCATTCCAAGACTGGTGTAACGAGTTGCCGCGGCGGCGGCCACGGCAAGTGACCGCCGAACGGAGCGATCGTATGCGTTGTGCCGACAGCCGTTTGCGCTGTTGAGCCACTGCGATGGGAAATTCCGCGTTTAGTCTCATGATGACGACAAGCACAAGGTTACTACTGACAGCCGCCGGCATCGCACTACTGGCGACGGGCGGGTGTATCTCGACAGCCGTCGTGGCGTCGCGTGTCGGCGTCGACAGCGCGCGCAAACTGGCGTACCCGTCGAAGGCGCAGCTCATCGACGGCTCGATCGTCACATTCCCGGATGGCGCGCGCGTTGACAGCGGTCGCGTTGTCGGCGAAGGCTGGCGCTATGGGACGACGCTCCACGACAGTGTGCGCGTCAGCAGCATTTCGGCCGATAGTGTCGCGACGCTCGTCGCGTTTCGCACGGCGTACGATCCCGCGAAGTCCGTGGGTATGACTCTCGCCGGTGCCGTGGCAACGCTTCTCGCGGGCATGGCGGCACTCTTCGCGCTGTGCTGGGCAACGGCATGTCTGCGATGAGAATGCCTAACGACAGAAGGCGACGGGTGCGCACCGCCGCGCTCCTCGCCGCTCTCTCACCAATCGCCAGTTGCGTCGTCGGTCCGCGAGCGCTGGATTACGCTCCAGCACAAAGCGCCCACGGCGTGCAGGGCCGGTTCATCGTTCTGGGCCAGCGCATCAAAGGCGAGCTGCTCGAGGTGAGTGACACGGCGTTCGTTATCAAGACTAGCGACGCCGTGGTGATGATACCGAAGTTCGTCGTCGATGAAGCAATCTTTCAAGGATTCGATTCGGTGCGGGCCAAAGATCTCGTGGGTGACGTGTTGGAGCAGTATCGTCTCCTGAGTCGCTATCCCGCGGGGATGCCTGAGGCAACGCTGCACACATTGCTCGCCGAGACTGGCCAGCAGGAGCTGAAGATCGTACGACACTAATGCCCACAACTCACAACCTCAGCCCGACTCGATCTCACGCTTGAGACGCGCCACATCGTCGCGCACGTTGTCGCGCAAACCATTGATCACTCGGCCGCGCAGATTGAGTAGCCCGCCCGACGGCAGATGGTCGAATCGGTAGCGCCGCACTGCGATCATCGTGAATCCCGCTGGACTCGCGCCATCTGCTGACGGAAGGTCGTCGACCGCCGTGAGTGTCTCCAAACCCGCTTCGAAATAGTGATCCGCATAGATCTGCTTCGCGGCGACTATCGTCGTTCCCAACAGCTCCGGCGGCGAATACACCGTCTCGTGTGTTATTCGCAGCACCTGCCGCACGTGCGGCAAGTTGTCGAGCGACCAAAACATCACTTCGATGGCGCCAGCGAGTGAATCGTGAGGGTACTCGAGCAAATGTCGGCCTAACGACGGAGCCGCGCGAAAGACATAGGTCGAGTCATTCAACATCGACACCAGTGCGTCGCTCGATTTCACGCCGTTGTCGTCGTAAACGACCATCGCCGCGTTTCCGCCCTGTCGATAGTCCGCTACGTACTCGAGCATGCGCTGCCGCACGTACGCGCTCACGCGCGACGCTGCATCGGGCGCCGACCAATCGATCGTCGCGCGGAGCTGCTCCATGTCGCTGCCCGGCAGCTTGAAGTTGCAATCGCCGGGGCGACACTTCTTCAGCTCGTCGAGGTCCTTTGACGTCACCTCGATTGGTTGAACGTCGGCCGCATCGGCAGGTGAGCTGAAGATTCTAAACGCCCTTCGCGTCGGCGTCCGCAGCGCATTCGCGAGATCGCGCTCCCGCGATTCGAACCGCGACCTCGGCGCCTCGACGTGCGCAACGGCGATGACGGAGACATCACGATCGTCTGCCGTGCGCAGGACTCTTTTCACCACCTCGCCGCGGGACAACGCCGCCATCTGATTCGCGTCCAGCCCAACAGTCCGTGTGAAGAAACTATCGAGCCCCGGCAAACGGCCCTGTGCCTTCAGCGGCCGAGCGAAGAGTCCGATGACACTCGCCGCGGCGAGTGTCAAGAAGGTAGATGTGGAGATGATTCTTCTCACCGCCGTCATGGTTCTTCCCGCGTTGCGGAAACGTGAACGAGCTCCGACGACATCACCGACGTCTTGCACGCGACGGCTGCAGCACGTCAGTTAGTGCGCTGCCGCCGCATCAGATCCCTCAGCCTAGTTAGCAGCGCTCTTCCTCCCGAGAGGCAATGCCCAATATGCGATCCCGTCTGGTCCTCGTCACGGCGTTGTTGATGGCCCCACTAGCATCCCGAGCGCAAGCTCCTACCGACAGCGCCCCGCCGCACGCCAATCCTGCCGACGTTGCATCGCTCGACGCGATTGTCACCGCGCTCTATGACGTCATCTCCGGCCCGGCCGGACAAGCCCGAGACTGGAATCGCTTTCGCTCGCTGTTCATTCCCGGCGCTCGGCTCATTCCCACGGGCCACCCGGCCAACGGCCCGGCCGCGACGCGCGTTCTCACTGCGGATCAATACGCCGAGCGTGCCGGTGCCGGCCTAACGAGAAACGGATTCTACGAGCACGAGATCGGCCGGACCACCGACCAGTTCGGCGCGGTTACGCACATCTTCAGCGCCTACGAGTCGAAGCGCGCCGCGAGCGATCCCAAGCCGTTCGCGCGCGGTATCAACAGCATACAGCTCTTCAATGATGGAACGCGCTGGTACGTCGTGACAATCTTCTGGGACAGCGAGCGCCCGGACAATCCCATTCCGGACAAATACCTCACCCGTTAGACAGCTCAGTCAGCCCGCAGCGCCGCCACTGGTTCGATCCGGGTTGCGCGGCGCGCGGGCAAGAGCGTCGCAACGATCGCGACGCCGATGATCGTCAAGGGCAGCAGTGCGAAGGTCAGTACGTCATCCGAGTGAACGTGGAACAGTAATGCCGTGAGTGACCGCGTGAGTGCCGCCGCGGCAACTAAGCCGACTCCCGTTCCGGCGGCGACCATTGGACCGAACTCGCGCACGAGAAGGAGAACGATCCGCGGACGATCGGCACCCAGCGCCATGCGAATACCGATCTCGCGCCGTCGCTGCTCCACCCAATAGGCAATCACCCCATACGTGCCGATGGCCGAGAGAGTGAGCGCCAGTAGTGCGAACGACGCCAACAAGTCCATCGCCAGTCGGCGGCGTGCGAGCGAATCGAACAACCGATCCGACATGGCGCGCACGTCGTACAGCGGGAGCGTAGGATCCAGCGCGCGCACCTCGCGTCCAATCGCCGTCATGAGCAACTGCTTGTCCGCGCCAGGTGCCGTTTTGACGACGGCGAACCGGCTGGGAATCGGGTACTGCGCCACAGGGAAATAGGCAGTGATGGGCGGCTGCGCCGATGTCTGATAGTCGCTCGTGTTCTTGACGACACCAACCACGACGCGCCAAGGACCATCGGTGCCCTGCCGTATCCGTTTGCCCAGCGGATTGTCGTTAGGCCAGAAGCGATTGACGAACTTGTCGTCCACGACGACAACCGGCGGACTGTTCGCGTCGTCCTGCTCCGAGAACACGCGGCCACGGACGAGCGGAATGCTCATCGCCGCGAAGTACTCCGCGCTGACGTAAGCACTGCTGGCGATGACGCGGTCTTCCTGTGTCGCCCTTGGAACGAATCCCTCCACCGTCACGGGCTCCCACGCCAACGCGACGGAGCTGAGCGGAAGCTGGTAATTGAAGCCGACCGCGCGAACGCCGGGTAGCGCATGGATCCGCTCGGCGAGCTGTCGGTAGAAGATGGCGATCGGACCGTCGCCTCTGTACTTCAGGCCTGGCAGCGTGAGGCGAAACGAGAGAACGTCTCTCGCATCGAACCCCGGATTTGCGTCGACGATGTAGCGGTAGCTGCGGATGAGGAGTCCCGCACCGGCAAGCAGCACGATCGACAGCGCAACCTCACTCAGGATCAACAAGCGCGGCAGCCGGCCGTGTCTCAATCCCAAGGCGCCGCCACCGATTCCGGCGCGTCCGCCCTCCTTCAACACCGCGGATGGATCGACCCGGGCAGCGCGAGTCGCGGGAGCGAGCGCGAACAAGAGAGGTGAGAGGACGGCGACAACGCCGGTGAATCCCAATACGCGGAGGTCGATGCCGATCTCCCCGGCGCGGGGTACGTCTGCCGGCGTGAAGCCTTTCAGTGCGGCGATGCAGACGCCAGCCAAGCCGAGTCCGAGCAGCGACCCGGCGAGCGAGAGCATCAATCCTTCCTGAAGAACGAGACCGAGAATGCGAGCGCGGTCCGCGCCGAGCGCGACGCGGACAGTCAGATCTTTCTCTCGTGAGGCAGCACGTGACAGCATGAGATTCGCCACGTTGCCGCAGGCGACGAGCAATACCACGCCAACTGCGCCAAGGAGGATATAGAGTACGAGCCGCGTGTCGCCAACGACCTGCTCCAGGAGCGGCACGACGCTCAGCGTCAGACCGCCACCGGCTGGATAGAATTGCGGATACCGGTCGCGCATGTGCGCCGCGATCGTGTTCATCTGCGCTTGTGCCTGCGTTAGCGAGACACTCGCTTTCCGCTTGACGAAGACATTGTAGTCCTCGCCATCGCGGTTCGCTTCAGCGTTAGGCGGCATCGGCAGCGGGAGAATGAGATCCGTGCGCTGTATGCCGTTCACGGCGGGCATCACCTCTTTACCGAAAACGAAATCCGGTGACAGCACGCCGACAACAGTCACCGACGTGTTGTTCAGAAGAATCGTCTTGCCAACGATGTTGCGGTCCTGACCGAAGCGTCGCGTCCAAAATCCGAATGTCAGGATCGCCGATGGCGAACGGCCGGGAACGTCGTCGTCCCGATCGAAAACACGACCGAGGAGTGCGCGCGCGCCGAAGATTGGGAAGAAGTCGGCGGTAGCGCGAATACCATCGACGCGCTCGGGCGCTCCATCTCCCGTCAAGTTGAAGCTTGCACCGATCGCCGCGGCCGTTCGCTCGAAGACATGGTTTTCAGTTGCGATATCGACGAACTGGCCCGTGGACAACCAATCCTGCGGCACGCCCAGCCCAGGCGACCGCTGCCACACGATGGCGATGCGATCTGCACCGGGGTAAGCCAGAGGCCTGAGCAGCAGCGCGTTCGCGGCGCTGAAGATCGCGGTGTTGACACCGATGCCGATCGCGAGCGAGAGCGTTGCGACGATAGTGAACGTGGGCGACCGCAAAAGCGCGCGGCAAGCATGCCGAAGATTCGGGAGATGGCCAGTCATTACTGAGGATAAAGACGGACTGGAGCCCGAGCGCCACGCGTCGCCCAATGTTCTTACAGATTCCGGATCATCTTATGGCGGGCGGGGGATGCGCGCGTGGGGACCTCCGCGGCATCATGGCTCACAACTGCCTCAATCGGCGCGCGGTGCTTCCGATGACGACGCGGGTGATCGACCTTGAGACGCTGGAGCGACGGCGCGCAGTGGCGCACTTTCGAGCGCCGGTGCCGGTGGCAAGCCCGTCACTTCGAGAATCTCGCGTTCATCGAGCGTCTCGCGCGCCAACAGCGCGCTGGCGAGCGCGTCGAGTGCGTTCCGATGCGCTGCGAGTAAACGTCGCGCTTCGTCGTGACAGCCGCCGATGATCTTCGACACCTCTTCGTCGATCGTACGCGCCGTGAGGTCACTGAATGGCTTCGCGCCACCGCTGAAACCGTCCAGACTGTTGAGATACGGATTCTCTCGCGGCGCTAGCTGCACCAAACCAAGGCGGTCGCTCATGCCCCAGCGCGTGACCATGTTGCGCGCGAGTGTCGTCGCCTGCTCGATGTCGTTCTGCGCGCCCGTGGTCTTCGTGCCATACACGAGCTCCTCGGCCGCCCGCCCGCCGAGCATGCCGATTATGCGAGAGCGCAGATACGACTCGGGGTAGTTGTATCGGTCGCTGTCAGGTCGTTGATATGTGACACCCAGCGCTTGGCCGCGGGGAATGATCGTTACGCGATGCACGGGGTCGGCGCCCGGAACCACGAGGCCGAGAATGGCATGGCCGCTCTCGTGATAGGCGATGCGCTCCCGATCCTGGTTGCTCATGATGAGCGGCCGCTCGGGCCCGAGCACGATCTTCTCCAACGAGTCGAGAAAGTCCTTCTGACGCACGTCGTTCTGGCCCCGTCGCGCGGCGAGCAGCGCCGATTCGTTCACGAGATTCTTGATGTCTGCGCCGGCAAGACCGGGCGTCGCCGCCGCGAGCTCGCCAAGCTGCACATCGCTGGCCAACGGCACGCGACGCGTGTGCACCTTGAGAATCTCCTCACGACCCTTGCGATCAGGGAGATTGAGGACGACGCGACGATCGAAGCGGCCGGGTCGCAGCAGCGCTTTATCGAGGATGTCCGGCTGGTTCGTTGCCGCGAGCACGATGATGCCCTGCTCGCTCGAGAAGCCGTCCATCTCCGTGAGAATCTGATTGAGCGTTTGCTCCTGCTCGCTCGATCCACCGATCACCGATTGGCCGCGTGCACGACCGATCGAGTCCAACTCATCGATGAAGATGATTGCCGGCGCATGCTCACGTGCCTGACGAAATAGATCGCGGACACGCGCCGCGCCCACTCCCACGATCATTTCGACGAACTCCGACCCACTCATCGAGAAGAAAGGAACGCCGGCCTCGCCGGCCACGGCTTTCGCGAGCAGCGTTTTGCCGGTTCCCGGTGCGCCGATGAGCAGCACACCCTTTGGTGCCGCGCCACCCAGACGGGTGTACTTCGGCGGGTCCTTCAGGAAGTCCACGACTTCGACGAGCTCGTTCTCCGCTTCGTCGATGCCCGCGACATCCTCGAAGGTGACACGATCCTGTTTAGTAATATCGAAACGCCGCGCCCGGCTCTGTCCGATGCCAAACAGCCCGCCGGCGCCACCCTGCTTCGCCGCGCGGCGATACATCCAGACGTAGAAGCCGATGATGAGCAGCGCTGGTCCAAAGCCAAACAGCAGGGTGCTCAAGGGACTTCCGCCTTGATCGATCGGCTCGGCGCTGATCTCGACACCATTCGAGATGAGAAGTCCCTCGAAGTCCGGCCCAACGAAAGAGGGAAGCGTCGTCGCGAAGGAGCTCACTCGTTTCGGCTGCGTTTTCGTGGCGCTGTCGGGCTTCGCCGGATACGTGATCGGCGCGCGAAAGTGTCCCGTGATCCGTTCACCGCGACTGAAGATCGCGGCGACGTTGTGCTTCGTCACCTGGTCGCGGAAGAGCGTGTAAGGAACGGTGACTGGCGCGTCGCTTGGCGGGAAAAGGTTGCGGGCGATGAGGAAATTGAGAACCAGAATCACCAGAAACCACGTCAGCGTGCGCCGCGGCGGCATGATGGGCCGGGGCGCCTTACGATTGTTCCCGGCAGGTGCTCCACTCGGATTCCGCGGTGCCGGGGTGTTGGGCCGAGGCGCTGCTCGATCGCGATCTGACGACTTCACTTGGTTAGTCATCTCCGTCGTGCTCGAGGACTGCTGCTCCGCTCTCTGTGGGTCCACATCGAAAGCTCTATGCCCAGGGGGATTCCTTCAATGAGCAAAACGAGAAATCAGGGTCGTCCTGGAATCTTCGGGAAAGGCGGGAGAGCTTCAACGACATGCTACCACGAGCTGCGAGATGTGAGCGATGAGCTCCAGCCTTTTCGATTGGCGCCTCTGGGCTTGCCGTCCCGGGTGAGATCTCAATGAGCAACATGGTACGAGTCCGAGCTGATACCTCCCAGCTTACGGCTCGAGGCCACGGTACGCACCATGCTATCTCAGCAGCACAATGGCTCACCGTGAATTTCAGGACGAGCGTGGTCAGCTCTGGGAGGTGTGGGACGTCGTCCCCGAGCGTCGCGACCGGCGGAGCGGTGTCGATCGCCGGCAGCACGCGCGGGAGACCTTCGATCGTCGCAAGGTCAAAGTCCTCAGCGCCGTGATCACGGGCGACCTCGCGAAAGGCTGGCTCGTATTCTCGAGCAAATTCGAGCGGCGTCGCTATACACCGCTTCCGGAGCATTGGTGCGACGCGACGGACCTCGACCTCCGCTCCTGGTGCGCCAGGGCGGTCGCCATTCCTCAGCCCCGCCGATTGATCGAATAGCGCCCATCGGTATAACATCCTCAACGCCCCGCCGCTCCACCGCGCCTCGACGCCAGGTCCAGGCTGTCGCTGCGAGCGATGCAACCCGTGCGTCGAGAGCTCGTCATGCCCCGCCTCAATCTGCTCGTTGGACTCCTCTTTCTTGGGTGTTCCAATCCTGCCCACTCGAATCCGGCTGACACGGGGGGAAAGACCAACCCGCCGCCAGTACAACAGGATGGTCACGACTGGACGCGCTTTGGCTACGACGAAGCCCGAACCAGCTCCTCCGCGGTCGACGTCGGACTCACCGCCACGACGGTGCCGACGATGAAGCGCCAGCAGGTCACGATCGACGGTACAGTCGACGCGTCGGCCATCTATCTCCACAACCTCCAGATCAACGGCGCCGCCCACGACGCCTTCTTCGTCACCACGACGTACGGCAAGACACTCGCGGTCGATGCCAACGACGGCAGCATCCTCTGGCGCTTCACGCCGCCCAATTTCAGTACGTGGGTCGGCTCGGCGCGCATAACGAACGTCACGCCGGTCGCCGATCCGGATCGCACGGCCATCTACACGGCGACGCCCGACGGCAGCATCGAGAAGCTTGCGGTCTCCGATGGCCACGCGTTGTGGACGACGTCGATTACGTCGCTCTCCAGCCGAGAGAAGATCGCTTCGCCGCTGAACTACTCGCGCGGCCACGTGATCGCGACGACGGGCGGGTACATCGGCGACGCACCCTCGTACCAAGGCCACGTCAGCATTCTCGATGGCGCCACGGGCCAACTGCTGCACACCTGGAATTCGTTATGCAGCGATCGGACGGGAGTCATCGATCCCACGTCGTGCAGCCAGAGCGGCTCGGCGATCTGGGGTCGCGCCGGTGCCGTCGTCGACGCAAACGGCAACATCTTCGTGGCTACCGGCAACGGCCGTTGGGATGGCATAACGAACTGGGCCGACGCTGTCATTCAGCTGGATCCGCTGGCGACGCGCATGCTGGCGAACTACACGCCAACCAACACCGCCAACCTCGAGTCATCGGACGCTGATCTCGGCTCGACGTCTCCCGTGCTGCTTGATGCCACGCACGTCGTGCAGGGCGGCAAGGACGGCAATCTCCGCGTTCTCAATCTGGCAACGGTCGGTGGTACCAGCGCGCACAAGGGCGGGGAAGCGCAGACCGTGCGCACGCCATCGGGCAGCGCGATGTTCACGGCACCTGCGGTTTGGAGTCCTAATGGCGGTCCAACGCGGCTCTTCGCGGCCGATGGCGGTGCCACCGCTGCCTGGACGTACAGCGCCGGAAGCCTAACGGCCGCCTGGAGCAATGGTACGGCGGGAACCAGCCCCGTTGTCGCCAACGGGATGCTGTTCGTGTACGATCCGGGGGCCGGCACACTTCACGTTTACGACGCGGCCACCGGTACCAAAGTCGCCGACCTACAATGTGGTGGCGGCCATTGGAACAGTCCCATCGTAGCCGACGGACGCATCGCGCTGCCGGAGGGAAGCGCCAACTCGCATTCAACGAGCGGCATACTCGATATCTGGCGGCTGCCTTAGGGTCGTGGGTTCTCGGTAGAGCGAAAAAACAGATCCTTCGCTTCGCTCAGGATGACATCGACCCGTCACGTGTCATCATCCTGAGGAGCCCTTCGCTTCGCTCGAGGGCAGGCTCCGCGACGAAGGATCTGCTTTTCGCCGTGTCCTGTTTGTCAATTCTCAATGCCCATCGACTCAAACACGTTACGAGTCTTTGTCTACGACGAGCTGCTGGCACGAGGAGTGCCGCCCACGACCAGCGAGATCGGGGCGCACTTTGGCGTCTCACCTAACGAAGCCCGTGAGGCGCTTGCCGCGCTGAAGATCGGGAAGACGATGCTCGTGCATCCGCGCTCGGGCGAAGTGTGGATGGCGGGTCCCTTTGCCGCGGCCGAAACGCCGTATCGCCTGTCTCGAGGTGAGCGTCGCTGGTGGGCGAACTGTGCATGGGACATGCTTGGCGTCGCGATGATCGTCGGCGAGCCGGTGCGCATCGATGCCACCTGCACGGACTGCGGCACGCCAATGGTGATGGAGTGCTCACCCACATCTCCACCTAACGACGACTCCATCGTGCATTTTCTATTGCCCGCCAGGCGCTGGTACGACGACATCGGCTTCACGTGAGCGACGATGTCACTCTTCCGGTCGGAAGAGCATGTGCGCCGTTGGACGAATGCCAAGGACTATTCGGTTGGCGCCGTGGTCGGAATCGCGCAGGTTTGGCGGCTCGCCAAAGCGTGGTACGGCGATCCACGTGCCGGATTGGCGCCCACGGACGCGCGACGAATCTCAAGCCGTCCTCGCCTCCGCCGGGCTCACCGGGGAGTTCTGGGAGCTGCCACGGTAGCGGCGACGCCGCTGGCTGCCTAGCTTGCCGCCGTAGCCGTGCGCCCGCGCGGTGCACCAGCCTTGCACTTTCCAGGAGACGACGTCGCATGACCACGCGCCTCGAGAAAACGATCAAGCGAGAGCTCGAGCTCGATGGAAAACTGTATACCGTGCAGATGGGCCCCGACGGTGTGAAGGTGACGGAGAAGGGCCACCGCAAAGGCCAGGAGCTCTCCTGGCGAGCGATCATCAGCGGTGACGCGTCACTCCATCAGGATCTCAGCGTCTCCGTGGACGCGACGAGCGACGACGGCGAATGACGCCGTCGTCCTGCTAGTCGTCAGCGCCTAACGCGGCCGTCAGTCGGCGCTGGCGGAAATCCAGCTCGAGCTGCGGGTCGTCTTGGTCGATGGTATCCATCTCGAGCTGCACGATGCGCTGCCGATGCTGCAGCATGCGAATGGGCGCACGCAGGCTTCCCCGCGGCGCGTTGACGATCGCCAGCGCTTCGGCGCGCACCTCGCCCGGGAGCTGCATCGCCAGGCCATGGTCCAACAGCTCGCGCAAGCGCGCCTGATCGCGACGCATCGCGGCGCGATACAGCTGGTCCAGGTACTCGAGCACTAGACTGGTCACGGGCCTTGCCTTACGAGTCGGATACGAGCCGGCGTTTCTTGCGCGGCAGCCGGCTGCGCGTGCGCTCGAGCTCGCGCGGATATTCCCGCAACGGCATCACGATTTCGGGGGTCCCATCGGCGGCGGTGTGGCGTCGTTCGAGCCAGAGCACGACACGGACGATGTAATCCCGCTCCAGGGCCCGCATCATCGCGATCAGCGCGCAATACGCTGCTGGTGCCGGCTGTTCCTCGTTCTCCTCGTATCGCGTTAGGACAGCCGTGATCTCGTTCGCGTCGAGCCAGGTTGCATGCGACCACCGCGGGTCCGTTACGCGGGCGAACGGCTCAGTAGTTGGCCAGAGGCGCGAGCGGCCACGCTCCAGCCATCGCTCAGCCTCGGCGACGCTCACGATGTTCGGCGCGTCGCCACCACGCGGTCCGGCCACGCGCCAGGTGTATTCGTCCCGAACCGGAAGCGATGCGTCGCTCGGAACACCATGCGCCCGCAGTGGGTCTTCGCGGTCATCCACCCCAGCGCCGATGAGTAACGGCGGTATCGCCGCGTCCGTCGGGAGCGCCGGCCGCGCGTAAAGCCACCACGCACCGCCGCGCACCCGACACTCCACGAAAGCGTGAACGTCGCAACGCCAGAGCAGATTGCTAGCGATCACGTTAGGCCTCCCGCTGTCTGTTGCCCGCACCGAGCAGGCGACGTGGATCGTTAGGCCGGCGCATGCCCTCGCGCCAGAGATCGCCGACCTCGCGCAATCGCGCTCCCATCGTTTCGATGGTGAACGCTCGCGGATCGAGATCCGGCGTGAGCTCATTCCAGCGCAACGGTGCCGACACGGTGGCATCGGGCATCGCGCGCGCCGAGTACACACCGGCCACTGTCTTCCCGCGGATGTTCTGGAGAAAATCGACGTACACGGCGCTGGTCGGACGCGACTGGACCCAGCGCGTGACGGTCGTCTGCTGTGGATGCCGTTCGGCAACGCGGGTCGCCACGATTTCCGCGAGCAGCCGCGCCGTCTCGTTCGTCGTGTTCGCGACGAGCGGCAACACGATGTGAATGCCCGATGCACCCGACGTCTTCGGTACGCCGTGAAGCCCAAGCCGATCGAGCTCCTCTCCTACCCAGAGCGCGACATCCACCACGCGTCGGAACGACGCCCGAGGACCGGGGTCGAGATCGACGATGGAATAGTCCGCGAACCCGACGGACTGCACGCGGGAATGCCACGGATCAACGGAGATGGCGCCGAGCTGCACGAGATACAACAGTGTCGTGAGGTCGCCGCCCACGAGCCGCAATTGCGTTTTCAGGCCTTCGTCCGCGACCGGTTCCACGCGTACACCGCGCGGCGGATCCTCCGGCGCCCGCTGCTGATAGAAGGACGGACCAGTCACGCCGTTGGGGAATCGCTTCATCACCAGCGGCCGGTCGCGCATCGCGGGAAGCAACACGGGGGATACGCTCGCGTAGTACGCGAGCAGATCGCCCTTGGTGTACCCACGTTTCGGGAAGAACCGCTTGTCGAGATTCGAGACGTCCATCCGCTCGTCGCCCAACTCGAGCGTTCCGGCGCCTCCGTTATTCTCTATGTCGGCAATTGCCCCGATCAGATCGCGGATCTTCGTACCGGATAGCACCCGCGAGGTGCTCGAGCGCGGCGATTGCTTCTGCGTTCCGCGCCGGCCCGATGATGAAAACACGCTCATCGCCGACCAACCCGCGCCCGCTTGGCGGGTTGCGCTCGAGACGTTCCGGACCGCGCTCGACGCACGCCAGCTGAGATGGGCTCGCGCCTCACGTCAGTCGGCGCCTTATCGTCGCGCACGCCCACGAAGATTGGTTGGCGCAGCTTCCCCTCGGTGGTCCACTCGTTGAACTTGACCTCGACAACGATGCGCGGTCGCACCCAATGCGCACGCTCATTCGTACGCGGCTGCTTCACGAAAGGAGAAGTCTTCCGTTCGAGAGGAAGAAGCTTGCGGTACATGTCGGCCAGCGTGGCTCGCGAGAAGCCGCCGCCCGTGTGGCCTGCATAGATCAGTTGCCCTTCGTCATCGTAGTATCCGAGCAGGATCGCGCCGATGTGCTGTCGAGAATTCCGTGGCTCGGTGAAGCCGCCGACGACGAACTCTTGCCGCTGCTCGACCTTCAACTTGAGCCAGGCGCGCGACCGCCGTCCAGGCTCGTACAAGGCATCTTTGCGCTTCGCGATCACGCCTTCCCACCCTTTGGCGCGCGCGCGTTTGAGTAGCGTGGTGGCGTTCCCTTCGAGCGAGTCGCTGATGCGCAACACGTGCGGCACCGGGGGGTTCAACAGCTGGAGCAGATGCGCTCTCCGCACGTGCTGCGCCTCATGAATCAGCGTCTCATCACCATCGAGTAGAACGTCGAACACGATATATGCGACCGGCGTGTCATCGCGATGCGCGGCGATTGCCGCGCGGTCGGTGGCATGCATTCGGCTCTGCAGCTGCTGAAAGCGCGCCGGGGTATTGCCATCGAGGGCGACAATTTCGCCGTCGAGGACGAATGACCGCTTGCGCGCGCGCGAAAGGCCGGCGAGCGCCGCGACGATCTCGGGAAACTGCGCGGTCTTCGAGTTGCCGTTTCGGCTGAGGAGGGACACCGAGCCATCCGCCACGAAGGCGAGGATGCGTATACCGTCGTACTTCGGCTCGAATGTCCACTCCTCGCCGTTAGGCAGGTCCTCGCTCACGCTCGCCAGCATCGGTGCGAGCTTTGGACCGATCGGCGCCGGTCGCGCGGGAAGGCGAACAGCCTGTCCTCCCGCCGCGATCGTCTTTCGGGTCCGTCGCACTTGGCGCGCGCCGTCCGTGGTCCGATTGCTGTGCCAGACATCCGTCGCGTCTAAGGCAATGCGCTCCATCGGGCGGCCGGTGGCCACCGAGGTCATTGCCTCAGCGGTAATCTGCGAGCCGGCGCGCGCATCCTCGTCGTCGCGCTTCATCAAGAGCCACTGCGGCTTGCTCTCGCCGTCCTCGCCGTCTCGCGTCCTCACGAGCGAGAAGACCCCACGCAATCGCTCACCAAAGAAGCGGAGCGTTAGGCGGCCGCGATGCCATGCCTGTCCAAGGGCACGCTCGGGATCGTCGCCCTCGGCTAGCTCCGCGGGCTCGTAGGTGCCACGATCCCAGAGCATGACGGTGCCGCCGCCGTACTCGCCGTGCGGGATCACGCCCTCGAACGTGTTGTACTCGATGGGATGATCTTCCACCTGCACGGCGAGCCGCCGGTCGGCGGGATCCAGGCTCGGCCCCTTCGGCACTGCCCAGCTCTTCATCACGCCGCCGATCTCCAGTCGGAGATCGTAATGGAGATGACTGGCGGCGTGCTTCTGCACCACGAACGCGAGCGCGCGGCCGAGACGGGGCACCGTCATGCCGCCGCGCGGCTCGGCGGTGAGGCCGAAGTCGCGCTTGCGACGATACTCGGTGAGCTTCCGTCCGACCGTGGCCGGTGTGGTCATCGTGATTCGTTAGGCTGTCTTACGGCGTGCGCGCGTCGTGCGGGCGGGGCGCTTGCCGTCGGCGTGCCCCTCGGCGCGTCGCGTTCGTGTCTTGCCCTGCGACAGGCTCTCCTGCAGCCGCGCCATCAGATCGACGACGGGCGTCGCCTCCGGCTCGGTGGCTTCTGCCGTTTCGACCTTCTTGCCTTTGAGCTTGGCGTTGATGATCCGCATCAGGTTGTCGCGATAATCGTCCTGATACTTCGACGCGTCGAACGGCTCGGTGAGATTGCCGATCAACTGCTCCGCCATCTGCAGCTCTTGCGGCCGCACGGCATCCGCGGCGGGGAAGGAGTATGTGTCAGTATTTACTAATTCGTCACCGAAGCGCATGATCTCGAGCACGAGCGCGTCGCCAACGACCTTCACGCCGGCGAGATGATGTGAGTTCGACCGCATCGTGATCTTGCCGATGCCCACCGTGCCGGTGTTGCGAATGGCTTCGCGCAAGAGCGCATACGGCTTCTCCCCACCTTTCGCGGGAAGGAGATAGTACGGTGTCTCGAAGTAGCGCGGATCTATCTCATCCGAAGCGACGAAATCGAGAACCTCGATCAGCTTCGATGACTCGAGCGCGGCAGCCTTGAAATCGTCGTCCGTCATTTCGACGAAGCGGCCTTTCGCATATTCATAACCCTTGACGATGTCATCCCACGGAACGGTTTTGCCATCCTTCTGGCAAACGCGCTCGTAACGTATGGGCGAATGATCCGTCCGATGCAATAAGCGAAAGCTCACGCGTTCGCCGGCTTGAATTGCCGAGTAGAGCTGGACCGGAATGTTCACAAGTCCGAAACTCAGAGAGCCCTTCCAGATCGGTCGCATGATTGCTTTGCGTTGCCCGTGTGTGTGAGGGAGAGAACGAGAGGGCAACTCCAGTGCTATCAACACCTCATCCACATTGCGTGTGGAAAGAAGCAAAGTTCTCCACGATTAACGTCGTCAACGCGCGAGTTGTCGACACGTCTTCCACACGAGTTTCACGTTCTTGTATCACCAAATCCCGCATTTCGCCCGCGACGCGATCGAATCGCCGCGATTTTCTTCGTCGCGCTCATGGGAAAAAAGGTTCTCAAGACTCTTCCACATGCGATATCAACACGAGCCGACGCGTGCTTCGCCCTGATTTCATCGCGACTTACGATGTTGTCGACACTTTTCCACAAAACCTATCCACATAGAACACAATGACTTAGCTCAGTTTTTCCTATTGCGCGCCGAAATCGGTTCCTCTAGGTTCTCGCTCCCCAACGTCAGTACCGCGTCCCCCGCGCTTCTGCACGGCTCTTCCGCTCCCTCCTCCCACCTTCCTGCCATGCACCTCGTCTCCTGCGCTCGGCCAATCGAGCCTCTCGAGGACGCACCCTGCTCGTCGCTTCTCCTCGATGCGACATCGGGTGCCTGGACCGGCTACTGGTCCACTACGGACGAGGGCTACTACGCTCGATGCCAGCAGCCCGACGGCAGCGAGCAGTGGTACCGCATGTACGAGGAGGGGATCGGCATTCGCGCGACCCCGATGTCATCTGTCGCGGCGATTCCCGCCGCGCCGCAGCGCACGGCCGCGACGCGAGGTGTCGGCATGGACGACACCACACGCGCGCGCGCTCAGCGCCGTGTCATGCTCCTACTAGCGCGCTCGACCAGCGCGCGAGGCATCCTTGTTGGTAGCGCGCGTCCGAAATCGCGCTAATGCCCGCGGTCGCGTCTCTCGCCCTCGGGCAAGAGCTCGAGTTGCGGCGTGCGTTGTTGGATGACGCACGCGGCGGCCTCGTACAGCCACTCCAACGCCGGCAAGATCTGCATGTCGCCCGAAGTCGCGGACCGGGCGAGCGACAGCGCGACGTAGACGCGCTGCGCCACGTCGTTAGGCGCGCCGTGGAGCCGGTACAACAAGAGCTCCGTCGCGGCTTCCGTCAGATGGAAGAGTGCGAACAGATAGAAGCGCATGCGCATCTCTTCCGATTCGTCGAAGCTGGCGAGCAGCTCGCGCTCGCGCACGTTGCGCTCCTCACGGATCGTCGCCACGATCTCCATCGCGCGCTCGAGCCCCGACGGGCCGGCGCCGCCAAGGATCTCCGTCCAGAGCTCCACGTTGCGCCGCAGCAGCAGCAGATCCCATCGCAGATCGCGATCGTCGCCGGGAAAGAGATTCCGTCGATGGCTGGTGAGCCAAGCGCGCAGTGTCTCCGCCTGGCCCGCGACGTAGCCGAGCGCCGTGAGGAACAGTGCGCGGTAGAGGGCGCCCACGTCATCGTCGAAGTCGATCGGCGCGGCGGACAGCAAAGCAAACGCGCGTGCCGCGCCCGCCCGCAGGTACCCTCGCCGGTCAGCGAGCTCGTTAGGCCGGCTGAGCGCGAAGGGGTTTCCCAATCCTTCCAGCTCGAGCCGCTCGCGCGCGGCGATATCGAAGGCGCTCGCCAGAGCCAGCAGATCCTCGGTTGGCGGCTGCGCGCGCGTTGGCGGCGCGCCGCCACGAAAGGACCGCGACACCTCTTCCGCATACGCAACGAGCGCGGATCGCTGCTCCGCGCTGAAGGTGGCGACAGCCCAGTGCTCTTCGAGCGCGACCAGCGGGTCGTTCACGGACGCCATGGTTGTCATACTGGGCGAAAAGGGCGGTGCTTCCGGTTGGAGGTGCACTTCCACAGTACGTCGCGGCCCGTCGATAGACGAGATGGCAGGACAGCCGCGACGCCACAAGACCCACTGTCGCAGAAGATACGACGCACGAGTTACAGCTTGGTCACGGCGCCCACCAGAGGCCGCCGGACTAGCACAAAGGTATACGGCCATGGGGTTTGAACCGAATGCTCGACGACGGCTTCGGTTGGTCGCGTCAGCGGCCAGAGATCCCGTGCTCGCCCATGAACTGGTTGGCGCTCTCGAGGAAGAAACGATGTCGCAGGTACCAAGCGTGGACCTGGCACGCGCAATCGCGCGCTGCCCTCACTGCCACTCTTCGCAAGCCAGCATGAGTAGTCGCGAAGGGTTGTGCGAGGTCCATCGCGCACGCTGGAATCTGGAGGCGTGCACGAACGGCGTCTCCGACCGCGAGGTCACGCGGGAGCCTCATCTGGAGACGCTGCTTCGGCATGCGCTCTCCAGCGAGGAGGGAGGCACCGAGTTCCTTGCCGCGTATGAGCGGCAGGCGCGTGCCCTCGAGGCGGTGTGGGAGGCTCACCGGCGCGGGGCGGTGCAGTTGCCGCAATCCGTGGCCGACAAGGTAGAGCAGGCCCGCACCAGGCCACCCCGCTTCCTTCGCGGGGGTGCCTTGGATACCATGCGGGCTCGCTAGTACACGTCGCCGTCCCCTAGCCCGTTTCGGGGTTCGCCATGTCCGCGCGCCTCGCTGGTCGCCTGCTGTGGTCACTCGTTGGTGCGAGCGCTCTCGTACCTGCCGCGCGTGCGCATGCACAGCGCGCTGCACCCGAGCGATGGATCGTCGTCAGCGACGAGCCGGGCGATCGGCTCGTTATGCTCGACCCGCAAGGTCGACGCGCTCCCGCCGTCATCCCCATTGGCGCGCGGCCGCGAGGGATGGCGCTCTCGCCTGACGGCCACCGGATCTTCGTTGCGCTCGGAAAGGACGACGCGGTGGCGGTCGCGGATGTCTCCTCGCGCCACGTCGTTCGTCGGCTGAAAGTCGGAAAAGATCCCGAGCAGGTCGCGGCGAGTCCCGACGGAGGCACGGTCTACGTCTCCAACGAGGAGATCGCGATGGCGACCGCGGTTGACGTCGGAACGCAGCGCACGCGCTTCACGGCGCCCGTTGGCAAGGAGCCCGAGGGCGTGGCCGTCTCACCCAATGGACGCAAGCTGTACGTCACGGGTGAGTCCGATTCGAGTGTTACGGTGCTCGACGCGGCGAATGGCCGTCGCCTAACGGCGTTCGCCGTGGGCTCGCGTCCTCGCTTCGTCGTATTCACGCGCGACGGCTCCCGCGCCTTCGTGAGCGCGGAGAATGGAGGGACCGTGACCGAGGTCGATGCGCGTGCCGACTCCGTCGTTGCCACGATCGTCATCGGCGACCGAACGACGAAGCCGACCGGAATGGCGTTGTCGCCTGACGAGAAAACGCTCTACCTCGCGAACGGACGGTCGAACGAGTTGGCGATCATCGACCTCGCCTCGCGAGCTACCACGGCGACGATTCCCGTTGGTGAGCGCCCATGGGGCATCGCCCTCAGCCGCGACGGACGCAGGCTGTACACCGCCAACGGCCGATCCGGCTCGGTGTCCGTCATCGACGTCAAGTCGCGGCGCGTGACATCCACGCTGTCCGTGGGCGGGCGGCCCTATACTGTGTTGCTCCTGCCCTAACGGGACGCTCGGCCACTCGACCCGAATTTACGAATGCTCTGGCGGGCGCTGCTCGTCCTGGTGCCGATTTCGCTCGCGCTGGCCGCGATCGATGCCGTGCCGCGAACGCTCGTGTTCATTGCCGCGATCCTCGCGATCGTTCCACTCGCCGAATGGGTGCGCCACTCCACGGAACACGTGGCGGCAAGGGCAGGGAGCGCGATCGGCGGGCTGTTGAATGTCTCATTCGGAAATGCACCGGAGCTGATCCTCGCGCTTTTCGTGCTGAGCGGCGGGCACACGGCGGTCGTCAAGGCGCAGATCACCGGGTCCTTGATCGGCAATAGCCTTCTCGGTCTTGGTCTCGCGATCTGCGCCGGGAGCATGAGCCGCGATCGACAGCACTTCAATCGCGAGCGTGCCGGCCATCTCTCGAGCTTGCTCATTCTCGTGACGATCGCCGTGTTGCTGCCGGCGCTCTTCGACTACACCGAGCGCGGTGTACTTCGCGATCCGAATACCGCGGCACTCGATGAGTATCTGAGCCTCGGTGTGGCGATCGTGCTCATCCTCGTGTACATCGGAAACTTGATCTACACGCTCGTTACGCACCGCGACGTCTTTGCACGCACTCCTGCGTACTCCGAGGAAGCCGAGCCGGTGATGGAGAAGCCATGGCCGCTCAGCCGCTCGATTCTGGTCCTTGCTGGAGCCACGGTGCTCACGGCGGTCGAAGCAGAGCTGGTCTCCAGTACCGTCGAGATCACGGCCGTCAAATTCGGCCTCACTCCATTTTTCCTCGGCGCGATCGTACTCGCCGTCGTTGGAAATGCCGCCGAATACATCTCCGCCGTGTACTTCGCCCGCCGCGGTCAGATGGGATTGGTCATCGGCATTACCGTTGGCTCGACGATTCAAGTGGGCATGCTGGTCGCGCCCTTACTCGTCATCATCTCGTACCTCATCGGGCATCCGATGAATCTCGTGTTCGAGAACCCAATCGAGCTGATCGCGATTGCGGGCGCCGGCTTCATCGTGAACTCCATCTCACAGGATGGGGAGACGACCTGGTTCGAGGGTGCGCTGCTGCTGGCCGTGTACCTGCTCTTCGCGCTAGCCTTCTTCCTCGTGACGAAGTAGGATAAACGATTCCTGCGCGCGTTGCGCGGGTGCACGATCGCTCTCAGCGGCTCCCACCGATCGTCACGCCGTCCGTGAGAAGATGCTAAATCTGGGGCACGAAAGCGGCGACGCTTCGCGCGCGTCGCCGGCCCTTCGCCTGGCAACGCCCGAGGACGCGCGTACCTTGGCCGCCGCCGCGGCGCGTTTTTTCGTCGATACCTTCGGCTCCGCCAATCGGCCCGACGACATGGCGTCGTATCTCGCCGACGAGTTCAGCGAGGCGCGGCAGTTCGCGGAGCTCTCGGCGCCGGACACGCGCCTGATACTCGCGATGGACGGCGATGATCACATCGCGGGCTATGTACATGTCCGGCTCGATGCGCCACTTCCTCCCGAGGTCTCGATCAACACGGAACCGGCAGCCGAGGTCGCGCGCCTCTATGCGGATCGCGATTGGCACGGGCATGGACTCGGCAAGCTGCTCATGGATGCCGCCATTGCCATGGCTCGCACTGCCGGGGCCGACGTCCTCTGGTTGGGTGTATGGGAGCATAATGCCCGCGCGATTGGATTCTACGCCAAGATGGGATTTCAAATCGTGGGAGCGAAGGACTTTCTACTCGGCAGGGACCGCCAGCGCGACCACGTGATGGCGCTTCGCCTAACGATCGAAGGCTGACCGATGCAGCGCTGCGCCTGGCCGCGCACGGAGCTCGACATCGCGTATCACGATCGGGAATGGGGCGTTCCTGAGCACGACGACCGCGCGCTCTTCGAGCTGCTCACCCTCGAGGGAGCGCAGGCGGGACTGAGCTGGTCCACGATTCTCGGGAAGCGGGAGTCCTATCGCGAGGCCTTCGCGAACTTCGATGCTTCGCGTGTCGCGCGTTTCACACCGGCGCACGTTGCCAAGCTCATGGCGAACGCCGGCATCGTGAGGAACCGGCTCAAGATCGAGAGCACGATCTCCAACGCGCGCGCTGTGCTCCGTCTCGTCGATGAGGAAGGAAGCCTGAATCACTTTCTTTGGCGGTTCGTAGACAACACGCCGCGTCAGAACGCGCGCCAGGCACACAGCAAGGTTCCGGCGACTACGCCCGAGTCCGACGCACTGAGCTCGGCACTCAAGAAGCGAGGCTTCCGGTTCGTCGGATCGACCATTTGCTATGCCTTCATGCAGGCGACGGGGATGGTGAACGATCACACCGTGGATTGCTTTCGCTATCGGGAGCTATCGGGCGATTCGGCCGGTGCGCCGCGGAAACAGGCGAGCGCGGGTGTAATCGGGCACGAGGGCACTGGCAGACGCGAGGAAAAACCGAGAAGTTGACGGGAGCCGGCGCGAGCATGATGGACGCGCTGTCGTAGGCGCGGCGCAACGCAGCCGGGCCACCGACACACGACATGCGGACGATTAACGAGACGCCCACGATTTCACCGACGGCGGGACCGACGCGTCGGCTCACCGCGCTGCCCACTTACGTCTTCGCTTGGCTCGATGAGCTCAAGGAGACGGCACGCGCGCGTGGAGCCGATCTCATCGACCTTGGCATCGGTAATCCCGATCAGCCAACGCCGGCGCCAATCGTCGACGCGATCGCACGCGCCTTTTCCGACCCACGAACACACGGCTATCCGCCCTTTCGCGGAACGCCGCGCTTCCGCGAGGCGGCGACGAATTTCATGAGGCGGCGGTTCGGCGTCACCGTGGACGCCGAGCGTGAGGTCCTGTGCACCAGCGGTGGCAAAGAGGGAATTGCCCACCTCGTCATGGGCTTTACCGACGACGACAGCGTCGCGCTCGTCCCCGACATTCATTATCCGGTACATGGCCGTGCCGCTCCGCTCGTTGGCGGTCGGGTGCATCTCCTCCCCGTGCGTCGCGACAACGGCTACCTCCCGGATCTCCAGGCGATTCCGGAATCCGTCGCACGCAAGGCGCGATTGTTGATGCTCAACTACCCTCACAATCCAACGGGCGCGGTGGCACCGTTAGGGTTCTTCGAGGAGGCGGTGGCGTTTTGCGCGCGCTTTGGAATCGTTCTCGTTTCGGACCTGGCGTACAGCGAGATCACCTTCGACGGCTACGTCGCGCCGAGCGTCCTCGAGGTTGCGGGAGCCGCCGATGTGTCGGTCGAGTTCCACTCGCTTTCCAAGACGTTCAACATGGCGGGCTCGCGCATCGGCTTCGCGGTCGGCAACGCCTCGCTGATCGATGCGCTCTATGCGGTGCGGACGAACATGGGGTACGGCACGCCGGCGGCGATTCAAGAAGGCGCTGCGTACGCCCTCGATCATGTCCAGGAGTTCGCGAAGCCTGTTGCCTTGCGGTATCAGAGCCGCCGCGACGTCGTGATCGAGGGCTTTCGCTCGCTTGGATGGAATGCGACGGCGGCGTCCGCGACGATGTTCGTTTGGCTGCCGGTCCCGTCGGGCTTCGACTCACAGGGCTGGGCGCGCCATCTGATCGACGCTGCTGGAGTGGTCGTGACGCCCGGCAACGCCTTCGGCCCCGGCGGCGAGGGATTCTTTCGCGTCTCATTGGTCGCCGAGCCTAACGTGATGAACGAGGCTTTTACGCGTCTGCGCCGCGCCGGCGTCCGATTCGTTCGTTCCTGACCTTCTGTCCCGAGTTTCGCCGATGAAGCTCACCGAGGCGCTGCTGCGCCGCGCCGAAGAGGCGCTCTCTTTCGATCCGCGCGAGGAACGACGCGCGCTGCTCGACCGGACCGCCGTCGCCGTTGCTGAACCAATCGTCTTGCGTCACCGCATCGCGCAAGCGTTAGGCGAAGGCTCCGATGCCGCGCAGCTCGCGGTCGATCGCCTACTCTCCGGTAGCGATCAATTGAACGCCAGCTACCTCGAGCGAGGGATGATTGCCGCGGACGCCGTCGCTCGAATCGAGCTACGCAATGGAGAAAGCGAGCTAGTGGGCTGCGCCACCGGATTCATGGTCTCGCCTCATCTCCTGCTCACGAACCATCACGTGCTCCAAACGGCGGACGAAGCCGCGCAGAGCTGGGCGCACTTTCGGTATGAGTTCGACGCGCTCGGTCGCATGGTGGAGTCCTGCGTCTTCGCACTCGAGCCGTCGCAGTTCTTCTTTACCGACCGCACGCTCGACGTCACTATCGTAGCCGTTGCGTCGGAGACGCCGGATCGCCGCCAGCGGGTGTCGCGATTCGGCTGGCTACGACTCCCGGCCAGCCCCGACACGATCGTGCCGGGCGAATGGCTATCGATGGTGCACCATCCGGCTGGGCGCCCGAAGCAGCTCGTTCTTCGTCAGAACTTGCTCATCAGGAGCTCCGATGCTGAGCTCTGGTACGTCACCGAGACAGCCTCGGCTTCGTCTGGTGCCCCTGTCTTCAACGACTCCTGGCAGGTCGTTGCGGTGCACGGTATCGGCGCTCCGGCCCGCGATCGCGGTGGACGCGTGCTGACCATCGATGGCGAGCCCTGGAGCGACGGCGGAGACGAGGCGCGCATCGTATGGCGCGCGGGGGTCGGGACACGTGCCTCGGCGATCGTCGCGTGCCTGGCGGCGACGAACGCCGACCATCCACTCATCGCCGAGCTGTTGGCCGACTCCGAGGTCGATGCGTGCGACGCGATCGTGATTCCACTCGGTGCCGGCGCCGATGCTCCCTCGCCGGCCGAGCCGGATGCCTCATTCCGCGTACCACACACGGTTGCCGTGCCGTCCGCGAACGGTGCGCCGATGCGGATCACCGTGCCGCAGGGAAACGGTTCGATCCACGCTCCCGCGTCTGTGTCGAACTGAGTTGACGCAGCCTACTGATACTGGATGTACAGCGGCCTCGGCACGAGGTGGAGCAGCTCGCGAGGCGTAATGAGCGCCTCGCCCGATTTCGCGTCGTTGTGGAAGAAGAGCTTGAACCCCGTGAACTCGACGGGTTGAGCAACTTCATAATCACGATACGAATCGAACTTGAGCCACGGTGGTCCCCAACCATCCATGTCCATCACGATCTGCACCCGGGAATCGAGACGGATGTCGCGCGGGTTCGGCACCATGCGCTGCGTGAAGCGATGCACGACGAGCACTTTCGGCGGCAGATGCTTCGCCGTCACGAGATCGGCCAGCGTACGGGAAGCGTAGTTGACGTCGGCGGCCATCATCGTGCCGATCTTCTTGCCAGGTTTCAGCCCTTCCTTGTCGTAATGCATCGAGAACTCGGGATCCAAGCCGAGATGCACATCCGGGCGCTCGAGAAAGTGGAGTAACCGCGGCAGCTCTGCCTGCACCGTGCTCTTCGCCACCTGGATATCGAGAAAGAGCAGCCCGTGCTTCCTCTGAGCCCACTGATACACACGCTCGATGAGCGTATCTGGCATGCGCAGCCGATACATCCCGTCTCGTCCGGGTGCGCCTTGCGCGACGACGGCGATGAGATGCAACGCCGGCACGACCGGCGTCGACGGATCGGCGTCCTGCCAACGCCGCACTTCTTGGTCGAGTCGAGCGAGCATATCCTCGACTGGATACTCGCCGAGAACTCCCATCTTCTTCGAGAGCGGATTTCCGTAGAACGCAACGACGCGTCGCTCCGGAAAGATCGATCCTGGTAGCGGCGCGGGGCCTTTCACCGGCCAGGCGCCGCGCTCGGTCGCGCGCATCCCCGCACGAATCGCGGAAGTGTACGAGATGTTGTCGTGGGATGATCGATTTCCCAGAACTGGAACCGGTGCGTTCGATGAAGGCGACGCGGCCTCTGCCGCCGCTGGCTTCAGAAGGCTGTCTGGCCGTGTCGTCGACAAAGTGTCGAGCCGCTTCGCGGTATCCGCCGTGACGATTTGCGGGGCGCTCGTGTCTCGCGCGCTGGCGACCGTTTGCGGTGTGGACGCCGTCGACACCGGAGGCGCGCCCTTGCTCACCGATTCCGGGCCGCAGGCGACAGCGATGATGACGGCGAACGGCGCGACCGCGCGCCGGATGAAAATGCGTGATGTTGAGCGAAGCATGATGCGAGGGATCTATACGAGCACAGAGAGCGAAACGCGCGCCAGCGCCCGCGTGTTCGTTTCGGTGGCTAAAACTAATCCGACCCCCGGTCGCGAGTGGCAGGCTGCGTTGCCGACCGATAACTTCGCAGCGGGCGGAGGAGCCATGAAAGCGTTGGCCACAATCCTAACATTAGCGAGCGGTGTCGCGGCCTGGACAGTCGGGTGCAGCGATGGCCGCGCGCGCGAAGAGAGCCGCGTTGCGCAGAGTGGAGCTTCCGCGCGACCGTCTTGGGACTCGACGAGCTGGCGTGCCCCTGACATCAGCCGCCTCCCCAACGACTCGCTCTCGGCAGCAATCCGCCGCGGCCGCGCACTCATCCTCGCCACCTCCGACAGCCTTCCTCGATTCGTCGGCGGCAACTTGAATTGCACGAGTTGTCATCTCGACGAGGGCCGCCGGGGCACGTCGGCGCCGTTGACCGGTGCCTTTGGGCGCTATCCGCGATACATCGAGCGTACCGGCGCCGTGGTGTCCATGCAGGAGCGCGTCAACTACTGTATGACGCGCAGCCTCGCCGGAAGGCGGCTGCCTAACGACAGCCGAGAGATGCTGGACATGCTGGCATACCTCGCCTTCCTGTCGCGCGGAGTGCCGATGGGCGCTCACCTGCCGCAAGAGGGCATGCCAGTAATGCCGAAGGACGTGGGCGACTCCTCGAGTGGTGCCCAGGTCTATCGCGCCGCCTGCGTTCGGTGCCATGGCGCGGATGGCGCAGGCGTCGCGAAAGTCCCCGCGCTGTGGGGACCCAAGTCCTTCAGCATCGGAGCGTCGATGGCTCGGCAGGAACGGGCCGCCTCCTTCATTCGGTACAACATGCCCTTCGACAGACCGGGCACGCTCACGGCTCGACAGGCCTACGACGTCGCGGCGTACATCACGTCGCAGCCGCGGCCAGACATGCCCGAGAAGGCGCACGACTGGCCGTTCGGCGGCGCACCGGCCGACGTGCCATACGACACGCCGGGTCACGCTGCATTTCACCCACCAGGGTTGTTGTCACGCGCGGACCACGACAACGGATTCGTTTCCGCGCCCCGTCGAGCCTCCGCCGACGGTCGCTAGGGGACGTTACGCGTCAGTCCCGTTCCGGTCCCGGCTCGAACTCCGCCCCGCCGCTTCCGGCGGAGCCGAATTTCGGCGATGTCCACTTTCCCGTCGTCGTGCGCGGTGGATTGGGGACGTCGTCGTTGGTGCGATCGGCTTCCGGTGTGTGTGCTTCACCTTCCGCCTCATCCGGCGTTGCCGGTGGCTGGCCTTCTACGGGCGGAAGCTCGCGTTCTCGGTCCATGCTGTTGCCTTTGTATAATGTTTTCTCAACTCCCGGCAACGCCGATCACCTCGCGTTGCCGGGAGCCGAGAGTGCCGCGTCAGGCCCTCGATGTCGCCCCGCGTATGAGTCGGAGCACGAACAGCAGCACTACCGCGCCGATGAAGGCCACGAAGATCACACCGCCGAGACCACCCCACGGTGAGCTGGTGCCAAGCGCTCGGAACAACCATCCGCCCACGAAGGCGCCGATGATGCCGATGATGATGTCGCCGATGAGTCCATAGCCGCTGCCACCCATGACCATCGACGCGAGAACTCCCGCAACTAGACCAACGATGAGCCACGTGAGAATAGGCATGTCGCATCCTCTGCTGACGGTTTCGCGATGAAGCGTGTGCCTAATGTCTCGGCAACTCACGTGCCCCACGCGGCCTCGGCCGTCCGATGAGCTCGGACCGACCGCCGCGTTCGCCGTCGACGCACACCTCTATTATCGCTGTGGTCCGACGCATCCCTCACGGCCGGGTCGCGACATATGGCCAAGTGGCCGCGCTCGCTGGCTTACCGCGGCAACCACGACTCGTCGGCTATGCGCTGCATGCGCTCCCGGGCGCGACGGCCGTTCCATGGCATCGCGTCATCAATTCGCGCGGGATGATCAGCACGCGATCGAATGGAGACGGCTCACTCTCGCAGCGACTTCTTCTCGAGCGAGAAGGTGTATCCTTCGACGCCCGCGGCCGCGTTCAGCTCGATCGTTTTCAGTGGCGGCCCTCTAAACATTCGACGCCGACAAAGAGGAGGACGACATCGTGACCCGACGATTCCTGTTGAAGCTCCAAGTTCATCGGCGACCGGTCGCAGTTTTGGTGATGATCTTGGCGTGCTTTGGATCAACCGCTGCCGGCCAGGCGCCGGGCCGCGACTGGTCCGCCGTGGAGAAGGCGCTCGGACGGCGCGGCCTCTCTCAACCGACCGACGTGATGCGATTCGGCTTTCCGCGAGGTGATCTCCAGGTTGCCATCGGCAACGTGCAGTTGCTCCCGGCATTCGCGCTCGGTGGCTGGGTTGCGTTTCATGCCGAAGGCGCCGCGACGACGATGATGGGCGACCTCGTGCTCACCGAAGCGGAGGTCACTCCGGTGCTCGATAGGCTGCGGCAAGACGGCGTGCGCATCACCGCGGTTCACAATCATCTCCTCGGAGAAACGCCGCGGATTACGTACGCGCACATCCATGGCCACGGCGATCCGGCGCGGCTCGCGGAAACAGTCCACGCCGCACTGGCACTCACGCAGACGCCGCTCGGTCAACCGCCGGCCGTCATGCCGGTGCGCCTCGACCTCGACACGACGGCAATAACGAAAGCGTTAGGCATTTCTGGCCGTGCGAACGGTGGCGTTTACCAGGTGAGCGTTCCGCGCGCGACCACGGTGCGAGAAGAGGGGCGCATCGTGCCTCCTGCCATGGGACTCTCGACCGCGATCAACTTCCAGCCCCTCGGCGGGAACCGCGCCGCGATCACCGGCGACTTCGTGATGGTGGCCTCCGAGGTCGACGCCGTGCAACGAGCGCTTCGGGCGAGCGGCATCTCGATCACCGCGCTCCACAGTCACCTGACGGACGAACAACCCCGTCTTTTCTTCATGCACTTTTGGGCGGTAGACGACGCAACGACTCTCGCACGCGGTCTTCGCTCCGCGCTCGACCGAATGGCGGTGAAAAGGTCGTGATGCCTAACGGTTATCAGCTCGCGCGCGTGGCGTAGCTCTCGAGCCACGCCACGGCGTGCCGTGCCACCTCGTCGAGGGCGCCAGGCTCCTCGAAGAGATGCGTCGCTCCGGGTATTACCTCCAAGCGCGCCGGCGCGGTGAGCAGCGACAGCGCCTCTCGATTCAGCTCGAGAATGGGTTCGTCGTCGCCGCCCACGATCAAGAGCGTCGGCGCGCGCACGCGAGCGAGGCGCTCTCCAGCGAGGTCCGGGCGCCCACCCCGTGATACGACCGCGGCGATTCGTCCCGGTTCGAGAGCCGCGGCAACGAGCGCCGCAGCGCCGCCGGTGCTCGCCCCGAAGAGCGAAACCGGAAGCTTCGCCGTCGCCGGTGCGGTACTGACCCACTCCGACACACCGACGAGCCGCTCGGCCAGCCGTTCGATGTCGAAGCGGTACTCGCGGGTGCGCCGATCGACGTCCTCCTCGTTAGGCGTGAGGAGATCGATCAAGAGCGTCGCAAATCCCGACTCCTGAAGGAGCACCGCGACGTGCTTGTTGCGCGCGCTGAAGCGGCTGCTTCCGCTACCGTGCGCGAAAACGACCACGCCGCGCGCGTGCTGCGGTATGGCAAGATCGCCGTTCAACGCCACGCTCGCCGCATCGATGCGGACCGAGCGTGTCTCAGTGGGCAGGGCAGTGTGCTCGTTGCTCATCTTGATGGGCGTCAGTCGATGCGGGCGCGTGTCGCCCGCGACGCGGCGCGCTCGAGTAGCTCGTGAACTTCCAAATCCCCGGTCTGATCGAAGTTGTCGTACCAGAGACCAACGGCATTGAAGGGATCGGGTGTCGCCAGACAAATGACTTCGTCTGCGAGTGCCGACATTGCCGCGCACGTTTCCGTTGCACCGACCGGCACCGCCACCACTATTTCTCGAGGACCTTCCACCCGAAGCGCCGCGATGGCGGCGCGCATCGTGGAGCCCGTTGCCAGGCCATCATCCACGAGGATTACCACTCGATCTCGAATCGCGGGTGGCGGGCGGTCATCGCGATAGAGCTTCTCACGGCGTTCGAGCTCCCGCTGTTCGCGCTCCGTGATCCGATCGAGCGTCTCGGGGGTCACTCCGTACGCGCTGAGCACCGATTCATCGACGACGCGGATGCCACCGCTCGCAATGGCGCCGATTCCGAACTCTTCGTGCCCGGGTAGTCCCAATTTGCGCACGAGAAAGACGTCGAGCGGTGCGTCCAGTGCGCTCGCGATCTCGAAGGCGACGGGTACCCCGCCGCGAGGAAGACCGAGTACAGTCACATCGTCTCGCCCCGAATAGCGAACCAGGGCGGTGGCAAGGCGTTGTCCTGCATCGGTACGGTTGGTAAAGCGGTCGGCCATGGGGTCTCAGTGTGCAGGCAGGTGGGAGCGGAGCACAGCCCGCGCCAGCGAATACCGCCCTGGCGGAGCCTTTCCAGCATTCGCCGTGCTGGGAATCAGTTAGGGTCTTTTCCCGGAACGATACCCGACGCCCCCCTGAGCAGTCTCTAAAGGGTTGCCGAGCGCCGGCAAACGACGCTGGCGCCTTCGGCGTCGAATTGCGTCCTCTATCGGCCTCTCCGCGATGACGAACGCGAGTAGCATGTTGCCTGAGATAGCACTTCCCGCACGGGACCGCCTTCCTCCCGTACGGCCGTTGACGCTACTCGGTGGCGCCACGCGCCGGGCTCTGGAAAGCATCGGCGCTCTTGCACGCTTCACCGCGCACACGCTCGACGCCGTGCGCGACGTGCGAACGTGGGGACCGACCGCGACGCTGCACATGCGTCGCCTCGGCGTGGACTCGCTGCCGATTGGCATCTTCATCGCGCTGTTCACCGGTATCGTGCTCGCGTTACTCGCGAGCTACTCGATTACGGGCGCCGTTCCGCTCTATTTTGTTGGAACGCTCGTTGAGAAAACCATAACGATGGAGTTGGCGCCGGTTCTCACCGGCCTCGCGCTTGCCGGACGTGTCGGCGCGAACATCGCCGCCGAGCTGGGCACCATGAGAGTCACGGAGCAGATCGACGCACTGGAGACTCTCGGTTACGATCCGCACGCCTATCTCGTTGTTCCCCGAGTGCTCGCTGGAACGCTGATGTTTCCGGTCGTCGTGGGCGCCGCAATGATCGCTGGCGTCGGATCGGGATGGGTTGCGTCCGTTGGATTGCTCGATCTCTCGTCTCCAGATTTCGTCAAAGGCGTGCGCCTGTTCTTCTCCGGCTTCGATGTGCGTTACGGGCTGGTGAAGGCGGCAAGCTTCGGGTTCATCGTCACGATCATCGGCGCCGTGCGCGGACTGCGCGCGTCCGGGGGCGCCGAAGGGGTTGGTCGTGCGGCGACGAGCGCCGTCGTTTACTCCGCCGTGATGATCCTCGTGCTCGACGCGCTGTGGGCGATCACCTGGCTGCTCGGGAGCCAACCATGAGGCGCACGAACGACTTCCTTGTCGGCGCGGTCGTTCTCCTCGTGATGCTGACGCTCACCGGCGCTACGCTATGGGTGAAGCAGTCCGACATCGGCGACCGGCGCTCCAAGGTGATCGCGCGCTTTCGCGACGTGGGTAATGCGCGCGTTGGGAACGCCGTCGTCATTCGCGGCGTCCGCGCCGGAACGATCGAAGCCATCGAGCTGGCGCGCGGTGGCTGGGTTCACGTTCGCATGAACCTCGATCGCTCGATGCAGCTTCCGAACACGCCAGTGGTGCTTCTCAACGAGTCGAGTCTGTTCGGTGAATGGCAGGCCACGATCACACCTCATTCGGCGCTCCCACACGACGAGACGGTGCAAGCACAAATCGCCGAATCGGCCGGCGGCGGCGATGTGCTTCCGGGTGCCACGCTGCCGGACATTGCCAAGTTGACGGCTGTCGCGGGCCAGATCGCCGGAGACGTAGCCAACGTCGCTGGCCGCGTCGAAGTCGCCTTCGACGAGCGCGCGGCGCGAGAACTTCGGAGCTCTATCAGAAACTTCGCCGACCTCTCGACGACGCTGTCGCACACTGTGCGCACGCACGCGGGGGACTTGGACACACTATCTCGCGGATTGCAGTCGGCGGTGAGATCACTGAATCAGACGGCGGCGAGCGCCGCACAAATCGCCTCGCGCGTCGACAGCTCGTCATCGACGGGCGAAGTTCGCCAGATCGTCGAGGACATGTCGCACGCCGCGGCGGAGCTCCGTCGTACGTCCGCGCAGATTCGTCTCATGTCGGAACAGCTTTCCAAGACCCAGGGCCGGCTCGACTCGTTCCTCACGAACGGCGATTCGGTACTCGTGAAGCTGAACACCGGCCAAGGCTCGTTAGGCCTCCTGCTGAATGACCCGTCGCTCTATCGCAACGGCGATTCCTTGCTCACCCAGCTGCGCGGACTCGTGACGGAAGTGCGCACGAACCCGAAGAAGTTCGTGAGCGTGAGGATCTTCTAGCTGTATTCGAAGCTTCTTCCTTCGGAATTCGACGCTGTATCTATTTGAAGATCCCGAAGTGGCCGAGCAGCCACCAGAGGACGATGAAGATGAGGACGGTGCTGAAGCAGCCGCCTCCGAGTTTCTTGGCACCGTATCCCGCGGCAACGCCGCGCAGCAGCTTACTCATCGTCGATTCGCGTCGAAGGGTTCAACGCGGCTGCGTTTGCAGGGATCATACCTAGGGACGGTATCAGGTAGCAGTCCATAGCTATCAGGTAAAATCATGTCCCTACAGCTTCACGATAGCGCCTAACGAGCAACCAGCGTTCGCGAAATACGGACGCGCTGACGTCCGGACTGGATGACACCAGGCTCCGCACGCAATTCGCACGGGTATGTGCTAACAGGTTGTAGGATTTGTGCTTACTGCGGCGACGGGCATGCCGGGGCGCTTGGTATCGTGAATGCCTTTGAGGAGGGTGCGTCGACTCCATCGTGCTCGACGCGCAGTCGCATCTTCCTCCAGCTCTCCTCGTCCATGCGTACAACTTTCGTTGGTTTCGGCCTGCTCGCTGCCGTCGCCGTCGCACCAATCGCGGCGGCTCAGGCGCCCGCGCCGCTCGCGACGGGCACTGCGTTCGAGCTCACGCCGTACGCCGGATACATGATCTTCGGCGATTATCTCAAAGGCCCTCTCGGCACCAGCATCTCCAACGCGCCGGGAGCGATCTATGGCGTGCAGTTGGGAATGAAGCTGACGCCGAACGTCTCGCTCATCGGTAACCTCGGATACTCGAGCTCCGACGTGACGGCCGGCGCGCCCTTCCTCGGCGGTTACTCCATCGCGCACAGCTCCACGCTGCTGTACGACGGCGGGGTTCAGCTCGATCTGCCATTAACGACTGCCAGTGGCTTGAGTCTCAAGCCGTTCGCTCAAGCTGGTGTCGGGGCGATGCGCTACGACATTAGCGAATCGATCCTGCAAACCAACGCAACGAACCTCGCCGGCAACGTGGGACTCGGCGCCGATATCGGGCTGGGAAACGCGTTCGGTCTTCGTCTCATGGCGAAGGATTATTTTGGAAAGTTCAATTTTCAGGACGCGACCACGCTCGACGTGCAAAGTCAGATGGCGCACAACTGGGCGCTGACCGCAGGATTGCGAGTGAACTTCTAGTGAGAGAGGGAGCGCGCGGATGCGTCGATTTCAGGCAGACAATGGCGCGCTCTGGGATGCGGTCATCGGCCACGAGTCGTGGGGAACGTTCGTCGTCCTCTTCACGCCCGTGGCCGGTGGCGCGGCACGAAAGAGCGTCCTCGCGCAGGAGTCAGCAATGGACGCGGAGACCGAGCTCGGCGAAAAAAGCGACGATGATCTTCGCACGATGCTCGCCGACTCCAGCCCCTGGTGATTGCCACTCGCCTCGATAGCTTGCGGTCGGCGTTACCAGGAATCCATGCCGACGAAGACAAAGTCGAAAAGCCGGCCCCGCTCAACAGAGCGCGCGGTCGCCACACGTGCCCACCGGCCGTCGCCGCCGCCGCAGAACGACAACGAGTGGTTCGAGCTGCGCGAATCCGGCATTCAAGGTCTTGGTGCGTTCGCTCGCAAGGAGATCCCGAAGGGCACGAGGATCATCGAGTACATCGGCGAGAAGATCAGCTACGCCGAGTCTGATCGCCGTTACCCCGACGAGCGCGACGAGCGCCATCACACTTTTCTGTTCACACTGAACAGCAAATGGATCATCGACGCTGCGTTCGATGGGAATGACTCGCGCTTCATCAACCACTCGTGTGACCCGAACTGCGATGCGTTCATCGAGCGGGGACACATCTGGATCGAGTCCATCAAGCGCATTCCCGCGGGTGCGGAGCTCACCTACGATTATCAGTACGAGTATCTGGACGAATACACCGAAGAGGATCTCGCCTTCTACGCCTGTCGCTGCGGCACCGCCAAGTGCCGCGGTACGATCGTCGAGCCGAAAAAAACTCGACGGAAGCGTTAGACAGCCCGGTCGACGAGCACGGAAATGGCGCCTCCAGCTACGCTGCACGGTCTTCTCGCCGGCGCGATTGATTACGCTGGGCTCTTTCCTCCCGCGGCATTGTCGATGCGTGAGGCGGTCGCTCGTTATGCAGACTATCGCGGTACGGCGGAGGCTTGGGCACTCGGACGATTCGTCGTTCCGCTGGCGCGTGTGGAGGAGCTTGTGAACGCCCAGCGAGAGAGTGGTGTTCACGGCCATGGCTGGCGCCTCAGCGTCCTCCTCGGCGACGATCCTGTCGCCGACGGTGCGCGGATTCGCGGCCTCAACGCGACGCACGCTCGTTCCGCGGTCATCGACTCTGGCGAAGCGCGGATCAGCGGGGCCGCATCGGCAGCCCGCGACGCCATCGCCACCTGGACGAAGCATCTGCCTCCGTCCCTCCGGCTCTTTGTCGAATTCCCGTTGATCGACGACCCCGGATTATTCATCGCGGCGATTGTCGCGGCGGGCGCTTGCGCGAAGATCCGCACCGGCGGCGTCACGGCGGCGGCGTTTCCCGACGCCCGCCTCGTTGCTCGCTTTCTCCGCTGCTGCGCCGAACACGACGCCCGGTTCAAGGCGACGGCAGGTCTCCACCACCCTTGGCGCGGGAGCTATCCGCTCACGTACGAAAGCGGCGCGCCGGCGGGCCGGATGTTCGGCTTCCTCAATCTCATGATCGCCGCCGCCGCGGCGCGCTCTGGTGTCACTGAGGACGAGATCGTCGATATCCTGGAGTCGGAGCGGGGAAGCGATTTCCGCTTCGGCGATGACGAGGTTCGTTGGCGCGACCTGCGCTTTGGCCGCCAGGAGCTCCTCGAGTCGCACGCGACGTTTGCTCTCTCCTTCGGTTCCTGCTCGTTCGAGGAGCCGGTTCTCGAACTGCGCCGCCAGGCGCTGCTCTGAGCCGCGCGATGGCTCTCAACGACACGCATCGCGTCGAGCTCTCATCCTGGGTCGAGTCCGCGCAAACGCCGGGAAGTGACTTTCCAATCCAGAACTTGCCCTTTGGGGTGTTCAAGCGCACCGGTCGCCACGATCCGCCGCATGTCGGCGTCGCGATCGGAGACCAAATCATTGACGTTGTTGCGTGCCTCGATGCCGGGTTGTTGGATGACGCCGCGGCACCGGCGGCGGAGCGATGCCGGCTGCCGCAGATGAATGATCTGATGGCGCTCGGGCCAGAGGCCATCTCTGCTCTCAGACGGGCACTGAGTCAACTGTTGCGGGTGGACTCGGCAGCCTATCGCTCTGACCCTGGAATCGCCCGACGGGTTCTCGTTCCGATGTACGAGGCCGAGATGCGATTGCCCGCTGTGATCGGCGACTACACGGACTTCTACGCCTCCATTGATCACGCGCGAAATGTCGGCAGCATGTTTCGGCCGAGCGATCCGCTTCTGCCGAACTACAAATACGTTCCGATCGGCTATCACGGGCGTTCGTCATCGATCGTACCGAGCGGGACGCACGTTCGTCGGCCAACCGGGCAGCTGCGTGACGACCCTGAGCAGGCGCCGACCTTAGCTCCCACCCGTCGGCTCGACTACGAGCTCGAGCTAGGAATCTTCGTCGGTCCACCCAACGCGCTCGGATCGCCCGTTCCCATCATCGAAGCCGACCGACACATCTTCGGCTTTTGCTTACTTAATGATTGGTCGGCGCGGGACATTCAGAGCTGGGAGTATCAGCCCCTCGGTCCCTTTTTGGCGAAGAACTTCGCGACCACCGTTTCGCCGTGGGTGGTGACAATGGAGGCGCTCGAGCCATATCGCGCTCCCGCCTACGTGCGTCCCGACGGCGATCCAGAGCCACTGCCGTATCTGACGTGGGATGCTGACCAACGAAGGGGGGGACTCGATATCACCCTCGATGTATTTCTGCGGACCGCGGTGATGCGGCAACGGAGCCAGGACGCCGTGCGGCTGAGCCACGGCCGGTTTACGTCGATGTACTGGACCGTTGCCCAGCTCGTCGCCCATCACACCAGTAACGGTTGCAACCTCAGGGCAGGGGATCTCCTGGGAAGCGGTACGGTCTCCGGACCAGATCCCGAATCGCGTGGCTCACTGATCGAGCGCACCTGGCGTGGGCGGGACCCTGTCCGATTACAGAACGGAGAGACGCGGACTTTTCTTCTCGATGGCGATGAAGTGATACTTCGCGGCTACTGCGAGCGCCCCGGTTTTGCCCGCATCGGCTTCGGCGACTGCCGCGGGATGATCGTTCCGGCGCTGTAAGCCCGAATCGCAGCTAGCCGGTACGTCAGGCTGGCGGACTCAGGACGCGGGAGACTGCGGTAGCGAACTGCGTCCATTCGGCCGTCTCAAGCCTCAGTTGCTTCCGGCCGCTATTCGTCAGCCGGTAAATCTTGGCCTTCCGACCTGTCTCGGACGTGCCCCAGCTCGCTTCAATCCAACCGCGTTTTTCCATGCGGTAGAGGGCGGGGTAGAGCGATCCCTCCTCGATTTGAATCGCGTCGCCCGTGGCTTCCTCCAGCCATTTGGCGATGGCGTATCCGTGTTGGCCGCCCGAGCTCAGCGCCTTCAAAACGAGCGCGTCGAGGGTTCCGTGAAGCCGATCCTTCGAGAGTGTGGTCATGCTGCAGGTGCCTAGAGAGTCTAGGTAACGCTATTTCACAAGGCCTAGAGAGTCAAGGTATCAGGTGCGATTCTCCCAGGGAAATCGTCGTTCTTGCCGGGATGACCTCGGCGCGCGACTTTCCCGTTCATGATTTTTTGCCATCGTCCGCATCCTCGCTGGCGCCGCCCCGCCGGGCTGAGTGTCGCCACTCTCCTGATCGCCTGCGGTGGCCATTTCGAGGTTCCCGTTCCCGTGCTCTCGGCACCCGCGGCCACGCCCCCAGCGGCGGACGCGGCCACGATCACCCTCCCAATCGCGATCGCGCTGTCAAAGATCAGGAGCCAGCTCGACACGGCCTTTCCGCCGGCCGACAGCCTCGATCGCGCGAAGTGTACGGCACTTGGTGGGCTCGTTTGCCACCAGTACCTGTACCGCCGCGACAGCCTCGATCTGCGTGCAAGCGGAGATCGTGTAACGCTGCAGACTCGACTCCGCTATCGGGCCGCCGTCGGCCTCCCGGCGCTCGGTGGAATTGCGAGCTGTGGCTTCGCTCCCGAGCCCATGAAGCGAGCGGAGGTGCGTCTCGGCACAACGCTTTATTGGCGCTCCGACTGGCGCCTCGGCGCTCGCGGGACGTCGCTCGCAACGACTTTAAATGATCGTTGCGAAGTTACGGTCCTGCATTTCGATGCAACTCCACTCGTGAAGCGCATTCTAGATGCCCAGAGTGAGGATCTGCGGCGCGAGATCGACTCACTGCTCCCCGGGATCGTGGATCTGCACGGTGTGGCCGACTCGCTGTGGCAGGTCGCTCAGGAGCCCGTGGCTCTTGATTCCGCTTCGACCATTTGGCTGATGCTGTCACCGGAAGCGGTGAGCCTCGCTCCCGTCATCGGGTCGGCGAGCGCGATCTCGACGGCGCTCGTTCTTCGGGCACGACCACGAGTAACCGTCGGTGCCAAGCCGTCGGTCAGTGCGGATCCACTTCCGTCGCTCACACTCGCTCGACGCTCCTCAGGGATTCATGTGCCGGTTGAGATCGAGCTGCCGTTCTCGGATCTCAGCCAAAAAATCACGACGCTGCTTTCCGGTGAGACGGCCGGAAAGGGAATGCGAGTCGGTGAAGTGAAGCTGTGGGGCGTTGGCGATACGGCGGTGGTGATGCTCGCCCTCGAGGGCAAAGTGAACGGCTCTCTTTACCTCCTCGGCCGCGTCTCCTACGACTCCACGTCGCGCAGCGTTCTGCTCAGCGACCTTCGATACACGCTTGCGAGCCACGACATGATGTCACGCGTGAAGTCCACGATCGGCGCGGGACGCATCAAGTCGGCAATCGACGCCGCGACCGGGAAGGGTCATCTCGCCGTGGGCGAGCAGCTCGACTCCCTGCGGTCGCGGCTCACCCAGGAGCTGAACCGGGAGCTCGCACCGGGTGTCCGGTTGGCGGGCAGCATAAGCGACGTGCGATTCACCGGGATGTTCACGACGCAAACCGCCTTCGTGCTGCGGGTGGTGCTGGATGGCGAAGCGGTAATTCTCGTCCAGTGATCCGGCGCTACCGCTCGCCTCTCACTTCTTCGCGGGGCCGATTTCGCCCGCGACCATAGTCTCGTTTGCCTTCGGCTTCACGAGAAGCGATTGCCCGATGCGGATCTTGTTACCCGAGATGTTGTTCCACGCTCGCAGTGTCTCGGGCGTCGTGTTCCACCGTGCGGCGATGGTCGACAGGGCGTCGCCCCGCTTTACAGTGTAATACTTGGGTTTCGCGGCCTCGCCCACTGCCGCTTTCACCTGAGAGTCGACCGCTGCACGCATCCGGGCCTGCCGCTCCCCGAGAACGAGTATTCGTTCGTGACGCGCCGCCAAAGAGTGCAGCAGCAGGCTGGCCTTTCCCCACACCTGCGAGGGAACGCCATACCGATAGCTTCCGTCTGGCGTGTCCACGACCAGGGCCTTCGCAATGCCGAAGAACGTCCGCCCCTGGTGTAGCCGCACCAAGGTGTCCACCTGAAAGTCGTGCTCGGTGAACGTCGGCGGACTATCGCCACTGCCGAGCAAGTCTCGAGGCTCGAGACCGAGGAACAGGAGTCGTCGGTCGGTGAGTACGAGGAGTCCGCGAGTGGCCCGGAAGTAGTCGATCCAAGGTCGCTGAAAGACGGCAACCATCCGAATGACTCGCTCGCCTTCTGCGAGAGTGTTCAGTCGTAACTCGCGCTCCGCAATCGCGCTGGTATTGCGTGGCTCGGTGCGATACGTGTGAACCGCGAATTGGGCGAGCAGGCCAAGAACCACGATCGTTGCACCGATGATCGTGTAGCGCATGGCGGGACGCATTCGGCGTCGCCGGCGCTTTAGCCGGAGCTTCTTCCTTCGCAAGGCTGGCGACGGCGGCGTCAGCTCTGATGCGGCAATGGGGCTTTCCATCTCAGCTACAGGATCAACTCGACTGTATAGGCGACAATGCGCCTTGATGTTCGGCTCTTAAGGGAAGAATGATGCCGAGGCAATCGCGAGAAATAGCTCCAGCCGGCTCGCGCGCCGGTTGTGCCCAATGACACCATTCTGGTTGAAAAAGACCGTCGGGCCGGCTACCATCCGACGAGGCATTCGAAGCGCGACGCATTATTCGTTGACTTGGCTGCTCGCGCCAGCCTTGACTTCTTTGCTTCGGCGCGGCGTGAGGCTCACCAGCCGCCCCGGGCCGTACACCCTAGCTGCCAGGGTCGCCCCTCGATCCTCCACGGAGGCAGTATCCGAAAGCAATCTCTGACGCATCTGTTTGCGCTCGCGGTCGGCTCGCTCGTTACGGTGGTGTTCACCGTTTCGCGCGTTCGTCCGATTTTCATGCAGCACGAACCAGTTGTCGCTGAGATTCTCCGTCATGAGTATGTGGACTCGGCTGCGATCCACGCCCCGTGGCTGAACAGCCCGGCAGATCTCGCGCTCCAGACTCCGCAATTCCTGGCCGATCGTGAGCGCTTCATGCGCGATCTGCTGCGCACTGGCAAAGTCGATCAGAGCCGGGCGTGGCGCTTGGCGGACGTTGCCGTGAGCGAGGCGTATCGGCGACGGCTTCCCCCGGCGCTGGTCCTGGGCGTGATGCTCACGGAAAACGATGAGCTGAAGTCGACGGCTCGCTCCAGCGTCGGGGCGGTTGGGTTGATGCAGATTCACGGGAGCACCTGGCGTCGCGCTCTTGGGCGCCTCTTCGGGACGAATCTGCGGAACGACACGACGAACTTGCGTTACGGGATCTATATCCTCGGTTACATGGCGCGGCGCGCCAGTGACAAAGTGGCAACCGACTCGGCGGCTGCCGATACGCTGGTTGGCTCAGACAGCGGCTGGCGTATGGCGCTCCTCCATTACAATGGATGCGTGCGCGGCACGAACACGCCCAACTGTCGAAGCTATCCCGTCACGGTGCAGCGTAACGTGATCGACAACGCGAAGACGACGTGCAACGGGCAGGACTTCGAAGCATGCGTCGCGCGTCCACTCTGGCTGAGTACTCGCCAGCAGCACTGAGCGAGGATTCGAGCGTTCCTCGCTCGCCTTGCGCCCCCGCGGCGCACATCTTTGCGAGATGGAGAAGCAAGCGCAGCGTGGCGGCGCTCCAGTTTCGTCCCTGGCAGCGCCGGCCCTCTCTGCTCACTCAGTGGTCAAGCGATTTGCCGACGTCGTCGCGCTCGACGGCGTGACTCTCGACGTCCGGGAAGGCGAGTGTGTCGCGCTGGTCGGGGCGAGCGGCTCGGGTAAGACAACGCTCCTTCGCAGCTTCAACGGTCTCGTGACGCCGGACGCCGGCCGCATCACGATTGGCGCGCGCGACATCGCGTCGATGGACATCATCGATTTGCGGCGTGGCATTGGCTATGTACCGCAGGACGGCGGCCTGCTGCCGCACTGGCGAGTGGGCCGCAACGTCGAGCTCGTGCTTCGCCTGCGCGGTGAGACTGAGCAGGGCACCGAGCGCGGGGACGTTGCGTTGCGGCTCGTGGGATTGGACCCTGGACTCTTTCGCGATAGATGGCCACGCGAGCTTTCGGGCGGTCAGCGACAGCGCGTTGCGATTGCCCGGGCACTGGCGGCCCTTCCCACCCTTCTGCTGCTCGATGAGCCATTCGGCGCGCTCGACGCCATCACGCGAGCGGAGCTGCAGGAAAGCTTCGCCGCGCTCCGCGCGAGTAGCGTGGCGGGGGGCATGACCTGTGTGCTCGTGACGCATGATTTGCACGAAGCTTTCTTGCTCGCGGATCGAGTTGCGGTACTGCGTGCCGGAAGAGTGGAGCAGGTCGGGCTGCCTTTCGAGCTACTGCAAACTCCGGCAACTGACTATGTGCGCGATCTTCTCAGACGTGCGCGGATCGGATCGACCGATGAGGGTTCCATCGTCGTTAGGCAACGGATCTCCTCGTGAGCCGACTGCTCTCGACTTTACTTTTCTGCCTCGTCGCTGCGCGGAGTGGGGCGCAGACGGCGCCAGTAATCATCGGATCGAAACCGTTCGGCGAGTCCTATCTGCTCGCCGAGCTTTTTGGCCAACTCCTCGAGGCCCGCGGCCTTCGGGTGGATCGCCGGCCGGGACTGGGTGCAACCGAGTTGGCCTTCCGCGCACTGCGGAAGAACTCGATCGACGTCTATCCCGAGTACACCGGAACCGGCCTGCTCGTGCTGCTAGGAGAGCGCCCGCAAGGAACCGCCGCTGATGTATACTCCCGTGTGGCCGAACAATTTCCGCAACGATTCGGCGTGCGTTGGCTGCCGCCGTTAGGTTTCGAGAACACGTACGCTATCGCCGTTCGGACAGCGACCGCAGACTCCCTCGGCTTGCACACCCTGTCGGATCTTGCGCGAGTGGGCAAGCAGATGCGCGCTGGGCTCACGCCCGATTTCATCGGACGCGCGGACGGATTGCCGGGTTTATCGCGTGCCTATGGGATACGATTCCGGGACGTCAAGGCCTTGTTGCCGGCGGTAAAGTATCGGGCGCTCGACGCGGGAGACGTAGACGTCGTCGACGGCTACTCGACCGATGGGATGATCGAGCGCTACCGCCTGCGCGTTCTCACCGACGACAGGCACTTCTTCCCGCCTTACGAGGCAGCGGCACTCGTGAGCAGCCGTCTCTCGCGCACAGCGCCCGCGGCGATTGCCGCGCTCACGGAGCTGAGTGGGCGAATCGACGAGCAACGCATGCGCGCGATGAATCGCAGGGTGGAGGTCGACGGCGCGCCCATCGCCAGTGTGGCAGCCGAGACCCTTCATGATCTAGGGCTGCTTTCGGTGTCCGCGACCACCGGCTCTGACAAACCTGGACGCCAGAGTCTCGGCACGTATTTGACCTCGACCTCTGGCTCCTTGTTGTCCCTCATTACGCGGCACCTCGTGCTAGTGGGTGTGTCGCTTTTTGCCGCGATCGTGATCGCCGTGCCGCTAGGCCTCTACCTCGAGCGGAAGGCGTCGAGCGCCGAACCGGTCATTCGCGCCGTCGGCGTGATTCAAACAGTTCCGGGAATTGCCCTCCTTGCCTTCATGATCCCATTGTTGGGCATTGGCTTGCTGCCGGCGCTCCTGGCGCTCGCGCTGTATTCGCTGTATCCGATCGTGCGAAACACCTTCACTGGTGTTCGGGACGCTGACCCGTCGGCAGTAGACGCTGCGCGTGCGCTCGGCATGACCGACGGCCAAATCCTTCGACAGGTGCGGCTGCCGCTTGCGGCGCCAGTCATAATGGCTGGAATTCGTACGGCCGCGGTGATCGACGTTGGTACCGCGACACTTGCGGCTTTCATTGGCGCGGGTGGACTTGGAGAGCCCATCGTCAGCGGGTTGGCGCTCTCTGACACGCGAATGATCTTATCTGGGGCGATACCGGCGGCCCTGCTGGCACTTGCCGTGGATGCGACCTTGGCAGGCGTGGAACGAATCGTTCGTCCAGGTCGTTAAGCTCTTTTGCGCGTTGGAACACTGATCCGCGCGCGCGAGTCTTGCCGGAGGTAAGCGCATGACCATCGCAGTGACGCCGACGCGGGGTGCGGCAACCGTCCTCTCGTCTCGGGCGACCATCGCGCGCCTGCTCACGGAAGCACGTGAGCGAACACTCTTTCTCATCTCGACGGTGAGCGAAGAGGACTTGCGCAAGCAGCACGACCCCCTCATGGGCCCCATCCTCTGGGATTTGGGCCACATTGGGCACTTCGAGGAGCTGTGGCTCGACCGGAATCTCGACGGCAAGGTGGAGTTCGTTGAGATGCCCGGGATGTACAATCCGTTCGAGCATCCGCGGCGCGTCCGGGGCCAGCTTCCTCTCCCCACGCTCGCTGGAACGCTGGCGTCGATGGCGGAAATCCGCGAACGCGTGCTCGAGCGACTGGAACGTGTCGACCTGGCATCGGACGATCCATTGCTGCGCGATGGGTACGTCTACCAGATGGTACTGCAGCACGAATACCAGCATAACGAAACGATGCTGCAGACGTTGCAATTGAAGACTGGCGCGCCCTACACGCCGGTCGAGCGACGGGCGGCTCCCCAGAGAAAGGTGCCTAACGCTTCACTTCCGTCCATGGTGCGCATCGACGTCGGCAGCGCGACGATGGGCACGAACGACCGGCTGCGGGCTTATGACAATGAGCGGCCGCGCCACGACGTGCGCGTGCCGGCGTTTTGGATCGATCGGGCCCCGGTGACCAACGAAGAGTTTCTCGCGTTCATGAATGACGATGGCTACACACGTCCGGAGCTATGGAGCGCGGCAGGCCGTGCCTGGCTCCACGAGTCGGGCGCGTCGTCTCCGAAATACTGGTGGCTCGAAAACGGATCGTGGCTTCGACGGAGTATGGATCGCGTCGGTGCGCCCGAACCAACCGCGCCGGTCATTCACGTTTGCTATCACGAGGCGGAGGCATTCGCTGCGTGGGCCGGCAAACGCTTGCCTACGGAAACGGAGTGGGAAGTCGCGGCATCGTGGGACAATGGCGTGCGCAACGCACGCCTGTATCCGTGGGGGGACCGGGACGCGACTGCCGCGGATGCAAATCTCGACCAACTCCTCTTCGATGTCGCGCCGGTCGACGGCTACGAGCGGAACGTCTCCGCGTTAGGCTGTTATGGCATGCAAGGCGATGTTTGGGAGTGGACGAGTACGGACTTCACTGGCTATTCAGGGTTCGCCGCGTTCCCATACCCAGAGTATTCCCAGGCGTTTTTCGGAAACGAGTACAAGGTGCTACGTGGCGGGTCGTGGGCGACGCGTCCGGGTGCATCCCGCAACACCTTCCGAAATTGGGATTATCCGATGCGACGACAAATCTTCAGCGGCTTCCGGTGTTCACGCGATGACTAGACGTTCTGAGAACACCGTTCAATTGCGTGTCGATCGCGAGATCAGGATCGCCGTCGCCGACGAGCGCGCCTCGTCCATGGCCATGGAAGTGCGCGAAGGGCTCAGCCGCCGGCAGAAGGAACTGCCCCCCAAGTATTTCTATGACGAACGCGGCTCCGATCTCTTCGAGCGCATCACGCGACTTCCCGAGTATTACTTGACGCGAGCCGAGCGCACGCTGTTGGAGGAGAACGCGCGAGCGCTCGTGACGTCGTTCCGGCCGCGAACGCTCGTGGAACTCGGCGCTGGCAGTGCTGCGAAGACGAGAGTTCTGCTCGACGCGATGCGAGACGCGGGCTGCCTCGAGGAGTATGTGCCGGTTGACGTGAGCGAGGACTTTCTTCTCGAGACCGCACGACGACTGCGCGCCGAATATCCCGGACTCCGTGTCACACCAGCCATTGCGGACATCACCGCGTCGTTAGGTATACCGGAGCGCCTGCCGCGACCGGTCCTCTTCGCTTTTCTAGGCAGTACCATCGGCAACTTCGATGCGCCCGCTGCGCGTGCGCTGCTCGCCAGAGTTCGCCGGGTAATGCGACCCTTCGACCGCCTGTTGCTCGGAACCGACCTTCGAAAGCCGCGTCGTCTGGTCGAAGCAGCGTACAATGATACGCGCGGCGTGACAGCGTCATTCAATCGCAACATGCTCCGCGTCGTGAACCGCGAGCTTGGCGCCAACTTCGACGTCGCGAGCTTCTCCCATCGGGCGTTCTACTCCGTCGAGCGCCACCGAATCGAGATGCATCTCGTCTCCACCCGCGAGCAGGTGGTGCACATACCCTCGGTGGGTGAGGTGCATCTCGCGAAGGGCGAGAGCATCCGGACTGAGATCAGCTGCAAGTACGACCGGCCGAGTGTGCGACGGCTGTTGCGGGCCGCGAGCCTTCGGCTGGAGCGTTGGATTCCCGATGACGACCGGTTCGCGCTCACGGTTGCTTCGCCTCGCCTATGACAGCGTCGGCGGCAGTCGATTACTTCGGGCGCTCGGTACGCGATCGGCTATTCGCTCCCAGCGATCCGGATTCGTGCCGCATTGGAGTGGAAATCGAGATGCTGCCGTTACTATCGGGGAGCGGGCTGCCTTGTCCACTCGAAGCAACAAATGATGAGCCCTCCACGCTGGGATTTCTCCGGCCCTACGGGACGGCGCTGGGCTGGCGGGAGTGTCGCTCGGCGAAGGGCGCGCCTTACTTCGCGCTGCCTAACGGCGCAACGCTCACCTTCGAGCCCGGTGGACAGTTGGAGCTCTGCACGCCAGCACGGCGCGCGATTTCCGGTCTCCTTGGCGAAACGCGGGTGATCCTCGATGGACTCCGGCATAGCGCCGCGGAGGCGGGAATATCTCTCGTCAGCGTGGGGATCGATCCCGCGAACGAGATCGACCGGGTTCCGCTGCAACTGCAGAGCGCTCGCTACGTCGAGATGACTCGATACTTCGAGAGTATTGGGCCCTTCGGCGTCCGCATGATGCGACAGACGGCGGCGACGCAGGTGAGTGTGGATGGAGGGCCCGATCCGGCCGAGCGCTGGCGACTGCTGTCGGACCTCGCGCCGTATCTCACCGCCATCTTCGCCAACTCCCCTCGTTATGCCGGCCGCGATACGGGTTATCGCAGCTTTCGCGCGCAGTGTTGGCGTGAGCTCGATGATTCACGCACCGGTGTGCCATTTCCGGAGCTGCCGGCCGCGGAGGCGTACACGCGCTTTGCCTTGGACGCCGTGGACATGACGAGGCGAGACCCGAACGGCTCATATCGCGCGTTCAGCGAATGGGCCCAGAGTGGGAAATGGACGGAGCCGCAGTGGGACAATCATCTCACGACGCTCTTTCCCGAGGTACGTCCGCGCGGCCATCTCGAGATTCGTTCCCTCGATGCAGTTGATTCGCCGACCGTGACTGCCGCGTGCGCGCTCATCGCCGGACTCACCTACGACGTGTCGTCGGCGCTCGACGCACGTCATCTCGTGGGCGCGGCAGATGAAGAATCGTTGAAGTGTGCCGCGCGCTGCGGACTCCACGATCCGGCCATTGGCGAGACGGCCCTCGCGCTGGCTCAGATCGGACTGAGAGGGGCGTCCAAGCTCGGCGAGGAAATCATCGCCGGGGCCGAGCTCGAGGAAGCATCCGCGTTCGTCAGTGAATGGACCTTCCGCCGTCGGTCGCCCGCGGACGATCGTTAGGGCTCGGCGAAGACGCGGCGAATGCGCACGGTGCGCTCCAACTCGTCGCGCGACTGGAGAACCTTGCGTCGAAGGTCGAGCGGCAATCGCGGTCGCTGGGTGAGGTAGGCATCGATCACGCGCAGCGCGGCGTCATCACGCTGACCGCCAATGAACGCGCTGAGCCAAGAGCCGAGGAAGAAGATCCGTCGATTGCGCTGAATCCAAGGCAGGGTGTCGAGCGCGGCGGCGAGATAAGGAAGCGTGAGCGTGCTCTGATCGGGGTCGTTGAACGGCCGAAGGCTCGCCGTCACCCATTCTTCGTTGAGTGTGCTGTCGGACAGATACCGCGTGAAGTAGCGCTGCTTCGTGGTCGAGTCCGGACGAGCGGCGGCGGCGACGAAGGCTCGTCGTGCGCGGCTGGCGGTTGTGTCGCGCCGTTGCTGCTCCGCGAACCGCCGCTCCGCGCTGGGCGACGCGATGGAGAGAAGACGTGTTACAATCGCCCACCGGCTCGGCTCGCGCAGAGGAAGACCAGCCGCCGTCGTGCTATCGAGCCACGCGTCGAGCTGCGCGACCGCCGCGGGCGTCGTCGCTAAATCAACATAGTTGTCGAAGGCGCTCTTCCGAATCCCGTAGGGCCGGCGCTTATCCGAAGCCATGTCCACAAGCACGCGTTCGGCAGTTGACACAAGCGAATCGCGCGTTGGGGTCGTCACGTAGGCTTCGAGGCCACGACGCACGCGGCCGAGGATGCCCGCGGCAATCTGTTCGTCAGCCTCGCTAGGTAGGGCGCGAAGCGCCGCGGCGATGAAACGCGAGGGAGCCAGCCTGGTTTCACGAACGAGATCCCAGAGCGCGCCCCACAGCATCGCGCGAAGGAACGTGTCGTCTATGGACTCGACGTGTTGCTCGAGCCACGTCGTGCTCGCCGTGTCGGGCAGCACCAGCGCATAGGCATAGTCGTTCGCGTTGGCGAAGATAAAATCAGGAGCGGAAAGCCCGGCCACGCCGGGGACCTCCGTGGTGTCGCGACGCAATACAAGGGCAACGAGCCGAGTCGGCGCGCCGTGCCTAGCGATCGCCACCTGCGTGCGAATGGGCCAGGGGGCGGCGCCGGAAATAGCCTGCTGCGCCGGGCGTTGGATCAGGAGAAGGCGGCGAATCGTGCCATGGCTCAACTCGAGCCGCTGCTCGATGATTGGCATGCCCGGACGGAGAATGTACTGCTTGCCCCATTCGTCGAGTGACTGGTGAGCCGTGCCGCCGATTGCGCTCAGCAGGTCGCGCCACGTGGCATTGCCATACGGATGAGCGAGAAGGAAACGATGCACGCCCACTCGGAACGCGGAATCGCCCACGAGATAATTCAACTGCTTGAGAACGCCCGGCGCTTTGTTGTAGACGATCGCACCGTAATTGCTCTTCGCCCGATCAAGATTGTCGAGCTGTTGCCATATGGCTGTCGTCCCCGCGGTAACGTCGACGTCGTATGCCGCCGGCTTATTGCGCAGATAGAACGACATCCACGGATTCGGCAGGCCTTCCATGTCCTGCATCTTCGCCGCCATGTAGGTGGCGAATCCTTCCTTCAACCAGAGGTCGTCGAACCAGCGCATTGTGACATAGTCGCCGAACCACTGGTGGGCCACCTCGTGGTAAATCGTTGCGCGTCGACCAAGCCGCTGATTCAATGTCGGTGGCTCGCGATAAATGAACGAGTCCTCGTTGAACATTGTGACCCCGGGATGCTCCATTCCCCCAAATGGGAACGCCGGCGACAGCATGTATTGGAACTGCTGAAACGGATAGGAAACGCCGAAGTACTTCTCCAGCGAGCCTAAGGCCGATGCCACCTGGGTCTGCAGCGAATCGACTTCCACTTCATGCGCTCGCGACGCACGCACGAGAAGCGAAGTGCTGCGAGGCCCTCCACGAAAGCGTTCATAGGGTCCAGCGGCGAAGGCGAAGAGATACGTCGGGAGGGGCTCGCTTGTCGTGAAATGGACGACTTTCGAGTCGCCCGCCGTCGTTTCCGCGGCGACTGTGCCATTGGCGATCGCCGTCCACGCGGTCGGAATGTTCAGTTGCAGCGTCAAGCGCCCCTTGAGGTCCGGCTGGTCGAAGCAAGGGAAAAGTGCGTTGGCGTCGGACGGAACCAGCAGCGTGTAGAGATAATCCCGGCGGTCCGTATCATCGTGATAGCGGATGATCGGCCAGCCCGCCGCTGCAATGACGGTCGAGAAGCTTGCGTCCACGGTGTTCACGCCGGTCTTGAGAAGACGGGCGGGAATACGTAGGTGCGCCTTGTTCCAGTCGAGCGTCGCAACAGGCGCCGCGTTCACCGCGACGCCGGAAAGGGAAGGACCGCGAAAATCCAGAATGACTTCCTCTGACCGCTGCAGAACGAAGGAAACTCGTACGTGCCCGCGGGCGGTGTCGCGGTCTGTCAGATCGAGAGAGAGCGTATAGCGCACGTCGCCGAGTTGCGAAGCGCGTCGGGTAGCGAGCTGGCGCGAGATCCCGGTCGTCATCATTCCGGCGCTGTCGGCACCTTGAAGCAGCAAACCGGCGAGCAGAAGGAAAGAAGCAATCATGGTCTGAGCCTACGCGCGCCGTCGGGGAGCGGCAAGGCAATGCCAGCACGGCGTGGGCTCGCTGGACCTGGAGTGGACTCGGTGCAGGTGGATGCCTATCGTTCGCCCCACTCGAACAACGAGACCATGGCATCGAACGAAATGCTCGGAGAAATGGAGGATTCCACTCGTGCAGCGCACGGCGAGCACCGGTCGATCGTGATCGAGCTCCTTCACGGTGACGCGCAGCCGCCCCGTCGTGCGACGAGTGGCTCGGCAGGCTACGATCTGTGTGCCTACCTAACGGGGCAGACCGTCGATTGCTCGGATGGGCAACGACAGTGGAAAGAAATTGCCGAGTCTCGCGAGGATGGGGCGCGCGTCACGCTCCCCGGCCAGGCGATGGCTCTGATCCCCCTTGGCTTCAAGGCCAGGCTGCCTAACGGTTACGAGGCACAGATCCGTCCGCGGAGTGGGGCCACGTTCAAGAAAGGCCTCGGCATTCCAAACGCCCCAGGGACGGTGGATTCGGACTTCCCCGACGAGTGGCGCGTAATCGTTCGTAATACCACGGATCGGCCCCTTCAGATCGTGCACGGCGAACGGATCGCGCAGATGGTGCTGCATCGATACGAAGTCCTCCCCTTCGTGCCAGGGGACGTGGCGGTCTCGACGGAACGCCTCGGCGGCTTCGGAAGCACCGGCCACTAGCGGCGCCTACGGACAAACGAAAAGGGCTGGCAGTCCGAATCTGCCAGCCCTCTCCTCATCACCGCGGCCTCATGTCGCCACGAGATCCGCCGATGACACCGGTTCCGCTTGGGTCAGGGGACCGGTAATGACTTGAACTTACGCGTTCACGTGACCCAAGCTGGAAGCCGAAATATTAGACAATGGATCACCTCCTCGCATTAGGGTTGAACATGTCGGACTCGAACTGCAATCCGCGACGCACTTCATTACCCTAAACGGCCGCGCGGCGTTCCGCAACGCCGTCGAAGCCTGTCAAAGAATCCAGAACTTGACGTGATCGCCGAACGTAGTGGCCGCTGATGCCAGCACGCCCACTTGCCTTCATGAAGCGCGGCTCCTACTTCGACGTGAGCCGCTCGCCACGCTACAGCGTGATGTTTGCGCTGCCCCTGCTACTCGCGTACGAGGGTCTTGCCGCAGCGTTGGCAGGTCCCCGCAGCTCGTCTCAAGTTCGCAATGGCGCGGACGTCCTTCTCAAAGAGGCATTCATTGCCGTTGCGGGCAGAAATGGACCGCTGATCTTCATTACCGCGGTAATAGGGATAGGGATCTGGTTCGTCGCCCGCGACATGAAGAGGACAGGCAAGGGCGTTCGGCCGCTCGTATTCGGCGCGATGTTGGCCGAGTCGATCGCACTCGCGGCGATATTTGGCGTCGTAATCGGCACCGTCACCGTGAAGCTGCTCGGTTCGCTTCACATCCTCGCGATGGCGACAACTGCAGACGGGCCGATCACGCGCATGGGTTGGTCCACGCGGTTGATGCTATCGCTCGGCGCAGGGCTGTATGAGGAGCTGCTCTTCCGTGTGCTGCTCGTCTCTGCTCTCGCCGCGGGCGCGCGATGGATCTTCGGGCTTGGCGTGAAAGGCGCCGGCGTCTTCGCGACAATTGTGGGCGCGCTGATTTTCTCCGCCTTTCACTACATCGGTCCGTATGGAGATCCGTTCCGCCTAACGTCGTTCACCTTCCGCGCCATTAGTGGCGTTGCATTCAGCGCGCTCTATCTGCTGCGCGGTTTCGGGATCACGGCGTGGACCCATTCCCTCTACGACGCGTTCCTATTGCTGGGCTGAATTCGTTACCGCCGCTGAAGAATCTCCTCGAAGACATCGAGCGCCCGACTGTCGTTCGATTGGCCGAGCCAAAAGAGTGCTTGAGCGCGCGCGGCGGGATGCGAATTGTGGCGCACGACGTCGATCAACTGCGGAATGGCGAAATCCTTTGGCTGTTGTGAGAGGGCAAAGACCGCGCTTGAGCGCACCTCGTCGTCGTCAGTCTCCTCGTGGCCCGTGACGCCAAGAGCGGCCGCCGCACCACGAGCCAACCAAAAGGCCACTGTGCTGCGCTCGCTGCGAGAGAGCCGCTCGTCACGGGCAAAGCGCAGCAGCGTTGGCCAGGGCGTCGTGCTATCGGCGAGCACCAGAGGAAGGATTGCTTCACTCGCGGCGCGAGCATGCGTCTGGTCGACGAGATGCGTGAGGAATGCTACCGCATCCTCCACCGAGACGAGGCCAAAGTCGCGACGCTCCTCGACGCTCGCTTCGAGCCGCGCGCCAGCAAAGGTCCGCAGACGAACAACGTCACCGCCGCTCACCGTTGCCACGACGCGCACCGGTCCGCGAATACAGGGCGGCCAGTCGCTCCCGTTACGAGTATGGCCGGAGATATTGCCCCCGTCAAAGATGCGATTGTCGTCGCCGAAGCCATCGCGGACGTACGTCGCGCCGTCTCCGCACACGCCCGGCCGCGAGGCAAAGCTGAACTGCACCGTCCCATCGCGCGTATCGGCGAGGCGACGAGAGAGCGACTGCGCGTTTGCGCTCGAAACGAGAGCGAAAAAAGCAACGGAGAAAGCCGCGACTGAATGGCGCATCATCTGGTCACCAGATCACGAATGAACGCGAGCGCGCGCGGTTCTTTGCTCTGGCCGAGCCAGAAGAGCGCCTGGCGCCGAACCGACTTATCAGGGTCTCGTTGCGCCACGTCAATGAGTTTGTCCAGCGCTTGCCTGTCGCGCCGCTGGGAAAGAACGAAGGTGTAATGGCTGCGCAGTGAAGCACTCGAGGACAGCCGATCGTAGAGCCCAATGAGATCGTCGGTCGGTGACCGCCCCTGTCCAAGCCAGAACATTGCTTGTTGGCGCGTATGCTCGGCCTCGTTGTCGTCCGCGGCAATTCCTGCGAGCCAGCGGGATGCGCGTGGGCTGTCGGAGCGCGACACAGCCAGAAACACATTGTCGCGAAGCTTGGGCGAGAGGCGAGGGTACAATGTTCGTAACCAGGCGACGTCATCGTCCGATATGTCATCGCGGCCCAAGGCGATGATTGCCGCACCGCGTGCGTCTTCGTCGAGCGACTCGTCGCTCGCGAGGTCGTGGAGCGTGCGCGTCGCGCGAGGATCGTCATACGTGCCGATCCAAAAGACGGCGCGTTCACGTAGCTCGCGCCGGATGTCGTTCGATCGCGCGAGCCGGGCGAGGTCCGGAACGAGGTCGATGCTATCCGCGAATACGGCAGCGGCGAGGGCATAGTGCGCGTTGTTGCCGCTGCTTCGCCGCGCTTCGTCAAAGAAGTAGCGCGCCGCCTCCGGCGCCGAGACGACGCCAAGGTCGGTGGCGTCATCGTTGCTCCCCCAGCGACCGCCGACGATGACACGGTAGCTCACCGTCTCACCATTCGAACGAGCGATCGCCACGCGAACAGGGCCAGCGAAACAGACGTCCGTCTCGCCGTGTCCGAAGCCGAAGGTATTGGGGAGCGAGATGAACGCCGAGCCGGCTCGGACGGTTTGCCGCCCATCGCCACAGAGGCCAGCTCGGGCGGCGTAGGTGAGCCGCACCGTGCCGTCAGTCACCGCCTCGACGCGCCTAACGAATGATTGAGCGGCGAGCGCGGATGGAACAAGCAGGGCGACGAAAGACAGGCGGCGATGCATCATGGCGCTCACCTGTTGATCAGGTCGAGAAGAAATCTCTGCGCCCGCGGATCGCGGCTCTGCCCGAGCCAGAAGATGGCCTGCTTACGGAGATCGCGGTCCGGATCGTTGCGGGCGATGTCCATCAACTTGTCTACCGACTGCGGATCGCGTCGCTGCGAGAAGACGAAGATGAGCTGATTTTGAATCTCGGTCTGTCCTTTCATCTCGTCGTAGAGATCCACGAGCTGCCGCAGGTCGGCGCCATTCTGCCCCGCCCAGAAGAGCGCGTTTTTCCTGGCTTCGACCGGGAGCTGGCGATCGCGAGCGAGATCGACGAGCCAGCGCATCGCATCAGGCGTGTGTGCCTGCGCCATTGCTTGAATGATGCTGCTCTGGATGTCTTCCTCATGACTGCGGGAGAACAATTCGCGCAGAAAGCGCATGTCCTCCGCGTCGCGATGTGTCTGACCGAACCAGAAGATGGCTTGCGTTCGCGCGTGGGTGGATTTTCGTTCGTCGGCGGCAATCCGCCGAAGCGCTGCATCTGATCGTTCGTCGCGTGTTTGCGACAACGCGAAGATCGCTTTGTTGAGAATCTCATCATCGGTCGCGTTGGCGGCGATGGAGTCGAGGGCGGCAACGGCACGCTGTGAGTGCGACTGGCCGAGCCACTGGATGGCCTCCCCGCGGACCTCTGCGCTCGGGTCGGCGCGTGCGACGTCGAGGAGCAGTGAGGTTGCTTCGTCACCATGCTTCTGAGAGGCGATGAAGACCGCGTGCTTGCGCAGACTCTCGGTGCACGAGCCGCGCTTTGCCAGCACCTGGCGCAGAATCGGGAGCGCCGACTCGGCGTCCATTTGCATCAAGCCCTGGAGGGCCGCGATGCGCATGTCATCATCATCGGTCGGGCAGCCTCGTTGCTCGCCGAGCTCCTTGGCTTTCTCGGCCACTTTTTGCGCGGCGCCCGCGTCGCCACGTCGCGCTTGGGTGCTCTCGATACGCGTGCGAAGTGTCTTTGCATCGTCGCTGGTGGACGCGTCCGAGTAATCGCGCATCTGCCGCTCGAGCGCGTTGATGGCATCGCGGAGATCACGCTCACTGCCGAGTTGATAGAGTGAGTACGCTCGGTAGTAGAGCGCATCGCCGGCGTAGTCTGAGCGCGGAAAGCGATCCACCAGCTCGGCAAAGAGCTGCGCGGCGCGCCGATAGCTCTCGTCGGCCATCGCTCGGCGTGCGAGGCGGTAGAGCGAGTCGGCAGGATCCTGCGCGTTCCACGGGGCTGGTGGAACAAGGTGCGCGGCGCTACGTCCGAAATGGCCCTGGGGCATGCCGTTGCCGAAATCGCCGATCGTCGCGAGACTGGCGAGGCTCGACAAACTCGATAGGCTGGCGAGGCTCGAGAGACTGGCGACTCCTGCCAGCGACGTGGGAGCGACACTGACCGAGCGAACACTCTCGTCCTGCCCGCTAGCGCGCCAGGCTGGAATCAGCCAGAGCGCAATGATGATGATTAGAAACTTTCTCACGTTCGTCTCCTCACGTGCCGGCGGGGGCAACCCGCGCCGGAATGTTCGTGTGCAGTTTGCCGATCACGCCGCGTCGCTGGATGGAATGCTCGATGAGCTCGAGCTCCTCAGCGCGATGCGGGCCGGCGCTGGTGTATTGCGCGATCTGGACGAGCACGAGCTCGAGATCATCCAGCAAGCGCTTCATCGTGGGGTCCTCCTGCGCCGCCGACGCCTGTAGCAATCGCGTCGTCGTGAGAAGGTTGCGGGCCCAGGCTGTTATTTGGGCGTCTACTTCACCGCGCTTGGCTGCTGCGCGGAAAGACGTGATCATGGCTTCGGTGCCGGCGAGATGCTCCACGACGGCGAGCCGGTACGACATGCTGGACGAGTTGCCGCTGAACGGCTGACCGCTGCGCGTTTCGCGTCGATTGCCGGTATCGTCGTTTGTCTTCGACGGAGCGCTCTCCATACGGCCACTCGGTCGTGACGCGACGATGGTCGGCGTGTCGGATTTGGCTAATGATTCCGGGGTCGCCGGTCCCACAGCGACGGTGTGACTCGAGTCCGGCGTTGTGGCGACCGATGTGGTTGGCGAGCTGGTCCACCGCTCGTAGAGTCGGCCGATTCCGATCCCGGCGATGAGCACGGCCGCGGCGGCGGCGGGAATGTACCATGTTCGGCGCGTCCATCGAGCCGCCTCTGGGGTCGCGACGTTGGCACGGCGCTGTGCTTGGATCTCCGTCCAGATGCGATCGCGCGGCGTATCGCCCGGAGGATTGTAGTCCTTCGCGGCGCGCCGGAGCAGCTCGTCGAAGTCGTCCGACGGATGTGTCATGCGATGTAATCTCCTGCAAATGGGGCGAGCGCGGCGCGAAGCTTGGCGCGCGCGTCGAACAGTCGTGCTTTCGACGTGCCGGTCGGAATGCCTAACGACTGACCGATCTCTTCGTGCGTGTAGCCTTCGATATCATGCATGATGTAGACGGGACGTAGCTTCTCTGACAGCGCGTCGATCGCTTGGAACAGGCGCGTACGAAGATCCGGCGCGATCTCGCGCACTTCCGCCGCCAGTAACGGGGTCTCGGTGAGATCGGTGGTGCGAAGCCCAATGCGTTTCACTTTGCGCATCCCGTTCAGAGTGACGGAAACCGCGATGGAATGGAGCCAGGTTGCAAGCGACGAGTCGCCGCGGAACTGATCGAGTCGTTGGAATGCACGGATGAACGTGTCCTGCGTGAGGTCCTCGGCGAGGTCGCCATCACCCGCCATCCGAAAGACAAGGCGGTAAATGCGATCCACGTGGGCGTCGTAGAGCGCACGCTCCGCGTCGGCGTCACCGGCGAGGCAACGCGCGATTAGTTCGCGATCCGTGGAGTGCACGTCATACGTCGTTAAGTGGCGTTTTCGAATAGACACGGGGGGCTTGGGAAGGGTTGGGTTTGGCCTCGTTGCGGCCAATACTCCCAACCCTTCCCAGCCTCCCAGTGGCTATCGTGGGATCTTCGAAAGGCCTCGACCCGGCCGACGTGCCTCATTGTGCCGTGGCGAGTGGCCGGCCTGGAGAGCCCAAGTTCGTCGGACGCGAATGCCGCCAATTTGAAGCGAATCCAACCTTGCGGCCTAACGTGCCTGTCGCCACCAGCTCATGCGTATCGCGCCTTTGATTGAAAAACCGACAAGGGACGCAGCTTCATTGGCGCGAACATCTCGATTCGGGTCGTCCCAAATTCCCATTGGCTCGCGCGAGTGAGTCCGGCTGCACACGGTTGGATTCGCTCCCCTTCGCGCCATTCGCGTCTCGAGAACTCTCCGAGCCTACGGCAAGAGAGGGCTCACATTCTCCCGAAATTCCGAAGAGAACAAAACAAAACGGGGCGGCTGGTGGCCGCCCCGCCTTCGATCAAAGATCGTGACCTACTTTTCCGGACAGGTCGTTCCAGCTGGTATCGCCAGCTTCGCGAGGCTCGTCGAGTACTTCCCGTTGATCGCGTCGATCAGGTAGTCGGCGATGAGAATATGCGAACAGGTGCTCGGGTGCGCTCCGTCGAGCGAGATCCACTTGCCGAATGGAGCCGTTGGCGCATTGAAGTCGGGTCCGGTCGGCTTGATCTCACCTTTCTGTTTGAGACTATCGAGAGCTTGGTTCGGGTTCAGATACGCGAAGCCGATCGATTGCGCCTTGGTGCTGATGTACGCGTTCACCGAGTTGACGTACGCGGTAAGCGACGCGATCTCTTGCGAGTCGAGCACGAACACGTCGCCGATCGGTTGCTGCGGCGTCTTCTCGCAGTAGATCGTGGCGGGATGCGTTCCCGCGCGGATGGCGCCGACGATCTGGAAGCTGATCAGCGATGCTGACGTCGGTGTGCACGTCGTTGGATCGGCCGTCACGGGCTTGCCCGCGGCCACGCTCAGCGCACCAAGGAATTGGGGGCTTTGGAGAACCTGGGCAGAGAACAGCACCGGTGCGTTGGCGACATTCACAATGCCGATCAACACGCCCTTAAGATTCGTGTTGCCGGCCGTCAGGTCCGTGATGAACTTGTCGTAATTCGCCGTGAACGTGGCCTGCGGCGTGACTCCCGGCGAGATGCCTGCCGAGGGGACGAGGACACCAGACACGGCGGGGGCAAGCACGTCGTTGTTGCCGATCCAGACCGTGGCGAACGTCGGATTCGCTTCGCGCGCACGCTGGACCTGATTCTCTCCGCCAAGGATGAGCTGCGTGAGCAGATTCGCAGAGGGCGTGAGCGTCGAGGAGGCAGCGTCGGGATCAAAGCTCGTGGCGCCAGGAACCGCGACATTGTTCAAGATCGCGACCGTGTTCGCGCGCAGATAGCACGAGCTGCTCGTGCTGGTTGGAAAGCCCGTCGGCGTGACACGCGACTGCGAGTTGAAGTTGTTCACCGGTGGCGGACATCCCGGGTTGGCGAGCGAGGGATAGGCGAAACGCGTCCCCATCTGCTTCGCGAGCAGCACCGCATAACTCCGCTGTTGCGTGGAGTCACTGATGCCCCCCGACTGATAGCCCGCGGTGATGCTGTTGCCTAACGCGACATAGCTCTGGAAGATGCTGTTGGCGCCAGACAGTTGTGGTCCGAGCACCTTTGCGGTGTTGTCCGTACAAGCGACGGCGACGCCACCCAGCAAAACCGCCGAGGCCGCGCCGCGCAGCAGGATTCTATTCGACATTCGGAAATCTCCCCGAAGCACGGTTCAGAACGAGCTCTTGAGGCTCAGCGCGAAGATGTTCGCGGTGAGCGAGTAGACACCACTGTTCAATTGTGCGGCCGTCTGTGGGACGGTGGTCGACCGCTCGTCGATGCGTCCACGTCGACCCGGGGTCGTCACGAGCACATATCCCCCGTCGACGACAAGGCTCTTGAGGATCGGAAGCGAGAACCCTAACGAGTAGTTCGCGCGATCCTGCTCCGGAAGCAGCGGCGTCACCGTCACGTCCGGTGCGGCGCGCGTGACACCGGAGAAGCCGCCACGCACTCGCGCACTGTTCGCGAACTTGTATTCCGCGCCCAACCGAATCGCCGAGGAGTTGTTGTAATCCTCGATGAGCGTACGGCTCGGTGTCGCCGTGTTCGAGAATTGAATCGGAAGATCTTTGAACGCCTTGTAGCCGATCATGGCATAGTCGCCCTCGAATTCCCAATTGCGCACGCCCGTGTAGGCGAAACCGACCTGCAATTGGCCGGGATGCGCGATTCTCGTGCTCACCTTCTGCGCCGAGAGCGGCGCGCCAGATGCGAAGAAGGGCGCTACGATCGCATCGATCGATGTACCCGCGGGCACGACGATGACGCTCGGATTCGCCGGATTCGGAATCGCCGCCGGAACTACGAGCCCTGTGGGGTTCTGAGTGAACGTCGCATCGGCGTCATCGTACTTGAATACGATCTGCGTGAGATAGCGGATCCCAAACGTCCAGTTTTCCGAGAGCTGGCCTTGAATGCCAAAATGCGCGCCGTAGCCCCACGCATCACCATTGAGCTTGGCCGTCGCGAACTGCGTTCTTTGTGGAACGCCGAGTGACGAGAGAACAATCGAGCCCGCCCCGGGAATCGTCAGCGATTGCTGCGACAGATCCACGGCTTGAATCAGCTCCACGCTCGAGTGCCCGATGATCGGCCCGACACCGATGCTCCACTTCGAATTGAGCTTCCACCCAAAGTTCGGCTGGATATAGAAAGTCTGAATCGACGCTTTCTGCGCAGAAAAGCGACCCGGAAAATCGTTGTGCCATTGCGACGTCAATCCGTACGGCACGTAGACGCCGATGCCGTACGCGAAGGCACTCGCTGGATTGTGATAGTTCAGGAACAGGTGCGGAACGACTTGGGTGGACACGTCACCCTTGTATGTCCGGAAGCTGGTGTCCTGGACGAACTTCCCATTGATGCCGATTGCGGCGGCACCGAAGGACCACTTCAGGCCATTCAGTTGAGTGGACGCCGCCGGATTCCAGTAAATGGTCGACGCGTCATGACACCCCGTGGCGACCGCGGCGAAACCGCGACCAAGCCCGCAGGTGCTGATCTCGTTGAGACCAAAGCCTTGCGCGTGCGCGCTCGTATTAGCGATTAAAAGTCCGGTAACTGCAATCCAATACCGTGCACCACGGCGGAGCTGCATGTTCGTCCTCCGGTGAAAGGCCGAGCGCGATGGGTCGCTCGTTGCAACGCAGCGGCGGAGTGTGGCTGTCCGTTGCGAAGGTTGGGCAATCGTGCTGCGAGGTTCGGCGAGAACGGCTGCTGCAAATCGGCGCGTAATATAGGAAGATGGTGGCACGCTGTCTCTAGCAACGTTCGCCCGGATTCAGGTTTATGGTCGCAGCGTGACGGCCAGATACCCCCGTATCGCGCGCGCCAAAGGCTTGTCCAGGGAGTAGCCCACGCCAGCAGCCAGATGCGCGCCTGGTAGGCCGAGCACCGGTAGCGCCGACTGGTCAATCGCGAGATCGACGCCCAGCACGCGATGCCACTGCTCGAAGCGATCCAGCGCGCTGGTGCTCGCCCCCCAGAAGTACGGAGCGAGTCCCGCGAGGGGTATCGAGACCCGATACGTGAGGAGCCGGTTCCCCGAAGCAACGCCAGCCGGCAGAGCACCCATCGTCAATCGCTGCGTGAGCAGCGATGCGTCGATGATACTGGTTGGGAGGCCGCCAATGAGAAATTGCTCGAATCCAGGCGCATTGCTCGACACACGACCATAGCTCGCCGCGGCATCGAACGAGGAAATGGGAAGGCCGAGGCCGCGCATTGCGGCATGAAGGCCTACAGTGCCGAGGAATCGCTGATAATCGATGCCGTACGTCGCGCCGGTCGTGAGCTGTGCGGTCAGGCTTTCACTAGCTGAGGTCGCGTAGCCGCTCTGCCGAGCAAGCGCGGATAGCTCACCAAAAACGAGTAGCCGGTCCCCACTAGTTTCGACATTCGCCACGTCGGATACGAGTTGTCCTGCCGCACCGCCCAAGCCTGCTCGGAGGTCGCCTTGGTCGAAGGCGTGAGTATAGTCGACTCGGGCACGCCCACTCCACAGGTGGTCGGTGCGTGAGAAAGGCGTTCCGAAAGCAAGTGCCTGGAAGAGTGGATACGAGATCATCGCGTCGAAGAACGCCGCACGTTCCACGGGTCGCCAGCCCCGCCAAGCGAGCTCGAAGGAGCCCCCGCGCCATGCGTCGCCGCTGCCAAGGGCGACTTGGCCAAGCATGGTGAGCCGACCGACGACGTCCGAGCTCGCAAGTGCGAACGTCGCTTCGCGTCCAGTTTGGCCGATACTTGCCGCCGGAAGCCAACGCACGCCGAGCAGCGCCGACGCATAACGACGCTCGGGCGACGTCGGCGACGGCGAAAAGCTTCGGACCGCAGCCGACTTCTCGACCACCGCGGGAACCAGTCGTGAATTGAGGAGCGGCGCCGATACATCATCCAAAGGAAGGGGTGGCGCGAGACGGCGCACGTCGTAGCCACGGGAATGGAGTGATAGAAACCAAATGGTGCCGTCGGCGGGGTTCACCGTGGGTGCGATCACCGCGCCGATCACTCTGGTAAGGCTCGGTGGACCGCTCCCTCGGGAATCCAGCGCGAGACGCTCGAGATTGGGCGTTCCACCGCGATCGCTCACGACCACGAGCGCCGACGACGAAAGCCAATCCGGATCGAAGCGATTGCTCCCGTCGTCGGGATCGGGGAATCGCGGTTGGCCGCCAGCGGCGTCGAACAGCGCGATGCGCCAACGATTCTCCCGCTGCATGGACAGCGCAATGGTGCGCCCATCCGGCGACCAACGCGGTCGCGCATACGAAGTGGCAACGTCGCCCGCCACGAGGCGCGTTAGGCGGCCGGACGCGACATCGATGCTGACCATGTCGCAATGGCCACCGGGGCATTGCAGAGCCGCGATCGTTCGGCCGTCCGGTGACGGATCACCATTGCGCACGCCGAGCGAGTTGGTCAGGCGACGGACATCGCCGCGCGCTACATCCCACACGTAGAGCTCCGGTCGCTGGCTGCCGTCGGAGCGGCGCGTCGCGCGCCAGAGCAGTATGTGACGACCGTCGGGAAACCAGCGCGGGTCCTCATAGGGGCGCCCGTCTCGGGCAACGAGAGATGCAATAACGTGTTTAGGCAACGGGTAGATGCGTCGTGCCGGCACATCCTCGGGATCCCGCTTCAGTAAACGCTCACGCGCCCGCAGCTCGGACGAATCCGGCTCGGGCGCCGTGCTCCACACCACAACGCGCGAAGGACGACCGGCAGACCGTAGCACGACGGCGACGCGCTTTCCATCACGTGAGATGGCCGGATCGCCGGTCGCGCGGGGGAGATGCTGCACGAGCTCTCCCTCCACCAGGCCAACCCGAGCGATCGCGCTATCGAGTCCGACGGCGTCCGCAGTCACCTCGGCGCGAAAGCGATCGTAGAGCACGACGGGTACGTCCCCGTAGACGCCGGCGAACGCTTCGTCGAACGTTCGAGTAGTGCGTGCACTCAGACGACGCCAGAGCTGTACGAGAGTGGAGTCGCCCTGGTGCCGCGCCAACCATTCCAGGAAGGCGGAGCCCGCCAGGTACGCAAACTCACCGCCTTGGAAATCGCTCCAGTCACTGATCTGGGCGTAGTTAGGCAGCCGCCCCTCCAGCGCCCACTGTCGAAGTATCGCGGGTCGCCAAACGCCGTGTGGCCGGCCTGTCCCTGTAATCACGCCCTCGACGTATGTCGCGTACCCCTCGATCACCCAGCGCGGCGATCGCACGGCGATCGGTCCGAGCGGTACGGGCGACAGCCTCCAGAGGAGTCTCGTCCAAGGATTGCGCGATGGTCTGGTTAGGTGTGCGACATGGCCGAATTCGTGCACCGCGAGCATCTCGCCCCACGTCTGGAATTGGCCAATGCTTTCACGCGGATCGGGTGGCGAGGCCCAGAACACGATGACCGGCTTGTCTAGCAACGTGAAGGCGAACCCGTTCGAGACGTCGAACGGATCCTCGACAACGATCTGAATGCGCATCGGCGGCGAGTACCCAACGAGACGCGACACCGCCGTATCGACGGCCGGCAATCGCTCGGCGACAAATTGCGCCCAGCTCGCCAGCTCGGTCGGATAATGGATCTCGAACTGGCCGGCTCGCACCGTATGCCAGTCGAGCCAGGGCCGCGCGAACAATTGTGCGGAAACAGGTCGCGGCAAGAGGCAGATGGCCAAGCTTAGTGCGAGGATCACTCTCATTCGGCAGAAATGACAACGGGACGAGCGATATCGCTCGTCCCGTCGCGCACCAAGCCTCAACCGCATTGCGAGGTCAGCGTGCCGCGTCGTGCTCCATGTCCCGCTCCGCATCCCGCGCGCGACGTCGGGCGACCATGTCCATGAGCCACGTTTGCGGAATGAGAAAGAGCGGCGTGAGAAAGAAGCCAAGTAGCGTGTTCAGCCAGATGAGCGCGATATAGAATGCGCCTAGCGCTACCCCAACCCACAATATTCCCAGCGGACCGTTCGATTCCACGAGCGTCTCCCGTTGCGGCGGTGCGAATGAAGATAGAGGCGAAGAGTCGACCGGCAAAGTGGGAGAATGCGCTCCCCTCGCCGTCCGAACACGACTCGGCAATCGACCGGCCAGAGCGCGAGCTGGCAACATTGGTGCTGCGCACGCTTCCTGAGGCTGGAGGCGTGGTGCTCGCCGTATCGGGTGGCCTCGATTCGATGGTTCTGCTCGACGTCGCTGCCGCATTGCGTCAAAAGGAAGGCTGGACGTTCCAAGTCGCGACATTCGATCACGCCTCAGGACCCCAAAGTGCCCGCGCGGCAGAGTTCGTAGCCGGCGCAGCGTCGCGTTATGGACTCCCAGTAGTCATTGGTCGCGCCGACGTCATTGCACGAACTGAAGCAGCCTGGCGTGCTGCGCGCTGGGAGTTCTTGCGCTCGGTTGCTTCCAGCACGAACGCGCACGTCCTTACCGCGCACACGCGCGACGATCAGATCGAGACCATCCTCATGCGCGCGATGCGTGGTGCCGGTATCCGTGGCCTCGCCGGATTACTCGCTCCGTCGCCAGTACGACGTCCATTCGTCGATGTGAGACGTGCGGAGCTCCGCACGTACGCTGCGGCTCGTGGGCTGCGTTGGCTCGAAGATCCGACCAACCGATCGCCGCGCTTTTTGCGCAATCGTGTGAGACGCGATCTCTTGCCGGCTCTCGCGCGCGTACGGCCGGGGGCGATCGACGAGCTGCTCGAGATCGGAGCTCGCGCAGCCACCTGGCGTCGAGAGCTCGCCGCGCTCGTCGATTCAAGGGTCGAGCATCACTCGCGTCGAGAGCCGCGAGGTGAGTGGTCGCTCGATGTGCGCGCTGAGGACTTGGCCCATCTCACGTCCGAAGCGCATCGAATCGTGTGGCCAGAGCTGGCCTCGCGTATCGGCGTCACGCTGGATCGTCGCGGAACGATGCGCGCCGCGGAATTCACTTCTTCGGGTGAGGTGGGAGGTCGCATTCAACTCTCCGGCGGATGGGAGCTCCTGCGCTCGAGAGAGTCGTTCGAGCTTCGCCGACGCCTCTCCTCGCCGCAAAGGAGTACGTCACCGGCACCTCTGGCGGCGCCAATGACCTGGAGCGCTTGGAGATTTGCCGTGGCGGAATCGGTGGCGGATCGCGATCCTTGGCAGATCGCGCTTCCGAAAACTCTCAAGCTGACGATTCGCGGCTGGCGGGCCGGCGATCGCATCGTCGTTCGGCATGGCGAACGCCTCGTCTCGCGAAAGGTGAAGTACTTTTTATCGGATGCTCGCATTTCCGGACACATCCGCGGCCTATGGCCCGTAGTCGTCGCGGGCGACGAGATCGTTTGGATTCCTGGAGTTCGCCGCAGCGACGCGGCAACCGTGCGGTCCGGTGGACCGGTTGTGACCTATGTCTGTGACTATCTCGATCGCCGACCCTAGACTTTCCGGGCGCGCCGTACGCCGGATTGTCTATAACCAACAGCAGATCGCGGCACGTGTTCGTGAAATCGGTGACGAAATCGCCAGCGCGTATCCAGATGGCGACCTACTCGTCCTCGGCCTATTGAAGGGGAGCTTTATATTTCTGAGCGATCTGGTGCGGGAAATCCGGCGGCCGCTGCAGATCGATTTCCTCGTGGCGGCGAGTTACGGCGACGCCACGGTGTCGAGTGGTACCGTAAAGCTCGTTTATGATCCGGAAACCGAATTGAGGGGTAAGCATATTCTCCTGGTGGAGGATATCGTTGACACCGGGCGCACCCTGAACCGACTCATGGATCTTCTAGAGGCACGGAAACCGCGTTCGCTGGAGATTTGCGCGTTGCTACACAAGCACGTAGCGGCCGAGCTCCGGCACCCAACACGCTTTGTTGGGTTCGACGCGCCGAACGAGTTCCTGGTCGGCTACGGGTTGGATCACGCGGAAAATTTCCGTCACCTTCCGTACATCGCGAGCTTGCAGTAAATGCCAGTACCTATTCCTCCGAAGTCGCCAAAGAAGGACGTGAACTGGGGCCGTCTCTCGAAGACGCTCTCGTTCTGGCTCCTCATCCTGCTCATTCCTGTCGCGCTCATTCAGCTTTCCGGCGCGCGGTCCGAGCAGGCTCCGCTCATCAGTTACACCCAATACAAGTCCGAGCTCGACCGGGACAACATCCGCAAGGTGAAGATCCAAGCGGGGAAGTACGTCACTGGTGAGTTCAAGACGCCGGTTCCTTACGATGGTCGCAACGTGCCGAAGTTCAACATGCGCTTTCCGATGGAGAATGCGCAGGCTGAAGTCGACAGCTTGGGCAAGCACGCCGTCATCATCGAAGCCGAAGATGCTCGGCCTTCGGTCACGACCTACATCTTCAACTTCCTGCCCTGGTTGCTGCTCATTGGCTTCTATCTGTTCTTGTTCCGACAGATGCAGGCTGGCGGCGCAAAGGCGTTCTCGTTCGGCAAATCGAAGGCGAAGCTCCTCACCGGAGACACGCCCAAGGTGACCTTTGCCGACGTCGCCGGCGCCGACGAGGCGAAGCAGGAGTTGCAGGAGATCATCGAGTTCCTTCGCGATCCGCAGAAGTTCACCAAGCTTGGTGGACGCCTGCCGAAAGGCGCGCTACTCGTCGGTCCGCCAGGCACCGGAAAGACGCTCCTCGCCCGCGCCGTCGCTGGTGAGGCCGGACGTCCGTTCTTCTCGATGTCGGGCTCGGATTTCGTCGAGATGTTCGTTGGTGTCGGTGCCTCTCGTGTTCGCGACCTGTTCGAGCAGGGAAAGGCCCATGCGCCGTGCATCATCTTCATCGACGAGATCGACGCCGTTGGTCGGCATCGAGGCGCTGGCCTCGGCGGCGGCCACGACGAGCGCGAGCAAACGCTCAACCAGCTGCTCGTCGAGATGGACGGCTTTGAGTCCAATGATGGTGTGATTCTCATCGCCGCCACGAACCGGCCAGACGTTCTCGATCCAGCGCTGTTGCGCCCGGGTCGGTTCGACCGGCAGATCGTTGTGGATGCGCCGGATCTCAAGGGCCGCGAAGGCATTCTGAAGGTCCATCTGCGCAACAAGCCCATTGCCGATGATGTCGACATCACGACGGTTGCCCGTGGAACGCCTGGCATGGCCGGCGCCGACCTTGCGAACCTCGTGAACGAAGCGGCGCTTCTCGCCGTGCGTCGCAACCACGATCGCATCTACATGATGGATGTGGAGGACGCGAAGGACAAAGTGATGCTCGGCGTCGAGCGCAAGTCGATGGTAATGAAAGAGGACGAGCGTCGCCTAACGGCTTATCACGAGGCCGGACACGCGATCTGCGCGATCAAGATCAAGGGCAACGACCCACTCCACAAAGTGACAATCGTGCCCCGCGGCCGCGCTCTCGGTCTCGCCTTCACTTTGCCGGAAGACGACCGGGTATCGATCACGCGCCAGCAGCTCGAGGCGCGCCTCGTAATGAGCTATGGCGGCCGCACGGCCGAGGAGATCGTGTTCGGCCGCGATCGTGTGACGACGGGTGCCGCGAGCGACATCCAGCAGGCAACCGCTATCGCGCGCCGCTACGTGACGCAGTGGGGTTTATCGGAAGCAATTGGTCCGGTTCTCGTCGGCGACAACGAGCAGGAGCTGTTCTTGGGTCGCGAGATCCAGCACCGGCGCGAGGTCTCGGAGCAGACCGCGCAGGTGGTGGACAGCGAAGTGAAAAGGGTGATTGGCGAGGCGTATGACCGCGCAAAGCAGACGCTTCTCGACAACATCGATCTGCTGCATGCGGTGGCGGCGTCGCTTCTCGAGCGTGAGACGCTCACGCGCGAGGATATCACCATTCTCACGAAGGGCGGCACTCTGCCGCCCCGCGTGAGTGGGGCCGCGCCGGGCGGATCACCAACTCCGACACCGACTCCCACCCTCGAGCCGCGTCGTACGCCGCCATTCTTGGGAGGACCGGAGCCGTCGCCGGCGTAGTTTTGTTGTCATCCTGAGGAGCGAAGCGAGCGAAGGATCTGCTGTTCAGCATCGACCGAACAGCAGATCCTTCGTCGCTTCGCTCCTCGGGATAGACACCCCCTTTTTCAACCTGGAATGGCGATTTCAACGTCGTGGACTATCAAGGGTCGCACGTTGCCGCTAGACCGCCCGTTGGTGATGGGCATTCTGAACGTGACCCCCGACAGCTTCAGCGACGGGGGTCGCTTTTTTTCTCTCGATGCGGCGGTTAAGCAAGCGAAGAGGCTTCGCGATGAGGGCGCGGACATCATCGATGTCGGTGGCGAGTCCACACGCCCCCAGGGCGCGCGTCCCATCGACGCCGAGGAAGAAGGGAGGCGCGTGCTGCCGGTGATTCGTGCGATCATCGAGCTCGTGCCCGACGTGGTCGCATCGGTCGACACCGTCAAAGCAGAGGTCGCGCGCGCGGCGCTCGATGCCGGAGCGTCGATCGTGAACGACGTTTCGGCCTTTCGCCTGGACCCTGCCATGGGCGAGATTTGCGCGAGCGCCGGCGCTGGTGTGGTCTTGATGCATTCTCGAGGAACAGTGAGCGACATGGGTACGTACGCGCATGCACACTACGAGGACGTCGTACGCGACGTTCTCGCGGAGCTGCGCGAGCGTGTTACGGTTGCAAAAGCGGCTGGGGTGGAGGCCAGGCGGATCGCGTTGGACCCGGGCATCGGGTTCGCGAAGCGTGGCGAGCATTCGCTCGACATGTTGGCCGCCCTTCCCGAGCTGTCAGCGTTAGGTTTTCCAATCGTGGTCGGCGCCTCTCGCAAGCGGTTCCTTGGCGAAATCGCCGGCGTCACGGAGCCCTCCGAGCGCGTCTACGCGACCGTCGGCGCGAACGTGGCGGCGCTCGAGCGTGGTGCGCGCATCTTTCGCGTGCATGATGTTGCCGCGAGCCGGCAGGCACTCGACGTCGCGTGGGCGATTCAACAGCGCAACGTCGCGGAGATCGAGCGATCGTGAGCGTTCTCGAACAGATTCGCCTGCTCAGCATCGGCTGGCGCGACATCCTCGAGATCGCGATCGTGGGCTACGCCATCTATCGCGTTCTGCTGTTGCTTCATCGGTCGCGCGCCGTACCGGTACTGATCGGCATCGTCGTGCTGTTGATGATCTACGCGATCGCGGCGGTGCTCAAACTCACGATGATCACGTATCTGCTCACACTGGTGTACACGTATGGCGCCATCGCGCTGTTGATCATTTTCGCGCCGGAGCTGCGCATCGCGCTGTCCGTCATTGGCCGCTCGCCGATGCTGCGCTTCATGAGGCACATGGGCGATACGGACGTCGCTGACGAAACCGCCAATGCGGTGGAGCGGCTGAGCCGGTCAGGTATTGGCGCCATCGTGGCGATCGAACGTGAGGCCCCGCTCGACGACTACGTGCGATCCGGCTCGGAGATGCAGGCAAAAGTTTCAGCGGATCTCCTCACCACGATCTTTACGCCCTACTCTCCGTTACACGACGGGGCAGTGATCATTCGTGGCGACACGATCGTCGGCGCAGGGTGCATCCTGCCGCTGTCACAGGCAGCGCTGCTCGATCGATCGTTAGGCACTCGTCACCGCGCTGCGCTGGGACTCAGCGAGGAGACGGATGCCCTGGTGCTCGTCGTCTCCGAGGAAACGTCCACGATCTCGGCCGCGCTCCAGGGACGGCTCTGGCGCAACCTCACGTCGGCACAGCTGCGCGATGTGCTCGCTGGACTCCCACCCCGATCGAGTGCGGAACAGCCTCGGCTCGAAGCGCGCGCGTAGCGGCGGGGCGCGCTTGGGCGCGGAGGAAGGTGCCTGGATTGCCGGTGCGCTCCTGCTCATCGTCTATGTCGTCAACCTCGCCCCCGACGTCACCTTCTGGGACGCGGGCGAGTTCATCGCCAGCGCCAGGTCGTTAGGCATCCCGCATCCGCCGGGCACACCACTTTTCGTCATGCTGCTGGCGGAGTGGGCCCGACTTTTCCCATTCCTGCCCTACGCCGTCGCGTGCAACCTCTTCTCGGCCGTCTGCACCGCGGGCGCCGGAGTGCTTGCGGCCTCACTCATCGGTCGCGGGCCCCGACTCGAGCGCGGACGAAACGACGGTTGGTACGTCCTTGGCGGAGTGCTCTGCGCCGGTGGGATGAGCACCGTGCGACTCAATGCCACTGAGACCGAGGTGTATGCGGCCTCTCTCGCACTGGTAGCGGTGACGCTCGCGATTGCCAACCACGCGGGACATACTGCGAGCGCGCGGTGGCGGGTCTTGACCGCATATCTCATCGTCCTCGCCCCTCCGTTGCATCTCAGCGCGCTCGTTGCGGCGCCAGTCGCCGTGTATCTCGCCGCCAGCAACGATGACGGCCTAATCGATTGGCAAACTGCGCTCGCGCTGGCCGGTGTGACTATCGCGGCCGTCGGTGCGGGGAAAGCATCTTGGCCGCTCGCTGGCGTGGGCCTCATCGTCATCGCCGTGGCGCCACCGCTCGCTGGCCAAATGTGGCGTTCGATCCCGAGACAAACGCCCGGCTCCCTGCGCCTCATCATTGTCGGGATCATCGCCGCCTCGGCCCTCTTCGTGCTGCTCCTCCGCGCGCGTCACGACCCGGCGATCAATCAGGGCAATCCAGCCACGCTCGTCACCCTCGCCGATGTCGTGGCACGGCGCCAGTACGATGTTCCCGGCCTCTGGCCGCGCAGCGCACCGCTCTGGCTACAGCTCGCCAATTGGTTCGAGTACGCTGACTGGCAGGTTGCGCTCTCGTTAGGCCCCACGCCATCGCCGACGATCGCGCGCACGGCGGCTACGCTCCTGTTCGTGTTGTTCGGTCTCGTGGGCGCATCGACGCATCGCGCGGCGAGCAGACGGCAGTGGCGGGCAGTTTTGTTATTACTCATCTGCGGCAGCGTGGGCGTCGCGCTGTATCTCAACATGCACGCGAGCCCGTCTTTCGGATGGGGTGTCATTCCGGCGAATGCAACCCGCGAAGCGCGCGAGCGCGACTATTTCTTTGTCCTCAGCTTCTGGGCGTGGGGACTCTGGGCAGGTTACGGGGCGATCACGCTCACGCAGCGGTTGCGCGTGCGTCCAATCTTCGGCGTGCTCATGGCGGCGTTACCGCTTGCGCTGAACTGGAGTGCCGTGACGCGACGTCATCAACCCGAGGCCTCGCTGCCTCGGCAACTCGGTGAGTCGCTGCTTCGCTCGGCGCCGCCGCGCGCCGTACTCTTCGTGGACGGCGACAACGACACGTATCCTCTCTGGTTTCTGCAACAGGTCGAGGCACTTCGCCGAGATGTCACCGTCGTAACCGTCCCGCTACTTGGTGCGAGTTGGTACGGCGCGGAGCTCGCGCGCCGTGGCCAACTGCTTCCCCCCGGCGGCCGATTGGAGGTTGCAGATGGCATTCCGCTGCCCACCGCCATTGCGGATCGGGCGCGCGGCTTGGGGCGCCCGGTGGTGGCCTCCATATCGCTCGATCGAGCAACTCGCCGTCAGATCGGGCGAGCGTGGCTTCTCTCAGGCCTGGTGTACGTGGAACAACCGCCACCCACGACCGACAGCGGCGCCCCCCAGCGCACCGCCTTCTCCGTCGATACCGCCGCTACGAAAGCGCTGGCCCAGCGCATTGACCAGTGGCTGGGGACTCGAGAGGTCCGGCGGTCCACGGACTCAGTGGACGACTACGCGCTCGGTCTCCTGCAATGTCCTCGTTTGTCGCTCGCCCCAAGCCCCACGCCATCGCAGAGCGATTCACTTGCCTCGCTATGTAACCGCCGATAACTTAGTGCGTTATGCGATTTTCTGACCTGCCGGATCGCGCGCGGGAGGTCCGGGATCGTATCGACGCCGCGCGCCAGCGCGGGGGCCATGAACAATTGGTCACGGTGGTCGCCGTGACAAAGACTCACGGCCCCGAAGCAGTGGAGGCGGCGTGCGCCGCAGGGCTCTGGGACGTCGGTGAGAACCGGGTCCAGGAGGCAGTCAGGAAGATGGAGGCGATCCGCTCGCAGGTCCGTTGGCACCTCATCGGGCATCTGCAGCGGAACAAGGCAAAGCAGGTGACCCGCTTCGCCCTGGTGCATTCCATCGACAGCTCACGTCTCGCCGATGCAGTCAACGAGGTCGGGTGTCAGAACAGCCGGCCCGTCGATGTGTTGCTGCAGGTGAATGTCGTGGGCGAGGCGACGAAGGGAGGCTACGCATTGAATACGCTGCAGGCTGAAGCAGAGCGAGTGCACGCACTCACTGGACTGCGAGTGCGCGGCGTGATGGTGATGGCGCCGCTCGACGCCAACGAGCATGTGCTTCGTCAGGTCTTCAGCGGTGCTCGGGCGGCGCGCGAGACGCTCGCCGTCGCGGGTCACCCTGCAACGGAGCTGTCGATGGGAATGTCCAACGATTTCGAGATCGCTGTGGAAGAGGGCGCCACGCTCGTGCGGCTCGGCACGATTCTGTTCGGCGAGCGCGAAACCGCAGGACATGACGAGGGAGCGGCCGCATGAAGGACGAGATCTTCCGTCTCACACCGCTCGACGTTCGGCGCATGGAGTTCCCGAAGGGGCTTCGCGGCTACGATGCGGCCCGCGTCGACGACTTTCGGGAGCAGGTTGCCGAAGAGCTGGAGCGCCTCACGAGAGTCAATCAAGAGCTCGAATCTAACGTCCGTTCGCTCACCGAACAGCTGCGCGGCTTTCGTGATCGTGACAAAGCGCTGAACGAGGCACTGGTGTCGGCGCAGCAGCTGCGATCCGAATCGCGCGAGCAGTCGGAGCGCGAGGCACAGCTGATCCTGCGAGAAGCGCGCTCGGAGGCCGATCGGATCGTCCAGGTAGCGCAGATGGACGCGATGCGATCTTCTGATCAGATCGCACTGCTCGCCCGAATGCGGCGCGGATACTTGAAGCAATTTCGCGTGATGCTGGAGCGTCAGCTTGCCGAGATTGCCGTGGAGGAAGACGTTCCGGATCCTGATCCGTCGAGCATCCTGGGCGGCGAGGCAAACGCTCCGGACGCCGCGCCACCGCCGCGCCCGGGAGCGTTGTTCCGGGGATGACCGCGCCCGCGCAGATGGCCCTGGACGTAGAGCGTGGTGCCGACGCGGTTGCCGCGTTGCACACGAAAGAGCGCGTCGATGAGGCGGCGGCAGCCGTGCGCGAGCAGTTCAAGTCCGCGCCGGACGTCGCGATCGTCCTCGGCACCGGTCTCGGACGTCTTGGCACCGAGATCGAGACGAGTGTTTCCCTCGACTACGCCGACATTCCGGGATTTCCGCTCTCGACGGTCGAGTCGCACGCCGGTCGTTTGCTGTGCGGTCGCCTCGCGGGGAAGACCGTCGTCGCGATGCAGGGCCGTTTCCACCGCTACGAAGGGTACACGCTTCAGCAGGTAACCTTCCCGATTCGCGTGTTGCGCGCGTTGGGCGCACGCACGCTGGTCGTGTCCAACGCCTGCGGCGGGATGAATCCATTTTGGCATGCCGGAGATCTGATGTTGATCGCCGATCACATCAATCTTCTCGGTGACAATCCACTCACGGGACCTAACGACGATCGCCTTGGTCCGCGCTTTCCAGACATGTCGGACGCGTACGACGCGCGATTGCGTGAGATCGCGCGCGCTGTTGCCCTCGAGAACGGCATCCCGCTTCGCGACGGTGTCTATGTCGCCGTGAGCGGACCGAATCTGGAGACGCGCGCCGAATACCGATTTCTGCGCGCCATTGGCGCCGATGTCGTCGGCATGTCCACGGTGCCCGAAGTGATTGTTGCGGTCCATGCCGGCATGCGCGTGCTCGGCGTGTCGATCATCACCGACATGTGTCTGCCCGACAGCCTGGAGCCGGCCACGGTGGAGAAGATCATCGCTGTGGCGAATGCCGCCGAGCCCAAGCTCACGCAATTGGTGGTCGGCGTCTTGGAGCGCCTGTAACCGCATGACCGCTACCAACGCTGGGACGATGGAGTCCGCGAACTTCGAGCCGCTGCCCCCTGATCGTCCGGCGGACGCGCTCGAGCAGGAGCTACTCGCGCAATGGGAGAGGGAGCGACTCTTCGAGCAGCAGCTTGCCGCCAATGCAGAGTCGCCGTCGTTTGTCTTTTTCGAGGGACCACCCACTGCGAACGGCCGGCCTGGCATCCATCACATCTTTGCGCGCACGATCAAGGATCTTTTCTGTCGTTATCGCGCGATGAAAGGTTACCGCGTCGAGCGGAAAGCAGGCTGGGACACGCACGGACTTCCCGTCGAGATCGAAGTCGAGAAGCAGTTGGGCATCAGCGGGAAGCAACAGATCGAAGCCATCGGCGTGGCCGAGTTCAACCGGCTGTGTCGGGAGAGCGTGTTTCGCTATCGTGCCGATTGGGAACGACTGAGCGCGCGGATCGGCTTCTGGCTCGACTACGCCCACCCCTACATAACGTTCTCCAACGATTACGTCGAGAGCGTCTGGTGGGCGTTGAAGACGCTGTACGATCGCCAGCTGCTGTACCGTGGACACAAGATTCTGCCGTACTGTCCGCGCTGCGAAACAGCGCTGTCGAGTCATGAGGTGGCGCAGGGCTACCAGGAGGTGGAGGATCCAAGCGTCTTCGTTGCGCTGACCCTTCGCGACAGCACACCTAACGGGGGCGTGCGCTCCGATCGCGCGTGGGAAGGGCAGCACACCGTGAGGCGGATTCTCGTTTGGACGACGACGCCGTGGACGCTCGTCTCCAACGCGGCGTTGGCGGTGAATCCCGACTTCGAGTACATCGAGGTGATCCGGCGCGAAAGCGAGGATCATCGGACGCTCATTCTCGCTGCCGACCGTGTGCGCGCGGTGCTCGGTGAAGACTATGAGAATCGCTGGGAGATCGTTAGGCATCTCCGTGGCATGGAGATGGTCGGCTGGCGTTATGAGCGTCCATTCGACTGGATCGACTATCCGCCGGGCAGCGAGCACGAGATCATCGTTGACGAGTCCTTCGTATCGGCGGAAGACGGTAGCGGCGTCGTGCATATGGCGCCGGCGTTCGGCGCTGACGACTACGCGGCTGGCCGGCGCCACAACCTCGGATTCCTCCAGCCCGTTGACGCACGGGGACAATTTCCACGCGATCTCCCCGTGGTCGGTGGATTGTTCGTAAAGGATGCGGACGCGCTGTTGATCGAGGAGCTGAAGCGCCGCGGAGTGCTTTGGAAGGCTGGACGCTTGATGCACTCCTATCCCCACTGCTGGCGCTGCGACACGCCACTCCTGTACTACGCGCGAACGTCTTGGTTCGTCCGAACGACAGGCTATCGGGATTCGATGCTCGTGCGCAACGCCGCGGTCGATTGGCATCCACCCGAGGCAGGCGAAGGCCGCTTCGGAGAGTGGTTGAAGAACAACATCGATTGGGCCATCTCCCGTGATCGCTACTGGGGCACGCCGCTGCCGGTGTGGGTATGCGACGTTGACGACTCTCACGTAAACGCGGTGGGGAGCTTCGTCGAGCTCGCGGAGCGCGTGGGCCGCGCGCTGCCTAACGATTTCGATCCACACAAGCCGCAGGTCGATTCATACAGTTGGCGTTGCACAAAATCGGGATGCGGTGGCCACATGCGACGTGTCCCCGAGGTGATCGATACCTGGTTCGACTCTGGATCCATGCCGTTCGCGCAATGGCACTACCCATTCGAGAATCGAGAGCGCTTCGCGGCGCAGTATCCGGCGGACTTCATCGCCGAGGGCATCGATCAAACGCGCGGTTGGTTCTATTCCCTGCTCGCGATCGCGACGGGATTGGAGCTTGACCAGGTAACGGGTCGTGCGTCAGAGGGCCGGGACCTCGCGGCCCCGCCGCCGTATCGGGCCGTGGTGGTGAACGACCAAGTGCTCGACGCCGATGGGCTCAAGATGTCGAAGAGCCGCGGCAATGCCGTCGATCCGTGGGAGGTCATCTCCCGGCACGGCGTCGATGCCATCCGCCTGTTTTTTGTCGCGTCGAGCAATGTTTGGGTGCCGCGCCGCTTCGACGAACGAACCATTCGTGAGCAGGCAGGAAGATTTCTGCTGACGTTCAAGAACATTTACAGCGGCATCTTTGCGCAGTACGCGAATTTTGGATGGACGCCCTCGGAGCTGGATCCGGCAGTGGACCGCCGACCGCCTCTGGATCGTTGGGTCCTTGGCCGACTGGCCGCGGTGGAGCGCGCGGTCGACGACGCCTTTCAACATTACCAAGCGACCGACGCGGCGCGCGCCATCATCGAGTTCGTCGACGACGATCTCGCGAACTGGTATGTGCGGCTCAGCCGCTCGCGCTTCTACGACGTGGAAACGGAGGACAATCGCGCGGCCTTCGCCACCTTGTACGAACTGTTGGTATCGGTGTGCCGGATGCTCGCGCCCATCTCTCCGTTCGTAAGCGACTGGATTCATCGGCAGCTGGTGGGCAGCTCGGTGCATTTGGCGCCGTTCGTCGGCAACCGGCCCGCGGCATCATCTGGCGACGCCGGGTTACAGAGCGCCATGTCGGCGGTACGAACGCTGTCTCGGCTGGGACGAGCGGCGCGGGAAGAGGCGGGGATCAAGGTGCGACAACCACTGAAGCGGCTCGTGTGCGTGGCGCCGGACCTCGTTGAGGAGCAGCTCACGCCGCTCGTCCCCTTGCTGCAATCGGAGCTGAACGTGAAGGAAGTCGACTTTGCGACGTCGGCTGACTCACTCGTGACGCTGGAATCGAAACCGAACTTCCGTTCTTTGGGTAAGAAGTTTGGAAAAAAGACCCCGCTGGCGGCGGAAGCGATCAAGGTCTTCACCAGCGACCAATTGCGTTTGTTCCTTCACGGCGAGCCGCTCGTCGTGACCGTCGATGGCGAAATCCACGCGTTGGACCAAGAGGACATAACGATCATCCGGCGAGCCTCCGGCGCCCTGGTTGTTGAAGAGGACGGTGGCTTTTTCGCGGCAATTGACCCGACTGTTACTCTGGAGCTGAAGCGTGAAGGACTCGCACGCGAGTTGGTTAGCCGGGTACAACGTATGCGAAAGGAGGCGACATTAGCGGTCAGCGATCGCATTCTTCTGACCGTGCTGGGGAGTGAGGAGGTCCGTGCGGTGATCGCGGCGCACGGTGATTGGATTGCATCGGAAGTGCTGGCAACCGAGCTCGTCACCCATGGGGAGCTCACCGGTCATTACGACGCCACGCAGGAGCTCGACCTCGATGGGGCCGTCGCTCGCGTGGCATTCACTAGGATACTGTAGCAATGCCGACAACCAATAGCGCCGCCAAGAAGCCGAAGCCAATGACGAAGAAGAATCTTCAGCATTTCGAGAAGCGATTGCTGGAGGAGCGTCGTCGCGTGCTCAAGGAGCTCGGCCGCGCGGATGAAGCCTTCGGAAACACCCCGCAGTCCGCTGACGGCGATCTGAGCAGCTATTCCTTCCACATGGCGGACCAAGGTACCGATGCGATGGAGCGCGAAAAGGCATTTCTTTTCGCGAGCCAGGAAGGACGGTTCCTCTGGCACATCGACGAAGCGTTACGCCGGCTTTATCGGTCACCAGACACATTCGGCAAGTGCCATAATTGCGGCCAAGAGATCGCGTTCGAACGGCTGGACGCGCTGCCGCATGCTCGTTATTGCATCGATTGTAAGCAGCGCGAGGAAGATGCGAAGAAGTAGTAATGCGGCGACGTTCTGGCCGGTGATGATCCTGGTCACCCTGAGCGACTTCATCACGAAGCGTCTCGCGGTGAACTTCCTCGTCGCGAACACGATTCCGCATAACGTGTTCGGCGACTGGTTCCGGCTCGCGCTCGTGCGCAATCCCGGAGCCGCGTTTGGCCTGAACGTCGGCATCTATTCACGGTTCATCTTCATGGGCCTCACGATTGTGGCGCTTGTCATCCTCGCGCGCCTCTATCGGAGTACGCGCCCGGGAGACCTGTCGCGGGTGATGGCTCTCGCGCTGGTTTGCGGCGGCGCGATCGGCAACCTCATCGACCGCGTCGCCTCGCAAAAAGGCGTCATTGACTTCATCGACGTCGGGATCAGCGAGATCACCCGCTGGCCCACGTTCAACGTGGCTGATATGGCGGTGAGCTTCGGCGCGTTCCTACTGGCCTGGGTGCTCTGGGAGGAGGACCGCGATCTGAACGCCGACGTTGCGCCGGTTACGGCTGGATCGGTGGCGAGGGAATCAGGAGAAGTTTAGGCGAAGGTCTTAGGGCTCCGTTCGATGTCGCTCGTCGAGATCGCACCCGGTACCGCGAGCCCAGCGCGAGAAGCAAGCTGAGAGCTCCAGAAACGAGAGCACTACTTCAGCTGTGGCCTGTGCAGCGGCGAGGTGAGAGCCAAGGAGTAGCGCAGCGATCAGCACTTTGAGTGAGGCATCGACGCACTCGTCGCTGAGCCGAGTCCTCTCGATCGCTCGCCACTGGCTCTGATAGCCGAAGTAGTTCTCCTGATTCTGTTAGCTCGCAGCTTGCCTCTCGCCTCTCGCCTCGCTCTCCCGAGTGCGATGCCTGCGTCGCCACCTCGAATAAGCCTGAGCTGATGGTTCCTCTCTCACCGCTCCTCGTAACCTTCATCTCCTCCCAAAATTTCACGAAAGAACCGAAATTTGGAACGAAGCGGTTGTGCGTTGGCGTTGCTGAGAGAGATTTGTGATCGGCGTCTCGTTCTACAATCCACTGCTAGCTCCTCCCTGATAGCTGATGTCACGGCCCACCAACGCCCGGATTTTCTGGGGAGCGGCAATTATCGTCGTGGTGCTCGATATCGTGACCAAGGTCGCGATTCAGCAAACGCTGCCCGTGCTCGAGCCCAAGCGCATCATTGGCGACGTCGTACGCTTCACCCTCGTATACAATCGCGGCGCCGCGTTCAGCATGTCGCTCGGGCCACAGTCGCGGTATATCTTCGGCGCATTCGCCTTAATCGCCCTGTTCATTCTTTGGCGGCTGTATCGACAAGCGCCCTACGATCGGCTGCGGGCGCTCGCGTTAGGCTTGGCATGGGGTGGGGCGGCCGGCAATCTCCTCGATCGAATCCGTGAGCAGCGCGGAGTCGTCGATTTCATCGACATCGGTGTCGGCGCCGTGCGCTTCTGGACGTTCAATGTGGCCGACTCCGCGGTGACCGTCGGAGCGATACTCCTCGCGTGGGTGCTCTGGCACGAGGACCGGCGAACGGCCGCTGCCGCCAACGTGGCTGCGCGACCCGAACGCATCGAGGAGCGGACGAGGACGTGACGGCGGGCCAGGGCGGAAACGCCGCCCCGACGACGCACGAGATCGTCGCGTCTAACGACGCAGCACGTCTCGATGTGCTCGTCGCCACACACTTGGACGTGTCCCGCAATCAAGCGGCGACGCTCATCGCCAATGGCCGTGTGATGGTGGACGGCCGTCGCGAAAAAGCGAGCTATCGCGCGCGCGAGGGCGAGCGAATACTCGTCACCATTCCACCAGCTCCTTCGCGCGCGGTGGTGGGCGAGGCCATTCCGCTCAGCATCGCGTACGAGGACGACGACGTCCTCGTAGTCGACAAGGCGGCGGGCATGGTGGTGCATCCGGCGCCGGGAAATTGGTCGGGCACTCTCGTGAATGCATTGAAAGGGCGTGGAGCGCCGCTGGCGGAGGGCGGCGAAGAGGGACGCGAGGGAATCGTGCACCGGCTCGACAAGGAGACTTCCGGGCTTCTGCTGGTCGCTAAGACGGATCGCGCTCACCGCGTTCTCGGCGCCGAGCTGCAGGCGCGGCGCATTGTCCGGCGCTATGCGGCGCTGGCATGGGGCCACGTCAACGAAGATCGTCTGACCGTCGAGAAGCCGATCGCCCGCGACCCGCGAGACCGAAAGCGGATGGCGATCGTCAGTATGGGACGGCCGGCGCGGACGGACTTCACCCGGCTGGCGCGCTTCGATTCCGCTGACTTGTTGCGGGCGCACCTGTACACCGGGCGCACACATCAAATTCGCGTGCATCTCGCCGCGATCGGGCATCCGGTCGTTGGCGACGACACGTACGGCGGAGGCGGGGGGCGCCGGCTCATGCAATTACCCCCGCGTCGACACTTCTTGCACGCCGCGTGGTTGCAATTTCGTCATCCGGTGAGTGGGAAGGAGATCGACATTCGCTCACCGCTGCCGGAGGATCTCCGCCGAGCGCTGGCCGCCACTGCACAGGGAAGTCTTCCCGACGACGCATTCGCTGGCGACCTCGATCCGCTGGAATACTTTGGCTTCTACCGCCTCCACCTTTGATCCTTCTGTCGCCCCGACATCCGGAGCGCGTCGGACGCTGCTCTTTCGCGTCGGCAACGCGGTCTATGGGTGCGACATCGATGACATCCGCGAGATAGTTCCGTACCGGCAAGCCACGCGTTTGCCAGGGGCGCCGGCGTACGTGGCGGGGCTGATCAATCTCCGGGGGACGATCGTCACCGTCCTCGATCTCGGGGCGCGGTTGGACGCGAATCGTGAACGTGTCACCGATGGCTCGATCATGCTCGTCGCGCTGCCAGGCAACACACGGCTCGTTGGGATCGCCGTGCAGGAAGTCATGGACGTCCGTGTCGTCGGCACGTCGCGCGACGACGTCATCGCTGACAGCGCCGGCAGCGATGCCGTGCGCGGGCTCGCCCAGGTGGACGGCGGGACCGTCATCCTCCTCGACATCCATTCACTCGTCAGGCAGGTCCTGCTCTCCTAGGAGGCTCCTTGAGTCATACCGTTCTTGTTTGTGACGACGCGATCTTCATGCGGACGATGGTCGGAGACATACTCAGCCAGGCCGGGTTCGAAGTTGTGGGCGAGGCCGAGACCGGCGTACAGGCGGTGGAGAAGTACAAGCAGTTGAAGCCTGACCTGGTCACGATGGACATCGTCATGCCCGACATGGGTGGCATCGACGCCGTCCGGGAGATCTGCAAGCACGATCCACTCGCGAGGATCCTCATGTGCTCCGCGATGGGTCAGCAAGCGCTGGTCGTCGAGGCCATCCAGGCAGGTGCCAAGGACTTCGTCGTGAAGCCCTTCCAACCGTCGCGAGTTCTCGAAGCCGTTCAACGAGTACTCGGATAGCGTGGCGCCTGAAGCGTGGCGCGAGGCGCGCGGGCACTCGGCTCGCTCCGCCAGCGGCGCTTAACGCTCCACGCGTCACGCGCTACCCGCCACGCCATGGACGCCTCCCAATACGCCGACCTCTTCCTCACGGAAAGTCGCGAACACCTTTTGGCGATCAATCAGTGGCTCCTGCAACTCGAGCGGGACGGAGTCGCGGCCAGCGCCGAACCGGTGAGCGCGATTTTTCGCGCCGTACATACGGTGAAGGGCATGAGCGCGACGATGGGCTACAGCGCCGTCGCGGAGCTCTCCCACGAGCTGGAGACGCTACTCGATCGGGTGCGTCGCGGTGAGCAGGTCGTGAACGCCGAGTTGATGGATCTACTTTTTCGCGCGGCGGACGTGCTCGATTCGGCAATCGAGGGCGCCGTGTTGGGCCGCGTGGTGTCGACCGACGAAGTGATGACGCGGCTGCGCGCCTTCGCGGAGCCAAAGGTCGTCGTCGCGACAACGGGCGCGGCAAGCGATCAGCCTAACGAATGGACGGTTCCCGCGCCGGGCGGCTCGGGGACTCTCGTTCGCATACGCCTGATGCCTGAGACTCCGCTCAAAGGCGTGCGCGCCTTTCTCGTGGTGCAGGCGCTGCGGCGATTGGGCGACGTGCTCGTCGTCAATCCCTCCGTGAGCGCGTTGCAGGCAGAGCAGTTCGGAAGCGATCTGGCGTTGCGCTTGGCGACCACGGTCAACGAAGCTGAAATCGAGCGCGTAGCGCGAGGCGCTGGTGACGTGGCCGCGGTGCGCATTGGTGAAGACACGCCGGCCGCCACCAAGGGGGCTCCGAGCGTAGTGGCCGACCTGCGCACGTCTCGCATCGAGATGCCGACCGTTGGCATATCGAGCGACGGTGGCGGTAGCACGTCCACACCTTCGGCAACCGCGCGCGACACCCAGCCGGCGTCTTTGCTGCCTAACGGTCCAGAGGCTGGCGTGGACGCCGGCAATGTTCGGCAATCGCGGCACGTACGCATCGACCTGCGGCGGCTCGATTCGCTCATGAATCTCATCGGTGAGCTCGTCATCACGCGCGGCCGCCTCGTGCAGATCTCGACTGGCCTCGACGATCCCACGCTCGCCGACAGCGTTACCCAGGCGTCGCGATTGATCGGCGATCTGCGCGACGAGATCATGACGAGCCGGATGGTGCCGGTGTGGCAGGTCTTCGACCGCTTCCCGCGCCTCGTGCGCGACGCCTCTCGTTCGTTAGGCAAGCGGATCGAGTTCACCATCGAGGGGAAGGACATCGAGCTCGATCGCTCCATGCTCGACGAGATCGGCGATCCCATCGTGCATCTGCTGCGCAACGCCATCGACCACGGCATCGAGCCGCCCGACGTGCGTGCTGCCGCCGGAAAGCCAGCGGCGGGCAAGCTGAAGCTGAGCGCGGCGCGCGATCGATCCGCGGTAGTCATTCGCGTGAGCGATGACGGCAAAGGCATCGACCGCGATCGCGTGTTGTCGAAGGCTAAGGCCCTCGGGCTCGTGGATAACGCCAAGACGTCGCTGTCCGACGAGGAGCTCCTCCGAATCATTGGCAGGCCTGGATTCTCGACGGCAGAAACGGTGAGTGATCTATCGGGGCGTGGCGTTGGCATCGACGCCGTCTACACGCGCGTTCGGTCGTTAGGGGGCGCGGTGGATATCCGCTCTGTACCTGGGCAGGGAACGACGGCGACGCTTCGGCTTCCCCTTACCCTGGCGATCGTGCGGGCGCTTCTCGCGCGCGCCGCGGATGAGGTCTACGCGATTCCGCTCACGCACGTCTCGGAAACCGTCGAGCTACAAGCGGCAGCTCTGCGGACTCTCCAAGGCCGCGAGGTCTTGGTGCTTCGCTCGGACGTTCTGCCCGTGCTCCGACTCCGCGATCTCGTGGGCCTCGGACGCCGCGAGGCCATTCCGGGACAGCCGCACGAGCAGGTCGTCATCATCGATCTGCCGGATCGCCGGATCGGTCTCGTCGTAGACGAGCTGGCGGGGCAGCAGGAAATCGTCGTCAAGCAGTTCGACGGCGTGAAAGACGGACTCTCATTCTTCGGCGGCGCGACGATCCTCGGGAACGGCTCGCCGGCACTCATCGTCGACGTCAGCAGCTTCCCATGACCATCCCCATGGACGACATCCGCTCGCTCAAAGCGATCCAGCTCGATGCTCTGAAGGAAGTGGCCAACATCGGTGCGGGACACGCCGCGACCGCGCTCTCTCAAATGATCGGCGGCACGATCATGATCAGCGTGCCGACAATCAACATCTCACGCCTCGAGGAGATTCCACCGCAAGTCGCCGAGCCCGACGAGCCGGTGGCCGCGGTGCTCATGCACATGCTCGGCGACCTCACGGGCCGCACCATGCTCGTCTTTCCGCGGCCCTCGGCGCTGCGTCTCGCCGAGTTGATGCTGCATCGCGAACCGGGCGAGTGCAACGAGATGGGCGAGATGGAGCAGTCCGCGCTCAAGGAAGCTGGCAACATTCTCAGCTCGGCATACATGAATGCGCTGAGCGAATTCATGCATGTGATGCTCCTCCCGTCACCGCCGAGTCTCGCCATCGACATGTCGACGGCGGTGCTCACCACGGCGTATCTGCAATTCAGCTCGCAGAAGGACTACGTCTTCTGCGTCGAGAGCGAGTTCATGATGGTGCAGATGTCGGAGAAGCTGCGCGGCTTCTTCCTGCTGCTGCCCGATCCGGCCTCGCTGCAAGCGCTGTTGCGCGCCGTGCGGGTCGCCTAACGCGATCGCGACGATGACGACTGCGGTGCCGCCGGCGCGAACGCCTTCGCTCACGTCCCATCGCGATCGGGACGTGTTGCGGTCGTTCGCTCAGCGCATCGATCCCACCGACGCGGGGGCGCACAACAACCTTGGTGTTCTCTATTACAACAAGGGACTCCACGAGGAAGCAGTCGGCGCCTTCATGCGCGCTCTCGAGCTCGACCAGAAGATGCAGGTCGCGCAGCGCAATCTCGAGATCGCGTACTTCAACACCGGCTACTACGACAAGCGCATTCCCGAATTGAAGGAGCGGCTGCGGCAACATCCCGATGATCGTGAGGCACGTTGGGAGCTTGGACGCACCTATGCGCTCGTAGGACAACAGCCGCAGGCGATCGAAGAATTCACGGCCTTGCTGCAGTATCACCCGAATGATGTCGGTGCGCTGCTGCAGTTGGCGCTCGCCGAAAAGCAGGCGGGCGACATCGGGCGCGCGCAGGAATGGCTGGAGCGGGCACTCACGCTCGACAAGGACAGCTCGATCCTCCACTTCTACCTTGGCGAGGTCCTCTACAATCGCGGCTTGAACGACGACGCGCTCACCGCGCTCAAGCGGGCGATGGAGCTGAATCTCGAGAACCACGACGCGCTCTACCTGATGGGCTTCGTGCTCGGCGACATGGGCCGCCACGAGGAAGCACGTGACGTCACGAAGCGCGCGATCAAGCTCAACCCAACGTTCTCGCGCGCGCAGGCGAACCTTTCGCTCGAGCAGGGCAAGCCGCAGCGCTACGAAGAAGCGGTCGCGGCTCGCGAAGAGCGGCGCGGACGTGAGATGCAGGTTGCTGGCGAAGGACGTCTCGCCCGATACAATCTCGGCCTCGCCTTCCGGCAGAAGAATTATCTCGTCGAGGCGCTCCGTGAATATCGGCTCGCCTTGGAGCAGGGCGAGGACCGCGATCTCGTTTTGCAAGCGATGGCGGAGGTTCACATCCTCCGCAAGGATCCGAAAGCGGCGTTGGAGCTCTATGAGCAATTGCTAACGTCGCAGCCGAATAGCCCCAAGCTCTGGAACGAGCGAGGCGTGACGCTGCATCAGGACGGCCGCTTCGAAGACGCGGAAGAGAGTTATCGGAAGGCCCTTGCGGCTGATCCGCAATACGCCCTCGCGCACAACAACCTCGGCATTGCCCTCTATCACCGCGGTAATGCTGATGCGGCGCTGGCCTCGCTGGGCGCGGCGGTCGATGCCCAACCGTCATTCGTGAAGGCGCGACTCAACCTCGCGTTGCTTCTGTACAAGGGAAAGCGCTTGCAGAAGGCGCTCGAGGCGTATCGTCAGGCATTGACGACGGCGCCGGAGCATCCGATTGCGTGGAACGGCATCGGTCTCGTGCTCGCCGACTTGAAGAAGTACGAGGACGCCAAGAACGCATTCGCGCGCGCGATCCAGGCCCGGCCGACATACGCCGAGGCACACTACAATCTCAGCTTTACGCTCTCGAGCCTTGGCGACTTCGAGAGCGCGTTGCGCGAGACGAAGCTGGCACTCGAGATCGATCCGTACTATGTCGCGCAGAAGTTCGAGCTCGCCATCGACCTGCAGCACGAAGATCCGGATCTCTCCATCCAACCGGATCTCGGTACCGAGAAGCGTGCCGCTGAGCCGATCGAGGAGTTCAGTTTCGACGCGAAGCTGCTCGATACGCTCTTTACGGAGCTCGCGCCCGCGCCGGCGCCCGCAACGACGGCGAAGCCCGAAGCGGCACCGTATCGAATGGCCGCGGACTTCCTCACGAAGGGAATGCACGATCGCGCGGCGGCGGAGATTCGCCGCGCGATGTCGCGCGGCGCTAGTCGGGCGGAGGGACAGGCACTCCTCGGGACGGTATTCGCAAAGCAAGGACTGCATGGTGAGGCGCTCGAGCGCTATCGCGAGGCTCGCCGCGAAGCGGCTGAGGGCGGCGCACCCAAGTCCGCATTGGTAGGCGAGGCGTGGTCCCTCGTTCGGCTCGGCCGTGCCGCCGAGGCGAAGCCGGTCGCCGAGGAGCTGCTCGCGCGTGAGCCTCAAGATATCGAGATCATCATGCTCGCCGCGACAGTGCGCGGCGACGCCGGTGATCCCGCGGGCGCACTGGCTGTGCTCGAGACAGCGCGTCGGGTGGCGCCAGCACGCGCCGACGTGCACCAGAAGATCGGCGAGATCGCTCGCTCGTTAGGTGATCATGAAGGTGCGATCACCGCCTACCGCCACGCGCTCGCGCTCGACCACGACTTCGCGGTCGTTCGCTACCAACTTGCACGGCTCCTCATGGTGAAGGGCGCGATGAAAGAGGCGGAAGAGGAGCTCGTCGCGGCGCTCGACGCTGTGCCGACGTATGCCGAGGCGACTCTCGAGCTGGCGGCGCTCCGGCAGCGCGTTGGTCGAGCTGCGGATGGGCTGCCACTTCTCATCGATTTGCTGCAGCGAGACCCCTATCACTTCGACGCGCTCATCGCGCTCGGCGAGACGTTGCTTTCGCTGGGACGAAAGCGCGACGCGGTGACAGCCTTCTCACGCGTGCTGCGCTTCGACCCAGCGCACGTGGGCGCGCTGTACCATGAGGGCGCGCTGCTCGTCGAGCAGAAACGCTATCGCGAGGCGATCACGCGGTGGGAACGCGTGATCGAGCATGCGCCGGCGAGTGAATACGCAAAGCGCGCGAAGCGCGAGATGCGCACGGCGGCTGACCTCGCGCGCATCTTTGGCGATCGCACGTCCACGGATGCCAAGCCGCGCCGCACGAGCGGCTCGACCACGGCCGCCACCCCGACGCGGAGCTGAGCGATGGCTATCGAAGGCCCCCTTCGCGAGCTCGGCATTCACGACGTCTTCCAGCTGCTCGACTTGAGCCGGAAGACCGGCGTATTGCGTGTGGCGTCGGAGCTGCGCGACGATGAGGGCGTCGTCCACTTCGATTCCGGTCGCGTCGTGCACGCTCAGGTGCGGTCGAAGTCAGTGCCGCTCGAGCTCACCCTGCTGCAATCGGGAAAGATCTCGAAGGATGATCTCGAATCCGCACGCGCGAAGCGTACGAACGGACGCTCGGACGCGGACCTCGTCGATCTCCTCGTCGAGAACGGGGCGGTCACGTCGAAGGAGATCGAGCGACAGCTGAGGATGCAGATCGAGGGCGTTGTCTTCGAGCTCATGTCGTGGCGCGAAGGATTCTTCTCTTTCGAGGAGCGCGCCGCCGCCGAGCTGTTGAACTCTCGCGAGGCACGCATTCGCGTGTCCACCGAGTCGCTGCTCATGGAAGGAGCGCGACGAATCGACGAGTGGTCTCGCATCGCGGATAAGGTGCCGAGCCTCGCTGTGGTTCCGGTGCTCGCGCCAGTGCGCGATGACGGTCAAGCGTCTCAGCTCGATCTTCTTCCGCCGGAGTGGGAAGTCCTGTCGATGATCGACGGCGCGCGGGACTTGCGTGCGATCGCCGGTTCGTTAGGTCGGGCCGAATTCGACATCGCGCGCGTCGTCTACGGCTTGGTCACGACCGGCGTGGTCGAGGTGCGTACGCCGGATCGTGCGGCAGCAACCACGGAGCCGCACGATGCGGCGCCCGCCCTGGCTCTGGCGCGCGCCGCACTCGCGCGCGGCGCGGCCGACGAAGCGCTCACCGCGGCGCGCGGCGTCCTCACCAAGGAGCCGGCGAATACGGCCGCGCATCTTCTCGCGGCGAGGTCACTCGCTGCGCTCGATCGGCGTGACGAGGTCGTTGACGAGCTGCGCCGAGCAGTACGCGCCGACCCACTCACGCCCGAAGTGCATCTCGAGCTGGGCTTCGCCGCGGTGTACGTGGGCGACTTCTCCACCGCCCGGGCGGGTTGGGAGCACTATCTCCGGCTAGCGCCAACAGGCTCTGAGGTCGGACGCGTCCGCGCCGCGATCGAATCGCTCACGAAGCTGATGCACGTGCTCGAAGCGCACGCGGAGGCCGGCCATGGCTGACGACGTTCGCCGCTGGAGCGACGAGCTCGCGCGGGATCCGGCCAGCCTCGTGTTCCTGCCGTTAGGTGAGACGCTGCGGCGCCAGGGTCAGATCGACCTTGCCCTGAAGATTGCTGTGCGCGGCTTGGAGCGGCATTCGCACAACGCCGACGCACACGATCTCTTGGCCCGCATCGCTGTGGATCGCGGCGAGCTGCAACGCGCATTCGACGAATGGGACATGGTCCTTCAGCTCACGCCGGGACACCTCGGCGCGCTCAAGGGGATGGCGTTCGTGCGCTTTCAGCAAGGTAAAACCGATGAGGCCGAGCAGTACCTCCAGCGTGCCGCGGAGCAGGGCGGCGACGCGGAAATCGCGGCGGCGCTGGCCAATATGCGTGGTACGGGACGCGGCATGCAGGAGGCGGTGCGCGAGCCGCAAAACGAATCGCAGAATGGTGCGCGCTCCGCGTCACTCGCTCCGCAGCCTGCACCTAACGACCCGCGCGCACTCTTTGCCGACATCTTGGGGGAGCACGAGTCGACGGCGCTCTTGCTCGACGATCAAGGTCTCGTACTCGCTGGCATCTATGTCGGCGAAGATGGTGCGGACGTCGGTGCCGAGGTGGGCGCAGAGCTCAGTGGCGTCACGGACGCCGCGCGGCGTGCCGCGCGTCATTTGGACATCGGTGACTGGAAAGCGATCGTCCTCGAGACCGAAGTGGCGATCGTGACGATGGCACCCTCCGGGGGCGATGGCCTCTTGGTCGTCGCCGCCTCCAAGGCAACCCCACTTGGACTCGTGCGGCGTGTACTTGATCGGTGTCTCGAGCGTGCGCGCGCTTGGTTGCAGAACGGCCGATGAACACGCCCTTCGCATCCATTCTGTCCTCGCTGACACGGCAGCGCGGCGTGCGCGCAAGTCTCGTCGTGGACGAGAATGACGGAATTGTGGTCGAATCCAACCTGCAAATCGGACAGGATGGGGATCGCGTCGCGGCCCTCGCTGCGTCGCTTTATCGAAAGGCCCGTCTGTCCGCGCGCGCGGCGCGGCTGGGCACCGCGGCGTTCATGCAACTCGAGGCGGAGCGAGGCCGAATCTGTGCCGCGGGCCGCAACGACCTCGTCCTCGTAGTGGTCGCCGACCCGGCGGCCAACATTGGCCTGATCCGCGTGGAAATGATCAAAGCCGCGGGGGCTCTCCCGTGAGCATCACCACCGTCGAAGCATGGGTAGAGGCTCCGCTGCGCAAGTTCGTAGAGGAGGCGCGCACCGTACTTGGCTTGCTGCTGCATCCAAGCGGCCAAGTCGTTGCGCAATTTGGCTTCGCGCGCGCGGTGGACGTGATGTCCGCCTGCGCGCTTGCGGCTGCCATTCACGCCTCCTCCGGCGAGTTGGGCAAGCAGCTCGATGGGAAAGCATTTCGTGGTCTGCATCATCCGGGGCGCGATCGTCAGCTGTACATCGCCGAAGCGGTCACGCCGCGCGGCTCATTCATTTTTCTCACCGTGTTCGATCAGGAGAGCTCATTCGGCCTGGTGCGGATGTACTTCGACACCTTCTGCAAGGATCTCGCGGCAGCCGCCCCCGCGGCAGCAGTTCATGTCGAGCCGGTGCTGGCAGACCGGTTCGAGCATGAGCTGAACCGGAACTTGGAAGCGCTGTTCGGAAGGGGATGAATGTCTCTCGTCAACTACGCCACCCGCGAGATCACGTGCAAGATCGTCTATTACGGACCTGGTCGGTCCGGAAAGACGACGAATTTGCATTACATCTACGGGCAGGTTCCCGAGGAGAGAAAAGGCAAGATGGTGTCGCTCGCGACGCAGACGGATCGCACGCTCTTCTTCGATTTCCTTCCACTCGATCTCGGCACGATCTCGGGATTCACCACCAAGTTTCAACTCTACACGGTGCCCGGGCAGGTCTATTATCAGACCACGCGCAAATTGGTGCTGCAGGGCGCCGACGGTGTCGTGTTCGTCGCCGACTCACAGGCACGGCAGCTTCAGGAGAACGTCGAGAGCTATCAGGATCTCCACGCGAATCTCGCGGAGCAGGGAATCGATGCCCGCGCGGTACCGCTCGTGATTCAATACAACAAGCAGGATTTGCCCCGCGAGCTCATTCTCACGCCTCCGGAGCTGAACGACGCTCTGAATTTTCGCGGAGTTCCTGAGTTCGGGGCTGACGCACTGCATGGTCCGGGCGTGTTCGAGACCCTGCGCAGCATCTCCGAGCTCGTGCTCAAGCGATTGAGCGCGCCCGCGAAATAGGCCCAACGATGCAAGTCGATCCCCGCCATCGCTTCGACAACTTCATCGTTGGCTCGGCCAATCGGCTGGCCGTCGCCGCGGCGCGGGCCGTCGCCGAGTCTCCGGGCGCCGTCTACAACCCACTCTTCATCTATAGCAGCTCCGGACTGGGAAAGACGCACCTCATGGGCGCGATCGGCAACCATGCGAGTGGCCGCGGCGCCAATCTCGATATCGAGTACGTCTCGCTCGACGATTTCGTCGAACAGCTGCATGCGGTGATCGCGAGCGGCGAGGGTGAGCGGTTCAAGCAGCGCTACCAGCGTGTCGACGTTCTGCTCATTGACGACATGCAGTTCCTCACCGGCCGCAAGGAGACCCAGACCGAGCTTCTGCGGTTGCTCAATGCCATGCAAGGCAGCGGGCGGCAGATCGTCATGTCGAGCGATCGGCCGCCGGCCGAGATTGCCGACGTCGATGAGCGTTTGATCACACGCTTGGCGGGTGGATTGATCGTCGATATCGGCACGCCCGACTTCGAGACTCGCATCGCGATCATGCGCGCGAAGTGCGAGGAACGGGGCGTGAAATTCTGGCCGGGCGTGATCGAGGAGCTTGGCCGACTCGAGTTCCGCAACGTCCGCGAGCTGCAGGGCGCGCTCAATCGCCTCATTGCCTTTCAGACGTTGGGCGGCGAGCAGATCAAGCCCGAAGACGTGCTTACCGTGCTCGGTGACTTGCCCGAAGCGAAGACGGCGGCGCAGCGCCAGTCCCCCGGCGCACCAAAGCCGAACGAGTTCGAGAGCTTTCTCTCCGACATCACCTCGGCGGTCGCTCAACACGTCGAATCCTGGAAAGCGCGGATCGCCGAGGCGATCGCCTACTGGACTGGCGAAGGCTATCGCACCGCTCACCTCGAGCGCCTGCTCGACGAAGCGGCGCCACCGCCAAACTGGGAATCTCTCCTGCGCGGCTTCGGCGCCACGATCGAACGTCTCAAAGCGCTGGAGCAACAGGCTACCGATGTCGATACCGCGTTAGGCGGAAGCGAGGTGTTTCGGGATCCCGAACGACTGCGCGAGGCGGAGATTCTCGTCGACCGAGCGTTGGCCGGTGCCACACCACCGCCGGGGCCCTCGGCAGCGTTCACGCGTCAGGGGTTCGAGGTGTCGTCGAGTAATCAGCTTGCGGTTCGTGCCGCGGACGACATTGTCTCGGAGCCCGGGAAGCGATACAGCCCGTTGTTCATCCACGGCCCAAGCGGTGTCGGCAAGACCCATCTGCTCAATGCGATCGGCAATGAGCTCGTGGACGGGAGTGGAGGCGCGAGCGCGGTTGCGTGCATCAGTGCGCAAGTTTTCATGGATGAGCTGATCGAAGCACTTCAGGAAGGGACAGTCGAGCGGTGGCGCGCGCGATATCGCTCTTCCGATGCACTGCTCATCGACGACGTCCAGTTCGTTGCCGGAAAGGAAAGGACGCAGGAAGAGCTGTTCCACGTCTTCAACGCGCTCCACGCCGAGGGAAAGCAACTCGTCTTCTGCAGCGATCGCCCGCCGCGCGACCTGGACGGTCTCGAGGACAGGCTCCGCTCACGATTCGAGGGCGGTCTCGTCGTCGAGATGCAGTCGCCCGATCGCGCACTTCGCGAGAAGCTGTTTGCGCGTTACCTCGCGGCGACGGAGCACGAAGCTGGTCCGGAGCTGCTCGCGTATCTCGCCGAGCGGCCGGCAGCGAGCGTTCGCGAGATCATAGGCACCGTGAACCGATTGATCGCGGCCGCCGACGTCGCAGGCGCCCCGCTCACTGTCGCGGTCGCGCGCAATGAGCTCGAGCCGGAGCTCGCATCGGCGGCGCGCCCTACCGCGCCAGCCGCCGTCCGCGCTGCCGCCGACACGTTTTTCCTCGACGACGAGAAGGTCGTTTGGGAGTGGACGGATCCCGCGACGAGGATGATGGAGGAACTGAAATGAGGAGAGCGCGGCGGCTAGAGGGTAGAGAGTGGAGGGTAGAGGGAGAAAACCTCTGCGCTCTTCGCGCGACGCTCTGCCCGCAACCTTCGACCCTTTGCCCGCAACCCTCCACCCGCGGCTTTCTACCCTCTATCCTCTACCCGCTGCCCTCCCATGGCCATTAAGGGTTCCCTCAAAGAGGCGAGTCTTCCTGACGTCCTCCAGCTGCTCGCCATGGGTAAAAAGACCGGTTGCCTGGCGGTCACGCACCGGAGCAACTTCGGATACATCTTCTTCGAGAAGGGCCGTATCTGCTATGCGTCGATCGTGAATCGTCGTGATCGCCTTGGCGACATGCTGGTGAAAAACAGCGTGATCTCCCAGGCGGAGCTCGACAGCGCCATCGCCGCGCAGGCGAAGACGCGCGACAAACGCATCGGTGAGCTCCTCGTGGAGCAGAGCGCGCTCTCCCGCGAAGAGCTGCATCAATACGTCCGGCGACAGATCGAAGAGGCGGTCTATTTCCTCTTCACCTGGATGCAGGGGACATTCAATTTCGAGGCGGATGTCCATCCGGAGGAGCAAGACTTTCTGGTCTCGATCAATCCGGAGTCGCTGCTGCTCGAGGGAGCGCGACGCATGGACGAGTGGAATCTCGTTGAGAAGAAGATTCCGAGCTTCGATCTGGTGTTCGAGGTCGACACGAAGCGTTTGAGTGCGACCGAAGCCGCGCTTACGGAGGAACAGCGCACCGTTTTGGATCTAATCGATGGCCAGCGCGACGTACAATCGATCATCGATGAGTCCGGGTTGGTCGAGTTCGAGGTCGGCAAGGCGATTTACGGTTTACTCACCGCCGGCTTCGTGCAGCGTGTCGGGCGCACGAAGGCGAGCGTCGATCCACAAGTCTCGGAAACGCGCGTTGAAGAGCACCGGAATTTGGGCGTCGCGTTCTATAAAACAGGGATGCTCGACGAGGCGCTCCGCGAGCTGCGGCGCGTCCTGGAGCTCCGACCGTCCGACGCGAGTGCTCGCTTCTACATTGGCGTCGTGCTGGCGCGTCAGGCCAAATGGGCAGAAGCCACGACCACGCTCAAGGAAGCCGCCGCGCAGCCGGGCGTTCGCTACGCCGTGCTGCATAATCTTGCCTTCGTGCTCGAGCGCCAGGGGCGCTATGCCGAAGCACAAGTGACGCTCGAGGATGCCGCAAGGCGCGGCGGGGCGACGGATCCGCGCGTTCAGACGTCGCTCGGCGTTGTCGCACTCCTCGCCGGCGACGTCGTCAGCGCCGACGCCGCGTTCGGCGCGGCGAGGCCGTTGTTCGGCACTCGGCCGCCCACCGCTGTCTGGTTTCACTACGCTGCTCTCACTGCGGCGTTGCTCGGCGATCACCAGCGCGCCGCGGCGCTGCTCAACGAGGGGATCACTGCCCATCCGCACGCCGCCGCGCTGCACAATAACCTTGCGGTCGTACAGGAGCGACAGGGGCAGTTCGAGGCAGCGCTTGCCACCCTCGAGAAGGGAATTCACGAAGATCCCGGGCTCGCGCAGCTCCAGAAGAATCTTGGCGATTTGCTTTATCGCGTTGGACGCTACGACGAGGCGCTCGAGGCTTATCAACGTGCGGTAAAGGCCAATCCGGATATTGGCGGCGATGTCTATCTCAAGCTCGGTAACATTCGATTCCGCCGTCAAGATCGCGAGGATGCCGTTCGTTGTTGGGAACGGGCATTGGAGCTCGACCCCGAAAACGCGATCGTGCGAACGAATCTCGAGTCGGTTCGCCAAGTGCTCGGATGATCAGTCGTCGTCCGGATGCCGAGGAGGAGTTGCCAGTCGCATCGCCGCTCGACCGCGAGTTCGATGAGCTGACGAAGAAAATCTCACGCGATCGCGGCTTCTCCTGCGCCAGTTACAAAGAAAAGTGTTTGCGCCGCCGCATTGCCGTGCGCATGCGTGCGCGTGGTGTGCACACGTATGCGGATTACGGCCGCATCCTCGATAACGACAGCGCTGAATATGATCGGCTGCTCGACGCCCTGACCATCAACGTCACGAAGCTCTTCCGAAACTGGTCGGTCTACGAGACGCTCGCCGAGCAAGTGATTCCAGCGCTGTGGAACGCGGACAACAGGGCGATTCACATCTGGTCCGCTGGCTGCTCCAGCGGAGAGGAACCGTACTCCCTGGCGATTCTCTTTCATCGGTACGCATCGCTACAGGGTCAGCTCGATCGTGCTGCTCGCGTTGACGTTCTTGGCACCGACATCGACCGCGCAAGTCTCATGGCTGCCGAGCGGGGCCAGTACGGCGAAGGTGCCTTCGACGAGACGCCATCGGAGCTGCGCGAGCGCTATTTCTCGGCGAAGAGTCCGTTCACCGTAGCTCCCGCGGTGAAGCACACCGTGCGCTTTCAGCGCGTGGACTTGCTCGACGAATTTCCGCCACAGGCGGGTGGCTTCCAGCTCATCTCGTGTCGCAATGTCCTCATCTATTTCGATCGCGACACGCAAGAGCGCCTTCTCGCTCGCTTCCACGACGTGCTCGCGCCCGGCGGTTATCTCGTCTTGGGGAAAGTGGAGACTCTGCTCGGGCCCGTTCGCTCTCGCTTTGCGGCGATCGACGCCCGCGAGCGCATTTTTCGCCGCGTATGATCGACGCCGAGCCGACGACGGAGATCCGCGTCAAGGTCGCCGAGTGTGCGGTCGGGCGAGATGAGCAAACGCTTATCACGATCGGTCTTGGTTCATGCGTCGCGATCCTCCTGTACGATGACGTAGTGCGAGTCGGTGGGATGGCGCACACGCTCCTCCCCGATGAGTCGATGGCGCGCGACCGGTCCAATCCGGCGAAGTTCGCCGCGTCTGCGGTCACGGTACTCATCGCGGAAATGACCCGCCTCGGCGCGGACATAAAGCGTGTCCGCGCGAAGCTCGTCGGTGGCGCAAGCATGTTCGCCAATCTGATTCCCGCCGGAGGCATCAACTTTGGCGAGCGAAACGTTACCGCGGCGCGGCAGGCACTCGCGCGCAACGGCGTTCCGGTCGTCGCCGAGGATGTCGGCAGCGACCACGGTCGCAGTGTGCATTTCCACCTCGACGACGGCCGCGTGGAAGTGCGATCGCTGAAAAAGGGCAATCGTGTCCTCTAACGCGCTGACCACGGCCGGCGACCAGGATGGGACTCGGCTGTCTGTCCTCGTCGTTGATGACAGCGCGTTCATGCGGCGTCTCATCTCGCAGATTCTCGAAAGCTCCGGAGAGTTTCACGTCGTAGCAACGGCGCGTAACGGCCTCGATGCCTTGCAGAAGGTGCATGCGCTCGAGCCGGACCTCGTGACGATGGACGTCGACATGCCGGAGCTGGATGGCTTGCAGGCCTTAGGGTATATCATGAGCGAGTCGCCGCGGCCCGTCGTGATGCTCAGCGCGGCGACGACGCACTCTGGTCACGACGTCACATTGCGGGCGCTGGAGCTGGGCGCCGTGGACTTCGTGCGAAAACCCTCAGGCCCGATCAGTCTGGATCTGGCACGCGTCACGGACCGTTTGCTTGGTGCGTTGCGTGCGGCAGCACAAGCCAACTTGCGCGGCGTGCCCATGCTCGCTGTCAATCGCCTGCCCGTGCGGGGTACGCCGGCGCGGCCAACTGCAGTAGTGCCGAGTACAGCGATCGTCCCCCCGCGCGTGGCCGCGCCGGGCACCGCGGCTCAGCGCGTCATTGCGATCGCATCGTCCACTGGCGGCCCGCGTGCACTCGCCGAGGTCATTCCGAATCTTCCCCGTGCACTGGGCGCCGCGGTGCTCATCGTGCAGCACATGCCAGCGGGGTTCACGAAGAGCCTCGCGCAACGCTTGCACGCGATGAGCAAGCTGCCTGTGAGTGAGGCCGAAGAGGGTGAGCCGATACTGACCGATCGGGTGTATCTGGCGCCCGGTGGACGGCACATGTTGCTGAGCGGTGCGCATGGCGCCGCGACTATCGTGCTCGATGACTCGGCGCCGATATGGGGCGTCCGTCCGTCGGCCGATCCGCTATTCCGTTCGGTGGCCGAACTCTACGGCGCACAAGCAGTCGCGGTCGTCCTCACCGGTATGGGCCGCGACGGAGCCGACGGCACTCGCGCGATCCGAAAGGCCGGCGGCACTGCCGTCCTCCAAGACCGCGCAACCTCCACGATCTTTGGCATGCCTAACGCCGCATTCCAGGTCGCCGGTGCCGATCGAGTGGCTGGACTGGGCGACATTGCGCCGGCGATCGTCGCAATGCTGCTATCACGAAACAAGGAGCCAAACCTTCGGATGTGATGCTGCGCTCGCGCCGTGTCATCCATCTACGCTTCGCTCCGAAATGCCTGAAATTATGGACTGTTCCTGATAGCTGCGTTCAACCTGATATCTCTCGTTTGTGACTGGGGCCGCATCCCAAATGTCATACTCCTGAATCAGCACGTCCCTCCCGCGCCACTAGCTGCCATGGCACTCAATTCCGCGGATGAAGAAGGACCGGTCATGTCGATCGAGGATTTTGCCGCCTCGATTGCGGCCTCGCTCGCGACCAGCGCTCAACCGTTTGCCGCGGGCCAGCCAACCGAAGAACGCCACCTGGCGCTGTCGTTTCGTGAGCGCGTGCAAGGACGTCTAGGACTAGCGCAGTTGTTGGTTTTTCGCGTGGCTGGTGAGCTGTTCGCCGTGGAGCTCGTGACGGCCGAAGAAGCACTCGACATGCCGACACTGCATCGGTTACCCGAGATGCCACCGACAATGCTTGGCGTATTTACGCTGCGCGGCGCACTGGTGTCCGTCTTCGCGCCCTATGTCATGCTCGGCATCGCATGTCGAGTCGCCGCGACGGCCGTCGTTTTTTGCGGGGGCGAGCGGCGTGTCGCCATCGCGACAGACGATGTCGACGACGTCGTGACTGTCGATCTCGAGACCGTGCGAGACGCGCCCGGTGCGCGCGCGAAAGACGGCGCGTTGCTTGGCATCGTACACCGCGGGACAGACCTCATTGCGCTGCTCGACGCCGAGATGTTGATCGCGGCGTATCGACCAGTGACCGTGGCGCTGCCCGAGCCCGTGGAGGAGAGAGTATGAACGCCGAAGCCAACAAGCTTGTCACCTTTCGTCTTGCCGACGACCTCTTTGCAGCTGACATCTTCGCGGTGGAGCGCGTGCTGCGCTATCAGAGTCCGCGCTCGCTGCCAGACGTTCCTTCGTGGATTGAAGGAGTGATCGAATATCAGCAGCGGGTGATTCCGGTCCTCAACCTGCGCCGTCGTTTCGAGCTGCCCGATCGGGCGGCCGCATCGGACACGCGCATCGTCGTGCTCACGTCACGAGGTGAGTGGATCGGCATCGTCGTCGACTCCGTCCTCGAGGTCTCGACGGTGGAAGCGTCGATGATTTCGCCCGCACCGGCTTTCTTCCGCGGCCTTGCTGGCGAGTATCTCAAAGGAATCGTGCGTCGCGGAGAAGGCCAGCGCCTCGTGATAGTCCTCGATGTCGAACAGTTGCTCGCGGCAACGGACCGGATCACCCTCCAGCTGGGCAGCGCACGCGGAACGCCGATTGCCGGTGGCGCTGTCGTCGATGCCTAACGTGCCGGCAAGCTTTCGGGAGCGGTATGGTGCACTCCAGCAGCGGCTTGCGGGGCAGGACGCGGTGCAGGAGTTGGACACGCTCAAGACCGAGATCGGCGCGCTTTTCAAGCAGCTGGAACAGGAGATCGGTGATCTGAGCACATTGCGCGACGATGTGAAGCTGCTCGTCGAGCGGTGGAAGGCCCTGAGAACACAGCATGGCGGCAATGGCAACAACAGCGGCAAGCACGGTCCCGTGCCGTCGAACGCGCCACAGTTCACCGGCGACCGGCCCGTGGTGCGTGCCGATCACATCGGAGCCTCCACCTTCATCGAAAAAGGCTGGAGCAAGTTGTCCCTTGGCGACCACGAAGGCGCCGAAGCGTCGCTGCGCAAAGCGCTCGAGCTGTCGCCTAACGACGCCCAATCCGAAGCCTTGCTCGGTTGGTCGCTCATGCTGCAGGAAAAGTACGACGACGCGCTGATGATGTTCCAGAAAGTGCTCATGCGGCAGCCGCAGAATGCGCTGGCGCGCATCAACGTCGGGTATATCTGCTTGAAGAAGCGCATCTTCGGCGAGGCGATCGAGCACCTGTCGCGCGCGATCCGCCTCGACAACGACAAGAAGGCGACGCTGTACGCGCACTTTTATCTCGGCCTCGTGTATCTCGAGCGTGATATGTTCGAGGACGCGCAAACCTTCTTTCGAAAGACTATCGCGCTCGGGCCTGGGTTGATCGAGGCCTATTTCGAGCTCGGTCGCGCATTCTGGTTCAACGGCCAGCGTGAGGAGGCGATCGAAACGTGGAAGAACGGCTTCGCGGCGAACAAGTTCAATCCATGGGGAAAGCGCTGCGCCGACGTTCTCGTGACGGTAGAGCAGGGGGGCGAGCCCTAACGAGGCACGCACTGGCGGCGGGTGGCGCAATCGCGACGCTAATCATCTCTGTCCTGTCGGCGCGGACACTCGATGCCCAGCGTCCGACCCCAGACGCGCCACTGCGTCTGGATCGTGGCCGTTTCACGGCCGTGTGCTTTCCCAGCGACGAGAAGCTCGCGACCTCACTGCTCGCGCGAAGCGTCGGCTCCGACAGCTTTCCAGGACTTCCTCGGCCGAGTCAGCACGTCCTGATCGCGATAGCGCCCGACCGGCGACGATTCCGCGAGTGGGCCGGTCCCGGCGCACCTGAGTGGGGCGCCGCATTGGCGTTCCCGGAGTCACGGCGCATCGTCATGCAAGGACGGGATGCGGGCGCGGACGCGGGTGATCCGGTCGATGTGTTGCGCCACGAGCTCGCCCATCTCGCACTGCACGAGTACCTGGGCGATCTCGCACCCCGCTGGTTCGACGAGGGCTACGCGAGCTATGCCGCGCGCGAGCTCGTACGCAACGAGGTGCTCGCGACGAACTTTGCGCTGGCGTTGCGCGGCATGCCGACTTTCGACGAGCTGGACGATCGCTTCACGGAGGGCGCGACGAGCGCGCAAGCCGCGTATGCGCTCGCCTATCGTGCTGTGGACGACATGGCGGCGATCGATCCCACGCACGGCCTCACACTGCTATTTCGCCATTGGAAAGAGACGGGCTCACTCGACCGCGCGATGCGGGCGGCGTTCGGCACGACCCTCGTCGCCTTCGAGCGCGAATGGCAAACTCGCACGCGACGTCGCTATGGCGGGCTCGCGCTCTTCAGCGATTTGACTCTCGCGAGCGTGGTCGTGCTGTTGATCATCAGTCCGCTCTATCTCGCGAGGCGGAGGCGCGATCGCCGTCGGATGGCAGCTCTCGTGGCGGCGGATCGTGCGGCAGAAGCGGCAGCCGAACGCGAGCGTGCCGCCGTTCTCGACGCTTTGCTTGGCCCCGCTTCTCAAACGCCGGAGCATCCCACGTCTGAGAACGGCGGTGCCGAGGAGTGAGGAAGTCCCGGCTCCGCGATCCCAGCTTCATCAAACCTTAACGATGAATTCACGTAACTTCGCTTCGTCACGTCGCTTGACAGCGATTTCCGCCGGACCTACACTACGGCCCTATGGCAACAAGCGAGACCAGCACGCGAACCCGCGCTTTGATTTGGTGGGGTGCGGCAGTTGTGACTCTCATCGCGGGCTACGCGGACCTCGCGCGCGGCGGTGAGACGATCGCACCACTCCTACTTGTCGCGGGTTATTGCGTGCTCGTTCCGCTTGCCATCCTCAAATCCTGATCGTGCACGAAGTAGTCGTGGGCGGTATTAGTCCACGAAGAGTGTTTTTGAGCGACGAAACCAACCGCGGCGCGCGAGCCGCATGGATCGTGGGACGCGCGGCACGAGAGGGCGAATAGCTCAGTTGGTTAGAGCACCCGCCTTACACGCGGGATGTCGGGGGTTCGAGTCCCTCTTCGCCCATCCTTTGCGGTTGCACGACGGCTCGCAGTCGCAGCGCGGTTCTGCAGTTAGGCTGTTTGAGGGTGCATGACGGACCTTTGCAGTGTGCTCTCGGGTAATTCTCGTCAACGTTTGGGAGGAGCTCCGACAGTGATGGCATCTCGAGGCCGTGCGCTCACGGCGGCCAGCGCAATCGCGATCAGTGCATTCAGCGCACCCCGCATCGTGCACGCGCAGGCCCGCGGTCAACAGCCTGGTGCTGACACGCCGCGTATTCTCATCGCGACCTGCCACACGGCCACCCCTAGCCCGCTCGGTGTCGATGTCGCCGAAGCGTTGCGCAGCCGTGTTCAGTCCGAGAATTCAATTCGACAGCTGTACGTGCTGTCGCGCAACGACATCAACAACTATCTCACGTCGTCTGGCTACAAGGCCGACTCGGCGCTTAGCGTTTCCGACTTGAAAGAGTTGGCGAAGCTGATGCGCGCGGACGAGATTCTCGACTGCACCGGAGCGAAGACGTCGAATGGCGTGCATGTCGACTCGCGCTTGATGCTCGCCCGAGACGTTTCCCTGGCGCAGCCTCTGCCGGGTGTCGATGCGCGTGATCCTGGCGATGCCGCGAAGCGCGTCGAGAAAGAGCTCACGGATGCGCGCAAAGCACTGCCGGACTATCGCAAGTGTGAGACGGCGCTTCGCGATCAGAAGTGGGCCGAGGCTTCCGCGGCTGCGCGGGCAGGCTTGGCGAAGGATCCCAACAGCACATTGTCGCAGCTTTGCCTGATGTCGGCCTATCAGTATGGCAAGAGTGGCCCGGACTCGGTGCTGCGTGTCGCCGAAGCGATCATGCGCTCGGACTCGGCCAACGCCCTCGCCATGCGCAACGCGGTCGACGCATACACGCAAAAGGGCGACACCGCGAAGGCCGTGCAGACGATGGTGCGCCTCGCTCGTTTTGACCCGACCGTCCGTCCTACGCTGCTCACGCTCCTCGGCGCCATGAACAAACCGGAGTTGGCGCTGCCGATCGCGAACGAGATGTTGCAGGATAATCCGGGCGATCCGCAGCTCCTGCGCATGCGCTTCCTGTTGCTCGCCAGCGCGAAGGACTACAAGAAGGCGCTCGCCGCGGGCGAGGATTGGATGAAGGCCGACACGGCCGCGGCAACCGCGGATCTCTACACCCGCATGATCGCCATCGCGTCCGCGGACAGTCAGCCGCAGGTTGCCTCGCAGTATGCCGCCAGGGCGGTGCAGAAGTTCCCGAACAAGGCCGATCTGTACATGCTCTACGCGCAGACTCTGCGAAAGTCGGGACAGCTGCAGCAGTCGCTCGATGCGGCCAAGCGCGCGGTGCAGCTCGATCCGAAGGTCGAGAATGGCGTTGCTTTCGTCCTCGTGACCTATGGTGAGCTCAAGCAGACCGACAGTGCGCTTGCGTGGGCGCGGCAGATCGTTGCCAAAGGCGCCGACAAGGCAGCCGTTGGGCAGGGTCTGCTTCCCATCGTCGGCATTGCCGTGAAAGCGGCGCAGGATACCGTTGGCAAGGACGCCGCGGCCATGCGGCAATCGTGGATGAACGCGTACTCGCTCGCGAGCACAGTGGACTCGATCGCGCCCTCCGCGCAGCTCAAGCTCTTCGTGGGCCTCGCGTCGTTCCAGGTAGGACTCAATGCGCTGCAGAACTTGAACAAGTCACGTAGCTGCGCCGATGCTCAGCTCGCGGACGACATGTGGTCAGCGTCGCAAATCGCACTGCCCCAAGCCGCCGCTTACGACCGCAATACCGCCGGCCAGCTCATGGGCGCCATTCAGCAGTACTACCCGAACATCGCACCCGCCAAGAAGCAGCTCTGCAAGGCCTCGACGCGCTCTGGCACGAAGCACTAACCGTTTTTTTTCTTCGTTCGGATGGAAAGGGCCCGCAGCGAGAGCTGCGGGCCCTTTTAGTCGTCAATGCCGAAGCGGGAGCGGGGACTCGCGACAACCGCAAACGACGACCAACGCGAACCGCTCCTCATCGAGTAAGTGTCCGAGCCCTTGGTGCGCCGAGCCTACAGTTTTTGAAGGTCGGTCCCCGGCAGCTTAACGAGATGGACCCAGAGGTCTTTCGCCCGCGACCGGTAGTCGAGCTTCTGCGCATCAGAAGTCTCGCCATCAACGTTCACACTTAGCGTCTTTTTCGCCTCGATCGTGACCCACGGTAGCTGCACGTAGTGCACGCCTTGTTCGCCCAAATGCTCGCCGCGCTTAATCTTGAGGAGAAGCCGCGCAAAGTCCCCGCGCCCCATCGATTCCACGATGCACACGTCGAGAAGGCCGTCGGTGACGGATGCTTTCGGCGTTACCAATGTTCCGCCACCCGAAGCGCGTGTTAGCCCTACGGCGAACATCAGGAACTCGCCCGCAAAGGAGAAATCCGGTCCGGCGAAGGCGGCGCCATAAGGTTCGAAGTCCGCAAACTTGCGAACACCCGTGATCGCGTACGCCATCGGCCCCAATGTTTCCTTTGCTTCGGCAGGCGTCTCGGCAGTGGCCTCCGCACCAACCCCGCCCGTCGACACGTTCAGGAATCTTCGGCCGTTGAGCGAGGCCGTGTCTATACGCACTGGCTTGCGACGTAGGATAACATCCATCGCATGATCGGCATCGGCCGGGATTCCCGCTTGCGTGGCGAAATCGTTCGCAGTGCCGAGCGGAATGATTCCGAGCGGCGTGTCGAACCCATCGAGGCCGTTCACGACTTCGTTGATCGTGCCGTCACCACCCAGCGCGATGACGACATCAGCGCCGGCGCGCGCCGCCGCAGCAGCCATCGCCGTCCCATCCCCGGGCTCCAGCGTTACCCTGGGCTCCACGAGATGGCCCTTCCCACGCACCCAGTCGATCAAATGGCGCACGTCCTCGCGCTCCGCGCGGGCGCCATGAATGATCATCGCGAGATGCTTCCGGCTGCTGCGGATCATCGAGACTCGAGCACGCTCGGTGGACGTTGGCTTCCGGGTAGTACGTGGCAAAGGACGCAGGGGTTGGCGCGACGGGGAAGAGGCGGTTAGAATGTCCGCCCCGTCTCCCGGCGTCGATGGTTCCAGTTGGAATAGCGCATATCACGCGCCTGTGCTCGCTAGAGAGGTCATCGACCTACTCGGCGGCAGCGGGACAGTACTGGACGGGACGCTCGGTGGTGGGGGCCATTCGCAAGCTTTGCTGGACGCGGGTGTGAAGCAAGTGACAGGCATCGATCGCGACCCCGACGCCCTCGATACTGTTCGCGCACGTCTCGCCTCTTACGCCTCGAATGGTCGGTTTCGCGCCTACCTGGGCAATTTTGCTGACATCAATGAGATACCCGAGATCGCGGACCAACGGTTCGCGGGAGTTTTACTCGACCTTGGCATCTCGTCACACCAGATCGACGATGCCCGTCGCGGCTTCACCTTTCGCGAAGATGCGCCGCTCGACATGCGCATGGATGGAGGGCGCGCGGGCGGGATCAGCGCGGCAGACTTGCTCAACTCCTTCGACGAGCACGCCCTTGCAGCGATCTTTCGCGAGTATGGTGACGAGCGACGAGCGCACCGCCTCGCGCGCGAGGTGGTGCGCCGGCGCCTCAACCGGCCCTTCGCGGTGAGCGATGACTTCGTGGGTGCCATTCGTGGAGCGCTCGGCCCCAGGACCGGCCCGCCGGAGTTTGCTCGGCTCTTCCAATCTCTACGCATTGCCGTCAATGACGAGATCACCGCGCTGGAGCACGCTCTCCCAGTCCTACGGGATCGGCTGCTTCCGGGCGGAACGATGGCCATCATCGCTTATCACTCGGGCGAGGATCGCCTCGTGAAGCACGCCTTCCGCGAGTGGAGCAGCGAGTGCATCTGCCCGCCAAAGCAACCCATTTGTACGTGTCGCGGACACGCGCTTGGCGTTCTCGTCGGCCGGAAGGCAACGACTCCCGCAGCAGAGGAGCTTTCGCGCAATGCGCGGTCACGCAGCGCTCGGTTGCGCGCGTTCCGTCTCGCGGAAGTAGCGTGAAGCGAGCTCGTTTGTCGCGCCGCTCGACGGTGGCGCTTGCGCTCTTTGGTTTCGTCCTCGTGGCGACAGGCGTCATTGCACGCCGGACGTACGGAATCGATCAAGCGCGGGCGATGCGCGACCTCGATCGTCGTCGTCAGGCTCTCGAAGCCGAGCGGGTAAAGCTCGATGGAGAGATTCGCGACGCGTCGAGCCGAGCGCGGCTGGCGCCCATTGCCGAGCAGCGGTTGAACATGCACGTGCCTTCTCCTGATCAAGTCATCATGCTCGCACCGTCGGTGGTTGCGCCGAAGCGGCCGCGAGTCGATTCGACGGCGCGTCCATGATTCGGTCACGTCGCATCAAGATCGTGCACGCGCTGTTGGCGGCGTTCGCGCTGGTTGTCATCGGGCAGGCGGCGCACGTGCAGCTGCTTCAGGGTCACGCGTGGCGCGCGCGGGCGGCGCGGCAGCAATTCGCGCCGCGCGAGATGCCGGCGCCTCGCGGTGACATTCTCGACGCGGCCGGCCTCGTCCTCGCGCAGAGTCGCGAGATGGTGCAGCTCGAGATCGCTCCGCGCGAGGTGCGTGCGGCAGAGCGCACGACACTCCGTCGCATATTAACCAAGGAAAAGGTCAAATCGGAGTGGATTCGCCGCGCGCTCGATCCGCGACATGCGTGGGTCACGCTCCCTGGCCGTTACCTAACGACGGACGTTGCCGCGGCAACGCGGCTGCATGGCGTCTATGCGAGCGCGGCGAGCGTGCGCGCGTACGCGATGTCCGAAGGCACTCGCCGGCTCGTCGGCCACGTGGACGCGCAGAACAAAGCCGTAGACGGCGTCGAGCTCGCGTTGGACAGCGTGCTGCGCGGCACGGCGGGCTCCGCCACGCTCGTACGCGACGTGCGCGGGCGAAGCTTCGAGTCGCCGAACGCGCCGCGCGTGGATGCGCGACCTGGCAACACGGTCGTGCTCACACTCAACCACGATCTTCAGGAGATCGCCGAACGCGCGCTCGCCGAGGCCGTAGCGAAGATGAGCGCGGATGGTGGCGACATCGTCATTCTCGATCCGCGCGAAGGCGACATCCTCGCGCTTGCGAGTAGACGGCAGGACGTGCGTTCGACGGCCGCCACGGCCCTCACGGAGCCGTTCGAGCCTGGGTCCACGCTCAAGCCATTCATCGCCGCGGGCCTTTTAGCGCGCGGTCGCGCGCGTGAGACCGACATGATCAACACCGGCGACGGGACGCTCGAGTTGGAAGGCCGCGTGATTCATGACGACCACCTCGTGGGTCGTGCCTCGCTGGCGACAGTGCTCCAGTGGTCGAGCAACATCGGCATCGTAAAGTTCGCGCAGCGTCTGTCATCTCGCGAAGAGTTCGAGGTCTTGAGAGACTTCGGATTCGGCACCGCGACGGGTGTGCCATATCCGTCGGAAGCGAATGGCGTGCTTCGTGAGCCGGCAAAGTGGTCCCCGCAATCGCCGGCGTCGCTGGCGATGGGTTATGAGATCTCCGTCACGCCTCTGCAGCTCGTGGTGGCGTATGCTACATTCGCGAACGGTGGCGATCTTCTCGAGCCCGCACTCGTCAAAGAGATTCGGGCGCCCAACGGAAACGTGTTGTACCGCCATCAACGCCGCGTCGTTAGGCGCGTGCTCACCCCGGAGGTCGCGACGCGCATGCGGAAGATGCTGCTCAATGTCGTCGAGAACGGCACCGCGCTCCAGGCGGACTTGAGCAGCTTCCTGCTCGCCGGCAAGACCGGTACGCCGCGACGAACGGTGAACGGTCGCTACGCTGCGCAGCAATACAATCCGAACTTCGTCGGCCTTTTTCCTGGTGACGAGCCGCAGTATGTGATTGTGGTCAAGCTCACCAATCCGCGAGACGAGAAGGGAAGCTTTTACAGCGCGGCGACGGCCGCGCCGCTCACGAAGACGGTCTTACAGGCAGCACTCGCCGCGCGCGATGCCGCGTTGGACCGAGACAAGCTGGCGTCGAGTGCTGGCGCGGCACTCGCGCTCCGGCCCGACACGTCGCCGCCTGGCGACACCATGCCACGCGCCCAGCTCGCGAGTGCGGACTCCACGGCCCGCGTTGTACCGCGCGAGTCGCTCCGGCTCGACAGCGCACGCCGCGCGGCACGCGAAGTGGTCAGCGCCGGCAGCGTTCCGGTGATCGTGACACTCGCCGCGCGCCGAGCGGAGAAGCAGATCGCCGAGCCGGCGCGGCCCGTACCCGACATTCACGGAATGTCACTGCGTGATGCCCTGCGCTCGCTACACGGCGCCGGGTTTCATGTGCGCGTCGTACGCGGCACGGATGGTGCCACGGAGCCGAGCGCGGGCACCGTGACGCCCGCTGGAGCCACCGTACGTCTATTTCATGAATTCTAAACTGTGACGGAGTTTTCGCTCGCGGAGGTCGCGACCGCGCTCACGGCGGCGCAGCTGCTCAAGGATCGTCGTGGGATGCTGCCGGAGACGGCGAGCGGCATCAGTGACGATAGCCGGCTCGTGCAACCGGGATCGGTGTTCATCGCCGTGCACGGCACCGAGCGCGATGGACACGACTTCCTCGACATGGCGCAGAAGGCAGGCGCCATCGCGGCGATCGTCGAGCAGGCGTCGCGCCTGCCGGAGGGCCTGCCGGCACTAGTGGTGCGCGATGGACGTCGCGCGGCGCCGCTCGCGGCCGCGGTTGCGTACGGCTGGCCAGGACGTGCCCTACAGCTCGTTGGCGTCACGGGCACGAACGGCAAAACGACCACCGTCAACATGCTCCGTCACATTCTCGATGTGCCGAACGGACGGAGTGCATCGATTGGCACTCTCGGGGTGCTCATCGGCAGCGAGGGAAGACCGATGGAAGGCGGCGGAGGCCTAACGACGCCCGGACCGGTCGAGCTCCAGCGCCTCTTGCGGGCCCTCGTCGACCAGGGCGTGGCGCGCGTCGCCATGGAAGTGTCGTCGCACTCACTCCATCAAAGCCGCGTCGAGGGCGTACAGTTCGACGTCGTGATTTTCACGAATCTCACCCGCGACCACCTCGACTACCACGGCACGATGGAGGAGTATTTCCGGGCCAAAGCCCGCCTCATCGAGTACCTGCTGCCACACGGCATCGTCGTGTACAACGTCGACGAGAAGGCGTGGGGTGCGCTGCGCACGAATCGCCGCCGCGTCGGCTTCAGCGAGCGCGTGATGACAGCGGAGGTTCATTCGGAGCAAGTGCGCTTCGGTCCCCGCGGTAGCGAATGGACGCTCGCCCTGGGTACGGAACGTTTGCCGATTCGCCTGCCACTCATCGGCGACTTCAACGTCATGAACGCGCTCGGCGCCGCCGCGGCTGCGTATGCGTTAGGCACCCACACGCCCCAGATTGCCGAACGCCTGTCGTCGCTGCCGCAGGTGCCGGGGCGTCTCGAGCTGCTCAACGAGCGACCGGCCGTCCTGCGCGACTATGCGCATACGCCAGATGCGCTCGAGCGCGCGCTGACGGCGGTGCGGCCGTTCACCAGCGGCCGGCTCATCGTCGTCTTCGGTTGCGGCGGCGACCGTGACCGTGGCAAGAGGCCTGTGATGGGCGAGATTGCCGAGCGTCTCGCCGATCTGGCTCTCGTGACGAGCGACAACCCGCGCACCGAAAACCCGGAAGCGATTCTCAATGACATCGAGTCAGGGATGCACCGCGGCAATCACGAGCGTATCACGGATCGGCTCGAGGCCATTCAGCGCGCGCTGGCGATCGCCGCGCCAGAGGACGTGGTGCTTCTCGCCGGGAAGGGACACGAGACTTACCAGGTGCGCGGTACCACGAAGTACCCCTTCGACGAGAAGGAGATCGTGAAGTCGCTCATGACCACTGCCTAACCATTTCGTTCATGACATTCTGGACGCTGGATCGCGTCGCCGATGCGCTCGAAGAGTTGTCGGCCGGAAATCCACCGCGCGGCGGACAGCAGATCTCACGGGTGTGGACGGACACGCGCACGATCTGCCAAGGCGATCTTTTCGTGGCACTCGTTGGCGAGCGATTCGATGCGCACGAGTTCGTAACGCAGGCCGTTGCGAGCGGCGCGGTCGCTGTCGTCGTGTCTCGTCCGGACGTGGCGCGCGCCCTCGGCGTGCCCGTTTTCGAGGTCCCGGACACGCTCGCCGCGTTAGGTGCACTGAGCCGCTATCGCCGGCGCGCATGGGCGAAGCCGGTCGTCGGCGTCGTCGGCACCAATGGTAAGACGAGCACGAAGGAGCTGCTCAAGGCCGCGTTAGGCGCCGCGCTCGAGACCCACGCCACTCAGGGCAATCTCAACAACCTCGTAGGGGTGCCACTGACGCTCCTTGCCATGCCCGACAGCGCCGACGTCGCCGTGATCGAGATGGGAACGAACCACCCGGGAGAGGTGGCGCGTTTGCGGGCCATCGTTGAACCCGACGTCACCGTCGTCACCTCGATCGCCGAAGAGCATTTGGAGGGATTAGGCGATCTCGCCGGAGTGATGCGAGAGGAGCTGGCGGCGTGTGAGGGCGTGGCGTTGGCCGTTGCGCCGGCAAGTCAGAGCGATGTCGTCGCCGAGGCGCAGAAGCGCGCACGCGTTGTGGTTGCGGCCGGGCTCGACGAAGGCGACGTGCGTGCCGATCGGTGGGATCTTCAGGCCGACGGGCGTGGCCGAGTGACGCTGTCTGGTGTGGAGATCGATGTACCGCTGCGCGGCGTTCATAACTTGCGAAACACGATGCTTGCCCTTGCGGTGGCGCGGGAGCTCGGCGTCTCCGTCCAGCAGGCGGCACGCGGGATAGCCGCGATGCCTGTGCCGCCGATGCGCTCCAACGTCGAGCAGATCGGCCGCGTGACACTGGTCAACGACGCGTACAACTCCAACCCGGGGTCGGCGCGTGCCGCGCTCGAATTACTCCAACATACCGGTCACGGCCGGCAGCGTGTCGCCGTTTTGGGGACGATGCTCGAGCTGGGGCCGACTGGACCTGCGTTACATGAGGCCTTAGCACGCGACGCGCTGGCCTCTCCGATCGAGATCGTCGCCGGCCTTGGCGAGTTTGCGGTGGCCCTGGAACGCCTGGCCGCTGGCTCCGTGCCCCAGAGACTTGTGACGGCGACCGATGTCGAGAGTCTCTGGAATCGGCTCTCGTCGCGTCTGGAGCCCGACGCCGTTATCCTGCTCAAAGCGTCGCGCGGGGTTCGGCTCGAGCAGCTCGTGCCGAAGATCAAACAATGGGCGGAGCAGCTGGCACCTAACACCTAGCACCGAGCACCTTGCTCTACTCTCTTCTATACCCGCTGCGTTCGTCGTACCGCATACTCAACCTGCTACAGTACATCTCCTTCCGCGCGGTGATGGCGGCGGTGACGGGGTTGATCCTGTCCTTTATCCTCGGCCCGATCATTTTGCGGGCACTGCGTCGTCAGGCAGTGAACCAAGTGGTTCGCGAAGGCACGCCAGATACCCACGCGTCGAAGGGATCGACCCCCACTATGGGAGGATTGATCATCCTCGCCTGTGCCATCATCCCCATTCTGCTCTGGTCGAAGTTCAGCTTGCGCCGGCCATATGTGCTCGTGGCCATGTTCGTGATGCTGTGGATGGGCGCAATCGGTGTCCTCGACGACTATCTGAAGCTCAAGCAGAAGCGGGAAGGGAAGAAGAACAGCGGTCTGGTCGAGCGCTATAAGCTCGCGGGCCAAGTCATCGTTGGCGTCGTCCTTGGCTGGTATCTCTGGCAGCACCCGCTGGTGCCATACCTGCCCGGCGCGTCCACATCGGTGCCGTTTTTCAAGTACGTCGTGATCGTGCCCGCGGCGGGATTCGCCTGGCTGTACGTCGTATTCACGACGTTCATTCTCACCGGGACGAGCAACGCCGTGAACATCACGGACGGCCTCGATGGACTTGCCGCGGGACTGGGGGCAATCGCTTTCGCGACCTTTGCAATCTTCAGCTACATCATGGGCCGCACGGACGCGAGCCAATACCTCCAGATGTTCTACCTCGCGGATGCTGGCGAGCTCACGGTATTCTGCCTTGCGATCGTCGGCGCCCTCATTGGATTCCTCTGGTTCAACACCCATCCCGCCGAGGTATTCATGGGCGACACCGGATCGCTCGCGCTTGGCGGCGCGTTAGGCGCCGTTGCCATTCTGCTCAAGTCCGAGTTCCTGCTGGCATTCGTTGGCGCGGTGTTCGCCGCGGAAACGGTCTCGGTGATTCTGCAACGGTACGTCTTCAAGTATCGTCGAAAGCGCTACGGTCTCGAGTACGCCAAATCGCACAAGGTCTTTCGAAAAGCGCCGCTGCACCATCACTTCGAGATGCTGGCGTGGCACGAATCGAAAGTCGTCGTGCGATTCTGGATCATTGGAATCCTCTGCGCGTTTTTCGCGCTGACCACCATCAAGCTTCGCTGACGAACGCGTCGTGAGAGCACAGCAGCAGAGACGCGTCTCCGAGCCCGCGATGCCCGCCGGCTGGCTCAATGGCGAGATCGCCGTCGTAGGACTTGCACGAAGCGGACGCGCCGTCGCCACGTTGTTGGCGCGGACCGGAGCGGAGGTGTACGCTTCCGACGCTGGAACCGGCAAGGAGCTCGATGCCACCGCGGCCGCATTGCGCGAGGAAGGCATCGATGTGCAGCTCGGGGCGCACGATCTCGAGCGCATCGGTCGCGCGTCCCTCGTCGTCGTGAGTCCCGGTGTCCCGCCGAACGCGGCGCCACTCGCGGCAGCGCGTCCGCGAGGCATCGAGGTGGTGAGCGAAGTGGAGATCGCGCTGCGCATGCTGCCGAACCTTCGCTACGTCGCGATCACCGGTACGAATGGCAAAACGACGACCACCGCGCTCGTGGCGCACTTGCTTTCGTCGATTGGTCATCGCGCGGTCGCTGCCGGCAACATCGGCTTGCCGCTCTCCGAGATCGCACTCCGACCCACACCGCCTGAGTGGGTCGCACTCGAGATCTCTTCGTTTCAGCTGCACGACACGCCGAGCATCGATCCGCGCGTTGGGATTCTCACGAACCTTTCCGCGAATCACCTCGATCGGTACGCCACTATCGAGGAGTACTATGGTGACAAGGCACTGCTCTTTCGGAATGCCACCGCTGCGTCGATGTGGGTGACGAACGGAGACGATCTCGTCGTCGAAGCCCTCGCGGAAGCGGCGGCTGGAATTCATTGCCGGTTCTCAGTTCGCGGTCGCAGTGATGCGTGGATCGATACGTCGCGCGGCATGCTGGAGGTGCTTGGAGAGCCGCTACTCGCGCGCAACGATCTGCGCTTGATCGGTGATCACAACGTTGCGAACGCGCTCGGCGCGGCACTCGCCGTCGTGCTGGCCAGCGAGGCGCACCGCACACCGACGGCGCTCGGGGCGCTGGCACGCGGGCTTCGCACGTTTCAAGGACTCGAACACCGCATCGAGAGCGTGGGTGAGAGCAATGGGGTGCTCTGGATCAACGACTCCAAATCGACGAACGTTGCGTCCACCGAAGTTGCGTTGCGCGGAATGACGCGGCCCACTGTGCTCCTGCTTGGTGGCCGACACAAGGGCGAGCCGTACACGTCGTTGACCGACCAGATCCGGCGGACGGTCAAAGTCGTGATCGCGTACGGAGAAGCTGCGCCGGTCATCGAGGGAGATCTTGGTAGCCTCGTCCCGGTGGAGCGTCTCGGCTCGTCATTCCACGATGTCGTTGCCGCGGCTCGCCGCGTCTCGGTGCCAGGTGACGTCGTGCTCCTCTCGCCCGCGTGCTCGAGCTACGACATGTTCGAGAATTATGAACAGCGCGGTCGCGAGTTCAAGCGACTCGTCAACCAGCACAGCGGTGTCAAACGTGTGTCGATACCGAAGCGCGAAGTAAAGCAGTGAGTGGAGGCAGAGCGCAGTGACTGTTGGAACCGTAGCTCGCGACGCGATCGGTAGCGTTCCCAAGCGGGAGGCGCGTGCCGACGAGCGAACGCGATGGCGCATGGGCGTGGAGGCTCAAGGGCTCATGCTCGTGAGCGCCGTCATCCTGGCCTATGGGTTGGCGGTGCTCTATAGCGCGAGCGCGCTCGTTGCGATGAACGAGAATCACGGCAGCGCCTTCTATCTGGTTCGACAGCTGTCCGGGGCGATCGCGGGCGCGATCGCGTTTTCGATCGCGGCGAAGTTGGACGCGGACAAATGGCGTGAATGGGCCTGGCCGCTGATGACCGTCACGATCGTGACGATGGCGCTGACGCTCGTCTTGCCCGACTCGATCGCGCCACGCATCAATGGATCGAAGCGCTTCCTCTTCGGCAGCTCCTTCCAGCCATCGGAGCTCGGGAAGCTCGGCGTCATCATCTGGGTGTCGATGCTCGTGGTGCGTAAAGGCGACACCCTCAAGCGCCTTACGAAGGGCCTCGTTCCATTTCTGGTCGTCATCGGTCTGCTCGACGTGCTCGCCGCGATGGAGCCGGACCTGTCGGTCTCGATGTTGTACACGCTGCTGATGGCGCTCCTGCTCTTCGTCGGCGGTGCGCGCATGAGTCACTTCGTGGCGTTAGGCGCATTGGCGATCCCTGTGCTCTGGCACAAGATCGAGCGGGTGCAGTACGCGCTGCTTCGCGTATCGACATTCCTCGACCCAGGCGGCGCGCCAGCTGCCGTGAACTACCAGCTCAAGCAGTCTTTGCTCGCCGTCGGCTCGGGCGGTGCGTTCGGCGTCGGCTTTGGTGAAGGCCGTCAGCAGGCTGGATTCCTGCCCTATCCATATAGCGACTTCATCGCCAGCAACATCGGTGAGGAGTGGGGATTTGTGGGGCTCGCGGCCATCACCATCGCCTTTGCGATCTATGCCTTACTGGGTTTTCGCATCGCCAGAAAGGCGCGGTCGCCATTCCTGCAGCTCGTGGCCGTTGGCCTGACCTTCGTCACCGTCCTCACCGCATATCTGCATATTGGCGTCGTGATCGGATTGCTCCCAACAACGGGGCTCACGCTGCCATTCGTGTCCTACGGGCGCTCGAACCTGGTGCTGACGATGCTGTTTACGGGTATTCTCGTGAACATCGGCAGCACGAAGGAGCGGGTCTTGGGCACCGGCGCCACGGATCCACTCGCGGTGCCGGCAGCACGGTGACGACGGCGGTGAGCAGTATCGCACGCAAAGTAGGGCCGCGCGTTTTCTTTGCGGGTGGTGGCACCGGTGGGCATCTCTACCCGGGCCTTGCGATTGCCCGCGCTCTCCAGCAACTGCGTCCCGATGTTGAGCCGTTTTTCATTGGCGCGTTACGTGGTATCGAGCGCGACATCTTGCCGACGACGGAATTTCCGCACGTCCTGCTCGACCTTCATCCACTGTATCGATCGAAGGTCTGGAACAATGCGAAGACGCTGCGCGGTGCGCTGGGCGCCTGGCGCCAATTGTCGCGCATCGCCGCCAAGCGGCGGCCAGCGGTTGTCGTGGGCACTGGTGGATACGCCTCCGGGCTCGCACTGGCCTATGCCGCCTCGCATCGCGTTCCGTACGCCCTGCAGGAGCAAAACAGCTATCCGGGCCTAACGATGCGCTTCTTTTCGCGTTGGGCGCGCGAGGTCTACCTCGGTTACCCCGAGGCGGGTCGCTATCTCGCGTCGGGAAGCAACAAGAAGCTCGTGGATACGGGCAATCCTATCGAGCCCCCGCCGTCCGAGAGGCCCGTCCGCGCGACGGCGCGCCGTACCTGGGGCCTTCCACCAGAGGGAGGGCGCGTGCTTCTCGTGTTTGGCGGAAGCCAGGGCGCGCGCGCAATCAACAACACGGTTGCCGAGTGGATCCGATCGGGAGCGCGGCCGAGGGACCTCTACATTGTTTGGGCGACGGGCAAGGGCACCTATGATGAGTACTCGTCGTTGGCGACCGAAGGCGTCGTAATTCGACCCTACATCGCGCCGATGCGGGACGCCTACGCGGTGGCTGACCTCGCACTCTCGCGAGCGGGAGCGATGGGTACGGCCGAGCTCTGCGCATGGGGGATTCCCTCGCTGTTGGTGCCACTACCAACGGCAGCGGCCGATCATCAAAGCGTCAACGCACGTACGCTCGCGGCGGCAGGCGCCGCGATCTACATCCCGCAAACCGACTTCGACGTCGCGCGCTTCGACAGCACGCTTCGGGAGCTCCTCGAGGACCCGGATGAGTTGGCGCGGCTCACTCGAGGTGCGATCGCCCGCGCTCGTCCCGACGCGGCGCAAATGATCGCGCGCCGCATTGCTGCGATGATTCCCTGAGCTGTATGCGAGTGGCTGTTATGTCACTCGGCTATATTCCCGGCGCCAATGCGACTCCTGGATTCTGCCGACACACGGCCCGTTCACTTCGTCGGCATCGCGGGCGCCGGGATGAGCGCGCTCGCCGAGTTGTTCGTGCGTCGCGGAGCACGCGTCACCGGATGCGATACCAACCCATCCGGCGCGGATGACCTGCGACGGTTAGGGATCATCGTCGGTCCCCATGATCCGTCGCACGTGAGTGGCGCGCGCGCGTTGGTCGTGACGTCGGCGATGCCGAAGGACCACCCCGAGCTGCAGCGCGCGCGCGAAGCCGGTATCCCGGTCATCCGCCGCGCGGAAGCGCTCGGTGAGGTCACCCGTGATCGCGAGCTCGTGGGCATCGCGGGAACGCACGGGAAGACGACCACCACGGTGATGACGACCGAAGCGCTCGCGGCGGCTGGCCGCGAGCCAACGGCGCTCGTCGGCGGCCGAGTTGCCGCATGGTCAGGCAACTTGCGCGCGGGCGCCGATCGGCTGTACGTGGTCGAAGCGGACGAATACGATCGCTCTTTTCTCGCGCTCACACCGACCGTGGCTGTCGTCACGAACATCGAAGCCGACCATCTCGACATCTACGGCACCCTCGCGAACATTCGACTGGCCTTCGCGGAATTCGTCGGGCCGTCGCGCGCGATCGTCCTTTGCGGTGAAGATCCGGGTGCCAGTGCCATGGGCTTGCCCACGGGAACGGAAGTCATCAGGTACGCGATCGACGACGGCCGGGGCGCACCCGATGCACGGCTCGTGGCGCGCTCGCCTCGCATGGCGGGTGCCGGCGCCAGCTACGACGTCGCGTATGACGGCGAACCGTTAGGCACCGTAGCGTTGAGCGTCCCTGGACGTCACAACATACTCAACTCGCTGGCGGCGCTTGGCAGTGGTCTCGCGCTTGGCGCGCCGGCGGCGGACCTGATCCGCGGCCTCGCCGCGTTTCGTGGCGTGGAACGTCGATTCGAGCTGGTCGGTGAATCGCGGGGCGTCACGGTCCTCGACGACTACGCGCACCATCCAACGGAGATTGCCGCGACACTCTCCGCGGCCAGGGAAGCCTTTCCGGCGCGTCGCCTCCTCGTCGCCTTCCAGCCCCATCTCTTCTCGCGCACCCGCGATTTTGCGCGCGACTTCGCCGCGGCATTATCCACGGCCGACGCCTTGTATCTCACCGAGATCTACCCGTCGCGCGAGAAGCCTATGCCGGGCATCACGTCGTCGCTGATAGCAGACCAGCTGCCCACCTCCGGCGCGAAGCTCACTTGGCGCGGTGAGCGAAAGAATGTCGCGTCGGCACTTGCCGACGACGTCCGCGAGGGCGATGTGGTGGTATTCATGGGCGCCGGTGACATCACGGACAGCGGCACGGAGCTCCTCGCTCGGCTGAAGGGAATGCGATGAACGAGAGCGAAACGCCGCAGGAGACAGTATGGTCGCGTGTTCGCGTTAGGCTCACGCTCATCGCGATCGCGCTCGTCCTGCTGGTGGGCGTGCCCTTTTGGGGTCCGCTTCTCCTCCGTCAACTATCCTTCTTTCGCGTGCGGAAGGTCGAGATCATTGGCGCTCGGTATGTGTCGGTCGGGGAGGTCATCGACCGGCTCCATGTCGACACCACCGCGTCGATCTGGGACCCCACTGCGCCTTTGGCGGCTCGTCTCGCCTCGCATCCCCAGCTTCGACGAGTCAGTGTACGCCGAAAGCTGCCCGGGACGCTCGTCGTGGACATTGACGAGAACTTGCCAGTCGCGCTGGTCGCCACGAGTGATGGCGTGCGAGCGTACGATGCCCGTGGCGTCGCACTACCCATCGACCTTGTCCGGACGCCGATCGACGCGCCTATCCTTCCACGTCGGGACGTTGAACTGTTAAAGCTCCTGGGTCTCTTGCGCTCGGAGGCCCCCGCGCTCTACGATCGCGTGAGTGAAGTGCGCATCACCGGTGCGGACGAAGTACTCATCGAGTACGACGGCATGCCTGTTCGTGCGATGCGTGACGTGTCGGCGACGCGACTCGCCGAGATCGAGCCTGTTGAAGACGACCTTGCCCGCCGCGGGCTCCACGCGGCGGAGATCGACCTACGCTACAGAGACCAGGTCATCGCCAGACTGCCATGAACCCGGAACGCCTCGTCGCTGGACTCGACATCGGATCCGCGAAGACGACAGCCATCATCGCCGAAACCAGCGGCGACTTATCGAAGTCTCCGTCGATCAAGCTCCTTGGCGTTGGCCAGGCGCGCACCACGGGCATGCGCCGCGGCGTCGTCGCGGACATTGAGGAGACGACGCGCTCCATTCGTCAGGCACTGCAGGACGCCGAACGAATGGCCGGCGTGCAGGTGCAGGAGCTGTACGCCGGCATCGCCGGCGAGCACGTGCAGGCGATGACGAGCAAGGGCATCGTTGCCGTGAGCGGAGACGAGATCAACAAGCATGACGTCGACCGGGCGAACGAGGTGGCGCGAGCGCAAGCCATTCCTCCCGACCGCGAGTTGCTCCACGCCATTCCACAGGAATACACCGTCGATCGCAACAGCGGAATCCGCGATCCCATCGGCATGATCGGTACACGTCTCGAGACGGAGATGTATCTCGTGACGATTGGCAGCTCACCGGCGCTCAATCTGCGAAAGTCCGTAGAGCGCGCGGGGTATCGCGTCCGTGAACTGGTGCTCGAACCACTCGCGAGTGCCCTTGCCGTGCTCACCGAGGACGAGAAGGAGCTGGGTGTCGCGCTGGTCGAAATGGGGGCAGGAACCACCGATCTCGCGGTGTTCCACGAGGGCAAGATTCGCCACCTCGGCACCGTTGCCTTCGGCGGCAACAACGTCACGAGCGATATCGTGCATGGCCTGGGCGTGACACAGGCTGACGCCGAGCGATTGAAGGAGCGCTTCGGCTGCGCATACGAGCCACTCGTCGATCCGTCGGATGTCATCCAGCTGCCGAGCACCGTAGCGCAGGGCGACCGTCAGATCCCGCGCGAGCTGCTGGCGCACATCATTCACCAGCGCATGGACGAGATTTTCGACCTCGTTCAGCGTGACATCTCCACGGCCGGCTACGCTGGAAAGCTGAGCGCGGGCGTGGTCCTCACTGGCGGCGCGGCCGCGATGCAGGGTGTCGCCGAGCTTGCGAGTGACGTGTTTGGAACGGGAGTGCGCGTGGGTCTGCCGGCGGAGAACATTGGGGGCCTGAGCGATTCCGTGGAAGCGCCCCGCTTCGCGACAGCTGTCGGGCTCGCGCAGTACGCGGCGCATCGACTGGCCCTCGGCGCCGCGGGCGCTGGTGTGCGCCGGCTCACAGCGACCGGCGGCGGAGTAGGGAAGTTTGCGGAGCGCGTCAAGTTCTGGCTGCAGGATTTCTTCTGATCTGCGCGCGCAGATCAGAAGAAGCGCCGCTCGCTAGCGCTCGCAGCAACTCGATTTGAAGTCGCGCGCGCTGTTCGCGCGCGCTCCTGCTCCTCTCGCCGGTAGTTCGAACCATCGAGGTTTTCACGACCGAAGGGTGCACGTCGGGCTAGACCGACGAAGGTCTCGCGAAAAAATCCATCATTTGCGTTGGCGCGCGGCATGCGATGGAACCGCCGCGCCGAACCCGGACGCCTCGCTCTCCGGGGGCGGCGATTATTACGCCGAGTGTGCCTCGTGACGAGTGTGCACGCATTCTCACTCTGTCGCTCACACAAAGTTGCTGCGCGGGTTTTCGCTGTGGAAAACTTCGCGCGATTTTCTCTGTGATTCTTCGTGTGATCCCTCGTCAGAGCAAAAGAAGAGGACTAGGCGCGCGCACCAAAAGCATTATATTGCCCGAGCATTTTGCACAGGCGGTGTGCAGCTTCTCCCTCCTCGTAGTCCGCTTGGAACTTCGCTTGTCCAGCATTCTCCCTGCTCCACCGTCCCCACCAATCGCAGTACGGGAGCTTCTCTCTCAATGATCTTCGAGTTCGAAGAGAGCGCGACGCAAGCCGCTCGCATGAAGGTCGTGGGCGTCGGCGGCGGTGGCGGTAATGCCGTCAATCGCATGATCGACGAGCACCTGGAAGGCGTCGAGTTCATCTCCGTCAATACGGATGCGCAGGCGCTTCTCGCGTCGAAGTCTGACGTGAAGATTCAGATCGGCAAGAAGCTCACGCGCGGTCTCGGCGCGGGCGCGCGACCCGAGATCGGCCGCCAGGCCATCGAAGAGAATCGCGAAGAAGTTTCGCGAACACTCACGAGCTCCGATCTCGTGTTCATCACCTGCGGCATGGGAGGTGGAACGGGCACTGGCGCCGCGCCAGTGGTTGCGGAGCTGGCGAAGGAAGCCGGCGCGCTCACCGTTGGCATCGTCACCAAGCCTTTCCTGTTCGAGGGACGCAAGCGAATGCGTCAGGCAGAGCAGGGAATCGCCGACATGCGCAAGAACGTCGACACGATGATCGTCGTGCCGAACGAGCGTCTGCTTGCGGTCGTTGGCAAGGGCATCCCATTCCAGGACGCGCTCAAGAAGGCAGACGAAGTGCTGCTGCATGCCACGCAGGGCATCTCGTCGTTGATAAGTGTCACCGGTCTCGTGAACGTGGACTTCGCCGACGTGCGCACCGTTATGCAGGCGGGCGGGTCCGCGCTCATGGGCACGGGCGTTGGCCGCGGTGAGAATCGCGCCATCGAAGCAGCGCAGCAGGCCATTAGCTCGCCGCTACTCGACAACGTCAGCATCTCCGGCGCTACCGGCGTCCTCGTCAACATCACCGGCGGTGCGGACCTCACGTTAGGCGAGGTCCATCAGATCAACGAGATCATTCACGACGCCGTTGGCGACGACGCCGAGATAATCTTCGGTGCCGTGCACGAGCCGGCCATGCAGGGAGAAATTCGCGTCACCGTTATCGCCACCGGTTTCGACAAGGCGATGCAGCCAACGCTCATCACACCCGTACAATCGCTGGCTTCCACCGCCGGTCCTGCCGCGAAAGGCTCCCCCGTGATTCCGTTCCCCGCCAATCGTCCTGCACGTGTGACGGGTCAAGGCAACGGACGCACGCCCACCTCCGAAACCCCCCGCCCGGCGCGGAGTGCACCGCTCGACAAGGGCACGCAGGATCTCAGCGACATGGAGATCCCGACGTTCATTCGGAGGCAGATGGATTGAAGGGCATGATCGCACGCGCCACCACCTACGGTGTGGCGGCCATTCTCGTCGCCGCGGCACTCTACGCCACGCCGCGGCTCCCGGACAAACGACCGGCCGAAGAATTACTCGGCGCACGACAGCAGGGCATCGCCACTACCGCGGTGTCGATGCTCCGCGAGCGCTTGGATACGCTCGCGAGCGGCGAGTCGCTGCGCAGCGTCTTCGCCCGTGGCGGCGTGAGCGAGGCACTCGCTAATCAGGCGGTCAAAGCGCTCACGCTCATCGATCCGGGTCGCGTGCGAGCCGGCATGCCCGTGGTCTTCCGATCGGCGCCAGATTCCGCGCCAAGCGAGATCGTGCTGCAGCTTGGAATCGACCGCTTGCTGCATCTTCACCGCGAGGGCAACGCCTGGACGGAATCGGAAGAACGCCTTCCATGGACGACCGACACGATCGTCGTCAGCGGTACGATCGCGTCCACGCTCTACGAGGCGATGGACTCGAGTGCGAAAACGATGCTTCCCGGGCCCGCGCGCCAGCAGCTCACGTGGTCGCTTGCCGACGTGTTCGAGTACAAGATCGACATGAGCCGCGACCTCCAGCCGGGCGACGTGTTCAGGGTCATGGCCGAGCGATCATCGTCCTCCGGCGGCGCGGTGCGGATGGGAAGGATTCTCGCCGCGACGTTCACCCTTTCGGGTACGGAGCTGCAGGCCATTCGCTACGCGAGCCGCTCCGTTCGCGGAGACTTCTTCGACGCAAATGGCAAGTCGCTGCGTGCGGCCTTCCTGCGCGCACCACTCGAGTTCCGGCGCATATCGAGTACCTTCGGCGGGCGCTTTCATCCGATTCTTGGGATCTGGAAGCAGCACAAGGGTACGGACTACGCCGCCTCCTACGGCACTCCTGTGCGAGCGATTGGCGACGGCGTGGTCCTGCGCGCCACATGGAGCAACGGGTACGGCAACCTCCTCGAGATCCGCCACCACAACGGCTTCGTGACGCGATACGGCCATCTACGCGGCTTCGCGTCGGGTGTGCATAGCGGATCGCGCGTGACGATCGGGCAGACTGTCGCTTACGTGGGAGCAACCGGCCTCGCCACAGGGCCGCATCTCCATTTCGAGGTGCTCGTGGACGGCGTACAGCGCGATTCACGCACGGCCTTTCGCGATCGCAGCGGTGACCCGGTGCCTCGCTCGGAGCGTACTGAGTTCGAGCGAGTGCGCGCCCAGATACTCGCCCAGCTCGAAAGCAAGGCGCCTTCCCCAGCCAACGGGCTCGCTTCACGCTGACCAAGGTCCACTGACGTAGCGCAATGCTTCGTCAGTGGTGCGTGAATCGGCTAAGATTCGCGCATGTCACCATGGCTCGTCGCCGCGCTTGCCGGCTTGGTGTTCGCGTTCATCCAATATGCTGGGCGCGACCTTCGGCTGGGCGCGCGCGCGATAGCACCAGCGGTCCTGCGCGCTTGTGCCGTCGCGCTCCTCGCGGCGCTCTTGCTCGATGCGCCTGCCGGTCCGCGCAAACCGCTCGCCAAATGGGTCGCGCTCGATGCGTCCTCGAGCTGGCGACGCGGCGGCGACACAGCGGCCTGGCGCAGCGCATTGCGAGAGGTGCGCGCGGCGCAGCCAGAATCGCTGTTTCTCTTCGGCGACTCGCTGCGCGCGGTGCGGACGAGCGATAGCCTAACGACGCCCACCGATCTCGCCTCGGTAGCGCGGCCGGTGGTCGAGCGCGCCCTCGGTCGTGGTCATCCGGTCGTGATGATCACCGATGGCGAGCTCGCGGACCCGGAAGCGCTGAACGAGCTCCCCGCGGGATCGCGGATTGTGGTCGAGCCGCACGTGCGGCGTGCAGATTTGGCTGTCGCGTCGCTCGAGCTTCCGCGAGCTATCGTCAGCGGCGACACCGTGGAGCTGCGCGTGGGTCTGCTCGCCGGCTCCGGCGGTTCTGCTGCCGGGACGTTGTCGCTCACGGTAGCCGACGCGCCGGTCCTCTCGGTGCCGGTCGATGCGCTCGCACCCTACGCCGAGCGTTCCTTCACCCTCCACGCCCGCGTGGAAGGTCGCGAAGGAGCGACGATCGTCCGGGCGATCGTGCGCAGTCCCGGCGACGCCGAGGCGCATAACGACACCTTGTCGATGGCAGTCGATCTCTCGCGCGCGGCGAGTGCGGTGTTCGTCTCCACCTCTCCGGACTTCGATGCTCGTTATGCCATGGCGGTGCTGCGCGGAGCGCTCGCCGTTCCCACGCGCGGCTACTTGCGCGTGGCCCCGGGCGCGTGGCGCATCGATGGATCGCTGGCACCGGTCTCGGAAGCCGATGTCCGCACTGCCTTTCGCGAGGCACCCGTCGCCATTCTTCACGGCGACACGGCGGCCTTCGGGCCACCGCGTTCAGCAACGTCCGGTCCTCTCGCTCTGGTCGTGCCCGCCGGCACGAGTGATGGCGAGTGGTACGCGGCGGATGCGCCGCCTTCGCCGCTCGCGCCTGCGCTCAGCGGATTGCCCTGGGATAGCCTACCGCCAATTACCGCTGGCGCATCGCCGCCCGCTGGCCAGTGGCGCGCGCTCGAGGTTCGTCGAGGTCGCGAAGAGGATCGTCGCGTGATCATCGCCGGTAGCGACACCCCGCGGCGTGTAGTGATCGTTGCCGCATCCGGCCTCTGGCGGTGGCGCTTCCGCGGCGGGGCCTCCGCGGACGCATTCACAGCGCTTTGGGGTAGCCTCTTCGATTGGCTTGCCGCGGAGCGCGCAGATCGGCGCGCCGCCGTGCCCACGGGCGTTGTCCTCCGTGCCGGAGAGCCGGTGCGATGGCATCGTGGAAGCCCTGCCGACACCAGCGTCCGCATCGTGCTTCGCCGAGTGGCTCGGAATGATCCGGCGCGAGTAGATTCGATGACGCTGCACTTCCGCGGCGATGCTACTGTTACTGATAGTCCCGGACTCCCGCCCGGCCTCTATTCGGCAACTATGCGTGGCGGCACCACGATGCTCGCTGTGAACAACGCGAGTGAGTGGCTGCCGCGGCCGCCGCGAGTCAAGGCCGGCGACACCGGTGGTGGCGTGCCCGTTGACGCGGCGCCGCGCCTTCGGAATGCCGGTTGGGCGTATGCGCTACTCCTCCTTCTGCTTTGCGCGGAATGGGTCGTGCGACGTCGGGTCGGCATGCGATGAGTCAGCAACGACTCGCTATTTCACCAGACTGTCGTATCACGTGAGACTTCTTCGAAAAAAAGGCGAACTTCCCAAGCGCTCACTCTGGCAGCGTATCAAGGAAGTCGCGCTGATGGATGTTGGCGTCGCCGTCCGCGGTGTCGAAACAGGCTCGCTCGAGCGACTGGAGGAGGTGCTTCTTGAAGCTGATTTCGGCGTGGCCGTCACGATGCGACTCGTGGAGGACGTCGAGACACTCGCGAAGCGCGGTGACGTGAAAACGAAGGAGCAATTTCACGACGCACTGCGCGGTAGCGTCGAGGAGGCGTTGCGCGCCGGCCGGAGCGATCCGAGCCTAACGACAGTGACCGCCAAGCCAATGGTCATTCTCATCGTCGGCGTGAACGGTGCCGGCAAAACGACCTTTATCGGCAAGCTGAGCGAGCGCTTTCGCCGCGAGCGAAAGCGTGTCCTCGTTGCCGCCGGCGACACCTTTCGTGCGGGCGCCATCGATCAGCTGCGTCTCTGGGCGGAACGCACGGGCGCAGAATTCATCGGTGCCCGCGCGGGAAGTGATCCCGCCGCGGTCGCCTTCGACGCGATCGACGCGGCCGTCGCTCGTGAGGCAGATGTCGTCATCGTCGACACCGCGGGACGTTTGCATACGAGCGAGAATTTGATGGACGAGTTGAAGAAGGTCGCGCGTGTCATTGCGAAGCGCCTCCCTGGTGCGCCGCACGAGACACTCCTCGTCCTCGACGGCACCATTGGTCAGAACGCAGTGCAACAAGCCAAGATTTTCTCGTCGGCAGTTCCCGTTACGGGCATCGTCGTCACAAAGCTCGATGGTACGGCGCGCGGGGGAATCGTTGTCGCGGTGCACGAGGCCATCGATGTACCCGTGAAATTTCTTTCCGTCGGAGAGGGCGCGGAGGACTTGCTGACGTTCGATGCCGCGGCGTTTTCCGAGGATCTCCTCAGCGAGGAGTGAGCGCACCGCGCATGGCGCCGCAACCCCGCTCCGGGCAGCGCCTCTATTTGGATACGAGCATCTCGTATCTCAAGGGCGTCGGTCCAGCGCGAGCGGAAGCGTTTCGCCGTCTGGGCGTCATCACCGCGGGCGACCTGCTGTATCACATCCCGCATCGTTACGAGGACGCGACCACCGTTTCGCCGATTGCGTCACTCGAGCCCGGGATGCAGGGCACCGTGATCGGCCGCGTGATCTCGAAAGGCGTCATCCCAACGCGTCGCGGACTGCGAATCTTCCAGGCGGTGTTGCGCGACGACACGGGGATGATCGAAGTGTCCTGGCCGGGCCAGCCTTTCCTGGATCGCACAATCTCCAAAGGTGACACGCTTCTCGTGGCCGGCAGCGTGCGCTTCTTTCACGGGCGCCAGCTACAACCGCGCGAGTTCATCAATCTCGGCGATGACGAAAGTGGAACGGCGGAGGGCCGGGTGCTGTCAGTGTATCCGGCAACGGAGGGCCTGTCGTTCAAGGTCATTCGCTCCATCATCGAAGCGCATCTCGATGCGCTGCTCCCGCTGGTCACGGAGTACCTGCCTAACGAAGTGCTGGCGGCTGGTCAGGTGCCGAGCATTCGCGACGCCATGCGCATGGTGCATCGACCCACCGCACTGGCCGAGGCGATGCGCGGCCGCGAGCGATTGGCATTCGAGGAGCTTTTCTTCGTCAGCCTGCTGCATCTTCGCGCCAAGTCACTCGCGCGCGAAGAGCGGCGCGGCATTCGGTTCGAGAACAAGCGACAGCTCACGACGCGCCTCAAGGAGACACTCCCATTCCAGCTCACCGGCGCGCAGACGCGAGCAACGCGCGAGATCGTCGCCGACATGTGCAGCGACCATCGCATGCAACGGCTGTTGCAGGGCGACGTCGGTAGTGGCAAGACGACCGTGGCGCTCTTCGCGGCGCTCGTCGCGCTCGAGAACGGCTATCAGGCCGCGATCATGGTGCCCACCGAATTGCTGGCCGAACAGCATTGGCGAACGATGACGACGATGCTCGCAGGGGCCGGCGTCACGCCGCTTCTACTCACGGGCAGCCTTGCGGCACGCGAGCGGAAAGCCATTGCGCGGCAGCTGACGTCCCACGAGCCACTGCTTGTCATCGGAACGCACGCGCTCGTGCAAGAGGCGACACTGTTCGCGAAGCTTGGCTTCGTCGCCGTGGACGAGCAGCATCGCTTTGGCGTGGAGCAGCGAAAGGCGCTCGCGGCAAAGGGCGAGGCGCCTGATGTTCTGTTGATGACGGCAACGCCGATACCGCGTTCGCTGGCCCTCACTCTCTATGGCGATCTCGATCTGAGCGTGCTCGATGAGCGCCCGCCCGGCCGCCAGCCGATTCTCACCGCGCTCCGCGGCGAGTCTGGCCGTGCGCGGGTGCTGTCATTCGTGGATCGACAGTTGGAGGAAGGCCGGCAAGCGTACATCGTGTACCCGGTGATCGAGGAGTCCGAGAAAACCGATCTCAAGGCCGCGACCACGATGTACGAGACGCTCGCCACCGGCCCCTTCGCGCACCGTCGCGTCGCCTTGTTGCACGGCAGGGTGGATGCAGCCGAACGCGACGCGATTATGCGCCGCTTCCGCGATCGTGAGGTGGACGTACTCGTCGCGACCACGGTGATCGAAGTGGGCATCGACGTGCCTAACGCGACCGTCATGCTCATCGAGCACCCCGAGCGGTTCGGGTTGTCTCAGCTCCATCAGCTTCGCGGCCGCGTTGGGCGCGGGGCCGAAGAGTCGTTCTGCATTCTGCTGGGCGATGTCAGTCCGGAAGCTGCGGATCGCTTGCGCGTCTTCTGCGCCACAGACGATGGCTTCGAGATCGCGCGCGCCGATCTGCGGTTGCGCGGCATGGGCGATCTTTTTGGCGAGCGGCAGAGCGGGGTGCCGACTTTCCGCGTCGCGGATCCGCTGCGAGATGAAGCGTTAGGTGAGCGCGCCCGCGAGGCGGCGGACAAGTTGCTCGCCGAGGATCCCGATCTCACCTCGGCCGCTCAAGCCGGGTTACGGCGAGTGCTCGGCGAGCGATACCGGCGGTCCCTTGAGCTGTTTCGAGTCGGGTGAGAGGGTTGCGGCTTGTGGGTGAAAACAGGGATGTCGTCCTGAGCGCAGCGAGGATCGATGGTCTCAACCGGTCGATGCAACACTTTCTGACATCCATTGCTGAATCGCAGATAACGCGGATAGCAGCGCGGAACGTCGCGGAGAGAAGAGCGACAAGACCAAACGGGGCTACGAATGTTACGAGTCGACGGATTTGACGAAGCAGTCCCCAGGACAGGCGGGATGCCGTGCCGCACGAGCCCGGACGATTGCTTTGGGAACGACCTCGGAAGGCTCCTTCGCACCAAAGCAACAGCAGATCCTTCACAGCGCCAGTCCTCGAGAGAAGCGAATTGCTCAGCATGACAGGTGGGCTGTAGCTCGGCGGTGTGCCGTTCCCAGAACATCGTCCGGGCTCGTGGCGAAGGGAGCGCGATCGGCCGAGGGACAGATCCGTGCAATCCGACCGATCCGTGAAATCCGTATTCTCCTGGTGTTGTCGCTCTTCTCTCCGCTCCGAAAAGCAGAGGTGGCAATCGGTCGATGCAACACTTCGGGTGTTGCGTCGACCGATTGAACTCACCTCTCCTTTCCGGCTCTTTACTGGGATCGCGGTGGGAAGTGGCGAGTTCTACGCTTCGTTCACTCCCACTCGCCACTCGCCACGCTAGGGTTTCGTCGGAGTCGTTAGGCGGCGCTTGATGCGTTCGAGCTCGTCGTTTGCTTTCGCCAGCTCGTCTTTCAAACGCTGAATCTCCGTATCCTTCGCCCTCAGATCCACGTTGCTCGCCGCACCGCTCGGCGTCGCAACTGACGGCGACGCGACGCCCGACGCCACAGTCGTCATCGGGCCTGTCTGCATGCGAACGGCGAGATGCCGGAGGATCTCTGCTTCAAGGCGATGCGGAAGCGGACCATTCGCTTTGGTGTACGTGTCGAAGAGAGCCGCGGCGATCTGGGGTGACGCATCGTGGTTTTCGGGCTCGAGAGCGATGATCCCACGCCAGTAGGCGCTCTCGATGCCACCCTCGGTGCCAGGATATCGCGTTGCAAAGTCCGCGAGCATCCGATCGGCGTCCGCGTAACGATGGTCTTTGGCGGCCACTTCGGCCTGCGCCAGCGTATTCGGCCAATCCCGCCCCGCCGTTGCGGCAAGGGATCCGCCATGTCCGCTCACGCAACCGGCCATGACGATTAGCGCGACCGGGGTCACGCGCCTAGCGATTGCGAGCCTCATGATGCGCGGGCTCAGGCCGCCCCGACCGGCACGGGTCGCGTAGCCGAGCTGCGTCGATGAGACCGCGTTGGCATCAGAATGCTGAATGTCGTGCCCCCACCGGCTGTGCTCTCGCAGTTGATAGTGCCTCCATGCGCTTCGACGATGCTCTTCGCGATCGCCAACCCGAGCCCCGACCCCTTCGACGATGCGGAACGCTGGTTGTCCGCCTGGAAAAACTTCTCGAAGACATGCGGGATCTGTTCCGCCGGGATTCCGGCCCCCGAATCGCGAACGTCGATCTGAACCGAGCCGTCGATTGCCTCGATGCTCAACTCCACGTTGCCCCCGCGTGGCGTGAACTTGAACGCATTCGATAAGAGATTGCCGAGCACCTCGTTCATCCTATCCGCGTCCCAGAGAACTTCCTCCGGCACGTTGTCGCCACGCCTAACGACGAACCTGATCTCGCGCTGCAGGGCCAGCACCTGGAACGCTCGCTCGAGATCCTCCAGGAAGGGACCGAGCGAAAGCCGTCGCAGCTCGAGCTTGCCCCCGCCCGCCTCGAACCGACTCACGTCCAGTAATTGCTTCACGAGACGGGCAAGCGCCTGCACCTGCGTCTCGAGTGTCTGCAACACACCGCGCTGTTTGTCGCTCAGCGCGCCGTAAACGCCTTCGTCGAGCAACTGTACGTAGCCCTGAACGACATTGATCGGTGTCTTGAGCTCGTGGGAGGCTACCGACACGAACTCGGCCTTCAGCTTGTCCAGCTCGGCCAGCTGCTTCGTCATCTCTTCGAAGCTCGTAGCGAGGCGGCCGAATTCGTCCCCTCGCGAGGTCGAGACCGGCAGCTTGTAGGTGAGGTTGCCGTTCGCGACGGCATCCATTCCTCGCTCCAACTCGCGAACCGGTCGTGAGATGTAGCGCGTGAGCCAGATACCGATCAGTGCGGCAAGGATGAGAGCTCCAGCCTCGGCGAGCGCCGAGCCGTTCTTTGCTCTCGAGATTGCTATCGCTGCCGCCGCGACCCGAGCTGCTGTACGCTGCCGCAGAGAACGCTCAGCCTCGGCGACACTGGTGTCTGCCTTGGCAAGCGCTGGAACGAGATGCGTCGTCGAGATCTGCTCGGCCTCATCGCGCCGATCAGCGAGAGCCGCGACGTACTCGTGGGGCGCCCAAGCCTTGATCTGGGCGATGCTCGCCGCCAGATCGAGCGCCGACTTGTCGAGGTCGAACGTCTTCAGCGAGTCCGCGGTGCGGTCGACGACCGTGAGCTTCTGGTCCATCAAATCGCGCGTGCCGGCGTCATGGACGAAGAGCAGCGCCGTCTCCTGACGACGCAGGTCATTCAGCCCATCACGAAGCCGGCCCAATAGAAGCGACGCGGCGAATTCATTGTCGCGCAGCGCGCGGGCATCGTGGTGAAGCCGGTCCATCGCCCGTACCGCGATCAACAGCGGTATGACGAGAATGACTGCAATAGTGAGGAGGCCCAGGATGAGCCTCGAGCGCAAGGTCATTTCTAGGCGCTTTGGCTTGCGGAGATACCGCGTGGCAGTTGCAAGTACGGCGCCGCGGCGCTCCGGGTGACTTGGGCTACACTTGAGCTTCGTGGCCGTGTAGCGTACCTCGATCGATCGTCCTGTCAGCTGACCTCTCGCACGCGCCGTCCTCAACATGCACGACTCGATTCTTCGCATCGCCGAGCTGCGCGATCACGTCGGCTCGACGGTGACGCTGCACGGCTGGATCACACATCTTCGCTCCTCGGGTAAGGTGGCGTTTGCCGTCGTCCGCGACGGAACGGGGATCGCTCAGACCGTGTTCGTGAAAACGGCGCTGCCTCCGGAGGTTTGGGAGCGTTTCGCGTCGCTGACGTTGGAAACGTCGGTACAGCTTCGCGGCGAGGTTCGCGCCGACGCGCGGGCGCCCGGCGGCTACGAGATAGGCGTCACGGAGCTGCAGATCATCGGTCCGAGCCCGATCGATTATCCCATCCAGCCCAAGGAACACGGCATCGACTTTCTTCTCGACAACCGGCACTTCTGGCTTCGCAGCAATAGACAGCGCGCGATTTTCACGGTCAGGAACGAGATCGAGCAGGCGATTCACGATTTCTTCTACGGGCGGGGCTTCCTGCGAATCGATACGCCAATTTTGACGGCGGCAATCGGCGAACGCAGCGGCCTATTCGAGACGAAGTACTTCGATGAGGGGAGCGCGTATCTCGCGCAGACCGGTCAGCTTTACGGCGAGGCGGCCGCGGCGGCGTTTGGAAAGATCTACACTTTCGGACCCACCTTTCGCGCGGAGAAGTCCAAAACTCGGCGCCATCTCACCGAGTTCTGGATGATCGAGCCGGAAGTCGCCTGGTACGACTCGGCGGCGAACATGCGGCTCCAGGAAGATTTCGTCTCGTATCTCGTGCAGCGTGTGGTCGAGCGCTGCGCGGAGCCGCTGAAGACGCTCGAGCGCGACATGACTAAGCTCGAAACAATCAAGCCGCCATTTGTGCGGCTCGACTACAACGAGGCGCTGGCGATCGTGCAGAAGAAGGGAAGCACGGCCAAATGGGGCGACGACTTGGGCGCCGAAGATGAAGCGCTCATTGTCGCCGACTATGACCGGCCAGTGTTCGTGATGAATTATCCAAAGGAGGCGAAAGCCTTCTACATGAAGGAGAACCCCGCCGATCCACGCAATGTGCTCTGCGATGATTGCTTAGCGCCAGAGGGCTATGGCGAGATCATCGGCGGCTCGCAGCGCGAGGACGATTACGACAAGCTGGTAAGGCGGATCAAGGAAGAAGGCCTGCCCTTGGATGCCTACGACTGGTATCTCGCTCTGCGCCGCTACGGCACTTTTGTGCATTCCGGGTTCGGGCTGGGACTAGAGCGCACGGTAGCCTGGATCTGCGGCCTCCAGCACATCCGAGAAGTGATCGCGTTTCCACGGATGATGAATCGCTTGAAGCCGTAGAGGGGAGAGGTAGAGGTGGTGGGTGGCGGGAACGAAGCGTAGAACTCGCCGACATCCCACCTTGGAGTGACGTCTATCGATTTCCTTCGGTCGCGCACCCAAGGGCATCCTATGACCGATTGGAAAAGCGGACGTAGATGCGCAGAGTGATGCAGAACGCGCAGAGAGAAGAGCGTCAAACTCTTGAGGCTTGTCGCGGCGTCGAGGGAACGCCTGGCCGCTGATACCACTGACACGGCGCTGAAACCACGGACGGGCTCCATGTGCGAGCTCCGCTCCTCTCGCCAAATGACCTTGTGAATCTGTGAATGCCTCGAGAGGCTTCTTGATCTTTGGAAGCTGCCCGAGGCACTTGAACAAAGCTGATTTGCTCACGTGGTCCATGGAGCCGTTGATGCTGAGGAGCACGCCAGTGGTCTCAGCGGCAGTATCAGCGGCGTCAGTGTCCTCGGACCATCGGGAATCCGACGAAAGACTTTCGACGAAAGAATCCCGGTGAACGCTCTTATCTCTCCGAGCGCTGCGCACTCGGCGCTCTCGGCGTCCGCGTTCGAATTCTTCATGTGACGCGTTGATTCCGCGACCGCGAAGCAAATCGATAGACGTCAGTGCAAGACTGAGAAGTGGGAAGTGGGAAGTCGCGAGCTCTACGCTTCGTTCCCGCGCCACGCGCCACGCGCCACCCTCTACCCTCTACCCTCTACCCTCTACCCTCTACCCTCTACCTCCTTAACCTCGTCCCAGATCGCGTCCAACTCCGTAAGCGTCGCACTGCCGACATTCAGGTTGCGCTCGGCGGCGATCTCTTCGACGCGACGAAAGCGGCGGGCGAATTTCGCATTGGCTCTGTCGAGTGCGAGTGCGGGATGCACGCCCGCCTTCCGGCAAAGATTGACTACGGCGAACATCAAGTCACCGAGCTCGTCCTCCAGTCGCTCATGGTGTTCGTCGTACTTCGGAGTCGCCGAGCGCGCGGGAAGATCGGGATGCGCCACAATCTCCTCTCGTACTTCGCCGAGCTCCTCTTCCACCTTCTGCATCGGCCCCTCGACGTCAGGCCAATCGAAGCCGACGCCCGCCGCGCGATCTTGAAGGCGAAACGCGCGATGCAACGCCGGCAGATCGACGGGCAAACCGTCCACGATGCTGTTGCGCTTGCGCGCCTTCATCTGCTCCCAGGGCTGCCGTACACCATCGCCGTAAAGATGGGGATGCCTGCCCTTCATCTTCGTGATGAAAGTTTCAGCAACGTCATGAAAGTCGAACGCACCGCGCTCTTCCGCGACGACCGAATGGAAGAGCACTTGCAGGAGCAGGTCGCCCAATTCTTCGCGTAGCATCCGGTCATTGCTCGCACGAATTGCGTCGTCGACCTCGTATGCTTCCTCGATCAGGTACGGCCGCAGCGATTCGTGCGTCTGCGCGGCGTCCCATTCGCACCGGCGCCGCAAATCGCGCATCAGTGAGAGCGTATCTTCAAGTGTTGGTTTCGCTTGCATGGCTTCCTCAGCTCTTCTATACTTCGCGACTCGCGAATCTTAGCGCATGCAGAGTCAACTGACACGCGCCTGGGTCGAGATCGACCTGGGCGCGTTGCTGCGAAACGGAGCGCGAGTCGCGGAGCACACCGGCTCGCGTCTCCTCCCGATGGTCAAAGCGGACGCGTACGGGCTGGGCGCCGTGCGCGTCGCGTGCGCACTGCAAGAGCTCGATCCCTGGGGCTTCGGCGTCGCGACCGTTGCCGAGGGCGACGAGCTGCGACGCTCGGGTGTCGACCGGCCGATCATCGTGTTCACGCCCCTTCTCCGTGATGACTTCGACGCCGTGCGACGTGAACACCTAACGCCGGCGCTCGGCGACGCGGAGTCGATTCGTGTCTGGCAACGTTCCGGGCTCCCATGGCATCTCGCGGTCGACACGGGAATGAATCGCGCCGGCATCGGGTGGCGTGAGGTCACTTCGCTTCACGAGCTCATCGCCGCCGCGCCCCCGCAAGGAGTGTTTACTCATTTCCATTCGGCGGAACGCGCTGACGGATCGCGCGAAGAGCAAGAGAAGCGCTTCGAGGCAGTGCTCGCCGCCTTGCCGGTGCGACCGACGATGATCCATGCCGAAAACAGCCCCGCGGCCGCACGACATGAAGCAAGTGAGAAGCCGCGCTGGACGGTTGCGAGGCCAGGCGTCTTCCTCTACGGTGTGGGCGTCGGTGACGGTGCCGCGATCACGCCCGATCCAGTGGTGAGCGTGCGCGCCCGCGTCGCCGATCTCCGCGTGATTCCGCCCGGAGATACGGTGAGCTACGGCGGCACCTTTCGCGCCGAGCGGCCCACTCGTATCGCCACGCTCGCGATTGGCTACGCGGACGGGTATCGTCGCGCGTTTAGCAATTGCGGAACGGTACTCGTTCGGGGGCGACGCGCGAAGGTCGCGGGAAACGTCACCATGGACATGACGATGATCGATGTAACGGATATCGCGTGCGAGGTCGGCGATGTTGCGACGCTCCTCGGTGCGGACGACGACGACCAGATCACACTCGTTGACGCGGCGACGACCAGCGGCATATCCCCGTATGAGCTACTGACCGGACTGCGCGCGCGTCTCATTCGCCGATATCTGACAGATGCGTCGCTCAGTGCGCTCGATGAGTAAACGCGCAATAATCATCGTGCTCGATGGGGTGGGGATCGGTGCCGCGCCGGACGCCGCGAAGTACGGCGATGTCGGCAGCAATACGCTGGGGAACCTGGCGCGCGCGGTGGGCGGAATGCGCTTGCCCCATCTCGAGCGCGCCGGCCTTGGCCGCATTGCGCCGATCGCTGGTGTCGCTCCGGTCGAGTCGCCCACCGGTGGCTGGGGCATCATGGCACCGAATTCCGCGGGCAAGGGCAGCACCACAGGCCATTGGGAGATCGCGGGGGTTCGACTCGAGCGACCGTTCCCCACGTACCCCAACGGCTTCCCGCCCAACATTGTGAGCGAGTTCGCGCGCCGCACGGGTCGCGGCGTGATCGGTAACATCACTGGGAGCGGCACGGACATCATCGACCGATTCGGTGAGGAGCAGCAACGCACTGGCAGCTGGATCCTTTACACCTCGGCCGACTCCGTTTTTCAGGTCGCCGCGCACGAGCAAGTGATTCCGCTCGCGGAGCTCTACGCCGCGTGTGGGATGGCGCGTGAGCTGCTCGTGGCGCCCAATGATGTCTCGCGGGTGATTGCGCGCCCCTTCGACGGTTCACCAGGCGTTTACGCCAGAACCAAGAACCGCCGCGACTTTTCGATCGCCCCACCGAAAACGACGATGCTCGATGCGCTCGCACAGGCAGGTATCCCTCGGCATGGCGTGGGCAAAGTCGACGACCTGTTCGCCGGTCGCTCCATCAGCTCACAGCACACGGCCAGTAACGCGGAGGGCATCGACGCCATTCGTTCCTGGCTGCGGAGCGCCGAGAGTGGGTTGCTGTTCGCCAACCTTGTAGATTTCGACCAGCAATTCGGGCACCGAAACGACGTTCCGGGGTTTTACGAGGCGCTGCGTGACTTCGATACTGCCCTTCCTTCATTCCTGTCCGCCTTGCGGGAGGACGACCTGCTCTTCATCACCGCCGATCACGGCAACGATCCAACGACGCCGTCGACTGACCATGCGCGTGAGTGCGTGCCCGTCCTTGCCCTGGGGAAGCAGGTCTCCGGCGTAAACATCGGACGACGCGACACCTTCGCGGACCTCGGCGCGACGGTCGCGGAATGGTTCGGCGTGTCGTTCAGTGGAGCGGGTCAATCCTTCCTTCGCTCGCTGCTGACCAACTAGCATGGCAAGCGAACCGTCGTCGATCGTCGACCCGCGCGGCGATCGCGTTATGACCACGCTGCGTGAGCGAGCGCTCGGCGCCATGGCTCGCGCCTACGCGCCGTATTCCGGCTTTCACGTTGGCGCGGCACTGCTCGCCACGGACGGTAGTATCACCGAAGGCTGCAACGTAGAGAACGCAGCGTTCCCGGCCGGCATCTGTGCCGAGCGCGGTGCCGTGGCCGCGGCGGTCGCGAGAGGTAACCGCGACTTCGACTCGATCACGATTGCTACCGAGGCGGACGAGCCCACGCCGCCGTGCGGCATCTGCCGCCAAGTGCTCGAAGAATTTTCACCCCACCTTCTCGTCGTCAGCGTTACCAGCGCCGGCCGCGAAGCGCGCTGGACTCTCGATGAGCTGTTGCCGCGCGCTTTTACCCCTAAGTCCTTGGACCGGCGATGAACCGGAGATTCACTTTTCGTTTGGAGACGCCCCCTGTTTCACGATTCCTCATCCTTCTCGGCTTCGCTGGCGCAGTCACGCTCGTTGCCTGTCAGGAAAAATTGGAGGCGGGTGTCGGTTGCCCGGTGACCTGTCCGCAACAGGACGTTCAACTCAAAGACACGGTTATCGATGCGATTGCCGTGGACTCGAGCATTTCCGGGTTTCCGGTGATCGGCGAGGAGTCGCCGCTGCTCCTCGCGGCGCGCGGCGACACGCTTGATACGCGCGTCATTTTTCGCTTCGATACGCTCGGTCAGACCTTTGCGCATCCGAGCGCGCCGGCGGATTCGATAATCAGCCAAGTCGATAGCGCAACGCTGCGGATCGTTCTCGACACGAGCAAGTTGACCGGGGTGCCGGGCCTGCCCACCGCGCCGGTGACAGTGGAGCTTTACGACGTCGATTCTCCGTCCGATACGGTCGCCGCTCAACTGCTTCCGCTCTTCACCTCCAGCCGTCTCCTCGGCTCCAAGACTTTTGCGCCGGAATCCCTGAGCAAGGACACGCTTTTCCTTCCGGTGTCTTCGGCGGCGGTTCTCGACAAGATCCTGCACGGGACGCATCTGCGCATCGGCTTACGCCTGGTCTCCACGGCGTCCACGCAGCTGCGCATTCAATCGTCGGCAACGGCCGGCGCGATGCTCCGCTTCAAGCCGGCCACCGATACGGCCGTGAACGTCTCGTTGATATCGAAGACACCGAGCGATTCGACGCTAATCACGCTTCGAACCGATCTCGAGGATTTCGTCATCACCGCGAAGGGTGCCCCCCCGGCACCGGCGCAAACGATCAGCGTTGGCGGTTTCCCGGCGCAGAGGACGTACATGCGCTTCGACCTGCCGCCGCACATCGTGGATTCTTCGACAGTCGTGCGCGCGACGCTTACGCTCACGCAGTTCCCGATGCGTAACAGTCCGAGCTCGCTGGACTCGCTGGCTGTCTACCCGTTCCCTGTTACGGCGGGTGCCGTCGTTACCGACATCCCGAAGCTCTTGCGACTCGTGACGATCAACACCGCGGCGAGCGGTGATTCGCTGCGGCTTGTTCCGGCTGATTCCGGAACGCACCGCATGGAGCTCGTGAATCTCGTCCGCGTTTGGCGCAACACGAAGGCCGAGCAGACGCAACGCGCTCTGGTACTGGTCATCGGCGCCGAAGGCGCGAACCCCTCTATCGCGACCTTCTTCTCGAGCGAGGCGGCGGCCAATCTGCGTCCCCGCTTGCAGCTCACGTACGTTCCGCGGGTCACCTTGGGCCTCCCATGACGGGACGCCGTCCTTTTCAGTTCAGCCGATCGATGAGCAAACTCATTTGCGCCGGGCTCGCGTTTGCGACTGTCATCGGTGCGGCAGCGCGACCGTTAGGCGCGCAGGCGAACCTCAGTGGTCAAGGCCTCGGCTTTCCGGCCGGGCAGCTGAGCACGCGAGCACTCGGCGCGGGCGGCGCGATTGGGGAGATCGATCCACTCTCGGTCATCAATCCCGCAGCGCTTGCTTTCATCGGGACCTCGACTCTGTTCTTCCAGATCGAGCCGGAATATCGACGTGTCACGGTAGGTGCATCGTCTGACAACACCATAACGGCGCGCTACCCGCTGTTCGCGGCAATCATCCCTGTCGGCTCGAACTGGGCCATCGGGGTGCAGTCGGCAACGCTTCTCGACCGCACCTGGTCCACCGCAGTTGACAGCAACGTGGTGTTCGGGACGGACACGGTGAGCTCCACCTTCCTATACGGCTCCAGCGGATCGATCAACGATCTACGACTTGCCGTTTCCTGGATGCCGAACACTTACGTGCGTTTGGGACTCGGTGGACATCTCATCAGCGGCAACGATCGCATTTTCGTGGGACGAACCTTCCTGGACAACGCCGCGTTTGGCAGCTTTGCCGACAGCACCACACTCGGCTTCGACGGCGGTGCGGTGTCTGGCGGAATCGAGCTGGTGGCGCCCAAGCTGGCCATTGCCTCGGCGTCGTTCCGCAAGGGCGGCAACCTTCACGCACTGCGAAACGACACGACGCTGGGCTCGGCGCGTGTACCTGACCGGTTGGGCTTCTCCCTTGCGTACATCGGCGCGGAGGGTACCGAGATCGCTGCTCGAACGTCGCTCGACAAGTGGTCGTCGCTCAACGGCCTGAGTCACGGAGCGTCCAAAGCGGTCGATGCTTGGGACACGAGCGTGGGCGCCGATATCTCGGGTCCGCGCTTAGGCAGTACACCACTCATGGTTCGGCTTGGCGGGCGATGGCGTACTTTGCCTTTTGGCGCGGGTCCAACGAGCAACAAAGTGACAGAACAGAGCGTGAGCGCGGGTCTTGGTACTTCCTTCGCTGCAGGGCACGTCCTCACGGACATCTCCGTCATCCACGCTCGTCGCGATGCCGGAATTGGGGTTGACGAACGCGCATGGACGTTGAGCATCGGACTGGGCATTCGGCCCTGACGAATCACCGGCAGATGGAGAGCGGCCCGCCCCCGGACGCGCCGCTCATTCTCGTCGCCGACGATGTGCCGGCGAACGTCGAGCTGTTGTTCGACCAGCTTCATGTCCTCGGCTTCCGGGCCATCCCGGCGAGCGATGGTCCTTCGGCGTTGCGCGCGTGCTTCGAGAGCAAGCCGGATCTCTGCATCCTCGACGTGTCGATGCCCGCTGGTGATCTCGGCTGCGATGATCGGTCTACGGGATTCGAGGTGTGCCGTCGCATCAAGCGTGATCCGCGCACGAAGAACATTCCGGTCATTTTCGTTACGGCACTGAACGATACGACGGATCGGGTGAAGGCAATCGAGGCTGGCGGTGACGATTTCCTCACCAAGCCACACAATCGCCTCGTCCTCGGCGCGCGCGTTCGAAGCCTGCTCAAGTTGAAGGGCGCTACCGATGCGCTCGAAGAGAGCCTGCGCAAGCAGCGCGAGCTCCAGAAGATGCGCGATGACCTCATGAAGATGATCGTGCACGATCTGAAGACGCCCCTCACGTCGGTCTTGGCCACGATGGAGATGCTGCTCGACGGCGATTTCGGCGCGCTCGTTCAGGATCAGCGAAAGGCCGTGGGCGACGCCGAGGGCAAGGCGGAGGATTTGCTCGCGCTGATCAACGACGTGCTTGAAGTATCGCGCATCGAAGAGGCGGAGCTCACGCTCGATCTCACTCCCATTGCGCCTGCCGCCCTGCTGACGGAGATCGAGCACGAATGGGAGGTTCGCTTTCAGCAAGAAGGCGTACACACCACCGTCGACGTGGGCGACGACGCGCCGGTGTTCGAGGCTGATAAGGAATTACTCAAGCGCGTTCTCAACAATCTCGTGCAAAACGCCGTGACGCACTCGGCGCAGGCCGTGAAAATCGACTTCAAGGCGCGCAAAGACGGCGATGGTGTGATGTTCACCGTGGCAGACAACGGCCCCGGCATCCCGCCGCAGTACCACGATATTATCTTTCGCAAGTTCGAGCGCGTGAAGACGCAGAATGTGCCGCGAACGCGAAGCTCCGGGCTGGGCTTGGCCTTCTGCAAGATGGTGGTAGACGCGCACGGCGGACGTATCTGGGTCCAGAGCGCGGAAGGGCAGGGCAGCGCGTTCCACTTCACGCTTCCCATCAAGCCGCCGGAACGCGTCGTTCGCATTTCAGGCACGCTCGGAGTCTGAGCGCGGCGGCAACCGATGCGTGTCTTTCTCCGCACGTTGGGCTGTCGTGCCAATCATTACGACAGCGAAACGGCCCGCGCGATGATCCAGCGCGCCGGTCATACCGTCGTGTCGGATGCAGCCGAAGCGGACATAGCCCTGTTCAACAGCTGCGCCGTCACCGCCGAAGCGGAAGCCGACCTCCGCGCGTCGGTACGTCGCGCTGCGCGCCTCCAACCGTCCATCCGCACAGTGATCATGGGCTGCGCGTCCGGCCGCGCAATGCACGACAGCGACACCTCACTCCAATCGCTGCCAACCGTCGAGCATCTCATTGCGGGCGCGGACATGTCGGAGCTGGCACGCGCGCTGGACCTTCCTAACGACGCCGAGGTGGGCCGAGCGACGCGCCAGACCGTTGTGCGCGCGCTCCTTCGCGTCCAGGAAGGATGCGATGAGCACTGCACTTTTTGCGCGACGACCATCGCCCGCGGCGCCAATCGCAGTCGTCCCGAAAACGAAATCGTCGATGAGGCGCGGCAGCTTGCCGCGCACCATGAGGAGATCGTCATCACGGGCATTCACATCGGCAGCTACGGCGCCGATCGAGGCTCGTCGTTAGGCGCCCTGCTCGAGCAGCTGGTGCGCGACGTGCCCCGCGTGCGCTTCCGCCTCTCCTCGGTGGAAGCGACGGAGGTGGACGATCGTCTCTTCGCGCTCCTCGCGGGAGAACCAGACCGCGTGGCGCCCCACCTCCACGCACCGCTGCAATCCGGGTCGGACGCAGTCCTCAAGCGCATGGGCAGGCACTGGTACTCCGCGCAAGAATACGCCGATGTCGTCGAGCGCCTTGCCACAAAGACATCGGTGCTGGGCCTGGGTGCGGATATCATTGTTGGCTTTCCAGGAGAGACCGCTGCCGATCACGCGCTAACGGTTGCACTGGTCGAACGCCTGCCTTTCACGTATCTGCATGTCTTTCCCTTCTCGCCGCGACCAGGAACAGCCGCCGAGCGCCTTGGAGCAGCCCCGCAATCGGAGATCGTGCGTGAACGCTCACGCCAGCTCCGGGCGATCGGCGCTCAAAAGGCCGCGGCGTACCGTGCCTCACGCCTTGGCGGGGAGGCGGATGTCATCGTCGTGCGAGGGGGCTCCGTGGCCGAGGCGCGGGAAGGCATGACGGAAGATTATCTTTCTGTGCTCCCAGAGCCGTCGCTTCCTCGCGGGACACGCTATTTAGCCAAATTGGAGCGCGCGGACGCCAGTCTCGCTGCAATTCCTCTCGCTACTTCGTAACCACCCACAACCCGCAACCCTCTACCCGCAATTGCCCTCCGTCTACGTCGAGACATACGGTTGTCAGATGAACGTGAGCGACTCCGAGCTGATGCTCGGGAAGCTCGCGGCGCATGGCTACGTACCTGTCGAGAAGCCGGACGGTGCCGACGTGATTCTCGTCAACACATGCGCCATTCGCGATCACGCCGAGCAACGCGTCATCGGGCGCCTTGGCGAGTTGAAGCGTCATATGGTGCCTGGCTCCATCATGGGCGTCACGGGATGCATGGCGCAGCGGCTCGGGCCGCAACTGCTCGAGAAGGCGAAGCACGTGAGTCTCGTCGTCGGGCCCGACGGCTATCGTGCGCTTCCGACGCTCGTCGAACGTGCCCGACAAGGCGAACGGTCGATCGAGACGAGCTTCGATCTCAAGGAGCATTACGAGGACTTTCAGCCCAAGCGCTACGACAAAGTCAAGGCGTGGATCCCCGTGCAGCGCGGGTGCGACTATCGGTGTACGTACTGCATCGTCCCCTATACTCGCGGCTCCGAGCGCAGCCGCAAACTCACGGACGTCGTGCGCGAGGTGGAGCAGGTTGTCGCGGACGGAATGAGCGAAGTGGTACTGCTCGGGCAGACGGTGAACTCGTATCACGATGGCGAGCAGGATTTCGCGGATCTACTGCGCGCTGTCGGTAGCGTGCCCGGCGTGCGACGCCTGCGTTTTACGAGTCCTCATCCTAACGATTTCAGCGATCGGGTGATCGAAGCGCTCGCCGATGTCGACGCTGTTTGCGAGCATGTGCACCTCCCCATGCAGTCCGGTTCGACCCGTACGCTCAAGCGCATGTTGCGCCGGTACACGCGCGAGCAGTATCTGGACTGCGTCGGCAGGCTGCGCGCCGCAATTCCCGGTCTGACACTCACCACCGACGTGATCGTGGGCTTTCCAGGTGAGACCGAGGAAGATTTCGAGGAGACGCTCAGCGCGGTGCGGGAGGTTGGGTTCGCGGACGCGTTCACCTTCATTTTCTCCCTTCGCGACGGGACGCCGGCTACGCGCTTGCCCCCAGAGCTCACGGTTTCCGAAGAAGTCGCGGCTGAGCGGATGGCTCGTCTCATAGAGACGGTGCGCGGGATGTCACGCGCGCGAAATCTTCAGCTGCTCGGACAACGATTCGAAGTGCTCGTTGAAAAGGGCGCCCGGCGTGGCGAGTTGCTTCAGGCGCGCACCCGTGACTTCAAGACAGTGCTCCTTCCCGGCGACGAGTCGATGATCGGTCGATACTTCAACGTGGAGCTCACGGGAACGACGGGTTCGACCTTCACCGGAACCATTGTACGAGAGAGACAACCGCTGCCGATGGCAGGATGAGAAGCCCGCTGGAACGTGTCGTGCGCGAGGTGCACGCAAAGCTCACAGAGACGCATCAGGAGTTTTGCGCCTGTGAGCAATGCGCGGATGATATCGTCGCGATGGTGATGAACCAAACTAAGCCGCGTTACACCACCACCGGTCTCGGATGGGCGGTGGAGGCGGCGGATCTCGATACCGATCAGGTGCGAGCTGAGCTCTCGGTGCGCGTCTTCGAGGCGATGCAGCGCGTCGCGGAGCAACCGCGCCACGGGCCCTCCGAGACCGTCACACAAGGCAAGCCGAGGCCGTCCGCTTAGTCCACGGTCCGGCCGCTCCAAGCTTGTGTGTCGCGGAGCGAGCCATGCCTGTCATTGCCGTCGCTGTTCTCAGCTATGCCGCGGGACTTCTGTGTGCATTTGGCTGGGGCTCGATGGCCATCGGGCTCTGCGGGGTGGCGGTGGCTCTCGTGGGCGCCGCACGCCAAATGGCGATCGTCTGTGCGAGCGGCGCCGCCCTCACCTCTGGTGCGCTCGTCGCGGCGGCGACCCGCGCCGGAGACGTGCAGTGTGAGCGCGTTATCGCGAGGCAGAGCTCCTGGCGCGTAGTGCTCGCCGAAGCGGCCGCGCCAGGCGCTTTCGTTCATGCGACGGTCGTGAGCTGCGCCACGATCCTGAGCGTCGCTGTCGATTCGGGTCGCGCCGGGCTTGGAGCAACGGTGATTGTGCGGGGGGAACTCGGTCCGGCACAGCGCGGGTACGTCGTGCGACACGCACACATCGTGGCCGTCGCTGGCGCCGACTGGCGCGCGCGTTGGCAGGAGCGCGCTGGATACGACATCGATCATGTGTTCGCTGCCGATGCAGCGCTGGCGCGCGCCCTACTCATCGCCGACACGCGCGACCTCTCTCCGGAGATTCGCGATCGTTACGCCGCGGCCGGTCTCGCGCACATGCTTTCGATCTCGGGTTTACACGTCGGCGTGATCGCTGTCGCGCTCGAGATCTTGTTTCAGCTCCTTCATCTCGCGCGCCGGCCTGCGACGCTCGCGGCGATTGCGGTGGTCGGCGTTTACGTTCTGCTCATCGGCGCGCCAGAGGCAGCGGTGCGCTCAGCGGTGATGCTCGCTGCCTTGGCCGCCTCGCGACTCTTGCAACGGCCAACCTCTCCGTGGGCGATGTTGGCGATTGGGGCGGCGGCGCCCCTCGTCTCACCACGCTCCGTGCTCGAGGTCGGGTATCAACTGAGCGTCATCGGCGTCGCGGCGCTCATCGCCGGCGGCGCGCTCGTTAGGCGCGTGGTACCGCGGCGCGTCAACGGGTGGCGGCGAACGCTCCTCGCGGGCCTCATCGTCTCCACCGTTGCGACAATAGTGAGCGCACCCCTGGTGGCGTGGACGTTCGGTCGCATCAGTCTCGTTGGGCCGATCACGAACCTGGTTGCGGCACCGCTCATGGCGCTTGCGCAGCCCACGCTTTTTCTGGGGCTCTTGCTGGCGCCAGTGCCGTCAGTTGCGAGCGTGGTGGGAGACGCCGCACATCCGCTTCTGGCCGCCTTCGACGCCATTGCGCTCGCGGGGTCATCGGTTCCGGGCGGTTGGATGGCCGTGTCGCCAACCGTCACCGCGGCCGCGCTCGCGGGCGTTGCGTCAGTAGCACTCATTGTTGCCTGCGTGAGTCGATTTCCCGGACGCGCCCTCGTCATCGGCACCGCCGCCCTCGTGCTACTGGTCTGGGACGGTGTCGCACCCGCGGGGAGCGGCTTGACCGAGATTCACATGATCGACGTTGGGCAGGGGGATGCGATTGCGATCCGTACGCCGCATGGCAGCTGGGTTCTCGTCGACGCTGGGCGAGCGTGGCATGGAGGGGACGCCGGTCGATCCGTGGTGCTGCCCTACCTAACGCGACGGCGCGGACCGCTCGTCGCTTTCGTACTGTCGCATCCACACACCGATCACGTGGGCGGTGCGGCAACGGTCATATCGGCGCTGCACCCCACGTATTACTTCGACGCGGCGTTCGCCGGTAATGCGGATGCCTATCGATCCTCCCTACTCATGGCACGCTCGGTCGGTACGGCATGGGCCCGCGTTCACCCGCACGACTCGCTCGCGGTCGATGGCGTCGTCCTTCGTTTTCTTGGCCCCGATTCAGCGTGGACGGCTGGATTATCCGACCCAAATCTGGCGAGCACCATCGTGCTCGTCCGCGTCGGCGTCGTGCGATTTCTACTCGTTGGCGACGCGGAACGTCCTGAGGAGGATTGGCTCGTCTCGCATTATGGCGACTCTCTGCGCGCCGACGTGCTCAAGGTCGGCCATCATGGGAGCTCCACGAGCAGCAGCGATCCCTTCCTGGATAGGGTGCGGCCGCGACTCGCCTTGGTGTCCGTCGGCTTGGGGAATAGCTACGGGCATCCCAGTCCAGAAGTGATGGCGACCCTCGCCTCGCGAGGTGCACAAGTATTGCGAACGGATCGTCTCGGCACGATTGTCGTCAGTACCGACGGCAAGCGACTGTTTGTGGATGCAAACGGGGACAGATGGGAGTTGCCGATATCGTCACCACCGTGATTGGCCGACCTATTGCGTTGCCCCCAGCATTGCTTGCGCGATATCCGGAGCTTCACGGGGTGCGGTGGCGGCGCGGCGGGCTGCCGGTCAACGTAGCCGGTTGGTTTCTTGGTCAGCGCTCTGCCGCGGCCATCACACTCTGGCGCACGGTCTTTCTGGCGACGACAGTGTCGATGGACGCGGAGTTACTCTTGCACGAATTCAGACACGTTCAACAGTTTGAGTCCAGCGTGAGCTTTCCCTTGCGCTATTTGTTGGAGAGTGCCAGGCGCGGCTACTTTGCCAATCGCTTCGAGGTGGATGCCCGCGACTACGCGGCGCAACGCCTTCGCGGCGAGGCTTGATACAAACCTTCGCGGAGCTCCTGACCGTGGTTAGACATACCGCAACGTCGGTCGTCACCATCGAGCGGTTCATCATCGAGCAGGAGCGCCAGCATCCTGAAGCCACCGGCGAGCTCTCCGGCATCCTTTACGACATTGCGCTCGCGGCGAAGATGATCGCCAGCAAGGTCCGCATGGCGGGATTGGCGGACATTCTCGGGTCCGACGGCGCCGAGAATGTGCAGGGCGAAGTTCAGCAAAAGCTCGACGTCGTGTCGAACGAGATCATCGTCAAGGCGATGGATCACACCGGCCGCCTGTGCGCGATGGCATCGGAGGAGGAGCCGGGAATCATTCAGATTCCCGAGCACTTCCGCTGCGGCAAATACGTGTTGCTCTTCGACCCGCTCGATGGATCGTCGAATATCGACGTCAACGTGCCCGTCGGAACGATCTTCTCCGTGGTGCGAAAGATCACGCGCGGGCGACACGGGGAGATGGAAGATCTCCTGCAGCCCGGACGCCGACAGGTGGCAGCAGGGTACATCATCTATGGGTCGAGCACGATGCTCGTCTATACGACCGGGCAGGGTGTCCACGGCTTCACGCTCGACCCGTCCATCGGCGAGTTCCTGCTCTCCCATCCGAACATCCGCATTCCCGACGCCGGGCGTTATCTGTCCGTGAACGACTCCTACGAGCAGCTGTGGGACGAGAATGTGAAGTCCCTGATGCGTCGATACCGTGGCCTCGAGGGTGGAACGCGCGCCCTCAGCGTGCGCTACGTCGGATCGCTTGTCGCCGACTTCCATCGCAACCTGCTGGGCGGCGGCATCTTCGCGTACCCGGCGAATCGCAAATCGCCGAAGGGCAAGCTGCGGTTGCTCTACGAAGCGAACCCTCTTGGCTTCATCGTCGAGCAGGCGGGGGGCGGGGCAATCGACGGTATGATTCGTGTCCTCGATGTGCTGCCAACGGAGCTGCATCAGCGCACGCCGCTCTACATCGGCAGCAAGTCGTGTGTAGAGATGGCGAAGGAAGCCATCGCGGGCGTCTCGCAGCTGGTAGGAGCGTAGGCGGCTTCGCACGCCCACGCCATGAACGACGCCCCTAAACCGGACGAGCAGCTCCGAATTCAGCCCGTTTATCGACCGTCCGACGCCGATGTCGACTATGGCCGCGACCTCGGCGACCCCGGATTGTTTCCGTTCACTCGCGGCGTGCAGCCGGAGATGTACCGGAAGCGCCTCTGGACGATGCGCCAGTATGCCGGCTTCGGTACGGCCGCGGAAACGAATCGGCGCTTTCGGCACCTGCTCGACGCGGGGCAGACGGGGTTGTCGGTGGCGTTCGACCTGCCCACGCAGATGGGCATCGATTCCGACGATCCGCGCGCGTTAGGCGAAGTGGGGCGTGTCGGTGTCGCGATCGACACCGTGGACGACATGCACATCTTGCTGGATCAGATCCCGCTCGATCGCGTCTCGACGTCCATGACGATCAACGCGACTGCGTCCACTCTGTTGGCGATGTACGTCGTTGCCGCCGAAGAGCGGGGCGTCGCTCGCGACAAGATCAGCGGCACGATTCAAAACGACATCCTCAAGGAGTACATCGCGCGCGGGACGTACATCTATCCCCCCGAGCCGAGCCTGGAGTTGATCGCCGAAGTGTTTCGGTTCTGCGCCGCGGAGGTGCCTAACTGGAATCCGATTTCGATCTCCGGCTATCACATTCGCGAAGCTGGGGCGACGGCCGTGCAGGAGTTGGCATTCACCTTCGCGAATGCATTGGAATACGTGGCGCGCGCCGTGGATGCAGGCCTGCCCATCGATCGCTTCGCACCACGTCTGTCGTTCTTCTTCGCCGCGCACAACGATCTCTTCGAGGAGGTCGCGAAATTCCGAGCGGCGCGCCGGCTGTACGCGCGCCTGATGCGCGAGCGCTTTGGCGCGAGCGACGCAAGCTGTCGTCTGCGATTTCACACCCAAACGGGCGGGGTTACGCTCCAGGCACAGCAACCACTCAACAATGTCGTGCGGGTCGCGATCCAGGCGTTGGCGGCCGTGCTTGGGGGAACGCAGTCGCTCCACACGAACGGCTACGACGAGGCGCTCGCCCTTCCAACAGAACAGGCCGCGACGCTCGCTCTGCGAACGCAGCAGGTCATTGCCTACGAGTCCGGCGCCGCAACGACGGCCGATCCGTTAGGCGGAAGCTACTATGTCGAAAACCTAACGACTGAACTGGAAAGCCGCTCCATGGCACTCCTCCAGCGCGTGGACGAGATGGGCGGCGCCGCCGCGGCCATCGCGGCGGGATTCTTCCAGGAGGAGATCGCGCGCAGCGCGTACGAATTCCAGCTGCGCGTCGAGAGCGGAGAAACGGTTGTTGTCGGCGTCAACCGCTTTGCGGATGGCCGAGACGCCCCCGAAATTCCAACGCCGGACTACTCGGCGCTCGAGCGAGAGCAAACGGCGCGTGTGCGCGACGCTCGCTCGCGACGCGACGCCGCCGCCGTGGAGCAAAGTCTCGCCGCGCTGAAGGCGAGCGCCGCCTGTTACGGTAATGCTCAATCGCAACGGCCAGCGCTCATGCCGCTCATCATCGATGCCGTACGGCGTCGGGCGAGTGTGGGCGAGATCGCTGGGACCCTCGGTGCAGTGTGGGGGAAGTACCAGCCTCGTTAAGCAGGTGGTGACGCCGGGCGCGTCGTCGTCGTCCAGTGGACGTGCGAGCTGCGTCTTGGAATGTTTTGCTCGCGACTCACCCACCCTTAGGAGGCCACTGTGAAGATTCGTGTTTTTGCCAGTGCCGCCGCCGGTGTCGCGATGCTCGCGTCCTCGGCAGCCGCGCAAGTGTGTCAGGGCGATCTTTCGTTCCGCGCCAGCCCCACGCACATCGGCGGCGCGTTGGGAATCTCGGATCACAGCACCGTTTACGGCGGCGGGATGAGCTTCGGTCACACGCGCGGCCTGTACGGCGGCGGCTCGCTCGGGCTTGCGAGCTATGACGGGTTTAATGGAACCGGCTTCAACCTCGGTGGTGGCGTTGGCTACGCGATGCCTCTTGCCGACCGCAGCGCATGGCAGCTCTGTCCGGGTGCAACGCTGAGCCTTGGGTTTGGACCGTCGCAGGACGTCGGTGGCACCACCGTCCACATCTCTCAGCAGACGTTTACGCTCGGCGCGTCGGTGGGCCGATCGCTTCCGCTCAACAAGACCGTCTCCTTGCTGCCCTTTGGCTCCGTTGCACTCGGCCACACGTCGATGCACGCGAGTGCCAATGGCCTCACCGGCTCGAGCTCGGATACCTATCTCCAGCTCGGCTTCGGCGCAGGCTTTCAGCTCTCGCCAAACCTCGTGCTCCGTCCCGCGCTGAACGTTCTCGCGGGCGCGGATCTCGTCGATGATACGATCTTCAGCTTCGGCGTGACCTTCGCGCTGCCTCGTTAGGCCACGCACTGCACGTCGACAATTCGAGGGCGGAGGACGCAAGCAAAAGCGTCCTCCGTTCTTTTTTGTGACTTGAAGCGGCATTTGGCGGCGAGTACCTTTCCGGATCCGATCCCCGCCCTTAAGTACCTGCCGAATGCCAACTTACGAATTCCGCTGCCCCGACGGACACGAGTTCGAAAAGTTCTACCGAAAGATCAGCGACGCTACGACAGAATTGCCGTGTCCCGAATGCGGCAAGCTGGCGGCGCGCCTGGTTTCTGGTGGGGCGGGGCTGTTGTTCAAGGGATCGGGCTTCTATCTCACCGACTACGGTAAGAACGCGCATCGCAAGGCCGGTCCGCCCTCCAGCAGCGATGGTGGGAAGAGCGGCGGCGAGGGCGCCGGCAGCGAGAGCACCCGGGGCGAGAGCACCCGGGGCGAGAGCGCCCGCGGCGACACTGGAAGCAGCGCCGCAACCGAGCCCAAGTCGAGTGACTCGAAAGCCTCGGATGCCAAGCCCGCGGAAGTAAAGAGCAGCTCGGATACGAAACCGGCAAAGAAGCCGTCGTCAGGCACTCCAAAGTCGGGCACCTGATGTCTTCCACCGATCTGCTTCGCGCCGAGCTAACGCGTGCGGCGCGGTCGCTTGGCGCGCCCGAAGCCATCGAGCCCGTGCTCGAGCGGCCGCGCGATCCCGCGTTCGGAGATTGGGCGACCAATCTCGCGCTCGTGTTGGCAAAGCCGCTGCACAGCAAGCCGCGCGATCTGGCGCAGGGCATCGTGAAGGCGCTCGATTTTCGTCGCGCTGGGATTCGCTCGGCGGAGATCGCGGGGCCAGGCTTCATCAATTTTCGCGTTGACGCGAACGTTGTTGCTCAGGGCATCACGGCGCTCATCGACGCCGACGAGTCGTATGGACGCAGTGATGCCGGCGGCGGGCGCCCGGTGAACGTGGAGTTCGTCTCGGCGAATCCCACTGGACCGCTGCACGTCGGTCACGGACGTCAGGCGGCGTTAGGCGACGCGATCGCGCAGATGCTCGAGTGGACCGGTTGGCGCGTTGCACGCGAGTTCTACTACAACGACGCCGGCGCGCAGATCGACAATCTTGCGCGTAGTGTACAGGCACGCATTCGCCAATTGGCGGGAGAGGAGGCGGAGATTCCGCCTGACGGCTATCACGGGGAGTACATCCGCGACATCGCGGAGCGATACGTTGCGTCGCACCCTAACGATGCGCGAGGCGAAGACCGGGAGGCCATTCGACAGTTTGCCGTCGCCGAGCTGCGGAAGGAACAGGACATCGACCTGCAGACGTTTGGCGTGAGGTTCGATGTGTACTTCCTCGAGTCGTCGCTCTACACCGCCGGCCGCGTCAAAAGCACCGTGGAAGGATTGGTCGCCGCGGGCCACACCTACGAGAAAGACGGGGCCCTCTGGCTTCGCACCACCGAGTTCGGCGACGACAAGGACCGCGTGATGCGGAAGAGCGAGCAGTTCGGGAGCGAGTACACCTACTTCGTACCGGATGTCGCGTATCACGTCACGAAATGGGAGCGTGGCTTCGAGCGCGCAATCAACATCCAGGGCGCCGACCATCACAGCACGGTGACCCGTGTCCGTGTCGGATTGCAGGCGCTCGAGATGGGAATACCCAAAGGGTACCCCGAGTACGTGCTGCACCAGATGGTGTCGTTGCTGCGCGGCGGGGAGGAGGTCAAGTTCTCGAAGCGCACCGGTACGATCGTATCGATTCGCGAGCTCATTGAGGAAGTTGGCCGCGATGCGGTGCGCTGGTTCTTCCTCATGCGAAAGGGCGACTCGCCGCTGGCGTTCGACATCGATCTCGCACGGTCTCAATCAGACGAGAATCCCGTGTACTACGTGCAGATGGCGCACGCGCGGATGTCGGGGATCTTCCGCGTCGGCGAGATCGACCCCGCCTCGATCACCGCGGCGGGTGTCGACTTCGACCTGCTGTCGCTACCCGAAGAGCAGGAGTTGATGAAGGCGCTGCTCGATTTCCCGGCAGCACTCGCGAATGCCGCGGAAGCCCTGGAGCCGCAGCGCCTAACGACTTACTTGCTCGACACGGCCGGCAAAGTGCATCTGTGGTACCACAAGGCGCACGTCCTTAACGAGCCCGAGCCCATTCTGCGCGCTCGGCTCGCCCTGGCCCGCGCCGCACAGATCGTCATCCGCAATGGCCTCCAGGTGTTAGGCATCTCCGCGCCGGAGCGCATGTGAGTGGCAATCGTCATCCCTCGGCTGTCATCCTGAGCGCAGCCCCACCTGTCATCCTGAGCGCAGCGAAGGATCTGCTTTTCCGCGCGCGGAAGCCACGAAGGCAAATGCTGGTTCAAAGCCTTTGTCCGCGAATGACGCGAAAAACTGAGCGAATCTCTCCGTGTACGGCCTAGTCTCCTGTCTCGAGCCCCGACGAAGCGCTTTGGGAGCTGCCTCGGCATGTTTGTCCGCGCACGGCTCGATTGGTGTGCCGTTCACAAAGTGTTTCATCCCGGCTCGTGGAGCATGGCGTCTGGGACACTCACGGAAAGATTCGCCAGGTTGTTCGCGTTATTCGCGGACAAAGGGTTTTGAGCAGGAATGCAATTGAATCACATTCAATTACACCAATGTCCCTCCTCGTAGTCGGCTCGGTCGCGCTGGACTCCGTCGAAACGCCGTTCGGCAAGGCCGAGGATGTCCTTGGTGGCTCGGCGACATTCTTCGCGGCCTCGGCGAGCCATCTTTGCGGCGTTCAGCTCGTCGGCGTCGTCGGCAGTGATTACCCGGTGCAGAAGCTCGAGCCGCTGAAGAAGCGCGGTGTCGATCTCGCGGGATTGGAGCATGCCGAGGGACGATCGTTCCGCTGGCGCGGCCGCTACCGGCATGATCTGAACGCCGCCGAGACGCTGGAGACGCATCTCGGCGTCTTTTCGAACTTCCATCCAAAGATTCCCGAGCAGTTTCGCAGCGCGGAGTTCGTATTCCTCGGAAACATCGACCCGCGGTTGCAGCTCGACGTGCTCACACAAGTGGACCGGCCGAAGCTCGTGGCCTGCGACACGATGAATTTCTGGATCGAGAGCCGCCGGCCGGAGCTCCTCGAGCTCTTGTCGCATGTCGATCTGATTACGCTGAATGAGGGCGAAGCGCGCCAGCTCACGGAGAAGTACAACCTGATCAAGGCCGCGCGCTGGATCATGAGCAAAGGTCCGAAGCTCGTCATCGTCAAGAAAGGCGAGCACGGCGCGTTCATGTTTAGCGAACGCGAAATCTTTTTCGCGCCCGCGTATCCGCTCGAGGAGGTGTTTGATCCCACCGGCGCCGGCGATTCCTTTGCCGGGGGCTTCATGGGGTATCTCGCCCGTAGCGACGATCTCTCCGAACGGAGCCTTCGGCGCGCGGTCGTCTACGGCTCGGCGATGGGTTCGTTCGCCGTCGAAAAGTTCTCGATCGAACGCTTGCTCGAGGTCGGCCCTGATGACGTGAGTGCACGCATTCGTGAGTTCCACCAATTGGTCAACTTCGAGCAGGAGATGTCCTCGTGACGGACCACGCCGGCGCGCTCGACTATCGCGCAGCCGGCGTCGACATCGACGCCGCTGACGACGCGAAAAATCGCATCAAGCGTCTCGTCGAATCGACGTTCACCGCTGGCGCACGCGGCCGGTTCGGCGGCTTTGGCGGAATGTTTCGCATGCCGGCGGACGCCAAACAACCGGTGCTCGTCGCCAGTGCCGACGGCGTCGGTACGAAGATCAAGGTCGCCATCGAGTCCGGACGACACGACACGATTGGACACGATCTGGTCAATCACTGCACCAACGACATCCTGGTGCAAGGCGCCGTTCCCCTGTTCTTTCTCGATTACATCGCATTCGGGCTGCTCGATCCGGCCGTTGCCGAGGGCGTCGTTGCCGGCGTCGCGGCCGGCTGCCGCGAGAATGAGTGTTCACTCATCGGCGGCGAGACCGCCGAGATGCCTGGGGTGTACACGCCACCGGACTACGATCTGGCCGGTTTCGTGGTCGGTTGGGTGGAGGAGGATGCCGTCATCAGTCCCGATCGTGTGCGCGAAGGAGATGCCTTGATCGGGCTCGCGAGCTCTGGCCTCCACACCAATGGCTACTCACTTGCGCGACGTATCGTGGCGGAGCGCATGCGGCTCGGGCCCACTGATCCCTTTCCGGGTGAATCCGCTTCCACGGCCGACGTGCTCCTGCGCGTGCATCGCTCGTATCTCCCGATCCTGCGCCCCATACTCGGCACGATTCACGCTATGGCCCACGTCACGGGGGGGGGCCTCCCTGGCAACGTCAACCGTGCGCTTCCCTCGAACCTGGATGCCGAGATCGATACGGAGAGTTGGGAGATTCCCAATCTCTTCAGGCAATTGCAGGCTGCCGGCGGCGTCGCGCGGGACGAGATGTTTCGCGCGTTCAACATGGGTGTCGGCATGGTGGTGATCGCCGCGCCTGGGGAGGTTGAAACGATCGTCGGGGCTGCCCAGTCAAAAGGAGTAAGGGCCTGGCGCCTCGGCCGTGTCGTACGAGGGCAGGGAAGGGTCGTTCTCAATTAGGAGATACCAAATGCAACTTCGTGTCGTTTTCGTTGTCGCGATGTCGGTGGTAGCCGCGCGTAGCGCACAAGCGCAGTCGAGCAGCTGCCCCGCGGGCACCGGTAGTCTCGATCCAAATCGCATCTCCCAAGACGCTTGCCAGATGGCGGTGGACGTCTTCCGGTTCATGGGGCCGCAGCTTGGCGTGGCACTGGCAGGTGGGAACGCCACGCTCGGTCAGGGCGGCGCGTTGGGTGGACTTGGACACTTCACGGTCGGTCTCCGCGCGAACGTGCTCGAGGGCGATCTTCCGCAGGTTCAGAATTTCCCGAACCCGAGTACGAGTGGCGTGCAGCCGCCGCGCACGCTACCCACCAAGAAGCAATTCGTCGGCTTACCGATCCTGGATGCGGCCATTGGCGTCTTCAAGGGCCTTCCGCTCGGCCTAACGAATGTCGGCGGTGTGGATCTTCTCTTGAATGCGAGCTTCATCCCGACGTACGGAAGCGCGGGTGATGCCGTGCAGGTGAAGCCGAGCCAGAGCTTGCAGCTCGGATTCGGTGCGCGTGTCGGGCTGCTTCAGGAATCGCTGCTCGTACCCGGCGTCTCCGCGACCTACATGCGGCGCGATTTGCCATCGACGACGATCATCGGTACGTCGTCGGGGGTCAACGTGAACGTCTCGGATGCCTCGGTGAAGACCAACGCGTGGCGCCTAACGGCGAGCAAGAGCTTGATCCTCTTCAGTCTCGCCGCTGGTGTGGGCCGAGACAGCTACGATCAGACCGCGACGGTGCAGGGTTCGGTGCGCACCTCGCCAGCGACGTCGGTGCAGTCGCAGCAGATCAAGCTCGATGAGAAGATGACACGCACGACGTACTTCCTCGACGGGTCGCTCAACATGCTGCTCGCGAAGATCGTCGGTGAAATTGGGCAGGTGTCTGGCGGAACGGTGAATACGTACAACTCGTTCAGTGGCGGCGCCGCGGACAAATCGCGCCTGTACGGCTCCCTGGGCGTCCGTATCGGATTCTGATGACGAATGCCTGACGCGCGCTCGGCGCAACAACGCGAGGACGATCGCGCGTACATGCGCCGGGCGCTGGACCTGGCCAAACGCGGCTGGGGACAAACGGCGCCGAACCCCATGGTCGGCGCCGTCGTCGTTCGCGATGGCGAGGTCGTGGGCGAGGGCTTTCATGCGCGCTTCGGACACGAGCACGCGGAAATCGCCGCCTTGAGACAAGCTGGCGATCGTGCGCGTGGCGCGACCCTCTTTGTCACTCTCGAGCCGTGCGCTCACCAAGGAAAGACGCCTCCATGCGCCGACGCCCTGATTGCCGCGGGTGTGAAGCGTATGGTCATTGCGATTGCCGATCCCAACCCCCAAGCAAGAGGCGGGGCGGAGCGGCTTCGTGCAGCGGGCATCGAAGTGGATATCGGTATCGAAGAGAGCGATGCGCGCGAGCTCAACGCGCCGTTCTTCAATTCGTTTGAGAGCGATCGACCATGGGTGATTCTCAAGCTTGCCACGTCGCTCGACGGTGCCATTGCAGACGGCGCTCGCGAGCAAGGCACCGCGGGGCGATGGCTCACGAGCGATGAAGCGCGCCGCGACGTCCATCGCATGCGCTCCGGCGTCGACGCCGTGGCCGTGGGCGTTGGCACTGTCATCGCCGACGACCCGAGGCTCACCGTGCGCGACGTGCCGGCGCCCCGTATTACGCCGCGCCGCATCGTCTTCGATTCGTCGCTGCGAACGCCGTTGGGCGCCGCACTCGTACGCAGCGCGCGTCTCGTTCCTACCACGCTCATCGCGCGGCGCGCAGAGCAATGGCGCCGAGACGCGTTGATCGATGCGGGTGTGGACGTGCGCATTTACGAAACATTACGCGACGCGCTCGCCGGACTCGCTGCGGATGGCGTGCGCTCTCTTCTCGTGGAGGGAGGAGCGCGGCTGGCGGGATCGCTGCTCGAGGCAGGGGCAGTGGACCGGCTTGTTATCTTTCAGGCACCCATCGTTCTCGGTGCCGCCGCATTGAATGCCTTTGCGCACGTCTCGAGCGCGACGGCCGCGTCGCTCGCTCGGCTGCCTGTGCTCGAACGCGTGACGTTAGGTGACGATTTGAAAACCACTTTCGCGCTCGGAGCAGCGTAGTGTTCACTGGATTGGTCGACGACGTCGGCACTATCGAGCGTGTAACGCCGACTCCGGCAGGGCGGGAGTTCCGTGTCCGGTGCCGGTATGACGATCTCGTCGAAGGCGAGAGTATCGCCGTGAACGGCGCCTGCCTCACCGTCCGGGGGCGCGGGCCCCACTGGTTCACCGCGGCGGCCGTCACGACGACGCTTTCGCGTACTACCATGGGAGAGTGGCAGCCGGGCCGGCGCGTGAACCTCGAGCGCGCGTTGCGTCTCGGCGATCGGTTTGGCGGCCACATGGTGCAGGGCCATGTCGATGGCGTGGCGCACGTTAGCGGTGTGAGACAGGCCGGCGACGCCCGATTGGTCGATCTTGCTCTCCCGGCGGGCCTCGCCGAGCTTATGGTCCGGCAGGGCTCGATCGCCGTGGATGGTGTGAGCCTCACGGTCAACGACTTGCCCGGTCCGGACATCGTTCAGCTTTCGCTCATCGACTACACCTTGCGGCACACGGCACTCGACACCATCGGAGATGGTGACGAGGTGCATGTCGAAGCCGATATGATCGGAAAACATGTGCAACGCCTGATGGCTGCGTACCGGCCATGAGGACTCAATGACATCTATGACTTTTACGCCAATCGAAGAAGCATTACGCGACGTCGCCGCCGGCAAGTTCGTGATCGTTGCCGACGACGAGGATCGCGAGAACGAAGGTGATCTGATCTGCGCGGCGGAGCTCGTGACGCCGGCGATGGTCAACTTCATGATCAAGAAGGCCGGCGGCCTCGTGTGCCTCGCCATGGCCGCGGAACGGGTCGATCAGCTCGGCCTGTCGCCGATGGCCGAGACGAATCTGGACGCCTACCGCACGGCGTACACCGTGAGCATCGACGCTTCGGCGCGCTTCGGCGTGACGACGGGCATCAGCGCGCAAGATCGTGCGACGACCATTCGTGTCGCCGTCGATCCGGCGACCACCGCTGCCGACCTGCGCCACGGCGGCCATGTCTTTCCGCTGCGTGCACGTGAGGGTGGCGTTCTCCAGCGCGTTGGCCACACCGAAGCAGCCATCGATCTCGCGCGCCTGGCGGGCCTCGGCGCGGCCGGTGTCATCTGCGAGATCCTCAACGAAGATGGCTCGGCGGCTCGTCGTCCGCAGCTCGAGCGCTTCGCACGCGAACACGGCATTGCCTTCATTACTGTCGGGCAGCTCGTGGCGCATCGTCTCAAGACCGAGCGGCTCGTTCACCGGGTTGCCGAGGCGCGGCTGCCAACGGAGCACGGCGGTTGGCGAATCGTTGGCTACAAGAATGACGTCGATCAGCACGAGCACGTCGCACTGGTGTTCGGCGAGATCGGTGACGGCGAGAACGTGCTCGTTCGGATGCACTCGAAGTGCCTAACGGGCGACGTCTTTCACTCGCTCCGTTGTGATTGCGGCTGGCAGCTCGACACGGCAATGCAGATGATCGCCGCCGAAGGGCGCGGCGTCGTGGTGTATCTGGACCAGGAAGGCCGGGGGATTGGCCTCCTCAACAAGCTCAAGGCGTACGAGCTGCAGGATCGCGGCGCCGACACCGTGGAGGCGAACGAGCAGCTTGGCTTCAAGCCGGATCTTCGCAATTACGGCATTGGTGCACAGATCCTCCTCGATCTCGGCCTTCGCTCGATTCGACCGATCACCAACAATCCGCGCAAGCTCGTGGGACTCGAGGGATACGGACTGCGCGTGAAAGATCGCGTGCCGATCGTTCAGCCCGAGCACAGTGAAAGTGCGGGCTACATGCGGACGAAGCGCGACAAGCTCGGCCACCTGCTCGCGTCGTAGATGGCCGAATTCACAGGGTCGCCGTCGGGCCACGGCCGGCGGTTTGCCGTTGTCGCCAGCCGCTTCAATGAGACCGTGACGCAAAAGCTCGTCGACGGCGCGCTCGACGCGTTCGTTAGGCATGGCGCCGCCGCGGACGACGTCGACGTCGTCTGGGTGCCCGGTGCCTGGGAATTGCCCACCGCGGTACGCCGGCTGTTGGCCACGGAGCGTTACGACGCGCTCGTCGCGCTCGGTGCCGTGATCCGCGGCGACACGCCGCACTTCGATTACGTCGCTGGCGAAGCCTCGCGAGGCCTCGCCGACGCGGGTGCGTCGTTCGAGACGCCGATTGGATTCGGCCTGCTCACCTGCGATAACATGGCGCAGGCGGAAGCACGTGCCGGCGGCGAACACGGAAACAAAGGCTGGGACGCGGCGCTGGCCGCGCTCGAGATGGCAGACCTCTTCCACCGACTCGATGCCGCGGACGAGGGTTGAAACGCGGGCGCGGGCGCGCGTGCTGCAGGCGCTCTACGCGTGGGACTTGCGCGGGGAAGAAGCGCTCGAGCGGGTGGCGTCACAGATCTGGGATGATCTCTCCGTGTCTCCCGAAGAGCGCCGCATCGCCCGAACACTCGTGCATACCGTAGCCGAGCATTCGCGCGAGCTGGACGCCGAGCTTGCGGAGGTCACCACCAACTGGCGCCTCGATCGCCTGGGCGTCGTCGAGCGCTCAGTGCTACGCATGAGCGCCGCGGAGTTGATGGGCGGCAAAACGCCGCCCCGCGTCGTGATCCAGGAAGGAGTGAAGCTCGCCGAGCGCTATGGCAGCGTGCAGAGCGCGAAATTCGTGAATGGAGTGCTCGATGCGCTAGCCCGTCGCATGGGACGCATTTAGAGCTATCAGGGAATAGTCCATAGCTATCAGGTAATGAGGAACGAAGCGTTTGTAAGAGTCGATGAGTGAACGAGCGGGTCATGCTGCAATTCAGGATGGCGCCTGGGTATTAGAGCAACGGGCAAAAGCATGTGCACCGCGGAGGACGCAGAGGACGCAGAGGAATTGGCCACGCTCGGCGAGCGGCGAATCAATTCGAAACCGACACCTTTGGGTTTTTCCTCTGCGTGCTCTGTGGTTCACACAACAATCTTTGTTGCGAGTTTTTTCAGCTGTGTCAGGCCGTTTCGGTGTTCAAACAGTTGATGGCAGCCCTCGCATGGAGCCTTCGATCGTTATCGAACCGCAAACAGCAGATCCTCGTTTCGCTGAGGATCACAAGAGGACTTCTCGCGCCGCACGGAGCCAGTCAGTGGTCTCAGCGCAGTGTCAGCGGTTTCAGCGGCCTCGCAGTACGTGCTGTTCATCGGATAGACGCCTCGTTCCTCATTACTGATGGCTATGGACTGTTCTCTTATCGCTCGCGCATGAGAATCCTGCTCGTCAATTGGCAGGATCGCGAGAATCCGCAAGCCGGCGGCGCCGAGATTCACATGCACGAAATCTTCGGCCGGCTCGCCGCCGCGGGACACGAGGTGACGTTGCTCTGCGGCGGTTGGCCGGGGTGCCCGCCGCATGCCCGCCTCGACGACATCGAGATTCATCGCGTGGGCACGCGGTACACCTTTCCGCTCCTCGCGCGACGCTACTTCGATCGCATCTTCGGCGACGTCGCGCCGTCGCTCGACGTGCTCGTGGAGGACGTGAATAAGACGCCGCTCTACACGCCACGCTGGCGCGGCATTCGCCGAGTGGTCGCGCTGGTGCCCCACCTTTTTGGTGCGACCGTCTTTCAAGAGCTCGCGGCGCCACTCGCCGCGGCCGTGTGGCTCGCCGAGCGCCCACTAGCCCGCGCGTACCGGAACGTCCCGTTCGAGGCGATCAGTCAGAGCACGGCCGACGATCTGGCCAGTCGTGGCATTCCGCGCGACCACGTCGAGGTGATCTATCCGGGGATCGATACCCGCGGTTACAGCCCCATGCCCTCGACACGCAGCCCAAAGCCACTCTTCGTCTATCTGGGACGTCTCAAGAAGTACAAAGGTGTGCACCACGTCGTACGCGCGTTCGCGGCGATGGGCTCGAAGGAGGCAACGCTCGAGATCGCCGGCGCGGGTGACTACCGGCCGAAGCTCGAGGCCTTGGTCCGTTCGCTTGACCTCGGCGACCGTGTGCGGTTTCTTGGGCGTATCTCCGAGGCCGAAAAGCTCACATTGCTGCGCCGCGCCTGGGCCCTCGTGTTCGCATCGCCCAAGGAAGGCTGGGGCATCACGAATTTGGAGGCCGCTGCATGCGCGACACCTGTCGTTGCATCCAATTCGCCGGGTATTCGCGAGTCCGTCCGAGACGGTGAGACGGGATATCTCGTCCCGCACGGGAACATCACCGCGATGGCCGCGGCACTCGATCGCGTTGGCGCCTCGCGGACGCTCGTGGAGGAGCTCGGCCGCGCGGCGCGGGCGTTCGCCGAAACGTTCACCTGGGAGCGCGCGGCGGCAGAAACCAACGCGCATCTCGCGCGTGTTGTCGCGGAGCCCTCGCCGCATGTCTTTCGGCTGGCTCGCCGGGCGTAACGCCGTTCGCCATTTCGAGGAGCACATGGAGATGACCGAGGTCTCGCGCGCGTGAAAGCCAAGCTCACGGTAGGACGTCTCGTTGAACGCCTGCGCGATGTGCTCGCGCTCGAGCCGCTCGATCATACGGAGCTCGATCGCGAGATCGTCAGCGCCAACGTCTCCAGCCCCGGTCTCGTGCTCGCCGGTTACGTCGAGCGATTTCCAGCACACCGCCTGCAAGTCTTCGGCGAAACGGAGATCAGTTATCTCACCTCCAGATCGGACGTCGAGCGACGCAAAATCCTCGACACCTTCTTTTCCTTTCCGATTCCCGCGGTCTTCATAACCAAAGGACAGCGTCCGCCCGCGGAGATGATGGAGCTCGCCGCGAGCGCCGGCGTGCCGATCGTCGGCTCCCGGCTCAAGACAAACGAGTTCTTCACGCGCATCAAGCCGTGGCTCGAGGAAGAGTTCGCGCCAACGACGACTCTTCATGGCTCGCTCTGCGACGTCTTCGGCGTTGGGCTGCTCTTCATTGGACGCAGCGGCATTGGCAAGTCGGAGTGCGTGCTGGATCTCGTGGAGCGCGGCCATCGGTTGGTCGCGGACGACGTGGTGATGGTGACGCGTCGCGGGGCCGAGGTGCTGCTCGGCCGCGGTCATGAGCTACAGCGACACTACATGGAGATCCGCGGGGTGGGTCTCGTGGACGTGCCGTCGGTGTTCGGCATCCGTGCCGTTAGGCAGCAGAAGCGCATCGAAGTCGTCGTCGAGCTCGTGGATTGGGACCCCGAGCTCGTGATCGACCGCACCGGCCTCGATCGCGAGGGTACTACTATTCTAGAGGTCACTCTTCCCAAGATCACGGTCCCGCTCAACCCGGGGAAGAACATCACCGTGATCGCGGAGGTGATCGCGATGAACCATCTGCTCAAGTACAGCGGTATCGATCCGGCGGAGCGCTTCAACGAGCGCCTCATGAAAACGATGCGCGCCGCGTCCGAGGTCCGCCGCTATTTGCAGGAGGATTATGAGTGACGGTCAGGATTCCACGACCGACGAAAAGATGACGGCGCGCGCCATCGTGGCGGGACACGGCGAGTTCGCCGCTGGACTCGTTTCCGCGGTGGAGATAATTACCGGCCGCGGCGCGCAGCTGATTTCGGTGGCTGTACCCGGACTCTGCGCCGAGGACATCGAGAAGCTCATCCGGCAGCGCATGGTCGAGAGTGGCGTGAAGGTCATCTTCACCGATCTGCAGGCCGGCAGTTGTACGATGGCCGCGCGAAGGATTCTGCGCGGCGCCGACGACGCCGTACTGATTGCCGGCGTAAACCTTCCGACATTACTGGATTTCGTATTCGCTGAACAAATGGGCGCCGTTGAAGCGGCTCGTCACTCGGCGGAACGTGGGAAAGCGGCGATCACCGTGGTGGGTGCAACCGGGACGGCCGTCGGCGGCGGAGCAGGGGTCAAGCAGAAGTGACATTGGTCCTGAATCGCATTGACGATCGTTTGATTCACGGCCAAGTGGTGGTTGGTTGGGGCCAGCCATTGGATATTCGCTTCATCGTTCTCGTGGACGACAGCGTTGCCGCGAGCGATTGGGAACAGGAGCTCTATCGTATGGGAGCGCCGCCCGAGATGGAGGTCTACTTCCTGAGCGTGGATGCCGCCCTGGCGGATCTACCCCAATATCGCGCCGACGCGCGACACGGCATGCTGTTGACGGCCGACATCGAGACGATGCGCCGGCTTGTCGATGGCGGCGGCATCACGACCATCAATCTGGGCGGCATCCATCACCGCACCGGTCGCACTCAACGCTTGCGTTACGTCTTCTTGAACGAGGATGAGGAATCGGCGCTGCGCGAGCTTGCCGCCCGCGGCGTTGCCGTAACGGCGCAGGACGTTCCTGGCGCGCGGCCCATTCCGCTGGATGACATTTTGAGCGGAGTCGCGCGGTGACGTGGCTCGAGCTGCTTCCCATCGCGTTGCTCGGCGGACTGCTCGGGCTCGACGTCGTGAGCTTTCCGCAAGCGATGATCTCTCGGCCATTGGTTGCGGCGACTCTCGCGGGCGCGCTGATCGGGCATTCGCCAAGTGGACTATTGGTAGGCGCGGCGCTCGAGCTCATCGCGTTGGATACGCTGCCTTTCGGCGCGTCGCGGTATCCCGAGTGGGGCTCGGCCGCCGTCGTTGGCGGCGCCATCTTCGCCGCGCACCCGAGCCATCCCGCGGGTGCGATGGAGATGGCGATGATCGCGTCGCTGAGCACCACCTGGCTTGGCGGATGGACGATGGTCAAGCTTCGCGAGCGTAACGCGGTGTGGGCTGCACAGCGACGCGACGCGCTCGACGCGGGGGCGCGAGGTGCCGTCATCGATCTGCAACTGCTCTGCATGACGGCGGATTACTTTCGCGGTGCGTTGCTGGCGGCGCTGTCCTATGCCGTGTTTGCGCCACTCACCACGTTGATGGTCAATTCGTGGGGCACGGACGCACGGATCTCGCGGGCGGTCGTGGTCACGGTTGCGGCGAGTGTGGCAGCGAGTGCGGCGTGGAAGATCTTCCACGGTGTGAGCGGCGCTCGCTGGTTTTTCCTCGGCGGGCTCGCCGTGGGTTTGGCCATCATGGGGATGCGATGACGGCGCGCGCCATCGAGCCCACTCCGCAGCCCGAGCGCCGCACCGTGCTGCCGTTGCGCACGCAGGCGGCGATCTTCCTGCGACTGCTCGCAATTCAGGGCTCGTGGAACTACGAGATTCTGCTTGGTAATGGCATCGGTTTTTGCCTCGAGCCGGCGTTGCGTCTTCTGCCCGAGGGAATTCACAGCCAGCACTTCAAGGATGCTCTGGCGCGTGAGAGCAAGTACTTCAATGCGCATCCCTATCTCGCGTCGGTAGCCGTGGGTGCGCTCGCGCGCGCGGAGCTCGACGGCGAGGCGCCCGAACGCATTGAGCGTTTCCGTACCGCGCTGTGTGGACCGCTCGGCAGCGTTGGCGACCGGCTCGTTTGGGCGGGCTGGCTGCCATTCTGTAGCTTGCTCGCGCTGTTCTTCTTCGGGTTGGGTGCGGGACCGATGCCGGTGTTGGTGGTATTTCTGGGTTCGTACAATCTCGGCCATTTCGGTCTTCGGCTTTGGGGACTGCGTACTGGGTGGAATCACGGTCTTCGCGTGGCGGCATCCCTCGGCAATCCGGTGCTCCGAAACGGCCCACAGCAAATCGCGCGGCTGGCTGCCGTCGCGACGGGCGTTGCCATTCCGCTCGCGCTCAGTCGCGTGATCGGTCCCGGAAGAGTGTTGCTGGGCGGGGTTCTGGTTGGTGTCGTGGTAGGCGCGTTGCTGCTGGTGCGGTTACAGGGGCGCATTGAAGGCTGGCGCCTCGCTCTCTTCATTCTCTCGGCGTTCGCACTTTTCTCCCTGGCGCACTGATGCCTGAGCGTACCGTTCAGATTGTCAACAAAGCTGGATTGCACGCGAGACCGGCGGCGGAGATCGTCAAGCTGGCCGCGAAATACGCGAGCGACATCACCGTCGTTCGCGAAGATCTCGAGGTCAACGGCAAGAGCATCATGGGCGTGATGATGCTCGCGGCAGAATGCGGTTCGACATTGCAGCTCAAGGCCGAAGGGCCTGATGCTGCCGAAGCGCTCGACGCGCTGGAACGGCTCATCGGAAGCAAGTTCGGCGAGGGCTGAACGACATGAGACCTACGTGAAGCGGAAGCTGGTCGGCATCGGGGCCTCCCCGGGCATTGCGGTGGGTATGGTGCAGCTCCTGCGCTGGGAGGTGCCCGACGTTGCGCATCGCATCATCCCCGACGACGGCATTCCCAACGAAATTAAGCGTTTCCTTAACGCGGTCGAAGGCGCGAAGGAGCGCTTGCGCCAGGTGCGCGCCCGCGTGGAGAAGAGCGCCGGCAAAGAGGAAGCCGCCATCTTCGAGGTGCAGCTCTCGATTCTCGAGGATCCCGACCTCACGCGCGGCGTGCAGGAGCTGATTCGCCAGAACATCGCGGCGGAGAAAGCCTTCGACCTGCAAATGCTCGAGTCGCGCCAGCGGTTCGCGCGTGCCACGAGCCCAATGGTGCGCGAGCGCGTGGGGGACCTCATGGACGTCCACATCCGCGTTCTCTCGCTTCTCCTCGGCCTGCCCGACCACGATCCGGTAGATGTCCCTACCGGCCGAGCAGTGATCCTCGTGACGCACGATCTGACGCCGAGCCTCACGGTGCAGCTCGACCGCAAGTCCATCGTCGCCATTGCGACGGATGCGGGAACGCGCACATCACATGTCGCGATCCTCGCGCGCTCGCTCAACCTCCCGGCAATCGTCGGATTGCGCACCGCCACACAGGAGTTGCGCGGCGGTGAGAACGCGATTCTCGATGGATCGACGGGCGTGCTCGCCATCAATCCGTCGCATGCGGACATCGAATCATATCGTGAGCGCGCGCAGCAAGAAAAAGTTGCCGAAGTCGAGCTGCAGCGGCTCGCCTCACTCGAGTCGATCACGACGGACGGTGTCCCCATAACGCTGCGCGCGAACGTGGACTTGCCGGAAGAAGCGGAGCTTGCGGCGTCCAGCGGCGCGGACGGCGTGGGCCTCATGCGAACCGAGTTTCTCGTGCTCGGCCGCGCGACGATGCCGGACGAAGACGAGCAATATCGCGCGTATCGGCGGGTCGTCGAAGCGTTTGATGGGAAGCCCGTGGTGATCCGGACATTCGACATTGGCGGCGACAAGCTGCCAATCGGCGGCTTCCCCACCGAGCCCAATCCATTCCTGGGCTGGCGTGCCATCCGCATGTGTCTCGATCAGCCGGATCTCTTTCGCACGCAATTGCGCGCCTTGCTTCGTGCCGCGGCGCACGGCGACGTGCGCATCATGTTGCCACTGGTCGTGACGTTGGACGAGGTGCACGCGGCCCGGGCGCTCCTCGACGAAGCGGCGCGGCAACTCGAGAGACGGGGCGTTGAAGTACGCAAGGACGTGCCGTTAGGCGTGATGATCGAGACACCGGCGGCCGCCGTTGCCGCCGACACGTTCACTCGCGACGGTGACGTGCAGTTTTTCAGCATCGGGACGAACGATCTCGTTCAATACACGCTGGCCGTCGATCGCGGCAATGCCAACCTGTCATCGCGCTTCACGCCGCTCCATCCCGCCGTGCTCCGGCTCATCGAGCGCACGGTGAAGGTGGGCGAGGGTGCGGGACTCGACGTCGCGGTCTGCGGCGAGATGGCATCGCAGCCGCTCATGGCGTTCGCGCTGATCGGCCTTGGCGTTAGGCAGCTCAGCGTCTCGCCCCGCTCCGTATCCCTCGTGAAGCGCATCGTCCGCGGTATTTCGGTTTCGCTGGCCGAGGAAGCGGCGCGCGCGGCGCTCGCGGCGCCCACCGCGGAGCTGGCGCGTCGCGAATTGCACGGCCGTCTGCGAAAAGCGCTTCCGGCCCTCGAATTGCTCGAGGAAGAAGGCCAACCCGCCTGACCGCTCGTTCTCACGAGCGCACTTCATACCCTTTAATCGCCACTCGCTTGTTCGATCGCCATCTCTTCACCTCCGAGTCGGTCACCGAAGGCCACCCCGACAAAGTCGCGGACGCAATCTCGGACGCCGTCCTCGACGCCATTCTCGCCGACGACCCAAAGGCGCGCGTCGCCTGCGAAACGCTGGTTACGACGGGTCTCGCCTGCGTGGCGGGCGAGATTACGACCACGACCTACGTGCACGTCCCGGACGTCGTTCGCGCGACGATCAAGCGCATCGGCTACACGGACGCCAGCTACGGCTTCGACAATCAGACGTGCGCGGTGATGAGCACCATCGACCGGCAATCGCCGGACATCGCGATGGGCGTGGACACCGGCGGCGCGGGCGATCAGGGAATGATGTTCGGCTTCGCTACGGACGAGACGCGCGAGCTGATGCCGATGCCGATCATGCTGGCGCACCGCATAACGAAGGCGCTCGCGGATTGCCGGAAGTCGGGCGACGTGCCCTGGCTTCGGCCCGACGGCAAGGCGCAGGTCACGGTGCTCTACGAGGATCGGCAACCCGTGGCGGTCGATACGGTCGTCGTGTCGACACAGCACTCGCCCGACATCTCACAACGCGCCATCAAGAGCGCGATCATCGAACAGATCGTCGAGCCGAGCATTCCCGAAGAGCTCCGCTCGCGAAAGGTGAAGTACCATGTGAATCCCACGGGCCGCTTCGTGATCGGTGGTCCGCAGGGCGACGCCGGCCTCACCGGGCGCAAGATCATCGTCGACACTTACGGCGGCATGGGCCGGCACGGCGGCGGCGCGTTCAGCGGCAAGGACCCGAGCAAGGTGGACCGGTCCGCGTGCTATGCGGCGCGCTGGGTTGCGAAGAACATCGTGGCCGCCGGTCTCGCGCGTCGCTGCGAAGTGCAGGTCGCCTACGCGATCGGCGTTGCCGAGCCGGTGTCAGTGATGGTGGACAGCTTCGGCACTGCCGTCGTTCCGGAGTCGGACATCATGCGCGCGGTCTCCGAGGTGTTCGATCTCACGCCCCGCGGCATCATCGAAGCGCTCGATCTGCGCAAGCCGATCTACTCGGCGACCTCTGCGTACGGACACTTCGGTCGCACCCCCGAACGCATCGGCGGCAGGAAAGGAGGAACGACATTTACCTGGGAGAGGACGGATCGCGCATCGGCATTGAAGCGCGCGATAAAGGGATAGCTGCGTCTATGGCTATTTCCTGATACCTAGACAAGGAGGTACCTTCCAAAGAACCTCTTCCTCAAGCCATGGTCGAAGTCGTCGTCGCTCGTCTCGGTCTCGATAGTACGACACAATCATACGTGCTCGTCCTTCAGGAGAAGGGCGGAACTCGTCTTTTGCCCATCTGGATCGGGCAGCCGGAAGCCGAGTCTATCGTTATGCAGATTCACAGCATCAAGCGCGTGCGTCCGCTCACGCACGACCTCTGCAAGAATCTCATACTCGGGCTTGGTGGATCGCTCCGCCGCGTACAGATCACCCGCGTCGAGAAGAACACCTACTACGCCGAGCTCCACATCAATCGCGGCGACAACGTCGTGCAGATCGACGCGCGACCATCGGACAGCATCGCCATCGCCCTGCGCCTCGCCGCGCCAATCTTCGCCAGCGAGACCCTCTTGTCGTCTATCGAAGTCGAAGAGCAGAGCGACGAGTCCTCGGGCATGCCCAGCGGCACCGGAGACGAGGGCGAGCTGAGCGCCGATCAGCTGAAGGAGTATCTCGAGAATCTCCGGCCAGAGGATTTCGGGAAGTTCAATCTTTGAGGCGCATAAGGGCAGCTGTCAGACTACAGTCAACAGGTATGACGGCTGACGGCTATGGACAACTACCGCGTATCTGCTCTTCTGGGCCCTCTGCGGCATCAGTAAAAGTTCATCGAGTCCGGCACGCGTGACCGATCGAGCTCGCTCACAGAGTCTTACAGCGCTCGTCACACGCGATATCTCTCGCCAAGACGAACCGATCCGGGTAATCCGGGCAATCCGGGCCCCCTTGGTCTGTCTGGTCGAGCTCTCAATGCGGCGAATCACCGAATGAAGATCGCGATGCTGCTAGCCAATCAGTGGGGATTACCCGGAGTAGCCGGATCTCTCCGAGTGGCGCAATGGCATAATCTCGCCCGACCGTGATCGAACGAGTTGTGAACTGCACACGACTCGAGTCCGGTGCGCCCTGGCAGGCCGATGTCGTTCACAAAGCAATAAGGGCTCGTGGTGCGCGATCCCTTTCGCCACGACGAGCCGATCCGGCTCCTCCGGGCAATCCGAGCCCCCTTGGTCTGTCCGGTCGAGCTCTCAATGCGCCGCGTCACCGAATGAAGATCGCGATCGTGCTAGCCAATCAGTGGGGATTACCCGGATTACCCGGATTACCCGGAGCCTTCCGAGTGCATCAAAGGCATGATCTCGCCCGGCGGTGATCGAATGCGTTGTGAACGGCGCAACATTCGATACGACGTGCGTGGCGGAGCGGGGGTTGTTCACAAAGTCTTGCACGGCTCGTCGCACGCGATGCCTCTTGCCACGACGAACCGATCCGGGTCCTCCGGGTTATCCCCACTTACCGGCTTGACCGGTCGAACGCTCGAATCGGCGAGACTGGGGTTCTCGCCTAACACAAGTGGAATTTCCTGCACCAAGTCGAGATGGCGATGGTGCAAGCCAAGCCTGGGGGATCACCCTGAGGACCCGGATCTCTCCGTGCGCAGGAAAAGCATCACGCGCCCGAGTAAGATGAATCCTTTTGTGAAGGGCACACCTACAGAGCTCGGCGCGTGGCAGACCAGCGTCGTTCACAAAGCAATAGGGGCTCGCGGTGCGCGATCCCTCTCGCCACGACGAACGGGTCCGGGTTCTCCGCGCAATCCGAGCCCGTTGGTCTCGTCGGTCGAGCTCTCGAGTCGGCCGCATCACCGAATGGAGACCGCTTGAATCTGCGCACGCTCCTGTTGGCTGTGATCCTCGCCGGTGGCGCCGCCGGCCGTGCGCACGGCCAAGCGCCGCCACCCGCTGAAGAGACGCGACGTGTGGACGGCGTCGTTATGCACGGCGAGCCGAAAGGCCCGCGCCCCATTGCTGGTGTGCGCGTGGTGCTCCATCGCGTCGGTCAGGACCGGGCCGGCCCACTCGATTCCGCTATCACCGATAGTCGCGGCCAATACCACTTTCGCTATCGGCCAAGTGGAAGTCCCGATGCGGTGTACTTCGTGTCGGCGTCATATGACGGAATCGCGTACTTCAGCACACCCCTCAGCGCCGTGACGCGCGGCGATGACGCGCAGATCACCGTCTTCGACACGACGTCTGCGCAGGTACCGATCCACGTGCTCGGCCACCATATCATCCTTGGTACGCCAAACGCCGATGGCCGCCGCGAGGTGGTGGAGGTGTTCGAGCTCGGGAACGACTCCAGCGTCACGCGCGTGAGCAGTGGGCGTACACATCCCGTCTGGAGCACTCGACTTCCACGGGGCGCCGCCGACGCGAAGATCAATCCTACGGGTGAGATCTCGCCGAACGCGATCTCCTTCACCGACACAACCGTTAGGCTGTTCGCACCGATCAGTCCGGGCGCGCGCCAGCTCTCCTACGCGTACGAGCTGTCGAAGAGCGCGTTACCGGTCTCCATCGCTCTCGAGCAGCCGACCGGCGTCCTCGAGGTGTTGCTCGAGGAGCCGTCGGCAACGGTGAGTGGCGGGAATCTTTCCGAGGTCGCGCCAACCTCCACGGCGGGACGCACCTTCCGCCGCTTTCTCGCCCAGAACGTGCCGCAAACGGAGGTTGTTCGCATCGACGTGCCCTTCGTGCTCGGCGAGGCGAGGTCGCGATACTTCATCGCCGTGGCCGTGGTGTGCGGCGTGGCGATGTTCGGCGCCGTCGTCGTGGCCGTGCGTCGTCGATCGCCGGTGGCCGTGCCGCGCGCGCCGGCCCGACCGGCCGACGCGTTACTCCATGCGATTGCGACGCTCGACGCGCGCTACGAGCACGAGGGTGTCTCCAGCGAGGCCCGGGCACACTACGAAGCGGAGCGGGCGCGTCTCAAGGCGCAACTTGCCGCGATGCTTGCCGGCGAGACATCGGCCCGATAACATTCCCGAGACAATCGAAGCGGATGCGGGACACGGAAACCGGTGCAATGCCGGTGCGGCCCCGCCACTGTAACGGGCGAAGTTTTGTATATGCTCATCAGCCACTGACCGGCGCCGCCGGTCGGGAAGGCGAGCGAAATGCCCGGAGCCAGGAGACGACCCACATCCGCGCCACACAGAAGCTCCTCGGGGGAGGGGTGGTGGCGACCGCGCGGCGGAATCTGCTGGTCCGCGTTGGACGTTACGGGCACCTCCCTCACTTCCGGTGCCCGTTTTGTATTTACTCACCTGGCGTAGGTCGTTTCGCGTTGCGGCGCTGACATCCCTGGGCGCCACCGCCCTCTGGGGGTGCGGTGACTCGCGAGCGACGCCAAGCACGTCCGCGTCAACCACCGAGCTGCGCGACGACTACGGGCGCGTCGTTAGGTTCGGCGCCCCGGCGAAGCGGATCGTCTCGCTGAATCCCGCCACCACCGAGATTCTCTTCGCTCTCGGCGCGGGCGCGCGCGTGGTCGGCCGCACACAGTACGACCTCTGGCCAGACTCCGCCAAGCTGGTGCCAAGCGTTGGGGCGGGGATGCGCCCAAATCTCGAAGCCGTCCTCGCGCGCCAGCCCGACCTCGTCGTGATGTACGCCAGCGGCTCCGACCGCGCCTCTGCCGATCGCCTAACGGCTGCGGGCGTGGCCACGGTGGCATTCCGGATGGATCACATCGCGGACTTCGCTCGCGTCACCATGGTGCTGGGCCGCCTGCTCGGCGACACCGTGCGTGCGCGCACGGTGGTCGATTCCGTGATGAACACGATTGACCGCGTACGGCGCGCCACCGAGAACCTCCCGCGTCCGAGCGTCTTTCTGCACGTATGGGAAAAGCCGCTGATGACGATCGGCGGCGGAAGCTTTCTCTCCGAGCTCGTCACCATCGCCGGCGGCCGGAACATCTACGATTCGCTGCCGGCGCCATCGCCCGTTGTCACCCTCGAGGACGTGCTGCGACGGAATCCGCAATTCGTACTCGTTGGCCCCATCGAGCGCGAGCAAATGCTCGCGAGCGAGCGGTGGCACACGCTGCCCGCGGTTCGCGCGGGTCGTGTGCTCGCCTATGACACGAATCTCGTCGCGCGTCCCTCGGTGAAGCTGGGCGAGGCCGCCGTGTCACTCGCCAAGCTGCTCCATCCGGGCATCCTACCGTGAGCCTGCTCGCTGGCCGCCTTCGTTGGCCGCTGTTGGTCACCGCACTCGGTGTTTCGCTCCTGTTGGCGATCGCCGTCGGCACGATCACCTTGTCGCCGAGTGCCGTGTGGAGCGCCCTCTTCGGTCGCGGCGATCCGGCGGCGGTCACGGTCGTTCAGGTGCTGCGGATACCGCGTGCCGTGCTCGCGGCACTCATCGGCGCCGGCCTCGGCATGTCCGGTGCGGCCCTGCAGGGGACGATGCGCAATCCCTTGGCCGAGCCGTACCTGCTCGGGGTTTCGGGGGGCGCGGCAGTTGGCGCGGTAGTGGCTGTCGCGTTAGGCGTGAGCATTACGCTGCTGCCATTGGCTGCCTTCGCCGGCGCGATCGTCGCCGTCGTCGTTTCCTTTGGCGTGGCGCACGCCGCGGGAACGGGCGGTGATCCGCGCATCTTGTTGATGGCCGGCGTCGTGGTGGGCGCCTTCGCCAATTCGGCGATCATGCTCGTCCTGGGCACCGCGCCGTCCAATGTCGTGCGGGACGCCGTGTGGTGGATGATGGGCTCCGTCGCTGCCGCCACGTGGGCACAGAGCGCGTGGCTGGCTCTGTATGTCGTCATCGGCGGGGGAATCCTCCTGTTTCTGGCGCGCCAGATTGATGTGTTGGCGTTAGGCGACGACACCGCCGCGGCGCTTGGTCTTCATCCCGAACGTGCCGCGCAACGCATCTACGCCGCGGCGGCGCTCGTCGCGGCGGCGACGGTCGCGGCGGCGGGGCTCGTGGGGTTCGTGGGACTCGTCGTTCCGCACATCGTCCGCGGCACTGGAGTGAGACGGCATCGGCCCCTTCTCGTGGGCAGCGCGCTGGTCGGTGCGGCGCTCGTCGTCCTCGCCGATCTCGCGGCGCGTACGCTGCGGCCGCCCTCCGAGTTACCGTTAGGCGCCGTGACGGCAATCGTTGGCGTACCCTTCTTCCTGTCGCGGCTGCGGCGCCTCGCATGATCCGCTTCGAGGACGTAGCCGTCCGCTATCCACGTGCCGCGCGGCGGGCGCTGGATGGCGTTGCTCTCGAGGCGCCACGCGGCCGGCTCACGGCAGTTGTCGGACCCAACGGCAGCGGCAAGAGCACGCTCGTTCGCGCGCTGCTCGGCCGAGTGGAAATTGGCGCTGGCCGCATTCTCATCGACGACCGGCCGCTCGCACATGAACAGCGTACCCAAATCGCGAAACGCATCGCCGTCGTCACCCAGCGTGAGGAGCTTGCCTTTCCGCTCAGCGTGGAGGAGTACGTCGCCCTGGGCCGCTTCCCGCATCTTGGTGGTTGGCGCGGCGCCCGTGCCGCTGACCGTGAACAGATTGCTCGCGCGCTCGAACGAGCCGGTGTCGAATCCCTCGCTCATGCCCACCGGCGTGTACAGGAGCTTTCCGGTGGTGAATGGCAACGCGTTCGCCTTGCCCGCGCGCTGGCGCAGGGTGGCGACGCACTCGTGCTCGACGAGCCCACCACCTTTCTCGACGTCGCCCACGAGATGGCGGTGTTCGAGCTCTTGCATCAGCTCACCGCAGACGGTTTTGCCGTGCTGCTCGTGAGTCATCAGCTCAACCTCGTCGCGCGCTTTGCCCACGAGATCGTGTTGCTCCATGACGGTCGCGTTGCCGCGGCCGGAACGCCCGATGATGTCATGCAGGCCGGCATCCTCGAGCGTGTCTATGACTGGCCGCTCGTCGTCACGCGCGACCCGGCGGTTGGCGCCCCCGCCCTTTTGCCGCTCCGCGTGCGGCGCCGTACCTAACGATTTTCCGTGAGATCCATGCGTATCCAACTACTCTCGATCACCTCTCTTCTCGTCAGGGTCGCGGTCGCGTCGCCCCTCTGCGCACAGCGTCCAGACACCCTCACCGACACGGCGCGCATCGCGCCGGTCGTCGTCACCGCGACGAGCACTCCCATTGCCCGCGATCGCGTCCCGGCATCGGTCACCGTTTTGGACGGTACCATGCTGCGCGCCGAAGGATTGACGCATGTCGCGGACGCGTTACGCGAGGTCCCGGGGATGGCAATCGTGCAGTCTGGCTCCTATGGCGCGCCGACCTCGCTATTCACGCGCGGCGCACAGAGCAACTACACGAAGATACTCGTCGATGGTGTGCCGGTGAACGATCCCGGCGGCTCGGTGGATCTCGGTCTCCTCACGCTCGACGACGTCGATCGCATCGAGATTGTGCGCGGGCCGGCGAGTGTGCTGTACGGCTCGGATGCCGTCGCTGGCGTCGTGCAGATCTTCACGCGGCGCAGGGCGGACAAGTTGCGCGGCTCGCTCGATGCGCGGGGCGGGACCTACGGCACGTACGATGTGGACGCGACCGCGGCGTTTCCTATCGCGAGTGGGAACCTGTCGTTAGGCGAAGGTCATCACGTCACCAACGGGATCTACGCGTTCAACAGCCGATATAGAAACGACGTCGGCAATGCGACGTTCACCTTTGCGCCGTGGAGCGGAGCACAGATTCTCGCCAATGGCCGGTACAACGACGCCGTCGCTCACTTTCCCACCGATTTCACGGGCGCGCCCATCGACCCCAACGCGTATCGCACCGAGAAGCGCACGCTCGTCGGTGCCGAGCTCGGACAGCAGTTCCGCCGCGTTCGTGCGAGGCTGGGCGTCACGTCGAACCTGGCGAACGACGGGAGCATCGATCCGCCTAACGCGGCCGGTGATTTTGGAAGTACGCTCGTCACCCGCACCCTGCGTCAAACGGCTGATCTGCGCGTCGCGGTTCCCATGGCTTCGGCGGTTACGCTCACCGTTGGCGGCACTGCCGAGCGTGAGCATCAGGCCCAGCCGAACTACGATCGGCGCAACGACGCCGCCTATCTCGAGATCGTGAAAAGCGCCGGACTCACGACGGCGACACTGGGCGCGCGACTCGATCACAACGGGACCTTCGGTGACTTCGGCACGTATCGCGTCTCCGCGTCGCAAATTCTTCCGGGCGCCTTCCGGGCCCGCGCAACGCTTGGCACCGCGTTCCGGGAGCCATCCTTTTTCGAGTCGTTCGACACGCCGTTCTCCGTCGCGAATCCAAGTATCCGTCCGGAGCACACGACGAGTTGGGAGGCGGGCCTGGAGCATGACATTGCGTCTGGCTTGCTCACGGTTGGTGCCACGTACTTTCACCAGCGCTTCGTCGATCTCATCGACTACCGATACGACGCCGCCAATCCCGCGCAGAGCGAATACGAGAACATTGCACTGGCGCGGGCGGCCGGCACGGAGGTGGAGATCCGGACGTCGCCGGTGCGCGGGTTGAGTGGCGATGCGAGCTACACGTGGCTGGACACCAAGGTGCTGAAGAGCGGTTTCGATCCGTCGCCCCTTGCTGTGCTGAGCGCTGGCGGTCCGCTGCTCCGCAGGCCGAAGCACTCGGGCTCGGCCGGACTGCGCTATGAACTCGCGAGCGGTCTGTCACTCGGCGGCCGCGTTACCTACGTCGGCACGCGTGCCGATCACCTGTTTCATGGCGCGCCGAACTACGACACCGAAGCCGTGATGCTCGACGCGTACACCAAGGTCGATCTCTCAGCAGCGGTGCCGCTCCGAGCAGTGTGGACGCAGCTCCAGCCCGTCGCTCTCACTCTGCGCGCCGACAACGTCACCGCAGCTCGGTACCAAAGCGTGGCCGGATTCGACACGCCAGGCCGGGTGATCCTGGCAGGCTTCCGCGCGACGTTGATGTCCTCGCCGCGTCGAGTGCTCGACCAGTCAAGCCCGTAACGGGGGATAACCCGGAGGACTCGGATCGGTTCGTCGTCGGGGTAGAGATCGCGCGCCCATCGACATCAAAAGTCTTTGTGAAGAGCCTCGGGACTCTTCGTGCACCGAACTCAGTTGGTGTGCCGTTCACAAAAAAGATCGATCGCTGCTCGGCGGGCGGTGCTCCTTCGCCACATGGAGAGATCCGGTTTTCCGGGTCATCCCCAAGGCTTGGCGTGAACTATCGCGATCTCCACTTCGGCGCGTGCAAGCTAAAGGATGGCTGCACGGTGGCGTATGTTTCTCTCATGCCCGTCGTCGCAACGGAAGCCATCGTGCTGCACGTGTTCGACTATCTCGAGTCATCACGGATTCTCCGATTGGTGACTCGTGAGGCGGGCGTGCGCTCGGTGCTCGCGCGGGGTGCGCGGCGATCGTCGCGACGATTCGGGAGTGCGGTCGATCTGTTCGCGCAGGGCAGCGCCGAGCTGCATGTGAAGCCCGGCCGCGATCTCGACACGTTGGGACGATTCGACGTCGAGCGCGCGCGGCCGGCGTTGGGCCAGGATCTATCGCGATTCACGGGCGCGGCGGTGATCGCCGAGCTTGTGCTGCGCTTTGGCCGTGACGCAGCCGATCCGGAGCTCTTCGACGCCACCGAAACGGCGCTCAACGATCTCGCCGCCGCGGAAACCGCGGAGACACGCGAAGCGACACTTGCCGGCGCCTGGCGCATCATCGCCGCGCTCGGCTTCACTCCTGGCATCGACAGCTGCACGCAATGTCACGCGCTCATCGAGCCTAACGATTCGGCGCTGTTCAATCATCCGGCGGGCGGAGTGCTTTGCATTCCATGCTCCCGATTCGCGTCGTCGGGCCGCACACTACCAGCAACGGCGCGCGCGGCGTTGCGAGCCTGGTTCGCCGGAGAGCATGTGCTCATCGACGGCGATCCGGCCATTCGCGCCCATCAGCGTCTCCTGCGCGAGTTCCTCCGCGAGCACCTCGGCGATGATCGGCCCTTGCGCGCCTTCGAGATGTGGGAGGAGGATCCGATTCAAGCCAGCCCTCTCGTCGTCAACGCGGCGCCGTGATTCTCGGAACGGCAGGCCACATCGATCATGGCAAGACCGCTCTCGTACGGGCGCTCACAGGCGTGGACACCGATCGACTGCCCGAGGAAAAGCGCCGCGGCATAACGATCGAGCTCGGCTTCGCTCCACTGCGACTGGACGGAGTCGGCACCATCGGCGTCGTTGACGTGCCGGGACACGAAGGATTCGTCCGCACGATGCTGGCCGGAGCCACGGGCGTCGATCTCGCCTTGGTAGTCATCGCTGCTGACGAAGGCGTGATGCCGCAGACCCGGGAGCATCTCGCGATCCTCCAGCTGCTCGGCGTCGAGCGCGGCGTGGTCGCACTCACGAAGCGCGATCTCGTGGACGAGGAGTGGCTGGAGCTCGTCAGCGAAGACGTGCGATCCCTCCTCGCCAACACCGCGCTGAGTGACGCGCCGATCGTTCCCGTGTCCGCCACCACCGGCGACGGGATTGCCGAGCTGCGACGCGTCATCGCCAACGTGGCGAAAGCAGTTCCTACGCGAGTCGCCGACGATCTCTTTCGCATGCCCGTTGATCGCGCCTTCACGATCAAGGGAACTGGCACGGTGGTCACTGGCACGGTATGGACGGGTCGCCTAACGCGAGACGCGACCGTGCGGGTGCTGCCCGCCGATCGTGCCGTTCGCGTGCGCGGCATTCAGACCCATGGCGAGCAGGTGAGCGTCGCCGAGCCGGGACATCGCACGGCGGTCGCACTGGCTGGGGTCGAAGTGAGCGACGTGCCGCGGGGAAGCTTCCTCGTAACGGACGCCGCCTGGCGACCGACGACGGTCGTTCGCGCCGAGGTCATGCTCCTCGACGACGCACCGCGACCGTTAGGCGCGCGAACCGCGGTGCGCTTTCATATCGGTACCGCTGACGTCGGCGCGCGAATCGTCACTGGCGATGGCGCACTCAATCCCGGCGATCGCAAGCTCGCCCGGCTGATGCTGGACGAGCCGATCGTCGTGCGCGCCGGCGACCGTTTCGTGCTCCGGGCCGCATCGCCCGCGGCAACGATCGGCGGCGGTACGGTAATCGATCCATTTGCCGGTCGTCGCGCGCGGCCCTGGCCAACCGGCGCCGACAGCTCTGCCGAGGCGCGTCTCGACCTCGCTCTTCGCGAAGCCGGTGACTCCGGACTGGACGTCGCTTCGTTGCCGATCCGCCTCGGCGTTCCGCCACAAGAAGCCGCCACTCTCGCTACGCTGGAAAGCGTCCTGCGTATAGGCGAACGCCTTTTTGCCGCCGATATCGCCGACTCGCTCGGTTCCCGTCTCGTTAGGCTCGTGGAGGACTTCCACCGCGCGCACCCGTTGGCGCCTGGCATCTCCCTTCAGGAAGTGCGCTCGCGCCTTGGCGCGGCGCCCGAGCTCACGGACGCGGTCGTCGCCCGTGCGACGTCGCCTGGTGTCATCGAATCGGCCGGCGGTGTCGTGCGCACCGCGGGTTGGTCGCCGAAGCTCACGGAATCTCAACGACGCGCGCTTGGTGAGATCGAGAGTCTCCTTCGCGACGCGAGGCACGAGCCGCCGAGCGTCGCCGAGCTCACACCGCGCTTCGGCGACGAAGCGGCCGATCTGCTGCGACTGCTCGAGCGCGAAGGACGCGTCGTCGCCGTGGAACCCGAGCGATTCTACGCCACCTCGAGCCGCGACGCGCTCGTCGAGCGACTCCGTACGGGAATGACGACAGGCCGTGAATACTCGCCTGCAGAGCTGCGTGAGCTGCTCGGCTTCTCACGCAAGTTTCTCATTCCATTTCTCGAGTATTGCGACCGCCACGGCCTCACTTCGCGAACCGCGGGTGGCCGTGTGTGGCACGGCACGTAACTTTCCCGAGCGAGTATCGTCACGCCGTACGGTATCCACCTCGAGCAGGAGTCCCACTCATAGTCCTGTTTCGTCAGATTTTGGAGAATTTTATGGTTCACCGTTGGGCATCATTTGCCCTCGGGGTCATTGCGTGCGTGCTCCTTGCCGCGCCCGCGTCGAGTCAATCGGCCGAGCAGAGCAGCGACAAAAGTCGGTGGCGTGGAGCGCTCGGTAAGAACGAGCCGAATCCGTTCTCGGAGCAGACGACGATACCGTTCACCATCGGTAGCGCCGAGTGCTCGGCGGGATCGGAACACCACATCGTGACCCTTCGCATCTACAACATCCTGTCCCAGATCGTGGGCGTAGCCATGCTCGTCGAGGGCGCAAATGGTGATACAGCCTCCGTACCAGCGAAGGGCAGGCGACTCTCCAATCTCGATCTCGCATGCGGCAATTACGTCGCACGTTGGGATGGCAAGCACGTAGAAGCAGGACGCGATTCTGCGGCGCCTGGCGTGTACATGTATCAGCTCGTGATTGACGGACGCCCGGCAGGTATGAGGAGAATGCTGCTAAAACGCTGAGACGGCGCGCCCAACACCCGTCATCCTGAGCGGAGCGAAGGATCTGCTGTCGCCATTGGGCGAGGAGCACACCGAGTAGAATCCTGGCCACCGTCTTGCAACCTCGTCCCCGTGATGAGCTTGCCCGTTCCTAGTGGAGACACCAGCGCGCGCCCGACCGGCGGTGGATACCTCACCGCCGAGTGGGCGGTGGGTCCACCGCGGGGTCTTCGCCCCGGTGGTCGCTTTCTCAGCCGTGGGCGTGTCGCGGTTGGCGCATTGCATTGGCTCGGTTGGATCATCGTCTCGCCACGCTCCGTCGTCAGCGGCGGCGTCACGCGTGAGATCGACTCGCTCGGCGTGAGTGCGCTGCGGCTTGTCGCGAGCGCGTCCATTCTCGTTGGGCTGATCGCGACATTCCAGGTCGCCTATCAGCTCAAGCAGTACGGCGCCGAGTCCGTCAGTGCGCTCGCCATCGGGTGGTTCGGGACGCGCGAGGTTGGACCGCTCGTCGTCGCGCTGCTCGTGGTGACACGCAGCGCGTCCGCGATCGCCGGCGAATTTGCCGCGATGACGAGCAGTGGCGAGATCGACGCGCTGCGCGCGATGAGCCTCGACCCGGTGAAGTATCTCGTCGCACCGAAGCTCGCCGCGTTATGCATCGCGCTGCCCGCGCTCACCGTCATCGCCGATGGGCTCATCACACTCGGCGGCTGGGTCGGCACTACGTTCTTTCTCGGATTCAATTCACGGTTCTATCTCGAGCAGATTCGCACGTCGCTGTCGACGTCGGATCTCGCCATCGGCGTGGCGAAGTCGTTCATCTTCGGCTTCGTCATCGCGATCATCGCCTCGGACGAAGGGTTAGGCGTGGACCGGCGCGTCGCCGCGATTGGAGAAGCCGCGAGTCGCGCGGTCGTGTATTGCCTCCTCGGTGTTCTCGCCACCGACACGCTCTTCAATGCCGTCTTCTACTTCATCCCCGCACTCGTCCTCTGAGCGGGCGCTCGAGGTTCATCACCTCACCGGTCCCGCGGGCTCGCCGCTGATCTTCGACATCGATCTCTACGTATCGCGTGGAGAGACGGTGCTCGTGCTCGGCCCCAGTCAGTCGGGGAAGTCGATGCTCATGCGCCATCTCGTCGGCCTCGAGTGCGCGGCAAGCGGCTCTATAGCCGTCGACGGTCATGCCTTCAACCCAACCAAGCCTGACGAGAAGAACCTGCGCCAGCTGCGTGCGCGCGTGGGCGTGATCTTCGAGGGTTCGGCTTTGCTGCGGCGAATCAGCGTTCTCGAGAATGTCGAGCTGCCTTTGTTAGAGCATCAGCACCACAAGCGGGCGCAGGCGCGTGACGCGGCGCGGGAGTTGCTTGCCGAGGTCGGTATGGACGTCGTGGACGGCGACACCATGCCGGTCCAACTCGGCCGAGCGGGACAGCGACGCGTGGCACTCGCACGCGCGCTGGCACTCCGCCCGCGTCTCTTGCTCCTCGACGAGCCCACGCTTGGCTTGGATTCGCAGGCGGCCCATGAATTCGACGACACGCTTCACTCACTCCAGCAGCGATACGACTTCGGCATCGTGATCTTCTCACACGAAGTTCGGCATGCCTACGCACCGGCGAGCGAGATCGACATTCTCGCCGGCGGCCGCATTGTCGCGCGTGGAAGCCGCGATTCGCTGCTCGAGAGCGAGGATCCGGTCGTTCACGGGTTGTTGCATAGGAGGGAGCGAGAATGATCATGCGCCGCGGCGAAACCAGGTTCGGCATCGTGTGGCTGCTGGCCGGAACGTTGCTCGTGCTCGCCGCGCTGCTCGTGCTCGCCCGCTACCCAGGCATCTTCCGCACGGGCACCGAGTACAAGGCCGTCTTCAAGAGCGTCGCTGGATTGAACAAGGGTGACGAAGTGCGCTACGGCGGCTTGCCCGTTGGCTCCGTGACGCGCATGGACATCGATCCCCAGGATCCAACGCGGATCATCGTCGCGTTCCGCGTGCGGAAGAACACACCGATCCGTATCGATACGAAGGCGTCGATCACCCAGGTTGGACTGCTCGGCGCGCCTTATCTCCATCTCGATCCTGGGTCGCGATACGCCGCTGCGGTGCCGGCGGGCAGCACACTGCCAACCGTGGACAATCCGAGCTTCCAGGACGCCATGCGGCGGCTCGCTGAATTCTTCGATCGCACCGATACGTTGCTGCGTGGCGCCGAACGCTTTGCCCGGGCGTCGCCGATCGAGCGAATTGATCAAACGCTCAACCGCATGGATACGCTGCTCGTGATCGCCACCACGGGCGCGCAAGCGAGCTTCAGCACCATCGACCGCACCTTCTCGCGCGTCGATACGGCGAGTGTGCGCCTTGCGAAGCTCATGGATCGCTCGGAGCGATTGCTCGCGGCGCTCGACACCGCGACGCGCACGGCCGGCCCTCAGCTCGCCGCAACGGAGCGCGAAGCGGTGGAATCCTTGCACGAGATTCACACGCTGCTCGCCGACTTCAGGGACGCGCTCTCTCAGGAGGGCGGCGTCGATCAGATGGTTCGGAACCTCAGCGCCGCGTCGGAGAACATCGCGCGTCTCAGCGAGCGCATCGAGCGTGATCCGTCGAGCGTGTTGAAGCAGCGGTCCGCTCCGAACAAGCCGGCGGGGCCGAAGGCACGTGACTAGGCGAACCCTAACGAGCCTGCTCCTCGCGGCGATCGCGCCGCTGCTCGTGGCTGGTTGTTTCCACGGGAAGCTGCCCGCGCGCGAGTATTATCGCCTGCGATTGCCCGATCCCACGGACTCGATCGCCGGCGTGGAGCATGACGGCACTGCGCCTGCCTTACCCGCGGGCGCCATCGCCGTTCTGCCTTACGTCGCGCCCGGGATCTATGGCGATGGCAACATCGTGTTCCGGGTGGACGAGTCCGCGTACGGCTCCTACCCCAATCGCGAATGGGCGCTGCCGGTGCCGACCATGCTGGGGATGCTCACCGAGGACCTTTTTCACGCGCGTCCGATGACCCGCGATCCCTCTGTGTACGACCCCCCGTCTCCGCACGCGTACGCCTACGTGTGGCGGGGCATCGTCCGGGAGTTGGAGGAGGTTGACCGCGGCAATCATGTCTTTGCGGCTGTGCGACTGGATGCTCGGCTCATCCGTGCCCGCGACGACTCGGTGCTCTGGTCAGGCAGCGCTCGCCTCGAGCGACCTGTGCCCGAAGCCACGATGCCAGCCATCGTCGCGATGCTCTCCCAACTCTCGGTCGAGGTCATCACCCAGCTCCAGGAGTCGGCCCGCGCGTCGTTCTTCACCCCGGCCGCTTCGGCAGTTCGTCCGCCAGCAAAGGGAACGACAGCCCGCCCCTGAGCCATCGCGCATGACATTTATGCGCCGTAGTGGCACTTTCAGTAGGCACCGGCGTTGCCCTATGCGTTGGTGGAAGTTTGAGTTCCGCGGCGGCCGCTGACACCGCTGACAGGGCGCTGAAACCACTGACGGACTCCACAGGGCGAGAGCGCCCCACTTGTCATCCTGAGCAACGCGAAGGATCTGCTTTTGCGCTTTTTTGAAAAAGACGAACGCGAGTTGGCGGTTTGGAGTCGTTCGATGCCGAGGAGCACGTCAGTGGTTTCAGCGGCAGTGTCAGCGGTATCAGCGGCCGCCGTTTCACTAGTTAGGGACTAAACATGATCAATGCTGAACGCCTGACCGTGAAAGCCGGGGAAGCACTGAACGAGGCTGTGACGCTCGCTCGCCGCAATGGCAATCCGGCTGTCTACGATATTCATCTTTTGTCCGCTCTCCTCGATCAACAGGAGAGCATCGTCGTCCCGATTCTTCAGAAGCTGGGCGCGAGTGTCACCGCTCTGCGGGAGCAGGTTCAGCGCGAGCTGGCGCGGTATCCCAAGCAGACCGACGCGCAGCCGAACCTCTCGCGCGAGCTCAACCAGGTGTTCGACAAAGCGGAAGACGAAGCGAAGAAGCTCAACGACGAGTACGTCTCCACCGAGCATCTCCTCGTCGCGCTCGCCGAAGTCAAAGGCGGCGAGTCGCGCGCGTTGCTCAACGCCGTTGGCGTCACTCGCGACGCGTTGCTCGAGGCGCTGGAAGCGGTTCGCGGCACGCATCGCGTTACCGATCAGAATCCCGAGAATCAGTATCAGGCTCTCGAGAAGTACACGCGCGACCTCACCGAGTCCGCGCGCAAAGGGAAGCTCGATCCTGTCATCGGCCGCGACGAAGAGATTCGGCGCGTGATTCAAGTTCTCTCACGTCGCACGAAGAACAATCCCGTGCTCATCGGCGAGCCTGGCGTGGGCAAGACGGCGATCGTGGAAGGGCTCGCCCAGCGCATCGTGAACGGCGACGTGCCCGAGAGTCTCAAGAACAAGCGGCTCGTCGCGCTCGATTTGGGTGCACTTATCGCCGGCGCCAAGTTCCGCGGCGAGTTCGAGGAGCGCCTCAAGGCGGTGCTCAAGGAGCTCACGGAGAGCGAAGGGCTGTACGTCGTCTTCATCGACGAGCTGCACACGCTTGTCGGTGCCGGGAAGGCCGAAGGCTCGATGGACGCCGGCAACATGCTCAAGCCGATGCTCGCGCGCGGCGAGCTGCGGGTCGTCGGTGCGACCACGCTCGACGAATACCGCCAGCACGTCGAGAAAGACGCCGCCCTGGAACGGCGCTTTCAGCCGGTGTTCGTCGGCGAGCCGAGTGTGGAGAACACGATCGCCATTCTACGCGGGCTCAAGGAGCGCTACGAGGCACATCATGGTGTTCGTATCACCGACGATGCCGTCATCGCCGCCGCGACCCTGTCGCATCGCTACATAGGCGACCGCTTTCTGCCGGATAAGGCTATCGACCTCGTGGACGAAGCGGCGTCGCGCCTACGCATCGAGATCGACTCGATGCCGCAGGAGATCGACGAGGTCGAGCGCCGCATCATGCAGCTCGAGATCGAGCGAACGGCCTTGCAGAAAGAGCGCGACCCGAGCGCAGTCGAGCGGCGCGAGCAAATCGAGCGCGAGCTCGCTGGGCTGAAGGAACGATCGTCGGGCATGAAAGCGCAGTGGCAGCAGGAGAAGGAGACGTTAGGCGCGGTGGGCAAGATCAAGCAGGAGATCGACCAGGCGAAGATCGAGGCCGACCAGGCCACGCGCAAAGGCGATCTCACCAAGGCGGCGGAGATCACTTATGGCCGCATTCCGCAGCTGCAGAAGCAGATGGCCGACGCGGAGAGCAAGCTCGCGTCCAATCAGGGCCGTCCGCAATTCCTCAAGGAGGAAGTCACCGCGGACGACATTGCGGAGGTCGTCGCGCGCTGGACGGGCATTCCTGTTACGCGTCTGCTCGAGAGCGAACGTGAGCGCCTCACGAAGCTCGAGGCCGAGCTGGCGGAGCGCGTCATCGGTCAGCCAGAAGCGGTGCAGGCAGTCGCGGACGCCGTTAGGCGCTCGCGCGCTGGCTTACAGGATCCGAATCGACCCATCGGCTCGTTCATTTTCCTGGGACCCACGGGCGTAGGCAAAACGGAGACGGCGCGCGCGCTCGCCGATTTCCTGTTCGACGACGAACGCGCGATGGTTCGCATCGACATGTCCGAGTACATGGAGAAGCACGCCGTCGCTCGACTCATCGGCGCGCCGCCGGGGTATGTCGGCTACGAGGAAGGCGGGCAGCTCACCGAAGCCGTTAGGCGCCGTCCGTATTCGGTGATATTGTTTGATGAAATCGAGAAGGCGCATCCGGATGTTTTTAACATACTTCTACAAATCCTGGATGACGGTCGTCTTACCGACTCTCAGGGCCGCACGGTCGACTTCAGAAATAGCGTCATCATCATGACGTCGAACATCGGCTCGACATTCATTCTCGAGCACGCGCGCGGTGATTGGGCGCTGGTGGAAACGCAGGTGATGGCCGAGATGCGCCGCGTGTTCAAGCCAGAGTTCCTGAATCGTGTGGACGACATCATCATCTTCCGTCCGCTGGCCCAGGAGCAGATCGAGAAGATCGTGGATCTCCAGCTCAAGCGGTTGGAGAAGCTGCTCGCCGATCGCAAGATTACGATTCTCGTAACTCCGGAAGCAAAGAGGGTGCTCGCCGAGGAAGGCTACGATCCAGCGTTCGGAGCGCGCCCGTTGAAGCGCTCCATCCAGCGGCTCATTCAAAATCCGTTGGCGATGGCCGTCCTCGACGGTCGCTTCAGCGATGGCGACACCATCGTCGTTGACGTCGATGGCAGCGGCCGTCTCCAGATGCACCGGCCACTGGAACAGGAGCCCGTCTTGTCATCCTGAGGGAGCGAAAACAAGCGCCTGCCCTGAGGAGCGAAAACAAGCGCCTGCCCTGAGGAGCGAAGCGACGAAGGGACGAAGGATCTGCTTTTATTTGTACGCACTCAGGCCCAAGGACTTTGTACGCGAATGACGCGAATAACTGGGCGAATCTCTCCGTGCGTGCTCGAAACGCCGTGCTCCACGAGCCGTGAGAATGCTTTGGGAACGGCACACCGATCTAGCGCGTCTCACCGGGTCGTCCCGAGGCAGTTCACAAAGTCATTCGTCCGGGCTCGTTGCGCGAGGAGCCTTCTCAGCGCACGGAGCGATTCGCCCCGTTATTCGCGCGATTCGCGTACAATGAGATCTCGAGCCGACCTGGCCCACCGTAACCGACAAACATCACCAACGCCTAACGTGATCCCATCTCAAGCCGACCGCCGCTGGATGACGGCCGCCCTCGACGAGGCGAAAGAGGCAGGTGGGGCGGATGATGTCCCGGTGGGGGCGATCGTCGTCCGCGACGGCCGAGAAGTTGCCCGCGCCAGCAATCGCACCATTCGCGATCAGGACCCCACCGCTCACGCTGAGCTCCTCGCGATTCGCGCCGCCGCGAAGTCTCTCCGCTCCTGGCACCTCGGCGAGTGCACGCTCTATGTGACGCTCGAGCCATGTGCCATGTGCGCTGGGGCAATCGTGCTCGCGCGCCTCGATCGCGTGGTATTCGGCGCCTGGGATGACAAAGCGGGCATGGCCGGATCGGTTGGGGACTTGCTTCGGCACCCACGGCTCAACCACCGTCCGGAGGTCCTCGGTGGAGTCGAGGCGGAGGAAGCGGCGGCCCTCCTCAAAGAGTTCTTCGGCGAGCGACGCGGCCCGCCGCGTGCATCTGGCCAGTGATCTAGCCGGCCGCCAAGGATTCGATGGGACGCATCACCAAAGTCTTCGGCCAGCATGATGAGAAGACTATAAAGCAACTCGAGGACGTCGCCTCGCGCGCCGACGCGGCCGCGCTGATGGCCGACGGGCACCTCGGCTATGTCATGCCGATCGGAGGCGTTGCCGCGTACGACAACAAAGTGTCCGTCGTCGGTGTCGGCTTCGACATTGCGTGCGGGAATGCCGCCATTCGCACGGATCTCCGCGCCGACGCGTACTCGCGCGAGGACTGGGCGTCTCTCGCCGACGAGATCGCGTCGACGATGAGCTTCGGCATCGGCCGTTCCAATCTCGCCGATGACGCACCCGTGAATCATTCACTCTTCGCGCACGATGCGTGGTCGCTCCTGCCGAAAGAGGCGAACGCGCCGGGTCTGCGCACCAAGGCGCGCAACCAGCTCGGCACAGTCGGGTCGGGGAATCACTACGTCGATGTCTTCAGCGACGAGAACGGCGACATCTGGGTCGGCGTCCACTTCGGTTCGCGCGGACTTGGCCACACCATCGCGAGCGGCTTCCTCGCGCTGTCGCAGGGGAAGAAATGGGGCGACCGCGTCCCGGAGGCGGAAGCGCTGCTCGATCTCAGAACGCCGTTAGGCGACGACTACTGGCAGCTGATGGAGCTCGCCGGCGAGTACGCGTACGCTGGTCGCGAGTGGGTCGCGCGCAAAGTTGTCGAGATCATGGGCGGACACGAGCGCGAGCTCGTCCACAATCACCACAACTTCGCCTGGCGCGAGACTCAGCTCATCGAGAACGAGCCACGTGAAGTCGTCGTCGTCCGCAAGGGAGCGACACCGGCCTTTCCCGGCCAGAAAGGATTCATCGGCGGCTCGATGGGCGACGACGCCGTGATCGTGCGCGGCGCCTCGTCAGGCACCGAGCTCCAGGCGTCGGCGTTGTATTCGACCGTGCACGGGGCAGGGCGAGTGATGTCGCGGACGCAGGCGGCGGGGAAGACGAAAGGCTGGGGTCCGAAGAAGCGAATTGTCGCGCCGGGTCTCATCTCGCCGGAGATGCTCAAGTCGTGGGTGATCGACGAGAAGCGAGTGATCCTGAGAGGCGGTGGCCTCGACGAAGCGCCGCAAGCCTACAGGCGACTGCCGGAGGTGTTGAGTGCCCAGGGCCAGACGATCGAGGTGTTGCACACCCTGAGGCCGATCGTGGTGGTGATGGCGGGTGCAGACGAATTCGACCCGTACAAGGATTGAGGCATCGTTATGCTGCTCGTGAGGAAGCGAACCGCGTCCTTCTTCGGTTGTGCACTGGTCATGGCGTGTGCACGTCCCGGAGCGCGCTCACTCCGCGCCGCCGACTGCGACGTCACCTCGGTGAATCTGTTCGTGGCCGTCGTTCAGACGATGCTCGACTCCACGCGTGATCACTTTCCCTTGTCCGAGGACAGCGTTGCGCGCAGTGGACCGCGCGCGCTTCACATCGATCCACATCCGCTGCTGCCGATCGCTGACAGCAGGCCGTGGATCCGCTCGATGATCATCGGATCGGGTGGCAATTATCAGCGCGACTCGAACGAAGTCGTGGCAGCTCGCGCGGGAGCACTGAGGCGACTCGGCATACCCCAGTACGACGTCACGAAGTTGGAGCACTGTCCCGGACCGCTCGTCCCGACCGCCGATCGCAGCAGGTGTCCAGCCGCATTGGTGATGGTGGGCCTCGTCGCTATTCCCGATTCGATGTCCACACGCACCTGGGTGCCCGTGGTTTACATGCGCGCCACGAAGGATTTCAGGACGGAAGTTCAGACCAGCTATCTCATGGAGTATCGAGATGGGCACTGGGTGGCCATCGAGCGGGGCGTGCAAGTGATGGTCGAGTAGGAGCCTGTCCTGGTCTTGGACAGATACCGGGCTTCATCTCGAGCGATCCCGCGCTATTTTCCAAACGGCTCCGAAACGATCCGGGCCGTTGCCCGTCTGGACTAGCAGTCTCGGCGCTTCGCGGCTGGCCGCGCCGCGAGAGGGCAATGCAGGATGTTGGACAGGTGGCCGAGTGGCTGAAGGCACCGGTCTCGAAAACCGGCATACCGGTGAACCCGGTATCGTGAGTTCGAATCTCACCCTGTCCGCTCAAGCTCAACGCCCCGTCAGGCCAGCGCGCCTGGCGGGGCGTTTGAACATGATTGCTGACTGCGAGTCGAATGGAGATGCAGCGCGCTAGGGCGATCTCGTCAGACAAAGATCTCTGAATCACCACCGCCGGAAGAAACTCGACCTCCGCTGAGCTGATTCATCGCGTTACGGCGTACTCGCCATGCGACTCGCGAATGGCCGTGGCGCCGGAGCTCAGCAAGGGGAGATCCATGATACGCGTGCACATCCCGTTCATCGTGGCGGCCGTGCTGCTCACGGCGTGCGAGACACCTGCCACCACCACACCGATGGCCTCGCGTTCGCCGGCGGCACTGCCTAACGCGAGCGTCTCGCCGACCACGGGCACGACGAACACGAAGGGTATCGCCGGAGCGATGCCCGCGTTCTACGATGCGAAGCTCTTCAAGATCAACTTCTCCGAGCTTCCGCCGGGCGGCGAGTCGGCCAACCTCGCCAACAACGGCTCGATCAACAACATCTATCAGAGCGATGCGTGCGTGGCCGCCGGGCATCCGTTCGTCAGCGTCATCGATGCCATTCCCACCGACGGGATGAATCCGCTCTGGCAGGAGGTGCAGGTCATCTTCAAGTCGACAAGCAACTGCCAGCAGTTCAAGTCGGACAATCAAGTTCTCGCCGCTGCCGCGGCTGGCATCGTGACACTGGTCCCGACCGGAGAGCTCTATCGCTGCTCGGTGATCGGCAAACCCTGACCCATCGCGGAGCGCAAGAGCAGCCGATGTCAAGAACTCTCATCACGGTGTCGCCGCCGGTGCTTTCGACGCTCGTACATCAGGATGACGGGCAGGTAGAACACCAGGTCGGCTGCCAACTTGCCGGCGACGACACCGAGCGTGAGTCCGAACATCCGCGTGCCGATGGCCATGGCGATCGGTCGGGTGACGAAGCTGTCGAGCAGGCCGGCCGGCCCGAACTCGGCGAAGAGATCGACAGCAAGCTGCAGGGCATGACGCATCGCAAAAGAGCGCTGGGCACGCCGCAACGCGCGCGCTTCGGTGAGGTAGTCTCGCGCGACGATGACGCTCGCGTAGCCGAGACTCTCTCCCCACGCTCCACCGTACGCGGCCGCGAGGGCGCTGCCCGTCGTGTGCCTAACGACCGTCGCGCCAAGGAGCGCGCCGCCGATGCCCGCGCACTCGGCGAAGCCGTACCGACTCACCCACTCCAGCAGCTTCGCGCGCGCACCACTGCTCTTTGCGCCGAAGTCAGCGCCGGCAAGTCGCTTCATCACGATGTGTTTGCCTCACGCGCACGTTCCGACGTCGGCCTGAAGGCCAGCAAAGCCGAACGTCGTAACGGAGGGCCGCGGGCAGGGATTGGTCAACCGGCGCTGCTCGGCTAACTTACGCCGCTATTGGACGGGTGGCCGAGTGGTTTAAGGCGCAGGCCTGGAAAGCTTGTGTACGTTCATAGCGTACCGTGGGTTCGAATCCCACCCCGTCCGTCTAACTACGTGCCCCGTCTTGCTTTACGCTTGGCGGGGCTTTTCGTCTCGCCACGGTGCTCGTTAGGCGTCTGGATTCACCGTCTGGATTGTTCAGACTCCGCTCCCTCGAGCGCCCGCCGCTGCGCCTCCTCGTCGGGCAACAGATAGACCTCGGTAAGGGTCTTCGGGCTCTTCCAGCCTCCGAGGTCCTGCAAGTCGCGGAACGGCGCGCCGCTCCGGTGTAGCCGGTTCGAGAAGGCTCGGCGGAACGAGTGCCAGCCAAGTCGCTGGCCGACAGGCAGCTTCGCTGCAGTAGCAAGTCGGATCCACATCTTGTGGACCGTTTCGCGCGGCATCGGCTTGGACGGGTCCCGCGGGGCGGGGAAGACCCACTCGTCGCTTGACGGGCAGTTCTGCACCAGCTCCACGACCGTCTTGTGGGCCGTCAACGCCTCGACCACCTCTGAGTGCAGCGGATTCCAGTGATCCAGCCCGATCTTATCGTTCTCGCCCCGCCAATGAATCCGCCGACCCTCGAGATCGACATCGCTCCATCGAAGGTTCCGAATAGAGCTCGATCTGTGCCCCGTGTGCCAAGCTAGTTTTACGAAACACTCAACCAACCCGCCCTCCTTTGCCGCGGCCGCGAGAAGGCGCTGATACTGCTCAATCGTCAAGATAGCCCGACTGGGGTTCTCCTCGCGCGGCACTGGCAAACCCTTCAGCGGATTCCGATCGAGCAGGTACCCGCCCTTGCCATCACCAGCGAGCGTCGCCCAGTTCAACACTGCCAACAGGAACTTCAAGTCGTGTGCGATGACTCGGTTGCGCACAGTTCGTTTCTCCTCCACGCTTCGCGGCCGAAGCATTCCATCGCGTCGCTGTCGAATGAACCAATTCCACTCGCGGAGACTCAATGTGTTCGGCTCACGATCGCGGCCGAATGCACGCGTGAACATCTCAACGCACATTCGATCATGCTGCTGCGTGCCCGCGCTTTTTCCAGGTGTTACTTCGCGCAAGTAGTTTTCAAACAGCAACCGCAATGTGATCTTCGCCGCCGCCGGCGGCGCCGAGCGTCGGAGTTCGGCGGCCAGCTTTTCGGCCGCTTCCTTCGCCAGCTCCTTGTCGCTGTGCCCGAGGGCGAGACGGCGTACCTTCGGCCGCTCACCCGTTCGCGCCGGCTCGTAGTACTCGAGGTGCATGCGTCCGGTCTCGGGATGCGCAAATGCACGCACCCGATTCCGTCCTCGCTCGCCAACGCTGTAGCTCCAGCGCCCATTTATCGCATCAGCCATCGTTTCGCTCCCTGAGAGAGTTGACGACGGACCGCGCGATCTGCGCGCGTGATATGTCACTTTCATCGGCCGATTGCAAGACAGCAGCCTTGCGAGGAAGATCGCGTCGCCTAACGCGCGGCGCATTTGGCCGGCCTGCATTGGGGATCGTTCCCTGGCGGATGAGGCGCGCGAGGTGGTCTCGCGAGTAGCCTGACTCCTTGCATGCGGCCGAAAGGGAGAGAACCTCGTCTCCCTCGGACTGCTCTAGGAGAGCCAGATCTGCTATGACCTCATCGGCAACCGCTGCTCCTTCAACATGAGCACCGAGCCGCTTCCATTCGGCGCGACGGCTCTGCCAGCGCGCCAGCAGTTCATCTCGAGTCATGCTTCGGAAACGGTCATCCGAGTTCGCATTCCGCTTGAACAGTCAGGACTCATACTGGCTATGCTGCGGGAGCTGGGTGACGCCTTCATTCGCCCGTGCGCGCGACGTGTGTATCAGCCAGCGCGTAGATCATCGAACCACCGTCGGCGAGTAAGGGAGACTCTCGTATAGTGTGCGAGTAGATACGTAACTCGTGTCTCACAGTCTGCCCTTCTCAAAATCTGATGCGAGAGCATCGAGGTACTCAGATAGTTCTTGCAGACAGTCGACGGCTTCGCGTATCGCTTGATGCATGCTGGATCCCACTTGTGAATCCTTTAATCCGACGTACGCGATCGCGAGATCTGCGCAGATGCGATCCGCCTCGCGCGACAGGTGTCGCTGATCCTCGATCATCGACTTTCTTTCGCTTTGCTCGTCTTCCTGGCTTGCTTCGAATCTGTCGCGGCCGGGCGGCCGCAACGGACTTTCGTCGCCAAAGTTGATCACGGTGCCCTCCAGTGCCTCCTATTGCGTTGCCCGAGCCGTCGTTTCGCTTCCGGCCTCAGCAGCGACAAGCGGATAGGAATTCCGTCGCCCCAGGGCCGCAGACAAAGGTCACCGCTTGTATTGCGCGGTACTGAGTGTGTACTTTGTAACACAGTACCAGCACAGTACTCAAATAATGACCGCTGTTCATCACTATGGCAAGATCGAGCTCGAAGCATCGCGCAGAAGAGAACGTCAAACTTGGCGAGGCCATTAGTGCGAGACGCCGAGCGGTTGGCCTCAGCCAGAAGCAGCTTGCCGAGAAAGTGGGTGTTCACGACGTCACGCTGTCCGAGTGGGAGCGCGGCTTACGCCGGCCTAACGTCACGAAGCTCGCTCGAGTCGCTCGAGAGCTGGGCCTCGCCGTCGTCGAGCTCATTGCGATTGCCGAGGGCCAGCGTCCGGTCGGCGACTTGTTGCTCGAGGGAATGGCGCTCGGCGCTTCTGTGGCTGATTTCGTGAGTGGTGAGGACGAGACGGCAGAAGGCGCGGCCCAACTACCACACGAAGCGTATCTCGCTAGGGAGGAGCTTCTGCAAAGGCTTCGTGGTGAGCGCCTCACAGCGAAAGAGCTGGAAATGGCGCGTTACCTGACCAGCATTTCGCATATCCGTCGAATCATCCGTGAGAGACAGGGGACGTTGCCGACGGCCGAGCGCGTCACCGACACGATGCGCGTAATGATCAATCTTATTCGGCCGTCAGATCGTTACAAACCAAGAATCTCGACGTCCACAGGTCGCCGCTCACGTTAGGCGTCGCCTACGCACGCGTTTTGTGCGCAAGCGAGCGCGCCGCAAGTGACATAGCCTCTCGTCGGGCCTAATGGCGACCGAGCACATCGGACGCGGAGCCGCACTCCGTGAACCCCGTTCGGTGACGAGTAGTGCCTCGGCAAGCGGATTTCCATTTGCCAGACCCTCTTGTAGGCCGAGCCTCGCGCTGGAATGTCTTGGGCGCGACATGGGCAGTATGACACGAGGCCAAGACCTGATGGGATCAGCATTCACGACAACCGCCAGCACGCCAACCCCAATGAACGGATGCCACAACTGAATCGCAGGAAACCACAGACGCTGATGGAGATGCAAACCGCAGAGGTACAGACGGAGGCAGAACTGCTTCGCCTCGCCCATCGCCGGTATCAGGCAATGGTCGACTGGCTCGGCGAATTCGAGTGGCATTTCTGGGCGACCCTTACATGCAAGTATGCCGTTTCGGAACGTCGCCTTCGGCACGCAATTGAGAAGTTCGAGCGTGGTATACGTCGGCGTGGACAGGGTCCGAATCCCTACTTCGCTTATTCAATCGAGGGAATGCCCAGCAACCCGCATGTGCACATGCTTCTGTGTTGTAGAGGTCCACGCCGCCTCGGCGTCGAAGACATCAAGAAGTCATGGAGACTCGGGTATGCTGACGTGTGCCGCTATGATCCCACGCTGGGCGCATCGGGCTACATGTTCAAGGCGATGCGGGAGAATGCCAGCTTCGAGCTGTGGGGCTTCTCGAGTCAGTTCCCGCATACCAGATCGAGGCCGCCGCTGCTCCCAGCGAGGCCGCCGTCTCTCAGCAGGGCTGACCGCGGTGCGGCCGCTTACGTGCGCGGCGGGAAATGGGACGATGCGAAGCTCGATGATTGCAACTTCTCGGCGGATCTCCCGCTAATCGGGTCATAGCCAACCCGGCGTTCCAAGGAGCCGCATTCATTCGTTAGGAACACTGTGCCTAACAGCATGACCTAAATGGCTGTGTTCTTCACTCGAGTCCCGAGTGCGGGCGCGGGTTAACAAAAGTCAAGGTTCGCTGATTCTCACAAGCAGACTTCACGTCAAGCTTCCGGTGAGAATTGGCCCAACCATAGGAGGTTGAATGCGTCAGGACTCATCGTACTTAGATCGGGAATCCGGGGAGCCGCTCACGGCGCGAGAGGCGGCCTTCGTGTCGGCCTTTGTGGCAACTCGCAACGCCACGAAGGCGGCGGAGACGGCAGGTTACAGCCCAAAAAGTGCCCACGTGTTGGGGTCGAGGCTACTGAAGAAGCCACGCGTCGCCGCCGCGATCACCGTCGCATTGAAGCACATAGCGAGGAAATACGACGTGACCGCCGAACGCACTGTGCAGGAGATGGCGACGATCGGCTTCTCGGACATCCGGCATTACACCGTTGACGGCAAGCCGATCACCGACTGGCTCGGCCTTACTCCGGATGCGCCGCACACCGCGATGCGCGCGATCAAGAAGATCAAGCGGAGGCCCATCACGGTCGAGCTGAGGAACGCGGACGGCAAGGTGATGCAGGTGACGTCGTACGAATTCGAGATCGAATTCTGGTCGAAGGACACGGCGATCAAGCACCTCGGCGAGTACCTGAAGCTCTTCAAGGAGAAGCGCGCCGAGGACGATCCGGACGAATCGATTTCGGACGACGATCTCCGCAACGGCGTGATTTCCATCCTGCGCGAAGCGAAGAAGCGACGCGCGGCCGCGCTCGAGAAGCAGCACAGCACGTGACTTGCTCCAGTTTCATGGCTTGTGGCCTTCGATCTCGCTACAAATCAGCGCGGAGGTAGGGCCTGAAGCAGCCACTCTGGTAGTTGCCAGGATCAGTGTTCCGCGCGCAAACAGTGATTCCTCATGAGGAACATTGTTCCTGTCGGGGAGCGGCTTTCGAGCTCGGTAAGCGAGTCGACCTAGGGAAGGGTTTCGACGAGCACCACAGAAAGCATCGGTCCAGTCACGAAGACGAGCACATGCAAGCTTCTCGGGACGCCGAGCCGCCGACGATAGCGTAGTTCCGCTGGAAGGAAAAACGCGAGCCACAGAGCGGTGTACACCGCAAGGCGCACTGCTCTGTGCCACGGTTGCATCAGCAGCGTTCCACCGGCAGAGGCGCGGATAATCCGAGCTGGCGTAGGGATTTGGTCGCTTTCATCCCGGATCACCCTTCGTCATTGCCCGAGCCCACATAGCGCACCGTGCCGTCCTGCCGATCGATCAGCACGATGGTCGATGCGTGGTGGATCGACGGATTTGGGTTTTCGAGGTAGGGGATCCAGCAGCGGGAGAGGTCGGGCGCGTTGTAAATCGAAGGAGGACGAGCGACGACCTCCTCTTCGAGCCAGATGGTCCAGATTGAATTCGCCATCCCTCGAGCGAGTACTGCCGACTCGGCGATCGCCCTTGCCTGGCCGCGAGAAATCATAAGGGCGTGGTCTACTCCGGAAGCTCGAGGATCAGGCGGACGACGGACGGCTCTCGGCCGGACCACTGACACCTACAGCGATGAGCGACTTCCTAGGGAGCGAGTACCATTTCGCTTGGCTTCTGTCCGGCACATGAGATGTCTTGATCGTCAGGACTGCGCACCAACCAAGTGCGCCGAGGCCACACTGCCGCCTAACGGCTCACATGCGCTCCACGGCACAGTAGTATTTTCTGCCGGCACTGCATGGCGACACCACGCCGACGCGAGATTCTTTCCGCCTCATGACTTGCAGGGCAGCAACCGCTGGCAGCTGCAGTCGAAGCCTCCAGTGAACACGTGCGAAGATCCGGACTCGCCAGGCAGTTTGGCTTCTCTACTCCCCACGGAGCACTACCCCTGGATTCGTTCGCGCCGCTCGCCATGCGGGGACAAGTGTCGCGAGTAAGGTCGCCACGGCTAACAGGACCGTCGCGATCCCGAACTCGGCGAAGCTGGTCACTTTCACCTGGTACAGGAGGGCGCGAAGCAATCTCGTGGCGCCGAGGGCGGCCATGAGCCCCGCGAACGTGCCAATCCCCACGAGCTTCAGTCCGTCGCCCATGATCATGCCGCCCAGGCGCGCGGGCGCGGCGCCGAGCGCCAGTCGAATGCCGAACTCTCGCACTCGCGCGTTCGCGGCGTACCCGATGACGCTGTACACGCCGATCACGGCAAGCAACAATGCGGCGGCGCCGGCTGTCGCCATGAGCAGCATCGTGAGGCGCACACGCGCCGTCGCGTCGTCCACCACTGATCCGAGCGTGCGGACGTTGGCCGCGGGTACCCGAGGATCGAGCTGCTTCAACATTCTCTGAATCGCCGGAAACGTGGGCAGCTGTGTTCCGCCTACTGCGTACTGCACTACCATCGGCAGGTACTGCAGCGGGTTGCTGTCAGCAGGAAGGCCATCAGCATCGCGAAGCAGCGGGAAGTACACCATCGGCACCTCACCGTCCTCGATGCGTTCCCACTGAACGTCGCCCACCACGGCAACGATTGTGAAAGTCGTCGGCGGCGTATCGTCGCGCAGTCTTCTGATGATTCGGCCGACAACATGCGTCGTCCCGAACAGACTCGTCGCAACCCGCTCGCTCACAATCACGGCGGGCGTGCCGCGGAGGTCACCCGAGCGGAAGCTCCGACCGGCCCGCAATGGAATTCTCATTGTACGGAAATATTCGGGGCTCGCCATGTTGAACACGGCTGCAACGATTGGTCGCTTGCGGTCATCACCGGCCTGAATTTGCACGTCGAGATTTGGCAAACCGCGATTCGCAAGCGGCAGCCGTAGTGCGACTCCGACGGACTTGATCTCCGGAAGCGCCTCCAGTTGCTCGATCAGTTTCGCATGGAATGCCGCGACTTTCCCGTATGACGTGTAGCCGTCCGGACCCCATGGCAGCGACACCTGGAAGGTCATCGCGTTCGTGGGGTCGAATCCGATACTGGCTTTAGAGAGGTTCCAGAAGCTACGGCCGAGCAAGGCCGCCGCGACCAGCAGCATGAGCGCAATGGCGACCTGAAATGAAACGAGGCCATTCTGGGTACGGCGCCAAGTGCGGCCCGACGTCGATGGCCCCCCGCGGAGATGCTCGAGCCCACCAGTCCCGGTGCGAGTCAGCGCGATCAACCCAACCGCGGCGCCGATCACTACCGCGCATCCGAGCACCAGTGCAACTGTATCTCTGTTCAACGCGACTTCGTTCAGACGCGGGATCTCGCGTTCCGTGAAGCCGAACTTGGTAGCAAGCGCGAGAGCGGTGGCTGGAAGCGCGACAACCGCCGACAGCAGTCCAAGCACGAGCCCCTCCATGACAAAGCGTTGCACGACCGCCGCGCGAGTGGCGCCCAGCGAGAGCGCGATCGCGATCTCCTGACTCGCACGTTCGGTGCGGAGCAGGAAGAGGTCGAGAACGTTGGTGGTGGCTATCAGCAGCACGATCGCGACGAGAACACCGAGCAGCACGAATTGCGCGTGTACCGGAGCTACCGTAGCGGCCCTGAGCGTCTCCACGGCCACGTGCGCCCGGCTCTGCCGCAACATGTCACGCGTGATCTCGGGGAATCGCTCCGAGAGTGACGGGATCAGCGCATTCAGTTCGAGTTGTGCGGATGATGGGCTGAAACCCTCGCGCAGACGACCGATCACGTTGAAGTAGCGCGATGTGATCTGCGGTGGGTTGACCGGTACTGCGGTGGGATAAAAAATCTCCACGGACGCGGTGGGGAACGCGAATGATCGCGGGAGGACGCCGATCACAGTGCGCTCGCCGTGATCGAAGCGAATCGCGCGGCCGATGATGGAGGGATCTGCTCCGTAACGGCGCTGCCAGAGGTTCTGCGAAATGAGGATCGGATGTCGAGCTCCATACCACGAGGTGTCGCCGCGCTCGAAGAGTTGCCCGAGCATCGGTCGAGCGCCGAGCAGCGTCAACACGCTCGGGGTCACGAGGGCAACGGTCACGCGCTCAGGCGTGTCAGCGTCTGTGATCGCGAATGCGTCGCTCGTGGAATACGCACCCAATTCGCTGAATGACCGCGCGCTCTTGGCGAAGTGAAAGTATGTCGCCGCTGACTGCAGATCGCCGGTTACACCTATTCCATCCGTAATAAAGCCCACGCGCACGAGCTGATCGGGCTTCTTGTAAGGCAGATCACGGAGGAGAACGTCGTAGACCATGGTGCCGATGCCGGCGGCTGCGCCAATGCCAATGCCGAGTGTGGCGATCACGCCCATCGCGAATGCCGGCGCACGCCGCAGGCGGCGGATGGCGAAACGCGTGTCACGGGCGAGATTGTCGAAGGCAACGACGCCGCGCGCATCGTTCGTCTCCTCACGGAATCGCTGCGTGCCACCGAAGCGCAGGGCGGCGGCACGCCGGGCGGCGGCTTCGTTCATCCCACGGCGCATATTCTCCGCCGTTTCCATTTCCAGATGAAATGAGAACTCCTCGTCCTGCTCGGCCGCGGCGCGGGAGCGGCGGCGAAGCAGCTCACGGAGTCGAGTGAGCGGCGCGCGCAGATGTGAGAGCATTCGGTCAGTTCTCGGAGGCGAGGACGAGTCCGATAGCGGCGACGAACCGATTCCAGGACGCGAGCTCCTGACCCAGGGCGCGCCGACCGGGGGCGGTGAGCCGGTAGTACTTTGCGCGCCGGCTGTTCTCGGTGATGCGCCACTCCGTCGCGATCCAGCCCCTTTGCTCCAGCCGAACGAGAGCGGGATAGATGGAGCCTTGGCCTACCTTGAGCGCATCCTGGGAGAGCTGCTCGATGCGGTTCGTGAGTCCCCATCCATGCATCGGCGCGAGCGAGAGCGTCTTGAGGATGAGGAGATCGAGCGTACCCTGCAGGACCTGTTCATTGCTGGTCGGCTTGGCCACGCCCTCTCCTCCCGGATGACGGGAGGAACGTTGCCTTTCTTCTCCCGAATGTCAAGAGGACGGAGGTTCGGCTGGGGCGCTGCAATCGACGAAAACCGGCCGGCGCGATTCGCGACGCTCGTTTCCCACCGGCGGAGTTGGTCCGGAGATGGTCCAGACCACATCCGGAGTTACACCGGATCTTCTGTTTCGCGCCGTGCGTCGACGGAGCGGGTAGACGAAGAAAGAATATCCGGCCAACAGAGAACCGCGGCGCCCGCGGTCATCATTTCGATTTCTAGGTACCGTATTCCTAACAATGCTCGAGCGGGATGTGGGTACGGAGATGCTGAAAGGACTCGGCCTCGAGGGCCAGTGCGCCATGGTGCGGCTCGGCACGCGCGGACGATGATAGCTGTTACCGGAGCCTCGCCTGCTTAGTCCCGATCTGATGCCGGAGTGGTGGCGCGGACTCTTCGTCCGATCACACTGTGCCTGAAATGCGGTGAGACCACGCCGGCCTCCAGCAGCAATCCAGAGCCTCGAAACGGCGCGAAGCAGCGCAGTGCGATCATCGCACGCTGATGCTCGTTGCCGGTATTACCGAATAATTCCGTTGTCGTGGTCGCATATCGATGAATGCTGCGATCCGAGCTGATCCTGCGCCGTCCGCAACTGCTTCACTCCTCCGCGGCTTTATCGCGCCGATCCAGTCGCGCGGGTGCCACAACATCATCCCTCGTCATTGGCCGAGCCACATGCGAGCACCACTCCGTCTCCGTACCGATGAACACGGTAGAGGACTGGATGATGTGAGCTGTGGAGACCTCGACGTAAGCAATCCAGCAGCGGGAACGGATCCTGACCGCCGTACATCCACGCTGGGCGCAGCAATGAAGTCATCGGTTCGCGAGACCAACGCGAATGCTTTCTACTCTGCAGCTCGGCGGACGAGAAGTTCGACGGTTCGTTGGATTTCGCTTGTCGGCTCACGTAGCTCTGGCCGTGTGATCCAGCGTGCCGTCTCGAACGCCCGAATCACGTCTCGATTCCGCAGATTCATTGTGTAGGACGCTCTGGCCTGCGGGTTTCGCTCGAGATTCCGATAACCGAGCCCGCTGAGGGCCACGTTGTACTGGAACCGCTGGTGACGCTTGTAAGGGTCGAGTTCTTCGTACAGCGCGGCGGCGAAGGAGAAACAAAGCCGCAGCACCGTCTCAATATCCTCGATGGCGACGACCATGCCGTCGAGTCCCGTGAACCGATCGCCGCGCTGCACCCTCCCGCTAACGTTCGCGTCGATGATTAGCTCTCCTGTTTCGGAGAGCTGAACACGCACGTGCTCACCATCGCCATGACGGCCGCCCGGCTCTGTTTGAACGATTACCAGATCGTCCCCTTCGATGCTCGAAGTCTTCGGACGCTCATATGTCAGTAGGTTCACACCGTCCGCGTGCGCGATCGAATAGACACGCTTCCTGAATTCGGCGGAATTGAGGCGAACCGGGTCAATCACCTCTTCATTGCGTTCCGGAGTGAGGACGAGGCGGAGCATCGTCATTCCCTGGACGCTGTACGGGCGCGCGAAATGGTTCCTGCTCCCAGTCGACACAGGCGTCCTCTTCTCCGTTTCCCGAACGAGTGGTCGGAGCGCGCGTTCGACCTCGTCGCGCAGTTCCCTCGGTGTTCCAAACGTGCGGCGAAACGCGCCATCAATGTAGTCAGTGATCCGGCGGATGAATGCCGCAGCGGCGACGTCGTGAGTCGTTTTCTGGATAAACACCAACACCGGCAGCTTGCGCGTAAGCGCCCGCTCGTACTCCTCCTCGACAACAAGCTTTCCCGATGGAGTTTGCCAACCGCCTCTCTCACCGATCACCGAAACGACCATATCGGAGCTGTCTACGGCATCGAGGCATGCGTTGCGTGATGAGGTAGCCAGAGAAGGAAAGTCCTCATTTACGAGCACCGGCTCACCCCCCACGGAGACAATGCCCTCGCGAGCGGCGGCTCGGAAAGCCTCGAACCCCTCCACAACTGAACTAACGAAGACGCGCGGCTTCATTCTCTTACTGGAAAAGCTATCATCGTTCGACGGCAAGCGATTGCGGGATCGAATTTTGCACCCGTTAGGCGACGCGGGTCAACATCCCACGTGGTTTCTCTTCTCTACAGCGTTCGGGCGGAGCGGAGGTGAGCTGGTTGGTTTGGCTCGCTGCCCGCGGACGTGAGCTCGTTTAATCAGCCGCACTGGTGGTTCAATGGTGACGATTAGCATTGGCTCATCCAACGCCGTGCCTTTGCAAGAGGCGAGCGACGGATGGATCGCTCAACAGGTGAATCGACGACGCGAACAGGGACAATCAGTGTGCGTCCGCATCGTCTTCAAGGAGCCCGAGATTGACGTTGCGTTCGCCTCGCCAGAATGTGGCGGGAGTGGCGGGTTGGGACGTCCTCTTACTACTAGGGAGCAGCGAATTCTCGAGTTGTGGAAGAAGCACCGGCTCGACGCGACTGGGTTCACCGGGGGAAGCGTGATTGCGTTTGTGCAGCAACTCCGTAGTGTCCTCTGATCCGCGCTGCCCGACGGTTTCACGGAAGCGCGTCAAGTCACTCCGTTGTGCTTTGGGTTCGCGGCCACGCTCGCGCCATCCGGAGCAAACGCCCAGCTCTTGGCTCCATTTCGTCGCAGCTCCTCCCGCGTAGCGCATCGACCGCGAGCGACAGAAAGACGGAAGTCGCACATCATCTTCGCCGCTAACGAACAGCAAGGCCGGATCGGGAAGAGGCTTCCATCCGGAGGTCCGACCAGGAGGGTTATCCACACGTACTAATCGCTAACGTACACCATCGACTGAAGAATTCAGCGAACTCATAACCGCCGGTGATCGACGATTACTGCACGCCGACTCCAGTGACACCGCGATTAGCCTTTCAGTAACTCAGGATCGGGTTCGCCGCTGTGCCTGATAGCATCCGGCGAGTCTCAGGCATTCGGCCCTCCAGAACGCAACAAATCCGCGCGGGCAAGAGGCCCTTATGCGATCCGCGAGAGGTGGTCGCACGTTGCGAGAGAATAGCTCTGCTCGACGCACCAGCACGAAGACCATTCGTGCAAGAATTGACAGTTTCGATCTCACGCCGAGTGCCGATCAGTCGGTGCTGCACGTTGCGGGGAACCGATGCGTCCTGCACGCAAATCCAATTCCGTGGCCCGGCACACGAACAATTCGGATCACGCGCATTACCATAGAACCATCGACTCGCGGGGTCAGGAGGGTTCTCACCTCGAGTCGCCGAGCCGCGACTTCTCTTTTCACCACCACCGACGCAGGTGATGGCGATGCCAAATAAACTACGAACACCTCGGTCTGACGCCTTCTCGGCAGACGACCAGTCCAATCACGTCAGCAACGAACAAGACGGTGAGACTCCGCAGGGAGCGCCGGGGCCGGACACTCCGATGTCCGACACTCCGTCGCGTACCCATGAGCCGTACAGAGAGGCCAAGACATTTCGCGACGCCCATGGTCAGCACTGGTTTGCCCACGAAGTCACCGGTGAATCGTTAGGCGGTGGCCCGAGCTGCCTTCTTCTCGTGAGCGCGCGGGAGGTGCGACGCATCTTTGCATTTCCGCCTCATTGGCGATCACTCTCCGCAAACGATCTGCTCGCGCTGAAGGCGCTTCTGCTGTGAACCGATCTGATCCGCAGCCCAGAAAATTTCGCTCCGCCTGGGTGAGTGAGCAGTCCGCGCAGCCGGACCGGTGACGCCGCTCTTTGCTCGAACGTCCTGCCTTGGACCGGCTTAGGAGAAGGCCGAAGACAATGCCGTCCGAAGACAACAGCGCACCAGAGCGACCGACGATCCTCGTGCTCGATGACGAACCCGCGATCGTGTCGCTACTCGCTCGGATACTGGAGAGAGGTGGTTTTCGCGTGATCGTGGCCGCTGACGGCAAGGGGGCACTCGCTGCGTTGGCAGCGCGAGATCGCGCGGTGGACCTGATGGTGGTGGATGTCAAACTCCCGGACATGTCCGGTCGCGAGTTCGTCCACCATGCCGCCGCGCGGTTTGGAGCACGCCCAGTTCTCTACGTGTCGGGCGTCGATCAGCGCGGGCGCACGGATGCGCTGCACAAACGAACGGTCTTCCTCGCCAAGCCGTTCGAATCGACGGACGTCCTGGAGCGAGTCCGCTCGTTACTCGAATCGTGACAGATCTCCAACGTGTCGCTGTCACGACGACTCGAATTCAATGCCGGGGCGATACGCGCTCGTGGCGGACGGCACCTAACGCGAGAGCGAGATATGCCCAAGGAAAGCACCGAATTCGAATGGCGGTACGTCACCATCGAGGACGAAGTGATATGCGCGGAGGACAAACGTCTGTAGAGTTGATTAGGTGAACGCAAGGGTGCGAGTTTCTCGTCCTCCGCTTCCGCCACGCACCCCCGCACGCTGGTAAATGAGCGATCCGCGATCTGCCAAGCCGGAGAGGGCACCGCCCCCTGAGCGTTCGCCGGCGCCCGCCGCGGACATCTCGCTGGCTTCCGCACCGATCGGCTTCGGCGTGCTCGACCGAGAGCTGCGGTACATCCACGTCAATGACTATCTCGCCGCGGTAAACGGAGTGCCGGCCGAGGCGCACGTCGGACGTTGCGCCTGGGAGGTAGCTCCCGAAGCCACAGTCGCGGTCGCGCCGATGCTGCGGCGCGTGCTCGAGACGGGAGAGTCGATTGTCGGCGTCGAAGTGAGCGGCGCGCAACTCGGCATGCCTAACGATCCACGAATCTGGGAAACTGGGGTTTTTCCTGTTCGTGCGAACACGACACGGGATGCGAAGATCGCCGGTGTCGGGCTGCTCATCACTGACGTGACCGCGCGGCGGCGTGCACTGCGCGAGAGCGAAGACCGATTCCGGCTGCTGGTCGAGAGTGTGAAGGACTACGCGATCTTCATGCTCGATCCAGCGGGCAACGTCGCTACTTGGAACGAAGGCGCACGAAGCATCAAAGGTTATGAAGCAGGTGAGATTCTAGGCCATCACTTCTCGGCCTTCTATCCTCCGGAGGACACGCGACGGGCAGCGCAAGCTCTGGAGGCCGCGGCCCGTGATGGCCGCTTCGAGGACGAAGGCTGGCGCGTTCGGAAGGACGGCTCGCGCTTTTGGGCGAACGTAGTCGTCACCGCGCTCTTTGGAGCGGATCGCCAGCTCATCGGCTTCGCGAAGGTGACGCGTGATCTCACGGAACGCGCTCAAGCGGAAGAGGCCCTCGAGCGCCACTCGCTCGTCTTCGAGACGATTGGTGACGGCGTGCTCGTGATGGATCTCGAAGGCCAGATCAGGGACATGAATCCTGGCGCCGAGAAGCTCTTTGGCTACACCAAGGCCGAGCTGCTGGGCCGACCCGTGGTCGCGCTTCATCACCCGAGCCTGGAAGGACGGCGTGAGGCGACCATTCAAGCCGGGCTTCGCCGCGACGGTCGGTGGGCGGGAGAGCTGCCCTTTCGGCGAAAGGACGGCAGCGAGGGCGTCGCGGACGTCGTCGTGGTGGCCCATCAGAACGAGCACGGCGTGCCTAACGCCTGGATCGGCGTCAATCGAGACATCACGGCGCGCCGTCAGGCGGAACACCGGCTCGAGGAGAGCCGCGCCCTGTTGGCTGCCGCCGAGGAACTGGCCAGCGTCGGCAGCTGGGCAATCGCAGTGGGTTCGACAACGCTCACGTGGTCTGACGAACTCTATCGGATAATGGGTCTCGAGCCACAGAGCGAAGCGGTGACGACCGAATCCTTCGTTGCCCGGGTCCACGAAGACGACCGCGCGAGGGTGCGGAGTGCGTTTCAACAGCTCTTGGAGAACGGCGTAGCTCCTCCGCTCGAGTGCCGCATCGTCCGGCCCGATGGGAGCGAGCGCATCCTCCAAGCCAAGGGGCGCGTGCAGCGCGACAGCAGTGATCGCGTCGTGCGAATTGTGGGAAGCGCCCAAGACATCACCGAACGTTTGGCGACCGAGCACGAGCTGCGCCGGACGCATGAGACATTGCGCGCGCTGGTAAATGCCGCACCGGTCGCGATCGCGGCTCTCGATCTCGAGGAGCGCATAACGCTGTGGAATGCGGCGGCCGAGCGGCTGTTTGGATGGACAGCCGCCGAGGTGCTCGGCAAGCCAGTGCCATTCGCGGAGAAGCGCGATGCGAGCGACTATGCGCGATTGAAGGACCAAGTACTGACCGGCAAGAGCGTGACCGGCGTCGAAACGAGACGACAGCGCAAGGATGGCACATCTGTCGACGTGTTGCTTTCCTGCGCCCCCTCTTACGACCGCGCGGCAAAGGTGTTCGGGGCTGTTGCGCTATATCTGGATCTCACTGAACACCGGCGTCTCGAGGAACAGCTGCGGCAATCGCAGAAGATGGAAGCCGTGGGCCAGCTCGCCGGTGGCGTTGCGCACGATTTCAACAACCTGCTCACCGTCATCAAAGCATATAGTGGCCTGGTTGCGGACGAGCTCGAGGAACGGAGTCCACTCAAGCGTGACGTCGTCGAGATTCAGCGCGCCGCCGGACGCGCGGCGTCGCTCACCCAACAGCTCCTCGCGTTCAGCCGCAAGCAGATTCTCCAACCTCGTGTGCTCGATCTGAATTACGTCGCGCGCGAGCTCGAGCCGATGCTTCGACGGCTGATCGACGAGGACGTCCAGGTGGTTCTGCGTCTCACGAATGAATTAGGGCGGGTGAAAGCCGACGTCAGCCAGATTGAGCAGGTACTCATCAATCTCATCGTCAACGCACGCGATGCGATGCCGAGCGGCGGAGCGGTGACCATACACACGGCGAACGTCGAGCTGGATGAGGAATACCATGGCGCGCACCCGGTCATCACCCCTGGTCCGTACGTGATGCTGGCCGTGAGCGACACGGGCGTCGGAATGGATGACGCGACGCGCGCGCGAATCTTCGAGCCGTTCTTCACGACCAAACCGCCGGGGAAGGGGACAGGTCTCGGACTCTCGACCGTTTATGGGACCGTCAAACAATCGAATGGCTTCATCTGGGCGTACAGCGAGCCAGGGGTTGGGAGCACGTTCAAGATCTATCTGCCGAGACTCGAGGCGGAGGAGATCAGCGCGGCATCATCAGCGGAAGAGCCGGTATTGCCGCTCATCGGCACTGAAACCGTGCTGCTCGTCGAGGACGATCCGGCGGTTCGCTCGCTCGCGCGCCGTGTTCTGGAGCGAAACGGATACACCGTGCTCGAGTCACCCGATGGGCGCGATGCGCTGCGCGTATCGGATCAGTACAGACAGCCGATTCAGCTTCTCGTCACTGACATGATGCTTCCGGAGATGACCGGGCCTGAGGTGTGGAAGACGCTCAGTATGAATCGACCCGAACTTCGCGTGCTCTTCATGTCAGGCTACACCAACGAGGACATGATCCGACGTGGTATGCTGGATTCACGCACTGCATTCTTGGAGAAACCCTTCACGGCGGCGGATCTCGCACGTCGGGCGAGATCTATACTGGACGCCAACCGTTAGGCCCTCTGACAGTGTCGTTGCTTCGTCGGATCTATCTCGACGAAGCCGGAGTGACGTTCAGCCATGGTCGTCCTCGTCGAGGATTCGGTGCGTTAGGAGGACTCGACTCGGGATTGCCCGCTGTTGAGCCAGTCGAGTACCCGTTGCTCGATGCTGGGCCAGTCATCTCCGTTGTGGTACGGGAAGAGCGGCAGCCATCCGCTCGGCATGAGAATGTGCCAATCAGTGGCGGGCTCCGACGGGCCGAAGGGGGCGCTTGAGATGCCGTACGGCTTGCCCTCATGCCACACGATGCGCATGGTCGGATCGGCTTTCATTCCGCTACCCGCCGTTTGAACGGTGTCGCCATCCGCACCAGTTCGTACAATTCTCCATCGGTCATGCGGCGCCATTTCGTCGGAGCAGGCGCGAGTCGCCGCGTCTGCCCGTTGGGGCCGAGGAAGATGAGCCATGCACGGCCCAGCGACGGCGCTTCGCGGACTTCCTCGACATCGGCTTCGGAAAGGCGCCAGACCAGCCAATCCCCGCCCTCGGGATCGCTGAATCGGCGATAGGGGCCGCGCGGCGTCGCGTCGGTCGGTGTGTTCATCATCGCCCAACGATAACCCTCGCGTGGGGTCCTCGGGACCACCCGCCGAGCATCGATTTTGCAACACAAGAATCGATTTTGCCGGACCACCCGCCCTAGCGGAGCATGCGATGCCGCTGCCCCACAACGACCCGATCATCGAGGCAATCGCCGAGCGTGTGCGCGCTGTCCTTGCGCGACAGCCCGGTCATACGCCCGACGACGTTGCGTCGATGCTCCATCTGGAACCGGATGCGCTGCGACGGCTTGTCGAGCAGCGCGAGGACACCCTCGACACGGCGTTCCTCATCGAGACGGTCGCGGCGGTGGTGCGCGAGTTTGCCGTCGACCCACAATGGTTGCTCACCGGTGAATACGATGGGAACGCCCACCGGCATGCCTTGGCGCTTGGTCAGGATCGAAGCAACGAGGGTCATCGCGCGCTCCGCGACTTTGTACGCCAGCAGTACCAAGGAGTTCGCGCTGGCCTCTCGTTCCTGTCGCTGCCGCTCGCCGACGGGCACGAGTGATCCACCTCACAATGTCGAATGACATGGACGCCGTCAATTTCTCCGCGAACGGCACGCGCTGGCGTGCAACGCCCATCACGATGGACCATGTCACGCAGGAACATGTGCCCGCATTGCCAGGAACGGGTGTGTTGTTCACGAGTGCCGAAGGCGACATGCGATTTCTCGCACTCGACGCTGAGGCGGTGCCGTCGGTGGAGTACCTGCAAGCGAAACCGATTGTCGAACTCGGCGCCCTAGTTCAACGGGCGAAACCGGTGCCGCGTTAGGCATGGCATCTCGCGAGTTTATCGACGAGCGAGGCCGACAGTGGACCGTCTGGGACGTGCACCCGACCCTCGCCGAACGGCGGCAACGGAATGCGGGACCACCACCGGGCGTGCGAGAACGGCGTCGCCACGTCGAGGTACGGGCGCATCTCCGCGTCAACATGTCACGCGGCTGGCTCGCGTTCGAGGCGCAGGATGGCGAACGCCGAAGACTCGCGCCGATTCCTGATATGCCTAACGCTTGGAGCAATGCGTCGGACGAGGTATTGCGCACGTGGTGCGCCATGGCCCAACCGGCACCACCAGCACGGCGACTCATCGAGTAGCCATTGCTGCCGCTTGTGCCGGGCCACACGCCGCGCCAGCTTTCGCGCATAATGACCGAGCGCGAAGGGTTGGCCAGCCTGCTCCGGGAAGCGCAGCGGACCGCCCGACAAGTGATAGTCGACGGTGCTCCGTGGCTCGTCTACGAACTCCCGGCGATGCCGTTCGACCGGCGCAACTCGCCGTCACTGGTTTTCGAAAGCGATTCCGCCGTGCGTCGCGTGCGGGATTATCCTGCCGACTGGCGCTCCCTCAGCGACGATGATCTCTTCGCGCTGAGTTGGGCCACCTAGCGCCTAACGTGACCAACTGAGCGCGTAGAGGTCGATGTCCGACAACTCATACCAATTCGGCGGGTAGATCGCGACGCGCCGAGCGATACCGGGGCCATAGAAAATCACGGCGCCGTGTCGCGCGTCCTCACACGCCGTCCACGTCGTGGCGCCAATGGCGAAGGACCGTTGACGCATGCCGGGGCAGTTCGGCGGCTCAACCTGGCGAGCCGTCGGCCGCTCGACGTACTGCTCGGGCAAGTGATTGCGATTAATGGCTCGGTCAGCGCGCTCACTCATGACATTAGAGTACCGTCGGGAGGAGCCAACCGTTAGTGCGCGTTGGTGCGCTGCGCTCGCCATTGAACGACGGCGTGCAGTCCGCAGACGAGCGTCGGAATGGCCACAACGATTGCAACGAACGCAGTCGTTCCGATCAACCACCATCAGGACAGGATGTTGGGATCACCCGCCACGTCGCGGGAACGGTCTTGTTCTCAGATTATCGAAAAGTCGACAAGAACCCGGCGCCGGTAGCGACAGCTCGCCCAACGCGAAGCGGCTCTCGGCTGCCGCGCGCAATAGAGCTACCGCGTCAATGCCACTGAGGTAGCCGCCTAACGGGCTATCCTTCATCATTCGCCGAGCCGCAAGCGAGAACCACTCCATCTTCCATATCGATGAACACGACGGTAGAGGATTGGATGATATGCGGCGTGGAGGTTTCGACATAGCCAATCCAGCAACGGGAAGGATCCGGGCCACCGTACATCCATGGTGGGCGACTGGTCATCTCCGCCAGGAGACAGATGGCGCGTACGCCAGTCCCTATTCCTCGGGCTAGGACCGCAGATTCCGCTATCGCGCGTGCTTGACCGTAGGAAATCACAAAGCAGCCTGGTCCGAACCTTCACGAATCAGTCGAACGACAGAGACGTCCAGCGGACCGTTGATCTCCGTAGCTCCCCCAGTCGACGGGAAGCCGAGTATCCAGCATGGCATGTAGTCCACTTGGCTGCGCTCCACGGCGGTCCAGATCACGTAATCCTCCGGGAGGACGTACACACCCTCTCGAGGGTAGACCCAGGCGTAATGGAAGCTCCTCGCGCTCCAGTCGTTCATCACTTCAGTGACCGCAGCTTGGCCAGCGGGATGCACCGACACGTTGCACGTCGCGTCGAATGGCCGAATCAACACTCGCGGGATGATCGCGAAGTAAACCGGCACATCCCCCTGCAATGCACGCTCCAAGAGGTGCGTGAAGACGTGGTCGCGGCGCGGAACCAGATTAGAAGTTCCGGCGGCGGGGCTGAACCGCAACACGACCTGCGAATCGAGAGAATCCACTACTCCTCCTAGGCGGTGGTGCCATTGGCAAGGCCGGAAGGCAGCGATAGCCCTGTCTCTATGTCGCCGCTGCTGAACTCAGTCGAGTGTTTCAAAGCCTCGCGGCCACTTGGAGTGACTTCATAGCGGATTCCGGCAATGGCAATCGATGCGACTAAGGAGCGGCCCAACTCCCCTCGTCCTATCTGTTCGTTCGCCGGCTCGCTGGCTCCGTTGGCGTCGCGTTGCCGAGTAGCATCCTCACGAAGCGCCGCGCGATATGCCCGCTCGAGCGCGATGCGCCGCGCCCGCGACAGGGAGCCTTCGTCGGTGTGGTAGTTGCCGTCGATCCAAGAGTGACCCCAGAACGGCTCGCCGTCCCGCAGGATCACTGAGCCAACGAATGGCTGGAAGTATCGAGCGACCGAGATCCCGCGAAGTTCGACCTCCCGTCGGAAAGCTTTGATGATCCGCTCGCGTCGCTGCAGTGTGAGCTTCTGGGCGCTCTCGATGTGGCGCTCGATCTCGCGCTCGCTGTCGGATGAGAGACGAGCCGATTCCTGCTCCTCGAGCTGCAGGTAGTGGTCTCGGATGAAACGAGGTAGATCGTCCATGGCCCTCAGTTGTGGAGGACCGCACCATGTATTTTGCGGTGCGATCGTTCGGCGACCGTGAGCGCGCAGTCCGGCAATTCGCCTGCTGAAGCGAACCGGCTGCGCGGTTTCATTGCGCAGCCAGAGTACCAGAAGTGGTACATTGCCGCAACCGGAAAATGTGCCCTGAGGTGATCGATGTCGAACTCTGGCAAGCTTCTCGAGCGAATATGAGTCCCATCCGGCTACGCGTCGCGGAACTCCGCCAGGCGAAAGGCTGGACGCAGAAGCAACTCGCCGAACGAGCTGGAATCAGTCGACAAACGGTGATCCGCGTGGAGAGCGAATCGAATCGCCGGCTCGACTATGATGTGCTCGAGAAACTCGCAGGCGCATTCGCCGTAGACCCGGCGTTCCTCATCGTGCACGAAGCTAGGCCGCGTCGACGGGCCGGCGCCTAACGCCGTACACAAAAGGAGTTAACATCGCGCGGCTCCTAGCCGAACGTAGGCGCTGCGTGTTAGGCGAGTCGCTGCCGCCGATCGGCGAGAGTGGCCAGCGTTGCGCTCAGTCGTGACCCGTCAAATAGTTCGAGACTATGCTGTTCCGCGAGCGACCGAGCCGGCTCTGAGAACTGGGTGGTGGTGACGAAGATGCCTCGGTCGACGCGGTGATGAACCGTGACCATGCCAATGAACTTCTGAATCTCCGGCGATCCAATTTTGGTGCCTGGCGCGTACCGCTTGCATTGCACCGCCACCGTGCGGCCATTCTGGTCGACGGCGAGGAGATCCGCAGCCAAGTCGCCGCTCTTTCCGACGATCTCTACCCGGCGATAGCCGAGATCATGGAGCAAATCTGCGACGGCGCGCTCGAACTGCCGCGGCGTCAACGCGAGCAGCTCCATTAACTGTTGGTAACGAGTGCGTTTTCTCCGGCTCCTCCATAGCCACGCCGCGACGCCCACTCCAGCTACAACAACGACAAAGGCGAACGCAAACCACAGAAACCCCGGCTCTGAGGCGAGCGCGATGAACACGACGATGCTTCCGGCGATTAACGCAGCCGTAACCGCGCGTTGCAGAGTGCGCAGAAAGGACGGTTTACGCGGAGCCACGGCTGTGATTGCTCTCTGATCTGGGGGTGCGCCAATGGTATGCGCCGCCGCGTGGCATTCGCCAGGGGAGGAGAGGCCGAGAGGACCCCACTCGTGATACGTACTGCAATCCTACAATCCTTGCGATTGCCCTCGGCAAGCCTAGCTTCCTGCTCGTGCCTGACAAGAACGACTCCCGCACGTATCCGATTGCCGCTCGTTCGCGCCGCTTCAGCCGAATAGGTGAGCGATCGCAGCGTCCCCTGACAGTCCTCGACCTGTTCGCAGGAGCTGGGGGTATCTCGGAAGGATTTCGGCAGGCAGGGTACCGAATCCTTGGAGCGTCCGAGCTCGATCCGGACGCGGCGGCAACCTTCGCTGTCAATTTTCCCGAGACCGAGGTTATCTGCGGCGACATCCGCTCGCGCGAGATAATCGAGCGAATCGACGAGCTGGCGGAACACGCCGACGTTCTCGTCGGCGGTCCTCCTTGCCAGGCTTTCTCGCAGGTCCGGAACCATACGCGAATGATCGATGACCCGCGAAATTCGCTGTATCGCGAGTTCATCAGGGCTGTACAGCGTGCCACGCCACGCGCCTTCGTCATGGAGAATGTGACCGGGCTGGATCAAATGGGGGTGCGGGACCAAATCATCGCCGATCTCTCGCTGGCCGGTGAGTACAGAGTCGGCGCTCAGGTGGTCGACGCGGCCGATTTCGGAGTTCCACAGACACGAAAGCGTCTCTTCTTTTTCGGGGTGCATCGGTCATTAGGCATGTCGCCGCCGGTGCTCGAGGGCTCAGGTGCCACCACCTCGATCGAACTCGTCCGCTTCACCGGCGGTCGGCGCAACCGGTATCAGGTTGTAGTGCAGGAGAGTATGTGGGGCCAGCAAGTGCTCGAAAAACTACTCGACCCTAACGACGCGCGCGTTGTGACCGCCGAGCAGGCCATTTCTGATCTGGTTGACCTGCCAGTGGGGAACAGGGAAGACGAATTGCCGTACGAGCCACTCTCAGCCGTCCAGAGTGCCTATCAGCGTGCGATGCGGGAGGGAGCGACGGAGATTATCACAAACGTTCAGGTGCCACGGATCAATGAGGACACGCGGCTGCGCCTCAAGGGCATCCCCGAGGGTGGCAATCATCGCGACCTGCCCGAAGAACTTCTCGACCGCTACATCACGGGGAGACGCTGGGGACAGGACAACGGAAGTGGACGACTTTCTCGCAGACACTTCTATGCATATCGGCGTCTGCATCCGGACATCTGGGCCTGGACGCTGAACACCAAGGGCGACTCCGTTTATCACTATCGTCACCCGCGGTCGCTATCTGTCCGCGAGTTCGCCCGCCTTCAGTCGTTCCCGGATCGATTCATCTTCACGACCGATGCACGAAAGGGACTCATCGAGGGCCGGCACGACGGTGGCCCGGCGCACTCGCGATACCGCCAAGTAGGGAATGCTGTACCGCCGCTCTTGGCACGGGCTGCGGCGACTGCACTCCAAAACGCGCTCCGCTCTGTCGGACCGAGCGCGCAGACGGCCTAACGAGCAGCCGTTGAGCGAACCGCCGAAGCAAGGCCGGCGCGGTAGGAAGCGGCGCACTACCATCACTGCCGCTTTTGGGGCAAAGAACCGGTCGCGGTTGCTCGAGATGTACTTCGCGGAGGTGCCAGCTCCGACTCCTTCAGACGCCTGGCGCCACGTGTACGCGCTGCTGTTATGGATCGACCGGACTACTGGACTGGCGCATTGTTACGAGAGCGATAAAAGCCAACCCGGTAAGCCGTGGTATCCGCGATCGCTTGCATTCCACGCCTGGCTTGCGAAAGAAATGGGACGCAAGCCGGCTGATCTCTCAGAGTCATTAGACTGGTTGTTCCGTCGTGCCACGCTCGATCTGGCGGAGCATCTACTCGCGCGCCAAGCGGCGGTCTTGTCGCGCGCACAGACGCAACGTGCCCCCTACGCGGCCGACGGATTTCCCGAACCAGGAGAGGATCCCGAGCTGGTAGGGATCGTCAACGAGGTGCTCGGCGAGCACTTCGGGACTGCCCCGACGGAAGAGAAATGGCGCGAGTTGGTTCAGCGCGTAAGACAACACGTGACTCTCGAGAACAAACGCAAGAATCTTGTCGGCGAAGGCTTCGAGGATGTGATCGCAGCCATAACCACACGCTCCGTGAAGCCAGGGTCCCTCGAGGTAGCTCCTCGGCAACTTCTCCAAACCATTCCAGGATTTGCTAACGAAAAGCGAGGCGAGAAGCCGAACAAGGTCGATGTCGTGCTGCTACGGAACCAGCGCGACTCGAGAACGCTCGTAACTGCGAAATGGAGCATCCGCGCCGATCGCGAGAAGCAGTTCCAAACAGAATTCGCTAATTACGTCGCTGCAAAATCGGATCTGAAGCGTTCGAGTACGTGTTGATCACGAACGAGTTCGACCCCGCGCGACTTGTACGTGCTTGCGAGGCGATGGCGGCGAACGCGCCAATGTTCGCGTCCGTCGTGCACATCAACACGAACGCGTTGCGAGCCGTCTACGGCAGTACGCCCGAAGATTCGATGAAAAAGGTCATCGACTACGTCGACGGCCGCAGATTAATAAGCTTAGAGGACTGGCTGGCAGTTCTTGCGGCCTGAGCCCTCGTCGCCGCATTTGATCGCCGCCTAACGCAACGAGCGATTCGCCGGGCCGCCCGATTGACGTCGGCGCGCACGTCCGACTCCCATAGCCGAATGACTTTCCATCCGTCGCGCTGCAACTGTCTTGTGATTTGCCGATCCCGCGCCACTCTGTGCTGGAACTTCGACGTCCAGTACATGCGTGATGGCTCGGATAGGCGGGAGAGGCGAGCATGCAGAGTAACCGCGCGCCCCTCGACGAGTTCGCGCGCGTGCCAATAGTCACCGTCGACGAAAACCAGAACGCGGCTGCGCGAAAACACGATGTCAGGATGTCCGGGTAGCTGCTTCGCGTACTTGCGGTAGCGCAGACCGAGCGAGTGTAGGCTGCGGCGAAGCGCGACTTCGGTGCGATTCTCACCTGACCGAATCGCTGACATGTTACGTCGTACTTCCTCACGCGATTTCGGTCTGTAAGCCTTGAGCGTCTGGCGATCGGCCTTTGTCCGACTATGACTCATCCTCGTGTTATGCCAGCCAGATCGCAAGCGCAAAGCGCGGATGCCGCTCGTCGTTGGACAACGGCAATCGCGCGTTCAGGTTCGTCGTGGCGCTGAGGACCTTCAGGCTAAGACCCCTTAGCCTGTGGAGTGCGGAAAGCAGTCCGGGAAGCTCGCCTCACGAGATCCCGAATCACACGCCTTTCGCGTACTTCGACTGAAGAAAGTCAACGTAGGAATCGAGCTCCTTTCTTGCCCTCGATGGAAGTGCTCTATACCTGCGAAAATGCATCTCCTCTGCCGGCGTCAGCTGCTCGACGTCAGCACCCACCAGATACGCCAGGCTGACTCCTAGCGCCTCGGCTAGCTGCACCAGCATTCCATATGACGGACTGCGGTCCCCAGCCTCCATCTGCGAAACCGCAGACTGCGACACTCCGATGCGCCTCGCCAGCCCGCTTTGCGTCAAGCCCGCGTCCTCTCGCAATCTCGTAAGACGTGGACCGAAAGCTTCTGTGTCCATCTTTTGCTGGCCCCGACGTTCCTGGCTTGACACCTATAACTCTCCGTGATAGATTATAACTCAGCGTAATAGTATTATATAACTAAAGTATCGAGCGCGCAAGGCGACTGGGACTCATTTCAAGGGGGGACAGATGGGCGCGGGAACGTCGGAAATCGGCACAGCTGCCGGACGCAAGAATCCAAACACGTATGAGATCTTCGTGGGCTACAATGGTGTCGAGAAGACCATCACTGCCAATGCCAACGAAACTGTCCAGGCACTCTTGAGTCGCGCGGTAAGCGAGTTCGGGATAACCACTCAGCCGCACATTCTTTCCCTATGGAACCTAGCTGGCGTTGAATTGCCAGAAGGCGCCAAGGTTGGTGAGATGGGCATAAGCCCGGGCGTGCACCTTCTGCTGCGTCCGGGAGCCGTGAAGGGCGGACGGGGTTGCTGTGTCTGACGCGGTGAAGCTCGTCGTCACTAATCGCACGATCCTCGAGACGTTTTCCATCCTGCGCGAGTGCGGGTGTGGGCAGCGCGAGTGCCAAGTTCTCTGGACTAGTCAATGGGCCGCGCCGGCGCGAATTACTGACGTGGTCCATACGAAGCACCGCGCTGGGGCCAATGGCTTCGACGTCGATTCGTTGTGGCTAACGCAGTTTTCCCGGCGACTGCTCCAGGCGAGAGCAGGCGTGCGAGTGCAAATACACACGCATCCCGGCGAAGCGTTCCATTCCACCACGGACGATGAATGGCCGATTGTCCACACGCCGGGCTTTCTCTCTCTAGTGTTACCGAATTTCGCATTCGGAGAAGTTGGATTTCGTAATTCATACCTAAGCCGAATGGAGGAAGACGGAAAATGGCGACAAGTGGCGATCCAGGATCACATCATCGTACTCGGCTGAATCGAGCTGTGCAGTGGTAGACACGCAGAAATTTATGCTCGCTCGGACCGTGCTCCTTCTGCGAGACCACTTTGGTGCCAGACTGACGGAAGACCAGCTACGCGGCGCGTTAATGTCTGCGCGAGTCGTCGTTCGAGCCGATCTGCCTAACGCGTCAACGACAACTGGGCAACACGCGCTTGTCACATCGGCGCTCCTTTGCGCGCGGAGCGGTGCCGACGTGGAAATTCAGATTCCCGATGCGGTAATGCGCATCGGACCGCAGGCGCCGCTACGTGACGATTACCTAGGCTCTGCTCTCCACGCGGCTCTTGCAGATGTAAGCGGCGGAACTGTGCCCCATCGCTCGGTCAAAAAAGCAGACGTCGCCATTCTAATCGGTGACACGCCGTCGCGTAGTGCAGCTGCGCGAGTGATTCGATTGCATGCAAACACGTGGGCCGGTGGAATGGAGACCGCTGGTGGCGGCGCTCGAGCAAGGGAATGCGCGTCCCCGTTCGGAGCGTTGGCTGCAGCAGGAATGGCGGCCGGCGAAGTCTATAAGGCATCGATCCACAAGTTAGGCCCGCACTCGATGGATCCCTTGGCGTTCAACGCTCTCTTCGCCCCCATTCGCTCCGCCGTCGTTAGGCTTGCATCTGTCGATACACCACCGCCGGCCGCTAACATCGGCACATTCGATTTCATCAGCGCCGGAGCGATAACACACTCTACACTGTATGCTTTAGGCCGAATCCCGAATGTTCACGGCAACGGCCGCGTCGTCGATCCAGAACATTCTGATTTGACCAATCTGAATCGATACGCCCTGCTTCTCCGCTCGCGAGTTGGCAGAGTCAAAGCAGAGGATTTGGCGTCATGGGCTGCAGACGGCGACTTGGGTGGCATATCGTTGGTCCCAGTCGCTGCCCGCTACAATCCGGCACTCGCAGCTATTCTATCACCCCACGCGCCGGCTGTGCTGGTGGGTGTAGATGACATACCCACGCGATGGCTTGTCCAGTCTAAGTGGCCGTCGTGGCTTGGGATCGGGGCTACGACGCATTACTCCTCAATGGCTTCCTATCATTACGAAGGTTTGGCGTGCGCCCGTTGTCTCCATCCACGGGATGATCCGACCGTCGGGCCAATCCCGACGGTTGCGTTCGTGTCGCATTGGTCAGGTCTCTTACTCGCCTGCATGTTTGTTCGAGCGTTGGGCCGGCATCCACTCTGCCGTTCCGAACAATCGGTATTTATGACGTCGCTTCGTGCTGATAACGCTGCGGCGATGTGGAAGTCGCCAGTGGCTCCCCGCGCCAACTGTCCTTCGCGTTGTGCTGCATAGTGTACAGAGCCGCCGTTGCTAGAAGGGTTTTTGCGTCCCACAATCGATCTGCTTCGGAACACGTCCAGAGTCTAGGGACTGACACACACCGGACTCCCACAGGAGCCTACGTGTGTCCTGACCCGCTACTATCTCATGATTTCAATCGGTTTCCGAGTCAGTCCAACGAAGGTGACTTATGCTATTGTGCGCGGGGACGTCTCGGCTGGGTTCGCTCTCGTGAATACCTCCGTCGTATTCATTCCTCCCGCGCTCGAAACGCCACGGCAACTTCAGTTCGTTCGGACTACGCTTCTCGACATCATGGACGAGTACGCTGTCACTCGTGCGGGCTTGCGAGTCGCGGAAGGACTGGTCCGGCGCAATCCATTCCGTCTTAATCTGGAAGGCGTCGTTCAGGAACTGCTTGCCAGTAGCCAAGTCGAGCTTTACGTCGCCGGACCGATCGCGACCATTGCATCGCTTCTTGGCGAGCGCGATCGGAAGCGGATAAAGCGCCTGATTGCGGGAGAGGAGGCGCCCGATTTTTCCGCGCAGTGGGCGCAATTCAGCGAAGAAGAGCGCGAAGCCATACTCGTCGCCGTCTCCGCTTGCCGAGCGACTCCGGGAGCTGCGAAGGCTTTTGGTCTCACCAATTCCTAAGTACGCTCTATGAGTTCAGGCCCAACGCCAATCGCCGGCTTCTGTCCTGCGCCGGGCTCGACAGCTGCGAGTCTGTCCTTTACGCTCGGCACGAACATTGGAGCGGGTCAGGGCATGAACTCCGAGGTATTTCTCGCTCACGATCATCAGCTCGACAGCCAGGTCGTCATTAAAAAAGTCCCGAAGTCGTCGCTAAGTAGCGTCTCGTCATACTTTGGCGAAGCTCGCCGACTGTACGACTCGAGGCATCGTCACGTGGCGGAAGTTAAGTACGCCTGCGAGGACACCGACCACATCTATTTAGCGATGCCATTTTATCGCGGAGGTTCGCTCGAGAGCAAAATGGATGGCCGGCACCTCACGGTTCGCGAGATCGTGCGATACGGCCTCGAGTTCCTATCAGGACTTCATCACGTGCATGTTCGAGGGCTCGTGCATTTGGACGTAAAACCAACAAACGTCTTGTTGGATGATGCGGACACCGCTGCGCTGGCGGACTTTGGCTTGAGTCGCGAGGTGACGTCTACTGGACTTGCCGACATGCCGATGGTGTATATCCCTCACCAGCCGCCCGAACGCGTCGCCTCGACCCTTGTCACGAAGTCCGCCGATGTGTATCAGGCCGCCATCACTCTTTATCGGATGTGTTCAGGAGGTGCCGAGTTCGATCGGCAACTTCGACAATACACCTCCAGGACAGAGGTCGGTGCGGCGATTCTTCGCGGCACCTTTCCGGACCGGTCGCGCTTTCTTCCTCACGTGCCAGCGCGTCTGCGAACGTTGATACGAGCGGGACTGCAAACCGATCCAGCGCAACGGCTCGAGACGGTTCTCGCCCTGATGAACGCTCTGGCACAAGTAGACTCGAGCCTGGACTGGAGCTACGAACAGGAGGCTGAATGGGGAGTCGGTACTTGGAGGGAGTCGGGATACGGCCGAGGGCGGCGGGTCCAACTCGTCCGGGCGGCAGCCACCTGGACCGTGATCTCGAAGCGCACATCGGCGACTGGGCGGGAAGCTTCGGTGACGAACTTGTGCGGGTCGAATCTCGATCACTCTGCTGCGAAACGGCTCGTCAAGAGTGCCTTGACGGAAAGGTGGGGCTAGCCTCAGATTGTGGTCTTTCGGTGTATGTTCGGTAACCTGCCGCATGTGCAAGCGGTTGCCGCGCCGAATCGCTCTCGGTGCATCGGCAGCGGCAATTTAGAGTTGTGGCTGAATCGGCTGGACTCAGATGCAGTTCTTAGCCTGAAGGACCGCCACCGGAGGCTAAGATACCATCCCTATGCTTTTTCGTTTGAACGACACGGAGCGCCGTGTCACGCGTGAAGATCTTGCAGATCCGGCCAGGGGCCTTGCAATCGAGAAGCGGTTGGCGGAAGCCAGCGCGCCTGACTTACGCGATAACACGCTTGTCGAGGAAGTGGGCGGCGAGTACGCGCGCATCTCCCCTCGTGATCCGTCCAAAAAATGGACGCCATCGTCGGCTCCGCTCGTCTCCGAGTAACGAAAAGAATCCTCCCCCTCCCTCCATCTCCAGTAGTCTTTCTAGAACTGCTCTCGTTAGGCCAAGAGCACTTCATGTACGGTCTGCTGCTAGCCCATTGGGTGTGAGAGAGCAAAAGAGAGTCACTTCTTGGTTTCCGCAAACCCACAAGGAGGCTACGACTGGGCGCATCTGGGTTAATTTGATCCTTGCCCGCGGTCGACATGAATTGACGAAAACGTCGACGGACGAGATAACCGTCCGTCGGCCCGGGTAATTTCGCACCCTGTCTCATGACGCCTAACAAGCCGCGCATCTCAAACCGACCCTGGACAAATTCGTCTGTACTGCGGCTTGCGGCAGACGGCGATCCCCTCGCCGTCATCACGGCTCGGGCAAGGGAACTAGTCCTTGAGGCGATGGATGCCGGGTGGGCAGGTCCGCCCTTTGATCCTATCAAGCTGGCGTCGCATCTCGGGATAGAAGTGGTGCCTCGAGATGACGTCCGCGATGCGCGGACAGTGCCGAAGTCAGATCGCGACGTGCGCATCGAATTCAACCCGAACCGGCCGAAAGGGAGAGTGCGCTATTCCCTGGCCCACGAGATCGCGCACACGCTTTTCCCAGATTGCGCGGAACAAGTACGGGATCGCGGACGCCACCAGGACATGAGAGGTGATGAATGGCAGCTCGAGGCCCTCTGTAACGTAGGTGCGGCAGAAATCCTCATGCCGTTCGGAAGTCTCAGCAAGGAGTTAACCGAGGAGCCGAGGCTTCAGGACTTGCTCAAGGCCCAGCAAGTCTACGGAGTTTCGACTGAAGCGTTGCTCATCAGAGTGGTGCGACTAGGCGACATTCCACGCGCCATGTTCTGCGCGTCGCGTTTGGAATCTGGACATTACGCCGGACGCTATCGCGTCGACTACGCGATCGGTTCTCGTTCGTGGCCATTAAAGATTACGAGGAGTTTACTGCCGGAGACCACTCATCTCGCGGAGTGCACAGCGATCGGCTTCACGACGGCCGGCGTGGAACACTGGCAACAAGACGTTAACTTGGAAGCCGTTGCCGTGCCGCCCTATCCGGGTTCGCGATTCCCGCGTGTGGTTGGCGTCCTTAGCGAGTCAGAGACTGAGAGTAGCGCGACTGACCGCAGCGCCGAGCTCTGCCTAACTGTCGTGAAAGGAAACGCACTGCAGCCCCGAGGCGCCGGGCAGCGATTCGTTGTTCAAGTTGTGAATGACAGAACTCCAAATTGGGGCGGCGCTGGCTTTGCGCAGGCTGTACGCGTGGCTTGGCCAGAAGTCCAAGCTGACTTCAAGGATTGGGTGGAGCAGAGACCGAAAGCTCTTCAACTCGGCAACGCTCGGATCGCAAACTTGCCTGGCGGTATAAGCGTCGCGAGCATCATTGCGCAAAAGAGTTACGGTGAGTCGGCATCACCGCGGCTTCGTTACGCAGCACTACGTCAAGGACTCGAGACAGTGGCGGCCGTTGCTAGAAAGGCTGGTGCAACTGTCCACATGCCAAGAATTGGAACAGGCCATGGAGGCGGAGATTGGAGAGTAATCGAGGACATCGTAAAGAGCACAGTATGCGATGCCGGACTGACCGTCACGGTTTACGAGCTGCCGGGCCAGACGTCCACCAGCCGCATTCCTGAGCAAACTGCCCTCTCGCTCTAAGCGAATTCCGGACTAAGGGTCTTTGATGATAGCCATCCGATTCGGATGGCTCGAACAATTGCTGTCACTCACGTGGTCAAACGGATCATCCTCCTCTCTGGTCCAGTAAGCTCTGGTAAGACAACGCTTGGCGACGCGTTAGTCGACCGGTATCGCTTTGTTCGCCTAAAAACTCGCGATCTTATTCAGCGCAGCCTTGGCACCGACATCGAGCGAAGCGCGTTGCAGGCCGCTGGCGAAAGCCTCGATCGAAAAACGAAGGGAAGATGGGTCGCTGAAGAATTAGCACGCGTAGCTCTCGAGCTTCCGGACCACGCCGAAGTTCTCGTCGATGCGGTGCGAATCCTTTCGCAGGTAGAGGCCATCCGAGATGCGTTCGGTCCGCGCGTAACCCATGTTCACCTAACCGCGCCCGAAGAAGAACTTGCACGAAGGTACAGCCAGCGGCACGGTGAGATCAAAGAATTGTCGACGTATCAAAAGGTCCGGGCAAACCGGACCGAGAGACGCGTCGAAACACTGCAGAGAATCGCTGACATTGTGGTCGACACCAAACGCGCGACGGCTGCGGATGTCGTTGTGAGGGTGGCAGCGCAACTTGGTTTATATGGCCGCGACTACGAGCGGCTCGTCGACGTGATGGTGGGTGGCGAATATGGCAGCGAGGGGAAAGGCCACATCGCATCATACCTAGCAGATGAATACGACGTGCTCGTCCGCGTCGGCGGTCCGAACGCCGGACACAAGGTCTATGAGGAACCAAGACCCTTCACATTTCATCATCTTCCGAGTGGAACGCGTAGGAACAATCGCGCGCTGATTGTAATAGGCCCGGGTGCGGTGTTGAATGTGCCCGGAGTCCTCGACGAAATCGCGGCCTGCGAACTTGACGCGAGCCGAGTTTGCATCGACCCGCAGGCCATGATCATCGAGGATGAGGATCGCGAAAAGGAGAGGAGTCTAGTGGCAAAGATCGGATCCACAGGACAAGGCGTGGGTATGGCCACCTCTCGGAAAATCTTGCGTACAGATGCTAAACCAGTCGTGAGGCTTGCTCGTGACATTCCGGACCTCGCACCCTACGTCCGTGACAGCCGGACAGTGCTCGATGATGCATTCACAGCCCGTCAACGCGTTTTTCTCGAGGGTACGCAGGGGGCCGGGCTATCGATACACCATGGATCTTACCCCCATGTTACTTCTCGTGACACGACGGTGGCTGGATGTCTCGCCGAGGCCGGGATTGCGCCAAGTCGTGTTCGCAGAGTCATAATGGTCGTTCGCTCGTACCCAATTCGTGTTGCAAGTCCAAACACGGGCAGTTCCGGTCCGATGAGCAACGAAATAACCAGAGAAGAACTGTCAATGCGCTCGGGCGTACCTCTTGAGGAGATTATAAAAACAGAAAAGACATCAACAACCAACAAGGACCGGCGCATTGGGGAGTTTGATTGGGTGCTACTCCGAAAAGCCGCCTCGCTCAACGCACCAACGGACGTGGCGCTGTCGTTTGCCGATTACATCTCAGTTACCAACAAGCAGGCACGAAGATTCGAGCAACTCACGCCCGGAACCATCAACTTCATTGAGGAGATCGAACGCGTTGCGGCCGCCCCGGTGTCCTTGATCTCTACTCAATTTCACTTTCGCAGCATCATTGACCGGCGGGCGTGGTGAGGTCGCCTAACGCGAAACATCCCGCTACAGGAGTGTCATCTGAGGAGTTTGCCTCACTTTTCCCGCGGCTTTATCACATGGCAGAAGAAGGCAGCTGGGATAGCATTGTGCGTTTCGGACTCCTCAGCACAACGGCGCTACTTGATTTGTTTGAGGTCGCAGCGGACGAACGACGTCGCATTGAATCGGAGCGAAGACCCCGTTCCGTCGTCATCGAACACGCAGTTCATGGCCGAGCCGTGATCCGCGATCAGAAGCCGATGGATGACAAGGGACTCGTTCGTGCTCTTCAAGATGGATTAACGCCTCGCGCGTGGTATAAACTCCTTAACAAGCATGTCTTTTTTTGGACTTCAGAGACTCGTCTTCAGAAATTGCTCTCAGCAAGAGAGTATCGCCAGCGCCGGCAGCTAGTTCTGACGATCCGGACAAGCGACCTTCTCGCACTATACGAGCGCGACGTTCTTCTCTCCCCCATGAATAGCGGAGCGACAAAGCCGTATCCGCATCCCCGCGGTCGGAAGACATTCCTGCCTATGTCGGAGTACCCATTGGCGGCGTGGCGACGAAAGCGTCCCAAGGGCGATTCTGTCGTCGAGGTGCTTGTGAAGGGCGGTGTGCGCGGAATCGCAGCCTTGGTCGAAAAGGCAGAGCATCTAGCGGGCGGCCGCGCCGTCGAAGTGATCTATCCTCCAAGAGCAAAATAGACCGGCAGCGTCCGAACTCGGTGTGTTCACGCCGGGTGACTACGATGTTCATGGTATTTCCCAAACGCTGATTGAGCTGCAGGACGCGACTGATTAAAGACGAATTCCCCGTGCCGCGACGGTAGGAGTGACCGCAGGAAGCCAAAGCGGTCGAGCAGCTGAAGTGGGTTGGCCGAGGAGTCGTCGCCCGAGACAGCTACGGCGTTGGGCGGCCATCGGTACTGTAGACGTAGCTATCGCACCTCTCATAGACGGACGCGCGCTAGTTGCCTGATCATCAGGAAGTAGAGAGGCCCGCCCCTCCCTTCGACTCAGAGGGACCTTGGGCATATCAGAATTGGCGGGAACTCGTCAGAAGCCGACGGGAAGCACTGACGCAGGAATACGCGCTCTATTCCGACGCGTCCTTTCTTGGACATTGGACGCCTAGGTCGTCCCCGTATCACGTGCTGAACATGCTTTCCGGTTCTGAAGAGGATCGCGTGTCACGTGTTGCATTGACGTTGCGTGTCGTCGTTGCAGAACAGGCGCCCGTCGACGCAATCACCGCAAAGATCACATCTATGGCAGAGGCCGCGGAGTTAGCTAGACAAGGGAAAGGGCCGAAGCCAAAGACGGATAACACGCGTTACCACGGCGGCGATCTGCCTGACGAACTTGCGGCGCTTATGTCTCTGGTTCTCGGCCGGCGCGTCATAGCAGGCGAACTTACGCGCGAGTTTTATCCGGGGGACGACCCTAAAGGGGCGCCGGTCGGCTTCACCTCGAGATTTGTCGGACCGTTACTCTCACGGGCTAGGCAGCCTATTGTTCCAGCGTTGATCGGTCAGCGGTCGCTGGACCTCGATCTCCTGCTTTCTTACCCAACACTGCAAGCCAGGGATGCCATACTGCTTCTCAGGGCCGCTCGAAGCTACCAGGACGCGACGTGGGGAGCCGAAGCAGACCCAGAGACAGCCTGGGTCCTCCTCGTGTCCGCGATCGAGACGGCGGCTAACCAATGGTGGCCTTACCGAGAGGCGACGAAGGATTTGTCGTCGGCGCAAGTTCTCGAATTGAGCAAGCCGGAACTTACTAATCTTCTTCGCTCTCACGACGAAAGCGGAACTCTGTTGGAAGGAGTGGCGCAGCATATCAGCTACCTGCTTCAGTCTCGCCAGAAGTTTCTCCAATTTCTCGAGCAGTTCTCCCCCCCCGCACCACAGCCACGTCCACCTGAGCACTTGTCGCTCTCATGGAATCAGAAAGGTTTTCGGAAGGCGCTCGACCAAGTCTACACGAATCGCTCAAATGCTCTTCACTCAGGACTGCCATTTCCTCCGGCCATGTCAGAGGCTCCATTCCCGTGTGATGGGCCTGAGGGTGCTGGAGAGCCAATAGCCGAAATTCCGTGGAAGAGCATGAGCTACTCCAAAGGCGGTTTCTGGACAGGCGCCGAGTCACCGATGCTGCTCAACACTTTCGCCTACATTGTCCGCGGAGCTTTGCTCGGATGGTGGAATTGGCTTGCGACGCGAGCCCAGCAATCCTGAGGCCCGGAATACAGCCGCAGGTTTGGCGTCCGCGCGGATAAGGGACAATCAACTCAAGCACGCCGTGCAGCACAGTCGGCGTCAGCGGGTGCTTCTTGCTTGGAACGCCCTAAGTAGCTCAACTCGTCGCATGAGTCGCCTAACGCTTAAGGGAATTGCGAGGGTCTCTCGAAGACCAAGGCTTTGCGCGAGGAGGTCCTGTCCCAACCTACCCGAAACGCGCCGGGGATTGGCGCGCAATGGTGCGGCTCGCGCGAAGCGCGCCAGCGTGCTCTTGCTCCAACGTGTCCGTTGCAGCACGGTAAGAGGCCGGCTCTCGAGTGGCGAGAGTCCCATGTCGCGTTAGGTCTGGTAGTGGCCCACCTTAGGAGAACTCTGTTCCAATGAAACCGACGACAGTCACGCCTGACGATCTCTTTCGTACGCAGCGGCGATACATCATTCCTCTCTTCCAACGTGGATACGTGTGGACGAGGGAAGAGCAGTGGTCACCGCTGTGGCGAGACATTGTCCTCCTTACTCGAGAGGTCGAGAAGGCAGACAAGAGTGGGGGCGGAACATCGAATCTGCGGCGGCATTTCCTCGGGGCGATCGTGCTCGAGCCAAAGCCGGCACGAATACGTCACGTGACCGATCACGCTGTTGTCGACGGGCAGCAACGGCTCACGACCATCCAGCTACTCCTGTTGGCGGTTCGAGACATTCTTGCGCCGACGGAGGACGCCGACTTGCTGCGCGAGTTATCCCTGCTGACGCTCAATGAGGGACAGTGGGCGTCGGAGGAGGAACGTTACAAGTTATGGCCCACGAACGTCGGCCGATCCGCCTGGAAGAAAGTGGTGTCAGCCGGAAGCGCCGAACAGGTTCGTGACGCTTTTCCGTTCCAGAAACAGAAGGTGAAGCGAAAAAACAGGTGGGTCCGGCCGCCGTTGGCCGAGGCTTACCTGTACTTTCACTCGCAAATTGCCGACTACTTGAAAGGAGGGCCAGGGCTGATTGCGAGCGAGGACGATGCCGGCGTCGAGGAGCCGCCTAACGCGTTGAACAATTCGGATGGCAAGATCGACTTGAACCGGGCGAAATACCTAGTCGAGGCCGTTACGAAGTATTTCCAGGTGGTCGCCATTGAACTGGAGGCTACCGACGATCCTCAAGTGATTTTCGAGACGCTGAATGGCCGCATGGCGCCTCTGACGCCGGCAGACCTAATCCGCAATTTCGTCTTTGTCGCAGCGGTGCGGCGGGGGTTGGATACCGAGCGACTGTACCAAGACATATGGTGCGTGTTCGACTACGATCCGGGATCTTCCCCGGATGTACCTGGTTTCTGGCGTGGATCTCAGAAACAAGGTCGGCGCTTCCACAATCGTCTGGATCTCTTCGTTTTCCACTATCTGACGATGAGAACCGGCCGCGAAATCGCGCTGATTGACCTCTTCCGCAGTTTTCAGCATTGGTGGGACGGCGCCGACGCCTCGCCCGATGACAGCGTCGCAGTAGGAGTACCAGAGCCTCGCGATCCTGTTGTGGAATTGAGCCGCATGGTGCGAGTCGCGACTTCGATGCGAGTGCTTCTCGCTCCCGACGATGTTAAGGCAGGCCCTCTAAACAAATTTGCGAAACGCCTTCAGGTCCTAGATACAACAACACCCTTTCCGCTTCTCTTGTACCTCGCCGAACGAGAAAACGCCATCGGCGAGCAACTTGAGGGATGCCTAACCGACCTTGAGAGCTATCTCATTCGTCGGATGCTCTGCGATCTCACGACCAAGAACTACAATCAGGTCATGCTTCGCGCGCTGGGAGCTGTTCGCTTGCCTGGCGCTTCGACGAGACAGGCACTCCAGAGCTACCTGCTGTCACTTGAGGGCGACGCTACGAGGTGGCCGACAGATGAAGAACTCCTGCGCGGTATTCAGTTAAGTCCCGCTTACAAGCATGCTGGCCCGGCGCGAACGGAAATGGTACTTAGGGCTCTTGAACTAGCACACTACTCCGGCAAGGAGGAAGGCGTCGTCGTTCCGAAGCTTACGATCGAGCATGTTATGCCGCAGAATCCGACTTCCGTAGCCGATTGGCCCTATCCTAGTGGAAACCAATCGCCAACTCTCGAGGAACTTCAGCTACGTTTCGCTCTGCGTGAGACGCTCGGCAACTTGACGCTCGTTACGCAACCACTCAATTCCTCGCTTTCCAACGGCGCCTTTCCCGCGAAAAAGGCGAAGCTTGCGGAGGAGAGTCAGTTACGCATGAACCGCTACTTCGCGAATTTTCCTCGCGATGCTTGGCTTGAGAGGGACATCGTCGATCGAAGCAAGGCTCTCGGGGAGAAGGCTCTCAAGCTCTGGCCTCGGCCAGTGAATGTCCACGCTGGCGCCGCACCGCTTCCGGGCGCGACATCGCGTGTGCGGGTTGGATGAAAGCTCGACGCTTATCCCGTTGGTATCAGTCGTGGCGTTCGTCGGTGGGGCTCAAACGGGACATCCATTGCTGGCCATCCTTGAGGACGATCAGGGAGGACCATAAGGCGCACACGGGTCTGTCGACGACGCGCGCACTGTAGTGGATCAGCAGTAGATCTCGTCAAGGCGGAAGATCAAACCGCGCACCCGCGGCCCCCCGAAACGGTGCTAGTGCGCTCCGCGTGCCTACTGCAAATGGTGGCGCGATTCCGACCGCCGCTGTGATGGGCCGATTCTGAGAACTCTCTAATGTTCGCACGCCGGCTCACACGTCGTGTGTTCTGCTCGGATGACCCAGGGAAGGTACGGAGCGCCCACAGAGTCGGCGTAGCTGACGGCCCGAATGCGATTCAGGACCCACGTTGCACGGTTAATCGAGCGCGCAGCGGAGCGTCATTGCGTTCGGCCGGCGAGAATCGTCTCTCACGAGCTAGGGCTTCCCTCGATTGGAGCGTTTCATGTCAGCTCGCAGGCGCCGGTGCCCGCTTTGCGGCACTGTACTCCCTGAAGGCAAATTTCAAGAGGTCCTTCGCGAACATCGTCAACTCAAGGAGCACGAAGAGCGCGCGCGGGAGCTTGCCGCAAAGCTCAAGGACGAGCGAGCGGCCATTGCCATGCAATTGCGGGAGCTAAAGAGTGAGCGCGCGAATTTGAGGCGTGAAGTCGCGGGAACGGTCCGCGAGCAGGTACAGAGACGCACTCGGGCGATTGAATCTCGAGCGGCCAAGACGACGGCACGTGAGATGCGACTCGAACGCGCTGCCATGAATCGACGTGAGAAAGAGATCAAGCGGGTCGAAGCGCGGGAGGCGAATTACAAGAAGCAGCTCAAGGCGAACTCAGATCGACTCAGCGTTATCACGGAAGTGAACAGACGCCTCAAGGAGCAGATCGAGAACGGCGTCACGCCTCAGATTGAAGGTCTTCTCGAAGAGAAAAAGCTCCTGGCGTATCTGTCCCAGCTATTTCCGGACGACGACTATAGCCACACTGGGAAGGGAGGGGACATCGTCCATACATTAATGGTCGGCAGCCAAGCCGCTGGCGTGATTGTCTATGAGTGCAAGAGGTGCCGAAAATTCCAGCGGAGTTACATCCTACAAACGGCAAACGCCAAGAGACAACGCGGAGCACAGTACGCGATTCTCGTCACCAACTCATTTCCCAAGAGAAACACAGCGTTTTACGTCGATCCACAGCGCGACGTGATCGTTCTGAGTCCGGCCGGACTCCATCCAGTCGTCCACACTGCGCGACAGAGTCTTATCAGTCTGCACAGACTCCGCGCTACCGATGCCGAGAAAGACAAAGCCGTGCGTGCCGTCTATTCGTATATCGCAGGTCCAGAGTACGGCGATCGAATCAACGCGATCGTAGCCGAAGCGGAGGAGCTTGCGAAGCAATTTCGGGAGGAAGTTCAATCACACCGGAGAGCGTGGCGGACGCGTGATCGCATCTATCGCACTGTGTTCTCAGACGTAGCCCACATCGACGCCACGCTGCGAGCATTGATGCAACAACTAGATGGCGCTCATCTTCTGAAACAGCTTCCAGCGGGGACCATCAGCTTTCCCCCTATGCCAGACCTTCCCGATTAGCAGCCCGCCGCTTCCTTGGTTGTCCTGAAGTACTTGGGACTCAGCCGCGCCGAGATGATCCCTTGTGAGGGTGTCAGTTTGGGTGTCAGTTTGTACCGGCAAACGCTCGATTTTGCGCGGAGAGAGTATGGCACCGATGCCCGGTTCTCCCTCTGTAATCCGGCAAAACGTTATGTGTGTTGGGACTGTCTCGTGGACTCTGGATCAGAAGAGTCCTGGCTCGAGCGCGGGAGGGCAAATCCCTTGCATCGACTCAACTCCTCAAGGCTTGTACCCACCAAGACATCGAACCGTGGCAACGTCGAGAGTTCCACTCGAGGCAAGCTACAGACTGCCCTAAGTAAGCGGTTAGGCAGTCTGAAGTCACAGTCTGAACTCAGCCTCTGAAGATCGACCTTGAGTCTGGTTAGCGCCTTTGCCGCCACGGCATTCAATAGATAATTATCATGAGGGATTACTCAACTCTGAGCGCCTGCCCGCATTGAGCGTTTGGACAGCTAGGCCCGGCGCTGGCCTTTGCGCGCCAGCCATGCCAACGCGGCAAATGCTCCGGAGGCCGCAATGATTGCGGGACCAGATGGCAGATCAAATGGCACCGACAACGTGAATCCCACAATCGCCGAAACGATTGCAGAGCCAATCGCAATCGCGAAGATCGCGCCCATGCTGCGCGCCAGCAAAAGACCTGTCACTGCCGGAAGCACCAGAAAGTTGAAGACCAGCATCACGCCTGCGAATTGCATAGCAAACGCAATCACAAGTCCGAGCGTGAAATAGAGAAATGCGTTCCACGCCGCAACGTGAAAGCCTAACGTGCGTGCCGTCTCGCGGTCGAAGGAAACGAAGAGGAATTCCTTGTAGAAGAACAGGTGCGCCAGGAGAACCGGGATGGCGATGCCAAGGAGCACGAGGGTGTCCGTGCGCGTTATTCCCAGAATGTTGCCCTGAAGAAAGATGTCGTGGGCTTCACCAACCGTGGCCTTGGCGATGAGTAGTATACCTGCCGCTGCCGCGACGGCATATGTCACTCCGATCGTCGCATCAGGAGGAACGCCGGCGCGACTCGTGTGACCGACGCTGAAGAACAACGCGCCGCCGAGTCCAAAGAGCAAGGCAAATACGACTGGATGGTGCGTGAGCTCGCCACCCAGACCACGTCCGCTCAGCCAGAGCGCCAGTGCAATCCCCGCCGACGAGATCTCCGCGAGCGCCGCCCCGACGAAGACGATACGGCGCAGCACGACGTATACGCCCAGCACCGAGCATGCGAGCGCGATCACTAAAGCGCCGTAAAGCGCGTCTTTGAAGAGTAGAACCGTACTAAACATTGCTTTGCTCTCCACTCGCTCCAACGACACGCTCCGGCTTTGTGAGGCGCCGCGCGACAACGATGCGGTGGCCGTCGAACCGATCGACTTCCACGGGAATGCCATACATGGCGGACAGCACGTGCTCGTTCATGATCTGGTCGACGTCACCGATGCGGAAACTTCCCTCGAGTGTGAGCGCGATGCGCTCGACATAGTTGGCGACCTCGTTGAGCGCGTGGCTGACCATCAGCACCGTGATGTTGTCGCGCTCGTGCAGCTCGCGGACGAGACTCAGAATTTGTGTCGTCGACACCAGGTCCATGCCGTTCGTCGGCTCATCGAGCACGAGAATGTTCGGCTCGCCGACGAGCGCGCGGGCAATGAGCGTACGCTGCTTCTGACCTCCGGAGAGCGCGCCCAGCTGTCGGTCGGCCAGCTCGACGATGCCGACGTGATCCAACGCGTCGCAGGCGAGCTGTCGGTCTTCTTTTGACGGCCGCCGTCCAACGCCGATGCGGTCGTAGCGCCCCATCATCACAACGTCGATGACCTTGAGCGGGAAATTGTAGTCGACGGAGTCGCGCTGCGGCACGTATCCGAAGCGAAGGTTCGGCGCAATGGTCACCGTGCCGGCCATCGGCTTCAGCGTTCCAAGGATGGCGCGCAGGATGGTCGTCTTGCCGGCGCCGTTAGGCCCAACGAGCCCGAGAAAATCGCCGGGCGGAATGTCGAATGAGAGGTCACTCAACACCACGCGGCGCCCATACCCGAGCGTCGCGTGATCGAACCGGACGAGGGGAGCGGTCATTCGCCGGCCGAGCGAAGTGTAGAGGCCAGGGCATCCATGTCGTGCTTCATGAGCTGCACGTAGTCATCTACTCCCGGGACGCCACCGACCGACGGCGGCAAGATGAGCACTTTCGCATTGGTCTGTCGGGCAACCAGATCGGCAACCTTCCGGTCATAGAACGGCTCCATCACAATGACCTTCGCCCCAGTGCGCTTCATCGCGTTGATGACCTCGACGAGGTGCGACGGCGACGGTGGAACTCCCGGCTTGGGCTCCATGAACGCGACGATGTTCATCCCGTTATACTCGGCGAAGTAGCGCCAGCTCGTGTGCCAAGCAACCACAGGCTTCCCTTTGATCTCGGCAAGATCACTCGACCAGGTTCTCTCCGCCGCGGTCACGCGCGCCTCGAACGCCTTCTCGTTGCGCTCGTACGTGTCCTCGTTCTTGTGATCGAGCTCGCTGAACTTGTCCTTGAACAACCGAGCGATGCGGCGCGCGTTCTCCGGGTCGAGCCAATAGTGTGGATTGCCGAGCGGGTGGACGTCACCCATGCTGCGGTCGACGTTACCACGCGGCACGTCGAGCACGGGAATGACTCTGGAGACGTCGACATAGCCCGGCCCGCCGAACATGATCTTCTGATTGCGCGCACCTTCGAGCAACAACGGCATCCAGCCGATCTCGAGGTCGAGTCCGACAAATGCGAACACGTCTGCGTCACGAAGCTGCAGAATGAAGCTCGGCTTCGCCTCGATGAAGTGAGGATCCTGATATCCTTCGCCAATGTGGACGGCTTTGACCTTGTCTCCGCCCACCGCTCTCGCGATGTCGTACAGGTCCGTCGTACTCGTGACGACCTTCAGTTGCGCGTCGGCGCGGCCCGCCGGAATCGTGGCAGCAATTCCGACCAGGGCCGCTGATACCAAAACGCCGAATTTCTTTAGCATGTTATGACACTCCACGACAGAAGACGCCGAGCCGGTGTGGCCGACGACGAATGATCAGAACGGATGTGGCTTGTGTGGTCCCAGCGCGAAGCTCGCCTGCAGCAGAATGCGATTGATCCCGTCCGCGCCCGGCGCTCGGAACCGCTCATACGCGGCGACGAGCTTCGAGAACTCGCTTGGGAACCATTCGAGATACCCGGAGCCAGCCGTTAGGTTGCGGCCCAATCCGGCCGGATCCAAAGGATCCTGTACCCAGTCATATCGCGCGCCAATGAAGCCGCGGGTCGTGATCTGCCAGCGAGCAAACGCGTACGCACCGGTGAAGTCTCGCCCCGGTCCGCCCGGAGCGGTGCTCGTACACTGCGCTCCTGTGAGCCCGAGCGTGGCACAATTCGGTACGAGCAGGTTGCGCTCGTTGATCTGATGCATCACTTCGGTCTGCAGCATGAACGACCGATACAGCCCTTGCTGCAGCGGACGCCAGCGATACGTGAGATCGAGACCGAACAGGGACTGCCGCGCGCCAATGGCGTTTACCTCACCCGGCGCCGGTTCAAATGCGCCGCCATTTACGAATGGCGAGGACACCAGAATCGGTTGCTCGAGTCGCCCGGTAAGTGCGCTCGCCGACAGCTCAACGTTCGTGGCCTGCGTGAGGTCCCAGTAATTGCGAAGTCGTCCGGAAAAGGTGAGACCGGTGAGTTTCTTGTTGACCGGCTCGGCGGTCCGCAGACCTTCGGGCGCATCACCGAAGCGATCGACAGCAGTCACCTGCAATTCCTGATAGAAACCGAAGGGTGCGAAGACGCGACTCGCATAAGCACCGGTGCCCTTGAGTGCATCGGAACTCAGGAAGCGCTGAATGACCCACGGGTACTCCACGGTGTGCAGGTCGTGCCGGTGCGTCGTATTCTGTTTGCCGAAGGGCATCAGATAACGACCGAGGCGAATCTCGAGATCGCGAATGCCGGTCGACGTTAGGAATGCCTGTTCGATCGAGACCTTTTCGAGATCGCTCAGCCCGAGAAACACGTCGCCACGGAAGTACGGATCGACGACGGCCTGGAACGCGAGCTCGACCTCACGCACGCCCAAGCGCGTGCGGTCTTCCTGCGTCGAGCCGTCGGGCGAGAGATCGCCGACGAAATCGCCGACGGCGCTGACATCGGGGAGGAGGCGTGGATTGGTCGGTCCTACGCCTTGAGTGGGTGCCTGCGCCGGCGCGGCAGCTGGTTGCGCCAGCGCCTTCTCCATCTCGCGCTGAAGGGCAATCGAGTCTTGCCGCGCCTTCGCAATCGAATCAGCCGTCGCCTTTCGGCGAAGGGAGTCCTGTTGCTGCGCGTTGGCGGCGGCCGCGAACACGGCACAGACCAGCGTCGCCTGCAGTATCCGATTCATGTTGTTTTTTTCTCGCGTGTTGGGTCCGAGACATGGCTGTGACGACGCGTTCAGCGTCGCTCACCCCAAGAAGAACACAGCGCATCCGTCTTCACGGACGCGCATTGGACCTCACGCGGCGGGCGGAGCTCTCGAATGTGAGAAATCGAATATTGCCGCTGGGCCACACGCTCTCGGCTGTTCGGTCGATCGCGTGCGGCGTACGACCGGCCACTCGAGTGCTTCCGTGCTCGGCGTGTTCGCGACGTGCGAGGACAGCGACTGGCAGAGCGCGCAGTCCGCCGAATGCGGCGGTTGACAGCTATCGCTGGAGTGTTCCTCGATGTGCCCCACCGCAAACGCTGAATGGCTGAGCGCTGTTGCGCCGTCGACCAGCGCGAGTGTAGGCGCCGCCCCGAGCTGCAACAGCGCCCAGGCCGCAATCAAGACACGCGTCGATCCGTGCCGCACTGACATGGACGCACAATAGTGGCGCGCGCCTCATCAGACAACGTGTCGGCTCCGATGAATGGTGTCATAGGCAAGACGAGCGCGGAAAACAGGCTGATGAGTGGTTGCTGATCGTACCGATGTTCTCGAGCGTCGTGCCGACCGCGCGCACCATCGTTAGGTCAACTCATGTGTCATATATGACCACTCATTTGTTGTCACAGACCACTCATTGATGAGACGTTGCGGGGCATCAGGAGCGGTCATAAGGTGTGCTTATGCATGGGAGAGGTGTGAGTCCGGGAGGCGGGCGCGTCTCCTCTCGGTCCGTCGCGCCAGCGGGCGGGCGGCGACGGGCGGTCAGCGAAATCCGTCGTTCTCCAGCCCCGCGCACCTCAGCCCGCGGGTTTGCAGTGCTGCTGGGCGCTTTCGCGGTTTCCGTAATGGCTGCCGGTTGGTTCAGCAGTCGATCTTTGGCCGAGAGTCACTTGGTCCATGACCTCGGCGACGAGAACCGCTCCACGCGAGCAATTGCAGCGTTTCAGCTTTCTCAGGAAGGGCATCCGTCAGTCGCCACTGTGCACGCGTTGTCGCGACTTCTGGACGAGAGAAACGACGAGGCGCGCGGCGAAGCAGTTGCAGCACTTATCAGCATCGGCGGACGTGATTCGGCGTTAGGCGGTGCTGTCGTTCGTTCGATGACCTCGATTCTGTCGGCGACTTCCCAGCCGACCATCGGCCGCTTGGAAGCGATCCAGGTACTTGGGCAGCTCGGCGCTGTGAGCCGGTCAGCGATTCAAGCACTCGCGCTGGCGCTTCAGAGCGCCAACGATTCTCTCCGAAGCGAAGCTGCGGCGGCACTCGGGCAAATCGGCATCGCCGACAAGAGCGGATTGAGAGCAATCAGGACTGCATTAGGAGATTCAGTGTCAGATGTTCGGGCCGCCGCCCTGGAATCATTGGCCCGACTTCGGCCCGATGACGCGACCGGCCAGATTGCATCACGCCTTATAGTTCGTGACCCGTCGCCACTTGTGCGCTTGACGGCGGTGTATGCGCTGATGACAGCCGGTCGTTACGACACTCGGATCGCCTCTTCACTCGAGTTGGCGCTTCGCGATTCGGCACCGGACATCAGGCGAGCGGCGGTACTCGCGCTAACTCAGTTGGGACTTCACGAGCAGTCCACGCGCATAGCGTTGCGAAGAGCTATTGGAGACTCAGTCGCCATTGTTCGCCAGGCGGTGGCCCAAGCCCTACTCGCCACCGGCGATCAACGCTCAAAAATGAATTAGACGCCCAGGTTCATTCGCAGCTGAATGCTGCGTGGGCGGCCAACCGAGGCACCACTGAAGAACGCGCCCTTCAACAGATACTTCTTGTCGAAGACGTTCTCGATGTACAGTTCCGGGCGTAGCACAGCGGCGCCCGCAACGAGGGAGTAGCCCGCGCTGAAGTTGAAGATGGCGCTGGGATCGACCTTGATGCCGCTGTTGAAGTCGAACAGTCCCGTGCCGTAGTTGCAGTTGCAATCTGCTGGGTCGACGCCGTTGGTCAGACCACTTCCGTAGATGCCCGTGCCGCTGAAGTACAGCCGATTGAGCGAGTATGTCGCACTGGCGACGACCGAGAGTCGTTGATCGTGGTCGAGATCGAAGAAGCCTTGCGGCGTGTTTGTCGGGAAGAATCCACCCGTGATGGGACCTTGGCCGTATGCGTGGTTGAGCGCCACGTTGAGGTAGCCACTGAATGGGCCGTTCGGCCGCAGCTCGACCACGCTTTCGATTCCAGTGATGCGCGCCTGCGCGATGTTCACCGATGTCACGATCGCTGAGCCCGGGACGGTGTTGTCGTCGATCCCGGGCTTCGAGTCCTTGCGGTAACCGGAGAGCTTGAGATTTACGCCGCCGGAGAATCGCCTAATCGCGCCGACTTCGTAGAAGTTGTCCCGCTCAGGAAGCGTCGGTAGCGCCGTCGTGCCGCCTTGCGCAACACTCGTGATTGCGCGGAGATCTTCAACGTTGGTCGGCATGAACAGTCGGCCATAGTAGACGTACAGCGTCGTCGACGGCGACGGGAAGAAGTTGAGTCGGATGCGCGGGCTCACTTGTGATTGCGTGCCGCCGAAAGGCGCGTTATGCGCGTCGTAGCGGACTCCGGTGCGCAACTCGAATTGCTCGATCGGCGAGTACGCCGTCTGCGCGTAGACGCCCGCGTCCCACCCCTTGAGACCAGAATTGGACGACGGGCCATGGTTGCCATTCGCATCGGTGGTGACGAAATCCTCATGACCTTTGGTCGTTAGCGACTGCGTGCCGACCTTGAACTCGAGGTCGTGGCTCGGATGCATCGTGTAGTCGAGTTTCACGCCCAGCGTATTGAATTGCCGATTCTCGGCAAGGTTGTACTGGTTCGGGTCCGGAAAGAATGTGAAGGCCGGCGTGTCTTGCTGGCCCGGCACATAGTCGAGCGTCCCATGGCGGTAGAATAGAGCCGCGAAGAGATCGGCGTTCTCCGCTTGACTCGCGCCCGCGGCCACCGCGCCGAATTGGTGGCGCCAGCCTAGGTTGGCGAACGAGTTGACATCGGTCTGACGATCGTCGTTGATGGTGTTGCCTGACGTGTCGAAGGGCACCTGAAACCGAGTCCGCGACGAGCTCAGGTCGAGGCTGAACACGTCGTGGGTGCTCGGCGTGAACTGAACCTTGCCGAAGCCGAAGTAGTCGGTGCCCTGATTGTGAAAGTTCTCAATCTTGTCCGTCGTTGGATCGAGGATCACTGGTTCGCGACGCATACCGCTGAACTGTCGCGCCCCAGAGAAGAAGAATCCCCATGGTCCGTCGTTGGTGCTCATGCTCAGCGACTGACCATTGAAGCCGCGGTCGGTTGTCGTCGAGCTCGCGTCGTACACGCCGAGGTAAGTGCCGAGATCCCCATGAAATCCGCCGGCGGGGATTTTAGTCGTCACGTTTACGATCGCCGCGTTCTTGTTCCCATACTGAGCGTCCCAGCCGCCAGTCTCGAAGTTGATCCGATTGACGACCTGAGGATCGAACAGCTCATTGAGGCTTCCTGAAATTCCGGAAGGGACCGGGACGCCATCGACGTAATAGGTGTACTCCCCGTGTTGGCCGCGGATGTGCACCTCTCCGGTGGGTGCGCGCGCGGCGCCGGCGATGCTGAGTTGCAGGATTTGCGAAGTCGTGTTCGTCGGAGCGCCATGATACTCGTTCTGTTGGAAGACTTGATTGCCGGTTCGTGTGTCGACGGCGATTGGTACGCTCGCCGTCACGGTGACCGCCGTTAGGTTCACGGCCGCTGGGACGAGCCGGAAATCGACGTTGGTGACGTCGCCGCCGCTCTCTGGCACCGCAATTGTACGAGTGAGTGGACGAAAGCCGATCAGGCGCGCGGCGACGACGTAACCTCCCGCGTTCAGATTGTGTACTCTGTACCGTCCAAAGCCATCAGTCTGCGTGTTCGCGACGACGCTTCCGTTTTGCGAGACACTTACCTCTGCCGACGGCAGCGGCTGTCCGCTGGTGCTATCGGTGATAGTGCCAGACACGTCGCCAGCGACGGATCCTCGGTCGAGATCGAGCGCGGCGCTTGGCTGCGCTACGCCGACCACCAGCGCGAAACTCATCGCGCTAGTCAAGAGTCGCGTTGATTTTCGGGTACCCTCGAGCAACACTGTCAGTCTGCTGTGATTGCTCGAGCGGCCGTATTCTTGTTTTGTCATGACTGATGGTGCGTAGTGCGGGTCCGTAGAAGGACGACGGAGTTCGTCGTCTCCGACGCTGAGGAGAGGTGGGGCTCACGTCGGCTACTGCGGAGGCTACGCCGAAGGTGAGAACCGTGCTTTCTCTTTCTGATGAATGGCGCGAACGGCCACACCAATGGCACGCAGCCATCAATGAAATGTGGTTGAGCGAATTGTGACGGTTCCTTTTCCACACATCTCCCCAGTCCTGATCGCACTTGGCCCGCTCGAGCTGCGATGGTACGGGTTGATGTACGCGGCGGGTTACACGCTCGGATATTTCCTGGCGCGGCGTCGCAGCGACGCCGGACGTAGCCCACTCACGTTGAACGGACTCGATTCCCTGATCGGCTATCTCGTGATCGGGATGTTGATCGGTGCTCGACTGACTTACGTGCTGGTGTACGACCGCACGGAATACGGCGCTCATCCGCTGGAAGTATTCGCGATCTGGCGCGGGGGACTGTCATTTCATGGGGCGATCGTCGGCATGGCCGTCGGCTGCGCGCTGTTTGCGCATCGCAGAAACATGCCGCTGCTCGCCGTGACTGACCTCGTCGCCGTCTGCGGCGCGCCGGGCCTCTTCTTCGGACGGTTAGGCAACTTCGTGAACGCGGAACTCTACGGGCGACCGACCACACTGCCATGGGCGATGATCTTTCCGACCGACCCCGCCGCAGTACCACGCCACCCTTCGCAGCTTTACGAGGCGCTTGGCGAAGGCGTGCTGCTCGGCAGTCTGCTCTGGCTGATCGACAGCATTGCCCGGCGACACGGCGTCTATCGCCCCGGCCTCGATACCGCGCTCTTTCTCATCGGATACGGCATCATTCGGTTTCTGATCGAGTTCACGCGGCAACCAGATGCCCAACTCGGATTCGTGTTCGGGCCACTCAGCATGGGCCAGCTCCTGTCCGCGATGATGATGGTGGTCGGCACGGTGCTGCTCGCGGTCGTGCGCTCCTCTTCGCCTTCGCGCCTAACGGCGTAGGGTTCAGAGGCGCAGGAGCTGCTCGCGGAGGACGCGCGCCCGCAGACGGCTGACCTGATGCTGTTGGCCATTGTGCAGCACGAGTACGTACGTCCCGCCAGGCATCGGTGTCACGCGTTGGATGGACGTCACGCTCACGATCGTCCCGCGCGATAACCGAACGAACTGCGCGGGGTCGAGCCGCGTCTCGAGGTCCTTGAGTCGATAGGTAATGGTGAAGCGTTCATTGGATCGCGTTTGCAGATGCAGCAGCTCGCCATCGGCGACTATCGACACGAGCTGATCGACCGGAACGAGAAAGATGTCTTCCTTCTTTCGCACGGGGATGCGACGGAGGAGCGACGGTGGCGCGTGTGCGGCGTATTCGCTCGCCGCGGCGCGGACGCGGTCGGCGTCCCCGGGGTGAGTCTCAGCGCGTTCCAGCCGCTCCACAGCACGGTTGATCGTCTGCCGCAGCCGACTCGCCTCGACTGGCTTGAGCAAGTAATCAACCGCGTTCATCTCGAAGGCCCGAACGGCATACTCGTCATAGGCGGTCACGAACGCGACGAGCGGCAATCGGTCACGGCGAACGAGGCGCACGACGCCGAGGCCATCTACCTCCGGCATCTGGAGGTCCAGTAACGCGAGATCCGGGTTGACGCGCTCGATCAGCTCGACCGCCTCAGCCCCATTTGCCGCTTCACCCACGAGCTCGACATCCTCGTAGTGTTGCAGCAAGGAGACCAGAAATGAGCGCGCGGGTCGCTCGTCGTCAGCAACGACGACGCGCAGTTGGGTCATGTCGCGCCCACTGCCGCGAGGCGGCGCTGAGCCGTCAGCCTGAGCTCGACGAGCGTTCCCCCATCGGGCTCACTCGTTATGCTCAAGCGTCCCACGTCGCCGTAGTAGCGGAGCAACCGGTTCTCGACGTTTGCGAGGCCGACGCCACGTCGGCGCCCGAGCGCCATCCGATTGACGCCGGTACCGCCACCCGTATCGCGCACGCTGAGGCAGAGGCGCTCAACATCGCCAGTGGCGTCCGGCTCGACGCGCGCGCGAATAGAAATGGTTCCGCCATGCCGGAGTGGCGAGATGCCGTGCTTGACTGCGTTCTCGACGATCGGTTGGAGGATGAGCGGCGGAACGAGCAGATCGCCGAGGTCCTCCGGCAGATCGCGCTCGACCCGGAGCCGTTCCTCGAAGCGTGTCATCTCTATCGCCAGATATGCATCGACGAGCTGCAGCTCCTCCCGCAGCGTCACGAAATCGCTCGTTCGTCGTAGCACGGCACGCAACAATGCCGTGAGCTGATAGAGGGTATCGATCGCGCGCGATGGCGACGTCGTGATGAGATGGCCGACCGTCGTTAGGGCATTGAACAGAAAATGTGGGTTGAGCTGGGCGCGGAGCGCGCGGAGCTCCGCTTCGCTGGCGAGGCGGCGCATGTCGTTCTCACGGAGATCGCGCTCGTACCGCTCCTCGCTCACGCGCAGCTCGTCGATGCGGCGCCCAACGAGCATCGCCGCCGTGTCGAGGAGGGCGATGTCATCCGACATCAGACGCCGACCGGCGCCGAGCGAGGCCACATCCAGAACGTAGCCCGGAGCGTCGTTCGTGGGCACGAACACCTCCGCGCTGTGCGGGCCGGTTGCCGTTGCGAGGGCGCCGTCGTGAAGACCCGCCAGTTGTTCCGGGACTTCGCGCCAACTGACGGTGCCGGCGCCGAGGGCCGAGGCGAGTCGCCGGCAGACTTCGTCGAGTGCATCGTTAGGTGCCGATGCCGCGGAGAGCGACCGCGCGATCGCATGTCGCACGCGGCGATAATCGACGCGATGCAGCATGACGCGATCGACGAACCGATCGGTCGCGCGTCGCAGCACCGGATACAGTAACGCGGTCGCAACCCAGACCGTGAGGAGCACGCCGGGCACGCCGATGCGGAGCTCGTCAGGGTTACGTCCGATCAGCGGTGCGACCAGCGTCACGTAGGCCGCAACGACGACCGCGACGAGCGCCAAAACGGAGAGGGCTCGTTTGAGAAAGAGATCGGCGAGCGCGAAGCGATAATCCTGATACAGAATGACGAGAACGAGCGGCAGCGATGCGTGGTGGCCAATCAGCTCCACGGCCCAGGAGTCGTTGGCGCTCGAGTGCCGGCTCAAATGCAGCGCCGAGACGGCAAAGGCGGCCAGCGCCACCGCCGTGAGTGTGCGCGATGATTCTCGCCGCCGCTTTGCCGAGACCGCGAAGAACAGAATCACGAGCGCGTAGCCGAGCGTCAGCAGCAGGAGGCCATTCGACGAGAGCGCGTCATGCCTAACGACCGCAACGGCTTGCAGAATGCCGCCAAGCGCGCTCAGACCATACGCGAAGATGGCGAGCGGTCGCGGGCCAGACCGACGCTGCGGTGTTCGCGTCGCGGCGTCGACGACGACCGCCGGCAGGAAACCGAGCGCGGTGTACGCGAGCGCCGTGTACCAGGGACTCAACTCACCGAGCCCGAAGTCATGCGCCCCGAAAACCACGAGCGCGCCCGCATTCCAGATCAGGCCCAGGATTGCCGCCAGGAGCGGAATGCCGCCCGGCGCCACCGCCGCGCCACGGCGCGCGCCACGCCAGATCATCACCGCGAGCATCCCATAAAGGGCAATGCCGGTGGCGAATCCGACGAGATGAACCAGGGCGACCAGATCCGGAGCGTTCATGAATGTGACTCGGCGACAGCCAGTGGTGTCGTATGCTGAGTGTATTACGCGACGCGTCTATTGCAATCGGAAGATCGTGGATGGGAGGAGAACACCAATGAGTGGACGCAAAACGCCAACGACTCGCACGTTATGGTGCACGACCGGCATCTGCACGCTATCGGGGTTGCTTATAGCGGGTGTCGCCCACACCGCGGCCATGAGCCGCCAAGGACAATGATCAGAACTGGTAAGATCCAACGAGGTGCGGGAAGTCGGCCGAATCACCTGGTGTCCGCTACCGGTGCATTCGATGCCTTCTCGTCGCTCAGTGGCATGTCGGGATTCGCGTAGATCGTCCGCAATTCGACGCCGCACGACAAGTCACATGCCAGGCATTGTCTTCACGGAAGGCATGGACGCACGCAGGTGATATGGTCGCAAGCGCACGAAAAGCAGGCCGCCGAGCGGTGTACGCGAGCCGTAAAACGATTCGATCGTCGCCGGGACGACGTTGATGATCCCCTGAACGCCAAGACCGAACGTCGCGCCATGGCCGCGAGCGACCTCGCGAATGTAGCCGACGGAAACGTTGCTGACGGAGAAGAGCTGACTCGCCGGCAACGACGGCAAGACGAGATCTTCCGCGCTTTTCTGGGCGTACTCGGCACGCCCGAAGATCGTGTTCCACGTGTCGAGGATCGCCTCGCTTTCGATGAGGACCGCGTTCGACAACGTCGAAGAGTTGCTGAAGCGATTCGCACCCCAGACCAGTGCGCTCGCCCATTGTCCGTCCGCGCCGATCGTCGTCCCCTGAAGTGCCGATGCGACGACGCGGTGCTCCGATTCATCGGGGTGCAACGCGTCGGGCGACTTCAGATAGCCATAACCTGCGGTGAAGCTCCAATTCGAATCCGGATTGACGCTGAGCCGGCCAGAGTACGAGTCCAGCTTGATCGGGTCGAATTCCCAGCGATGCTCGTCAGGCTCACGACCGTTGAAGACGGAGCCCTCGAGCTTCCATTGTCGCGTGTAGAGCCCGGCGGTGAGTACCCCGAAGCTGATGTGCGTGGCGTCCTGCCAGTGGTGAGCGATCGGCGCGAGCGGGTTGTCGATCGCCGATGGACGGTGCATGAACGCGACTGGGCCTAACGCCGGCTCTCCTGACGGCGCGACGTACAACTCAAAGGCGAGCGATTTCGCTATTGCGCGGTCGTAGAGAACGCCGAGCTCCATGAAAAAATCGTGCGGGTGCTGCCGGTCGTGCAGCGGTTGCCCGCGATAGCTCTCCCCGGTCTGCAGGAGAAGCGGATAACCCCGAGGGCCGACCGTGGCTGGATCGAGGCTCAACATTGTCCGTGCCTGAAATTGACCGCCGGCAAGTTCGTGCGAGGCCATGAACATTCCCCAGTTCAGTGAGCCAGCTTGGTCATCGCCGCGAGCCCCCTGCTGCTTGTTGTATTGGCCGAAGAGGAAGCCATGGAGCATCAGCTCCCAGTTCTTCTCCATGAAATGTCGCGAGGGCAGGGACACGGCATCGGGAATCCACGTCGTGCCCGATCCCATGCGGTTCATCGACACGGCGAGCGGCTCACTCATCATCACCGCAGTAGCACCCGTGTCGACCATCGGCATTGAGGTCGTGTCGTGTTTGCCTGGCGATTTCTTCATACTATCCGTGGGGGGCATCGGCATTTTTCGCCGCGCGGTGTCCTGTTGTTGCGAGAGAGCATCGCGCCGTGCAAAGACAAGCACGAGAGAGGTGAGAACCGCTCGGCGCGCGAGATAAAACCGAAATGGTGAAGACATTATGATCCGAGTGAAGGCCAAGACGCGCCGGCCAATTGCTGGCGGTCGTGCGTCACTTGCCACGCCAGGAGCTCCCAATGGAGACTCCCGCGAGGCTCACGAACTCGAGTTGTGAGTTGGCCTAGGCGCGCGGAGGCGGCGGATCAGGTGCGATGATTTCGGAGAGAGGCAGGTCGCGCACGCTCTCCGGAACGGTCTTGCTCGCATCCATGACATGAGCGGCAGGAGCCGCTTCGGTCACTGACAGCACTGGTGCGCACGATGTGAGGCCCTGACAGCACATCGGGACTGCCGGCGTGCGGCATGGCACGCTCTCTGTTGCCGCGTTTTCGGACGTCGTTGCCGAATGGCCGTGATGCGCCATGGCGTGCTGCACGCCCGCCGTGTCGCCAGGATGTGCTGCGCACGCGAAGTCATTGCCCACAAATGTCAGGTGAGCCATGAGCAATCCAGTCAGCAATCCAGCAAAGCGACGGAGCATGACTCGAATCTTAGCTTGGACGACAAGGTACGAGAGGGCTCTCAACCACGATCAGTTATCGGAGTTATCTGATCCAATCAAAGAGGCTGAGGAGTAGGACTCGTTTTCGTGTGCATCGCCAAGCGTCGCACAACGCAAAGCCTCGCTCACGCGCCGCCAGAGCAGCCGACCCCTTCCATAACAGAAGGCTTGTGTATCACAAATCTGACTCGGGAGTCTGGATTCGAGTCTGGATTCATTGCGGCAAAGGACGTCATCGTCGAGTTTCGATCCCGGCAGATCACGCGGTCCGCACTATGAAAGAGGACATCACGTCGGGATCTTTGGCCTAACGAGAACGCCTGGAAAGCTTGTGTACGTTCATAGCGTACCGTGGGTTCGAATCCCACCCCGTCCGTTGTGCCGCAACAACTTAGAGAAATGGAAGGGGCGCCCGCTTGAGCGCCCTTTTTCGTCCTTGTACCATTTTTGTACCACGCGCCCATGAGTTACCGGTACGTCGAAGATGCATTCGTCGAGCGACACTGGGGTCACCATCCTCAATTTGCCACGCGCCATCCTGGCTCGCGGTGGCGCTTCGAAGTCGTCCGTGTGCCAATCTTTTCGTTGCATACTTGGCATGACGAACTCGGGACGAGCGATACTCCACAAGGCTTGATGGGTTGTGTCGGCGGAGCGCCGAACGGATATCGGGGTCATCCGGTGCAGCAGCTAGTCGATCGCATTCGGTTGGGACTTAAAAGCGGCCAGGCGGATCTAGAAAACGCGGCGCTTCGTAAGGTGCTCTTCTTTCGCGATCTTGGCGCAGAAGGAGTTAAGAGCATCGAAGAGCCCATGGCGTTCTTCCAGTTGAATGGTATCTGGCTTGTCATGGAAGGCGCTCATCGAACCATTGCCCTTGCACTATCCGGCGTCGTTGAGGTTGAAGGCCTCCAGTTCCTGAGCGCTCAAGTCATGGACCAGACGTAGTCCTGGCGATTGTCGTCCCACTGAACTGTGTAGGTTCCGACCGCCGACTCCTCGGCGGCGAACAGCGCGAAGAGATCGATGATCTTTTCTACGTCGAATTCGTACAGGCACACGTTCCGCTTGTAGTCGGAGTACAGGTGATCTGTACATCGACCGGACCGTTTCTATAGATTGGCAAACTTGATGATTGTGCGAGGAGCGGTGGTCAATCCCTATTTACGTCTTGTAGTCCCGTCGTTGGTCGTCCTCGGCGCTGCATATTGTATCCGGGCGGCGCTAATAGGTACGAGGTTCTACCAACGTGAACTTCTCGGCCCGGGCGTGCCGATGCGGCGATGGCAAGCGCGTTTGATGTGGAGCTTTTGTGGGCTTGTTCTTCTGCTCGGTGCCCTTTCCATGTTAACCACTTGAAAGGAGCTCGTTACACCAATAAGCCCATTACCACTTCGTTGCCACTTCGCGAGAAGTCAATAGCAAGACGGTCACTAAATGACAATCAGGGTCGCAGTTAAGTAATTGCAAAACAATACCAATACACTCAAGAGCAATCGATGGGGGATTCTGGAAAGCTTGTGTACGTTCATAGCGTACCGTGGGTTCGAATCCCACCCCGTCCGTTGTAACCCCCATAGCCCCGCTGAGTCTTGCGACTCGGTGGGGCTTGATGCTTTGCAGGATGCTCAACTTCGGTTGGCAAATTCGCGGCACCTGACAACTTCCTCGAAAAAGCCGCCATGATGTCATGCTCATCGCCGCTGTCGATGCCTATATGGGTGGCACGGCGCTAAGAATCAGGCTCTACGATCTGCGACCGGTGCCGCCCGTGCGAAATGGTATGTCGAGTGCACGCAACAGCTTGGCGGTGACACAGCGGCGGACCCCAGTCGTGCGATGCTTGCTGGTCGACCGGCGCTCAACCCAGCTCGGCCGACTACTTGCACGCGAAGGGCTTGATCGGCCATCTATCTCAGCGGCGCCGCCGCTGACAGCACACGCCACGCTCCTCCTGCCCCGATTCAGTCTCTCCTGACGGAATGCGTCAGTATCGCAGGGCGCCGGAGAGTGGACTCCGGGGATACAATGCTGACAACTGGTTACCGCACTGCCACGAGTATCGATGCCAACGTCGAGGGCCGTGACACCAAAGCGCTCATCGCCGCGCTGCAAGGCGCGATCTTCAACAGCGCCAACTTCTCCAGCATTGCCACCGACGCGAGGGGAGTCATCCAGATCTTCAACGTCGGCGCCGAGCGCATGCTCGGCTATGCCGCGTCCGAGGTGGTGGACAAGATCACGCCGGCCGACATCTCCGATCCGCAGGAGCTGATCGTTCGCGCCGATGCCTTGAGTGCCGAGCTCGGGACCGTCATCACGCCTGGCTTCGAGGCGCTGGTGTTCAAGGCGTCGCGCGGCATCGAGGACATCTACGAGCTGACGTACTTCCGCAAGGATGGCAGCCGTTTCCCGGCTGTCGTCTCGGTGACCGCGTTGCGCGACGCGCAGGATGCGATCATCGGCTACCTGCTGATCGGCACCGACAACACCGCGCGCAAGCAGATCGAGGAAGAGCGCATGAAGCTCGACCAGCGCCTCCGCGATCAGCATTTCTACACACGGTCTCTCCTCGAGTCGAACATCGACGCCCTGATGACGACGGATCCCCGTGGCATCATCACCGACGTCAACAAGCAGATGGAAGCCCTGACGGGGTGCACGCGGGACGAGCTGATCGGCGCGCCGTTCAAGAATTATTTCACAGATTCCTCGCGGGCTGAGGCCGGCATCCGCCGCGTACTCGCCGAAGGAAAAATCAATAACTACGAGCTGACCGCCCGCGCCCGCGACGGCCACCTGACGGTTGTGTCCTACAACGCCACGACGTTCCACGACCGCGACCGGCGGCTCCAAGGTGTGTTCGCGGCCGCCCGCGACGTCACTGAGTTGAAAAGCTTCGAGCGGACGCTTCAGCAGAAAAATGCCGAGCTCGAGGACGCGAGCCGGATGAAGTCTGAGTTCCTCGCGAATATGTCGCACGAGCTTCGCACCCCGCTGAACGCGATCATCGGATTCTCAGAAGTGCTCGGCGATGGCTTGATGGGAACCATGACGGAGCAGCAGCGCGGGTTCGTCGGCGACATCTTTCGGGCCGGCAAGCATCTCCTGCTGCTCATCAACGACATCCTCGATCTCTCGAAGGTCGAAGCCGGCAAGATGATGCTCGACCTCGAGCCGGTGCAGGTGTCATCCCTGCTCGCCAACAGCCTGTCCATCATCAAGGGCCAGGCGAACAGCCGCCAGGTGAAGCTCGAGATTGTCCTGCCGGACGGTCTCGGGAGCGTTCAGGCGGACCCGCGCAAACTCAAGCAGATCGTCTACAACCTGCTCTCGAACGCGGTGAAGTTCACCCCGCCCCAGGGACAGGTCACGCTCAGCGCGAATGTCGTCTCTCGCGGCGAGGTTGGCGCGACGGACGGCGAAGGTTCGGAGCGCACGTTTGCGGTCGCCGAGAGCGATTTCGAGAAGTTCCTGATGATCAGCGTCGAGGACAGCGGCATCGGCATTCCCCCGGACGCGCTCCCGCAGTTGTTCAAGCCGTTCACGCAGGTCGACAGCGGCCTCTCGCGAAAGTTCGAGGGCACTGGCCTCGGGCTGGTCATGGTCAAGCTGCTCGCCGAGCTGCACGGGGGTACGGTCGGGGTTCGAAGCACCGTTGGCGCCGGATCGCGCTTCACGGTCTGGATCCCGATGCGGACGACCGCTGTTCCGGCCCCGCGCATCAATAAGCCGTCGTCGGTTCCGTCGGCGAATTCGGGGGTGAAGACAGCGCTGGTGGTCGAAGACGACGCGAAGTCCGCGGAGCTGATCCGACTGCAGCTCGAAGCGGAGGGCTTCGTCGTCCGTCACGCCGAGACCGCGGAAGTAGCGCTGGCCATCGCGTCGGAACAGCCACTGGCAGTGATCACTCTGAACGTGATGATGCAGAATTTGGATGGTTGGGACTTCCTCCTCCGCATGAAGCAGATTCCCGATCTGAAGCGCGTCCCCGTCGTCATCATCTCGATTCTCGCGGATCGGACCAGGGGATTCGCCCTCGGCGCGGCGGCCGTGATGCAGAAACCGATCTCGCGCCAGGAATTGTTCGAGTCCCTCGTCGACCTGGGCCTCTCACCGCGAGGTGATGCACAAACGCTCAAGATCCTGATCGTCGACGATGATCGCGCCGCCGTGGAGCTCACGGCGACGAGGCTCGGCGGCGCCGCCACGACGATTCTCCGCGCCTATGGCGGTCAGGAAGGCATCGACACGGCGCGCCGTGAAATCCCCAACCTGATCGTCCTGGATCTGAACATGCCGGACGTCAGCGGCTTCGACGTCGTCAAGGCACTGAATTCCTCTCCGGCGACCGCGGCCATCCCGATCATCATCGTCACGTCGATGGACATCGGCCCTGCGGATCGGTCGGGGCTGAACGGCCATGTCGCGAAGATCATGGGAAAGACGTCGTTCGACAACGAGCGGTTCCTGCTCGAGGTCCGGCGCGCGACGTCGGTTCGATCAGTGGTGGTCTGACCCATGCCGACGATTCTCATTGTGGAGGACAATGCGGCGAATTTGAAACTGGCCGCGTTCCTTCTCGAGTCGGCTGGTCACACGGTCATCTCCGCGAGGGATGCCGAGGCCGGTTTGACGCTGGCGCGCAGCGAACACCCCGCCCTGATCCTGATGGACATCCAACTGCCGGGCATGGATGGGCTTGTGGCGACCGGACTGCTCAAGGCCGATGAAGCGACGCGCGGCATTCCGGTTATCGCATTGACCGCGCTCGCGATGAAGGGGGATGAGGAGCGCATTCGCGCGGCAGGTTGCGACGGCTACATCGCGAAGCCGCTCTCGTACAAGGAGTTTCTCGGCACGGTATCGTCGCATCTGGAGAACCGCGTCGGTATCTGACCCGATGTCTCGTCGCAGTGTCGTGCTTCCAGGGCTCGAGCTGTTCTTCGCCGAGGTCCACCTGTTCGGCGGCCCGGCGCCAGTGCGCCGCTATTTGCCCGAGCTGATTGACCTCATTTGGAAGGAGGAGATCAAACCCGGCAGAGTCTTCGACCTAACACTTCCGCTCGCGCAGGTGGCCGAAGGCTATCGCGCAATGGACGAACGCCGCGCGATCAAGACGCTGCTCTCGCCGTGACATGGTGACGCGCAATGAGCATTAGACCACGCGCCTGCACGCACTCAGGACGGCAAGCCATTCCGACGTTTCCGGAACTGTCCTTGCTCAGTGCGTTAACCAATGGCATATCGTGAGTTTATCGATTCGGCGGGTGAATCCTGGACGGTCTGGGACACGTACCCGACTCGCCCGTCCGGAATGGACCCGAAGTGGCGCGAAGGCTGGTTGACCTTCCAGTCTGGAACGACCCGCCGCCGGCTGGCTCCTATCCCGACGAACTGGACCGAAGCCTCACTGTCGCGTCTGGAGCTCATGTGTAAAGCGGCCGAGCCTTCGCCGCGCCAGACGCCTCCGTTCGGCAGCGAATCGTCGCCCAGCGAGTGACCCTGCATCACGCTTTAGCGAGAGAACGGCGACAGGACGGCACCCGGCGAACCTCACCAGTGTAGAAAGATCATTACCGACAAGGAGTGGGCTCATGCGACAGCTCCGCGATGCGGCGGGTGTCGATTGGCAAGTGTACCAAACGGAGCGAACCGTAGCTGCCGAACGGCGCCGCGATCATCTGCTGCCGGCGGAGTACCGTGAAGGGTGGTTGGTGTTCGAGTCCGCGGACGAGAAGCGGCGACTCGCCCCCGTACCAGCGGGATGGAGCGGGCTCTCTGATGAAGCGCTCTCCGCGCTCTGCGCGTCAGCGACGGTGCAAACTCGGAGCACAAAGCGTAACGAAGAGCGGACGGCCGAACCGGTGGTGGCAGAGCTATCCGCCACAGAGGAACGGCTCACCGAAACTCTCAATGAGGTGTGCGATGCTCCAGAGGTCGAGAAGCTGGACACGGGCGAGTTGATCCGGGTCGAGGAAACGCTCTCGATTGCTGCCGAGACGGCGAAACAGGTCGTCTCGCTCCGACAGAAGCGACGCAGCCAGGTCTTAGAGAAGGAGCAACGCGAGCAAGAGGCCGGCGACTGACCGGTCCTCACCGCGCACTGCGTCAGAAGGCGACTGCATAGCCGGACAGATGTCCCGTCGTGAACGTGATGGTGTGGGTCGTCTTGTTGTCGACGCCACCCATGTTCTCGAGCAGTTGCTTCGACTGCGTGTCGATGTGCCAGACGCTGAGCGGTGCCTTGTTCGCTTCGGCGGCGGGGCATCGCGAGTAATCGACGGTGATCGAGACGGGCTGCTGAAACAGGAACGAGGTCAGGTCGTTCGCCTGAATCGCGATCTCCATGTACTGGGACGCCGGCACCGTCAGCGTGATCGTCGTTGCCGCCAGGAGGGCACTGGCGGGAATTTGGATCGACGTTTTACCGAGGCTCACCGTTGCGCCGAGCGTCGTGACGAGCGCGCTTTTCGTCTGCGCTTCGGTGGTGGGGCACTGGAGCAGCGTTGGCGAACTGGGCGACAGAATTGCAGTGGAGCCACTGTTCCCGCCGCATGTCGCCGCGCCGAACGCGAGCGCCGCGACTGTCGCTATGCGCGAGACGGTCAATAGTAACTTGGACATCTCCAATCGCGCCCTCAGGTTCTGCCGGTGAGTTGATGAGAGAAGACGACATAAGCGCAACGGACGTGCCGACCCCGACAGAAGCGATGGAGCTGATTGAAGTCGGCATCCGCGCTGACGAGATCGGTGCGCTGGACCGTGCGTTGGCTTCGTTCACTGAGGCTGCGCAGGCCAGAGAGCCGGCCGTCGCCGCAGAAGCTCTCGCTCGCCTAGCCGACGTGCGCCGCTCCCGCGCGGAGTGGGACGCGGCGCTCCAGGCCGCTCGTGAAGCGCAACGACTCGCGCTTGGGATAGGGAATGCCGGCCTCGTTGCTCATGCACTCATCGCCGAAGGCAACGTGTTCATGTGCCGCGGGGACTTCACCGAGGGAATGGCGCTCTTCCAGCGCGTCCTGGATTCGAGTGCGGATCCGAAGATGCGGGGTCTGGCGCTACAGAACATCGGATCGTCGCTCGCGCAGCAAGGTCAACTCGGCGCCGCGGAGCGCGCTTTCACCGAGTCGTACGGCAGCTTTCAACGCGCGGGCTACCGGCGTGGTGAAGCCACGGCGCTGAATAACCTCGGCCGCTCGGCGCTCGATCGTGGTGACGTGGCTCGGGCGGAACTGCTGCTCGAACAAGCCGTGGCAACGGCGCGTGATTCCGGCCACGGCGAGCTCATCGCACTTGTCACTCTCAACCTCGCTGAGACCAAGGCGCGTCATCGGGATCTCGCGGCGGCACACGAGCTGGCGAGCGTCGCGTTAGGCTTCTTCGCGGCGGCAGAGAACCGCTGGCGCGAGATAGAATGCCTGCGCCTGATCGGCAGCATCGATGAGCAAGGGGGGGATCTCGACGCGGCCACTGCCTGCTTCGAGCGGGGACTTCGGCTTGCCCAGGACATCGGCGCGGCCGTCGAGACACAGGCACTGAGCCAATGTCTCGAGCGAGTTCGCCGCGGCCACGCTCGTCCTCGCTAAGATCCCTTCGTTAGGCAGAGAGACGGTACGCCAGTGGGCCCACTGGAGCACGAGTTGCATCGAGCGCGAAACTCCGCGCGTGCTCACAGCTCACCTTCCAAGAGGCCCAGTTTCATGAACTCCAGATTGCCATTCCTCGCGTTTGCGCTCGCCGCCGGCTTCGTCGGGTGCAGTGAGGCGCCCGTTGCGCCGCGCAGCGTACGGCCCACCAGCATCATGCTGCAGCAGGCGCCAGCCAAGGGCAGCGGTCTTAGGGTCGACATCGTTCCGAACGTCACGCTTCCGTTGGGCCTTGGTGGCCCGATCACGATCAATCAGGCGGTCGTCACGAACTTTGCGCTCCTCGAGAATGCGGTCGGTCAGATCATCGGGCTCCAAGTCACGGGAGACCTGAGCGGCACGACGGTCAATGCCGTTGGCGGTCTCGTCGGCGTCAACGCGCAACCCTTTACCGCGATGGCAAACGTGACGAGCTCCGGTCCGGGGCAGTGCACCCTCGCCACGATCACCCTTTCGAATCCAACTCTCAACGTGCTTGGCCTTGCCACTGGAACGATCCCGCTCAACGTGACGGCGAAGGGATCGGGCGCCGTCGGGAGCCTGCTTTGCAACCTCGGTCAGGCGCTGTCTGGGATTGGATCCGCGTTAGGCGGCGGTGGTGCGCAGGGCCTCGTGAACGCGCTCAACAACCAGATCGGGTGATTCGCTCGCCGTTCAGAGACTGACGACTGAGGTGATCGCCGGCGCGAAGACCAGCGCCGGCGATTGGCTCGCACCCCCTGGCAACTCGATTGATTAGACACCCCAGCTCAACGCAAACAAGTCTTCATCACTGAGCGTGCGCCAGTTTGCGGGGTAGTTTCGGATGCGCCGCATCACCTGCTCATTCTCGAAGATCAGAGAGGGCGTACTGCGGCGATCAAACGGAAGCGCCAGCTCGTACACCAGCCAGACGACGTCTTCGACCACGATCTGTCGGGCCGAACGTATCGCCTCTTCGAGAAGGCTGCGCGACGAATCGTACGAGTCAGGCATGTTACTCGATCAACCGCCGCACTGGCTGCCTTGGCTCGGCATTGGCACACCATCCACGTAGCTGCTCAGTAGATCCATCCGCCCAACCGTTCGGAATCGGCGCCAGGCGACGCCGCTCGCCATCGGCCGCCTCGAACGCCAACCAACCGCGCGCCATGTGGGCGGAGATGCGCGCTCGTGGTTCGGCGAATCGACGGCGCTCGCGCACTCCCAGGGGAGGCCCCGCATCGCGTTCACGACGTTCCGCGAATGTGGGGAACACATCCCACACGGTCCATTTCCGTCCGCCCTCGTCGGTGAACTCGCGGAACGCCATGGCACTGCCTAACGACCAAGCGCCTTCGCCTGTTGCACCAGGCTTGCGAGCTCGGACATAGGCTCGAGCTCGAGCTCAATCACTGCGATCATGGTCAAATTGTCAGAAGTCGTGTTTGGGAAATGGTGGCGGTGCTTGGAATCGAAGGCTCTCTCGCAACCGGTGGAATTGCTCACGCACGAATTCACGCACGGCGTGACAACTCTCATTGGTGTGCTCTTCGCCCAGCAGTAAGGCCTGACGATGCGTCGCGCTGTCGTATTGTCCGGTGAGCAGCCACTTTGGGTCCACGGCGAACTCGCGCACGAGAGCGGCAACAACGTCGATGAGAACGCCGGTGTCGATCGCGCGCTCCCGGTCATTGAGCAGATGCTGAAGCGTCTCGCGCGAGACGCGAAGAATCGAGGCTATTTCATCGAGATGGTAGCCCGGTTGTCGCGCGATCACTGCGCGCAATCGTTCGGCAACGGCTTCGATGAATGGATCATTGGCCGGAAGCGTCAGGGGGGTGGGCTCCGGTTGCGGGATCGGGACGAGCATCGGCCCACCTACTGCAAGTCGGATGCTAATCCAAGAAGCGACATACGTTTACCCCTTCCTCGGACGCTTCGCCAGTGCTGCCGCGAGTGACTTGTGTGTTCGGACTTTTCGCCCGGCGATGCATTCGCTCCTCCGTCTTTGAGGTGCTGAGCCTGTCGCGAGCATTGGATTTGCCACGATCTTTGGCGCGCGTCTGTGCGCCACAAGGAGCGAGTCGTGCTGTTTCGTCGTCGCGAGCAGCGACAAATCGGGTGCGTTCGAGAGCGCATCCGCGCGGTCGTGGCACGCCAGTGGGGTCACAACCTCTCTGCGGCGGCCGAGTACTTCAATCTGCCGGCGCTCGATCTCGCACGTTTGCTCGAGGGCGCTGAGGTCCCGGACCGCGCGTTTCTCATCGATGCGATCACCGCCCTCGCCTACGACGCCGGCGTCGATCCGCACTGGCTCCTGGCGGGGGAATACGACGGCGCGATGCATCGGCACGTCTTGCTGCTCGGCGAAGACCGCACCGCCCAAGGACGAGCCGCGGTCCGCGATTTTGTCGATCAGCAATTCCTCCGACTCCGCCGCGAGGCGATGTTCTCGTGGTGGCCGCGCGCAAAGAGCGGTCGCCGCCGTCCGGCGCAATCAAAGGACGCTGCCGTGACTGCCTGAACTTGCACGACAAACACGAGCACACCGAAACATCCTCGCGCGAACACAGCGCCGGGTCCGTGCACGATGTGCAGCAGGAGCCTGACGGCCGTGCATCAGAGCGCGGCGATTCGTCGCACGCGATGCATCACGCGGCAGGGACAAGCCATGGTAGTCACGAAGGCCACGACAAGCACGCCGGCCACAGCGTGGCGATGTTTCGCGATCGGTTCTGGATCGCGTTCGCCCTAACGATTCCGACACTCGTCTGGGGCCACATGCTGCAGCGGGCATTCGGATACCACGCGCCCATGTTTCCCGGCGCGACGTGGATCGCGCCCATCTTCGGCACGGCCGTCTTCCTATACGGTGGACGCGCTTTCATTCAGGGCGCGGTCAGCGAGGTCAAGGACCGCGCTCCCGGGATGATGACGCTCATCGCCCTCGCGATTACGGTGGCGTTCGTCTTCAGCGCGGTCGTGACACTTGGCTTCGCCGGCATGCCGCTCTGGGAGGAGCTCTCGACGCTGGTGACGATCATGCTTCTCGGTCACTGGATCGAGATGCGCTCGATCTCGCAAGCGGAGGGCGCGCTCAGGGAGCTGGCCAAGCTGCTCCCCAACACCGCAACACGGATTGTCGGCGACGACACGGAAGAAGTGCCCATCGCGGCGCTGAAGGGCGGCGACGTCGTGCTCGTTAGGCCGGGAACGAGCATTCCCGCGGACGGCGTCGTGCGCGACGGAATGAGCGCTGTCAACGAATCCATGATCACCGGTGAATCGCGGCCTGTCGAGAAGAAGCCTGCTGACAAGGTGATCGCTGGTACGGTCAACGGAATTGGATCGTTGCGCATCGAGGTCACGGCAACGGGTGAGCACACGGCGCTTGCCGGGATCATGCGGCTCGTTGGGGAGGCGCAGAGCTCGCGTTCTCGAGCGCAGGTACTCGCGGATCGCGCCGCATTCGCGCTCACGCTCATCGCGTTAGGCACCGGCGCGGTCACGCTCGTGACGTGGCTGCTGCTCCGCCCAGGCGATCCGGCCTTCGCGATCGAGCGCATGGTGACGGTGCTCGTGATCGCCTGTCCCCACGCGCTTGGCCTTGCCATCCCGCTCGTGATCGCGATCTCGACGACGCTGGGTGCGCGCAGTGGGTTGCTCGTCCGCGACCGCCGCGGCCTGGAGGAGGCGCGCAAGCTCACCGCGATCGTCTTCGACAAGACAGGCACATTGACAAAGGGTGAATTCGGCGTTGTGGACATCGCCACGGCCGACGGGTATCTCGAGCCTAACGACGCATTGCGCTACGCGGCGGCCGTGGAGGCAGACTCGGAGCACACGATCGCGCAGGGCGTCGTGAAAACGGCCCGCGACCGCGCCATCGAGGTGCGTGCGGCGCAGGCGTTCGAGGCGATCCCGGGCAAGGGCGTCAAAGCGACCCTTGATGGTCGAGAGCTTTACATGGGCGGCCCGGCGCTGCTGCAGCTACTCGGGATCGCAGTGCCCGTGAAGTTGAAGGAGGCCGTGAGGCGTGCGAGCGAACGCGGGCAGGCGTCCATCTACCTGGCCGAGCGCACCAGAGTGTTGGCGGCCTTTGCGCTCGCCGATGTCGTACGGCCGGAGTCGAAGGAAGCCGTTGAAGCATTGCACGCGATGCGCATCGAGGTCGTCATGATGACGGGTGACGCGCGAGCAGTCGCGCAGGCCGTCGCGTCGGAGCTCGGGATCGACGAGGTGTTCGCCGAGGTGCTTCCCGATCAGAAGGCGTCGAAGATCGCGCAGCTGAAAGCCGCGGGAAAACGTGTCGCCATGGTCGGCGATGGCGTCAACGATGCGCCGGCGCTCGTCACGGCGGACGTCGGAATCGCAATCGGCGCCGGAACCGATGTCGCGGTGGAAGCGGGCGACATCGTTCTCGTGCGCAGCGATCCGCGCGACGTGCCGCGCATCGTGGAGCTGAGCCGGGCGAGCTATCGGAAGATGATTCAGAATCTCTGGTGGGCTGCCGGGTACAACGTGTTCGCCATTCCGTTGGCCGCGGGAGTACTGGCGTCGCGTGGCATCGTGTTATCGCCGGCTATCGGCGCGGTGCTCATGTCAGCGAGCACGGTGATCGTTGCCATCAACGCGCAGCTATTGCGGCGCGCTAAGCTGTAGCTTCTCGCTACTCGCATGGTCCGAGCAGCGTCACATACCAGGCATCGATTTCGCCGACGGCATCGACCCTCGCATGTGATATGGCCGCAAGCGAACGAATATCAGGGCGCCGAGCGGTGTTCGTGAGCCGTAGAATGATTCGATCGTCGCCGGGACGAAGTTGATGATTCCCTGAACGCCTAGGCCGAACGTCGCGCCATGGCCGCGAGCGACCTCGCGAATGTAGCCGACGGAAACGTTGCTGACGGAGAAGAGCTGACTCGCCGGCAATGATGGCAAGACGAGATCTTCCGCGCTCTTTTGCGCGTATTCGGCCCGTCCGAAGATCGTGTTCCATTTGTCCAGGATCGCCTCGCTTTCTATGAGGACTGCGTTCGACCACGTCGAGGAGTTGCTGAAGCGATTCGCACCCCAGACTAGGGCACTTGCCCATTGCCCGTCGTTGCCGATCGCCGTCCCCTCGAGGACCGATGCGACAATGCGGTGCTCCGATTCATCGGGGTGCAGCGCTTCTGGCGACTTCAGAAAGCCATATCCGGCGGTGAGGCTCCATGTCGAATCCGGATTCACGGTGAGCCGGCCAGCATAGGAATCCAGTCTGATCGGATCGAAGTCCCAGCGTTGCTCGTCAGGCTCACGACCGTTGAAGACGGAGCCCTCGAGCTTCCATTGTCTCGTGTAGAGGCCCGTGGTGAGTACTCCGAAGCTGATGTGTGTCGCGTCCTGCCAGTGGTGAGCGATCGGCGCGAGCGGGTTGTCCATCGCCGATGGACGGTGCATGAACGCGACGGGGCCTAACGCGGGCTCACCAGATGGCGCAACGTACAACTCGTAGGCGAGCGACTTCGTTATTGCGCGGTCGTAAAGAGCGCCGAGCTCCATGAAGAAATCGTGCGGGTGTTGGCGATCATGCAGCGGTTGGCCGCGATAGCTCTCCCCGGTCTGCAGGAGAAGCGGATAACCCCGAGGGCCAACCGTGCCTGGATCGAGGCTCAACATCGTCCGCGCCTGGAATTGACCGCCGGCAAGTTCGTGCGAGGCCATGAACATTCCCCAGTTCAGTGAGCCAGCTTGGTCATCGCCGCGACGCCCTTGCTGCTTGTTGTATTGGCCGAAGAGGAAGCCGTGCAGCATCAGCTCCCACTTCTTCGCCACGAAATGTCGCGACGGGAGGGACACGGCATCGGGAATCCACGTCGTGCCCGATCCCATGCGGTTCATCGCCACGCCGAGCGGCTCACTCATCAGCAGCGCGGCAGCCGTGTCGGCCATCGCCATTGAGGTCGTGTCGCGTTTGCCTGGCGACTTCTTCATGCTATCCGCCGAGGGCATCAGCATCTTTCGCCGCACGGTGTCCTGCTGTTGCGAGAGAGCATCGCGCCACGCGAAAACGAGGAGAGCAACAATCGTTAGGCGCGAGAGATGATACTGAAATGGTGAAGACATTATGATCCGAGTGAAGGCCAAGACGCGCCCGGCCAATTGCTGGCGGTTGTGCGTCAGTGCCGCGCCGGGAGCTCCCAAATGGAGGCTCCCGCGAGACTCACGAGCTCGAGTTGTGAGTTGGCCTACGCGCGCGGAGGCGGCGGATCAGGTGCGATGATTTCCGAGAGAGGCAGGTCGCGCACGCTCTCCGGAACGGTCTTGCTTGCATCTATGACACGAGCGACAGGAGCCGCTTCGGTCAGTGACAGCAGTGGTGCGCACGATGTGAGGCCCTGACAGCACATCGGAGCTGCCGGCGTGCGGCATGGCGCGCTCTCCGTTGCCGCGGTTTCGGACGTCGTTGCCGAGTGCCCGTGATGCGCCATGGCGTGCCGCACGCCCGCCGTGTCGCCGGGATGTGCCGCGCACGCGAAGTCGCTGCCCACGAATATCAGATGGGTCATGAGCAACCCAGTAATCAGTGCGGCAAGGCGACGGAGCATCGCTCGAAGCTTAGCATCGTCAGCAAGCTGCGGCAGGTGTCGCGAGCTGGAGTAGTGACCAGAGTCATCCGATCCAGTCAGAGACGTGTAGGCAATCGCCGGGAATGCCTCTCGGGACGTGCCGTACGGGAGCCCGACATGCGCCGGTCCTGCCTCAGCAATCTGTTCTTGTTCCTAACGATCGCCGGCCACGCCTGCCCTCTCGTGGCGCAGCAATCCGACGTTTCGATAAGCCCGGCTCTTTCGTTACCCGCGAATGGCGGCACGACCGCGGCTGGATTGGCGCTGACCCTTGCAGGCAGTCCGGGCTTCGGGCTTCGCGCTTCCGGACATGTCGCACTCGAGCGCTCTGATACCGGCACCTCGCGCGTGACGACATGGTTGCCGCCGTGGACTGCGGACGTTGACGCCGTTTTCGCGCTGGCAGGTCGACCGTTAGGCAGCCGCAACCGAACCGCGGCCTCGTACGGATTCCTGGGGATGGGCAGGTCAGCAGTGGATACGGCGAACGTTCGCGTAATCAACAAGAACTGGAGCTATGGCGTTGGAACTCTCGTTCCCCTGGGGAGCGCCGTCGACGTGTTTGGCGAGTGGCGTTGGCGCATGTCGAAGCTCGTCCTTCCCACGGCGCGCCCGAAGCCGGCACGCTCGAAAGAGCTTCGATTCGGGATGTCCTTCCATCTTGCTCCTCAGTGAGCCGCATGTTGCTGGCGCACGATCCTGCACACGGCGCATCATCATTCAGCTCATTGCGGGAAACGACAGCTCGACTCGTGTCCCGTGACCATTGCTCGAGGAGATGCTCAACTCCGCGTGCTGTGCATCGGCGATCCAACGAGCGATGGACAATCCCGCCCCGCACCATCAGCTTGTTGCCGAGCGTTCTCCGTGCGGTAAAACCGGGTCGAAGACGTGGCCGCCGGAGTGCCACTTCGGCGTGCGCGCGCAGAAAGCTTACCGGCGTTCGGAGCCGACCATCGTATTGCCGGCGGCCATTGCCCGGCTAGGTTGACGCGGGTGCATGACAAGAACTGGCTGAAACGTAATGGCTCGATTCCGAGGTCTGCCCGGCGTTTGCTCCGAGCTTTTCTTGCGTGCGCGGTTTTCGCCGCCGCGCCCGCAGCTGCGCAGAGCGCCCCGACTCGCAGCAATCTCATCGTTCGCGTCGTCCGAGACACGGTAGGTGTCGCCGATGCAGTAGTAAGCGCGGGGGGAACAGCGACGCGTTCGGACGCGAATGGGGTCGCCACGCTTCGACTGCCCAACGGCTCGTACACGATGCGCGTGAACAAGTTGGGTTTCCGGCCGGAAACAGTATTCGTTAAACTCGCTGGCGGCCGAGACACGGCGATCACGGTGCCGCTCATAGAGGAGGCCGCACGCGTATCACCCATCATCGTCACCTCGACGCGTGCCGAGCGCCGCCTCGAGCAGGAGCCGCTGCGTGTCGAAGTGCTCGCCGGTGACGACATCACCGAAAAGAACGAGATGCGTCCCGCCGACGCACTCACGCTGCTGCGCGAGCTGAGCGGTGTGCACATGCAGCAGACGTCAGCGTCGTTAGGTGGCTCCGCGGTACGGCTCCAGGGACTGCCCGGCCGATACGCGCTCGTGCTCAACGATGGCTTGCCCCTCTATGGCGCGCAGTCGGGCGGCTTCGGTCTCGCGCAGGTGCCACCGCTCGATTTGCGCCAAGCGGAAGTCATCAAGGGCGCGTCGTCCGCACTGTATGGGCCCTCGGCGTTGAGCGGTGTCGTGAACCTCGTATCTCGGCATCCGCCGGACACGGGTCAGATCCTCGCGAATCAGACGCTCCTTGGCGGCACCGATCTCCTGGGTTTCGGTGCTCGCCGGCTCGCGCAGAACCTGGGCATGACGCTCCTGGGCGGAGTGCACCAGCAACGAGCAGCGGATACGGGGCACGACGGCTGGAGCGACATCCCAGCATTGCGGCGCGTGGAGATTCGGCCGCGGCTCTTCCTCGATGACAGCAGCGGCCACTCACTCATGGTGACACTCGGCGGATTCGCCGAGAGCCGGTCAGGTGGGACGATCGGCAGCACGACAGCTGGCACGGCCGCCCCGTTCGCCGACAGCCTCGCGACTCGACACGCGGACATCGGCACCGTTGGACACTGGCAACTCGGCGACATGTGGTCACTCGGATTGCGGAGCTCCGCCAGCACGCAGTCACACAGGCGACGCATCGGAACGTCATTGGAGCATGAGCAACAGGGCACCATCTTCACCGAGCTCACCGCGACGACCTCGGTCGGTCGAAACGAGCTCGTATCGGGCTTTGCCTGGCAGCGCAATACGTACGCGAACCGCGACGTGCCACAGTTCGATCAAGTCGAGACGACTCCCGGAGTCTTTGTTCAGCATACACTCATCGCGACGTCGTGGCTCTCCACCACGTTCAACGCACGTTGTGACGGCTCGACGAGTTTTGGCACGATCTGCAGCCCGCGCGCGTCAGTCCTCGTCCATTACGGCTCCGTGCTGAGTGCGCGCCTGTCCGCCGGCGCTGGTTGGTTTGCGCCAATGGTTCTCAAAGACGAGACCGAGGTGCTTGGGCTTTCCCACGTCGTGCTGCCGCAGCCACTTGGCGCCGAGCGTGCGCGCACTGTGTCGCTGGACGCGACTGCGACTCAGGGGCCACTTCAAGTCAACGGCACATTGTTCACCAACCGCATAACGAGTCCGGTGGGCCTCCGCGCCTTCGCGACTCCTTCGGGCGACACGACAACGATGGTCGCTCTTCTAAATGGTCCCGGAACACTCCGCACGTGGGGCGGGGAAGTGTTCGGCGTTTACTCCATGGAACCGATCATCGCAACAGCGTATATCGCGTTGACGCGAAGCCGCGAGCTCTCGCCCGAGACGGGTCTTCCCCGCGAGCTCCCGCTCACGCCACGCACCGAGGCGGGTCTGGACCTCGCGTACGAGGAAGACGAGAGCGGGACGTACGTGGCCGCGGAAATCTTCTATACGGGACGCCAGGCGCTCGACAACGACCCCTACCTGCAATTCGGCGCGCCGTACACCACCCTGGGAGTCCTCGCGTCGCAGCGCATCGGACGTGCAGCGACGGTGTTCTTCAACGTCGAGAATATCACGGACGTCCGACTCTCGCGTTTCGAGCCGGTGATTCGGCCAACTCCGGCCGAAGGCGGCCGCCTCACGGTGGACGCATGGGCACCGCTCGAGGGACGCGTCTTCAACCTTGGGGTTCGCTATGCGCTCTGATTGTGCGCGAGCCCTCGTTGGGAATGGTCTGCGCTAATGCGGCTCGCCCACGGCACCATCGCTAGTCTCGTCGTCGGGATTGCTGTCGCCGGATGCGGCCGAGGTATCGCGCCCGCGTATCACGGTGCCGTGAGCGACCACTTCGACGGAAAGCACTTCTACAACTACGAACGGACGCCAGAGCGTCAACTCGAGGATGCACTCCGGCGACAAGAGCCCGGTCGTCACCGTGGACACTGGGACGATTGGCAGGAGACGCCGATCGACACACCACCGCCGCGGCTCTCCTTGAGCAATCTTCGCGTGACATTCGTGAATCACTCGACGGTCCTGGTTCAGACCGAAAGCTTGAACGTCCTCATCGATCCCGTATGGTCAGACCGCGTGAGCCCCCTCGCGTGGTACGGCCCCAAGCGGCATCGGCCACCGGGAATTCGCTTCGAGGATCTGCCGCCGATCGACCTCGGACGTGATGGAGCACGCGCGAAACCGCCAGCCCACCGTTTTCAGCGTGAGTTTTCGAACTACTGATCATCCGCTCGGCATTCATCTGCAGTTCGAGGCGGGCGACTTTCTCGAGGCGGTGGTGCAACAGTATCTTCGCCTTCGACCTAACGAGCTGCCGATGGCACAGCCGGCGAGCTGGGAGCGGCGGTAGGCCATGGCGGACAATCGAACCGTCATAGCGCAAGGCCGCCGGCCGTCGTCTCGATTCGTGTGGCTCGAGTGGCCACAATTCTTCAGAGTGAGGGGGATGCCTTCCATGAAAGCAGCACGAGTACTCCGATTCGGGCCACCGAGTGTGATCGCGAACGACGATGTGCCTCGTCCTCAACCGGGTGCTGGACAATTGCTCGTTCGCGTGAAAGCCGCTGGCGTGGGACCTTGGGACGCCCTCGTCCGGGATGGCTCGATTCAACTCCAACCACTGCCTCTCGTCCTCGGTGCCGAGCTGTCGGGGATCGTCGAAGCGATCGGCGCGGAGGTTCAGGGGTTCGCCGTTGGCGACGAAGTGTATGGCTCTACCAACGAGCAATTCAGTGGGGCGTACGCGGAGTACGCAGTCCCTCTGGCTCGGATGATTGCGCCAAAACCACAGAGACTGAGCTTCGTCGAAGCGGCGTCAGCTCCGATTGGAGCGGTCACTGCCTGGCAGATGCTCTTCGACTACGCTCGCGTGACTCGCGGCCAGACCGCGCTCATCGTCGGAGCCGCGGGCAATGTGGGCGCGTACGCCGTCCAACTGGCGAGCCAGGCTGGCGTTCATGTCATTGCGGTCGCCGGCGCCGCAAAGCGGGAGTACCTAACGAGACTGGGCGCGGAGCGAGTCGTGGACAGCAAGACGGACCCAGTGGAGGAGTCGTTGACAGACGCGGATGTCGTCCTGGATCTCGTGGGTGGCGAGACGCAGGAGAGATATCTTCGCGTTCTCAAGCGAGGGGGAATTCAGGTTTCGGCCGTGTCGCAGGTTCCGGAGTCACTGCAGAAGCAGTATGGCGTTCGAGCGGCGTACCTCATTGTCGAGGTGACCACGGAACGACTGAACAGGATCGGCGAGCTGTTCGATGCGGGAAAGCTGGTCACCGACGTGGGCACCGTGCTCCCGCTGGACGATGCAACGCGCGCTCACGAGATGCTCGGCGGAGCGACGCACACGCATGGCAAGATCGTGCTGACGGTGGCGTGAAGGCAGGGGAGTCCATCGCCTCCTGCGAGTGTTGCAGCAGGCGATGGACACGACACCTGATTTGCTACCGGAATTGAAAACGGTACGTGATCCCCGCTTCGACGACCGGCCCCTGATAGGTCTGCTGCGGGCCGAACTCCTGGAAGAAGCGAATCCACTGGTAGCGGGTCGACAGGGCGAGGCCTAGGGCTTCCGACATACGCCACTCCACTCCGAGGCCGCTCGTGAGGCCGAAGCCAGGCGTAAACGAGATGCTGCCTCCGCCGGACTGCGGGTCCTCGACGCCTAACGCGAAGCCAATACCTCCGCGAACGAATGGCTCGAGGCGGTCGTTCGGCGATGTGAATGGGTAGAACAGGATGGACGTGAACTGCGGAATGATGTAGTTGTCGGTGGATGCCGTGGAGCCGCCGAGGAGGCCGCCACTCGTGGAGGCCTGCTGGCGCTGGCGCCACACGCCGACCGAGTTCTCGAGGAGAAGATGCTGATCTAGGCCCGTGCGGACGAAGCCTTCGAGCGCGGGAATGGAGCTCGTTCCAGCTGGCTCTTGCTGACCGTTCAGGTGCCATGGCCCGACGCGAAGTCCACCGCCACGGCGCGCGAGCTGCGCGCGCTTGACGGCGTCGGGATTCTTGACGGCGGTGTCGCTCGGGCTGGTCGCCTGAGCGGCGGCGGGGCTGATCGAGATAACGAGTGCCGACAGGGCGGCAATGCATCTGCTCGCGTAGTGTCGCATGTGTGGATTCGGTATTTGTGATCGCCGAACCTAACGGGACACCGGCTAGTATGTCCGGCGGCGGCTCGGCAGGGTAGGAATTGACGGCTCAAACATCTGCCGCAGGGGGACGGCTGGCCGTGCGCTCCGTCACGCCCGCACGAGAGGCGCTAAGACTTCATTGCGCTGCCGCAAGGAACGCGAGCGTTTTCGCTCCGTGGCTTGCCGCGAGCATTCGATTTGCAGTTACTGCGCCGTTTATTATCGCCGCCTACCGGAGCCGCGACGCGTGCCGCTGCCGCCATCGGACAATTCGCTCCCAGCTATCACTGAGCGTATCCGTGTCATCCTCGAGCACCAGCGTGGGCCTACGCTCGATGACCTGGCGGAGTCCCTGCTCTTGGAGCCGAGTGCCTTCCGACGGCTCATCGAGGAGCCGAGCTCCGCTCCTGATGCGAGCTTCGTCCTCGATGTGGTCGTGTCCCTTGCCTACTGCCAGGGAGTCGACCCGCAATGGTTACTGACGGGACGGTACGATGGGATGATACACCGTCAGGTACTGTCCCTCGGTGAGGAGCGCAGCGCCGGCGGTATGCAGCGGATGCGCGAGTTTGTACAGGGGCAGTTCGAGCGCCTGCGCTCCAACACCAGCCCATACTTGTCGTTCCTCCCTTGAATTCCTCAGACTCGGAGTGAGCGTGGCAGCCAATATTGCAGCGAATGGCACGGCGTGGCGCGTGCAGCCGATCGATCGCGAGTCTGCAAAGAGGGACCACGTACCGCCCCTTCCAGGCGCTGGTCTGCTCTTCACGAGCGCGAACGCCGCGGAACGTTTTCTGTCGCTCATGTCCGACGTCGTGCCCGCCGACCAGTACCGGCGAGACAAGACCCTCGGTGAATTGGCGACGATGGTAAAGTCGTCGAGACCATTGGATCGTTAGGCAGTCGTGGCCTCGCGCGACTTCACCGATGAGCGCGGACGCGCGTGGACCGTATGGGACGTCCACCCGACGCTCGCAAAAAAGAACCCCGTTGCGGCGTTCGGTCAGAAGATGGCGGGCGGTTGGCTCGCCTTCGAATGCGACGAGGGAGAGCGGCGTCGGTTAGCGCCCATTCCCGACATGCCTGGCGGCTGGCAAACCGCGTCGGACGAGCAGCTTCGATTGTGGTGGATCAAGGCGGAGACGGTACCCCATGCTCGGCGCCTCATCGAATGAGATCTCGCCTCCGGGAAACTGAAGACTTGTGAATCACAAATTTTGATGCGCTGGCGTTAGTTGAAATGCTTGACGACGTGGCGGTGCGCGACATTGAACCTCGCAAGGGCGCCGCAACGCTGGTACAGTTGCGAAAGCGACCATCTTGGCGCAACGTGAGCGTTTACGTACTCCACGGAGAGCGATAATGCGGTGGAACCAGAAGTGGGTACCGGTAGCAGTGATCCTGGCGTTAGGCACTTCCCGCGCGAGCGCGCAGGAGAAGGAGCGCGTCGCCCTCGACCTTGGATATCCACCTGCATTCGCCGTGTTGTGGCGCGTCTCCGATCGCTTCGCGTTGCGACCGGAGCTCGGGTTCTCACTCGCTGGTGGTGGACAAAGTGAAACGGTGTGGACCGTCACTCCGGGAGCAAGCGCGCTCGCGTCCGTACATCCGTCCGGCGCACTGACGCCGTACGTGGGAGCAAGGCTGGCCGGCTTCTGGATCAAATCGGGAACGGGCCCGGAGGAGTGGCTGGCTGGTGGCTTAGTCGGCGCTCGTTACGCTATCGAACGACACTTCGGCATCTCGGCCGAGACGGGCATAGCGTACGCGCGTTTTCGATTCCGCCTGGGCCCAGTCGGGAACACCGTGGCGTCCGACAATTGGGTTGTCACACCAACCGGCCGCGTGAGCGCGTTGTTGTACTTCTGAGCGGCTGTCACTCCCCGTCCGCGTCGGCGGGGAGCGTGCGGTCGAATACGGTGGCTCTCGTCACCTTCTCGATCTTATGGACAGGCGCCGACCGCATGCACGGTCACAGGCGCGCCCTGGTCGTCAAACACTATTACAAGCGCGTAATTGGTGACGAGGATGTCGCCCGACGCCGATCTGAAGACCTTCGGCTCCGCTATTGTTACAATGCTCACCGGGCCGTCGAAGTCATGGCGCTGTGTCGAGCCGGAGCCGATCATGTAGTAGCGCGTACCGTCTGCCCGAGTCACGGTGAACGTGCTCTCGTCCGAGTTCCCTTGAATGCGCGTCGATGTGATACCTGTGGGAGTCGTGACCACGTCTACAGTGACGTGGCCGGTACCCTCCCAGTGGGTCACCTCGTTGATACAGGTCAAATAGATGTCGGCATTCACGTGAACCGTAAACTCCGTGTGAGTCCGTGTCGCTGGCGTTGAGGTGTTGGACGCGGCATTTGGCCGCAGCGTTCGTGTTGCGGAAGGCAAATCGGTACAAGACATCGACTGTAGCAGGCACGCTCCAGAGAGCAGTGCACAGAAGATCCATCTGGGTCGTCGCATAGCATCTCCTTATTGGCGGACAAACCGCGGTTCGTTATGGACGCCCACATTGCACTCTGCCCGTTCCCAAGCTGTTCCGGTCCTTTGGGAACGCGTTTCTTGACGTCCTGAGACAGTCGCATCTTCGTCCAACCACGGAACTCATGTTTCGGCTGCTCACGCTGGGTCGCTGTGAACTGTTCACCGATTCACTCGGCGAATGGAGTCTGCTCACGACTCAGCCAAAGAGGTTCGCCCTGCTCACGTTCCTCGCCGTCGACGCAGAAGGAGCAGTACATCGGCGTGACACCCTCATGGCGATGTTCTGGCCAGACTGGGACGAGACACACGCGCGCGCCGCCCTGAGAAAAGCCCTTCATCATCTCCGTCGATTGGTCGGTCCCGCAGTCATCGTCACAAGCGGCACCGAGGAGGTCAGTCTGGATACCGAGGCGATATGGTGCGACGCGCGCTCTCTACGTGCGTTCGCTTTGCAAGGGCGCCATTCCGATGCCGTGTCGCACTATGAAGGCGAGTTCCTGCCGGGCTTTCATTTGTCTGACGTTCCAGAGTTCGAACGCTGGGCTGATACCCAACGCCAGCGATTGCGAGCCACTGCGTTCGAGTCAGCGCTGGCGCTGGTTCGGATCGCGCACCGCAACAGAACGGTTGATGTGGCGGCTCGTTGGGCCCAACGCGCCGTCGAAATCGATCCGATCAATGAAGCGGCCATTCGCGCCCTCGTGGAAGCACTTGCCGAACAAGGGCAAGGCGCCAGCGCAATTGCTGCTTATGAGCGCTACGCGAGCGTTCTCGAACAGGAGATCCAGATCACACCGAGCGCAGACTTACAAGCCGTCGTCGCAGATATCCGCGCCGCGGTTTCGTGCTCGCCTTCACACAACGCCAGTGTCGGCAACCAAGCCCCGATGCTCGGGCAGCCGTCCTCTTCTCGACTCTCCGAGTCGCGTGCGCTAGCCCGTCCTCGTTTTCTCGGTCACTTCGCACAACGGCTCTCCGTCGCCTTGGCCGTTTGTGGACTACTAGTGGCGTTAGGCGTGGCGTGGATCGAGGGCCACGCGAGCAACAGGCCGGAGAGTGCTCTGGCCGTGGCCGTGCTTCCGCTTCGGAGCATCAACGGTGATACGAGTCAGCGTTACGTCGCGGATGGTGTTCAGAATGCCTTGATCGCTGAACTTGCACAGCTCGCGTCCGTTCGTGTGCTGCCGCGCACGTCGTCCAATCTGTCTTCCGTGTCGCGCAAGACCGCGTTGCAGCTCGCACGAGAGCTGTCGGTCGATCGACTGGTCGACGGCGACGTCGAGCGACGACACGATACACTCGATGTCCATCTGCGTTTACTCAATGTCGACGGCACCCTGCTCTGGTCAACGACCTATCGGCGTCCACTGAGGCAGCTTTCAATGCTCACGGCTGACGCAGCCCAGAGCCTGGCCGCGGAGCTTCAAGGCCGAACCGCGCGCGCGCGACCCATGGCTCGTCCTCGTTTTGAGCCGCAAGAGAATGCACTCGACGCCTGGCTGCGGGGCTCGTATCACGCGGCTCGTCGCACGGCCACCGACATCGAGAAATGCATCAGTTACGCCGACGAAGCAATCGCCATCGATCCTCTGTATGCCCGTGCCTACGATCTACTTGCACAATGCAATAATTTGCTCTCGTTCGTCACCAATGCGCCATCGCGTGCGATGTTCGAGAAGGCTAAACTCGCAGCGCGTCGGGCGCTCGCTCTCGACGAGTCTCTCGCATCCGCTCACGCGGCCTTGGCATATGCCCTCGCGGCTGGCGATTGGAACTGGGCTGCCGCGGAGCGAGAGTATCGACGCGCCGTCCAACTGGGTTCTGAGTCGTCGCACGTGCATACCGAGTTTGCCTGGTTCTTGTCTTGGATCGGTCGCCACGATGAAGCGATCTCCCAGGTCCGCATCGCCGAGCAACTCGATCCCATCTCACCGGAAACAGCGCAGCGTGCCGCCTCGGTGTATTACTGCGCCGGTGCGGTAGACGACGCCATTCGAGAGGCGAAGCGTGCAGTCGCCATCGATCGAGATTACATGTTTGGGTGGGAACGCCTGCACTGGGCTTACGACGCAAAGGGCATGTTAGTCGAGTCTATAGAAGCAGCGGAGATAGCGTCCCGGCTTTCCGGACCGACCGATACTCGTCGGCGTGCATTCGTCGGACATGCCTATGCTCGTGCCGGGCGGACCGCGGAGGCAAAGGCCATACTCGAGGAATTGCTCAATGCCCGCCGCGAATCCTACGTGTCGCCAATAGCGATAGGCGCCGTATACATCGGGCTAGGGGATAAGCAAAACGCCATCACCTGGCTGGAGCGGGCCTACGAGGAGCACGATGGCGGACTCGTTCTTCTCGGCTCATTTCCGCTCTGGGCACCGCTGCACGGCGAGCCGGGATACCAGTCGCTGAGAAAACGCCTGGGACTCTGATTCTCAGCAGCAACGAATGGCGGAATAAGATGGACCTCGTACGAGCGAGCGACATGGCGGTCGAAGTGGGACCATCCGATCGGGACCATGGTGCCGAGTATTTCGGACGATTCGCTGAAGCGAGCGCACGCGACGCTCCTGGTGCTGCAGACTATTCTCGCATTACCGGCGGTCGAGGGTCAGGGGCTCAAACGGTATATCGTGACTCCTGATCTGTCACCAACGACGGCGGAGCTTGCGGCAGTAGCTCTGTCGAAGATAGCCAAGCCGGTGTCGTGCACGGCGATCAAGGACGGTGAGTATTTGAAGATTGAGTGCAAGCGCTTTGCTACGTCAGAGGAGATCCTAAGGCACCGCACGCTCGAGCGCGATTATCGACCTCTGGTCAACGATTTGATTCAGTCATTGGGCCGCGGCGGCGTCAATCCTCTGATCTTATTGCAGGGAATGGGTCAGCCGATTCCCATGTCCGCCAGTGAGATCTTGGCGTGGTTGGAGGATTATGATTTTGACGCCATGGGACTCGGCTTCGCGTGGGATGGCGCTGATGACGAAGCCGACAAAGCTGGTGCCGTCGGCACACTGACTTTCAGTGGCCCAATCGGCTACTCATCATTTCGCTCGCGGTGATTCACAGTGATGCTCCGATCGACGCGTGCAATTCTTCAGCACAATTCGACGGCGATTACATGTTCTCGCTGCGTCCAGAAGAGCCAATGCAAAAGGATTTCGTTCTCGGCGTGTCGATGTGAGTTGCGTGAGCCATCCCGACGTCGGACAGACGTATCATTGCCCCGCATTCGATCACGCGGCAGTCGTCGTTCCGAACATGCGACCGGCTGGGCAGCGAAGTGCACTCGCCGGCGATCTGTTTGTGAAGCGAATGGATGCCTTGGCGCCGGTGCCGGCCACGCCAGTCATGAGCGTTCGGCGCATCGTGCATCGGCAGAAGCCTTCATACCCATTAGTGCATTGAACCTTCAATGAAGAATTGACCATTGATCCGCCAGCCGGCGGCTCTCGTTAGGCATTCCAGCCCTGGAAGGCTTTTGTACGTTAATAGCATACCGTGGGTTCGAATCCCGCCCCGTCCGTTGCCACTCACCTGCGGAATTGTCGGTTGCGTCGCAGCCACACCATGTCGGCGCGAACTTCCTGACGCCAGAAGCTTGACTCGATCGTAAATGTTAAACGAGACGGAGAATCGGCAATGTCGAGTACCGCTCAACAGCACTCATTCAGGAGATGGGCAGTACTCACTCTTGCGCTCAGTTTTGTCGTGGGAGTAGCCCAATACGCAGTCGGGTACGTCTTCTCACTAGATCCCCCGTTTCTCCTTGCCCTTCCGGTGTGGCTGCTAGGCTTCGTCGGCCTGCCCGGCGACATCGTGTACCTTTTGCTCGGAGGAGTTCACACTAGCGGAATGTCAACCCGGGCCGCTCTTCTCTTGGTGAGTTCGGTGTCTGGAATTACTTGGGCAACGCTCATCGAATCAATTCGCCCGCGCTGGCGGAAAGGAGCTGAGTGAGTAGCTGGGGAAACGGGCGCGTTTGGTAACCCTAACGACAATCGCACACGCTAAAACGTTTTGGCACAGTCAGCAAATCGGTCCCAAGCCGCACCTCTGCGCTATTACCACTTCGTTGCCACTTCGAGTGAAACCGAGGCCAAACACGGACACTCAGTGACGACCAGGGCCGAAGTTAAATAATTGCTAAACAATACCGATACACTCAACAGCAATTGGTGGGTGCTACGTGGAAAGTCGTGTACGTTCATAGCGTACCGTCGGTTCGAATCTCACCCCGTCCGTTGCGCCGTCTGCCCGAGTCACGGTGAAGGTGCTCTCGTCCGATTTGCCTTGAATGCGCGTCGATGTGATACCTGTGGGAGTCGTGATGACGTCGACGGTGACGTGGCGGGTACCCTCCCAGTGGGTCACCTCGTTGATACAGGTCAAATAGACGTCGGCGCTCACGCGGCGAGGCCTGCCCCTGCGCCATTTTGTCTAGCGGATACTAATTAGTCTAGGGGATAGGCTGCGTGCCGCGGCCGAAGGCATTCGACGTTCCGCGCCACACGAGAAAGTTTGTGTATTTTCGACGCCGGCCAGCTTTCGGCAGCATGTGCCGAGGGCGTATACTAGCCGGCGATCGATGTCCAACCTGGAGCTGGCACTCACGATGACGCGCGACTTCGCTGCCATTGGTCTGGTTCTCAGTGTCGCCGGGTGCACTCCGGGTCGCCCGAGCGGCCGACCATTCACCGTCAGTACCGCAGATGTGCATCGCTTTGCGACGATCTGGCAGCGTACCGGCGATTCGAGTTGCCCTGCTTTTCGCACGTACTTTGATTCCGCGTCCGCCGGGCTCCATGCGTATGCACGCAAGTTCGACGTCGATGTCGGTGCGCTGTGCGCGGCGGTAAAGCGTCGTCCTGATCGGTATGCCACTCTGTCGTCGAACTTAGCAGCGTTCGACTCCGCGGCCGAGCGAGTTGACAGTATGTTCATCAGACTGCGCGCGATCGATTCCGCGCCTCGGACGGCCTCGGTCTATTTCGTCGTCGGGAATGGAATCGCGGCGGGCACGACGACGCGCGGCAGCGATCCGATGATTCTCATCGGAGCGGAGTTGACGCGTTCAACGGCTGGGCTGACGTGGACGATCGCCCACGAGATCGCGCACACGCAACAGCACTATCCAATATGGGGCTCGCTCACCGGCGGCCCAACCTTCCTGCGCGGGACGGTGCTGCGTGTAGCAATCGCCGAAGGATCAGCGGATCTGATCGCCGAGCTGCTTACCGAGACACCAAAGCACGACGCGTACGCCGAAGAGCACGAGGCAACTCTGTGGAGCAACTTTCAGCGCGAGATGCATACGAGGGACTATGCACGCTGGTTCTACAATGGTCGGAATCCGGCGCGGGGCGCACTTCCGCCCGACCTCGGCTACTGGGTCGGTTACCGCATCGCGAAGGCCTACTACATGCGACAGCCCGATAAAGTGCGCGCGGTCCATGACATTCTAACGATTCAGGACTTCGACGCATTCCTGGCCGCGAGCGGGTATAACGGCGCGCCCTCCGCCTTGCCCAGCACCCCTGTCGCGACGAACGCTTCAGATGAGCGAGCCCATGAACCGCGACGTTGGTACCATCGGATGATTTGGCACAGAGCGTGGCTGCAGCTTTTCCTGCTGGCGAGATTTGGTGGAACGATAACGATTGGCGGAGTCGCATTGTCGCGGGCTGCCGATGCGGGCGCAATCCCAATCGCCGTTAGGCAGCGCGACCTATCAGCTCCTTCCATCCGACATGCCGCCAAAATGCGGCTGAGTTCAGGTAGCATCAGGCAGCACAGCAGTCTGTCTAACAACACACGTTGGCACGCTCATCCACACGCCGAATCGTAAAATCCACTGCTTTATCGCCGGCGTACCTTACCCAAACGCTCACGACCTTGAGCGGGCTCGCGTCCGGCCCTTCAGTACTTCGTAAGTAGTATACGAGGAAGGGAATCCGCTTGCTGAAGCTGTGGCCTTTGCCGAGTCGACGCTCCATGTCGGCGCGCGACATGCCGAGCTCGAGGCCGAGGGTGTTGGATACACGCGTCTCCGGCGGGAGCGCCGAGCAGCGCTGAAACAGCTTCTTCGGCGCGGTGCTCCCGATGTGCACCATCAGAATGGCGCTCCCACTGTCCGGGCGTCCCGCGACGGAGACCCAAGTCGGATGCGCCGCGGGAACCATATAGCAGTTGGCTTCGATTCCATCATGGCGCGGCATGGGCGCGGCTGTTGGCCCGAGCTGTCGCGTCACGTCAGCGATCCGGGCCTTGTCCAACCAGAGCGTCGCGCTCCCGATGCGAATGCCGATCGAGTCGCTAGGACTGGCTGCCGGCAGTATCGGAAGCGCGTCCGAGGAATGGGCCTCCCCCTGTAGCGCCACGCGCTGCATGGGCGAATTTGCGGCGCGCGAGCCAGCGTCCCGGGAACAACCTGCCGACACGGCGACGGCAACGATCAACCATGTTCGAATTGTCATATGTCTGTGACGAGGCGTCAGTGGGGTGGTATGCTATCTGACGCTCGGCCTTTCATCACGGTCACCGCCTGCGATCCGCGCAAACCGATGCAGACTGCAAGCGCGATCCACGTGAGCCGCGGGCAGGTCATGGTTTCAAGACTACTAACCTGCCGGCGCGTCACGACGCCACACAACCGCAGCGCCTCTGCTTCTCGCGGAGCGGATAGGGACACTCGGCGAGATTCGTCGCCGGTCAGTGTGAGCATGTCGTCATACGTGCGCCTACCGGCAGAGTGCAGTTGAAAGCCGTCGACTCACCAAGCGCTAACGTACACTCATCACCCAACCCATTAGCTAGTAATTCAGCGGTGGCTGCCCCCTCGTCTTGAGCTGTTCGTTCACATTCGCAGTCTGCACTCGAAGCATGGCATTGAACCGCGTGACCGCCTCGTGCGCCTCCGCGATCATCGTCTCCGCCGCGCTCAGCTCGACCGCGTTAGGCGCGGAGTTGCTGTCGCCGTAGCCCAGCCGCTGCAGCTCATCAAGTATGGTCGCCGTGTAAGGCTCGGCGTACTCGTTGTGCCCGTAGAACAGCGGCACCATCCGCTTTCCCCAGGTGAGCAGCGTGTCCTTGAGCGCCTTGAGGGATGATGCATCGGTCGACGCCTGGGTCACGCCGGGTCCGGCAACGGCCGCCAGCCGGCGGTCGATCTCCTGCCTGAGCGCGGACGCCCGGTTGACGGCCTCGATCACCTCGCTCGCCGCGTCGTTCAACCTGCGCGTGTACGCCAGGCGCGCGGCCAACTCGGCACCGGTCGCCGGAATTCGAGGGTCGGGCTTGACCGTGAACGACGCGCGCTGCGTACTCCCGGCGGCGGTGAGCGCCACGCTGTAGCGACCCGGCACCGCTACCGGTCCGGGCACGCGACCGAGCCGGTACACACTGTCCCGCAGCGTCGCGCCGTCGGCGTGGCGGAAGTTCCAATAGAAGATGTTCAGTCCCTTCTTCGAGGGGAGTCGCGATGGACTCGTTAGGCGATTCTTCGGGTCGTCGGTTGGCGGCTCGACGAACGGCTTGTTGAGCGTGGACGTGTCCATGACGCCTGCCTTTCGCAGGGAGTCGTTGCGCGTCTGCTTCAGACGGTCCAGTCGCAGGCTGTCGACGTGTTGGACCGAGTCCTGTTCGCTGGTGAAGTGGTTGACCAGCGCGCCACTCGAATCGCGCACGTCGAGCGTGACGACCTGGTTCGAGTCCGCGAGCCAGTAATAGATCCCCACGCCCGTGCCCGGATCTTCGCCTTTTTGAAGATTCTCAATCAGGCGGCTGCTGTGCCAGGCGACGCGGTACGCGTCGGCGGGGTTGAACAGGTGTGCCTTCGCTGTCAGCGTATTCGCCGCGAGCTGCCGCAGTGGTGAGATGTCGTCCATGATCCACAGCGCGCGCCCATGCGTGGCGATCGCGAGATCGTTGTCCTTGACGATCAGGTCGTGTACCGGCACTGGCGGCAGGTTGCGCCGGAGCGGCTGCCAGTGACCCCCATCGTCGAAGCTGAACCACACGCCACGCTCGGTGCCTGCGTACAGGAGCCCCCTTCGTGCCGGGTCCTCGCGTATCACGTGCGTGAACTCGTTCTTCGGAATGCCAGCGTCGATCTCCGTCCACGTGGTGCCGTAGTCGGTGGTCTTGAAGAGATAGGGCTTGTAGTCGTCCATCAGCTGACGGTTGGCGGCGAGGTACGCAGTGCCCGCCGCGACGGTCGACGCATCGATCATCGACATTCGGGTGAACGGCGGTATGCCTTTCGGCGTGACGTCCTGCCAATGTGCTCCGCCATCCTTCGTCACGTGGATCATGCCGTCGTCCGAGCCAACCCAGATGACACCCTTCGTCACCGGCGACTCCGCGATCGTGAAGATCGTCGCGTAGTTCTCGGCGCCGCTGTTCTCGACCGTGATCGGACCGCCGGCGACGATTAGCGTTCGTGAATCATGCCGAGTGAGGTCGGGCGAGATCGGCTGCCAGTTCTTGCCGGCGTCGGTGCTCTTGAGCAGGACGTTGCCGCCCTGGTACAGCGTATTGTGGTCGTGTGGAGAGACGATGATCGGCGTCGTCCAGTTGAAGCGGTACTTTGCCGTCATCGGTGGCGCCGTCCGCTCCCACGCGGTCGCCATGAAGCTCGAGATGCCCGCTCCATGATCGACCCGCTCATTGGCCGCGTACGTGACGTCGGGATGCTGCGCATCCACCGCGATGATCCCCGACTCACCGCCGCCGGGATAGTACCAGGCGGAGATGTCGAACATTCCGTCGGTGCGGCTCGGACCGCAGGCGCCCGAGTTGTCCTGCTGTGCGCCGCAGACGCGATAGGGGAAATGGCTCGTCGCGATGACGTGGTAGAACTGCCCGGTGGCATAGCCAGTGGTGCTCCATGTCTCGCCCTTGTTGAAGCTGATGCGCGCTCCCTGGTCGGCCGCGACGATCATCCGGTTCGGATCGTTAGGCGAGATCCAGAGGAAATGCGTGTCCCACAGGTTGTCGTACGGCTGGACCTCCTTGAAGTGCTTCCCGCCGTCCGTACTGCGGAACAGAACACCGTTAGGCAGGTAGACCGTGTTGGCGTCCGCGGGATCGGCGATAACGCGCGAGAAGTAGAAGGGCCGCCAGTGCGGACCCATGCCGTCGAGCGTCTTGTTGTTGGCATCGTTGACGCGAGTCCACGTGGCGCCCGCGTCGTTGGAGCGGAACAAGCCGCCGGAGTCGGACTGGATCATCGCCCAGACGAGCTGGTGTTCGACCGGCGACACGGCGAGGCCGATGTTGCCGGTGATGCCCTTCGGCAGGCCCGCGTTGTGGGTGATATCCGTCCACTTTTCGCCGCCGTCGGTGCTCTTCCAGATTCCGCCTCCCGGGCCGCCGCTGATGACGTCCCACGGCTTGCGCTGCACGCGCCACATGGCGGCGTAGAGTACCTTCGGGTCCGTCGGATCCATCTGCAGATCGGCGGCGCCGACGGAGTCGTTGACGAACAGCGTCTTCTTCCAGGTCTTGCCGCCGTCCGTGCTTTTGAAGACGCCGCGGTCCGGGTTGGGACCGCTCTCGTGGCCTAACGCCGCGACATACACGATGTCCGGATTCCAGGGGTGCACGACGACGCGGGAGATCTGGCGCGTCTCGGCAAGGCCGAGGGTGTCCCACGTTTTGCCGGCGTCTGTGCTCTTGAAGACGCCGTCGCCATGCGAGGCATTCCCGCGCAGCGTGTATTCGCCGGTGCCGACGTAAACGATGTCCGGGTTGGGCGGATAGACAGCGATCGCCCCGATCGTGCCGCCGAAGTATTTGTCGGTGACCGGCTGCCAGTTGTAGCCGCCGTCGGTGGTCTTCATGACGCCGCCGCCGGTGGTGCCCGCGTAGTACTCGAGCGGGCGCGCGGCGGACCCCGCCGCGGCGACCGAGCGGCCGGAGCGAAATGGACCGATCAGTCGCCAATGCAGTGCGCGCAGGGCGAAGCTGTCGACCGGTAACGAGGGAGCGGTGAGCTGCGCCTGGGCCGTGAGGACCGCGGGGACGAAGGCGGCAAGCAGCAGATACGAGATCGAGCGAGGCAATGTCATGATCGGCGGAGGTTGGAATTCAAGTTTACGCCCGTTCCAAGACGTTGCGGAAGACCGCGCGCTGCCGCCGTCGGTGATTGGGCCGCAGTGGCGGCGTTCACGTCCGGACTATCATCGGCGATCAGCTGTCTATGCGCGCGCACGGTGGCGACTGGCCACTGCCTCGTGGGACATGCTCGTTAGGCATTCCACACGCACCGGTGCAGGAATCCAACGTGTCGGGCGGAGTGCGGCGGATCGCCCTCGTCGCCCCACTGTAAATTCGCTAGTTTCCTGACTTCTAAGGCGAACCTCGGTGCCCTGGATGACCGGGGCGAACCGGCCGGTGCTTGGCGAGTCTGGCTGTTATCGAGACGGCCTCACGGTAACAGAAAGTGCTAGCGAGTCGCTGTCGGGCGAGTAGATTCGTCGCATGTTGACTCGATTGCGTCACGATGACCAGTAACCTGAAGTGGTGGCGCGCGAAGCCGCCCTATCTCCTCTCAGCGTCCGTCAACTGGTTCGAACGGTCAAAGGCATATCCGGGCCGTGAACTTGAACGACCGAGGCAAAGGGGAACCGTGCGAGTGTTCCGCGACCCCGATGCTTTCGAGAAGGAGAACGGCTCTCGATCAATCGACGTGCCGCGTGCGTGGCTGGATGAAGTTGAGTCGCCGGACTAGCCACTTCCGCGCTCACGTTGGGCGCGCCAGACTCTAGCGCCGCCTAACCGCAAACGGTGGCGAACAACGCCGCAAGGTCGATCGTCAGCGGCTCGTCAGGACCGGTCGGATGCCAGAGCAGCGACGAGGCGAGCACCTCGGCGTGGCGATCGCCAGGCCGCCATCGCTCGACCAGGCGCCGGGACAGGTCGACGACCCAGTACTCCGGCACGGCGACACGTTGAAGGAAGCGCCGCTTGATCGCTCGATCTCGCGTCCGACTGCTGGGCGAGAGCACTTCGATGGCGAGGAGCAACGTCGTGACGTCTGCCCACTCGCGTGCATGGGAGAGCGAGGCAGGCACGACGAAGAGGTCGGGCTGGATGATCGTGTCTTTCTCCAGCTCGAGATCCGCCGGACTGCCGAGGATGCGCCCGAGCGCGTGTCGCGCGACGTACGGCTTGAGTACATCGCGGAGCAGTTCGAGTATTTCCTGGTGAGCGAGCCGCGGTGCCGGCGTCACGATCAACTCGCCGTCGATCGCCTCGTATCGAGGCCAATGTGTCGGCGACGCTTCCATGAGCGCGCGGATATCGTACGCGGTCCAGCGCTTCGGGTAGGATCGATGTGTGAGGGGCATCGCCATACAATGCTCGGCACTCCGCGAACGTGGCAAGAGAGGGGGCGACACACGCCACATACTGCGGAGGTCGTGGAAAGGACGTGGTATCATTTCGATTCAGCGAGGGGCTGAATCATTTGCCCAGCAGACTCAGCGCGGTCGCCCGGGATAGACAAGCCGTTCGAGGAATCCTCCTCGCGTTCGCGGGTTACCTTCGCGCTCAATGGAACAGCGCTGTTACGTCGAGCACCAAGGGTTCGGCGGCTAAGTTGGCGAACATCAGAAGGTTCTCAATGGTCTCAATTGCCAGTTGGCCGGTTTTGCCATTCGGGTGAGGAACGGTTTTGCCATTCGGGTAAGGAGAGGAGCTTCGACTTGCGCCTAGTTGTCCCACTTCTGTTCGTCCTAGGTGCTGTAGCGTGCTTTTGGGCAGCGCTCGCGGGCAAGACCCTATATCGCGGTCGCGGGCCGAGCACGTCGATGTCACGGCGGCAAGCGCGCTTGGGCTGGGTGCTCCTTGGGCTCCTTTTCTTGGCGGCCGTTCTCGAAATGCTCGCTTGAATGGGCACCTGGCGAAGCGCTAGCTGATGACCGCCATGAGCGATCTCTGCCCGTTTTCATTTTCACTCGGGTTGCCCAACTTTCAAAGTCTATTCATCCCACGTCGGGGAGCAGGGCGTGTATCTCCGGAGAGCGCTTCGAGGTCGGAGACATCGTCCAGCTCAAGTCAGGTGGGCCAGACATGGCGGTGGAGAACGGCCATTTTCGTTATGGCCAACTACGCTGTCAGTGGTTCGAGAAGAACGAGGTGAAGTACGGCCTCTTCAAGCCAGAAGACCTTACGGCAGCCGGCCGACGACTCGCTCAAATCAGAAAGCCCGGGGCTGAATGAACCCGGGCTTTCGTTTTAAGCGATTCCTCATCCCGCTTTGCGACGGAAGTGGAGCGCCTGCACGCCGGACTTGAACCGCTGCGTCGAGAGAAGCTCGAGATGCCGCGCACTCGACAGGCCATGAAACAACGTCGGCCCGCGGCCACTGATCACGGGGTGAACGACGATGCGGTACTCGTCGATGAGCCCCAACTCCTCGAGCGCAGCAGAGAGCTTGGGCGCTCCGACGAGCAAACCCCGCTCGGTCTTCGCTTTCAGCGCCGGGATCGCCTCGCGAAGATCACCCTCCACCTTGATCGTGTTCTGCCACGGAAAGTCGCTCCGCGTGCCCGACACGACGTACTTCGCCTTCGCCTCGAGCTTCTGTGCCCACTCGCGCATCGCGCGCGGCGCCGTTTCGTCGCGTGCCACTTGGGGCCAGGCTCCCTCCATCAGCTCGTAGGTGTTGCGCCCGAAGAGCATCGCCCCACTCTGATCCATGAGCTGCGTCCAATAGTCGTGCAGCTCGTCATCCACGATGCCCTGGGTGTGATCGATGCACCCGTCCAGAGTCACGTTGAGACCGAAGGTGAGGAGGCCCATGCCGTGGGATTCTACACAGGGCCAAAGAAGAAGGACACCAAAATCGGCGCCCCCTTGACAACCCGATGGCGCCCTGCTATGGCTTCTACCACCTTTGGGTTGCCCTGGCGCGCGAAATCATTCAAAAGAGCTCGCCGTCCCCTTGCGGACCATTGAGTGCAACCCTGCGTGACCGTGTCGCAGGACCTGTAGCGCCCGCAGCACCGAACAGAAAAACTGTAAGGGCTTTCCCCGCAGGACCCGAGCGCCGTAAGGCGCGATCGCTGTCGTGTGAGACGCTCCCCGTGACCTAGGGTCTCTGATGCGGAGCGTACTCCGAGTGATTGGAGACGGAACTCTCTACGGGCATCGGCGGGACTGTGTGGGCACCGCGGGAAAATTCAGAGTGCAGCGGCTGTCCGGCGAGCAATCGCCGGGGCACCGGGTAGCGCGGGCTCCAATCCGCGTTACCGGAAGCTTGGCTGCATCCCTGCGACGAACGGACGCTCAGCTACCAGACAATCAGACAACCAGAGCGCGTGTACCGCGACGCCTTTTCCGTTGCCTAACGGGACCGGCATCGCGCCATGCGCTCGGCGGCGCGCTACCACGCACGCCGCGCTGTCACGCGTTCACGGTAGACCATCGAGCAGTCTCACGCAGAATCAACTGAGAGAGTTTATGACCGCCCACGAGACGCGGGGGTCCCAGGCCTTTCCCGGTGTGGAAGGCGTGGCCCACTCGCATATCGATCGGATTGCGCCCCACGCAGCCGGGCGCTTTCACTCTTTGTCACGCCAGGCAGTTCGCAACAGCAACTCCGACGCAGGTGCAACTCCCGGTGAAGCGCAGTCGACCTCGGGCTCGTTGAGCGAGGCCCAACTCGCGACGTTCTGGAGTGGCATCGTCGCCAACCTCGACGCTGCCCGCCGCATGGCGGCGCGGTACGTCTCGAAGCAGAGCGTGGACGACGTCGTCAACACTGCCGCTCTGAAGTTCGTGGAAAATGCGCAGCACTCGAAGGAACCGGAGCCGTTTCCGGCGACCCCTGATCGGTTTCGGCGCAAGTTCCTGACGATGGTTCGGAATCATGCCTTGAAGTGCATTGGTAACAGCAAACGCCCCGCGTGCCCACTCCATTTCCATTCGGACATCGATCCGGAGCCCGTTGTCGGCGGTCGCAACGTCGCCGACCGTGAGCTGGACACCGTGTTCGCGCGAAACGACCACGGCAAGTACGACGCGCACGCGCCCACCGTGCAGCGCGCCACGGACGACCTGAACGGGCTTTGCTACATCATTCACAGTCACATGGAGGACCTGTCGCAAACGCAGCGCGAGATAATTGACGAAGCCTACTCCAAAGAACTGCCGCGGGACGAAATCGTCGCGCGCCGCGGCATCAGCCCGAATACCTACGACAATCATAAGAAGGCTGCCTTCCGTAAGCTGCGCGACTCGATGACGGCGGTCGCCGCGTCTACCACCGACATCGATCTCCGGGACTGGTACGATCTCATCGAGGAAATGAGCAAGCGTCACGCGGCCAAGCAGCAACGCCGCGCGTCGCGCAAGAAAGAGAAACGTTCCAGCGCTGGAGGCGACCGTTCCAAGGTCGAAGACGACGCGTCCAACTCTCGACGCGACGTCTGACAGAACGCTCGCGACGCTCACGATTCGGTAGGAATCACTACCGAATCGTGAGGCGCCCGCGACAACACGGTGGGCGACGCAAGCATTCTCCGAGGCGACCGCCGCAATATTGAAGAAGACGCGCGCTCCGCACGAGTGCACCGCTGCCATGCGCGACACGACGCGTTGTTGTGTATGACACGACCGCGCCAAGGCAGGACACGACCGTCACCGTGCATGACACGACCGTGGCAATGCACGACGCGACCGCCGCAATGCGAGGCACGACCGCGCCAATACACGACACGACGTCGGCTTCGCCTCACACGCCCGCGGCAAGTCATGACGCGACCGCGGTTATGCACGACAGCACCGCGACAAGGTTGGCAGTCACCCTGAACTGGTTGGCAGGCGACCGCCGCCTTCCACGACAGCACCGCGGCGTCGCACGACATGCCCGGTACTTCGCACGAGGCGACCGCGGTTTCATACGACACGACCGCGGCTTTCCCGACAAAACCGCCACGCTGCGCGGGTGCACGGAAGATGTGCGCAGTCCGCATAGCTGTTTTTCCGGTTTTGGGGTTCTCCTTAGTGCAGGGACTCGTCGACGGAAACCGACGCCGCTGGCGGCGGGTCCCGAGTCTTCGTCTCGCGCGGGGCGAAGGCGGGTGGATCACATAACGATGGGCGTCCAACGTGGCTCAACCCCCGGGAGGGGGGACATCATGAGGGTGCAACAGATTCGGAAGTTCGACATGCTGCGGCGCGTCCAGCAGTTCCTGGACGACTTCGCGGCGAAGCTGTTCGGCGCAACTGCGGCGGCAGCTCGGCAGGCCCTCGATCAACTCGTGCAGGACATGCGGGTGAACGAGGCAGAACAGGCGAGCAACACGCTGAACGCCAAAAGCCAAACGGCGGCGCAGGCGGCGTTGCGCGTCAAGCTCGTGACGGACCACATGCGGCCGGTGGCGTTGATCGCGGCTGCGCATCTGCGGGATGTGCCGGAATTCAAGGCGCTGCAGGTGCCGAAGGTCAAGGTGAAGGCCGCGGTGCTCGTACAGGACGCGAACGCCATGGCCGAGGCAGCAAAGCCGTATCAGCAGGTGTTCGTGGGGAACGGACGTCCCGAGACTTTCGTCGACGATCTGGTGGCGGCGGCGGGGGCGGTGCGCGCTTCGATCGATGCACGTGGCAAGAGCATCACGAAGAAGGCGGCGGCACGGGATGGACTGAAGGCCACCGCAACGCGAGCGCACGCGGTGTTGCGATTCCTGGATGCTCAGGTGAAGAGTGCGGCCGCGGATGACCCGAAACTCTTGGCAGCGTGGAAGTCGGCCAAGCGGATCGGGCAGGGGAAGGTGGTGCCGATCGAGGCGACAATTCCGCCCTCGACGACATCTCCGACTCCGACGCCGACTGAAGTGAAGGCGGCGTAGAACCAAAGGAAGCCCCGGCTGATGAACCCGGGGCTTCTTCATTCGTGGGTCAGTTGAGTGTTAACGAACGCCTGCTCCGCACTTACTTCCCACACGCCGAGAGAAGTAGGCTATGGCCATGTCTGCAGCACGCGCCGAGTGGACCGTCGACATGCTCGACGCGCTCCCGGACGACGGCCAGCGCTACGAGCTCGTCGACGTTCGACGAAGCGATCGCCTGACCTCGTCAGAAATCGAAGCGAAGTCCCGCGAACGCGCCCACGCTGTGTTGCATCGCATTCCGGAACTGGACAGCGTTGTCGACACCGAACTCCATCGCCGCACCCGGCCCGAATGGCACTCGCAGTCCAGCACCAGGCACCACCTCCAGCGCGGTAACAGACCCTTGCAGCAGCGGCGGCAGCGCCGACATCGGACGTGTCACGCTCGTTCCCGTATCCCAACTGCTGGCCTTGAGGCGAACGCGTGAGTTGAACGTGGATGACATCGCGCCATCAGCCGTCGAATGCCACAGTCCGGCACCGATGGAAATGTACGGGTCGATCCAGCGTGCGAGAGGCGTCGAAAGCACACGCAGGTTGCCCGCGACCCCAAGCCGGTACGCGGTGAACACACTGGCGCCGGACAAATTTTGCTTGGGGACATAGGCGCCATACGCACCGAGCTCAGTTCGCTGCGCCAACGCGGAAGGTTTCTCGAGGAGGTCGCCGATATTCCATAGCAATCTGCCTCCAAGGCCGGCCGCCGTGACGGAGTTGTGAGGGGCTGACATCCTGAGCTGTATAAGGAAGTTTTCGGCGGCTCGGCGTTGGCCCGACCCCTCGAGCGAAGGCTGAGCGGTGAGGCTGCTAGATGAAAAGGCGCTGAGCATCACGCCAAGGGCCGCGACGGGAAGCATGCTCCGGGCTAGCAACATAGTTCCTCCGTGGTGATGGACGTGTTGAATGCGATACGGTGGCGCCAGCATTCGTTGTGCCATGAGCAAGTTGTCATCATGACAGCGCCACCGACCGCTTTGCCGAACCCGCTTGTCATTCTGGCAAAGCCGCTTCGCGGTTACCCTTCATGCTTAACCGAACAGCTTGGCTCTGAAGAACTGTCATTCTGAGGACGCGAAGCGACCGAAGAATCTGCTTTCATCGTCTGACAATCAGATCCCTCGCTTCGCTCGGGATGACATTTTTCAGACCTTCCCTAGAAAGGTGCAGAGTCATGTCCTCTGTCAGGCCATTTGTACTGCTGGGAGGCGCGACCGCGATCGCGGTCTTCACGGGCTCCTGCATGCACCACGCGTCCCACGCCGCAGCTGCGCCAAGGCCTAACTACGATCCGCCGGCGAATCTCGTGCGCACCGACTTTCCAGCATGGGTGTACCCGCGCGGAATTCCCGACACGCGAAGGGAAGAGGGAACGCTCTTCCACGTGCCGGGAAGCAAGCAGGCATTCACATTTACTCAAATCAATGGCGGCCCTGCCACGATCGACTGGTTCCCCGACCAGCATCCCGTGCCGCCAGCGCCGGTGATCCAGGGGAGAGCCGGCGCGTACAACGCGTGCGGCCAGTGCCACCTCATCGACGGAAGCGGAAAGCCGGATACGGGCGATCTTCGCGAGCTGCCTGTCGCCTACATCGTGCAGCAGATCGTCGATATGAAGAACGACAGGCGGCACGCATCGATTCCCGGCGCGCCGCTTATGTATATGCTCGCTGTCGCGAAAGGTCTCACGCTGGACGAAGCTCGTGAGGCGGCGGAGTACTTCCACTCCATCCAGCCGGTGAAGAAGCTCCGAATCATCGAGACAGACACGGTACCGGTGACTCATCCCGCTGCCCACGCCGTGCAGCAGGTCGATCCCAGCGGCGCCACGGAGCCACTTGGTACGCGCATCATCGAAGTTCCCGAAGACTTCGAGCGCACCGAGCTGCGCGATCCGAGCTCCGGCTTTGTCGCCTACGTGCCGACGGGCAGCATCACGAAGGGCGAGGCCCTCGCAAAGACCGGCGGCAACGGCAAGACCATCCCTTGCGCCACATGCCATGGCGAAGGTCTGAAAGGCGTGGGCGACCTGTTCCCGCGCATCGCCGGTCACTCGCCCACGGCAACGGCGCGCCAGCTCTATGATTTCAAGAGCGGGACGCGCGACGGAAAGAACGCAGTGGCAATGAAGCCGGTCGTGTTGAAGTTGACGGACGAAGACATCGTGAACTTGGCCGCGTACGTCGCCTCGTTGCAGCCATAGCAATTTCGATGGCAATCGTCGCTCTTAGCCAGTCGTATCCGTCGTCCGGACCGCGCGAGTCAACGCGGACTGAAAGCTCGTGAGCTCCCGAATGAGCGAGTTGTACCTCGCATAGGCATCCCCGCGCTCGGCGCGCAGGCGCCGGTACAGCTCGCGCTCCGGCTCTGCCACCGGCGGCGGCGCCGAGCGCGGGACGACGCCGAGCTCCGTCAGCCGCACTCGCGCGATATCGATCAGCAACGTGCCTATCGACTGCCGTCCCGCTTCCAGGTCGGCGAGGCCCTCTCGGATCAATGCGCCGCCCGGCAGCGCATCGAGATCGTATCGCGTTACGCGCTCATGCATCGTTATGAGGTGCGTGACGTTGGCTGCGAGTAAGAATCTGCGCCCCTTTCCCAACGGCTACGCCGATCGGTCGATTCAGGCACCAAACTGCTTGAGATGATGATCGACGTGCTTGGCCTGCAGCCGACTATTGAACTTGCCCGTCACCCGACCGAACAGCGGAGAGTCTGGCCATGCGGACTCCATCGGCTTGCGCGCGAACTCCTCGAGCAACGTTAGGCAGCGCCCTTTCTCGCTGGCGAAGTCACACCGTTCGCCGAGGACGGACAGCCCAGGATGCGTCGGCGAGTTCTTGGGCCACGGGAGATTCACGACGACGAAGCGAAACAGCGGGCCCGGCATCGGCATCTTCACCGGCGGCAGTGTGGTTTTCCCGAGCGACAAGGAGAGCGCCATGTTCAGATGTCTCAACATTTGATCGGCGCTCATCTGTCCCCATTGTCGCGTTGCCTCTGGCTGCAACGCTTGAAGGCGCGTCTGAAGCTTCTCGCGGGTCTTCGTGTCGTGAAGCAATGGCATAACCGCCTCGACGGGAGTGGAGGCACGAATGTGGGGCGGCACGTAATCGTCCGCCAGAGTTGCGGCAAACACCTGATCAACTATTTGATGTTTCGCCACGCCTGAGCCTTCGTCTGGTGCGGGGCGCCGTTTGAGCACAGGTTGGTACGCGCAATGTCCACCTCGATCGAGCAGATCAACGCGCGCCTCCCCGATCGCTACCGTGTCGAACGACAAGTTGGCGCGGGCGGGATGGCGACGATTTACGTCGCGCACGACCTCAAGCACGATCGCCACGTCGCGCTGAAGATCCTCAACGACGAGCTCTCGGCGACCGTGGGCGCGGACCGCTTTCTGCGCGAGGTGCGTTTCGCCGCGCGGCTGACGCATCCTCACATTCTGCCGCTCTATGACTCGGGGTCTGTCGACGAGCTCCTGTATTACGTGATGCCATACGTCCCGGGCGAGTCGTTGCGCGATCGCCTAACGCGGGAAGGACGGCTCCCGGTTGCCGAAGCACTCCGGCTCGCCGCCGAGGTCGGCGAGGCGCTCGCCTACGCGCATCGCGAAGGCATCGTCCATCGTGACATCAAGCCGGACAACATCCTCCTCTCCGAGGGCCACGCCGTCGTCGCCGATTTCGGGATTGCCCGCGCCATCGACGTCGGCGATCAACGCCTAACGGGAACGGGCATCGCCGTCGGCACGCCTGATTACATGAGCCCAGAGCAAGCGGCCGGTGAGCGAGTCGACGGGCGCGGCGACATTTACTCGCTCGCTTGCGTTCTATACGAGATGCTCGCCGGACAGCCGCCCTTCACGGCGGCGAGCGCGCGCGCGGTGATTGCGCGGCACATGACGGATCCGGTGCCGCCGATCCGCACGGTGCGCGGAACAGTCGATGCACGCGTCGAATCGGCCATCGAGCGCGCGCTCGCCAAAGATCCCGCCGATCGCTTTCCAACCGCCGAGTCGTTCGTCAACGCCTTCACGGGCGCGGATTCGCCCGAAAGGGGGCCTTGGGATTCGACTCGTCGCCGTATGCCGGTGGTGGTCCTCGCCACCGCACTCCTTGTCGCCGGAGGCGCAACGGTCGGCGTTCTGCTCACGCATCGCAGCCCGATAACCTCGTTGGGCTCCCGCACAGACGCCACGACCGATGTGTCACGGGTACTCGATCGCCGGCGCGTGGCGCTCCTGCCTTTGTCGGTCTCGCGCGCGACCGATGAGTACCTGGCGCAGGGGATACTGGAGGGCGTTACCGAGGCGCTGTCGCAAGCGCCGAGTCTGACCATCATCGCTCGCTCCTCGGTGGTGAAAGCGCGTGATGACGTGCACTCCGTGAGCGGGATCGGGCGAGCCCTGCGCGCCGGCACGGTGGCCCAGGGAAGTGTGGCTCAGCGCCACGACTCGATCGACGTGCGTGTTCACCTCGTCGACGCGAACGATGAGGCTGACATCCTGGCGGAGGACTTCGTGGCTCCGAGCTCCGGAGTGCGTGACCTCCAGACCCGCATTGCCAGTGGCATCGCACAGGCCCTTGCGACGCGACTCGTTGCCCCTCCGATCGAGTTGGCGTCTCCGCGGCGCGAGGCGGCGTACGACGCATACCTGCGCGGGACATACTTCACGAGCCGTAACCTCAATTCGAACCGCTACACAAACCCGCAACAGGACTCGGCCCTTTACTACTTCACCAGCGCGAGACGCCTCGATCCACGATTTCCGCTCTCCTACATCGGTCTCGCCAAAGTATATCACGGTCGATTCTTCAATTACGACGCGTCGCCGAAGTGGGAGAAGCTGGCCTTCGAAAATATCGGAATTGCGCTGCGGCTCGATCCCAATCTCGCCGAGGCGTACGAGGAGAAGGCACAGCTGCTGTGGACACTCAGCAACGGCTTTCCGCACGAGGCGACCTCGAAGCTTTACCACAGAGCGTTGCAGCTCAAGCCGAGCTACGCCGACCCTCACTTCACGTTAGGCGGGCTGTACATGCACACGGGACTGTTCGAGGCGGCGCTGGCACAATTCGATACTGCCCAGAATCTCGATCCCGAAAACAACTTTGCGGGTCCTCGCATTGCGCGCATTCACTACTTCCAGGGAAAGCTGGAACTGGCCGAGCGCGAGTACGCTCGGTATTCGCAGTGGACAGGCGAACGCGCGATCGTCCTCACGCTCCTCGGACGCCCAACGGAGGGGCTGGCGTTGTTCGATCGCGCCCCGTCGGACACGAACGGCGCTGCACGCGCTGACCTTGCGGCGGCGAAGGCGGTGGTGCTGAGCGCGCTCCATCGTCGGACGGAGGCCGAAGCTCAGATCGCAATCGCGACGAGGCTCGGCCAGGGCGTTTCGCACTTTCATCACGCCGCGTACGCCATCGCGCAATCGTACGCGTTACTCGGCGACAACCAGCGCGCTTTGCTCTGGCTCGAGCGCGTCGCCGCCGAGGGGATGCCCTGCTATCCGCTCTTCCGCGACGACCGCGCGCTCGCGTCGTTGCGTGATGACCCGCGTTTCGTGCGCTGGCTCGAAGACCGGCGCAAACAGTGGGAAGAGTTCAAGACGACGCTGTGACGCTAGTAAACGACCGCGCGGCGCGCCGCACCCGCGTATGACACCGGTGTCCGTGGCATGCCGACGACATCGATGAAGAGCGATGCACCATCGACGTTTGATGGAACGCTCCCTTGAGTGACCGTCACGTCATAGGTCATGGTCGTCCCGTTCAACACAGGATTTCTCAGCAGGACAACGGTGTTGACGACGCCGCCGTTGTCGTGAACGCCGACAGCGTCGCGTTCGGCGGATCCTTGAAGAAGCTGTTCTTCCCCTCGGAGCACAGGGGAATCATCTCGGACGTTGCCAGGTGGCCAGCGATGCGTTGCGGGCGGTCCGAGAAAAACACCGTCGTTGGCCGATTCCAGTAGTCATCTTGGCGCACCCCAGAAAAAGTATCGTGCGCAAGATTCGGGAGCGCCTGGCGCGGAAACAGCGGACCTTCAGCCCAGGACTCAGGACTACGCTAAGCAAAAGCGCTACGCCACGGCGTTTCGCGAGATGACCTCCCGGTAGAACGACGCGCTCAGTTTGGGCGTGCGACGCTGCGTGGCGTAGTCCACATAGTGGAGCCCGAACCGGTTCCCGTAGCCGTCGGCCCACTCGAAGTTGTCCATCAAGCTCCAAAGGAAGTAGCCCTTCACGGGCACGCCGTCAGCCACGGCGCGCTGGAGCTGACTGAGATAGTTGCGCAAATACATAATGCGGTCGGTGTCGTACACCTTCCCGTCCGCTGCAGGCACGTCCGACGACGACGTACCGTTCTCGGTGATATAAATTTCCTTAACATTCCAAAGTTTCGCAACATGGTGCGGGCCCCAGTACAACACCTCCGGTCCGATGAACAGCCAGGGCGAGGCCATGTGCGGATACGACGGCGGGTTCGGCACCACGGCATAACCGCTCGGCCCCGCGTCGGCGCGGACGAATGTCGGCTGGTAGATGTTGGTGCCAACGAAGTCGAGCTTACTCGAGATGATCTTCAGATCGTTCGCCGACACTCGCGGCGCGTCCGATCCCATGCGCTTGACGTAGGCATCGGTGTACCGCCCTTCCATTATGACGGTGAGATACTGCGAGTTGATGTCGCGCGTCGCCTTCTCCGCCGCGGCAATGTGTTCAGCGTTCTCTATCACCGGTACGCCCACCACGAGGTTCTCCGCCAATCCTACCTTCGTGCCTGATTTGGCGTTGGCGCGGATCGCTTGTACCGCGAGCCCATGGCCGAGTACACCGTTGTGACGTGCCAGATAGAAGCGCGCGGGCGGCAGCTTGAGCCCCGGCGCGTGGATGCCGATGCCGTAGCCCAGCTCCATGAAGGCGCCGAATTCATTGATGGTGAAAATGTGCTTCACACGATCGGTGAGGTGCTGGGCGACGTAGCCGGCGTACTTGCCAAACGCCTCGGACGTTTCGCGCGACTCCCAGCCACCGACACGGTCTTGCAGCGCTTGCGGCAAGTCCCAGTGATAGAGCGTGGCGAAGGGCTCGATGCCGTTGCCTAACAACTCGTCCACGAGACGATTGTAGAAGTCGAGACCCTTGGGGTTGGGCGCGCCGCTTCCGTTGGGGAACACCCGCGGCCATGCGATCGAGAATCTGTATGCCTTCACGCCGAGCGCCTTCATGAGCTGCACGTCGCCTTTGTAGCGATGGTAGTGATCGTCGGCGACGTCACCGGTGGCGTTGTTGGCGACCTTGCCGGGCGTATGGGAGAAGGTGTCCCAGATGGACGGCAGGCGTCCGTCTTCGGCGACGGCGCCCTCCACCTGGTACGACGCCGTTGCGGTCCCCCAGCGGAAGCCGGTCGGGAACGTGCGCGCCGACGGCGGCGGGAGAATCGCTTCCTCGGCAGCGTGTGCCGCCTGCGCGACAAGGGGAACGCTCGAGGCGCCGAGTGCGGCGACACCCGCGAGTTTGGCGAAGCTTCGCCGGGAGAGTTGGTCTTTCATGGAAGGGCGCGTGTTCGGGAAGGCGCGGCAGTGGGTGAGCAAACCTGAAGGTCAATGCGGTCAACCGCAATGCTTCTGCACCGCTGCCATGAGTGACAATACTTGTTAGGCGCCGGCAGTATTCAGAGCCCCGCAAACACCTCTGTCAGATGAATCGCGACTTCGACGCTGTGTGTCGGAACATGCCAGCGCAGCACATCCGGTTCGAGATGCGTGTTGGGCGGAAGGGTGATGGCGACGGGCCCTACGACCTGACCGCGGCCCGGCACCATCACCGCCTGCATCAGCGGTAGCTGCAGTCGACTCACGATGACCTGGTGCGCGTTCGATGGAGCGGGGGTCACGATCAGGACGCCGTCCAGCAACTCGTACCGATTCCCGTTGTCGGGGAAGCGTTCGAGATCGGGGAGCGTGTACCGTGAAACGCTGACGGCCATAGCCATACACTACCTCCTCGGCGATGCGCCTGTCTACTCGGCATGAGCAAACCGTGGTCTGCTCTTCCGCCGAGAACGGCATCAAATCATCGCCCGCCGCTTCGACACAAACCATGTAACGCGCGGAAGATCGCCTCGTCAGTCAGGCATGCCGATCGCCAACACTCGCAACGCATGCCATGCATGATTTGGCCTACTATCTGATGGTACTTGTGCTCGGAGGCCTGTTCGCGTGGCGCCTGCGCTCGGGCTCTGCCGGATGGGTCTGGTGGGACGGGCGCCGCAATATTTACCGCGACCGGGACCCCTTCTCGTACTGGGTACTGATGATCATCCAGTTTGCTGTCTTCATCTACTTCGTGGTGAAGGGGAAACGTATGCCCTGGTGAAGTCGCGCGCCGCGAGCGGCGTCTGCGAAGCGTGCGGGGCCCTGGTCAGAGCATGTCATCGTGTCATCCCGAGCGAAGCGAGGGATCTGCTTGTCCGACGGGGAAAGCAGATTCTTCGGTCGCTTCGCTCCCTCAGAATGACAGTTCTTCAAACCAGCCTCCGCTTCGCGTTCCACCACATCAACACGCCCGTCACAGCTTGCGTGGCGAGAAGAAGCGCGCCGAGCACCCAGAGGATCTGCGTCGGCAGGCCATAGATGTCACCGGTATGCAGCGATCGTTTGATGTCGATCATGTGCTGTCCAGCGTCAGCCGTCCGTGTGCTCATCGCCAGTAGCACCGTCCCGCGATACTTGTCGAGGAACACTCTGCCGCGTCCCGCGGGCGTGTGGTCCTCGGGATACTTGAGCCGCACCATGGCCGGATGCTTCAGCGACCCGTGTCACTGAAGCGCGCGGCTGACATGTCCTTGAGCACGAGCAGGCCGCCGCTTACCGCGACGACGACGAGAAAGACCGCGACGATGAATGCTGTGCCGCGAGATGCGACGCTCTCCTCAACTCACATTACGGTGTTGCGGACAGTGTCTTCCGTTACGGCAGTCCCGACAAAAATGGGCAGGTCATGAAGCTCCAACAGTACCTCGAAGCGAAGGTGCTGAAGCCGGCCGCGGATCCGACTGGTTACGACCAGAAGGAAACGCTATGGAAGGTCGTAGATTGGATTTTTGGCAATGACGACAGCCCTTACAGGATCCGCCAAAAGGCATTCGACGATAATGACTACCCGAAGATCCACGATAACAATTGCGTCCTTAAACCTTGAGTGCCCATGCTCACGATACAGAGACTACTCCCAGTCTGGAGCGTTCTCCTGGTAGCATCGGTCGCGAGCCGGTGTGAGTCTCAGATTTTTGTGCCTCCCACCTCCGCGCAATGCGATTCCGCCGCTGCCCTTGCTCAATCCGATCTACGTGCCTTTTTCACCGACACTCCGATAGGAGTCTGCGGTTTGAATGGAGCTCGGGCGATTGCGGCCGCGCTCCCACGCATCAGCAGTGAACAGGATTCATGGGTCTTGAGCGGCGTATCCGGCACCGCTGGAATTCGTGATGCGTCGATCTTCCGGGCCGCGATCGCGCTTGTGGGCAACTCGGTGGCAACGGTCGAATCCCGATTTGCGGCGATCAAAATTCTTGCTCAACAGGAGTTTGGCTCCGGCGCTGGCCTAACGGTTTCCTCACAAGGCAGCGGCCTGACGGCCTTCGCGGATACGACGATCTTCTGCACCGTGTCTTCTGGCGACACAACCTTTGCCTCGGGCGATCCCTTACCGGGAGATCATGTCGCGCAGACGAAGGCTGCAGTCGGTGCACTCGCGCAGACCTCGACGGTAACGCCGGCACTGCGTCGAGCGGCGAAGTGCCTGCGGAATCAGTTCTCCCCGCCGCTCCTCCCTCCGATCGATGTGTCGCAAATTCACGCTTCGTACGTCTGCGGTACGAGATTCAAAGTCACCAACAACACGGCATCGACCCTCGAGCTGGGATACGAGATCCCTAGCGTCGAAGCTCGCGCGACGTTCATGGCAGCGCCGGGCAAAGACACAATGTTCGCCACGGAGTACTACGGGACGGTGCGGCTGTACTACGGGGATCAGCTGTTGCAGTCCATAGCCAATACGAACACGAAGTGTTGAGCGACGGCGATCGGTACTGCTGAGGAGCCCATGACGTTGGAATGTTGGGCCTAACGACAACGCCTGGAAACCTAGACCAGCCTCCGCTTCGCGTTCCACCACATCAACACGCCCGTGACGGCCTGAGTAGCGAGAAGAAGCGCGCCGAGCACCCAGAGGATCTGCGTCGGCAGGCCATAGATGTCACCGGTATGCAGCGATCGTTTGATGTCGATCATGTGCTGCCCAGCGTCCGCCGTGCGTGTACTCATCGCCAGCAGCACCGTCCCGCGGTACTTGTCGACGAACACTCGGCTGCGTCCCGCGGGCGTGTGGTCCTCGGGGTACTTGAGCTGCACCATCGCCGGCCGCTTCGGCCCGGGCGGCAGCTGAATGTTCATGATCGCGGCACCAGGGACAGCTGCTCGCGCCGCGGCAGCGATGGAATCCAGAGACAGCGCTGGCATCCCCGGTTCGACTGCCGGCTGCGAAGGGACGGGAAGCGTCGGCGACCTGTTCAACTTTCGCATCCACTCATCGACCGTCGCATAGTGAACCCAGAGGCCACTCGACGTGATGATGAGCATGACCACAGCCGCCCAGATTCCGAGCGCGTGGTGAAGATCGAAGTTGGTTCGTTTCCACGACCCACGCGTGTTCACGCGCCAGAGCTTGTCCCGCCACCAGATGATGATGCCACTGATGACGAGGAAGAGCGCGACGAAGGTCACACCAGCGACAATCGAAGCGCCCATTCGGCCGCCGAGGAGCTGCGTGTGGAGGAGGTGCACCTTCCGCATGAATGCCACGAGCGGATCGGGACCCGGCGGACTCGTTAGGATCGCGCCAGTGTATGGGTTGAGCAACACGTCAGTCCCACCACCCGGTCCTCGGCCAGACGTCGACGAGAGCGCGACGCTCCACGCGACGTCGCGCGCGTCGCCCAAGGACATCCTCTCCACGTCGCCACCGCCCGCTTTGGCGCGGGCGCGCTGCACGAGCGTGTCGAGCGGCAAGGGAGAGCCCGCCGGTTCCACGTGTGGCTGTCGCGCGCGGCTCACGGGTCCCTCGAGCACGAGCAAGCCGCCGCTTACCGCGACGACCACGAGAAAGACCGCAACGACGAGCGCGAGCCAGCGATGAGCGATCAGGAAGGCGCGATGCAAGAACTCCTCATGTTCGGGTGCTAAGACGTCATTCAGATCAGGAACTGCTCAATCGTGCGGTGGGCGATGGCGCCTCAGCATAGTCCATATCTACGATGGCACAAGAGCACCCTCGGTTGTGGCGAGACCCGGAGACCTGAGTCGGTGACGATCGTCGGCATGACGATGGCTTGCTCCTCATGTGCGGACATCCAATCCACAACTGCCATGCGACTGCATCTTCTGTTTCTGGTTCCGGCGTTCCTCGCCTGCAACGGAGAATCTCGCGCACGCCCTGCGAGCGACTCGAGCAAGGCTTCGGTGCGCGCGAACCCCGCTACAGCAGCGCCAGACTCCGCCGAGGCAGTGGCAATTCTGGATTCGCTCAAGAGTATCAGGCCCACCACGGGAGTGTACAAAACTGCCAACACGCCGCGATTCCGGGCCGAGCGAGTGATGTGGTTCGGTCGTGACGGGATAGAACGGTTTGTTCAATTGCTTGGCCGTCTCGCTGCCGCGCGTGAGGTACGCGACACCCAGGCGCGGGCCGGAGCGATTGTCAGGCTCTGTTATGATTTCCGCGCGTGGTCCAACAACCGGGCCTTGTCCTGTCGAGGTTCGCGGCAAGGCCACGAGAGTGACGAACGTCGCGACAAAACACGTAGTCAGCGTTATCCCGAGCTGCTGGGGACTGGCGGATTGGGCTCGTGAGGACAGCCGCGCGCGCTTACTTGCCGATGATCTCGGGAGAGGGCATGATCTCAAATGCCATCGTCAGACTGTACGGTGGCCAGATCGCGGCGACGCTGTCGGCCGTCAAGTACGAGACTGGGGCAGGGTTCGTCAGTGTCGGCGGAAGTTGTGAGCAAGATGGAGGACGTCGTCCGTCCCATTGAGAGTCACTCAGCGAGGCCTTTCTGCACTCGATTCAGAAGTTGGCTCGAACCGTTGGTGGTATCTCCAGCGTCGTCATCTCTATCGCCCTGGCCTCGACGAGCGGCTGCTCGGACAACACTGGTCCGAGTGCACTCGACAGCCTGCCGGACATTGCTGGCCTAACGATTTCGGCGCCCGTCGCGGGTGTCGAGCGTGGTGCTGCTACTTTCGCCGCGGTGGCAACGGAGGGGACTCTGGTCTATGTCTCATTGGCTCCGAAATCCACGACGTCGGGCCGGCAGGCTACGATCCGGAATATGGCAACCGGGCAATCGATCACTGCCGACGTCCTGAACGGCGGCTTTGATCCCATCGCGCTCCCGGCCTCCATCGGCGACACACTGATCATCGATGTCGCGGACGCCACCGGCGTTGTTACTAACGCGGTGCGCGTCGTGAAGCCGCGACGCCCTCCAGTCGTGGTGCGCACGGATCCGCCGCCCCAGAAGAAAGACGTTCCGCTCAACGCGATCATCGTCGTCGTCTTCAGTGAGCCGATCGACCCAGCGACGCTCGGTGCCGGATCGATCGCGCTCTTGCGCGGCACGACATCGGTTCCTGGCACCGTGCGACTCGCCGACACCGCGCAGCTGCGGGCGGAATTCCATCCAGACGAGCTGCTTGATCCTGACACCGACTACCAGCTTGTCCTGAGTGAAGCGATCCGCGGCGTTAACGGCTTGCCGCTCGACTCGCGTGTCACCGTCCCATTCGCGACGGGCGAGACCGTGGCCGGAACTCACCTGATCTTCGCCTCCGTGAGCGCAGGCTTCACTCACAGCTGTGGCGTGACCTACGACGATACCGCGTACTGCTGGGGCGACAATAGCGGAGGCGCGTTAGGCAACGGCACGACGACGAACAGCGCGACCCCTGTGCGAGTCGCGGGTTTGTCGCGCTTCAAATCGGTGATCGCTGGCTTCAATCATACGTGCGGTGTCACAAGGGCTGGAGCTCTGTATTGCTGGGGCGGCGGCATGTCGAACCTCTCCCTACCGCTCGGATCCGGTCCGACGCCGACTCGAGTCGGTCCCGGAATCACCTTCGCGACCGTGAGTGTTGGTCAGTTTTACACTTGTGGCGTCGCGACTGACGGAACCGCTTACTGCTGGGGCGAGAGTGGACTTGGTCAGCTCGGCGACGGAACGGCGTACGGCGCTACTCCGGGCATCAACCGCGTTGCGGGTGGACACACGTTCGACGCGGTCAGTGCGGGAAATTCGGTTAGCTGTGGCCTAACGATTGACGGCGAAGCATACTGCTGGGGCAGCAACGCGCTGGGCGGATTGGGTACCGGTACGACCGTCTCACCGGAACAGTGCCGACCTGATAGCCCGGATATTAGCAGCACTTTCTGCACAGTTCCGGTGAAGGTTGCGGGTGGGCTCACGTTCCGCGATGTGCGCGCCAAGATTGATGCAGCCTGTGGCCTAACGACGAGCGGCGCGGCCTACTGCTGGGGGTCCGACTTGAACGACGGGCTCGGGTTCGGTGGGGTTGGCACCAAAGCAGGGCCCGACCAATGTCCATGGAGCGAGTCGACTTACTTCCCGTGCAGCCGTGTTCCGCTCGCGGTCCCAGGTTCCCCGCAACTCGTCTCTTTGACTGCCGCGGACGACTATACGTGCGGTCTGACTCCGACTGGCATCGCGTATTGCTGGGGCTATCCTCAAGAAATTGGCGATCTCAATAGCGGCACGGCGCCTGCTCCAGTCCCGGGCGGGCTCACATTCGTCGCGCTGAGTACCGGGAGGTACTCCGCTTGTGGCCTGACCACCGACGGCGTGGCGTATTGCTGGGGCTTCAACAACATGGGCCAACTCGGCGACGGCACGACGACCAACAGCAGTGTGCCCGTCATGGTCGCTGGTCAACGACCATAACTCGGGGCGGGGCGTTGCAGCGTCAACGCTAGCGGGTAGCGAGCTGCACGTGCAGATGATCCGCGGTTCCCACGTGCCGCAGGGTGCTGAAGCCCATCGACCAGAAGTAGAGTTGCACCGCGCGATTCCGGATCTCCCCCCGGCCACGCGTGCGGAGATCCACAGCGTGCACCCAGCCGTCCGCCTGGCGATAGTGCATCGTGCGGTGGTTCACGGGCAGCCCCATACGCCGGTAGCTCGCCGGGACGCGCCCCATGTCCGTGACAACGAGATCGGGATCGACGAGCACGATCGTCGAGAGCGCGACGCGAAGGATCGGGTTCAGCGTACTGTAGTAGGCCCGCACGTCGTCGGATTTGATGTTGACTCGTGAAAGATAGAACGCGGCATACACGCACCACGTGAACACCATTGACACCGCCGCCCATTTGACTGCGGTGGGCACGCGCGTGCGTCGTCGAAAACGGCGCGCGATCAGAATCACGAAGCCGGAGACTATCCCGACAGTGAGGAGTGCCGAAAGCAGGATAGCGATCCACGCGTGCAGACCGTGACGATACAGGTAGACCGCTGCTCGCACATACACGAGGAATGGCAGCGCGAGGATCGCGAGTGCCTTGAGCGACGCGAGGAAGACGGCTACCAGCGTTTCTCGCCGCCACACCCGCTTGACGGCGCGGCGCACGGATTCAATCCGCGCCTGCCACTCACGGCTCACTTCGCGCTTCCGCTTCTCGAGCCGAGCGGCGATCGAATCGGCCGACATGCCCATGAATACAGACGATCGAGCGAGCGGATCGTCAGCGCTTAGCTCTTCTCCGAGTGAGAGACGAACGGTACGATTCCACATATGGATCGCCTCGGGCTCACCTGGGTTCTCGTCGATGGACGACCGCGCTGCGTCTCCGATTTCGCGGCCCTGTCGCCGCGCCAGCGACCGCGTCCCTCGTGTCCACTATGTGGCCGCGGCCTAACGCTCAAGCTCGGTCGCATACGACGGCATCATGCGGCGCACGCGCCTAACGACGTCTGTCGGGCGACGCAACCAGAGACGGCGCTCCACATCGACGCGAAGTTGTACCTCGCCGAGCAGTTGACCTCCGCTATTGCGAGCGATCCCACGCTCGTGATCCGGCGACGCTGCGAGGGTACGCCCCTCGAGACGTGCGACGCCGTACGAGACGAAGAGTGGGTGCGCGACTGGGACGAGGTCGTCGTGGAGGCAGGCGGCGCGGCCGATCGTTATCGACCGGACATTCTTCTGCGGAAGGGCGGTGTGCCACTCGCCGCCATCGAGGTGCTCGTATCGCATCGCGTGCCTAACGAGAAGGCTGCCGCGCTCGAGGGCGCCGGGCTGCCCTGGATCGAGATTCGCGCCCGCCCGGAGCTGCTCGACGGGAACACCGCGTGGAAAGCGAGCCGGCCCCTGCCCGTCGAGCGGGTGGGTCGCCGCGATACATCACGAACCTGGCGATGCGACGCACACGTGCGGCGATCGCGCCGGCTTCGCGGCGCGCGCGTCGTGGACGTCTATCGCGAGGGCGGCGTCCACTTGCGCGCGATCTATCGCGTGGACCAACAGACAGTCGAGGACGCGGTGGTCGCGCTGGTTCTCAGCCGCGACAATCGCGAGGTCGCGAGTCATCCTTGCGACGACACGGCGCAAGCTCAGCGCATCGCATGGGGAGCGTTGCGCTTGGCGTTCACCGAGGATGTCCGGCGCGTGGGGGGGGAGGGCACGGGGTTTATGGACAGCCCGATGCGCTGGGCGTCGGGCGACAGCGCGGCAAATCTCGTGGAGGAAGCCGTCTTGGACGTGCGCTACGGAGATCCGACGCCTCTCGTGACGCGCTATCCGCGGCGCTGGTACTTCGCGCGCGCGGAGGGCCGCTGGTTCCTGCCCGCGGATATGCGCGACGTTCGCTGGGATCGCCCGGAGCACGATGCGTTCGCCGCGCACCCGGCATGGACTGCGAGCCGCGCCGTTGTGCGTGAGCGGCCGGTTCCCCGAGATGCGTGGCAGGGAGTCATCTTCGCGAGCCGGACATCGGCGGCGGCGTTCGGCGTATCCGCGGCGACGGTGCCTAACGGTCCAATTGCCGTGGTCGAGCTCGAGTCCGGCGACGGAGGCCTAACGCGCCGCGCGCTCGTCGTGCTCACCGCGTCGGTAGACGACGAGGTCGTTCGAGACGTCGAGCGCTCGCTCGACGCCGATCACATCGAGCATCTCTGGCTTTCGCACCCGATGGACTGGAAGGGCTCGCGCTCGGATCTCCCGTGGGCCGCGGCGGCGCGGGATGCGCGCGGCCGCCACGTGGTCCTCGTGGACGGAGTGGGCGTGTTCCGCGCCAGCGCGTTCGCGCAGGCCTTCCGCCGCGGAGACCCGAAGGTGCGACCAACCGCGGTGCAAGCGCGGATGGTGGCGCGAGCTTCTGGGTTGCGTGAGAAGCGTTAGGCGCGAAAACGCTGGCGAATCCTGACGTTGTGAACGATCTATTGAATGGTGCGCACAGTGATTCGCCGCATTGAGAGCTCGACCAGACAGACAAAGGGCCTCGGATTGCCCCGAGGACCCGGATCGGTCCGTCGTGGCGAGAGGCATCGCGCACCACGAGCCCTTATTGCTTTGTGAACGACGTCCGCCTGCCAGAGCGCACCGGACTCGAGTCGTGTGCGGTTCACAACTCATTCGATCACGCCCGGGCGAGATTGTGCCATGCTCCACTCGGAGGGATCCGGGGTAATCCGGGTAATCCCCAGTGATTGGCTAGCAGCATCGCGATCTTCACTAGGCGAGAGCATTGCTTGCAATGAGCCGTTTAGAGCTTTGTGAACGACTTCGCTCGGCCAGCCGCGAGGTAAGAATTTCAGCGGTCGCGAGACTATTCATAGAAGCGCTGTACTTGCACCTTCGCCCGGGTGATCTCCGTGGACATCTTTAGCCACGATCTCCGCTTTGCCGTGCGCGGGCTACGCCGCTCGCCGTACGTCGTGCTCGTCGCGATCGCCTCCATCGGTATCGGCGTGGGAGCCGCCGTCGCCTCCTATAGCTGGATGGACGGACTCGTGCTGCATCCGTTCCCTGCGGCCGCGGATCAAACACGACTCGTTGGCATCGAAGTCGCCGCGCCTGGTGGGATGGGCGCATGGTCGTATCCGTCCTTCTCGGACCTCGAGCGCTCCCTCCACTCGCTCACAGGCGTCGCGGCATTTCGCATTCTGCGCGCGTCCGTGCGAAGTCCGGGCGAACAGGGTTCGACACCGCTCCTCGTCAGCACCGTCTCCGGCCACTACTTCGACGTCCTTGGCGTGCATCCGGCGATCGGCCGCACGATCACCAACGACGACGTCGCGACGCGGGCGCAGGTCGCGGTGCTCGGCTACGATTTCTGGCGCCAGCGCTATGACGGCCGGGCCGACGCACTCGGGACATCAGTATTCTTGAATGGCGAGCAATTCAACGTCGTCGGTGTCGCGCCGCCGCGATTTGCGGGTGTCTACACGGGAGTCGCGCCGCATTTCTACGTTCCGGCAACGACCGAGCCGCTCATCTCCGGTGTCGACGCGCTGGAAGACCGCAAGCTTCGCTCATGGCTGTTGTTCGGTCGTCTCGCGCCTGGCGTGACGGTTGACGCGGCGCGCGCCGAAGCCGATGCATTCGCGCGGCGATTGAGCGAGTCGTTTGGGGACCGGCCGCCGAGCGGGGCCGATGTCATGGAGCTGCGCGTGCAGTTTCTTGGCAAGACGCTGGCGCCGCTCTTCACCGCGATGCTTGCTGTCGCCGCGCTGCTCGTGATCCTCGCGTCGGCAAACGTCGCCGGTCTGCTGCTCGTGCGCACCGATGCGCGTCAGCCGGAGATCGCGGTGCGACGCGCGCTCGGCGCGTCCACCGGCCCGCTGCTTCATATCGTGTTGATCGAGTCGGCGCTACTTGCCACGGCGGGAAGCGCCGTCGGACTGTTGCTCACCTATCTCGCGCGCGGCGGCATCTACGCCTTCGTACCGCGCGGAGCGTTCGCGCTGTCGCTACCGATTCCAATCAACGGTCGAGTGCTCGCGCTCGCAGTGCTCGCGGCGGCGCTCGTCACGTTCGCGAGCGGGGTCGTGCCGGCGCTCTTCTCCGTGCGCGTAGCGCCCGCGCAGGCGCTCCGCGCGGGTGCCCGCTCGCTCAGCAGGGGCGCGTCGCGAATGCGTTCGGCGATCGCGGGCGCACAGCTCGCGTTCTCCGTGCTCCTGCTCGTCTTCGCCGGCATGTTCGCGCGCGGACTCCAGGGTGCGTCGGCGATCGACGTCGGCTTCACGGATCCGCAGCACGTCTTACTCGTCGACACGAACTTGCGTCCTGCGCGGGTGAACGACCGCACGGGACCAGCGATGGTGGCGGATATCCTCGCGCGCATTCGTGCCCTGCCGGGCGTGGAGCACGCCAGCGTCGCGAGCATGGTTCCGCTGGGCTTTGGCGGGCGCCGCATAGTCGAGATGAAGATCGAAGGATATTCGCCGGCGAAAAACGAGAACATGACCGCCGAACGGGCGCAAGTCGGTAGCGATTATGCGGCAACGATGCGCATTCGTGTCGCACAAGGGCGCGATCTCGGCGAAGGCGATCGCGCCGGAACGCTTCCCGTGGCACTGATCAACGAAGCCTTCGCCGTGCATTTCTTCCGGCGAGAGAATCCGATCGGCAGGCGCGTCGACGCGGGCGTGGGGTTCGCGACGATCGTCGGCGTGTTGCACGATGGCAAGTACGATCGCCTCGACGAGCCGCCGCATCCTGTGATCTACCTTCCGATCATGCAGTTCTTCGCGCCGGTCATGACGATTCATCTTCGCGCGGCCGGTGATCCCATGCGTTATGCCGAACCTGTGCGCCGCGTGCTACTCGCCGAGAACGTCGATCTTCCCGCCACGCAATCGCGCACGTTGGCCGAACACATCTCGGCATCCACGTTCGTACCACGCACGGGCACACTGATGGTTGGCGTCCTCTCGGTCGCGGCATTGCTGCTTTCGACGGTTGGCCTCTACGGTGTGCTCGCCTATGCCGTGCGATTGCGAAGACGCGAGCTGGCAATCCGTCTCGCCCTGGGCGCGAGTCGCTCCGGTGTGAGATGGAGCGTGGTGCGCGACGGGCTCGTGGTCGCCGGCGCCGGCATCGTGGCGGGCGGGATCCTGGCGATCGCTGGCGGCTCGCTCTTACGATCGCAGGTGTCCGGCGTGGGTCGTGCTGATCCGATCGTGTTTGCCGCGGCCACGTTCGCGCTCGGCGTTGCCGCGGTAGCGGCGGCGTGGATCCCCGCGACGCGTGCGACACGAGTGGATCCCGCCGCGGCGCTCCGCGCCGAATAGCCTAACGAGCGTGGCTGACGCGCGTGACCGCTCCCACCTTCGAGCACATCGTGCGTGCGTATGGCGAGACGCTCGTTCGACTCGCGTGGGGCTATACGGACAACGGTCCGGATCATGACGATTTGTTGCAGGACATCCTCGTCGCGATCTGGCGCGCGCTGCCTCGCTTTCGTGGCGACGCATCCGAGCGCACATTCGTTTTTCGGGTCGCCCACAATCGCGGCGTCACGTTCCTGTCGAGACGCCGCGTCCACGATCCGCTCGACCAGCACACGACCATTGCCGATCCGCGGCCGGGGCCGGATGAAGAGCTCGACCGGGCAGCGCAGCACGCGAAACTCCTTGCAGCGATACGAATGTTGCCGCCCGCGCTGCGCGACACCGTGATGCTGCGTCTCGAAGGCTGTGCGGTTCCAGAGATCGCCGAGGTGTTGAACGTGACCGAGAACAACGTGTCGGTGCGGCTCAATCGCGCGCGCGACCGGCTTCGAGAATTGCTCACATGAGTGCGACGATGAACGGCGACTGGGATCGCTGGAGCGACGCGTGGCTCGCCGAGCACGTGACGGACACGGAGCTCGCGAGACTGATCGAGCGCACAGCACGCACGCGCCGCGCAATCGTCGGCATGCGTGTCTTGTCGCTCGCGATCGCCGTCGTCGCGCTCGCGGCGGTGGGGGCCGCGTTGTATCACGCCGCCAGCGTGCTGGAGGTCGTGCTCGGCGTCGCCGTTGCCGTGGGCATTTGCGTCGCGTGGATCATCGACAGTCTGAATCAGCGCAGCGCGCACGAACACGCTGACGAGCCACCGGCTCAGTACCAGATGCTGCGCCGCGCGCTCAGCGTCCGCCGCATTCGATTCGCGCGGCTACTATGGACGCTCGCCGCGCTGGATCTCGTGTTTTTGTTTCCCTGGTGGGCCGGTGGGATGCGCTACCATGGCTTTGGTTTCCGTCTCGTTCACCTAACGAGTCTCTGGGGACCGCTGGCGCTCATCGTGGGAGCCGTCATCGCCGCGGCGCGAATTCGTGCGCGTGGTGTGGACGAGCTGACGTCGATCGACCACAGGTCGGAGATTGAAGCTACTTCTGAGGGGCCGGGCGAAGATTCTGCAGCGCGTGGATGCTGATCGCGTAGATGTTGCCGCTGCCATTTCGGGTGCCGCGAAGCGAATCGGTGAGCTCGCGATAGCTCAGCGGATGGTCGATGGGATCCAGGTCAAACCCGCGCTCACTGGAGAAGTACAGCGTGTTGCCGTCGGGAGAGAGATGCGGCGCATAATCGCGCGCGCGCGTGTTGAATGGCGCGGGGAGATGGACAATCGGCGTCCACGTTCCATCCCGATTCCAGCTCACGTAGATATCGAAGTGCCCGAAACCCTCGCGCCTTATGGAGCCGAGGAGCAGGAAGCGTTCGTGCGGATCGACCATCACGTCGAGATCCCATGCCTCGACGGTCGTATCGGCCCGATCGATGAGCCGTGTCACGTTCTCCGGAGTCGTCCAGGAGCCATTCACGAAGCGCGAGCGGAAGGCTTGAATCGCGCCGTCACGAGATGAGGAGAAATAGATTCCTCCGTCAGCGGTCATCGATGCGGCGTATTCGTTCGCATCGGAGTTGATCGGTGCCGGCAGCGGATGCGGGGTTCCCCAGCTGCCCGCTGGCGTCCGCTCCACCATCCACAAGTCGTAATCATGCTTGACGGTGCCGGGCCGCACCGGCCGGTCCGACGACCAGAGCATCTTCGTTCCGTCCGGTGAGAGCGTCGGATCCGAATCCGTGTAACGACCGGAGAAGGGCAGCACCGTTGGGGTGCTCCAGTTGCCTCGTCGCCGATGTGACTCCATCAGCACGTAGCGGTACGAATGCGGCGCCGACTTACTGAAATACACCGTGTCGCCATTCGGTGTGAAGGATCCGCCGAACTCGTCGTCGCTCGTCGAGATCACGCCCTCGCCAAACATCTGCGGTTCGTCCAGTGGCGGCACGTGCCTAACGGGAAAGGCGGCAAGCGCGATCGCCGCCATTGGCAGAGTGACGAGGGCGTATCGGGGCTTCATGGCGCGATTCCCGTCGCTTTGAAATCGACCCGGTAAATGTCGCCGAGTCCGTTGCCCGGGGCGTGCAGGACACGGTCGAGGCCCGCGGCGTCGTACATCGTGCCATGCTCGGTGAGTGGACCGCGCTCGCTCATGAAATACAGAAACTTTCCATCGGGCGACAGGAACGGCGCGCCTTCCTCGGCCGCGCTGTTGATCGGAGGTGAAAGATGTCGCGGTGCGGACCACGAGCCGCGCAGGCGCTCTCTCACATAGAGGTCGGCTCGAGGGTAGATCCCTTCGGCGGTGCTGATCGCGTCAGCGCGCCCGATGATCGCGACGATCATGAAACGCTCATCGGGATCGACATAGGCACCCGTCTCCAAGGTGCCTGATTTCGTGGAGTCCGTGACCGGCACCGGCTGTGCCCATCCCGAGTCGGCTCGCGCCGCGACGTACACGCGCCCCTCGTCCATTCGGAGGAAGTAGACCGAACCGTTTCGAGTCTCGATTGGATTGATCACGGCGCCGTGTCCATTGATCGGCGCCGGAAGCAGCTGCGGCGGCGACCATGAATCGTTCACGCGGATCACCATCCAGATGTTGTAGTCGTTATGCGCGCGTTCCGTGGGACGTCGCGACGCGAAATACAACCGCGATCCGTCCGCGGAGATGAATGGTGTGGCGTCGGGATACTGTCCAGAAAACGGCGCGACCTCCGGTTGTGTCCAGTGTCCATTGCGTAAGTGCGAAACACAGATGGCGCTGAAGTATGGCCAGATGGTTCGTTTCGTGAAGTACAACGTCTCGCCATCCGGCGAAAACGTGCCGTCGCGCTCATAGTCACGCGTCGAGATCACGTCCGGCGCGAACAACTCGGCGCGATACGGTTTGTGTGGCCGTGAGAGGCTTGTGACCGGCGGCCGCGCTGACGGGAGAGTCGCAAGAACCCCCGCGAGGACGAGCCCACGACACGTGCGCACTCTCATGGACCATGAGCATATGCTCAGTGTCGCCGCGAGCAAGATGGAAAATCGTTGTTTACGGAATCCTTGCCTGTCCTACATCTGGTTTGTCGCCCAGGATCAGCTGTCGTGATGGCCGAGCAGCATGTCGATATAGCGCTCGATGCGCTCTCTGCCCTGCGCCGTGCGCGCGCTGGCGACGTACGCGGCATACATTGCGTCCCACTGTTTTGCAGCGCGATCGAGTGCGCGGTCCCACCGCGCGGTGTCCTTCGCCTTCTCGGCGACTCGCAGCTCGGCGACGATGGCACGAATGGAATCGCGGCGCGCCGCGAGCACGGGCTGTAGGTCGGGGCGCCGCTCGAGATTAGCAAATATTGAAGTGGTATCAATCACTTCGGCCAGCGCGAGGCTCGCGCGGCGAGCGCGTGCGTTGAACGCAGAATCAGTGCGCATGCGCGCGGAGTCGGGTGCGGAAAGCCCGGCCGCCCAGAATGGCAAATTCGGGTTAGTGCCGGCGAACGCACCGTCTGGCGAGGGCACGAGCCAGACATGCAGCATCACCAGCCGCTCGCCAGGCGGCGCCAGATTCGGATGCTCGTGCCACGCGGGCGCGCCGTCGAAGAGTCGCGGCGGAGTACCGTCGGTCAGCGGCGCGAAGTACGCATACGCAACACCAACGAGTGAGTCCCGGCCACCGATCTTCGAGAACATGACATTCGACGGACCGCCGAGATCGAGCTGCTTGTCTCTGGTCATGAGCGCGCGGTCCACCCAATGCTGGCCCATCGTGGGAATCCAGCCGAACACTGGATGGAAGCCTGCGTTCGCCGCAGCGGCGGTTGCCGCGAGCGGCGCCGCGCGCCTGGCCACGCTATCGATTTGCTTCTTTGCCGTCGCCGAGAGGGGTGGTTGCCCGTGATCGTGCATGCTCATTCCGGCCATGCCGCCGTGGCTTTGCGCGGCGAGCGATGCTGGCACCACGAGCATGAGCGAGAGAAGAAGGCCCTTCGTCATGACAATACTCTCGAGAGGGATTCGAATTCTACACGGCTGGCAGCACCAAGCACCTACACCAAGTACCTAACACCGTATCGCAATGAGCGATATTCCGGCTGACCGTGGCTCCGAGGAGTTACGTTGCGTCCGCGCCTGTGGAGTCGATGCGCGTGCGCGCCCATGGCACCATATCGAGCCGCTCGAAGGGAATCTCGTCGCCGGTGCGCTCATCGCGGCCGAAACGGTCGGGTGAGTGATACAGCCGCTCGAGCGCCGCGTCGATCTCCTCCAGCTCGCGGCTGAGCCGCGACGCTTCCTGCGCGTCGAGCTCGCGATCGAACATCTCGGTGCCCTCGTCCGCGGGATGCAAGGGATACTTCGACAGGTCACCCGTCGCGTCCTGTTCCGTAACGCCAAGCTCCTGATCGTAGCTGCCTAACGCTCGAACAACGAGCGCGCGCTCCTCACGAAGACGCCTCGCGAGATAGTCGCGTTGATTCTCCGTCAACGACACGTGGACCTCCATAGTGTGGAAGGAATCAGAGCTCGGAGCCGATATCGCGAATACTCTTGCCCTCGCCGATCAACGTCAACACGTGATTCGGATCGTTCAAGGATCTGGTGCCGGCGCTGAGTCTGCGCGAGAATGAACGCGGGTCGCAGATTGGCGGGAACTTGGACCCGACGCACCTTCAACCGACGGACGTGCTCACGACTTCACCGATAAGGATTTCATCTTCGGCCTGACGTCCGCTCAGAAAACGCTCGGCACGGTCGGGCGGCTGGTGGCAGCCAGGAGTCGTTAGGTGCAGGTAAGCGATTGGGGCCGACCGTCGATCGTCCACCATCAATCACATCGGAGGTCTCGTGCAACTCAGCTATGTCGTCGCGGTAGTCGCTGCCACGATCGTCATCTCACTCACCGACTGGCTCTTCTTCGGCGTCGTTTTCCACGACCGCTACCAGGAAACGCCAGAGGTGTGGCGCGGCGGACCCGAAGGACCGAAAATCGCCGCGTCGACCCTGTCGGCGCTGGTCGGGAGCATTGCGTTTTTCGTCATCGCGGCGGGGTTGCACGTGAGCGGCGTGGGGGCCGCGCTGATGCTTGCGCTGCTCGTCTGGCTCGCCGGCTCACTGCCACAGACGTTCACAAGCACCCTTTTCCTCAAGTACGCCCCCGCGATCGGCGTCAGTCACTCGATTGGATGGCTTGCGCGAGCCCTGATTGTTGGAGCGGCATACGGCGTCGTCGCGCGCTGACCGCACTGAGGGTCGAGGGTTGAGGGCAATTCTTTGTGCCGAAGCGACATGAGGGTTCTCTGATCCGATGGCGGAGGATGCGACGCTGATGCCCCAACGGCCTTGGACTGATCGCGGTGTGGGCTTCGCACTCCTTGCGGCCGTTCTCTTCGGCGTCAGCGCGCCGCTTGCCAAGCTCCTCCTTCTCGGTGCGTCGCCGCAGCTCCTCGCCGGACTCCTGTATTTGGGCTCCGGTGTGGGGCTCACGTTCGTCTGGCTCATGCGCAGAAACAAGCCACGAGAGGCGCCGCTCACGCGGCGCGACGCCCCTTGGCTCGCTGCCGCGATCGCGTTCGGTGGAGTTCTTGGACCGCTACTTCTCATGGCGGGTCTTACGCGTACGCCGGCGGCGAGTGCGTCTCTGCTTCTCAATTTCGAAGGGGTCTTCACTGCACTCATCGCCTGGTTTGTGTTCCGTGAGAACTTCGACCGGCGTATTGCGCTCGGCATGGCCGCCATCGTCGCCGGTGGGGTGGTCCTTTCGTGGGAGGGACGGGCAGAGCTCGGGCACCTTGTCGGTCCCATCCTCGTCGTTGGGGCCACGCTCTGTTGGGCGATCGACAACAACTTCACGCAAAAGATCTCGGCCGCAGATCCCGTGCAGACGGCGATGCTCAAGGGTTTGGTCGCCGGAAGCGTCAACACGACAATAGGCGTGGCGCTCGGCGGAAGTTTGCCCTCGCTGGCGCGATTGGTCGCGGCGTCGCTCCTTGGCTTCCTCAGCTATGGCGTGAGTCTCGTCCTCTTCGTGCTTGCCCTCCGCCGTCTCGGAACGGCGCGCACGGGCGCATACTTCTCATCCGCGCCGTTCGTCGGCGCCGCGGTATCGCTCATTGTCTTCCGCGAACGTCCGAGTTTCGCATTTGGCGCCGGAGCGGCGCTGATGGCGTTCGGCGTGTGGCTCCACCTCACGGAGCATCATGAGCACCCTCATGCGCACGAGCTCATGGAGCACGACCATCTCCACGTGCATGACGAGCATCATCAGCACGAGCACGCGGCGGGCGATCCACCCGGTGAGCCTCACTCACATCCCCACCGCCACGAGCCGATGGTGCACACACATTCGCACTATCCCGACATCCATCATCGCCATGGACACGATTGAGATCTCGCCCTCGATGTCCACATTACGCGACTTGCTCATCCACCGTACGAGCAAAAACAACGACGCCTATGCCGCCGATCGCGGCGGCGACGTAGAACGGCAGCCGCGGCGACGTCCGCCACAACAGACCGCCGATGAACGCCGCTGGCGCGATCGTTAGGCTTCGAATGAGATAGTACAGGCCCACGACTCGTGCGCGGAGCGAGGGAGTGGCGAGATCGATGATCAATGCCTTCCGCGCCGGCTCTCCCACCTCGCGCAAGCCACCGACGACGAAGGCGACGACAAGCCAGGCAAAGTTCGACGCCCAGGCGACGGCGACTGGCATGAGCGCGAAGCAGCAGAAGGTCGCGATGACGAACGGCTTCTTCCCCGTATACTCGGCAATGCGCGCTGCTGGAATGTAGACAATCATCGCCGTCGCTGCCTGTACGGCGACGAGAATGCCGAACTGCGGCGCGCTGATGCCGATGACGTTGATGGCGTAGATGACGAGAAACACGTCCACCATGCCGTCGCACGTGCGGATGAAGATGTCCGACGCGAGCAACCAGCGCAGCGAAGACGGAAACGATATCCACACGTGCCGCACGTTGATCGTCTTCTCATCACGCCGCACCGGTATGCGAACACGCGCAGCGACGAGCAGGGTCAGGAGGGCCAGCGCGATCGAGATCGCGAGCCCGAGTCGAACGCCGAGACGCAGGCCGAGTGTGGCGATGGCAAAACCGCCGAGCGTTGGGGCAATGACGATCGGCACTCGTCGGAGGATTGATTGCACGGTAAAGCCCATCGTTCGCTTCTCGCGCGGCAACGCATCGCCTACGACGGCGAACAATGTGGGGCTCGCCATCGCGTCCCACGCCATGATGAACGCAAGTGCGAGAAACGCCAGCGGCCAGCTCGGAAGGATTGCGAACAGCACGTAGCCGATCATCGTCAGCGATACGAGGAGCAGCAACGCCGCCCGCCGCCCGTATCGATCGGCGATCCAACCGCCGGGGTACTGATATACTCCGTCCAGAAAGTCTTCGGCCGTGCCAAACAGACCAATCGCCGTAATTGGCGCGCCCAGGCTTTGCAAATACTTCGGAGAAAGCGGCGCCAGAGATTCTCGCCGAGATTCATGAGCAACATTGCCGTGGAAACGGCAATGATTTCAGGCGTTAGGCCAAAGAACGCCCGCGCGCGTGCTCGGCGAGAATCGCGTTGGGTTGTGGCTCCCGCGACTTGTGCCGACCTCGTTGGCTCAGCTTCGCTTGACGTTCGTGCGGGCCAGTGCCGCATGGAGGCCGGTGGCCAACTTGGTCGCGTCGTCATTCGCCCAGAAGTGCATGAAGAAGAGTCGCGGAGACTCCTGCAGCATGTGGCTGTGGACGGCCGTCACCTGGATGCCGTTCTCGCGCAAGGTGCGGAGCACCGGATTCACCTCGCTGCCGATGAGGACGAAGTCCCCGGTGATGGCGGCCTTGCCCCCGCCGGTCGGCTGAAAGTTGATCGCGGTCGCGACGCCCATCGAGGGTGGGATCTCCTGGCCCATGTCGACGATGCGCTCGGCGCGCGGCACACTCACCTGATACACTCCACCATTCACCTTGCCGGAGTAACCGAGCGCGCGCGCGACGGCCGTCGTGTCGAGATCGATTGCCGCGTTAGGCGCCGCCGGCGCACTCATTGTCATCGGCGTCTTTGACTCGCCAAGCGCCGTTCGCAGTGTCTCGGCGATCTTGGCGGGATCGCCTTCGGCCATGACGTGCATGTACATCACACGTGGATTTTCGCCGAGCACGTGGTTGTGCAACGCCGTCTGCGAGATGCCGCCCTCCTGAAGGCGCTGCATCACCGGCCCCACTTCGTCAGGCGTTAGCACCAAGTCGCCGAGCGCCATGGCCTTTCCGCCTGCAAGCGGCTTGAACGCGACCCAACCGCCGAGCGCGAGAGCCGGCTTCAGCTGGACGTCACCGAGCATCACCTGCAGGTCACTTCGTGGAAAACCGAATTTCATCACGCTGCCCGGATTCATTGCGCCTTTGCGGCCGAGCGTCTGCTCCACTGCCGACCAGCTCTCGGTCGTACTGGATTGCCGGACAGCGGTCTTTTGCTGGGCCAGGGCAGGGTGCACGCAGAGCGCGACGAGGACGGCACCTGCGGTGGACATCGCCATACGTCGCGAATTCGATCGCGAATTCCAACGGCTGTATAGCATCAAAAACATCGCCGACAACCTGTGCATGGTGAGGTCCTCCGATGATGAAGAAAAGCCATCACGTTTTCGACACTCAGGCTCATGCTAGCCAGGATTCACCCGTGATACAAGCGCCGGCAACCGTCTTAGCAACACTGTGAGTTGCTGGTGCACAAGCGCGTTCACTTCTATGATTCAGCTGTGATCACCCCAACGCATCTGCAGGCTTCGGTTACGGATTCGGCCACGGGCGCGCGTTGGCTCCTGCTGATCCACCAGATCCCGAGGACGCCGGACTATCTGCGCGTGAAGATTGGGCGCCGCCTCGAGCGCGTGGGCGCGGTCGCGATCAAGAACTCGATTTACGTGCTGCCGTTCTCGACGCAGGCGGTGGAAGACTTTCAGTGGGTACTGAGAGAGATCGCGGACGGCGGCGGCGAAGCCTCTATCTGTCGCGCGGAGTTCGTGGACGGGCTCACCGACGCGGAGATCGAGCAGCTGCTGCGTGAGGCCCGCGCCCGTGATTACGACGAGATTGCGGGCAGAGCGCGAGCGCTACTGCGTCGGTTGCCGGCGGGACGCGTGCCGAGCGACGAGCGGCGCGCGCGAATCGAGCCGGAATTGGCGCGGATTCGCACGCGGCTGGAGGCGCTCTCCCGGATCGACTTCTTCGGTGCGCGGGCGTCGAGCTCGGTCGTCTCACTCGTTCAATCAATCGAAGATCGTCTGCGGCCCGCGCCTACCGCTGACCTCCTGCGCACGTCGCCGACGCCACGCTCGGAGGTACACAACCGCGTCTGGGTGACGCGCGAAGGAATCTTTGTCGACCGGATCGCCAGTGCGTGGCTCATTCGCCGCTTCATCGATCCACAGGCTCGTTTCAAATTCGTTGCCCCGAAGGGATATGAGCCAGAACCCGGTGAGCTTCGGTTCGACATGTTCGAAGCGGAATACGCGCATGAGGGTGACCGGTGTACCTTCGAGACGCTGCTGCGCCGATTTCACCTCGAGGATCCGGCATTGTCGGAGATCGCCGAGGTCGTTCATGAGATCGATCTCCGGGATGGCGTGTTCGAGCGCGACGATGCGCGCGGGATCGAACGCGTGCTCGCCGGAATCGCCGCGGCCCATGCCGATGATCCGTCGCGTCTCGAGCGTGGCATGACGCTCTTCGACGAGCTCTATGCGCTTGCGGTGAAGGAGCTCGAACGAGCGGCAGCCTTGCGTGATGAGTGACCACCTCAACCCGACGAGCGGACGGCCTTCGTCATTGGAGGAAGTAGCAATGAGGAAGTACAAATCCGCTGGATGTGTGATTGCGTCAGCGATGCTCGTCTGTACCGCGCGTACGTCGATCGTTGCACAAGCGACATGCATTGCCAGCGCAACGTCGATGACGCCAGCCGGCTGGTCTGCAGCAGCAACCGCGGCCGCCGGCGCGGCGCGGGGCCCGCTCCGACTGGTTCGCGACATTCAACTTCCCGGGCCGGCGAATCGCTTCGACTATCAGAGCGCGGACCCGGCGCATGGGCGGCTCTACATCTCGCACATGAACGCTGGCCGCGTCGTCGTCTTCGACCTCGATTCGTCGCGCGTCATCGCCGAAGTGAATGGAACACCGCGCGTGACGGGCATCTGGGTCGTTCCGGAACACCACACGATCTATGCTTCGGCCGCCGGCGACCACGCGCTGATCGGCATCGATGAGCGAACACTCAAGATCACCGCGAGCATCGGTGGAATTCGCTTTCCCGATGGCATCGCCTACGCACCGGCGGAGCATAAGGTCTTCGTCTCGGATGAATCAGGCGGCGCGGACGTCGTCATCGACGCGCGCACGAACACGAAGCGCGCAACGATCGAGCTCGGTGGGGAAGCCGGGAACACGCATTATGACTCGGTGTCGCACTGCATTCTCGTCGCGGTGCAGACGCGCAATCGGCTTGTGGCCATCGATCCGGCCAGTGAGAAGATCGTTGCCCGATACGATCTACCCGGCTCGGATCATCCGCACGGATTCACCCTCGATGAGCCGGGCCGCCTCGCCTTTGTTTCGTGTGAGGGAAATGGGAAGCTGCTCGTCGTCGATCTACGAACCATGAAGGTGCTCTCGACGCAGACCGTGGGAGATGATCCTGACGTTCTCGCCTGGGATGCTGCGTGGCGGCGGCTGTACGTCGCGTCGGAGTCCGGAGTCCTCAGCACCTTCGTTGCGGACGGCGCGGTGCTCCGCCTGGTTGGCGAGATCAAGGCGCCTCATGCCCATACGGTAGCCGTCGATCCGCGAACGCATCGCGTGTACTTGCCGTTGGAGAACGTCGGCGGCCGGGCCGTGCTTCGGATACTGACGCCATGAACTATGGCGCATTGCTGGGATCGTCGGTCTTTGCTCTGGTTCGCAACAAGATGCGGAGCCTGCTCACGGTCCTCGGCATTACAATTGGGATTGCGGCCGTGATCTGTGTCGTGGCCATCGGCAAGGCAGGGCAGGCGCAAGTCGAGCAGCAGATGAACAATCTGGGCGACGCGTTCGTGTGGATCGAAGCCGGCGGACGCGCCGTGAACGGCGTTCGCACGGGAACGCACGGCACGAAAAGCCTCGTGCTGTCTGACGCGGTGGCGATCAAGAATCAGATACCGCTCATCAAGAGCGTCTCGCCTAACGTCGACGGCTCCATCCAGATCATCTACGCCAATCAGAACTGGTATACAGGCTATCGCGGCGTGTCCCCGGAATACTTCGACATCAAACGATGGGGGCTCGACCAGGGTGCCTTCTTCACCGCGGATGATGTCGAGCAGTCGGCTGACGTGTGCGTGATCGGGCGAACGGTGCGCGATCAGCTGTTCGGGGCGAAGGATCCGATTGGCCAGGTGATGCGCGTGAAGAACCTTCCGTGCAAGGTCGTAGCAACGCTTCGTCCAAAGGGTCTCTCCGTCTCCGGGCAGGACCAGGACGACACGGTGATCATGCCGTATTCCACCGTGATGAAGAAGATCAAAGGCAACAACTGGCTCGATGACATTCTGTGTTCCGCAGTGTCACCTGACGTCGTGAAGCTCGCCGGGCGGCAAGCCGGCGCACTGCTCCGTGACCGGCACCATCTGCGACCGGAGGAGGACGACGATTTCAATATTCGGAACCCGGAAGACATCATTCAGGCGCAGCTCGAGGCGAGTCGGACCATGACGCTGCTGCTCGTCGCGATCGCCTCAATCTCGCTCCTGGTCGGCGGCATCGGGATCATGAATGTCATGCTCGTTTCCGTAACGGAGCGCACGCGCGAGATCGGTGTTCGTGTCGCCGTGGGCGCGACCGAGGAAGCGATTCAGCTACAGTTCCTCGGTGAGTCGGTGATGTTGAGCCTCGCCGGCGGCGCGGCCGGCGTGCTGCTCGGCGTCGTCGCGTCCGCATTCGTTGGCCGCACGCTCCAGTGGCCCATGCAGCTGTCGATCGAGGCCGTTGTTGCCGCGGCCGCCTTCTCGGTCGCAGTCGGAGTGTTCTTCGGCTACTATCCTGCTCGGAAGGCGTCGCGGCTCGATCCGATCGACTCGCTGCGCTACGAATGACCCATTTCACGTAGCAATGACTGACCTTCATATCCCGTCGTCGGCACCGCAGCGCCCCTCAGAGTCCCAGGCCTACACCGGGTCGTCGCTCCATGACCTCGATGCCGAAATCGGCGCGCCTGAGTCGACGGCGCGGAGGAATTGGATCATCGGAGCCGGCATCCTGATGCTGATTGTGATCATTGCCGCCTTCAGCCTGCGGCGCACAGATCACACGCAATTCCTCAGCTCTCCCGTACAGCAGGGCGAGATTCGTGACGCAGTCGACGCGACGGGAACGGTCAACGCGGTTGTCACGGTCCTCGTCGGGTCGCAAGTGTCCGGCACGATCTCGAGGCTCAACGCCGACTTCAATTCGCGCGTGCACAAAGGTGACGTGATCGCGGTCATCGATCCGTCGCTGCTCCAGGCGACGCTCCTTCAAGCGACGGCGGACCTCGAGAACGCGAAGGCCAACGTCACGGGTGCTCAGGCGGGTCTGAAGAAGGCCAATGCGGCGCTGGTCCAGTCAAAGGCCGACTTCGACCGCGCCGCGGCGCTTGCGAAGACCAATGCTGGGACTCAGCAGGAGCTCGATCTGGCGCGGGCGAATTACGAGTCTGCTAAAGCGTCGGTCGATGCCGCCGAAGCGGGCGTGGTGCAGGCGAAGGCACAGGTCAATCAGAAGGATGCGGCAGTCGCCATGGCGCGGACCAACCTGGATCACACCGTGATCCGCTCACCGATCGATGGGATTGTCGTCGCCCGCAATGTGGACGTCGGCCAGACCGTCGCGGCATCCCTGCAGGCGCCGACGATCTTCACCATCGCGCAGGACCTCACGAAGATGCAGGTCTATGCCAAGGTGGACGAATCAGACGTGGGACGCATCAAGCTGGGACACCCGGTCACGTTCAAGGTCGACGCCTTTCCGAAGGACCGCTTCAGCGGAACGGTCAGCCAGCTTCGCATGAATCCGACAACGGTGCAGAACGTGGTGACGTACGACGCGATCATCGACTTCCAGAATCCCGATCTCAAGCTGTTCCCCGGCATGACGGCGTACGTCACAATCCCGGTGGCGACCGCCGAGAATGTCGTGAAGCTTCCGAACGCCGCGCTGCGCTTCAATCCGCCGCTCTCTCCGGAGCAGGTGCGCGCGCTCTATGCAAAGTATGGCATCGACCAGGAGCGCCTCGCCACATCAGCGGATGGTGGTGATGCGTCACCCGCCGCGCCGGCCCGCCGCTCCCCGCGCACCGAAAGCGTCGTTGTCTGGAAGATGCGGCCGGACGGCACGATCGAACCCGTGCAACTGACGTTAGGCATCACCGATCATGCGTACACGGAAGTGACGCAGGTCCTCCGCGGGTCGCTCAAGCCCGGCGATGACGTCGTGACCACAGCGGTGACGTCCAAGTCAGCGTCGGGTCCGCAGGCCATTCGCCGCTAGGCCACGTGGACTCCGATACCTCCACGACGCTCGCAACCCGCAGCGTGACGCGCCGGCCTTCGCCGTCCGGTGACGCGACGATTCGCGTCGAGGGCGTGCACAAGGTCTACGCGATGGGCGAGACGCGGGTGCACGCATTGCGTGGTGTGAGTCTCGATGTCGAATCGGGCGGATTCGTCGCCATCATGGGGGCGAGCGGCAGCGGAAAGTCGACGCTGATGAACATCCTCGGCTGTCTCGACCGGCCGACATCCGGGCGCTACGTGCTCGATGGCACCGATGTCTCGCGGTTGACCAAGAGGATGCTCGCGCACATCCGAAATCAGAAACTCGGTTTTGTCTTTCAGGGGTTCAATCTGTTGCCGCGGACGACCGCCCTGGAGAACGTGCAGCTGCCGGCGATCTACGCCCCCGTGACGAAACAGGAACGACTCGCGCGCGCAACACAGGCGCTGGCGCTCGTGGGGCTCGCCAATCGGGCGCATCACTTCCCGTCGCAGATGTCCGGTGGCCAGCAACAGCGCGTGGCAGTCGCCAGGGCACTGGTGAACCATCCGTCTATTCTCCTCGCCGACGAGCCGACGGGGAATCTCGACAGCCGCACGTCCGTGGAAATCATGGCGGTGCTGCAGCGACTGAATGACACGGGCCTAACGATCGTCCTCGTCACGCACGAGCACGACATCGCGCAGTTCGCCAAGCGCGTGATCATCTTCCGCGACGGGAAGATCCGGAAAGACGAAGCGGTCGTCCATCGGCCCGATGCAGAAGATGTTCTGAAAACGCTCCCGAGCCTCGAAGATTGAGGCGAGGCCAGGGCGCTGCCACGCGTCACATGCCGCACTCGGTTAGTCGCTATCGCCCTCTCCTTCCCGGGATCGTCGCGTTTGCGCTGATCGCCGTGGGCGCTCGCCTGCTCGTTGCGCAAACAGTCACGAGCCCGCAAGGCGATCCCACCGCGCCTGCAGCATTGCGAGTCATCCGCGCCGACGGCGACGTGAGACTGGATGGGGCGCTCGCCGAGGCAGTCTGGTCGCGAGCGGACTCCATCACGGATTTCCGCCAGCGGGAACCAGTCGAAGGCGCACCCGCGTCTGAGCGCACGGTGGTGAAGGTGCTACGCGACGCTGAGGCGCTCTACGTCGTGGTCTACGCGTACGATCGCGATCCGGCGGCTCTTCGTGCGTCACAACTTCGCCGGGATGCGGACCTCAGCTCCGACGACAATATCACGTTACTCATCGACAGCTTTCACGATCGCCGATCAGCGTTTGTCTTTCAGACAAACCCGAACGGGGCCATGTGGGACGCGCAGTTCAGCGGCGTCGACATTCTCAACGAGAACTGGAATGGGATCTGGGACGTGGCGGTGTCGCGCGATGCGAGCGGATGGAGTGCGCGGTTTCGCATTCCGTTTCGTACACTGCGGTTTCAATCGGGAGCGGGCACCGCATTCGGTTTGAACGTCCGGCGCTTCATTCGGAGAAAAAACGAAGAGGCGCTCTGGCGCGGCTGGGGCCGCACGCAGGGACTCTACCATCTGCTCGCTGAGGGCGATCTCGTCGGACTCGGCACCCTCGGGCGAAGCCGCAATGTCGCGCTGATGCCGTACGTGCTCGCCCGCGCGGTGGCTCCCGAGCACGACTCCACCGGGACGCAGTTGAGCGACGGATTTGTCGGCGGGAAGGGAGGCCTCGACGCGAAGATGGCGCTGTCTCCAACGCTCACCGCGGACCTCACGGTCAACACCGACTTCGCGCAGGTCGAGGCTGATCAGCAAGTAATAAACCTGACGCGGTTCCCGTTGTTCTTTCCGGAGAAACGGGAGTTCTTTCTCGAGTCGAGTGGCATTTTCGCGTTCGGTACCGAGGGCCGAGCGCAGCTCTTCTACTCGCGGCGAATCGGTCTCGACACACTCGGCGCACCGTATCCGATTCTCGGCGGCGGTCGCGTCACCGGTCGGGCTGGACCGTGGACCCTCGGCGTCCTCGACGCACGAACGGGCGGCCTCGATCAGGCGAACGACGCTGTCATTCGCGTGAAGCACGATCTGCTTCAGCGATCGTACATCGGTGCCATGCTCATCGATCGTGGAGGGCCCGGCGTTGGCGACAATCAGCGCGCGGGTGGATTCGACGTGGACTTTCCGCTCGTCGTCCGCGGCTACAACATCGAGCCCTCGTTCTGGATCGCGGGAACGCAGAATCAGAGTGTGCGGGGCACGCCGCTCGCGTGGCGCTATGGAACCGACTTTCCGAACGATCTCTTCGACAACTTCGTTTCTCTCTACCGCATCGACTCCGGTTATGCACCGCCGCTGGGGTTCGTGCGCCGCGCTGGCATCTGGGAGACGACGGGTCACATCGACTTCATGCCGCGGCCTGGTGTGTTAGGCATCCGGAAGCTGGATTTCGAAGCGCCGATCCCGACCTGGGACATCATCGCCAACGAGACCGGCTCGCCTGGCACGCTTGCCGACAGCCGAACGTGGCAGACGGCAACCTTTGACTGGCAGATGCTGGGCGGAACACTGCAATCGGGAGACGAGTTCGGCGCCAGCGTCTTGCGGCTCATGGATGCTCCAACGAGCCCATTCGACATTTTCCGGAGCATCAGCATCGATGCGGGACGATATTGGTGGACGCGTGGGCAGCTCCAGTATCGAACGTCGTTAGGCCGGCCGGTGAGCGTCGGAACGGTTGTTGGCTTCGGCGGATTTTACGGCGGACGGAGTGTGGACGCGTCGTTGAGCGGGACGTGGCGCGCTGGCGGCCATGTGATAGCCGGACTCGATCTGTCGCGCACAGAAGCGACGATTCCCGCGGGCCACTTCGTCGCCACCGAAAGCGCCGCTCGCCTCGAATATGCGGTGAGTACGCGCACGGACTTTCTCGGCTTCGTGCAGTTCAACAACGAGAATCGGCGCGTCGACTTCAATGTTCGATTTCACTGGATCCCGCAGATCGGAGACGACCTGTACCTCGTCTGGAACTCCGGCTATACCACCGACGCCGCCGCGCGGTACCGATTTCCGGCGCGGGGAGCGCTGTCGCGCTCACTCAACGGTGCATTCGTCATCAAGGCGGTACGTCGCATCACGCCCTGAGCACCTCGCCCATCGATAATTGAGCGACGGGATGAGCGCTGATCTTGTAACGCGGCGACACTGATGAATGGTACCGTGTTCTACCTCGTTAGCCACGCAGTCATTGACTATCGTGGCCGCACCATCGGTCAGTATCGAGTTGCCAATCGACCGTAGCAGTCGGCGATGGTGCTGAAGGCGGCCTTTGGCTCCCACGGCATGTCGGCGTAGCGCCCCTGGCGTGCCCCGGTCTGTTCATCGAACACCTTCACCACGCCGGCGCTCACCCTGTCGATGTCACGGTCTCGTTCCTCGCGGTGCGGGAAATCGTAGCGCGAAAAGGTGTATACGAACGCGAAGTCGACCCCTTCCGATTCGAATACGTCGATCAATTCACGCAGGTAATTTGGCCTGCTCATTCTCATCGCGTTCGCACTCGCGATTGAGCTGCGCCGCCCGGCCGTCGTCTCCCCACACGATGAGGGAGAACGTCGGGTCGCGGCCGAACTCCGAGGCGCCGCGGAACGAGCCGCAGCCAAACTCGGTGATCGCGACTGGCTTCCCGAGCGAGCGACCCTGAGCCACGAAGGCGCGGATGCTCTCGCGGTAGTGCGACGCATTCTCTTTCGTTCGATAACCGGCATCAGTGGCAATGATGTCGAAGAGGCTCCAGTCCACACCCTCGAAGGGAAGGGAGGCGTAGCTCAACTTCCCACCGAAGCTCGCGCGGACAACGGCGACGGCCCGCCGCAGAAAATCGTTCATGCGCGCGCGGACATCAGCGATTGCTGCTCGCACGCGAACAGGATCGCCAATCAGCGCAACGCGCTCCTCGAGTGTGTCGCCAGGAAAGAAGCCGAGCGTGAACAGGCTCACCTCCGAACCGGTGAGCATAACGACATCCGCGCCCGCTCGTCGTAGCCGTTCGGCGCGTTCGGCGCAGTCGGCGAGCAGCGCGAGCAGCGCATCCTGCGTAAGTCCGTTCGTGAACGGACAGAACCACACGGCGAGCCCGGCATCGGCGGCGTACCTCGCGGCAATCTCCAACCGGTTTGGGTCGCCGCCTGTGATGCGCACCGCGTTGCAGTGCAGGTCGTCGCGGATGACACGCATCTCGCGCCTAACGACTTCCGGGTCGAAGGGCTCGCGTGTACTGGTGCTGGCGCTGAGGAAACCGGTGTCGAAGTTGATGCCCTTGCCACGCACGACGCAACGCTCGCGCTAGAGTGACACACGAGCTTATGGCCATCGGTGGAGAAGGCAAGCAGGACGTGTCCCGGCGCAACACCAGGAGGCGGCGAATGACTCCACTCCTGTGCCGTTCACAAATCGTTCGATCACTGCCGGGCGAGATTATGCCATTGCGCCACTCGGAGAGATCCGGCTACTCCGGGTGATCTGATTGGCTAGCAGCATCGCGATCTTCATTCGGTGACGCGCCGCATTGAGAGCTCGACCGGACAGACCAGGGGGCTCGGATTACCCGGAGGAGACCTGGATCGGTTCGTCTTGGCGAGAGGGATCGCGCACCACGATTCCTTATTGCTTTGTGAACGACGCTGGTCTGCCACGCGCACCGGACTCGAGTCGTGTGCTGTTCACAACTCGTTCGATGACCGCGGGGCGACATCATGCCTTTGATGCACTCGAGGAGATCCGGGTAATCCGGGCAATCCGGGTAATCCCCACTGACTGGCTAGTACCATCGCGATCTTCACTCGGTGATTCGCCGAATTGAGAGCTCGACCGGACAGACCAAAGGGGCGCGGATTGCCCGGAGGACCCGGATCGGTTCGTTGTGGCGCGAGAGGTCGCGCGCCATCCTCGTATCCAAAGTCTTTTTGTGAACGGCCTCGGGCCGCTTCGCGCACCGAACTCGCTGTGCCTCTTACAAAAGGAGCGATCGTTGCTCGGCGCACGGGCTCTTCTCACCACATGGAGAGATCCGAGTTCATCCGGGTAATCCCCAAGGTTTGGCCCGTAGCAACGCGATCTTCATTCAGGCGCGAAGGATTCAATTCGCCGTCTCGAGTGCTCGACCAGTTCGGCCGGTAAAGTTGGGATTACCCCGAGGAGCGGATCGGTTCGTCGTGGCGAGAGGCATCGCGTGCGACGAGCCGTTTAGAGCGTTGCGAACGACCTCGGTCGGCTCCCGCTTTTGTGAACTGGCTCACAATGTGAGTCATGCGTCCAGTGACCTCGCACGAATGGGCACGTCTATCCCGGAGAGTCACTCCTCCGGAGAGGATCAAATGTCCACGTCCCTCGTGATGCGTGCACTGTTCGCGGCGACTGCGCTCGCCATCGCTCCCGCGATCGCCGGCGCGCAAGCTCCGCAGACCAAGTCCTGTAAGGATGGAACGAGCAGCTCGCGCTCGACATTCGCCTGCTGGGGACATGGTGGCGTCGACACCACTACGCATCTGGCGGAACGCCCACACGCCGCGGAACCCAAGCACCACGGCTCCGAAGCGGTTCAAGCCGGTACGCCGCGCACCAGGCCTGTAAAATCGACGGCGCACAAGGATTCGAAGGCAAAGGCACATCACGCCAAGGTCGAGCACAAGGAGCAGCACGAGACCCGCGTGGCCAAGAAGAAGCAGGACGAGACGCATCGCGGATGGCTGCCCTGGCGTCACAAGAAAGAACAGGACGAGCGCGCGAAGAAAAAGAAGAAGAAGGAGAGCTCTTCTCACGCTCCGCTTACCGAGCGTCCGAACGGAAAACCGCGCCAGAACTAGCTCGGCTCACGTCGTCTGGGCATCGTTCTTGTTCTTCTCCTTGTTCGGAGAACAAGAGAATGTCCATGCCGACGGCTATCTGCCGTGTGATCATCGTTGTGCTCGACGGGTTGCGCCCAGACGCGATTGACGCGTACGCGCTGTCGAACATTCGCGCCATGGCGTTGAGCGGTGCGTCCACGATGTCCGCCCGCACCGTTTCGCCGAGTTGCACGTGGCCCGCGATGACGTCGCTGCTCAGCGGCATCCCTCCCGAAACGCACGGCATCCTGAGGGATTCCGTGCACATACCGAGACCGAAGACAACCCTCGAGCCGCTTCCCGCGCTCCTGTCGCGAGCGGGCTATCACAGCGCGCTGTTCATGAGGGCTCTACCTCGTCTCTATCGAGGCACCGCCCGTGTCATTGCCAAGGGCCTCGGCTTCACCGAGGCCCGCTTCGCCGGTGCCACGGCGGAGGCAGTGACCATGGCGGCCAGTAAGAATCTGCGCACTCAGGAGCGCGGACTCATTGTGATGCACTGGGCCGACGCCGATCAGGCAGGAGAAGGTCACGGCTGGATGACGCAAGAGTATGGCGATGCGTGCCGCCGACTCGATTCCGCGGTCGGCCTGCTGACGAAGTTGACGTCATGCAGCAGCGATCCTCACACGCTCGTCATCGCGCTCGCCGATCATGGCGGCGGCGGCGTCACGGTGAATGATCACAGTGAAGAGCATCCGCTCAACTGGACGATCCCGGTCATCCTCGGCGGTGGCGCGGTTCGACAAACGAATCTCGAGGACGCGCACCTACTCGACGTTCCGCCAACAGCCGCATGGGCGCTGGGAGTGGCGCGGCCGCCCGCGTATACGGGACGCGTCCTCATCGAAGCCATCGGGACCGGTGAGGAAGAGATCATTCACGCCGCCGCCGCGGTGGCTTGAGCGCGTTTGAGATCTCGGGCGGTCAAGCCGGTAACTGGGGATAACCCGGAGGACCGGTATCGTTTGTCGTGGCGCGAGAGATCGCGCGACGAGGTCGGGTTACGAGTCGAGTGTGGCGGGATGCGGCGCTGTTGCCGACGGGAGCCGAGGGCGGAACCGTAATCGCCGTCTTGACCACGCCAGAGTGAGCAGCACGGCCAGCATCGCGTGAACGACAACCGCGGGGAGCAGCAATGGGCCGATCAGCTTGTCGGCAAGGCCGGCGTACGCCAGACAGAGCGACACGAAGGCGGAGTAGGTCAACATACCGCCATACGCTTGGTCAACCGTGCGGTTCGGATTACCGCCAGGCCAACAGGCGATCCCCAATGCGAGGAGCGCGATGCCCGCAATTCTGGTCACGGCGATGCCGGCGCCGGCCGGCGCGGCGCCCAATAAGAGGCCGACGACGATGTGCGGGTACGCGGCCAACGCGACGCCAGTGACTGCTTCAACCGCTGCACAGACAGCAAGAACACGGTCCATGCGTCGGCGAGATACAAACTCTCGGCCCGGCCGATTGGCCTGCCTCGGAAAGATGCCCGCAACAGCCGTGGGACTTGAGGGCAATCGATGGACGCCGGTCCCGTCGGGCAATTCTCTGCGTTGCGACAGCGGCAGCGCGCACTTCGAGCGAACGGCTACATCCACTCATTGATCTTCTGCCCATCCGCATCCTTGAAACTCCCGGTGAGTATCAGGATCATGTCGACAAGCCACCAGATCCCGAGCCCGCCAACGGTCAACAGCTCGAGGATCCCGGTCCCAATCTTCCCGGCGTAAAAGCGATGCGCGCCGAATATGCCGAGGAAGAAGCAGAGCAGCAGCGCCGGCAGAATGCGCCGCTCGGACGTCCTGACAGGAGCCACCATCGGCTGCGGAGTCCTGCACCGTGGACATACCGAGGCAGTTGCGTCAATCACGTCGCTGCAGGAAAAGCACACCTTGGCTTTTGGTAGGACTGGCGTTGTCATGGTGATTGTCGTTGTGGGGGGCCGGCGAACCACAGGTTTCTCTTCAGCATCGTTCGCGAGCAAACGTAGACATCGGAACGCCTGAGTTGTCAATGCGCGCTGTTCGCGCGCACTCCCACTCCTGCGATAACCCGGAGGATCGGTATCGGTTTGTCGTGGCGCGAGAGATCGCGCGCCAAAGCCAACCTACAATCTTCCTGTGAAAACCTCGGTCCGGTTACGTGCGCCGGAGCCGACGGTGTGCCGTTTACAAAAACAATCGATCGCTGCTTGGCGCGCGGGCTCTTTTCACCGCATGGAGAGATCCGAGTTCATCCGGGTAATCCGGGTAATCCCCAAAGCTTGGCTTGCACCATCGCGATCTCCACGTCGGCGCGCGGCGTTCACCCTGTTGAGAGCACGACCACTCGGGCCGGTAAAGCTCGGATTACCCGGATCACTCGGATCTGTTCGTCGTGGCGCGAGAGGTCACGCGCCATCCTCGTATCCAAAGTCTTTTTGTGAACGGCCTCGGGCCGCTTCGCGCACCAAACTCAGTTGGTGTGCCGTTCACAAAAACGATCGATCGCTGCTCGCCGTGCGGTGCTCCTTCTACACATGGAGAGATCCGAGTTCATCCGGGTAATCCCCAAGGCTTGGCGTGTACGATCGCAATGTCCAGATGGTGCGCGGTCTCCAACTTCATGTTAGGCGGCCAAGAGCTCTCGGCGTGTTGGGAGCGCGATTGATCAAGCCGGTAAAGTTGGGATTACCCGGATCACTCGGATCGGTTCGTCCTGGCGTGAGAGATCGCGCGCCATCCTCGTATCTAAGGTCTTTGTGAACGGCCTCGGGCCGCTTCGCGCACCGAACTCGCTTGGTGTGCCGTTCACAAAAACGATCGATCATTGCTCGGCGCACGGGCTCTTCACACCACATGGAGAGATCGAGTTCATCCGGGTAATCCCCAAGGCTTGGCTTGTAGCAACGCGATCTTCATTCAGGCGCGAGGGATTCAATTCGCCGTCTCGAGGGCTCGACCAGTCCAGCCGGTAAAGCTCGGATTACCCTGAGGACCCGGATCGGTTCGTCGTGGAGCGAGAGATCACGCGCAAAGCAACCTACGATCCTTGTGAACGACCTCGGTCCGGCTACGTGCTCCGGAGCCGACTGGTGTGGCGTTCACAAAAACGATCGATCGCTGCTTGGCGCACGGGCTCGTTTCACCACATGGAGAGATCCGGTTCCTCAGGGTTATCCCCAAGGCTTGGCTTGCACCATCGCGATCTCCACTTGGTGCGGAATTCAAAGTTTGCCTGGCACGCACGGAGCGCTGAGTCTCGCCACTTAGCCCTGACTTGCCAGGTGTGCCATTCACAGGCAAGATGACTGCGCCGCGGTGGGCCATTTACGCTTGCAAGAAGGACCCGGAAAGGATCAGCGCTCGATGAACTTGAAAACGAAACAGGACGCCTACACACCGCGCGCGGAGGACCATTTCACGTTCGGCCTCTGGACGGTTGGCAACGTGGGGCGTGATCCCTTCGGTGAGCCGGTGCGCGCCGGGCTCTCGCCGGCCTACATAGTTGAGCGTCTCGCCGAGCTTGGCGCGTACGGCGTCAATCTGCACGACGAGGATCTGGTGCCGCGCGACGCGACGACAAATGAGCGCGACCGTCTCGTGCGCGAGTTCAAGAAGGCATTGGCGCAATCCGGCTTGAAGGTGCCGATGGCGACGACGAACCTGTTCACCGATCCGGCGTTCCGCGATGGCGCGTTCACAAGCAACGATGCGCGCGTGCGGCGGTACGCTCTGCAAAAGGCGATGCGCTCGATGGACCTCGGCAACGAGTTGGGCGCCGAGATCTATGTCTTCTGGGGAGGACGCGAGGGAACGGAGACGAACGCCGCGAAGGATCCCCGCGACGCGCTCAGGCACTACCGCGATGCGCTGAACTTCTTGTGCGAATACTCACTTGCGCAGAGATATCCGTATCGGTTCGCGCTCGAGCCGAAGCCTAACGAGCCACGCGGCGACATCTATCTCGCCACCATCGGCCACGCGCTGGCCTTCGTCGAAACGCTGGATCATCCGGAGATGGTGGGGGTCAATCCGGAGGTCGCGCACGATACCATGGCGGGACTCGACTTTACCCACGGCGTGGCCCAAGCGCTCGATGCCGGGAAGCTCTTTCACATCGATCTCAACGACCAGCGGCCAGGCCGTTACGACCAGGACTTTCGGTTCGGTGCCGTGGATCCGAAGCAGGCGTTCTTCCTGGTGAAGCTGCTGGAGGACGCCAACTGGAAAGGCATGCGTCACTTCGATGCACACGCCTATCGAACGGAAGATGAACATGGCGTGTGGGACTTCGCCGCCGGGTGCATGCGAACGTATCTGATCCTGAAGGCAAAGGGCGAGCGCTGGCGCGCCGACGCCGAGATTCAGCAATTACTCAACGAGCTCCGTTCGCGCGGCGATGGAGCGAGCGGGGAACCGATCCGGTTCACACCCGAACACGCCGCCTCGCTCAAGACGCAAACGCTCGATGTCGCCGCGATGCGGCACACCGGCTACGCGTACGAGCGGCTCGACCAGCTCACGATGGAGATCCTGCTCGGAGTCCGCTAACGTGGCGGAGGGAGTCTTCCTCGGTCTCGACGTCGGCACGAGCGGCGTGAGGGCAATTCTGGTGCGCCCGTTGGGCGAGGTCGTGGCTTCAGCCACATCCGCCTTGACTCTGAGCACACCGCGACCAGGCTGGGCCGAGCAGGACCCGGAGGATTGGTGGAGGGCGAGCATCGCCGCCATCTCGGCCGCGACAGGGAAGGCGCCTAACGAGCACGTGCTCGCCGTCGGGATCTCGGGCCAGATGCACTCGTCCGTCTTCCTCGATCGCGACGGTCGCGTCATCCGGCCGGCTCTGCTCTGGTGCGACGGCCGCACGACCTCGCAGTGCGCGGAGATCACGCGACGAGTGGGTGGAGAGAAGAAGTTGCAAGCGTTGGTCTCCAATCCGGCGCTCGAGGGATTCACGCTGCCGAAGGTGCTCTGGCTCCGCGACTGTGAGCCGGCGGCCTATGCGCGGCTGGCAACGGTAATGCTCGCAAAGGATTTCATCCGCTATCGGCTCACCGGCGCGCTGGCGACGGAGCCCTCCGATGCGTCGGGCACACTGATGTTCGATCCTGTACGGATGGAATGGAGCGACGACTTGCTAGCTGCCGTGGACATTCCACGCGAGCTGCTGCCGGACGTCGGCGGCTCGGCCGCGGTGCTTGGCCGCGTCCACGCCGAAGCAACGGCGGCAACCGGGCTCGCGTCCGGGACACCGGTCGTGGGCGGCGGCGCGGACAATGCCTGCGGCGCGGCCGGTGTGGGCGTCGTTAGGCACGGGGATGCCGTTGCGAGCTGGGGCACCTCCGGCACCGTGCTGGCACCAACCGACGAGCCGCTCGTCGAGCCCGGATTGCGTGCACATACCTTCTGTCACGTCGCGCCGCGGCTCTGGTACGTAATGGGTGTCGTGCTTTCCGCAGGGGGAGCGTTCGCCTGGTATCGCGATCAGCTTGCGCGTGACCTGGCCGGGGCTCCCGATTCCGCGGCGCTGCTGGACGCCGAGGCGGCCGCGATTCGGCCGGGAGCGGAGGGCGTTACGTTCCTCCCCTATCTGCAGGGCGAGCGCACGCCGCATCGGGACGCCTCCGCCCGTGGTGCGTTCCTCGGCCTGACGCTCGCGCATACGCGTGCTCATCTCACGCGCGCCGTGCTGGAGGGAATCTGCTTCGCGCTCCGCGATTCGGTGTCGCTCCTCCAATCGTTAGGCCTCGCTCCACCCGAGCTGCTCCTCACTGGAGGCGGCGCGCGCAGTCCGTTTCTGCGGCAACTGCAGGCGGACGTCTATGGGCTGCCCGTCGCGACGGTGAATCGCGAAGAGGGGCCGGCGTACGGCGCGGCGTTGCTGGCCGCCGTCGGCGCCGGCGCGTATCCGGACCTGACGGCAGCCGTGCGAGCGACGCTCACGCGTGGCCAGGTTCTTCGCCCGGATCCCGAGACGCATCGCGCCTACGACGCCGCCTACGCGCGCTTCCAGCGCGCCTTCACCGCGGCGCGGCCCGATCGGTTCTGATCGGTGCCATCCGTGCATCGCCACCTCGAATAGGCCTGAGCTGATGGCTCCTCCCTCGACGGACAGCTTACGGTTTTCTCGAGACTGGTGTCGATTGTGATCGCTGTGGTTGGGAATCGCTGATCCGTCGCACGCCGACTTCACCTGCGAGCTGCGTCCCTATCACTTTGCACAAGCGAATGACAGTTTAGTGAATCGCTATTGGTGGCAAGCGCCAGCGCTCGCGGGCTGCTACCTCGCCGTCGCTATGGAAATGGCCCACATGACTGACACCGTGATGGACGCGCTCGAGCTCCAAAAGGCGAAGGAGGTGCTCGAGTTTTCCGACGAGAAGCTCGCCGCAGATCTGGGGCTGCCTCCCGCGACCGTGCGGGCCTGGAGCCAAGGCGAAGATCGTGTGCCTCGCCACATCGCACGTGATCTCCGATGGCGCGTCGCCGTCCGGCAACAACTCCAAGCTCTCGACGCGAGCGGTTTACCAACGTGCGATTGGGTGACAGCACTCGAAGCGCAGCCTGTGCCGGCGAAGCTCGCAGCGCGTTCCAAGCAACTTGAAGCGCTGCAGGCCCATGTCAGCGAGTGCCCGACGTGCAAGGCGCGAGATGCCTGGGTGGAGTCTCATTGTCCTCCACTCCCCGAACGACCGCTGCCAGTGTGGCTGAAGCTCCTTGCGCGCCTTGCGCAGTTTGCGGAGAGCTTGCCACCGTGGGCGTCGCCGGCCGTCTACTGGGCGGCCTTCTTCGGTGTGTACAGTCTCTTCCGAGTCGTGTCCTGGTTACCGCGCATTCGTTCACATCCGCGCGAGGGGCTCACGGCGCTCATAGGCCTTGCAGCGAGCATCAGCATTGGAGCGCTCCTCGGTTTGTTATACGGAAGTACCAAATATCTGTGGCAGAAGAGGAAGGCGCGCCGCCTTGCCTAACGCGCGTGGCACCCCGGGTTCACTCGTGCTTCAGTTATGAGCTCTGAAGCGTCGAGCCGCGAGATTCAAGAGGTCAGCCCAGCGATGAGCGCTGCCCTGACGCGTCGTCGTCCTCGTTGCTGAGCTTCTGATAGCTCGCCGCTGGCTCTGATAGCTGAGGTAGTTCTCTTGATTCTGTCAGCCGTCAGCTTACCTCTCGAATCTGGGCTCGCTCTCCCGGGTGCGATGCGTGCTCGCCACGCCACGCCGAACAGGCCTGAGCTGATAGCTCATATCTCGCCGCTCAAGTTGAACCTTCACCAGCCACCGATCATTCTCTCGCGAACGCCGCGTCGAAGGCGACATCCGACGCCGCGAAGTCGAACGCCTTGATGCGCGCGCACGCTTCGCGCGCCCCGAACTCCCGATCCATCCCAGCGTCTTCCCACTCCACCGAGAGCGGCCCCTGATAGCCAACGCGATTGAGCGCGCGAATCACTTCCTCGAAGTCGATTCGGCCGCGCCCGATCGAGCGGAAGTCCCATCCGCGGTCGCGGTGTCCGAATGGGAGATGGCCTCCGAACACGCCGGAGCGCCGCGGGGTGCTCGACCACCACACGTCCTTCATGTGCGCGTGGAAGACGCGATCGCCGAAACGCTCGATGAAGCCGGCGTAATCCACGCCCTGATACCCAAAATGGCTCGGGTCGTAGTTGAAACCGAACGACGGATGGTTGTCGATCGCCGCGAGCGTCCGTTCGGCGGACGAGATGTCGAACGCGATCTCGGTCGGGTGCACTTCGAGCGCGAAGCGAACGCCCGCCTCGCGAAACACGTCGAGAATGGGCCGCCACCGCTTCGCAAAGTCGCGATAGCCTGCGTCGATCATCTCCGTCGAGACGGGCGGAAAGCTGTACACCAGATGCCAGATCGATGAACCCGTGAAGCCATTGACGACGGACACCCCGAGTAAGGCCGCGGCGCGCGCTGTGTTCATCATCTCCTCGGCCGCGCGTTGCTGCACGCCCTCCGGACTCCCGTCGCCCCACACGCGCGGCGGCAGGATGGCGCGGTGGCGTTCGTCGATGCGATCGCAGACTGCTTGCCCCACGAGATGGTTGGCGATCGCGAAGACCTTCAGCCCATGACGTGACAGCAGCTCGCGTTGGCCAGCGCAATAATCGCTGTCGGCGAGGGCGCGCTCGACGTCGAAGTGGTCACCCCAGCAGGCCAGCTCCAGGCCATCGTAACCCCAGCTCTTTGCCTTCTTCGCGAGGGTCTCCAGCGGCATGTCGGCCCACTGGCCGGTGAACAGCGTAACGGGTCGCGTCATGTTCGGGTTCGTTAGGCGTCGCTACAAGTCTGTGAGCGCCAACCAATCGGCGCGCTGGCCACTCGCTACGGCGGCGAGAATGAAGCGTACGCCGGCGAGACCATCTTGGACGGTCGGGAAGTCCAGGTCCAGTGGGTCGGGTGTGTCGCCGGCGAGCCGGGCGGCGATGGTGCGCATCGCGTTCGCGTACACGTTGGCAAAGGCCTCGAAGAATGCCTCGGGGTGACCGGAAGGCAGTCGTGTCGCGTGCTGAGCGGCGGCGGCGAGAAAGGGATGACCGGGTTTGTAGACCTGCATCGGTTCGTCCGCGTGCCGCACGGTCAGCGCATTCGGCTCTTGCTGATGCCATTCGAGCGAGGCATCGGTACCGTACACGCGCAGGCTCAGGCGATTCTCTTCGCCGAGAGAGATCTGAGAGCAGAAGAGCACGCCCTTGGCGCCGCCCTGGTACCTAACGAGGATGTTGGCGTCGTCGTCGATGCGCCGACCCTCGACGAACGTGCTCACGTCCGCACAGAGCTGCTCGATCTCCAGGCCGGTGACATAGCGCGCGAGATGTTCGGCATGCGAGCCGATGTCGCCGAGCGCACCGGCGCCGGCGCGCGCGGGATCGGTGCGCCAATCGGCCTGTTTCTGACCGGTCGCCTCGAGCCGGGTGGACAGCCAGCCCTGCGAGTACTCCGCCACGATCTTACGGATCTCTCCCAGCTCGCCGGCGCGCACGAGAGCGCGCGCCTGCTTCACGAGTGGATATCCGCTGTAGTTGTGCGTCAGCGCGAACACGACGTCGCGCTCCCGCACGAGCCGGGAGAGTGCTTCCGCGTCCGCGATCGTCGTGGTCATGGGCTTGTCGCAGATGACATGAATACCACGCTCGATGAACGCCCGCGCGATTGGGTAGTGAAGGTGATTCGGCGTGACGATCGAAACGAAATCGACGCGCTCCTCCGCCGGGCGGCCCGCCTCGCGTTCCGCCATGATTTGGTAGTTGTCGTACACACGGTCCGCGTCGAGGTGCAGCTCCCGACCTTGTGCGCGTGATTTCTCGCGGTCGGATGAGAAGGCGCCAGCGACGAGCGTCGCCAAGCCGTCCATCGTGGCCGCTCGGCGGTGCACGGCGCCGATGAACGCACCGGGACCGCCACCGATCATGCCGAATCGAAGCTTGCGATTGAGGGGCATCGTGCTTTGAAAGGAGGAGAGACGGGCACTAGCTTCATGTGTAGCATTCACTCATCGTACTAGCGTTCTTCCGGACGCTCCCGTGATGCTCCTGTGTCAGAGAGCGGCGTTTTCGCCCACAACACGAGATATCCCACTACGCCAGGCAAGCCCAATGTGGCAATCGTGAGGCCCACATAGCCGGCTCTCACGACACCAGGCCTCATGCCGAGCCACTCGGCGAGCCCGCCAAGGACGCCGGCGATCTTCTGGTCGGTGCGGGAGCGGCGGAAGGGCTTACTTGGCACGGCGGGCCCGTGCGCCTGCGTGATGGCCCAGAGCGCCAAATAAGGCACGACCACAGGTAATGCACCAATCGGAAGCGTGAGCACGCCGAGCAGACCGGCGAGAATGCGCAGCGGCTTCGCTTCCCAGCCGATCTTCTCCGCCAGGCCGCCAATGACGCCTAACGCCACGCGGTTCGATCGCGAGCGCCAGAGCCGGGGCGGCGGCAGCTCCTGACCTCGCCGACTCGCGGCAGGCGGTGAGGCGTTCGATGCGGGAGTATCAGTCATGTTCAGGGAAGTCTTTGGATCGTTGATTCATCACTTCTGATCTCCGCAAGTGTCGCCGAATTGCTGCTGTCTCTCGATGGCCCAAGAGCCCATCCCCGTCACGGCGGCAATGTCGTAGCCTGAGCTATCGCGATTGCCGTGACACAAGGAGAGACAGATGTCCACCAACTTGAGGTCCCTGTTGGTAGCGCTAATGCTCGCGCCCGCGACCGTGCAAGGACAGGGGGGCGTAGTAATCCCCGCGGGCACGCGCCTCACCGTGCGGCTCAACGAGGAGCTTTCCACCGCGAATCGGCGGAAGGGGTCGGTGTTCAGCGCCCGTGTCGAGAAGCCCGTCATGGTTGACGGACGCGTCGTTGTACCGGTGGGCGCTCTCGCCTATGGCAGAATCCTGGACGTGGAGCGCAACAAGCGCGTCGATCGCCCCAAGATCGACGGAACGCTCACGTCGCTCATGATTCGCGGGCGTGAGGTGCCGATCGTCACGGACGTCGTCGGCGCCGAAGGGAAGCGCGGCGGCGGGCTCGTGAAAGTCGGAGCGGGCACGCTCATCGGCGCCATCGCCGGCGCGCCGCTCGCGGGCGCGGCAGTGGGAGCTGGCGTCGCCGGCGTGATGAAGGGGAGCGACCTCGTGATTCCCGCGGGAACGATCGGCGAGGTGGAGCTCAAGCAAGACGTGGTGCTGCAGCGCTAGGCAGCTTCAGCGGAGACGTTGCACTCCGCGTAATGCCGTCGCGGAGCCGGCCGGCACGACGCTCAGCGAGTCGCGATCGGCCGTCCTGGGCGTTGGATCCATTCGACGCAGCGTCCAACTCGCCTCATCGAAGAGATAGCCCGTGCGATTCGGGGCGATCGCCAGCAATTGCGCGTTCGCGGTGCCACGATCGTACACGGTCCAGACTTTCGCGCGGTTGAAATCGACCGGGTTGCGGACGAAGGCGATTGCGTCGGGGTGATTGTCCTTATACCGCACGAAGACGATGGCCGAATCCGGAATCGACCGTACGACGCGAGCGAAAGAGTCATAATATGCATGGTCGACGTCCAGCTGCTGCCGAACCTGTGGTGCGGTCACAATCCCCGCGAAGGCTGTCGCCGCCGCGACGAGCAACGCACCAGCGCTCGAGCGTCGCGCGTCGCCGCGATCGAGCAGACGGCGCATCGCGGTGGCGATGCCTAACGCGGTGACGAACGCCAACACCGGTGTGCTCTCCAGGTAATACGGCGTCCAACTCGCGGGATGCGCGTAGGAGAGATAGAGCAGGAATTGCAGCGCGAACGCCCCCACGCCCATCCACCCTTCCACCGTCAACGCGAGCAGGCCAATGAGGACGAAGAGCCGCAGGCCGCCGCGCCACTCGTACCACATATCGCGGTCGATCATCGTTAGGCGATCCCAGGCGATCATCGGCAGCGCGCGCACGGTGTGACGCTTGTGCTCGAGGTAGAAGGAGGCGCTCGTGAGCCACTGGTCGCGCGGCAGCCGTGCACTCGGCTTCTCGTCGCTGGTGACGCCGAAGCCGGGCTTGTCGAAGGGAACGAACTCCTTCGTGTAGGCTGTGAGCGGGGACAGTGTGACGTTACCTGTCGTGCGCCAATTCCAAAGAGGCAAGATCGCGAGAATCGCCGTCGCGACGCTCATCGCGGGCACGAGATCCCGCCACGAGTTTGCGCGCTTGCACTGCCAGAGCACGCACGCGAGCGCGGCGATTGCCAGCGCCACACCAGTGAGTGGACGCGATATGAGACACCACGCCGTGGCCGCGGCCGCAATGACGAGCCAACTTCTCCCGGCTCCGTCGCGCCAGCGAAGGATGCCCCACCATGTAGCCACCCAGGCAAGGCTCGTCACGCCCTCGGAGAGGTAGTTCGCGTGAAAGAACATGATCGGAAAAGCGGACTGCCATGTGACCCACGTGAGCAGCGCGGTGACGCCGCCGGCCAGCCGCCTCGCGACCATGAATATCAGTGCGCTCGCGCACCCGCTCATGACGATGACCGGTAGACCAGGCGCTCCGATCAACGTGCCTAACGCGAGCACCAGCGAATTCCCCGGCGGGTACTTGGAGGCCCGCGCCGGATCGAAGAGAATATAGATTTGCTGAAAGAACGCGGGCATCGGCGGCACAGGGCCGGTCCAGCGCAGTCGGGCGAAGAGCTGCGCTTGCAGCAGGTAGGCCGACTCGTCGTGCATGACCGGTTCGCGCGACAAACTGCGCCATAGCCAGAGGGACAGCAGAGCCGAGGTGATTCCGATGAGAATCGGCGCGCCGCGGCCCTCGAGCACCCTACGCCCGGCGCGCCATTCCATTGGCGGCAGTACGCGGGCAATCGCCGCGGCGATGAGCACCGCGAACAGTGAGACCCAGGGAGAGAGGCCGAGCATGTCAATGTTGAGGACGAGCGACGCGGCGGCAGGGTCAACCTCGGCTCTCGAGGCCACCCTTCAGGAGCATGTCGCTCGTGGCGAGATGGCCGGCGCTGTTACCGTGGCCTGGCGCCCTGGGCAGCCCACCCGCCGACTCGCCATCGGACGGCGGGACGTCGCCCGCGACCTGCCCGTCGCTCACGACACGATCTTCCGCGTTGCGTCACTGACGAAGCCAGTCACGAGCGTCGCCGCATTGACGCTGCTGGACGAGGGTCGCTTGGCTCTCGACGACCCCGTCACGGGTATCGCGCCGGAGCTCACAAACCTGCGCGTCCTCCGGGATCCGGAGGGTCCGCTCGAGAACACCGTACCGGCAGATCGGGCGATCACCTTCCGCGATCTGCTCACGCATCGTTCGGGATTGACATATGCCGAGCTCCATCGCGGTCCGATCCGCGCTGCATATGCGGCGACGCTCGGCGCCGAGATCGACAACATGCTGTCGCCGGACGAGTGGATCGCGAAGCTCGCGACGCTGCCGCTCATCGATCAGCCTGGAGCCGGCTTCCACTATGGGGTCTCCAGTGACTTGCTCGGCTTCGTGATCGCACGACTCGAGGGAACGACGCTCGGCACTTTCATGCGACAGCGCGTGTTCGAGCCGTTAGGCATGCGCGACACAGGCTTCGTTGTGCCGCTGGACAAGCGCGAGAGGCGAGCCGCACTGACGGGCTTCGACGACGCCGGCCGCCTGAAGACTCTGGATGTTGCACCGGGCGGACACGCGCTGGCGGAACGTCCCGACACGATGACGTTCGAGTCAGGCAGTGGCGGCCTGTGGTCCACGGCCGACGACTACTTGGCATTCGCGCGTCTCTTCGTTGGTGGCGGAGCCGTGGACGGCGTTCGCATCCTCCGTTCAGAGACCTGCGCACAGCTGATGTCGAACCAGCTCACTCCGACACAACGAGCCTCGGCGCGGATGCTCGGCCGAGCATCCTTCGCCAAGGGACATGGTTACGGCCTGGGCGTGGCCGTTGTGACGGAGCCTGATTCGGCCGACGCTCTCATATGCCGCGGAGGCGCAGGCACGGTCGGCTGGCCGGGTGCTTACGGTGGCTGGTGGCAGGCGGACCCTAACGATGGAACGGTGCTCGTGTTCCTGTCGCACAACATGGTGGAGCTGTCGCAGCTGGCGCAGGGGATCGGCCTGGCAACGTGGAGCGCAATCGCGACGTTCCACGAGCTCTCATCCGCGTGATGCGTGATGCGGCATGGTGAAAGAGCGTTGACGACCTTTTCAAAAGATTGTCAACGCTCTTTGTTTTTGTCCGTCTTTCTGTGCTGCTATCTCGTTATCCTCGTTCGGCAGAGGATGCCAGTCCTCGATCGGAGCTTTCGAGGCTCATCGGAGCCACAACAGCAGATCCTTCGCCGCGCTCAGGATGACCTGTAGGCGATCCTGCGCTGTGCTCGGGATGGCGTGTAGGCGATCCTGCACCGTGCTTAGCCCGTTCAGCCAGATCACTCTCCTGAAGGGCTACGTCCGCAAAGCGCACGAGACGGCCGCGATCTTCGTCCCAAAGCGCCAATCGCAACGCAGCGGAGCCAGACCGCAACGTGATCTTGGGCGCCTGCTGGAGCAGCGGGTTGGCGTCGTGGCAACTCTGAAGGCGGTAGTTGGGAATGCGAGGCGCCAGGTGATGAATGTGGTGCAAGCCGATGCTGCCTGTGAACCACTGGAGGACCCTCGGCAGCTCGAGATGCGAGCTACCACGCAACGCGGCGGTCGCGTAGTCCCACGTCGCGTGCGACTCCCAATACGCGTCTTCGAATTGATGCTGCACGTAGAAAATCCAGATGCCACTCGCCGCCGCGATGTAGTAGGCAGGCAAGTAGACGAGAAGCAGCGCCGGCCAGCCGAAGAGCAGCACCGTTGCAGTGGCGAGCAGCGCAATCGCGGCATCCGTGCCGAGGACACTCGCGACGTCGCTGGCTTTGGCACTCCTGCCGCGCGGCGGAATGCGTTGTCCGAACAAGATGTACAGAGGTCCAACGACAAGCAGGCTTGCCGGGTGCCGCGTTAGGCGATAAGCCAAGCGCTGGCGCGGTGTCCTCTCGAGATACTCCCGCACCGTGAGCGTCGGGACGTCCCCGTGGCCGCGACGATCCAGATCGCCTGACGAGGCGTGATGCAACGCATGATCGCGTCGCCACTGCGCGAATGGCGTGAGCGTCAGAACACCAGTCACGGCGCCGACAATATCATTGGCGCGCCGCGAGGTAAACAACGACCCGTGCGCGCAATCGTGCATGAGGATGAAGGTTCGTACGAGCAGCCCGCCGGTGGGGATCGCAAGAAGGACTGCGAGGGGCAGGGACCAGGGGAGCGCTCGATAGGCTGCCCAAAAGGCGATGGCAAGAAGCGTCAGCGTCGTGACGACCTGGAAAAGGGAACGTCGAACGTCGGCGCCGACGTAGGTCGCCACGATGTCTCGCCAGCCGGGGCGATTGGCGCCTAACGGCATGAAATGGGTGTCATTGTCCTTGCAATGTCGGGTGGGATTTCGCTCACATGTTGGAACTTAACAACGTAGCCTGACGATCGGATGGCTGATCCCGTACATCTTGCTGGTCCGGATCAGAGCTTCGGCGCGAGCCTGAAGCCACGACTCTTGGACGCCGACGGCAAGATGATTCGCTCTCGAGCGACAGGTCGTCAAGGCATCCAAACCGTTTAGCCGGGCCAAGTGTCTTAGGGTAAGACTCTTAGCGGACGGTGAGGGATGCCCCTACTCAAGGGGACCTTGGACGTGATGGTCCTCAAGACGCTGTCGTGGGGACCGATGCATGGATTCGAGATTACCCGGTGGCTCGAAAACCGTTCCGGCGGGCGGCTCGACGTGACCGATGCCGCGTTGCTGCAAGCGCTCCATCGGCTGGAGGCACGAGACTTCCTTGCCGCGGAGTGGGGTGTCACGCAGAACGATCGCCGAGCCCGGTACTATAGACTGACGTCGGCCGGACGCGCCGCGTTGCGCGCCGAGTCCGCGGCGCTGATGAATCAATTCGCAGCGGTCACTGCCGTACTCGCCGCCCGCTCGCTCTGATCGGTTGGCCATGCGATCGCGCGAGCTGCGTGCCGGCATCCACCGGCTCTTTCGCCTTCCTCTGCATACGCGTTCGCAGGTCGATGCCGATGCCGACGACGAGTTGCGTGCCTTTCTCGCCGAGCGCATCGACGATCTCGTTGCGCGCGGTATGTCACCTAACGAAGCACGCCAGGAAGCGTTGCGCCGCCTTGGCGCATCCGTCAACGACGCCGCTGACGCCCTTCACAGTTCGGCCTCCGATCGGGAGAGACAGATGAGGTTGCGCGACATGGTGGGTGATCTGCGGCATGATCTGCGATACTCGTTTCGCACGCTTCGGCGCGACACCGGTTTCACGGCGTTCGCGGTCGCGATCATCGCCCTCGGAATCGGCGCCAGTGTCACCGTCTTCAGCGTTGCGAGCGCGCTGCTGCTTCGGCCACTCCCATTCGCCCATCCAGAGCGGCTCGTGTGGATTCAGAACGGCGACGGCGCAGGGCTTTCCTCGCAGACCGCGCAGGTGAATCCCTACCTCTCATTAGCAAAGACCAATCAGTCGTTCGCCGACATCGCGGCCTATTTCGCCTTCTATGGTGTTGGCGACATGACGCTGAGCAGTAACACCGACGCCATTCGCTTGAGTGCCGTCCCCGTGAGCCAGAACTTCTTTCCGCTGCTCGGCGTGAAGCCTGTGGTTGGCCGCAACTTCACCGCCGAAGAGAGCGTTTGGAACGGGCCGAGGGTGTCACTGATCAGCAATTCGCTCTGGCAACGCCGCTTCGCCTCCGACCCAGGAGTCGTGGGGCGCCCGATAACGCTGAATGGCCTTTCGACGACAGTGGTTGGCGTTCTGCCGTCCTCGTTCGACTTCGGATCCATTTTCGCGCCGGGTGCCCGAATCGATGTCTTTACGCCCTTCCCGCTCACGGCGGAGACGAACCGATGGGGCAACACGCTGGCGCCAATCGGGCGATTGAAGCCTAACGTCACACTTGCTGCGGCATCCGCCGAGATGAAAGTCCTCACGCCTCGCATCAAAGCGGAGAATCCGAACACGAATGATTTCATTCCGCTCGCGACGTCATTGCGCGATCACGTGACCGGGCGTGCGCGACCAGGGCTCCTCATCCTTGCCCTCGCGGTGGGTGTCGTGATGCTCATCGTCTGCGCGAATCTGTCGAACCTTTTACTCGCCCGCGCGACGACACGACAAAAGGAGATGGCGATTCGCGCGGCGTTAGGCGCTGGCCGGCGCCGGTTGCTCCGGCAAATGCTTACGGAGAGTGTCGTGCTGTCGTCGTGCGGCGCGCTGGCGGGACTGCTCCTCGCGGTCGTCGGCACACGCGCGATTGCGCGCATGGATGCGGTGAGTCTGCCGCTGCTCGGTCGCGTCGGTATCGATGGCTTCGCGGTCGCTTTCACGGTCGCTCTCGCCATCGCGGCCGGATTGATCTTCGGCCTCGTTCCGGCGCTCCAGATCTCCGAGGGCGGTGTGCACGCGGCGCTCAAGTCGTCCGGCCGGTCGGCAACGGTAGGAACGCGCGGCCAGTGGATTCGCCGCTCACTGGTGGTGTCCGAGATCGCGCTCGCGTGCATACTGCTCGTGGGCTCCGGTTTGCTCATCAGGAGCTTCATCAACGTGCTCGACGTGGATCTCGGCTTTCGCCCGGAGCGCGTCATGGCCGTTCGTGTCGAACCGGAGCGACGGCTGAGCGACACCACGTTCGTACCCTATCTCGACGAAGTGCTCCGGCTCACCAGACAAATTCCCGGAGTGACGTCGGCGACGATCGCCGACGGGCTGCCATTGGGAAGCAACCGTAGCTGGGGGATTGCCCTCGGCGGCGAGGAATACGTCGAGGGGAAGTGGCAGGGCGCCTTCATTCGCGTCGCTACCGACGGCTTCGTTCAAACGATGGGAATGCGGCTGATCTCCGGCCGCGACCTCGCATCACAGGACGTGCAGTCGAGCGAGAAGGTCGTCGTCATCAATCAGACCGCGGCCAAGACACTATGGCCGGGGAAGGACGCGTTAAACAAAATCGTCAAGGTCGGCGGCGCGGACCGTCGCGTCGTGGGGGTCGTCGCTGACGTTAGGCAGCTCACCGTGGAAGGCGAGGCCGGCAACGAGGTCTACCTGCCGCTGCGCCAGGTCGGCGACCATTTATCGCTCACGTTGATCGTTCGCTCGAGTATCGAACCGACGGCGTTGGCGAAAACGCTGCGCATGACGCTCACGCCGATCACGCCAAATCTCGCGACGAACGAGATTCAAACACTGCAGGGCGCCGTGGATCGCGCCATCTCTCCGCGCGCTTCTTCACCGCGCTCCTGGGTGGGTTTTCGCTCTTCGCGCTCTGCCTCGCGCTGCTCGGCATTTACGGTGTGATCTCCTACACCGTGACGCATCGGACGCAGGAGATCGGAGTCCGCATCGCGCTTGGCGCGTCGGCAAGACAGGTACAAGGGCGCATCATTCGCGAAACCATGGAGCTCGCCGTCGCGGGCATCGTCATCGGAACGCTCGGCGCCTGGCTCGCTGGCCGAGCGCTCACGGGCCTTCTCTTTGGAGTGACAGCCGCGGACCCCCTGACTTACATCATCATGGTCGTGGTGCTCGCAGTCGTTGCGGTCGCGAGTGGATTGTTGCCAGCGAGGCGTGCGGCGCGCATCGATCCAATCGTGGCTATGCGGGAAGCGTAGGCGCTGAGGGAAGAGCGACAAAACCATTCGGGGTACGGATTCCACGGATTGTACGGATTGCGCGGATCTGTTCCTCAGCAGATCGAGCTCCGTGGCAACAGCGCGCGGAAACCACCTGTCATCCTGAGCGACAGCGAAGGATCTGCTGTTCTCGTTCGCGCGAGAGGCGTCCCAGGCCGTTCACAAAGATTGTCCGGGCTCGGAGCGCACGCACCCACGCCCCGTCCAGGAACGATTCGCAGACTTGCTCTTGTCGGTCTAATGTCCTGGCTTCGAGTGTAAGGAGAGCAAGAGCAGATCCTTCGTCGCTTCGCTCCTCAGGATGACAGCCGTCGGAGCAGATCCTTCGTCGCTTCGCCCCTCGGGATGACAACTCGGGCAGTCTTGACATCGATGGAGTAGGCTTGTATCTAACTAACAGGTTAAGTAACCTATTGGTTAGATATGTCGCCTGACGCCCTCTCTCGCACCTTCGCTGCCCTCGCCGATCCGACGCGACGCGCCATGCTCGCGCGGCTCGCCGAGGGAGATTGCTCGGTCAATGAGCTCGCCAAACCGTTCGCGATGAGTGGACCCGCCATCTCGAAGCACCTCAAGGTGCTCGAGCGCGCTGGACTCGTCGCGCGCGGACGCGATGCGCAATGGAGGCCCTGTCGCCTCCAGGCCGCGCCAATCAAGAAAATCGCCGAGTGGGCTCTCGACTATCGCCAGTTCTGGGACGCCAGCTACGAGCGTCTCGATGCGTACCTTACCCAACTGATGTCGGAGGAGAGAAATGACGACGACTCGAAGTGATGCCCCGGAGGCGAACGCGACGCGCCACCAAACGACCTACTCGACGCCGACCGATCGCGAGCTCGTGATCACGCGGACGTTCGATGCGCCACGGCGACTGGTCTGGGAGGTGTTCACGGATCCGAAGCACCTCCCGAATTGGAGTGCGGGCCCGAAAGGATTCACGATGCCTGTGTGCGAGATCGATCTCCGGCCGGGCGGTGCGTGGCGCTACGGCTGGCGCAATCCGCAAGGCCGAGAGTTCATCGTGTCCGGCACGTATACTGAGGTGGATCCGCCGAACCGCCTCGTTCAAGTGATGAAGGCGAACGGCGAACAGACGAACACGACCACCTTCACGGAAGAGAATGGGCGCACGACAGTGACAGTCACACAGCTCTTCGAAAGCAAGGCAATACGTGACCAGGGCCTACCGTACGCGAAGATGGGCACCGACGTCAATTACGCGCGGCTCGACGAATACCTCGCCGCGCGGAGCTGATCATGGCGACGATGAAAAAGGGCTCAACGAAGAGCGCCGACATGCCCGCGTCTGCGCTCATCGACGAGCGGATCGAGGAGCTAGGGGACTGGCGTGGCGAGATGCTGGCGAGGGTGCGCAAAGCGATCAAGGAAGCAGATCCCGCTGTCATCGAGGAGTGGAAATGGATGGGCACGCCCGTGTGGTCCGACAACGGGATCATCTGCACGGGCGAGTCATATAAGACCCTGGTGAAAGTCACCTTCGCCAAAGGCGCGTCATTGAAGGACCCGAGTCGTCTCTTCAACTCGAGCCTCGACGGGAACGTCCGCCGCGCCATCGACATTCGTGAGGGCGAGAAGCTCGACGAGCGAGCGTTCAAAGAGCTCATTCGCGAAGCCGTGGCGCTGAACGCTTCCAAGAGCGCCAAGAAGAACAAGCCGTTGGCAAGGAAATAGTTGCAGAGGTGAGTTCAATCGGTCGACGCAACACCCGAAGTGTTGCATCGACCGATTGCCACCTCTGCTTTTCGGAGCCGAGCCAAGAGAAGAGCGACAAAACCAGGAGAATACGGATTGCACGGATCTGTCGGATTGCACGGATCTGTCCCTCGGCCGATCGCGCTCCCGTCGCCACGAGCCCGGACGATGTTCTGGGACCGGCACACCGCCGAGCTACAGCCCACCTGTCATGCTGAGCAATTCGCTTCTCTCGAGGACTGGCTCTGTGAAGGATCTGCTGTTGCTTTGGTCGCTGCTATCCGCGTTATCTGCGATTCAGCAATGGATGTCAGAAAGTGTTGCATCGACTGGTTGAGACCACCGATCCTTCGCTGCGCTCAGGATGACGAGTAGATGTCACGTCATCCTGAGGAGCCCTTCGCTTCGCTCGAGGGCAGGCTCCGCGACGAAGGATCTGCTGTTCACGCGTGCGCTTCCTTGATTTCGCCTACTCTTATGAACCTTCGATCACCGGCTCGACTGTCCGTGCTGCTCCTTCTGAGTTTTGTCGCCGCGCGCGCCGGCGCGCAGGTCCCGGCACTTCCCAGATGCGATTCGATCATGCAGCAGCAACCAGCGAATGTCTGCAACGGCAAGGCGGCCAGCGTATCGGATGCGCGATTGCACCTCCTTCTCCAGGAGTTGGACAAGACGCTGCCGACACCGCAGCTACAAAAGTTGCACGAAAGCCAAACCCACTGGGCGCAGTATCGCGATGAGCAATGCGCCCTGGAGTACACCGTGGCCGAAGGGGGAACACTGGCGCCGTCACTCGGCGCACGGTGCGCAGTCCGCCTCACCGAGGCTCGTATCCTCGAGCTGAAGCTGTTCCTCTGTCCCGGCGAAGGCCTTACTGGATCACCATGCGCGGCAGCGCGGCGCTATGACCTTCCGCAGCAGAGCCGTTAGGCATGACGCGTCCGCGGGTGATCTGCCACATGGCCACGTCGATCGACGGCCGTATCGTCGTTGATGGGTGGCCCGCGCCGGCGGCCGCCGCGGTGCGCGCCGAGTACGAGAAAGTGCACGCAACCTACGAGGCGCAAGGCTGGATGTGCGGACGCATTACCATGGAGCCGTTTGCGAAGCGCGTTCGCTCGGAGTCGGAGGTGGCGCGAGAGTATGACGGCGTGGCTCCGCGGGACGATTACGTCGCCCCGGGTGAATTCGAATCGTTCGCGTTCGCGCTCGACGCGCACGGGCGCCTTGCGTGGGAGTCCAACGACATCAGCGGCGACCATGTGGTGGCGATCCTTTCCGAGCGCGTCTCCAACGAGTATCTCGAGCTCTTACGAAAGCGCGGCGTGTCGTATCTTCTGGCGGGCAGGCGCGACAGTGACCTCCCTGCGGCGCTCGAGAAGATCGGAGATCGCTTCGGCGTGCGCACGCTCATGCTGGAGGGTGGCGGGGGAATCAACGGTTCGATGCTGCGCGCGGGTCTCATCGACGAGGTCAGTCTCCTGATTGCTCCAACCGCGGACGGCGCCGTTGGGACGCCGACGCTGTTCGACGTGGATGAAAAGTCTGGAAAGAGCGCCGAAAAACACGCCGTCCGTCTCGCGCTCGAATCACTGGAGCGACGTTCGGGCGATGTGATTTGGCTTCGTTACCGGGTGGAGAAGTAGGCCCACGCACCGTTCGACCCCGTATTCGCTAGAATAGGGTGACGAGCGCGCGCGCTCGAGACGCAACTGCCCATCTCTCGCCCAACCGGAGCACAAGAATCCATGAGACGCTCGCTGGCTGTCATGCTCATCGCCGCGACAACAACAGTGGCTTGCAAGCAGAACCGCACACCTCCCAACGATTCGGCGATAGCTGTCTCCGCCGGGCCAGCGACCGCGGCTTCGGCTACTCCTGCTGCTTCCTCTGGCGGGGTGACGATCACGAGTCCCACGGAGGGCGCGACAACAGGAGGCGATGTTACGGTAACACTCAGTTCACAGGCTGTGCGAATCGCCAAGGCGGATGGTGCGAAGACGGAAGGCGTGGGCCACTATCATCTCTTCCTCGACACAATACCGACCGCCGACAATGTGCCGATCCCACCGAACTCGGCGAAGATCGTTCACATCGGCAGCGGCGACTCGACGTACACGTTCAAGGGGCTCACACCGGGGCAGCACCGTATCATTGCCGTGATCGGGTACGGCAATCATGCCCCGATGCCGGCTGGGCGCGATACCGTGACCTTCACCGTAAAGAAGTAGGAGTCGTGGATCCAGACGGTTCGAGGTTCTGGTGGAATTGCGGGAATGCCCAGCCCACTACAGCAGTGAGAAGCAGGGAAGCAGGTTCAGGAATCACTCAGAAGTGAGCCGATGGACCAGATCTTGGCAGAGCTCCGGCTAGCAGTTCGCAGCTTGCTGCGGTCGCCGACGTTCAGCGTCGCTGCGAGCGCGATTCTCGCGCTCGGCATCGGTGCTTCGACAGCGATGTTTCAGATCTACAAAACAGTGCTCGTCGAGCGACTGCCGGTGGTCGCGCAGGACCGGCTCGTCGTCATGCATCCGCTCGACCGCCGCGGAACTCATCTCGACGCGCCGGGGACGTATCTCGCCACCGTCGCACGCGACAGTCTCCTCTTCCGCGGCGCGGCGGGAAATCTTCATCGTGGTGCGGTACCGCTGCCATTCCTCGATCGGAACACGCCGATTCAACTCGCTACCGTGCTCGCGTCGGCAAACTACTTCGACGTGCTCGGGATGAGGCCATATCTGGGCCGCCTGTTCCGCACCGACGACGGCAGTGCAGGTGCGGCGCCCGTGATCGTGTTGAGCTTCGCGGCGTGGAGGCGACGCTTCGGTCGTGACTCGTCTATTATCGGCCGCACGCTCGTACTGCCATACACAGAGCAGCGCGCGCGGATAGTCGGCGTCACTCCGCCGGGTTTCCAGTATCCCGCTGGCGCCGACGTGTGGCTTCCGATTACTCCCAAAGACGCTGACTCGCAGGTGGACATCATCGCCCGCCTTGCACCAAACGTGTCGATCGACGCGGCGCGTGCCGGCTTCTTCGCGCTTACGCAACGTCTCAACCCGTTTGCCAGCCTCTTCGCCAAGGGAGAAGGGAAGGGGCAGTCGTTCGAGATCGCCGGCGTGGATGTACGACCGCTCGCGGAAACGGTTCTCGGAAATTCGCGGCCTACCCTCGTTGCGCTGACGCTCGCCGTCGCGGTGCTCCTACTCATCGCCTGCGTCAACGTCGGCAACCTGGTGGTCGTTCGTGTGCTCAGTCGCACGCGAGAGATCGCGGTGCGCAAAGCACTCGGCGCACGACGGGCGGACATCGCGCGCCTCATCGCGACGGAAAGTGTATTGATCGGTGTCGTTGGGGGCGCCCTTGGCTTGGTTACCGCGGTCGGCCTCCTGAAGCTCGCGACCATCGCGGCGCCTTCGCAGTTGGCCCGCGGTGACGCCTTGGCCATCGTTAGGCTGCCGCTCGGCATTGCCGGCGCTGTAACAGCCTTTGCCATCCTACTTTGTGGTTTGCTTCCGCTCGTTGTCGCCGCGGGGGAACAGCCATACGCAGTTCTCCGCGCCGATACGAGAAGCGGCGAAGGAAAGGGGAAGCGCCGAGCGCGTCGGTGGCTGGTGTCAACGCAGATTGCATTGGCGTTGGTGCTGCTCACGGGCGCTGGCCTGCTGGTGCGCACGCTCACCCAGCTGCAATCGATGGACCTCGGGTACCGACCAGAACATCTCTCGGTGATTTCGTTCACGGGCCCCGAGAGTGCCTTTCCGAATAACGAAAGGGACTTCGAGGTCGGCAAGTCGCTCGTGAGGCGCATCGAAGCGCTTCCGAATGTCATTGCCGTTACGCCGATCGAGAGCGCCCCCTTTCAAGGCCAGTCGTTTTTCATCATGCAGATCGCACCCGCGGAGCAACCCGCCGCGGAGCGAGCGCACAATCCGTTCACGCCGTTCGAGTTCGTTGGGCCCGACTATTTCCGAGCCTTCGAGATTCCTGTCGTGCGGGGCCGGGGCTTCAGTGATGCCGACACGAAGGGTGCGGAGAAGGTCGTCGTCGTCAACGAGACGCTCGCGAGGGATCTCTGGCATAACGAGAACCCACTCGGCCGCAAAGTCGAAACGCTGGACCGTAAGGTGTGGACCGTCGTCGGCGTTGCTCGCGATACGCACTTTCGCGAGCTGAAGAAGATTGGACCGCTTGCCTATTTCTCGTGGGATCAAGTCGATCCTTTTTGGAGTGGCTCGCTCGCATTGCGCACCACGTCCACGCTGGCGGCGGTGTTACCCTCGCTTCGTGCCGCGTCGCGGGACATCAATCCGAGTGTCGTACTGTACGACGCGCAGACGATGGATCAGCTCCTCGACGAGCCGATGGCACAGCCTCGACTCAGCGCCTGGCTGCTCAGCGGCTTTGGCGTCGTGGCTCTCTTGCTGTCGGCGATCGGCTTGTATGGCGTGATGTCGGCGATCGTTAGGCAGCAGACGCGCGACATCGGCGTGCGTGTCGCTCTCGGAGCGACGTCCGGCGATATCCGCAGACTCGTCCTGGGCGAGGCCATGCGCATCGTCGCGTGGGGAGCTGGTGTCGGTCTCGTCTGCGCGCTGCTTTCCGGCCGCTATTTGGGATCGCAGCTGTTCGGTGTGGCGCCGATGGATCCGATCTCTTTCGCGTCGGCCACGCTGGTTTTGATCGTCGTGGCGACCGCCGCGGCATATGTGCCCGCACATCTGGCATCGCGCACCGATCCGGTCACGGCGCTAAGAAGCGAGTGAGAGGGTAGAGGGTAGAGGGTAGAGGGTAGAGGGTAGAAGGTAGAACGTACTCAAGGAGAGAGGTTCACATGGCCAAAGCAAAGCAAGCAGTTCCCCAGGGGCATCATACCGTGACGCCGCAGCTCACGATGGACGACGCGGCGAAAGCCATCGACTGGTACAAGGAAGCTTTCGGAGCAACGGAAGTTGCGCGCGCTGTGGGACCGGATGGAAAGATCATGCACGCCGAGATTCGCGTCGGCGACTCGCCGATCATGGTGAATGACGCGATGGGCGGCGGGAAGAGTCTCAAAGCGATCGGCGGCTCGCCAACGTCGCTGTGGGTGTATGTCGAAGATTGCGACGCGCTCTACAATCGCGCCAAGGCCGCGGGCGCCAGAGTCGCGGATGGACCGATGGGCGCGTTGCAGGATCAGTTCTGGGGTGATCGCACCGGGACCGTCATCGATCCCGAGGGCTACGTCTGGACGATCGCCACCCATAAAGAAGATTTGACACCCGAAGAGATGAAAGCTCGGCAGGAGCAGTGGATGGCTTCATTCGCGACGCAGGGTGCGCCCTAACGAGGAAGACAGCGGCGCGCTTTCTCGAGAGCGCGCCGCTGTCGTGACGTCGCGATGCGGCCCTTAGAGATTATCGATCGACGATCAAGCGCGGTTTGGAGCGTAGCAGGCGGTAGTCGGTCGGCTTCAGCAGCTTGGCGCTCGCGAAGAGCGGCGCGCCGTCGAACGTGCCGTCGAGTTGCAGCATCTCGCCGCTGCGCGTCCAGCGCAGAAGACCTTTGCGCCCACCACGGCAGGTGAACGCGATCATATTCGCGTCCGGGGACGCGTCGCGTCCGCAATACACGAGTGAGTCGTTCTCGAGGCGAATCGCGACGCCGTAGGAGCTGGGAAAGAAGCGTCGCCATCGCGTCGCGTTGACCGACTGGTCGATTGCCTCTCCATCACGGTGAAATGCGGTGAGTACCCAGCCACCATCGAGTGCCGACGATGTGTCGGGACGTACGGCAGACGCGGCGCGCGCGGTGATGATCGACGAGATCGTGACGCTTCCAACGATCACGGCCTTTATGGTCCAACGGATCGGTGTCCTGAGTCGGTCGTGAAGCGGTGAACGCGGTGCCGGTGCCACGGCGCGATTCGCAACGAACACTGCCCACAAGCGCGGTAGGTCGTACAGCACCACCACGGCCGCGGAGAGCACGATCATCGTGGAGTAGAGCTTGACGGGAACGTCGTACGCGATGTTGAGCATTGCGACATTTGCCATGACGGCGATGCACAACAACGCGCCGAGGGTGGCGGTGCGGCGGAAGCAGAGGAAGAACACAACGGCGACTTCCATCACGCCGCCGAACAAGCTGTACGGCCTGGAGTATTCCATGAAACTCCATAACAGTGCCATGGGGCTCAGGTCACCGAGGCGCTGATCGAGTGTGGCCGGGAAGAGCGGCGGAAATTGCTCCCTCCAGATCTTGGCAATGGCATAACTCGTTAGGCCGAGCGCGATGGAGAAACGGAGGAGCACCTGGAGTGCCTCACTGACCCAGCGTCCACGCGGTCGGCGCCGGTCCACGGTCGTCCAGACCATCGCGCCCAAGGCGGCGAGAACGGTTGCCAGCACGAGACGTCCGAACTCTTCGCCGATGTCGCCATTGTCACCGTTGTATGCCGTAAGCATCGGACCAGCGACATGGAAGAGATGCCGCGCTACCCAGACGCCCGGCGGCGTGAAGACGTGTCCCCAGGAGATTGCCAGTCCATGGTCGCTGCCGCCGCCGCCTAACGATGGATAGTTGTTCAGAAAGAGCGGCAGGTGATAGAGGCCGAATGCGAGGAGCGCGAAGCGCTCGGCGAGACGTCGCGCCAAACGGTGGCGACCGGACCCGGGTTGGGCGTCAGGGAACGACGCGTCCCTTCGCGCTGGCGCGACGTTGGTCGGTGCCGCGGGTGGACGATCGGTGAGCGTCACGGTCATAGGCGAATGAATGGCGCGAGGCCGGGTACGAGGCGGAGCGGGTGGTGCCAAGACTCTTGTCGTGCCCGTCAACATGTCACGCGATTGCGACGCTCGCGAGCCCCGGGGCATGGTCGGTCGCTGAAACCGGCAATCGACGTGATCTGAATTTGTCCGTACTGAGGGACTGAGTTATGCGCTGAAGTTTCGTACACTCGAACAGGAGGAGCTGCCATGGCACATACCCACGAGTTCGATTGCAAAGCTTGCGGGATGCATCTCGAATCCCGTGAGGAGCTCGACCGTCACAATCGCGAGAAACACGCGGGCGCGACACAATCGGGACAATCCAATGTCGGCGCGTCCAGCCGCTCGCCGTCGGATCAGGCCCGCAGCTGAGGCAGAGAACGGATCAAGAGCGGGGCGCGCGAGTTGACTGGTTGTGGGACGGTCAAGACCGAGTGCGCATCCTTATGGTTTCCACTCAGGAATCCGCCCTGGCGTCCACGGCGCCCCCGCTTGTTCGGCTGTCGCTTCGACGGTCCTGAGACGAGTGTCCGCGATCGTGCGAAGGCGCGTGAGCAGCGTCGCGAATTCGCTCGAGAGAATGTCGTACTGATGCCGCTGCGTAGTGGTCGGTGGCTCGAGCGACCGCGTCCCTTGCATCATCACCTGCATTCGGCCCATGAGAGAAGGTGGCGTCGGCTCCTGGCGGCGGTTCAACGTTGGATCACCGTTGAGCAGCTCGCGGATGTCGCGCAGATCGCGCTCGAGCGCGCGCACGTCGGTAGGCAATTGTGCAGGTGCATTCGGTGTTTCCTCGACGGCGCGACGCAACGCCTCGACACGCGTGGACAGCTCACCGGCAAGCAAGTTTGCTCCCATCATCGCGCGCTGCAGCTTCGTGGCCTGCTCGTCGAAGGCGATGACAGCCGGCGCACGCCCGTTGTTCTCATCGGAGTCGAGGAGATAGACCTCGAATCGCTGCGGCTGGCCTAACGATGTCGTCACGCCATCCACGCGCTTCGCGAGCGATACTTGATAGGCGCCCGGTGGTACGTACGGCCCCACACCTCCACCGCGCCCACCAAAGCCGCCGCCTTCTTCCTCGTCGTCCGGATTCGCGGCACGACTCGCGAGCGTGATCGTGGGGCCGGGCTCTCGCAAGTCCCAGGCAACGCGCTGAATGCCCTGCTGCACGGGGCCGGCGACACGCCTAACGACGCGCCCCTGCGCATCGCTGACCGTTAGCACTACCGCTGGCGCCTCCTCACGGTCTTCGGTGCGCAGGGAGTCCCACGACGGAGGATAGATGTCGCGTCCCTGACGCGCAGCCGCCCGTTCTGCTTGCTGCCGCTGCTCGCGCCGGCTCCGGATCTGATTCTTGAGATAGTACGTGAAGACCGCGCCGTACGGCGGATTCGCGGCGGCGAAGGCTCCGGATCCCTGTGAGCCGTTATTACCAGCCGAGAGCGTGGCGGCCGGCACGTAAAGCGGCGTGCGGCGCACGGACAGCAATGCTGCCTCCTCGGCGAGCGTCTCACGCGTCATCGTCCGCAGCGGCGAGATGTCGTCGAGCACATAGAACGAGCGGCCGAACGTGGCAACCACGAGGTCGTTCGTCTGCTTCTGAACCACGAGATCGCGCACCTGAATCGTCGGCAGCCCGCCGCGCAGGCGCGTCCAGGTTTGCCCGTTGTTCTTCGTGAAGAAGAGCCCGAACTCGGTGCCCGCGAAGAGCAGGGAAGGGTCCACGGGATCGTCGACGACAGCGTATACGGTGCCCTTGTTAGGCAGGTTGCCGGCGATGGACGTCCAGCTGCGCCCAAGGTCCGTGCTCTTGAGCAGGTAGGGCTTGTAGTCACCCGACATGTGACCGTCGAATGCGGCATACACCGTGTTCGCGTCGTGAGACGACGGAACGACGCGGGCTACCTGTGTTGTATCGGGCACGCCCGGGAAGCTCGCGATCTTGCGCCAGGATTGTCCGCCGTTTTCCGAGACTTGAATCGTTCCGTCGTCGGTGCCGATCCAGAGCTGGCCTTCCTTGACTGGCGACTCCGAGACGGCGACGATCGCGCCGAAGAACGACGACGACGTATTTCGGGCGAGCGCGTCGATCGACCACACGCGATCCATGAGCTTGATGCGATCGCGATCGATCTGCCGGGAGAGATCGGGCGTGAGCGCTTTCCAGGACGCACCACGGTCGTCGCTGCGATATAGACGCTGCGCCGCGAAGTACAGGCGGTTGTTCGCGTGAGGAGAGATGATCACCGGCGAGTCCCAGTACCAGCGCAGGGGTTGCTCCCCGGGCTCGGCTTGCGGGACGATGTTCACCGATTCGCCCGTGCGGAGATCGACGCGCTGCAGATTGCCGTGCTGGGATTCATTGTACACGGTGAATGGATCTTTCGGATCGACTTTGGAGACGAATCCGTCACCGCCGCCGGTGACGCTCCAGTCGGCATTGGTGATGCCTAACGGTGAACGCGTTCGAGCGAGCCCGCCCACCGAGCCATTATCTTGGGTGCCGCCATGCACTCTATAGAACGGCGCGTTCTGATCGACGTCGACGCGATAGAATTGGCCGAGCGGGAGATTCGCGAAGAACTTGTAGGTCTGGCCGCGGTCGAAGGACTCGTACAGGCCGCCGTCGCATCCGAAGAGCATGTGATCGACGTCCGCTGGATCGATCCAGATCACATGGTTGTCCACGTGCTTGTTGCGCTCGCCCACGGGACGGAAGGTGCGGCCGCCGTCTTCGCTGACCATGTTGCGGACGTCTACGGCGTACACACGGTCGACGTCCACTGGGTCGGGAAAGAGCTCGGCGTAATAAAGGCCCACCGTGTTGTAGTTACTCATCTTTTCCCAGGACACGCCGCCATCGCGGGAACGGAACGTACCGCCACGATCGTTCGATGCCTCGAAGATCGCGTAGACGACGTCCGGATTGACCGGCGACATGGCAAGACCGATGCGGCCGAGCTCTGCGTCGTTAGGCAAGCCGGCTTGTGAGCGGCGCCAGGTGCTGCCCCCGTCGGTGGAACGCCAGAGGCCGGACTCGGGACCACCGGCCACGTATCCGTACGTTCGCCGAATGCGCTGCCAGCTCGTGGCGAGCAGCACATCTGGGTTGCGCGGGTCCTGGGCGATGTCGCTCACGCCGGCCCACTTGCCGGGGTCGAGCACCCTGGTCCAGGTACGTCCGCCGTCGGTTGACTTGAAGAGACCGCGGTCGCCGCCGCCGCGACTCAATGGACCCTGCGCCGCGACATAGATGATGTCGGAGTTGCGTGGATCGATGATGATCTTGCCGATGTGCTCCGATTCACGAAGCCCCATATTCTGCCAGGACCGGCCGCCATCGATGGAGCGGTACACGCCGTCGCCGTAGGCCACCGCACGTTGCGCGTTGTTCTCGCCGGTTCCAACCCAAACCGTATTGGGATTCTTCGGGTCGATGGTGATCGCGCCGATCGAGTAGGTCGACTGATTGTCGAAGACAGCCGTCCAGGTCGTCCCCGCATTCGTCGTCTTCCACACGCCACCCGCGGCGACCCCGATGTACCAGGTCTTCTTGTCGCGGGGATTGACCGCGAGATCGACGATCCGTCCGGAGATCATCGCCGGTCCAATCGAGCGAAGGCGGAGACCGGCGTATGGTCCACCGCCGCGTCCGCCGTTAGGCCCCTCGCTCGTGTCGCTCGACGCGTTTGCACCGGAGGTGTCCTGATTCGCGGCACGGCGGTTTCGGGTCGTGTCGGTGGCGAGTGCGCGCGTGCGTCCGGAGTCGGATTGCACCGAGCGTGGCGCGGGCGCGGGTCGTTGCTGCGCGCGCGCGGCCGTGGTTGCTACGGGAATCATCGAAGCGCCGAAAAGCGCGCAGGCCAGGCTGGATCGAAGAAGAGACGACATCGAGGTGACGGTCAGGGGCGACGGGGCGGTGGAGTGGCGTCTCAAAGATGGCGGCCCGCGGCGTCGCGCGCGAGGCGGCACGTCGGGGAGCTTTTTCTGAAAAACCCTGTTCGGCCACCTGCAATGAACTCGGTCGGTGTGCCGTTCGAGCACCGAGCACCCTTGGCGCATCTAAGGAAGCGGTTGTATATTCTCCCTTAGACGCGCATAGTAAACCTTCCGGCGTCGGCCGCTGTCTGAGCCTACACGACCTTTCATCGACAATTCATGTTCGCCAACGATGCTGGACTCCTCCAAGGCACGGTGGAGCTCCTCGTTCTCAAAACGCTGTCCTGGGGCCCGATGCACGGCTACGGCATCGCCAGCTGGATCGAAACCGCGACCGGCGACGTGCTGCGCGTGGAGGAAGGCTCACTCTATCCGGCCCTCTACCGCATGACGCGAAAAGGCTGGATCAAGGCGCGGTGGGGCATCTCCGAGAACAACCGGCGCGCCAAGTATTACCACCTCACCGCCGAAGGCAGGCGCCAGTTCCGCGAGCAGATCTCCGGTTGGCAGCGTCTCGCGGCAGCCGTGAGTCAGGCAGTCACGTCAACCGCGGCCCCGAGCTGGGCGAAATGAGGAGAGTGTCATGAGCGATCACGAAGCCTTTGACCGCAAGCGCCCCGGCCGCCACGATCCGTTCGTCACGCCGCGCCCCGAGCGGGAAGTGGACGACGAATTGAAGTTCCATCTGGAGCAACGTATCAAGACGTACATCGCGAGCGGCATGACTGTGGAGGCCGCGCATCGCGCCGCCGCCGAGCGGTTCGGCGACGTCGAGGGGGTGCGCGAGGAGTGTGAGCACCTGCTCACGGAAGATCGCAAGGCGAAGGCGCGCCGCGATTGGTTCGATGATCTGCGGCAAGACCTGCGCTTCGCGGTGCGGTCCGCGGTGCGGGCGCCGCTCTTCTCACTCTTGTCCGTGCTGACGCTCGCGTTAGGCATCGGCGCGAATGCCGCGATCTTCGGCGTCGTGAAGTCGGTGCTGCTCGACCCCCTTCCTTATAAGGACGCGAGCCGGCTGATCCGAATCCTCTGCCCGTTTCGCAACGGGACGGTGAAGCGCGGCTCGCTCAGCGCAGGAACTATCAGCGACATACGGGAGCGCCAACGCTCATTCGTGAGCTTTGGCGCCTTTCAGAATTCACGCGACGCCCTCTTCATGAACGGCACGACGCCGGAAATCGTGCATGCGATGTGGATCGAACCCGCGCTCCTGCGTACCCTCGGCGTTTCCCCAGCGCGCGGGCCTGGTTTTCAAGACGCGGATGCCGAACGCGACACGACGACCGTCGTACTGATCTCCAATGCGGCGTGGCAGCGCTTCTTCTCCGGCGATCCCGACATCATTGGCAAGAAGATCCAGCTGAACAACATCGGCCGCACGGTCGTGGGCGTGTTGCCGCGCGACTTCGTTCCGCCGGAGTTCGACGCGGAGTTTTATCAGCCGATGAGCATGGCGCCCTACATGCGCAATGCGATCGGTGTGCGTGGCTCGCACAATTTTGGTTTGGTTGGACGCCTGAAGCCGGGCGTGACGGTCGAAGCAGCTCAGCGTGAGCTCGGCAGCATCGGCGGGGAGCTCGAGCGGCTCTATCCGAAGGACAATCTCGGCATTGGGCTGGCGGGCACGCCGCTTCGCGACGACATGGTTGGTGACACGCGATCACCGCTTCTCATCCTCCTCGCGAGCGCGGGATTGGTTCTGCTCATCATGTGCGCCAATCTCGCCGGGGCGCTCTTGTCGCGAACCATCTCGCGTCGCAAGGAATTCGCGGTGCGGGTTGCGCTCGGCGCCGGCCGAGGACGTCTCGTTCGTCAGCTTCTGACGGAAAGTCTCCTGCTGGCGTTGGCCGGAGGTGTCGCCGGCTTTACCCTCGCGACGCTCGCGCTGCACATGCTGCGCGGTCTCGCGCTCACCACACTTCCGCATTACGCCAATTTGTCATTGGACGGCGGCGCGGTCGCGGTCACCTTTGCGCTCGCGCTGCTCACTGGTCTCGCCTTCGGCGTGGGCCCGGCGCTGTCCGTAGGCCGTTCGGATCCCCAAGGCACGTTGCGTGAGCAGACGCGTGGCTCGAGCGAAAGCGCGCGGACGCGTCGCCTGCGCGGCCTTCTCGTGGCCGGCCAGGTGGCGTTATGCATAACGCTGCTCGCCGCGGCGGGACTGCTCGCGCGCAGCCTCTGGGCCATGACAGCGGCCCCGATTGGTTTCGACGCGGAGCAGTTGCTCACCTTCACCGTGCAGCTTCCCGGTGCGAAGTACGCGACGGACGCAGCTCGCGTCCAGGCGTATGACGACCTCCTGCAGCGCCTGAACGCGCTACCCGGCGTCGTTTCGGCGGCGAATGTCTCGTCGCTGCCGACAAAAATCGGTAACACCAATGGGCTCTTCATTCAGGACGCGCCCTGGGCGCCAAACCAGCCCGTTCCGTTCATTCTCACGGCCCGCGTGTCGGACAACTTCTTTCACACCCTGTCGATTCCGCTCAAGCAGGGCCGTGTGTTCACTACCGCGGATGGCGAGAAGGCGCCGCCAGCCATCATCATCAACGACGCGATGGCGAAGAAGTACTGGCCGAAGGGGAATGCATTAGGCGCACGTATCCACATCGGTCCGCCGGATCCAACCGAACCATGGATCACCGTGGTCGGAATCGTCGGCAACGTTCGCAACGACGCGACGCGATTGGAGCCGGAGCCGATCATGTACCTCTCCATTCGGCAGTCGCCGTCGGGCGATGCCTTCGTCGTTCGCGCGGCTGGCGATCCCTTGTCGCTGACGAGCAGCGTAAGGCGCGCGATTGCATCGTTCGATCCTACGCTGCCGATGTACAAAGTCTCGACCATGCGCCAGGTCATCGGCGACGGGTTCGTCGCGCGTCGCTTGCCGGTTGTGCTGATGACGGCGTTCGGTGCGCTCGCGCTGCTGCTCGCGTCAGTCGGCATCTACGCCATGTTCGCGACGATGGCGGCGGCGCGCGAACGCGAGTTCGGCGTGCGTGTCGCGCTTGGCTCGACGCGCGGTGCCATCGCGGGACTCGTCCTGCGGCAGGGCGCCATGTGGATGCTCGTTGGGCTCGCCGCGGGGACAGTCGGTGTCATCCTGGTCGCCCGCGTTCTGCAAGCGCAACTCTTTGGTGTCGCGGCGCTGGATCCGATCGCCATTGGTGCGGCGGTGGTGATTCTCCTTGTCTGCGCTGGTGTGGCGTTGATGGTGCCCGTTAGGCGAGCGAGCAGCGTGGATCCGATTACGGTGTTGCGCTGATGGGGTGGCGGGTGGCGGGCTGCGGGTTCTGCTGAGAGCTAGAGATGAGAGAACTCCCTGAGCTCTGAGCTCGCTCTCCCGGGTGCGATGCGTGCGTCGCCACCTCGAATATGACTGAGCTGAGATGACGTTCATTTGTCATCGCGCACCGCTACCCGCCACGCCCCGCGGCCGGTAAGTCTCGCGCACCCGACGCCTCTACCGTATCATATGCTCGCGTCCCCACCGCTCAGGAGAGATCATCGTATGGACTCACCACGCCGTCGCCGGGTTTGGTTCGCGGCTACAGCCTCATTCGGCGCGACCGCGCTTGTCCTCGCATTTACTGCACGCAGCGCTGCGACGCTCGATGCGGCGCCACGTCTGGTGGGGGATACGCTGACCTTTGCTGCCGACGTCGCGCCGATCCTCTACAAGAACTGCGTGACCTGTCATCGACCAGGCGGCATCGGACCCTTCTCGATGCTCAACGCCGATACGGTGCAGGGGCGGCTCAAGGACATCGCCGACGTCCTTCGGGAGGGGAAGATGCCGCCGTGGCATGCGGAAGCACCGGTCGGGACGTTCCGCAACGAGCGTCGCCTGCCGGATGCCGATCGACGGATGATTCTTCGCTGGATCGCCACAGGCGCGCCGCTGGGAGACCCCGCGCGCTTGCCGCCGGCTCCAACCTTCTCGAATGGGTGGGAGATTGGAGCGCCCGACGCGGTGTTCACGATGCAGGAGGACTTCCATGTCCCCGCGCGCGGCACCGTGGAATACATGTACTTCGAAGTGCCCACCAACTTCACCGAAGACAAGTGGGTGCAGGCGATCGAGATCAAGCCGGGTGCCCGCGACGTCGTCCATCACGTCCTCGTTTTCGCGCGGCCGCCCGACGGCCCAGCGCCTAACGCAACGGCGGCGCCTAACGGCGCGACACCTCAGAGCGTCGTGCCGGCAGGTGCGCCGGTGGCCCGGCCGAAGTCTGTTCTGACGTTCGACTCAACGAACAAATTCGAAGACATGCCGCGGAAGGATTCACTCCACGGGCCGCCGCAACGCATCGGAAGTCTCATTGCGACGACCGCCCCAGGCACGAACGTTTTGACCTTCCCGGAGGGGACGGCGCTCAGGATCCGCGCCGGCTCGATCCTCACCTTCCAAATGCACTACACGGCGAAGGGTCACGACCGAATGGATCGCTCGGCGATCGGCTTTCGCTTTGCGAAGGAAATGCCTTCGGAACAGATCATCGCCACGCATTTCGTGAACGGCGTGTTCACGTTGCCCGCGGGAGCGAAAGATGTTCTGGTGCCCGCAGGCGTGACCTTCAACGAGCCGGTGCGACTCCATGGTCTCTTTCCGCACACGCACCTTCGCGGAAAGCGCTGGGAGTACACGCTACTCAAACCGGACGGCACGTCGGAAGTGATTCTGAATGTGCCGAAGTACGACTTCAACTGGCAGACGTACTATCTCTTCGCCAAGCCGCTCGAGATTCCCGCTGGAGCGCACATCGTCGCGCGAGCCTGGTACGACAATTCGGTGGACAACGCCGACAATCCGGATCCGACGGTGAACGTGCGGTGGGGCGATCAGACCTGGGAGGAGATGCAGTACACGGGAATGCTGTACAGCGTCAATAGTCGACGGCTGAAGCACTAGTGGGGCAGGGGACGCGGGGCGCCTGATGCGTGAAGCGGGCGCGAGGTAAGTGAAACGAAGCGTAGAACTCGCCAATTCCCACTTCCGACTTCTACACTGGCGTCTATCGATTTCTTTCGCGGTCGCAGAACCAGCTTCGTACGACGAGCCTGCGGTTGTGAATCGATAGACGTCAACGGAAAAGTGGAAGTGGTCGGTATGGACAACGTCACCCATACGCTCGCCGGGCTTCTTCTCGCCGAATCGACCGTTAGGCTCCGTGCGCGACGGAAGGGGGTCGCGCCGTCGGCGCGATTCCGAACCGTGGCGGGTATTTCGTCCATAGTCGCCGCGAACCTGCCTGACGCCGATCTGCTCTATACCGGCGGCGGTGCGGATCGGCTCCGTTACATGCTCCAGCACCGCGGCTACACGCATACCATCGTGATGGCCATCGTCGGTGCGGCGCTGGTGTGGTGCTTGTCCATGTTCCTTTGGCGATGGCGCGCGCGACAGTCTTTCTCACGCCATGACGCCAGCTCGCTTCTCGGATTGCTCCTCGTGAGCACGCTCAGCCACATACTGCTGGACTGGACGAACAGCTACGGCGTGCATCCCTTCTGGCCCTTGGATAATCGGTGGCGCTACGGCGACGCCGTTTTCATCATCGAGCCCTGGCTATGGGTGGTATCGATTCCGACGCTCGTCGCCGCGAGCACACGGCGTGTCGTACAGACGGTGCTTTCGCTCATTCTGCTAGCAGTTCTGGCGCTTGCCTGGCGCGTCGATCTCGTCTCAGGTGGTGCGGCGACGGCACTCACGCTAGGCGCGCTCGTTTTCATCGCGTTCGCGCGGCTCCTTGGCGCCGAAGCGCGTGCCATAGTCGCCGTCGGCGGATGGATCGCCGTGACGCTGCTCATGGCCGCGGCAATGCATGCAGCGCGGCGAATAGCGCTTCATTCGGCGCATGGCGTCGATCCAACTGCCGAGATGCTCGATGTCGTCGTGTCACCCTTGCCCGCCAATCCAATCTGCGCCGAGGTGATCACAGTCGAGCGAGTGAGTGCGATGTATCGCGCGGCGACGGCTCGGGTGAGTATCGCGCCAACGGTGCTACCGGCCGCATGGTGCCCGACTCGGCGAGTTATTGGTTCACTCATCACGTCGTCGCCGCGACGTTCGACGCCAGCGGTGTATTGGGATGGTGAATGGAGCGCGCCGAGCGCGGACCTTGCGGCGCTCGCTCGCCAAAGCTGTCTCGCATTGGCGGCGATGCGCTTCATTCGTGTGCCGATCTGGAGTGCAGTTGCCGACTCGGCGGTGTTGATTGGCGACATTCGCTACGGCGGCGGAGCGGGGAATGGATTCACCGACGTCCGTGTGCCGCGCCTCACGAGCTCGTGTCCCGGCTGGATTCCTCCGTGGACGCCGCCACGTGTGGATCTTCTCGGCCTCTGACTGGCCTGAGGCGTGGGCGTCGGGCGTGATGCGCGTGATGTGTGATGCGTGAACGGCGAAAATCAGATCCTTCGCTTCGCTCAGGATGACAGCCCTTTTTCTCACCGCGTCCCGCGTCCCTCGCCACCGCCATCGCCATCGCCATTGGACTTTGGGCTAGCGACCTTGGCCGAACGTCGAATGGCTACGCGAAGATGCGGGGGCGAACATGCCCGACATGAAAATCACGCGCGTCGTGGCGCGGCTCTTGTGCACCGCGCTGAGTGTTGTGTTGTCAACGGCTGAAGGTGCCGTCGCCTATGCTCAGGAAGCGGAACAGCCGACCAAGAAGGACAGTGTCACGAAGGCCTATCCGAACGCTTTCGCTGGCGAATTTACGCCCGGCGAGGGATACGACATCATCAAAACGTCGGCCGGTAGTCTGAACATCAGCGTCTATGGCTTGTTCAGATACATGAATCAGTATCCGGTCGGCCATTCCTTCACGGATCATCTCGGCAACGTACGGCCGGTGCAAGCGCGCAACGACTTGAACTGGCAGCGCACATTCGTTTGGCTCACGGGGTTCTTCGTCGATCCGAGATTTCGCTATAACATCACGCTGTGGTCATTGCCGACGACGCAGCAAACGCTGTTGTTCGGGAATCTCATGTACATCGTCTCGCCATCACTCATCATCGCCGCCGGCCTGGGACCGAACCTCACCGCTCGCTCGATCATGGGGCAATGGCCATTCTTCCCGGCGTCGGATCGACAGATGGCGGAAGAATTCTTTCGGGGTGGCTTTTCATCTGGCGTGTGGGTCACCGGGCAAGTCGTGCCACGGCTCTGGTACACCGTCTCCGTCAACAACAACATCAGCCAGCTCGGCGTACCGCAGAACGTCGATTTACCGGACCTCACCTACAGCGCCGATCTCCGATGGCAGCCGACGACTGGCGAATTTGGGCCGCGGAATGGCTTCGGGGATTTCGAATATCATAAAAAGCTGGCGACGCAGTTCGGCACGTCGTGGGCGACGGCTCGAGAGAATCGCGCGGCTGATCTCGACGACCCCGCGAAGACGACGCAGATCCGGCTCTCCGATGGGGTCAATCCCTTCGAGGATGGCGCGCTGGCCCCCGGCGTTACCGTACAAAAGCTGACCTACGACTATCTCTCGTTCGATGCAGGCCTGAAGTACCGCGGATGGTCATTTCAGAGCGAGTACTACTTCCGCTGGCTGAACGACTTCATCGCTACGGGCCGGGTTCCGCAAGGAACGATTTTCGACAATGGATTCATGGTCGAGCTGATGCGAATGGTGAAGCCGCAATCACTCGGCATCTACGCCGCCACCGGTTATATCTTCGATGACTTCAAGCGACATCCGTGGGAGATCGCGTTAGGCAGCAGCTATTATCCGTATCACACGCGGTCGTGGCGGCTCAACTTGCATATGATCCATATCGTGAGATCGCCGACTGGTTCGTTCTTTGGCTACTACACGCCTGGCCAAACGGGGACGACATTCTCGTTAGGGACGGACATTCTCTTTTAGGTGCCAGTGGGACCGGCTATCAGGAACGCCCTCCTGGCGATCATGACTATCGGTGTGTCGTTCGCCATGATGGGGCGTCGTTTAGCATACTCTATATCGCTAGGCTCTGGCCCCCAGCATCGCGCGTAGCTGTTGGTAGCTCACGCGTGCGGCAGCGATGGAATCGCCCCACTCGGCAGCGGAATCCTGCTCTATGCAGAAATGCTTGAGGCCCGCGACGTTCGCATTCTTGAAGATCTCTGCGTAGTCGATCTCGCCATTGCCTACCGGTACCAGCCGCGCTTCGACCATGCGCGCGCCTTCTTCGCCCACCGGCGGGAGACTCTTCAGACAGTCCACGTCTTTGACATGCCAGAGCGGGAATCGGCCGGGATGCTGCTGGAAGAGCGAGATCGCGTTCTGTCCGGCTAGGGTGGCCCAACCGATGTCCAGTTGGAAAACGACGAGCTCTGGATCCGTCTCCTTGAGCAAGATGTCGTAGGGGATCTCACTCGAGCCGGTGCAGGGAATGAACTCCACGGTGTGGTTGTGGATGAGCACCTTGATACCGAACTTTTGCGAGATCTTCCCGTAGCTGTTGTAGCGGGCGGCCTCCTGCTTCACATCGTCCGCGTTGCGCCGTTGCGCCATCGTTTTGACGAACTGCTCTCGATTCTTTCGCTCGGCTGCCGGTGTCTGCGGCGCCGTCGGCGCGCGTCCACGCCCATTTCCCCGTCCAGCACCGGCCGGGCGCGGCGCGCTGAACTCGCTGTACTCCACTCCCATGATCTGGAATCCGGCGAGCTGCTGTTCCATTTCGCCGGGCGGTCCAGCGGTGATTCCCGAATGCGTACTCGGCATCTTCAAGCCGAGGCGGTCGAGTAGCGCGCGGTATTGCTTGGGCGACATGTTGTTGTAGCCGCCTGCCGGTTCGATCTCCTTGTAGCCAATCGCCGCGATCTTCTCGAGGGTGCCGACATAGTCCTTGCGCGTGACGTCGCGCACGGTAAAGAGCTCGAGCCCTATCTGATCGGCCCAATTCGGCGCCGCGGCCAGGCGCGACGCCGCAGTCGTCGTGGACGCGAAGACGTCTGCCGCTGTACTCGTTAGGGCCATACTGCCGACAACGACTGCCACTCCCTTCACGAAAGAGCGGCGGCTGGTGTCTGCATCATTCGGCGATCGTTCCTGGTCTCCCATCGTGAGCGTCTCCTTCGTTTGGCTGGCTAACTATTGGAGGTAAAACGCATACACACTCCCTTCGGCGGTCACCAACACATATTGGCGTCCCTCGATGGTGTACGTCTCCGGAGCATTCTCCACCGAGCCAATATGCGCGTGCCAGAGCGGTCGCGGCGGCTTCGCTCCCTGGACGCCTAACGCCACGAGACTTCCCGAGCCGTCATTCGCGAAGAGAAGGCCGCCCGCCGTAGTGAGCAGACCAGTGCCACCGCCGCCGGTGCCGTCGAACGAATATTTCCACGCCAGCTTACCCGTTTGGTAATCGATCGCGGCGATCGAGGTACCGAGCGAGCCAACGACGTCTTGCTCACTGCCTCCCAACCCCACGAGCATGCGGGGGTCTTTGTTCGTGAGGTAATACATCGAATAGATCTCGCGCAGCACGACGTAGAGAAGACCCGACTGCGGGTCGTAGCTCGGCGGAAACCAGTTCGTCGCGCCACCGTTGTCGGGCGAGACCAGCGAGCCGGCGACGGTGTTGTCTTTCTCCGGGTTCCGAACGAGCTGTCCCTGTTGGTTGATTCCCTGGGCCCAGTTGGCCGCCTCCGAGTACTTGGAGGTGAGTAGATGCTCACCAGTGGTGCGATCGAGCACGTAGAAGTAGCCGTTGCGAGACGCCTGCAGCACCATCTTGCGCGGCTTGCCGCCGAACGTGCCGTCGACGAGCACCGGGGGCTGGGTTGCGTCCCAATCGTGCGTGTCGTTAGGCGACGTTTGGTAATACCACACCATCTTTCCCGTCTCGACGTTCACCGCCACCACGGCGCAGGTATACAGATTCGTGTGCGGATCGCGCGGCGCACGCACCATTGCCGTGTAGGCCGGAGTCGGGTTCCCGGTTCCGAAGATGTAGAGGTGCGTTTCCGGATCGTATGAGCCCGGCATCCAGACCTGCGCGCCGCCGTGCCGTGCTGCGTCGAGGCTCGCCCACGTCGCGAGTCCGGGGTCGCCCGGATTCATCGGCACCGAGTAGTACTTCCACTGCAGGTCGCCGGTTCGCGGATCGTACGACTGCAGAAATCCCGGTGAATCGAGATCGTCGCCGGTGCCGACGAGCACGTGATCCCCGACGATGACTGGAGCCGTCGTGGAGAAATACTGCTCGTTGAAGTCGGCAATTTCCTTGTGCCAACGTTCGTGGCCGGTTTTCGCGTCGACCGACACGAGGTAGTCGTCTGGCGTCTCGAAGAAGAGCCAATCTCCGTACATCGCGGCGCCGCGATTACCGATATGCGTTCCGCCCCGCGACTTCCAGAAGTAATGCCAGAGAACGTGTCCATCGAGAGCGTCGATGGCCCAGGCATTGTCCGGGGAAGTGACGTAGAGAATTCCGTTTACCTGCAAGATGGATCCAGAGAGCCGCGGCGACCCGCTCGTGGAGCCGGGAATCGCGACCGGATCCTCGGCGACGCCGCCGATGATCGCCGTCTCTCTCGGCGGTCCAAAGAACCCGCCCTCACCACTTCCGGCGCCGGCCGTTAGGCGCCGGACCCAGGCGAGCGAGAGATGCCTCACGTTGCTGGTGTCGATTTGTTTCAGCGAGCTGTATCGCCGTTGTGTGTAGTCGCCCGCGTATGTTGGCCAGGCGTCGGTCGCGGGCCGCGTGAGAAGCGCGGGATCAAGTCCCTGACCGCTCGCCGCGCCGTTAGGCAGCGCAAGCGAAAGAATCAGCAGGATAGTGGCCGATTTCGTCATTGATCGGGGCGGTGTCATTTCAGCGTGACGAGATACGACGTGAGGTTGTGAATGTCCGCGTCCTTCCATTTCGGCAGCATGTCCAGGTGCCACTGAATTGGATTCGTGACGACGACTTTCGGCTCCGAATCGTGCCGCTCGAAGCTGCGATAGGTGCCGTCTGCCGTTCGCAGTGCGACCACGAAGGCACTAATGTGATCGAGCTCTCCGCTGATGGTCTCACCCGACGGGAGCGTGACCGCGACCGTCGTGACAGGTGCTTTCGGCGCCGGCGCCGAGCCATTCGGACGTCGTGCGGTGCCACCGGAGACGATCAGATTCTGAATCGTTTTCGGATCGTATTTCGCGCCGATTCCAGCGAGATCGCCTGTTATCGAGTGACACTGCGTGCACCGGCCAGCACCATTGAAGTACGCGGCACCTTGATTGGCATTGCCAACCAGAATATCGAGAGCGCTTGGCGTTCCGCGGTCGGACAAGGGCTGCGCATGCAGCCATGCGGCAATCGCGCTGATGTCGGTGGTGCTCAGAGCGAACTTGGGCATCCCGCGGGCGGGAATACCGTTCTGCACAATGGGAGTAATGAGCTCTCCCTGTTGATCGGCGAGAACGACTTGATCGCGAACGAGGTTGGGTCCGGTCTCACCGCCGCGCGCATCGGAGCCGTGACAGAAGCTGCAATTGCTCTTGAAGAGTTGCTGCCCGTGTGCGACCTGCTCGGGCGGAGCTGGCGCCCGCACGGGGTAATCGGGGGCACGTTCGCGTCGCGCACCGCGTCCTGCCTGTGTCGCTTGGCTGGGCTTCGGCGGGACCTGCGCTCGAGAGGGCAGAGCCCAGAGTGTGGCAGCTGCCGCGACGATTGCAATGCCGACGACACGGAATCGTCTCCGTCCATGCATCAATGGATCCTCGTTCGCGTGGATGAGTGGTGCGCTCCGGCGGTATCGCGCCGTTCAAGGATACTGCGCACCAAACCTCATCCACGGAAGATGCTTATGCGCACTCGGCGCACCGGGCCTACTCAATAGTACGAAAAGCCAGAATTGGTCTGGAAACTGTTCCCGGCGTCCGCGGCATTGGTGAAGGTGCCCTGCCCATGTTTGGTGAGCGGGCGGTTCTGGGCATCGTAGGTGTACGTATAGTCGATCCGATAGGTGAGGCCATTTCCCGTGCGAGTCACTCGACCGGGATTGCCTTTCTGCAGCTGCACGGTTGGCAGAAGGATTAAGTGATCGAAGAATTCGGTGTGGATCAGGCTGAACCCGTCGACGTTGATGCCGCTGTCATACTGCTCGTACCGATCGACCACCGTTGTTTCGTCCTGCACGCCAGAGATCAGTGGGTGATGTTCGGTAACGTCCGAGACGTTCCCCTGAGCATCGTACGAGAACGACATGTCCTTGTCGGGAATGACGACTTGGTTGAGTATGCGCTCACGATGCAGGCTCGTGAGCTTCGCTCCAGTGTAGGCGAAAGTCACCTTGGTAAAAACGACGCCCAATGAATCCGCGTATCTGACCTCGCTCACGCGCCCGCCATTATCGTAGAGATACGTGAGGCGATCTTTGTTCACCACGATGTTGTTTTGCATGGCATCGAGACGGCCGCCGGCGTAGCTCACGTCGTACCGTCGCAGCTCCGAGGCGAACGAGGCGACTTTCACATTCCCGGCGTCGTCGTACTCGAAGTGATAAAAGGGTGACGGCAAATTCGGGATCTCGACATCTTTGAGCAGCACCGCCGGTGGCTTCGGCGGAGGCGGACTGGTCGGTCCCGCCTCGTAGCCGCTACAGGCGGAAGCGACGAACGACAGCATAACGAGTAGACGGCGCATTGAAGCGATCCTCGGGATCGGGATAGACGTGTCGGCGTGTTGAGATTTGGCGCGGCTATTCTATCATACGGAAAGGGACGCGCATTCCGGACAGCGCCGCGTTGCAGCAGCGGTCACAAGGGAGCAAGATGACCCGACGACTCGAAGGAACGGTGGCGCTGGTGACTGGTGCATCGAGCGGCATTGGTGAAGCAACCGCCCGCGCGCTTGCGGCCGAGGGCGCTGCGGTAGCGCTCGCGGCGCGCCGGACGGACCGGATAGAGACCGTCGCTCGTGAGCTACGAGCTCAAGGTGGCCGCGCGCTCCCCCTCACCACCGATGTCACGGTGGATGCGGAGGCGCGCCAAGCGGTCGAGCGCACGGTGCGCGAGCTCGGCCGTCTGGACATCGTCATCAACAACGCCGGCGTGATGTTACTCGGCCCAATCGAGGGGGCGCCGCTCGAGGAGTGGGAGCGGATGGTGCGCCTCAATGTGCTCGGCGTCCTTTATGTCGCTCACGCGGCGCTGCCACATCTTTTGCGCGCGGCGAGCGAAGGGCCTCGTCAGGTGTCAGATCTCGTGAATATCAGCTCCGTGGCCGGCCGCTCGGCTCGGTCCGGCGCGGGGGTATACAATCTCACGAAGTTCGGCGTGGGTGCATTCAGCGAATCGCTGCGGCAAGAGATCACGCGGCGCCACTTGCGCGTGTCGCTCGTGGAGCCCGGAGCGGTGGTCACTGAGCTCACGGAGCATCTGCGACCGGAGATCCGACAACAGACCGCAACGATGTTCGCCAACGCCGAGCCACTGCAGGCGCAGGACATCGCGGAGACGATCGTGTTCATCGTCACACGGCCGCGGCGAATGGCTGTCAACGAGGTACTCGTTAGGCCGACGGAGCAGGAGCGGTAATCGGCGCACCCCGCCCGCGTGACGTCGCGGGGCGAACCTCGTCGCTTTTGCCGTTCGGCTATTGGCTCGTGGATGGCAGTAAGGACAGCATGCGCTCGTCGCTCGTCAGCGTAACATCCATCGAGTCGCCCGAGCCCAGATTGAATGGGCCGGTCGCGACGACGCGGCCGCTGGGAAAGATTCGGGCAATCACGTTGATGCGACTGGCGCCGCCACTTACCGACGCCGGTACGCGCAAGCTCTCCGTGCGCCCCGCGAAGACAGTCCCGATTCGGTACGGATCACCGCCCGAGCCGAGCGCATAGATGTCCGCCTGATCAATGGACTGATTGTGGAAGATCAGGACGCCCTCGGGCTGCGTTCCCCGATGAAATGGACCGCACCCAGCCAACACGAACGTGAGTGTGGCGGCAACCGCGGAGAACGAACGACGCCATTCGATACGCATGAGCTCCCTCGCGAGACATTTGGCCTTCGTCTTGTTGCAAAGCTCACGCTCGACCGCGTGGAACAGGACAGATACGAATCCATGTCGGTAGATTGTGCCTCAGCAATTGCAAGGAAAGGAATGCAGATCAAGCGCAGTGGCTCTCAAGCTTCTACCAAAGGACCTGCGGATTGGTTCACCGGCGCAGTCCGCATCGATCCACTCTTCGGGGTCAACGCGCCGGCGCGATCGGCCGGGAATGCCGTCACGTTCGAGCCTGGCGCGCGCACTGCCTGGCATACTCACCCGCTCGGCCAAGTGCTCATCGTCACCGCAGGGTGCGGTCTCGTTCAACGCGACGGGCAATCCGTCGAGGAGATCCGGCCTGGCGATGTGGTGTGGTTCGAACCAGGCGAGAAGCATTGGCATGGTGCTTCGCCACGAACGGCGATGACGCACATCGCCATTCAAGAGTCGCTCGAGGGGAGGGCAGTCGAATGGCTCGAACATGTGAGCGATCAACAGTACCAAGCGACGTCCCATTCTTACTGAGCCACTTTAATCTGATTCGTGGATGCTAAACACGCGCACACTTGGCTCGGACGGTCTCACGGTTTCGGCGCTCGGCCTCGGGCTGATGGGAATGAGCCACGCCTACGGCACCACCGAAGAGCGCGACGAGCGCGAGTCCATCGCGACAATACACCGCGCCATCGAGCTCGGTGTGACTTTCCTCGATACGGCGGAGGCCTATGGGCCGTTCAAGAACGAGGAGCTCTTGGCGCGAGCGCTTCAGGAGCTGAAAGGCGCACGCGATCGCATTGTCATCGCGACGAAATTCGGGTTCAAATTCGATGCGAAGGGCGCCATCGATGGATTGGACAGTCGGCCTGAACACATTCGCGAAGTCGTCGAAGCGTCGCTGCGCCGACTGCGCACCGATCGGATCGATCTGCTCTACCAGCACCGCGTCGACCCGACCGTTCCGATCGAGGACGTCGTCGGCGCGATGGCCGACCTCGTCGGCGAGGGAAAGATCCGGTATCTCGGGCTCTCCGAAGCAGGCGAGCACACCATTCGTCGGGCGCACGCGGTGCACCCGATCTCGGCACTTCAGAGTGAGTACTCGTTATGGGAGCGCAATCTCGAGCCGCGCATCATCCCACTGCTTCGTGAGCTGAAGATCGGGCTCGTGCCCTTCGCCCCGCTCGGCCGCGGCTTCCTCACGGGCACCGTTAGGCGCGCCGAGGAATATCCAGAGGGCGACTTCCGCCGCGGCGATCCGCGGTACCAGGGCGAGAATTTCGACGCGAACATGCGTGCGGCGACGATTGTGCGCGAGGTCGCCGGGCGCAAAGGCGCGACGGCAGGTCAGATCTCGCTCGCGTGGCTTCTGCATAAAGGGCCGGACATCGTTCCGATTCCGGGGACCAAGCGTCGTCGCTACCTGGAGGAGAACGTCGCGGCCGCGTCGGTGCAACTCAGCTCAGCCGATATGGCGGCACTCGATGCGGCCCTCGCGCCGGAGCGCGTGTCGGGACCGCGGTATGGCGCGAAGCAGATGGCGCAGGTCGATCGTTAGGCGCGATCTGCTTCTGATGTCTTCTGCGCTTTTGTCGCTCTTGTATCGAGCCGCGAAGGCAATGGGACCATAGTGCAGGGTGCCTTGTCGAATCGACGTGGCGATGATCCGGTGGCTCGATCGCGCCGCGCCTCGGCTTACGAGGCGAGCTGCGATTGCGCCGCCACTCAGCTGCGGAGCGAACCATGAGCACAATCAAGACAAGAGACGGGGCGGAGATTTTTTACAAGGATTGGGGCTCGGGTCAACCGGTTGTCTTCAGTCACGGCTGGCCGCTCACCGCCGACGCGTGGGATGATCAGCTGTTCTTTCTCGCGTCGAATGGTTATCGCGCCATCGCGCATGATCGGCGCGGGCACGGCCGGTCGAGTCAGACGCTGACCGGCAACGATATGGATACGTATGCCGATGACCTAGCCGCGCTCGTGCGCCAGCTCGATCTGGAGAACGTGATCCATGTAGGCCATTCCACCGGCGGTGGCGAAGTGGCGCGCTACATCGGACGTCACGGGGTGGATCGCGTGGCCAAGGCTGTGCTCGTGGGAGCGGTGCCGCCCGGCATGGTGAAGAGCGCGAAGAATCCGGAGGGTGTGCCGATCGAGGAGTTCGACAAGATTCGGGACGGTGTGAAGAACGATCGCTCGCAGTTCTGGAAGGATTTGAGCTTCCCCTTCTATGGAGCGAACCGGCCCGGCTCGACGGTGTCCCCGGGCATCCGTGACGCATTCTGGCTGATGAGTATGCAGGCCGGCTTCCCGGCCGCGTACGACTGCATCAAGGCGTTCTCCGAGACGGACTTCACCGAGGATCTGAAGAAATTCGACATCCCCACGCTCGTGATCCACGGCGAGGACGATCAGATCGTGCCGATCAAGGTCGGCGGTCTGCGATCGTCGAAATTGATCAAGGGCGCGTCGCTCAAAGTGTACAAGGACGCTCCGCATGGACTGATGTCGACGCACAAGGAGCAGTTCAACGCCGATCTACTGGAATTCGCGCAGCCGCAAGCCGAGCGGAATACCGCAGCTCAGGTTGGTGCCAGACGTGAGGCGGACGTGAGTGGCCAGCCGCCGCGGGCGAATCCTTAAACGAAAGCGCCGGCTGGCGCGTTACATCGTCAGCCGGCGCTTCCGAAGGCATCGATCACGAGGGTAAATCCACTCCTCGAGGGTGGTATACCGTCTTGGTCTTCTGCCGTGGGCGCCACGGCGTTACGTTCTCGTTCTCCCGCCAGTACGCCCATCCCTCCCGCGAGACAACTATCATGAAGACGACGCCCACCTGGGTCGTGTGGGGCCTTTGCGCGCTCACCACGGTCGCCGCCGCGCACCCCGTTGCCGGCCAAGGCAAGGAGCCGTATTCCGGCTTCGATGCGTACGTGAACAAGGCGATCAAGGATTGGAAGGTTCCCGGTCTCAGCATCGCCATCGTGCGCAATGACTCGGTGATCTATGCCAAGGGCTACGGCGTCGTCGCGACGCGGAGCACGACGCCGGTCAATGAGAAGACACTCTTCGAGATCGGCTCGAGCTCCAAGGCGTTCACGGCGACTCTCATCGCCATGCTCGTGAGCGACGGCAAGATGCGGTGGGACGACCGGGTCGTTCAGTATCTTCCCGACTTCCGGATGTATGATCCTGTGGCGAACGAAGGCGTTACACTGCGCGACGCCCTCTCGCATCGCAGCGGCATCGCGCGTGGAGAGCTCACCTGGCTCGGCTCGGGCCTCACGCGCGACGAAGTCTTGCATCGCGTGCGTTTTCTCAAGCCGGAGGCGCCGTTCCGTTCGCATTATTCCTATCAGAACATGATGTTCCTGGCAGCCGGCCAGGCGGCGGGAAAGGCGGGCGGCAGTAGCTGGGACGATCTCGTCAAGCAACGGATCTTTACCCCGTTAGGCATGACATCTACGGTCACGACGTCGCGGGGACTGACGAACCCGAACGTCGCCGCCCCCCATGGCGTCGATCATGATACGAACTTCATCAAGCCGCCATTCGACGCCGAGAATATCGGGCCCGCGGGCTCGATTCTCTCGAGCGCCGTGGATATGGCGCAGTGGCTGCGCTTCCAGCTCAACGACGGCGTCGTGGGCGGCAAACGCTTGGTGAGCAGTGCGGCGCTGCGCGAAACGCACACACCGCAGATCCTCATTCCGCCTACCGGACGTGAAGCAGCCGACTCAGCGCCAGTGAAGCGGTTCACCTCTTATGCGATGGGCTGGATGGTCGAGGATTACCGAAACCAGCTCTCCTGGCAGCACGGGGGCAACACGCTCGGCATGACGGCGGCAGTGGGCATGCTTCCCGACAAGAAGGTTGGTGTCGTGGTCCTCAGCAACATGCAGGGCGCCGCGCTTCCGGCGCTTCTCGAACAGTATGTCTTTGATCGCGAGCTCGGCGCCCCAATGCGCGACTGGAGCGGCGAGGCGTTCGCACGCTTTCAGCAGCAGCGTCATCGCGCCGATTCGCTGCAGACGGTGCAGCTCGCGGGACACGTCGCGGGCGCGCAGTCGGCAGTTCCCCTCGCCGCGTTCGTCGGTACCTACGCCGACAGCCTGTACGGTGAGATGACCGTCTCGCTCAGGGATGGGCATCTCGAGCTCGCGCGGGGCGACATTCGTGGAGCACTCGAGTACTGGAACGCCAACAACTTCCGTTGGCAGCTTCCGCTCACGGCACCTACCGGCCCGTCGTTCATCAAGTTCGAGATCACACCCGACAATACCGTCACCGGCCTGTACTTCGGGCTTGCCGGCGATGTCACGCTCTTGAACAAGAAGGGCGGCGGCCGTGGTGGCCGTGGTGGTGGCGCGGCATCATCACCGTAGCGAAGCGATCGATTTGAAACTCTCGTGGCGGACGTCCTGTCGCATCGCATCCCTCGCGCGCTGCTCGCGACGAGCGTGGCATGCGGAATGTCTATACCAGAACGCCTCGGTAGGTGCGGGTGAAGGCGCGAAGCGGTAACGAAAGCGCGACCGAGGTGGAATAGATTACCGCCGCTGGGTGCTCGTTTGCCCGGCGGCGGTTTTCATTCGTTTAAGAAGTGCTAACCACGGCTCACCGGCTATTGCCTCGGTCCCGATGTATTTCCTCGGCGCCTTGTCGGTCGAAGAAATCTTCCGCCCGCCTGGCCTCGTACTTGTATTGTAGCTGAGCCATTCGCTCGATCAGCGCCTGGAACTCTTCCTTCGACAAATCAGGGACCAGCGGGCGGATTCGCGCCTCTAAATCACGCCGCAACGCCTCTAAACGACCATCAGACATCTCCCATCCTTTTGAATTCACACACCCAGCCGCAACCTCGATGCCGCAACCGGTTCCTCGCGCTCGACTCGCGGCCATTTCTTGAGATCGCTGCGGAAGAGAGCCTCGAACGTTTTGCTTCGCGCTGATGTTCATCGGGCACTTCGGCATCGCGCAGTTCGGCAAAGGCGCCCGCCGCGATCTGCCATTCGCGCTGTTACTAGTCGCTGCGTATCTCCCCGACATCTCCCGCGTGCTGCTCGCCGAGTTGACGGCCCGCTTCGAAGTGTGGTCGCACTCGCTCGAGATCGTGCTCGTGATGAGCCTCGGCATCGGCGTGATCTGGTTGCTACGCGGCGGCCGATTGGCGGCCGCTGGCATACTTGCTCTCGCCTGTGTGTCGCACTGGCCCGCTGATGTCTTTACCGGGTGCAAGCCAACCACTCTCGACGGCGCCTGGGTGGGACTCGTCTCGTACCGGCATCCCGTGAGCGACTTGCTACTCGAGGGCTCGATCTTCGTTGGCGGCTGGTTGTTCGCTCGACGACGAGGATTTGCGATTGGCAAGAAGTGGCTCGTGATCGGCTTCGCCTGCCAGCTCGGATTTCTCGTCTCACTCTACTTGGGGTCGGAGTTTCTCATCGGTGGCCGCGAGTGGATGTGGAAGCCAGACCAATCATGGATTCCTCAACCGCATGTGTACGAGGGGACGCCGTGCCGAGCTCCGGAGGCCTACCGCTAGTGTAGTCGGACACCAACGCAGTAGCCCACGTCCGCTTTCATTAGGCATGCTGCCCTGACATATTCCGCCCTCATGCCAGCCAAGCAATCCACCGTCCTCGACGCGCGCGCCGTCGATCGGACGCTGCGCCGCATGGCCGACGAGATCGTCGAGCTGAATGCGGGAACGGACGACCTGATCATCGTGGGAATTCAGCGCCGCGGAGTTCAGCTTGCGGCGCGCATCGTATCGAGCATCGCCGAGCGCGAGAACGCAAAGGTTCCGCTTGGAGCGCTCGACATCACCCTGTATCGGGATGATCTCCAAACGGTGGGCCCGCGCCCGGTGGTGGGGCCGACCAACATTCCTACCGACGTCGACGGTAGGGCTGTGGTCATCGTCGACGACGTCCTCTATACCGGCCGCACGGTGCGCGCGGCGCTCGACGAGCTCGCGGACTTCGGCCGACCCAAGCGCATTGCCTTGGCGGTCCTGATCGATCGCGGTGGCCGTGAGCTGCCGATCCAACCCGATATCATCGGCAAGCGCGTGGAGTGCGCGCCCGGTCAGCGCATCGACGTTCTCGTCGAAGAGCTCGACCAAAAAGACGCGGTGGTGCTCAGCGAGCGGGAGGAATCGGCGTGAGCGGCTTGGCCGCCGCTCCGCTTGGGAAGGACCTGCTCGGACTCGAGCCACTCACCACCGAGCAAATCACGCGCATTCTCGATACCGCCGAACCCTTCAAGGAGATCAGCGAGCGCGCCATCAAGAAGGTCCCGACGCTCCGTGGCGCGACCATCGTCAATCTCTTTTTCGAGGCGTCCACGCGAACTCGTATCTCCTTCGAGTTCGCCGAGAAGCGTCTCTCCGCCGATACGGTGAACGTCGCGTCGACGGGTTCCAGCGTACAGAAGGGCGAAACACTCGTCGACACCGCGCGCAATCTCGAGGCGATGCGCATCGACATGGTGGTGATCCGGCACGGTGCCTCCGGTGCGGCGCAGTTTCTCGCTGACCGCATCGAATCGAACGTGATCAACGCCGGCGACGGTACGCACGAGCACCCCACCCAAGGGTTGCTCGACTTGCTCACGCTCCGCGATCATTTCAAGCGGCTGGAAGGCATCAAGGTGTGCATCGTCGGCGACGTGTTGCATTCACGCGTCGCCCGCTCGAACATCGGGGGATTGAAGAAGGTGGGCGCGGAGGTGGCTGTCTGCGGGCCGCGGTCACTTTTGCCTAACGCGATCGACGATCTCGAGGTCGAGGTCTTCGATCGCGTGGAGGAGGCGATCGAGTGGGCTGATGCGCTCAATATTCTTCGTCTGCAGTTGGAGCGCATGCAGGGCGGGTACATCCCGTCGCTGCGCGAGTACAACCGTGTTTTCGGCGTCTCGCGCGAGCGCCTCGAGCGGGCGCCGCGGGATGTCCTCATCCTCCATCCCGGGCCGATGAATCGCGGCGTCGAGATCGATTCGGACGTTGCTGACGGTCCCTTCTCGGTGATCCTCGATCAGGTGACGAATGGCGTTGCGGTGCGCATGGCGGTGCTCTATCTGCTCTCTGGCGGACGTCCGGAGTTGGCCGAAGTCGCCAAAGGAGGAAGTGGACGATGACGCCACCGCTGCTCCTTCGTGGCGGCCGCCTCGTGGATCCGTCGCAGCGTATCGACGCGATCGGCGACGTGCTGCTCAGCGAAGGTAAAGTCGAAGCGTTAGGCGGATCGATCGATATTGGCTCGCGAACCGATGTCGCGGTCATCGACTGCGCCGGGCTCGTCGTGTCGCCGGGGTTCATCGACGTGCACTGCCATCTGCGCGAGCCGGGGCGAGAGGACGTCGAGACGATCGCGACTGGTGCCCGGGCCGCGGCGGCGGGCGGCTTCACCGCGGTGTGCGCGATGCCGAACACGGATCCGGTCACCGACAATCAGGCGGCAGTAGGCTTCATCATTCGGCAAGCGGCCCGCGCCAAGGCGGCGCGAGTGTATCCGATCGGCGCGATCTCCGTGGGTCAGCGGGGCGAATCGCTCGCGGAATTTGGCGAGATGGTCGGTGCCGGCGCCGTTGCCGTGAGCGACGACGGCCGCCCCGTGGCGAGCGCGCATTTGATGCGCACGGCACTGGAGTATGCGCGCACGTTCGGCATTCCCGTCGCGGACCATTGCGAGGAGCCGACGCTCGCCAACGGCGGCGCAATGAACGAGGGAATCGTTAGCGCCCGCCTCGGCCTCAAGGGCGTTCCTAACGAGGCAGAGGAGATCATGGCGATTCGCGACATCCTCCTCGCGCGCCGAACGGGCGGACACATCCACCTCTGTCATATGAGCACGCGCGGTTCCGTCGAGCTCATTCAGTGGGGGAAGGAGCGAAACATTCTGGTGACGGCGGAAGTCTGCCCCCACCATCTCTCGCTCACGGAGGATGCAGTCGAAGGGTACGAGACCAACGCGAAGATGAACCCGCCCCTCCGCATGGCCGCCGACGTGGAAGCGCTTCGCGAGGGAGTGCGTGACGGAACCATCGACGTCATTGCCACCGACCACGCGCCACATCACTACGACGAGAAGGAACGCGAGTTCGCGGACGCGCCTAACGGCATCGTGGGTCTGGAGACGGCCCTCGCGGTGAACATCACCTGGCTCGTCACGCCGAACATCATCGATCTGTCGACGCTCGTCGAAAAGATGTCATGCGCTCCTGCTCGAATTTTCCATTTGCCGGGCGGCACGCTGCGCAAAGAGAGCGTGGCTGACGTCACAATTTTCGACCCCACCGCCGAATGGACCGTGGATCCGTCGCGCTTTCGCTCAAAGGGACGTAACACCCCGTATGCGGGAAAGCGCCTCTTCGGACGGGTCCATTTCACCGTCGTCGACGGACAGCTCATCCATCGGCGCGAGGGTTGAGCTGGTCGTGGTCGAAGATGCGTTGCGCCGAGAGATCGTCCGCGTCTGCCGTCGGCTCTACGAGCGTGGCCTGATTGCGGGTGGGGAGGGCAATGTGTCCGCCCGGCTCAGCGATCGAACGATCCTCGTGACTCCTTCCGGGGCCTCGAAGATCGACGTCTCCGAAGCCCATCTCATCGTCGTAGACCGTGGGGGAAAACAGGTTGCGGGCTCTGGAAGGGCGTCGTCCGAGTTAGGGATGCATCTGCGCATTTATGATCGCCGGCCAGACGTCAACGCCGTCGTTCATGCGCATCCGCCGTTCGCGACGGCATTTGCCGTGGCGGGGGAGGATATGATGGCGCCGGTGCTTCCCGAAATACTCGTGTTGATTGGTGGCGTGCCGCTGGTTCCCTACGCGACTCCGGGCAGCGCAGCCCTCGCCGACGCGATCGAACCTTTTCTCTCGGCTCACGACGCATTGCTGATGGCGAACCATGGCGCCACTTCGTTTGGCTCGACGCTTTCCATCGCGCACCAGCGCATGGAGAGCATCGAGCACGGCGCGCAGATTCTTTTCGCGGCGAGGGCACTCGGCCACGTCACCGCGCTCACCGAGGCACAGCGCGACGCGCTGCTGCAGCTTCGGTGTGCGATGTCGCTTTCTCACGAGCAGGGCGCGACGTCGCGCTCCTCGGATCGGGCATGACGAAGGACGCACAGCCAGTACCCGATAACGTCCCCGCCCTGATCCTCGAGCGTCAGCGCATCGAGAGCTGGCTAGCCACCCTCGACGCGAGGAAGGCAAGCACGCCAGACCACGTCTATCAGCGCGTGAAAGGCGACTACGCTGCCCGGCTCAAGACGATCACCGAGCAGCTGGTTGCGCGGAGCGCGGCGCTGAAGTCGCACGTGGACCAGCTCACCGCGCGCTTGACGCAAATCGAGAGCGAAGCGCAGCGATTCAAGGACGTCCGCGCGGAATCGGAGCTGCGGATGCAGGTTGGTGAGTTGAGCGTGGCGGATTGGAACGCCAAAGCGCGGGAGTGCGACGATGGGATTGCGCGGCTGACCGAAGCGCAGGCGCAGGCGCGCGGCGCACTCGCGCAGGCTCGCGAGATTCTGGCGATGGCCAGCGGTCATGCGAACGGCAGCGGACCCACTCCGTCCGTGCCGCCAAGACGGGCGCCCACCCCGTCGAGCACATCCTCACCGAGGCTTCCTCGTGTCCCACCCGTGGAGGGACTGCAGCATAACGACGGGTCCGGAAACGGTGCCAGGCCACCGGCGCCGGATGGTGCCAACATGAATGAGCTCGACTTCTTGAACTCCGTCGTTGGGGGGCAACCTGGGCAAAAGGGAACTGCTCAGCCACCTGGAAAGAACCAGATGGAGCTCGAGACCGAGGGCGCGCCGGATCTCGCCGAGACATTGTTGAATCGTGTCAATCAACGATCGAACGGGAGTCTGCGCGAAGATGGCGATGCGGACTCGTTGCTCAAGGGCGTTGGCACGCCGAAACCGGGTAATAAGACGAACCCGCTCGCGGCAAATGTCACAGAGAGCAATCCGATCGTGCTGCGTCCCCAGGGCGGCCCTGAGCGTCATAAAACGCTCAAGTGCCAGGAGTGCGGGACGATGAACTACCCAACCGAGTGGTATTGCGAGCGCTGCGGGGCGGAGCTGGTCTCGGTCTAGCGATAGAGCGCAACGTGTGTTCGCGCTGGTGCTGATACATCTCAGCCCGGCGTTGCCTAGCCGGGCCAGGATGCAACAAAAAAAAAGGCCCCGGCAGATGCCGGGGCCTTTGTGCTTTCGACCGTCAGTGCGTCAGCTTGCCTTGGCGAGACGGCTTTTTTGACGACCGGCAGCGTTTCTGTGGATGAGTCCTTTGCGCGCGGCGCGGTCGAGGAGCTTAACCGCCTGGAGCTTTGCCTCGGCACTCGCGCCAGCGGCGGTCGCCCTCTTGAGTGCGGTACGCAGCGCGGAGCGCTGCGCGCGGTTCCGCACCGTGGCGGCGCGGGTCTTCCGCATGTTCTTTTTCGCTGACGCGATATTCGGCACGACAAAACCTCGGAATCGTATTTTAGGAGCGCGCGCAGGTACGGTGCGCGGAGCCCGGAGTCTACCGGGCAACGGTGCCGATGTCAAGGCGTGACATTGCGTTGTGTGCTTTTGACGCGCTCGCGGGAGCGCGCTACCTTTCGGCCGTCCCGCCACGCCCGGTACGACCGCGACCAACTCGAACGCCAGACGCTGACGTTGGGTTTCCAGGACTTACTCCTCTTCGTGCCGATGCTGTTGTTCTCGGTGATCGCGCACGAGTACGCCCATGGCTATGCTGCGCTCAAGCAGGGCGACAACACAGCCCTGGCGGCCGGTCGGCTCACCTGGAATCCGATCAAGCACATCGATCCGTGGATGACGCTGCTGCTGCCCGTATTGCTGTATTACGCCTCGGGCGGCGCGGTGGTGCTAGGGGGCGCCAAGCCGGTGCCGGTCGATCCGCGCAATTACCGAAACTATCGGCGCGGTGACATCATCGTCTCGCTGGCCGGTATTGTTACGAACTTGCTCATCGCGTTGGCCTGCACAGTCGTCATCCTTCTGCTCGGACTCGCTGGCCGCGCCGACGCGCTCGAGCCGTCCGCCGGCATCCTGCAAGCGATGATGGTGACCGGAGTGCGCATCAATATGCTGCTCGCCGCGTTCAATCTGTTGCCGATACCGCCGCTCGACGGCTCACAAGTCATCAAGCATTTTCTGCCTCGGTCGTGGGCCGCGGGATATCAGCGCATTGGGTTCTACGGCATCGCCATCCTCGTCATGATCCTGTATCTCGCGCCGTCATTGCTCACCTACTGGTTACATCCGGCGAACGTCGTCAGTACGGCATTGCTGAACGCCGTACGCCCCTCCGTCCTTCCATCGGCTAGCCGATGGATGCAGTGATGGAGCGCGCGCCCGCGCCGGGTGGCGCGACCACTGGCTCTTTTGCCGTGGAACTGCCGCAGTTCTCCGGTCCACTCGATCTACTCCTCACGCTCATTCGCGAGGAGCAGGTGGACATCTACGACATTCCCATCGCCCGGATCGCGCAGCAATTCGTCGAGCGTATTCGCACGCTGGAGCTGAACGAGGCCGCCGAGTATCTCGAGATGGCCGCTCGCCTCCTTCGGATCAAGCTGCAGATGTTGCTGCCTACTGGACCTCAGGAACAGTGGGAGGATCCACGCGCGGAGCTGGTACGCCGACTACTCGAGTATCAACAGATGCGCGAGGTGGTAGACCTGCTCGAGCGCCGCGGCGAAGAGCGTCGCAGTCACTTTGCACGCGCGTATCTGCCAGCCCAGCCAGCGCCGCCGCAAGCGCCGCTCGCACTCTCCCTAGTGGAGTTGCTCGCTGCCGTGGACCGCGTGCTGCGTGCCGCCACGCGGCCCGACATGCATGACATCGTGCCCCGCGCGCTCGACGTGCCCGGCGCGATCGAGACCATTCGCGCGGTCCTCACGATTCGCGCTCGTTTTCTGTTGAGCGACATCATCAGCTCGGCCCGCGAGCCGTGGCAGGTGTTGTCGATGCTTCTCGGTCTACTGGAGCTCGCAAAGGTCGGTGAGCTTCGTGTGCAACAGACCCGTCCTTTTGGTAACGTCGAGATCACTCCCACCGCCCGTGACGCCGCTAGCGAAGCTGCTTGAGGCCGCGCTCTTCGCGAGCGCGCGCCCGATTACGACCGAAGAACTGGCGGCGCTTTCGCCCGACGACTCTCCGGCGGCGCTTGCCGCGGCGATCGATGAGCTACGCGAGCACTATGACGTGGACGGGCATGGTGTGGAGCTGCAGGAGATCGCGGGTGGATGGCAAATCCTCACGCGGGCGGAATACACCGAGGCAATCGAGCGCGCCCAGCTTGCCGCACGACCGCAACGGCTCTCGGCCGCCGCGCTCGAGACGCTAGCGATCATCGCGTACCGACAGCCAATCAGCCGCGCCGAGATCGAGGAGATCCGTGGCGTCGCGATCGGCGGGGTGCTCAAATCTCTGCACGAGCGTGGGCTGATCGACGTCGTTGGGCGTGGTGAAGGGCTCGGTCGTCCACTCATGTACGGTACGACCCCAGTCTTTCTCGAGTACTTCGCGTTGCGTCATCTCGAGGAACTGCCGCGCGCCGACGAGCTGGCGATCGCGTTGCGCGTTCCAGCGGCCGCGACGCTCGCGGAATAAGGCGATTCCGTGACCGAGCCGATGCGCATTCAGCGCGCGCTCGCGCGCGCTGGCGTCGCCTCACGACGGCACGCCGAGGAGCTGGTCGCTGCCGGTCGCGTCACCGTAAACGATCACGTTGCGCAGATCGGTGAGACGGTTCATCCGGACCGCGACAACATTGCGGTGGATGGCCGTCGTATCGGCGCTATCGCGAGCGCCAAGCATGCGACATGGCTCGTTCTGAATAAGCCGTCCGGCGTAATGACGACGCGATCGGATCCCGAAGGCCGGCGCACGGTGTTCGACATCGTGCCGCCGACGCCTGGACTCACCTACGTGGGGCGCCTCGATTATCTCACGGAAGGCGTGCTGCTGCTCACGACCGATGGTGACGCCGCGCACCGGCTCACGCACCCGAGTCGCGAGATCGAGAGGGTGTACGTCGCCACCGTGCGCGGTGATGCCCGCGCGGCGGCGTCGCGTGCGCGCGCCGGCGTACAGCTCGAGGATGGCCTGGTGTTGCCACGAGCGGTGGACAGCCGTCCGCTCGGCAAGGGAAAATGGGAATTCGAGGTCACCATCGCCGAAGGCCGCTCACGTGAGATCCGGCGTCTGTGCGATGAACTGGAGCTCGAGGTCGATCGACTCGTACGCGTACGGTTTGGTCCCGTTGCATTGGGTACTCTTCGTACGGGAGGCACGCGTCAGCTCACGCCGCATGAGCTACGGGAGATACGAGACATGACGCGCTAGCACCGCGCTCATGTCGTAGGCACCTCGGTTCGACGAAGGGGTACGAGCGACGATAGGGTTGGGTAGCGGGTAGTAAACTTGTAACGACGGTCGCACGCGCGTGCCGTATGTGCGCGCGGCATTACGAACATCACTGCACACGGAGCTCGCGCGTGGCAACAACGGTTTCGCCGGGGGCTGATTCCCGCCTCATTCAGGATGTCTCGCGCCAGGTCGCGCGGCGTGTCGTCGGGCAGGACTACATGATCGACCGGTTGCTCATCAGCCTTCTCACCGGCGGCCACGTGTTGCTCGAAGGTGTGCCTGGTCTCGCCAAGACGCTAACGGTTCGTACGCTGGCGGAAACGATCGATACGACATTCAATCGCATTCAGTTCACGCCCGACCTTCTTCCGGCGGACGTTGTCGGTACGCAGGTCTACGATCAGTCGACTGGAAACTTTCTCGTGAAGAAGGGACCAATCTTCGCGAACATCATCCTCGCCGACGAGATCAATCGTGCACCTGCAAAGGTGCAGGCGGCACTGCTGGAGGCGATGCAGGAGAAGCAAGTCACGATCGGCGGCACGACGTACAAGCTGGAGGAGCCATTTCTTGTCCTCGCTACGCAGAACCCGATCGAGCAGGAGGGCACGTACCCGTTGCCTGAAGCGCAAGTCGACCGCTTCATGCTGAAATTGCGGGTGGGCTATCCGACACGCGACGAGGAGAAGGAGATCATGCGTCGCATGGCCGGTGGTGAGCCAATTACAATCGATCGCGTCGCGTCGCCGGAGGCAGTGATGGCGGCCCGTGGGCGAATCGCCGATCTCTATATGGACGAACGGATCATGGATTACATCGTCGATATTGTGCATGCGACGCGCGAGCCGGGCGCGGCTGGGCTCGAGGATTTGGGTCCGCTCATCGAGTTTGGCGCCAGCCCACGGGCAACGATCGCGCTGGCGCAGGCTTCTCGCGCCAATGCATTCTTGCGCGGGCGGGCGTTCGTGACGCCGGACGACGTCAAGGCGATCGCTCCCGACGTGCTGAGGCATCGTGTGCTCACGACGTACGAGGCGGAGGCAGAAGAGGTCACCAGCGACGACATCGTGACACGAGTGCTCGCGAAGATCGAGAGTCCGTGATGTTGGCTGGAGGCGCGTGGGGCGGGGCGCGTGAAGCGCGCTGGGGTGTGGCGACTGAAGCGTGCCGCGTGAAGCGCTGAACGGCCGATGAGCCCTTCTTGGCGATTCTGGCGTCGTGATGGCGCGGGCGACGCGGACGGCACACCCGCCATCCGCCAGCCTTCACGCGCCACTCATCACGCACCACGCGTTACACAAGGGTCCCGCGTCGCCACGCGTCCCGACACGGCGCCGCCTGTGCGCGGAGTGCCTCCGGAGATTTTGCGGCAGGTGCGGCTCATCGAGCTTCGCACGCGCGGCCTCGTGAACTCTCTGTTCACCGGCGAATATCGATCGGTGTTCAAGGGGCAGGGGATGGAGTTCGCCGAGGTACGGGAGTATCAGGCTGGCGACGAAGTGCGAAGTATCGACTGGAACGTCACCGCCCGCATGCGGCGGCCCTACGTGAAGCGCTACATCGAAGAGCGAGAGCTCACCGTGATGCTCGCCGTCGATCTGTCCGGCTCCGAGCGCTTCGGCACGCGGAAACGGTTCAAGAGTGAGATTGCGTCGGAGCTCGCCGCCGTATTGGCAATGTCCGCAATTCGCAACAATGACCGAGTGGGCGCTCTTCTTTTCACCGATCATGTCGAGCACGTGCTGCCTCCGCGCAAAGGCCGTCGCCACGCGTTGCGTCTCATTCGCGACCTACTCGTCTTCGACCCCGAGGGATCGGGCACCGACATCGCGGGAACGTCGGATTATCTCACCAAGATGCTTCCGCACAAGTCGATCATCTTTCTGGTCTCCGACTTCTTGAATGACGACATCGAGCGTCCGCTCAAGCTGTTGGCGCAGCGACACGATCTCGTCGCCGTGAGCGTCGAAGACCCCAGTGAGCAACAGCTTCCCGATCTCGGTGTCGTGCGTCTCGTGGATCCGGAAACGGGCCGGACGATCAGTGTCGATACGAGCGATCCCAAAGTGCGCGCACAATTCGAGCAGGGGACCACCGCGGACCGGGAACAGCGCCGACATCTCCTTCGGCGGCTCGCCATCGACGAAATTCCGATCAGCACCGACTCGGGCATCATCGAGCCATTGCTTCGATTCTTCCGCTCGCGCGAAACGCGCGTCCGCCGGCGGTGATCGTGACCGTGCGCCGCCTTGCCGCCGCCATCGCGATCTCTCTCGTCCCTGCGCTGCGTGCCTGGGGACAGGCCTCGGGCGCGCCGATTCCGGTACAAGCCGCAGTGGGAATCGAGCCCGATACCGTTCGTATCGGCGATCCATTTGTCGTCCAGATCGGAGTCCGTGCGCCGTTAGGCGCGACGATCACGTTCCCGCCCGCGCCGGATAGCACGGGCGCCGTGCAGGGACTCGATCCGGTACGAGTCGAGACGCGCCCAGACTCCGGCGGGCTCGTTCAGTGGGGCTATTACCGCGTCGCGGCATGGAACATCGGTGATCAGACGATCTCGCTAGGTGACGTGGTCGTCACGGTGGGTGGACGGAGTCGGCGCGTGTCTCTTGCCGGACACAAGGTCTTCGTCGCGAGCGTGCTCCCACCCGACAGCGCCCAGCGCATCCCGAAACCTCCTCGGCCTCTCTATGAATTCGCCACTCCACTCTGGTGGTTGTGGGCTGCTCTCGCGGTGCTCGTCCTCGCGCTGCTGCTACTCTGGTGGTGGTGGCGCCGACGCAAGCGTGGGCGACCGGTGGCGGTGCCAGATCCGTTCCTTCAGGCCGAACGCGAGTTCGCGCGCGTGGAGGCGTTGGGCCTCATCGACGCCGGCGAGCGCGGGCGCTACGTGGCACTCGTCGTGGAAGTGCTCCGCGATTATCTCGCGGCTCGCTACGCGAAGGCGCCACTCTCCCTCACCAGCACCGAAGTGCTCGGCGCGTTGCGCGGCGAGCCAGCCGTGCCTAGTGATCGGCTGCTGCGCGTGCTGAACGAAGCGGACCTCATCAAGTTCGCGCGGCGACAAGTGACTGCCGACCGCGCACGCGAGATCGGTCGCGAGGCGCGCGCGATGGTCCTTCAGGAGCATGAGGCGTCGCGGCCCCAAGCGGCGGCGGAGAAGGCTGCATGACGGTCCTCTCCGGGCTGCAGTTCGTATCTCCGTGGGCGCTGCTGCTGCTCGTGCTCCTTCCGGTGTGGTGGATCTGGCGGCGACGCCATCGCCCGCCGGCGATTGTCTTCTCGAGAGTGACGGTGCTCGAACGCGGACCGCATGCCGGTCGCGGAGTCACGGTGTTTCTCTTCGTTCTCCGAAATCTGCTGCTGGCCGGGGCGATCATCGCGCTTGCGCGGCCCCGCTCGGGAGCACGTGCGGAGAACGTCACGAGCCAAGGAATCAATATCGTTCTCGCTATCGATCTCTCGAGCTCCATGCTCGCGCAGGATTTTCAACCGCAAAATCGAATCGAAGTGGCAAAAGACGTCGTGAAGAAATTCATCGCCGCGCGCTCGAGCGATCGGATCGGCGTCGTCGCTTTCGCCGCGGAGGCGCTCACGCAGGTGCCACTGACGACGGATTATCCTGTCGTAAACGCCGCGGTGGACAATCTCGCGCCGGGTCAGCTCGAGGACGGCACCGCTATCGGCACCGCGCTGGCGACCGCCGCGAATCGTCTTCGTACGGCACCCGGTCGATCGAAGGTCATCATTCTTCTCACCGACGGCGAGAACAATCGCGGCGCGATCGACCCTCGAACGGCTGGCAAAGCAGCCGCGGCGTTCGGCATCAAGATTTACACAATTGGCGTCGGAACCGAGGGCATGGCGCCCGTACCGGTGGGCCGCGGCCTCTTTGGTTTGCGCTACGAGAATCGCCCGGTTCGGATCGATGAGGCACTACTCACTGACATCGCCAATGCATCGGGCGGCCGGTACTTTCGCGCGCGGGATGCCGCAGCACTACAACGCATCTACGAGCAGATCGATCAGCTGGAACGCGAACCGGTGCAGACGCGCTCGTATGTGCGATTCACGGAGCTCTTCCGTTGGCCGCTGGCGGTCGCACTCGTTGCGCTGACCCTCGAGCTTCTGCTTGCCGCGTGGAAAGGGCCGCTGCCATGATATTCGCCGGCGTGTACTTCGACTACATCTGGCTGCTCCCGTTGGCAGTGGTTTTGCCAGTGCTCGTCATCATTCTCGTTCGCTACAACTACCGTCGGCGTTTTGCGCGACTCGCCCGCCTCGGAACACCGGAGGTCGTCTCGCGGCTCGTGCCGCCTAACGCGATGCGGCCGCCTGGCTGGCACGTTGCCCGTGTGGCGACAGCGGCCATTGGCGTGGGTATAGCCGTTGCCGGTCCCCGGTGGGGCGCGGAGCGAAACGTGGTGCGCACGAGCGGCATCGACATGGTGCTGGCGCTCGACGCCTCGTTGTCGATGCAAGCCACCGATGAACGCCCGAGTCGCCTCGAGCGGATGAAGCAGGAGGTGAGGCGATTGCTCGATCAGTCACGGGGCGATCGCACGGGCCTGATTGCCTTTGCCGGCCGCAGCTACATCCTTACTCCGATGACGGTCGATGGCGGAGCGTTAGCGCTCTTCCTCGACAATCTCGACCCCTCGGTGGTAGGGCAGGCGGGCAGCTCACTGGCCCGAGCGATCCGCCAAGGGGCAGATTTGCTGATGCTCTCGAACAGTGGCGCCGACAAGGCTCTCGTACTGATGAGCGACGGCGAAGCGTTCGAGGACGTGAATGACGTCATCGCCGAGGCGAAGCGCGCGGGCGATCAGGGAATAAGCCTCGTCACAGTCGGATTTGGTACCACTCAAGGCACCACGATACCCGTGAAGAATCCTGACGGAAGCACGACACAAAAGCGTGACGAGAACGGCCAGATTGTCGTGACACACTATTCGCCGGACTTCCTCAAGGCCGCGGCCGATGCCGCTCACGGCACATTCATCGATGCCTCGAGAACGGACAAAGCCGCGCTCGTGAAAAGCGCGCTCGCACGACTGCGCACCAAGGCGCGCGCGACGATCAGTGGCGAATCACGCACGCCGCGCTATCAGCTTTTTCTCCTGCCGGCTGTGCTGTTGTTGTTGTTCGATACGCTCCTCGGCGAGCGTCGCGGGCGTCGCAGACGGCGGTCGGCGGCCGCGGAGACCTCCGTAACGGCCGCCGCCATGATGCTGATCATGCTGCTGCCTAAGGTCACGAGCTGCGCGGGCGTTTTGCCGTCCTCGTCACCGACGGAGAAGGGCGCGACTGCATATCGATCCAAGAATTATCAGCAGGCAGCGCAGCTTTATCGCGGCGCGATCGACGCGGGTGACAAGCGCCCCGAGCTCTTGTACAACTACGGAACTGCCCTGCTCGCGGGAGATTCATTGCCGAGCGCGGTGGAGGCCCTTGAGCGGTTGGCAGACGCGCAGGACCCCGAGTTGCGATATCGAGCATTGTTCAATCTCGGTCTTGCCCATCTGAAGACAGGGCTGGCTGCACCCAAGGAGTCGGCGAACGAGTCACTCGACGCCGCGCTCGCCGCGTACAAAAAGGTGTTGTTGATGCGTTCGGCTGACCTTGACGCGAAGTGGAACTATGAGCTCGCGCTCCGCAAGCGAGAACAAGGTGGGGGTGGAGGTGGTGGCGGTTCCGGCGGCGGCCAGTCGAACTCGTCGCCACAAGAACAGCAGCCGCAACCGAGCGGAGGTCTAGGACAACAGCAGGCCGATCAACTTCTCGGAAGCGCGGCGCGTGAAGAGCGAGACGTCCAGGCAAAGAAGCAAAAGCAGACGCGCGTCGAGCCGCCGCCCGGCGGGAAGGACTGGTGATCGGCCTAGTTCTCATCGCGCAGCTCGCGATCGTCGCTCACGCACCGGAAAACGTCGCGGCCTGCGACGCGGTCGAGGTGACGGTGGCGGTGAGCGCGCCGGGAAACACCGCACCACAGCTCATTCCTCCGACCTTTGCGCCCTTCGACGTTTTGCGGTCGTCCATCACACCGCACGTCCAGCTCGATCCACGAAATGGCGGGTCGATCATCGCCGAGTTCCGCTACGTCCTCACTACCGATCAATCAGGCTCGTTTACCATTCCTCCGTTCGAGGCGCGCCTTCGCGACGCAATAGTGCGCTCGCGACCGATACGCATTTCCGTGCGTGGTGCGCGTGGCGGAACAGGAATGCCCACCGTCGTTGCGCGAGCGCGCATCGATACGAGTCTCGACGTCAACTTCAGAGCACTCACGGAACCCGAGACAGTCTACGTGGGTCAGCAAGCGAATTACGAGGTGGCTGTCTTTCTGAACGAGACGGTTCGGGATCGGTTGCGCCGGAATCCAACGTTCTTTCCGCCCGACATGCAGGCAATGCTCGCTTATGATCTGCCGCCTGTGTCGGGCGAGCCGCCGAAGCGCAAAGTGGGAACACGCTGCTTCGACGCGCTGGTTTATCAGCGGGCGCTCTTTCCGCTCGTGCCGGGCCGATTCGTGATTGCACCAGCGCAGCTCGTGTACTCACTGCCGCTCTCCTCGAGCTTCTTCAGTCGCGAGGAATCGCACGAGCTGGTGACGGACAGTACGATTCTCGTCGCGATCGATCCGCCGAGCTCGGGACGTCCCATGGAGTACACGGGTGCGATCGGTGATCTCTCGATCGCCTCACGCCTGGATTCACGGCGTGGACGTGTCGGGGATCCGATGCTGCTCACCGTTCGACTTTCTGGAACGGGCAACGTGAAGCTCTTTCCGCCACCCAAGCTCGACGTTCCGTGGGCCAACCTCGTTAGGGCGGACGAGCGGGTACAAGTCGACTCGACCGCCAGAAGAATCCGTGGCGCAAAAGAATTCGATTGGGTGCTAACGCCCAAAGTGGCAGGTGAGCTCGACGTCCCACCGATTCGGTATGGTTACTTCAATCCCGAGACGCGTCGTTATGCCGTTGCCGCGGCCGCGGGAGCGCACGTCACCATTGCTCCAGGAGCGCTCGCCGTCGTCGATACCGTGCGATCCGAGCCGCTGCTGCCTCTGCGCACGAGGTACCGTGGCGCGGTCGCGCGTCCACCACATGAGCGCGGCTATTTCTGGCTTCTTCTCGCATTTGCGCCATTTCCCGCCGTCGCGGGTCGCATGCGCAGGACGCAGCGCCGCGCGACGACAGACACGGCGGCGGCGCGGTTCCGTGCATTGGCGCGGCAGCGCCCCGCGATTCAGGATCCGTGCGAGCTGCGTCGTGCCTTTGCGAACGCGCTCGGAGAACGATTAGGCATCAGCTCGGAGAGCTTCACACGGCCCGGCACGCTGGCGAGAGCACTCCGTCGTGCGGGCGTCTCCGTGAATGCCGCCGCCGCCGCCGAAGTGCTGCTCCGACAACTGGACGAAGCCGCATACGGGCAGTCAGCGAGAATGCCTAACGAAGCGCTCTCTCGTGCCGTATCTATCGTCCGCGCCACAGACGTCGAGGCGTTGCCGCGGCACGAGCTACGGCTCCCACGAGTGCTCGTGCTTCTTCTCGCTGCCGCACTCCCGATCACGGCTGCTCTACACGCACTGCCGAGCGATGCGGCGCAGCGCGAGTTCGCGACGGGCGTGCGGGCGTACGAAGCGCGCGACTTCGTCGGCGCCCGCGGAGCGTTCGCGCGCGCCGTGGCGCAAGCGCGATGGGCGCCCGATGCGTGGGCCAATCTGGGCACGGCGTCGTGGGCTGCATACGACACCGCTGGGGCAGTGGTCGGCTGGCAGCGCGCGCTTCGTCTCGAGCCGACCGCCTCGGATCTTCGCGATCGCCTGCAGTTTGCCCAGACCGCGGACTTTGGTTCGCTCGGCTTCGTCCCCCCTGTATCCTCGACGGCCATGCTGTGGGTGGCGATCGCCGCATGGTGCGTAGGGTGGCTACTCGCCGCTGTGGTGACGATTCGTCGGACGCTTCCATTTCGGATTGGCGTTAGGCGATGGGCATACGCGTCCGGTATCATCGCTGTCGTTCTCCTGCTTGGTGGTCTCGATGTCGATCAGCGACTCGGGGCGCGCGACCTCTCGGTCGTACGCTCCACTTCGCGACTGAGCAGCGATCCGGCACTCGGTGGAGAGGCGAAAGGCACGGCAATCCTTGGCGAGGTGGCGCGGGCCATTCGCCGTCAGGGCGCGTGGACGTTCGTGTCGCTCGATGAGCAGCGCGAGGGATGGATCGAGTCATCGAGCCTCGCGTCGCTGGAGCGGGGCGCATCTCCCGAATGACGGTAGCGTCCTCTGTCATTTCCGTTCTGCCGAGCGCGGTCGCCGATCAGATCGCGGCCGGTGAGGTTGTCGAGCGCCCGTCGTCCGTCGTAAAGGAGCTCGTCGAAAATGCGCTCGATGCAGGTGCGACGACAATCGACATCGCCGTCGAGGATGGTGGCCGTCAGCTGGTTCGGGTGAGCGATGACGGCTCGGGCATGTCGCGAGACGATGCCGTGCTCGCCTTGGAGCGACATGCGACCTCGAAGATCCGGTCCGCTTCCGATCTGGTGGGTGTGCGAAGCTTCGGTTTCCGTGGCGAGGCGCTTCCGGCAATCTGCTCGGTCTCCGAGCTTGCAATCGAGACTGCGTTAGGGGACGGTGCGGGGGCGGCCGTTCGCGCGGCCGCTGGCGCGGTCGCGGGCGTAGCCGATACGGCGCGCCGACGCGGGACCACTGTCGAAGTGGGCCGTCTCTTCTTCAATGCGCCGGCGCGCCGGAAGTTCCTTCGCGGCGCGCGCTCGGAGTGGCGCAGCGTCGTGGACGTCGTCACGAGCCTGGCCCTCGTTAGGCGTGACGTACGATTCACGCTCATGCACGACGGTAAGCCAGCTCTCACGCTGCCGGTGGCGGCCACGTTGCGCGAACGTGTCGCAGCGCTGCATGGCAGCGCCACCGCCGGCCGATTGGTGGATGTCGACGACGTGAGCGGGACCATCCACGTCTCGGGACTGGTTGAACGGCCGTCCGAGGTTGGCACCGCGGGCCGCCGCATGCATCTGGCAATCAACGGTCGCGCCGTACGCGACAACGGTATGGTGCGCGCCGCGGAGGCCGCGTATCGCTCCACGATTCCAGCCGGCGTTCGGCCTACGCTATTTCTCGAGTTGAGGGTTGCTGGCGGAGATGTGGACGTAAACGTCCACCCGGCCAAGGCCGAAGTGCGATTTCGTGATCGGTGGAATGTCGAGCGCGTGGTCGAGATGGCGGTGCGTCGCGCACTCGGCACGATGGAGAGCGGCGCCACGTTGGGCCGCACGCTCTGGCCCAGTCCGGCGCCTTTTGTCCCGCGTACTGTGGACGTGGAGGTACTGCGACCAGCTCCGCACCGCGAGGACGGAATCTTCACGCCCAATGAGGAAGAGTGGCCGTCTACCGCGGAGTCATCGCCTGCAGCCGACCGGCAGCTCAAAGAAGTCGACGTTCCGCCGCTTCTCCAGCTCCGCCGAACGTACATGATGTTCGAGCGCGAGGACGGGGTCGTCCTGATCGATCAGCATTCGGCGCATGAGCGCGTACTCTTCGAGCGCTTCATGCGCGTTCTCGAGTGCGGCGAGGCGCCTGCGCAACGGCTTCTCTTTCCATTGACGTTGCATCTTGGCGCCGCGGAAGCGGAGGCCTTCGACGCGCATCGAGAACTATTCGAGAAGCTTGGCTTCGAAATCGAGGGATTCGGCGGCCACACCCTGCTGGTTCGGAGTGTCCCAATGCCGCACGCCCGCTTCGACGCCGAGCGTTGTCTCAGAGAGACGCTGGCCGCGATCACGGGCGACCGCGATCCGTCCGCCGCGCCGCGTCATCAGCGACTCGCGGCAACAGTTGCCTGCAAGGCGGCAATCAAGGCAGGCGACATAATGTCCCCCGGCGAGATGCGGGGCCTTTATGCCGCGCTGGCGTCGACGGAGCTGCCCGCGCACGACGTACATGGTCGCTCGACGGTAGTGCACCTTTCCTGGGAAGAGCTCGAGCGGCGCTTTGGCCGACGATGAGCGTTCTCTCATTCCCGTCATCGCCGGGCCGACGGCAGCGGGGAAGAGCGCCGTTGCCCTCTGGCTTGCCGAGCGCGCTCCCGCGACCATCATCGTTGCCGACTCTCGACAGGTGTATCGCGGATTCGATATCGGCACGGCGAAACCGAGCGTCATCGAGCAAAGCGTTGCTCCGCATCGGGGTATCGACACGGTCAATCCCACGGATCGCTACTCGGCGGCGGCTTGGGCAGAGTCGGCCGACGCCTGGGTCCGCGAATCCACCGCCGCGCGACGCATACCGCTCGTGGTGGGTGGAACAGGGTTCTATCTCCGCGCGCTGTTCGAGCCGTTCTTCGAGGAGCCGCCACTCGACGCGGCCCGCCGGCGCGCACTGGAGCATGTGCTCGAGCCTCTGTCGCTCGACGAGTTACGGCGCTGGTGCGCCACTCTCGACCCCGACCGGGCGCACCTTGGGCGAACGCAGCTCCTGCGCGCCGTCGAGGTTGCGCTTCTCAGCGGTCGGCGTTTGAGCGCGCTCCATCGAGTGCATGCACGTCCGGCGCGACGCACGGCACGCTATCTTGTCGTCGATCCCGGACCGACTCTGGCTCAGCGAATCACGAGGCGACTGGATGCGATGCTCGATGGAGGATGGGTGGAGGAAGTGAGCGCCTTGGCGCCAGATGTTCCGGACGACGCGCCGGCTTGGAATGCGACCGGTTACCGCACGATGCGTGAATTGGTCCGCGGGCGGATCGATCGCGCCGCTGCCCGTGAGCAGATACTCATCGCCACACGTCAGTACGCGAAGCGCCAGCGCACCTGGCTAAGGCACCAGTTGATCGCGGCTCGAGTTACGCATCTCGATCCCACCGAATCACATTGGATGGACATCGCCGAGCGCTGGCTTCGTGCGATTGCCGAGAGGCCGGCGTGAGAATTGGCATCACCTGTTACCCGACGTACGGTGGCTCCGGGGCTGTCGCCACCGAGTTGGGCATGGCGCTGGCGCGGCGTGGGCACGAGATCCATTTCATCACGTACAAGCAGCCATTTCGGCTTCCTTCGTTTCTGCCACGGATCTTCTTCCACGAAGTCGACGTGGGTCGGTATCCGCTATTCGAGTTTCCACCCTACGACCTGGCGCTCGCGGTGCGCATGCACGAGGTCGTGCTCGCGCACAAGCTCGATCTGCTGCACGTGCATTACGCCATTCCACATGCAACGAGTGCCTGGATCGCTCGCGAGATGCTGGCGCCAACGCGCCCAGACATTCGCGTGCTGACCACCCTCCACGGGACGGATATCACCATCGTAGGCCAGGATCCGTCTTTCCATGCGATTACGAAGTTTTCAATCGAGAAGTCGGATGGCTTGACGGCGGTGTCGCGTTTTCTGCAACGAGAGACGGTTCGCGCCTTCGGCTGCACAGGCTGCCAGATCGATGTCATTCCAAACTTCATCGACCCCAGCGTCTACGACCGCACGAAGTACAAGGCATCGCTGCGCGAACAATTCTCCCCGGCCGATCGCGTGGTGATGCACATCTCGAACTTCCGGCCGGTGAAACGCGTTCGTGACGTCGTGCGCGTGTTCGCGCGCGTCCACGAGCAGATCTCGAGCGTCCTCGTGATGGTCGGTGATGGGCCCGATCGTGTGCATGCCGAAGCCGAAGCGCGAGAATTAGGCGTCGAGGACCGTGTCTTCTTCCTCGGAAAGATCGAGACCGTGGCAGCGCTCCTCTCAGCAGCCGATCTTTTTCTACTCCCAACGCAGAGCGAGTCGTTTGGCCTCAGTGCGCTCGAGGCACTTGCGTCCGGTGTGCCCGTCATTGGCACCGACGCTGGCGGTCTGCCTGAGGTCGTGCGCAATGGTCTTACTGGGGCGCTCTGCGCCGTTGGCGATACCGAAGGAATGGCGGCTGCCGCGATCGACATTCTACGGGATCGTGACCGTTGGCAGGAAATGAGTGTTCTCGCGGCGCGCGATGCACGTGAGCGCTACGCCATCGATGACGTCGTGGAGCAGTACGAGTCTTTTTACGACCTCGCCCTCACGCAACGCACGTAGGCTCGCCCTCTATCTCACTTCCGTGACTGTCTTTCAGGCGTTGGTCCTTGGCATCATCCAAGGCCTCTCCGAATTCCTGCCCATCAGCAGCTCCGCCCATCTCGCGCTTGCTCCGTGGATTCTGCACTGGCCCGATCCCGGACTGGCCTTCGACGTCGCCTTGCACTTTGGGACGCTCGTAGCGGTCCTTTGGTATTTTCGCAACGAGTGGGTCGCACTCGTCGTCGCGGCGAAGGACATCGTCGTGAAGAGACGCGTAGAGACGGAGCGAGAACGGCGCGTCGTCTTTTTGATTCTCGCCACGATCCCGGGCGCGATCGCTGGACTCGCTCTCGAGAAACGCGCTGAAAGCACCTTTCGTGATCCGAGCGTCGTTGCCATCGCTCTTATCGTCATGGGCGTTCTGCTCTGGCTCATCGATCGGTTCGCGGCGCGCGACCGGACACTTTCACAGATGCGTTGGACCGATGCCTTGTTCATGGGTCTCGCGCAGATGTTCGCCATCATCCCTGGCGTCTCGCGCTCGGGATCAACGATCACTGCCGGCCGCGGTCTTCGTTTCACGCGTGAGGACGCCGCAGTGTTCAGCTTTCTCATGAGCATGCCGATTATTGCAGCGGCGGCAGTGTTGAAGATGCCACAAGCGCTACGCGAGCAAGGACTCTCCGCGCCCATGATCATCGGCATCCTCGCTTCCGCGATCAGCGGATGGCTGGCGATCAGCGTCCTGCTTCGCGTCGTGACCCGACATAGCTACGGCGTGTTTGCTCTATATCGCGTGCTGCTCGGCATCGCGGTGCTCATCGCCGTTGCGTACCGCGGCTGAGCGACTGGCTTTCGTGAGCGGATCGACGAACACTATTCTGTACGACGGCCGCACCGCGGACGAGTTGGCGGCAATTCTCGATCTTCCGCGCGTGGTGCTCTTCACCGAGATCGGGTCGACATTGGACGTCACGCACCAACTGGGCGAGGAGGGCGCTGCACCCGGAACCCTTGTCCTTGCCGACGAGCAAACGGCCGGGCGGGGGCGGCTCGGGCGCTCATGGCAATCCGACCGCGGTGCCGGAATCTGGCTCACCCTGCTCGAGCGTCCCACGCATGACGACGCGTTAGGCGTTTTGGCGCTGCGCCTGGCTCTGGCGCTCGCTCCGGCCCTCGAGCCTCACGCCGACGGGCCTTTGCGCCTCAAGTGGCCCAACGACGTCTTCATCGATGACAGAAAGCTCGCCGGCGTGCTTGTCGAAGCGCGTTGGCGAGGGCCACGTCTCGACTGGCTGGCGGTGGGTGTCGGTATCAACGTGCGGGCGCCGGAGCGATTCGGGGGAGGGTCGTTGAAGCCCAATATCGATCGCATCGCCGTTTTGCGCGATGTCATTCCCGGATTGCGCTCGGCAGCGGCGTCGCATGGTCCACTCACGGAGAACGAGCTGGCCCGCTTTCGGGCGCGGGACCTCGCACTCGGACGCCGGTCCAGTGCTCCCGGTCATGGGGTCGTGGCGGGTGTGCGCGCCGATGGCGCACTGCTGGTTGACGGCGACGGGGGCGGCCGCGAAGCCTATCATGCCGGGTCGCTCGTGCTCAGCGGCGACAAATCGTTAGGTTCTCATCCATGATTCTCGTATTCGACGTCGGCAACACAGAGACGACGATGGGCCTGTTCGAGGCTGAGAACCTTCGAGGCCACTGGCGCATCGTCTCGGGCGTAGAGCGAACGGCGGACGAATTCGGCGTGCTCCTGCGGGGGCTGCTTGGGCTTGCTGGCTTTGCTGCCAGCGATGTGACGGGAAGTGCGGTTGGATCCGTGGTGCCTCGAGTGACCGAGCCACTCATCGCCGCGTGTGCCGCCTTGTCGTCGGCGCCAGTGATCCTCGTCGATGCGCGCGCTCCGCTCCCCATCCGCGTCGACGTCGACGAACCGCTCACCGTGGGCGCCGATCGGCTGATCAACACCCTCGCCGCGTCTCGGCTCTTTGGTCGCGACGCAATCGTCGTCGACATGGGAACGGCCACCACCTTCGATTGCATCACGGGCGACGGGGTATTCATCGGCGGCGTCATTGCTCCTGGTGTGCAGACGGCCTTCGAATCGCTCCTGCGGCGAACGTCGAAGCTGCCAGCGACGGAGCTCGTCGTCCCGCCTAACGTGATCGGCCGCCGGACGGAGGATTGTATTCGCGCAGGCGTGATGTTCGGCCAGGCGGAAGCGATCGACGGCATCGTGCGCCGCATCAAGAAAAGCTGGCCAGGTCGTGAGGAGCCCCTCGTCATCGCGACTGGAGGCCTCGCCGAGACGTTTCGCGAGCTGTGCACCGAATTCGATCGCGTGGAGCCGCATCTTACGCTGCTCGGCCTTCAAATGGCTCACGCACACCTTTCCGCGAAGGCCGTAAATCCCCGAAAGAAACAGGGCGCTAAGGCTCGTTAGCAGAAGAGCTTAGGGCATTCTTGCCTGTGGGTGGGGGCTCTTGACGGAATTCCCGGCAACCGTTAGACTGCCCGCGGTTGTTAGCACTCCCGGCAGTTGAGTGCTAACATCCTACATCTCTCGCAATACACGTCACACAAGTCACGCACCACGGAGGGGAACACCGTATGGCCACGAAGAGCGCCACGAGTGTGAAAGTCGCACCACTGGCTGATCGCGTCGTCGTCAAGGCGTTGGAAGACGCGGAACAGATGCGCGGCGGTCTCTATATCCCAGATACCGCGAAGGAAAAGCCGCAACAAGGCGAGATCATCGCCGTAGGACCCGGTCGCTTCGAGAAGGACAAGCGCGTCCCGATGGACGTGAAGGTTGGCGACAAAGTGCTGTACGGGAAGTACAGCGGCACCGAAGTCACGATCGATGGTGAGCAGCTGCTCATCCTACGCGAGTCTGACGTCCTCGCTGTCATCAGCAACAGCTAAAAACGGTGCGAGTGCAGGGTGCTCGGTGCTCGGTCTCTAGCACCTAACACCTAGCACCAAGAATCTCATCGTTCCTCATACAAATTCGAAAACTTTCTCCACTAGGAGACATGCTCTATGGCTGCTAAGGAACTGCATTTCAACGTCGACGCTCGCGCTGCACTGAAGCGCGGTGTCGATCAACTCGCCGAGGCGGTGAAGGTCACCCTCGGTCCCAAGGGTCGAAACGTCGTCATCGACAAGAAATTCGGCGCGCCGACGGTCACCAAGGACGGCGTTACCGTCGCCAAGGAGATCGAGCTCACCGATCCGCTTGAGAACATGGGCGCGCAGATGGTGAAAGAAGTCGCGACCAAGACGAGCGACCTTGCCGGCGACGGTACCACGACCGCGACCGTGCTCGCCCAGGCGATCTTCCGTGAAGGTCTCAAGAACGTGACCGCCGGCGCCAACCCAATGGCCATCAAGCGCGGCATCGACCGCGCGGTTGCCACCGTGGTGGAAGAGCTGAAGAAGATCAGCGTCCCAACGGGCGGCAAGAAGGAGATCGCGCAGGTCGGCACCATCTCGGCCAACAACGATGCCGAGATTGGAAACCTCATCGCGGAAGCGATGGAGAAGGTGGGTAAGGACGGCGTCATCACCGTTGAAGAGGCCCGTGGTCTCGACACCACCCTCGAGACGGTGGACGGCATGCAGTTCGACCGCGGCTACGTCTCGCCGTACTTCGTCACCGATCCCGAGAAGATGGAAGCGGTCCTCGAGGATGCGTTCATCCTCATTCATGACAAGAAGGTTTCGTCGATGAAGGATCTGCTCCCGGTGCTCGAGAAGGTGGCGCAGCAGGGACGTCCGTTGCTCATCATCGCCGAGGACATCGAGGGCGAGGCGCTTGCCACGCTCGTCGTCAACAAGCTGCGCGGCACCCTCCGCGTGTGCGCGGTGAAGGCGCCTGGGTTTGGCGATCGACGCAAGGCGATGCTGCAAGACATCGCTGTGCTCACCGGCGGTCAGGTCATCTCCGAGGAAGTCGGCTTCAAGCTCGAGAACGCCGTCACGAGCGATCTCGGTCGCGCGAAGCGGATCGTGGTCGACAAGGACAACTCGACGATCATCGACGGGGCGGGCGAGGATAAGGCCATCGAAGGCCGCATCAACGAGATTCGCGCCGCGATCGACAAGAGCACCTCGGACTACGACAAGGAGAAGCTCCAGGAGCGTCTCGCGAAGCTTGCGGGTGGTGTCGCCGTGATCAACGTCGGTGCCGCGACGGAAGCTGAAATGAAGGAGAAGAAGGCTCGCGTCGAAGACGCACTTCATGCGACGAAGGCGGCCGCCGATGAGGGTATCGTCCCTGGCGGTGGTGTGGCTCTTCTCCGGGCGCAGCGCGCCCTGAAGACGCTCAAGCTGGATGACACCGACGAGCAGATTGGCGTCGAGATCATCCGTCGGGCGCTCGAGGAGCCGATTCGCATGATCGTTCAGAACGCTGGTGCGGAAGGCTCGCTCATCGTTGAGAAGGTGCGTGGCTCGAAGGACGATGCCTTCGGCTACAACGCGCTGACTGACACGTACGAGAACCTCGTTCAGGCTGGCGTCATCGACCCGACGAAGGTCACTCGCACGGCGCTCCAGAACGCCGCGTCCATCGCGGGTCTGCTGCTCACGACCGAAGCGCTGGTCGTCGAGAAGAAGGAAGACAAGCCGGCTCCTGCAGCTCCGGGCGGCGGCGGCATGGGCGGCATGTACTAAGGCTGCACGTTCCGTAGTAAAGGCCGGGTCTCGCATAACGAGACCCGGCTCTTTTTTTGGGATTCTTCGGGGAATTTCGGGAAAGGCCTCGAGGTGATTCGCGAATAGGACGGCTCCTCCCTCAGGCGTCAGAGACAGCAGTTCCTCTAGAACATGGAGTACTGCGTAGGATCCTGAGCCCGGCCTCCCCGTGGCATGAACGGCCCGACTACGCTGTCCTGTGGCGCGGTAGACAACTTTCCGCGGAAGCGCGTGCCCCGAAGGGCTGAGCGAACGGCGCTCTGCGCCATCTCCGGTGTGTTGTTCTGGTGACTCAGGTGAGCGAGCACCACATGCGCGGTGCGCGCGGTGACGCTGTCGCGCGCGAGAGCAGCAGCAGCCTTGTTGCTCAGGTGACCGACCTTACCCGCGATTCGTTGACACAGCCACGGCGGATATGGACCAGCCCACAACATCCCTTCGTCGTGGTTCGCCTCGAGCACCAGCACATCGACTTCGCGGCACAGTGTTCGAACATTCTCATTCACGTGACCGATGTCGTAGCAGATACCAGCGCGCGCCCCCGTCGAAAGTGATGTCGCGATGAAGCCGACGGGCTCCGTGGCGTCGTGCGGAACCGGTAGGGCAGTGATCTCGAGTCCCTCGATTCGCATCGGCTCGCCTGCCGGTAGCGGTGTCACCGAGACGTCGGCGAGGGCGGGAGATTGAATCGTTCCACCGGTCGCGAACACCGCCCATCCCCATTTTCGCGCGGCACGGGCGACGCCACTCACATGATCGCTGTGATCATGTGTTAGTAGACACGCATCGATCGACGATGGATCAACGCATGCGGCCTTGAGCCGCGTCGCCAATGTCCGGGGACCGAAGCCCACGTCGATGAGCACGCGCGTTCCGTCGCCCTCGACAAGGACAGCGTTACCGCTACTGCCAGTTCCGAGTATCCAAACCCTCACTCGCTCTTCTCCACAGTCCAACGAGCGCCATGCGACGCCGCGAGCTGCTGCCGCGCGCGATCGCTTAGCGCTACGTGCCGTCGTGCCATTGCGCGCTCAGCCACCTCGAGAAATTTATCGAGTCGATACACATCATATGGAGGCGCACTGCCCCAGGCGAAGGGCGGCACGGCCTTGGGCGGGGTTTGCGCTCCATATACATTGGCGCCAGCGCCGAGCACGGTTCCCGTGGTTAGGCAGGTACCTATGCCGGTTTTGGCGTGATCGCCGAACATCGTGCCGAGGAACTGCATGCCAGTATCGCGCATCCCGCGCGGCGTCCAGAGACTCACGGGGCCGTAGGTGTTCTTGAGATTACTCGTGATTGTCCCTGCGCCCAGGTTCACCCAGCGGCCCATGTAGGAGTGTCCGACGAACCCGTCATGTCCCTTGTTGGCGTGGCCCACCATGATGGTGTTGCTCATCTCGCCGCGCACCTTGCAGTGGTCCCCAATGGAGCATGTCGCGATGCGATCGCCGAGGATCGTGGAGTGCCGACCCACATAGCACGGACCAACGAGACGCGTGAATGCGTGCACCGTCGTGCCGGCGCCGACGTGAATAGCGCCTAACGTGGCGTCAAAAATGACGTGAGGCTCTATCGTCGCGCCCTGTACGACGACCTCGCCTGCCTGCATGCGATCGGACGCGACGAGGACCGGATGCTCCCCCAAAACGATAGAATGCGTTGGTGGCGGACCAACGCGCGAGCCGGCCACGACTCCACTGAAACCTGGCTTCTCGTACAGGGTGAGATCATCGGCAAGTTGCTCGGGCAGGAGACGCACGAAGTCCCAAACGTCGTCAACCCACCAGCCGTCGAGCATCGCCGTCTCGACGCCGGAGCGGCCGAGATCGTCCAGCGGTCGGCCGCCATCGGCGAAATGTTCGGCCGGTATCTCACGCGCGGTGCGGGCGGCGACGACTTTGCCGCGGGACAGCCAGAGATCGGCACCCTCGTCGGTGCCAGCGCTCGGCAGTGCGACCCCGCTCAGCTTCGGCACGAAGCGGGCATTCGCGATCACGGATCCCGCGGGGATGCCGCCACGGGCCGTGGGGCTCGAACTGATCTCATCGAAGTCAGCCAGGTGAGGAGCCGTAATCACCCCCGCGACAGGCAATTGCAGCGCTGTCTGCCATCGTTCTCGCTGGAGGGCGGCACCCGCAACCATGTCGGCGAGTGGACGTGTCAACGCGAAGGGCTCGAACTCACGCGCTCGCGCATCGTCGTAGAGAAAGATCGCGGTCATCCGCGATCGCGCAGCCCCCGCGGTAGTGCATCGATAAGTGTTTTCAAATCGCTGGACTTGTCGACGGTGGTCACGAGTACCAACCCGTCCTTCACAACCACGACGAGATTCGACACACCGTACAGCACGACGTCGCCACTCTCGGCGTGAACGACATTGTCGTGGGCGTCCACCGCATGCACGTGTCCGCTGGTCGCATTGCCGCTTTCGTCACTCGATCGAACGCGTTGCAACGCGCCCCATGTGCCGACGTCGTCCCAGCCGAAATCGCCCGCCATCACCATCACACGGCTGCTCCGTTCCAGCACGCCGACGTCGACTGAGATCGGCGTCACGGAGTCGAAAAACGCGCTCACATCGTTGCCGTGCGACGTCAATGCCGGGGCGATCTCGGGCGTGTGCGTCACCAGCTCCGACAAGAAATCGCCGACGCGCCATACGAAAATTCCGGAATTCCACAGGAAGCCGTCACGCCACATCTTTTCTGCGCGTGCGCGGTCTGGCTTCTCGACGAATCGCGCGACGCGTTTCACGCCCTGTTCGACTTCGCCGTCAGGTTGGATGTATCCGAAACCTGGATCAGGGCGAGAAGGCACGACGCCAACGGTGAGCAAACTCTTATGACGGGCCGCGGCGGCGGCCGCCGCGCGCAGTGTCCTGCGAAAACCCTCATCGTCGGATACGGCCCAATCGGCGTGGACGGAGACCATCACGGCCTCATCACCGCCACGCTCTCGAATACGCAGCGCGGCCCATGCCAAGGCCGCCGCCGTCCCGCTCGGTCGCGGCTCGGCAACCAAGTTCTCTCGTGGTACGTCGGGCAGCACCTCGCCGATCGCCGGAACGAGCGACGCATTCGTGAGGATGAGCGTTTGCGCGGCAGGGGCGATCGGTCGCAGGCGTGCCACCGCATCCATGAGTAGCGGTCGCTCGGTGACGAGGGGAAGCAGTTGCTTCGGCCGGCGTGGTGTGCTCACCGGCCAGAAGCGAGAGCCTACACCACCCGCGAGGACGACGACCCAAATGTCTGGTGCGCTCACGTCGCGTCGGCGCTGGACTCCTCGCCACCAATGCCCACCAGCTGCGCGGCGCGCGCGTACAGCTTCTTGGGGCTGAACGGTTTCGTAAGGAACTCGCTCGCGCCCAACTCCAGCGCGCGGTGATGCTGCTGCTCCTGGCCAGCTGCCGTCAAAATGATCGACGGCAAATCCTGCAAGCGAGAATCTGCTTTCATGGCAGCGAGCACGTCGAGGCCGCTAAGATGCGGCATCATGAGATCCAACAACACGAGGTCGACGTCTGGATCACGACGCAATAGATCTAGCGCTTCGCGGCCGTCATACGCGAGTGTCACGCGGAACGGTCCCTGTTCGAGCTTCATCTTGATGATGCGGCCGATGTGCGGCTCGTCATCAGCGACGAGAACGTGGAAGGTCGGCTCGGACGAGCTGCTGTCCGTCACGATGTCTCAGACGAGGGCTGCGATGTTATCGCGATTCCGGCGAAGCTCGGACAGAAGTTGCCCGATGTTCGCTTGGGGAGTGAGCAGGACGAAAAGTATGGCTTCCGAAGACATCGCCGAGATGATCGCGACGCCACCACGGTACTCGAGCACGGCAGTGAGGAGCTCCGCTCGGCGGACGTTGGAGCCCAACTCGTCCGCAGGACCGATGATCGGTGGAATGAGCGCGGCAACTCGTTCTGGATCAATCCCGGGGACGGCTTGGGCATCGATCAACAATCCGTCGCGCCCGAGCACGACGGCTGCTTCGACCCCTTCGCGCTGTCGGATCGCAGCCACGAGATCCCGGATACTTGCCAACTCGGATTCCTCCCGACGAGTGGTGGCGAAGCTAGAGATCGCGAAATCCGAAGTCAAGCGCTGATAATCGCTTGAACTCTCACTGACCGCCGAATATCCTACGCCATTGACGCACCATTCCTGCACGTCCCACCGACCGGTTTTTTCATCATGACCCCCAGAGTTCGCGCGCCCCGCATGCTCGCCTTCTTCGCGACGGCGCTCGCGATCTCCTTTGGCACAGCCGCCTGCGGCAGCCTTACGAGACCGAAGGCGCAGACCGAGAATTCGACCGATACCGTCACCGTTTATACGCTCAACAATTCGCCCATTGATGCACCATCCGGCGTTTGGCTCTTCGGTCGTCAAGCCGTCGTCATCAACGCGGCGTTCTCCTTCGATGTCGTTTTCGACGTAAACGCGCAGGGCGAGGCAAAGCTGTACACAGTGCGGTACGTGGCGGGCGGTCTGTCGGCGGCGCACAGTGTTGCGCTCCAGCGCTACTCCGGAACGTACGACGCATTGACCAAAGCGCCCTCGTCCGGCTACGTCGCTGATTCGCTCTTTACAACAAAAGTGGGCGACGTATTCGCCATCTCGACGACGGACCCGACTGCGTGCGGATTTTCGATCTATAGCAGCGTCATCTACGCCAAGCTCGAAGTGCTCGGAATAGATCCGGGAACGCATACGGTTCGCACGCGTTTCACGGTCGACCCCAACTGCGGCTTTTTCTCTCTCATACCTTCCGGCTTGCCGAAGGACTGACCGGAGCGACCGTGCACGACATGCGGGCCCTGCGCGAGCAGGTTGACCTGCTGCGCGACGCCATGCGGCGACGCGGAGCGCATGGCGCGCTCGCGCTCATCGACGCCGGCGAGGCCCTCGAGCGCGAGCGGCGAATGCTCATCCAGGCTGTCGAAGAGCGGAAAGCCGCGCGGAACGCCAACTCTCAGGAAGTCGCACGGCGCAAACGGTCAGGGGACAATGTGGACGAGCTCATCACGCGGGGTCGAGAGCTCGGTGACGAGATTGGTCGCCTCGAGTCCGAGCTCGATGGCGTCGAAGCGCGGTTGCGCGGGATCCTGCTCGAGCTGCCTAACATCACGCTGCCGGAGGTTCCCGCGGGTGGCGAAGAGTGCAACCGTGTGGTCAGTGAGTGGGGATCAGCTCGTGACACTGCCGGCGTGCGGCCTCACTGGGAGATCGGGGCTGCTCTCGGCATCATCGATCTCGAGCGAGCGACGAAGATCAGCGGATCGGGCTTCGTGGCGTATCGTGCGCTCGGCGCTCGTCTCGTTCGTGGCCTCATCAACTTCTTCATGGACTTGCACGCCCGCGAACACGGGTATGAGGAGGTGTGGCCGCCCGTCCTCGTGAATCGCGCGACGATGACGGGCACCGGGCAGCTGCCGAAGTTCGAGGACGACGCGTATGCGGTTCGTGGTGACGATCTCTTTCTGGTCCCGACGGCCGAGGTTCCCGTGACGAATCTCTATCGCGACGAGATTGTGGAAGCAGGGATGTTGCCGAAGGGCTTCGTCGCTTATACGCCCTGCTTTCGTCGTGAGGCCGGATCGGCTGGCAAAGACACACGAGGCATCCTTCGGACACACGAGTTCGACAAAGTGGAGCTCGTTCGTTATGCGCTGCCGGAGGACTCGGCGAACCAACTCGAGCGTCTCACGCGACATGCGGAGACCGCGCTCGAGCTGTTAGGGCTTCCTCATCGTCGGAAGCTGCTGGCTGCCGGCGACACTGGGTTTTCATCGGCGATGACATATGATCTCGAAGCCTGGGCACCCGGCGTTGGTGCATGGCTCGAAGTGTCGTCATGCAGCAACTTCACCGACTTCCAGGCGCGGCGAGCCAATATCCGTTTTCGTGCGGCGAAGGGAGAGAAGCCGCGCTTCGTTCATACGTTGAACGGATCGGGTCTCGCATTGCCACGCGTCATTGCCTGTATCCTCGAGCATCACCAGCGCGCCGACGGCAGCGTTGCGCTCCCCGAAGTGTTGGCGCCGTATATAGGAACGGACCGGATCGGTTGATCGAAATGCGTCGCGGCAGCCCGGAGCTCATCTTTGCCGCGCTCATCGCCCTGCTCCTGGGGTCGATCCTCTGGTACACCCATCACGTCGTCGGTGATTTGCGGGTCGAGGCAGAGCGGTCCAGCCGCATCTACGCGCGTATTTACCGCGCGCTTGGTGACACGACGGAGGGCGCGGGTACTCAGGCACTTCTCGATCTCTCCCGCAGCATTGTCGAGCAAGGCGTTCCCGTCATCGTCACCGACGCGTTAGGCAACCCGACGGCTGCCGCCAACCTTCCCTTCGACGCCGCCGACGTTACGCGCGACGCCCGCGTGCGCGCCTACGTGCGTAAACTCGACGCGGAGAACCCGCCGGTGATCGATCCGATGCTCGGGCAGATCCACTTCGGGAACACGCCGCTCGTGGAAGGCCTGCGCATCGTGCCCGTGCTGCAGGTTGCGACCGCCGCCATTTTGTTGATCGTCGGCTTTTACATCATTCGCGTGCGAGGCAACGCCGCGCGTGAGCGCATCTGGGCCGGTATGGCGCGAGAATCGGCGCATCAGCTTGGGACGCCGCTCTCGAGCTTGGCCGGTTGGATAGAACTTCTCGAAGAGCGTGCAGAGGATCCCTCGACGCACGCCGCCGCCGTGCACATGTCGGCCGATCTCGAGCGGCTCGATCGCGTCGCGCATCGCTTCGAACGCATCGGGCGTGAGCCGAAATGCGAGTCGGTGGACGTCGCAAAGATCGTCGATCGCGTGGCATCGTACTTTCGGGCCCGCGTACCGACGCTCGCGAACACAATCACGATCGACGTAACGCACGAGGGCGGATCAACTACCGTGGATGGCGATCCGGTGTTGATCGAGTGGGCGATCGAAGTGTTAGCAAAGAATGCGATCGACGCGCTCGCCGGACGCGGCGGTTGCATTCGTTTCTCCACGGCGACGCTCACGGATGGCGGTGTGCGTATTCGGGTGGCCGATGATGGACCCGGCATTCCGTCCGGATTGCGTGCGCGTGTCTTCGAACCAGGGTTCTCGACGAAGAAGAGCGGCTGGGGGATTGGGTTGTCGCTGGCGCGACGCATTGTCGAGGAGAACCATCGCGGGAAATTGGTCCTCGCCACCAGCGATCGGGGTGCTACGTTCGACGTTATACTTCGATGATGGAAGCATCGACGACTACAGCAGACGGCAGCGAGCAGCTTCTCGCCACACTCAATCCGGCGCAGCGCGAAGCCGTGCTGCACCGCGATGGCCCGATCCTCGTACTCGCCGGCGCCGGCTCAGGTAAGACCCGCGTCCTCACGACGCGCATTGCGCGACTCATCGAGGTACACAGCGTCGATCCGCGCGCCATCCTGGCCGTAACGTTCACGAACAAGGCCGCCGGCGAAATGCGCGATCGCATCGAGCGCCTTCTCGGCCGCTCGACTGCGGGAATGTGGATCGGAACATTCCACGCCATCGGCGCGCGCATGTTGCGGGCGGGAGCGCGTCTCGTCGAGCGAACTCCGTCTTTCACGATCTACGATCAAGATGATTCGCTCGCCGTCATCAAGCGGCTCATGGAGCGACATCGCGTCCCGTTCAAACAGTACGCGCCGCGCGCGGTACAATCGGCGATCTCGGATGCCAAGAATGCGCTCGTCGCGCCGCCTGAGTACGAAGCGCTGGCGATGGATCCATTCTCGAGAACCGTCGCGCCAATTTACCGCGACCTTGGGGATGCCCTTCGTATCGCCAATGCCGTCGACTTCGACGACCTCCTGGTGCTTCCCGTCCGGCTGCTGCGTGATAATCCGAATCAGCTCGCATCGTATCGAGCGCGCTTCCGTTACATCCTCGTCGACGAGTACCAGGATACGAACCGGGCGCAGTATCAATTCGTCCGTCTCCTCGCTGGCGACGAGGGGAACGTCTGTGTCGTTGGTGATGACGATCAATCGATTTACGGCTGGCGGGGCGCGGACATTCGGAACATTCTGGACTTCACCAAAGATTTCCCGGCGGCGACGATCGTTAGGCTGGAGGAGAATTATCGGTCCGCGCCGCCGATCCTCGACGTCGCGAACGCCGTCATTCGGGCGAACACTGGAAGAATGGGGAAGACGCTGCGGGCGACGCGCAGCGGCGGCGAGCCGGTAACCGCGTTGCGCGCCTTGGACGAACGTGATGAAGCGGATTGGATCGTCGAAGAGCTTTCGACACGGCGCGCGACGAAGAACCTCGATCTGCGAGACTTCGCAGTGTTGTATCGGACGAATGCGCAGAGTCGGGCGCTCGAGGAATCTCTGCGGCGTCAGGCGATGCCGTATCGGCTCGTTGGATCGGTGCGCTTCTACGATCGCCGGGAGATTCGTGATTTGATGAGCTATCTTAAACTCATCGCCAATCCGGATGACGACGAAGCGTTTCGTCGCGCCGTCGCCGTACCGAAGCGCGGATTGGGCGAGACGACGCTCGAAATGCTTTCCGAGGCAGCACGCAACGAAGGCGTGTCGATGTTCGCCGCCGCTTCGCGCAGCACGGCGCTCGAGGGCATGAGGCCGGCCGCACGCCTCGCGCTGTCGCAGTTCGTCGCGCTCATCGAGCGGATTCGCATCCAGGCCAGTGAAGCCGCGGTCGACGAGCTGCTGCGTGAAATCATCGACGCGGTGAAATACCTGGACTACCTCAAAGCCGAAGGCCCGGAGTCAGCGGATCGCCTGGAGAACGTGAAGGAACTCATCACCGGCGCGGCAGAGTTGGTTGCGGATGAGCTGGGGGAAGTGGGGTTGCGACCGTTGGATCATTTTCTTCAGCGCGCGACGCTCATTGCGGACGTCGACGCGCTGGACGCCAATGCGGACGCCATCACGCTCATGACGCTGCATAACGCAAAGGGCCTGGAGTTTCCCGTCGTCTTCATCAGTGGCTTGGAAGACGGTCTTTTCCCCTTGGCGCGCGCGTACGACGATCCGGCGCAGCTCGAGGAAGAGCGACGGCTGTTCTACGTCGGCATTACGCGTGCGGAGCGAAAACTTTATCTGACGCACGCGGAGGAGCGACGTCGGAATGGCGAGTTCAACGCATCGCGTCCGTCGAGCTTTCTCGTCGACATTCCGGAAGCTCTGCTCGATAAGCGCAACACTGTGAAAGTCCGTAGCTCCGGTCGGGCCATCATGCGCGGTACGCCTTCCGGTTGGAGCAGCTTTGGGAGAGGTGGTCGACACACGGGCGGTTTCGCGTCGACTGATGATGGCTTCGACGCGGGGTTTCCTCCGTCGGCAGCGGCGCGACGCCCGGGAACCCCAGTCACGCGTGAATCCTTCTTTGCCGATGACGAGAATGTCTCGCAAGACGCGCCGCTGATCGAGGTAGGTGCTCGGGTCCGTCACCGAAAGTTTGGTGCTGGGACGATCGCCGAGCTCACGGGCTCCGGCCGCGAGTTGAAGGCGAAGGTCGATTTCGATGACGAAGCGATTGGGCGGAAGACGCTCGTTGTCGCGCAGGCGAATCTTGAGCGGGAGATCGGCGCGTGACGGTCTCGCTCGAGGAGGTGCGACACATCGCGGCCCTCGCGCGTCTTGGCATCTCCGATGGGCGCGCGGGTGAGCTCGCGGTGGAGCTCAGCTCGATCCTCGAACACATGCAGGTTTTGGAGAAGGTGGAGGCGGTTGCGGCCGGCGGCGATCCTCAGAGTGACAGGGGGATGCCGCTACGTCGCGATGCGGGACCGCCGATTCCGCTCGCCCGCGCAGTTACCAGCATCGCGCCGCAGATGCGCGACGGCTTCTTCCTCGTCCCGCGACTTTCGACCCACGAGGATGCGGAGCCAGCTTCATGACGGACGCGGGCCTCGGCACGCGAGCACCGGTAGGCAGCGTTGCGGCGATCCGAGCGTCGGTTGCGAGCGGGCAGCAATCGCCGAGTGAGGTCGTCGACCGCGCGTTCGAGCGCGCCCGCACCGTTCGCGCCGGCGCTGACGGTCTCAATGCCTTTCTCTGGAGTGAATTGCGCGTGGCGCGCGACGAGGCCACGGCAGTCGAGCAGCGCCTCGCGAGTGGAGATGTGGGCGCGCTCGCCGGCGTGCCGATCGCCGTCAAGGACAATATTGCAACGTTAGGCTCTCCCACTACGTGCGGCTCGCGCATTCTCGAGAATTATCACAGCCCGTTCGAGGCGACGGTGGTGAGCCGATTGCGCGCCGCAGGCGCCGTCATCATGGGGAAGACGAATCTCGACGAGTTCGCGATGGGATCGTCTACGGAGTTCAGCGCCTTCGGGCGCACCAAGCATCCTCTCGATCCGTCGCTCGTGCCGGGGGGATCGTCTGGCGGATCGGCAGCCGCTGTGGCCGCGGGCATCTCTCCCGTAGCGTTAGGCTCGGAGACTGGCGGCTCCGTGCGTCAGCCCGCGGCATTTTGTGGGGTGGTCGGTGTGAAGCCAACGTATGGCCGCGTGAGTCGCTTTGGCCTCATCGCCTTCGCCTCGTCGCTCGATCACATCGGCGTGTTCGGTGCGACGGTCGACGACGCCGCGGCGGTGCTGCAAGTGATCGCGGGTCATGACGCCAACGATTCGACTTCGGTGGACGCCGCCGTGCCCGACTACAGTAACGGCGTCGGATCACTCGAGGGCGTTGTCGTTGGCAGACCGGCGGAATACTTCCCTGAGCAGCTCGACCCACGCATCGCCGCGCAATGCGACCGCGTATTGGATCATTTTCGATCACTCGGTGCCACGATCCGTGATGTCTCGCTGCCAAGTACGGCGCTGGCGATCCCGGCGTACTACATCGTGGCACCCGCTGAAGCGTCGTCGAACCTCGCACGCTTCGATGGCGTCCGTTACGGCTTGCGGGTGAACGACCAGGACCTCCTCGGCATGTACGAGGCCACCCGTTCGGAGGGCTTCGGGCCCGAAGTCACTCGGCGCATCTTGTTAGGCACGTACGTGCTGTCTGCTGGCTACTATGACGCTTACTACACGAAAGCGATGGCAGCTCGCGAAGCCATTGCAAGGGACTTCGGGAAAACATTCTCGTCCGGCGTGGACGTGCTGTTTACGCCAACGACTCCAACGACTGCGTTTACCGCGGGATCGAAGTCCGATCCGTACGAGATGTACCTCAGTGACATCTTTACGGTCACCGCCAATCTTGCCGGCATCCCAGCACTGTCCCTCCCGATCGGACGCGTCGCTGGACTACCGGTGGGGGGGCAACTGCTCGCGCCCTACTTTGGCGAGCAGCGGATGTTCGCGATCGCCCGATCGCTCGAAGCATCGTTAGGCGCTGAGGCGCATCGATGAGTCTTCGTGAGACGGACATTGTCGCGCCCATTCCCGACCCCGCAATGCCCCCGCCGTATGAAATGGTCGTTGGGCTCGAAGTGCACGTGCAGCTTCTCACGCGCACCAAGGCATTTTGTCGTTGTGCTACCGACTTTGGCGCTCAGCCGAACTCGAATGTCTGCCCGGTCTGTCTTGGCCTTCCAGGCGCCCTGCCGGTGCTCAACGAGCACGCCGTGGAGCTTGCGGTTCGCGCCGCTCTCGCCCTTGGGTGTCGCGTCCATCCCATATCGCTGTTCGCGCGGAAGAACTATTTCTATCCGGACCTCCCAAAGGGCTATCAAATCTCGCAATACGATCGACCGCTCGCAACAAATGGCGGCCTAACGATCGGCGAGGCGGGCAAAACAGGCGGTGTTCGGATCACGCGGGTGCACATCGAGGAGGACGCCGGCAAATCCATTCACGACCGGTTCGCGGGGGCGACCGCGATCGATCTGAATCGCGCCGGCGTTCCCCTCGTCGAGATCGTCAGTGAACCGGACATCCGCTCTTCCAGCGAGGCGGGCGCATATCTCCGGACTCTGAAACAGCTCCTCGAGTTTCTCGAGGTCAGTGACGTGAATATGGAGGAGGGGAGCCTCCGCGTCGACGCGAACATCAGTGCGCGGCCAACTGGCACGACTTCACTCGGTACGAAGACGGAACTGAAGAACCTCAACTCCTTCTCAGCCGTCGAGCGAGCGCTCGATGCTGAGTTCGAGCGCCAGTGTGCCGTGCTCGCCGCCGGAGAACAGGTCGTTCAACAAACGATGCTTTGGGACGCCAACACGTCCTCCGTTCGGCCGGCCCGGAGCAAGGAAGGAAGTCACGACTATCGATACTTTCCCGATCCCGATCTTCCTCCGCTTGTCATAGCAAACTCGCGCATCGAGCATATCCGGCGCGAGCTGCCGGAGTTGCCTGAGGCGCGACGTAGGCGCTATCGGGATAGTTTCGGCCTCGGGGAGTACGATGCTGATGTCCTCACCGCGAGCAGGGCGTTAGGCGATTACTTCGAGGAAACAGTGCGGGCGCATCGCAACCCCAAGACGGTCGCCAACTGGATCATGGGCGAAGTGCGAGCGGCGCTCAACGCGAGTCGGCGAAAATTGGCGGAGTTCCCCGTTCGTCCAGCGGATTTGGCGGAGCTGCTGGACCTCGTTGCCGGCGCGACGGTGAGCGGCACGGCCGCGAAGAGAATTTTTGCGATCATGTCGGAAACCGGTGAGCGGGCGGCGCAAATTGCTGAGCGAGAAAACCTCGTCCTGGTTCGCGATGACATTGCGCTACGCGAGTGGATCGAGCAGGTCGTCGCGGAGCATGAGGACGAAGCCTCGCGTTATGCACGAGGCGAGGGGAAGCTCCTCGGCGTGCTCGTGGGATTCGTAATGAAGAAATCGAACGGACGCGCCGACCCGAGGCGGGTCAATCAGTTGCTGGCCGAGCGACTCGGTGCGTAGAGCGGTAGCTCCAACTGTTGAGAGAAAGTGAGCGCCGATGTCGGCATGCCAAAATGCCTTTCCGCCTCCTCGCGCAGCTCGACGTCTCCTTCGCGACGCAGCACATCGCGCCTGACGCGCTTTGCCAAGCGCAACGGCTCGTCGCCGGACGGGTCGAGGCGATAGGGTTCGGATTTCTCAATCCGCCGGAGAAAATCGACGATGTAATCGAACGACCGATCGAGATAGCGTCCGACCTCACCGTCGGTGAGGTCCCACCGGCTGTTCTCTTTCATCAACTGGAAGATTCGCTGCCACGATTCGGAATCCGCGACCACGACCATGCCGCGAAAGATCCGTCGATTGGTGGGTGTACTGAAGATCGTTGGACTGAGTATCCGGTCGAGCAGGCCATCCGAACGCGAATGATCGAGGGTGATCAAGTCACGGGCTCGCCTGCTGTACCGCTCTCCGAGATGCGTCTCGAACCGGCTCTCCCAGTAGCTGTGGCCTAACGACGACGTGCTCGACGTCACCGCCAGCTGTTTTGGGACGAAATAATTGTGGGCGACGGCATCGGCGGCGAGGTGGGCGAGATAGCCTAACGCGAAGGCACGAAGAGGTTCGTCCTCGGCCCCGTCATAAATCTCCAAGCCAACTGTCCAGGAGTGGCAGTGGCGTCCGACGGGAGCGTACTTCTTGGCGATGCTCGTGTCGGCGGCGATCGACCCGTAGAGGAAATCATATGGGAAAGCGCGCAGCAGCTCCGCGATCCCGGCCGGCAACAGGTCCAGCGATCGCATCACCGCCTCGCCGAGAAAGACGTGGGTGCCCGGTGTCCAGGCATACGCCGTCGTCGGAAGCAACACGAGCGCTGCGCCTGCGAACAGCAGCATCGCAAGCACACACGCGAACCGCGGCGAAGCGTTCTCGCGAGCTTTCAGTCGACCGACTTCAGATCCCCAAACGCTTCCGCTGCCGGCGGAGCGCTTTGCGGAGATCGCGCAGTTCGGTCTCGACCACGTCATCGATTGCCTCCTGCGCCTTGCCCATGTAGTCGCGCATGTGATCGCGAATCTCGTCGCGAGGAATGCGATCCCACAGCTCGCTGCCCGTATCGCGCGCCCATGCCGCTCCCCGCGCGCCAAGCCTTGCTGCGCCCAGGCCTGCCCATTTCGCCCCGCGTGCCGCGCCGCTCAACACCGGTGAAACAGGGCGGCGCCCCGACGGGCCGCGTCGCACCAACAAGGTGGTGCCTACCCCAATCGCTACCCCGATCAACGCGGCGGTGAGCAGGTCGTACTGCTCGTCCATGGGCTCGTCGCGGGTGCGATCCGCTCGATCAGCGCTCGATCTGCCGCCGGCTCCCGCGATGTCCCGGACGGAGCCGCGGTCGCGCGACATCGTCCGTGGGCGACGGGGCGTCGCTGTTGTAGCCATCACTCATCTCCTCGTCAGTGTCAATTTCGGTGTCCAGCTCCAGCTGGTCTAGCTCATCAACGCCGTGCCTCGCAAGGTTCGGCCCATTTCCCGCTTCGGAGAGGGCAGATGCGCTCGTCCTTACACCCCGCATGGCCGACGCGGTCGAGACGAACATCTGTTCGGCTTCCTCTTGAACCACCTGCAGCAACGCGTTGAAATCACCGAGACGGCGCTCGGTGACCATCACCGCCTGTTGCAGGCGCTCGTTCGCAGTGGCGATTGTCGCGTTAATCTGCTGAACGTCCGTGCGGATGGACGTCGTGATGTAGTTGATGTTATCGGCCACGGAGCTCGCGTGGCGCATGATCGGGTTAATGTCCCCGTAGATCCGCTCGAGCAACTGGTTCACTCGCCGGTAGCTCTTCCGAAAGTTCAAAGCAGCTGGCACGGCCGCGGCGACGAACACCAGGACCGCGATCGTCAGTAGGCCGCTCGCTATCCCCGTGATGCGATCGAATGTGCTCGGTACAGCGGCAACTTGTTTCGTGAATATGGTGTCCGGCAGCGCACCCGCGCGCTGAACGAGCCATATGCCCGCCAACGTCATGGCGTCGATCATTCAGGGTCGACTCTCGTTGGAGATGTTGGCCTTCTCGATCGCCACCGCGGCGCGATCGCTGGCCGCCGCCGCGCTGTCAGTGCAAGGCAGAGGCCGCGCATGTATCGCGCAATCGTATCCGCAATGGGCCGCGACTTCAAGCAGTGCGCAACATCACACGTGACCGAAAGCTTGACGATACGTCTTGGCCCTGGTGATCCTTCTTTCCCGCCGCGCTCTCGGCCGAGACGATTCGCCGTACCGCGTCGGAGACTACCCTGACGAGTTTCCTCGAAAACGCTCATGGCCGCATTGCAGTATGTCGTTGAGGGCGGGTCTACGCTCTCTGGCACCATCCGCCCCTCCGGCAACAAGAACGCCGCACTTCCCATCGTCGCCGCGGCGCTACTCTGCGAAGAGCCGGTCACACTCGAGAATGTCCCGCGAATTCGGGACGTCGAGACGCTCGTGGAGTTGATCAAATCCGCTGGGGTGCTCGCGGAGTGGAAGCAGCGCAACACACTGCTCATCAACGCGAAATCGGTTCGCTCCGCCGAGCTAGATCCTCAACTCTGCCGAAAGATTCGCGCGTCGATTCTACTCGCCGCGCCGATGCTTGCCCGGTGCGGAGGCGTGACTCTGCCGCCGCCAGGAGGGGACGTCATTGGTCGGCGTCGCCTCGACACACACTTTCTTGCGCTGCAGCAGCTCGGAACTCATTTCGACCTTGGCGAAGCCTATGCGCTGAGCACAAAGCAGTTGCGCGGCGCAGACATTTTCCTCGACGAGCCAAGCGTCACGGGTACCGAGAACGCTCTGACAGCAGCCGTCGCCGCGAAAGGGGTGACGATCCTCCGCAACGCAGCGTGTGAGCCGCATGTCCAGGATCTTGCGCGCTTCCTCGTGGCATTGGGTGCGCGCATTCAGGGAATCGGTACGAACATGCTCACGATCGAGGGCGGCCATCCGCTGCACGGCACGACGCATCGCATCGGGCCTGACCACATCGAGGTTGGTTCATTCATCGGCCTCGCCGCCGTCACGGGATCCGAACTGCGTATCGCCGACGCTGGGGTGGAGCATCTGCAATCGATTCGCATGGGCTTTTCTCGACTCGGTGTCGAATGCCGCGTCGAGGGTGATGATCTCATCGTTCCCGCAAAGCAAAGCCGGAAGATCCAGAGCGATCTGGGCGGCCACGTGCCGAAGCTGGAGGATCAGCCCTGGCCGGCTTTCCCCGCGGACGTGATGTCAATCGCGATCGTGACCGCGACGCAGTGCGAAGGCGTGATCTTGATGCACGAGAAGATGTTCGAGTCGCGGATGTTTTTCGTCGATAAATTGACCAGCATGGGTGCGCGCATCATTCTGTGCGATCCGCATCGCGCCGTCGTGGTTGGGCCCGCGCGTTTGCGCGCCGCGCAGGTGGAGTCGCCCGACATTCGAGCGGGCATGGCGATTCTTCTCGCCGCGCTTTGCGCAACAGGCGAGAGTACGATCGATAACGTGGGCCAGATCGAGCGCGGGTACGAGCGCATCGATGAGCGGTTGCGAGCGCTGGGCGCGAAGATCGAGCGCGTGGAGGAACGGCGGCAGTCGTGACGATCATAGCGGAGTCAGAGCTCGTCGACGACTTCACGCAATTCGGTATTCGTGCGTTTGCGACCTCACGCCTCTCGGGGAGCTTCGGGCTGGCATCCGAAGAGCCAGCTCGGCTGGTCATGGAGCGGTGGCGGCAGCTTCGCCACGAACTTGCCCCGGGCGGCGTGCGCCTGGCCTCCGCCACCCAAACGCATGGCACGCGTATCGTCGTGCACGGCAGGGAATGGGAGGGGTGGCTCCGTGTGGATGATGCCGACGGGCACGTCGCCCCCGATCGAGGCCTTGCGCTCGCCATTTCGATTGCGGATTGCGTACCTGTCTTCCTTGCGCACCCGGCCGGCGCGGTGGCGCTGCTCCATTCCGGTTGGCGAGGCACCGCAGCACGTATCGTGGAGCGGGGGATCGAGACGCTTGCTCAGCGTGGCTTCGCCGCGGCGGAACAACGCATCCACCTTGGGCCGGCCGTTTGCGGCGATTGTTACGAGGTTGGGTCCGACGTGCATCGCCAGCTCACAGGACGAGACTCGTCAGGCGCCTCTCGATGCGTAGATCTCCGATCGTTGATTGCCCAACAGGCCCGCGATAGCGGTGTTCGCCACGTGACAACGAGCCCTTTGTGCACTCGCTGCGACAATGATCGCTTCTACTCCCATCGTGCAGGGGACGCGGGTCGGCAGATCGCCGTCATCTATGCCGAAGCGATAGGACGAAGCAGCTAGTAGCCAGCCTGTCTTCAACTTGACGGGCTTCCTCGCCTGGCCTAGCTTACGTCTCGCGCGGCACTTGGGGCCGCGAACGAATGTGGGGGATGCTCCCCACATTTTTTTGTTCTGTTAACTGTCCTCGACACGACATGAGCGATGAGCTGGAAAACGTTGTTCGCCAGGAAGTTGAGGCGAATGGCTTCGAGTTCGTCGAGCTTCGCCGAGGGGGTACGCGCGCCCGTCCGTTGATCGAGGTCCGCATCGATCGGCGTGACGGCAGTAAGATCACGGTCGATGATTGCGCCAGCGTGTCTCGGGCCATTGAGGCGCGCTTGGATGGAAGCACGATCGTTTCCGAAAGCTACGTTCTGCAGGTGTCTTCTCCGGGTGATCGGCCACTGCGTTCGCTCGGGGATTGGCAGCGGTTCATTGGTAAGTGGGCGAATGTGTTGAGTCCGGCTCAGGGAGGTCGGTTCGAGGGAAAGATTGCAGCGATCGAGGGCGGCCAGGGTGCCGAAGTCGTCGTGCTCGAGCTCGAGCGGGGACCGCAGCGGCGTATTCCGTTGGCGGATGTGAAAGAAGCTCGGCTCGCGTTTCACTTATAAATGGAGGCATGAGCGATCCGGCCGCAGTCGGTTCACTCATGAGGTGCTTAAATGATTGGTTCCGCAGAAATTCTCGCCGCGTTTCGTGAGCTGTCGAACGTGAAGCAGTTGGACCGTGCGGAACTCTATGGGCTGCTGCAGGACGGCATCATGGCCGCCCTCGCGAAGAAATACGGTCCCAATGTTCAGGCCGAAGTCGACATCGACGACGGCAAGGGCGAGATCCGCATCGTGATGCTCAAGGATGTCGTCGAGGCGGTCGAGGACTCGAGCCGGCAGATTTCAGTCGACGATGCACGGAACTACGACGACGGTTTCCAAGTCGGTGATGTGCTCGAAGAGCCAATCGACTTCGCCGTCTTTGGTCGCGCCGCCGTTCAGGCAGCGAAGCAACGCATTATCCAGCGCGTGCGCGAAGGTGAGCGCACCCGAATCCGCGACGAATTCGCGACCCGCGTCGGCGATCTGCTTTCAGGCGAGATCCAGCAGATCGAGCGGGGAAAGCTCGTCGTCATGCTGAACAAGTTCCGCGAGGCAGAGGCGATCATTCCATATCGCGAGCAGAACCATCGCGAGCACTTTCACCAGGGCGAGCCCATTCGTGCCGTCCTGAAGCGCGTCGAGGAGACTCCGAAAGGCCCGCGTCTTATTCTCAGTCGCGCTGATGCGTTGTTCGTCAAAGCGCTCTTCAAGCTTGAGGTCCCCGAGATTCAGCAGGGAATCGTCGAGATTCGCGCCACCGCTCGCGAGGTCGGCAGCCGCACGAAGATCGCCGTGTTCTCACGTGATGATTCGATTGATCCGGTTGGAGCGTGTGTTGGTCTCAAGGGTTCCCGGGTTCAAGCCGTAGTCAACGAGTTGGGTGGCGAGCGGATTGACATCGTGCCGTGGTCTCCGGATCCGGAGCGCTTCGCGAAGCTGGCGTTGGCTCCGGCAAAAGTGGCGAGGGTCTTCAGCGATCCAACGACGAAGACCATTCAGGCCGTTGTCGACGAAGACCAGCTTTCCCTCGCGATCGGACGCAATGGACAAAACGTGCGCCTCGCTTCCGAGTTGACGGGGTGGAAGATCGACCTCTATTCCAGCCGCGAGTGGCTCGAGCGCGGTACGGACTCGCCGCTTTTTGCGCCACTCCCGGAAGAGTCCGACGAGATGGCCGACGTGCGGCTTTCCGATATTCAAGGTTTGCCGCCCGCGACCGTTGCCGTTCTGGAGGAGGCGGGCTACCGCACCTTGAACGACATCATCGACTTGGAGCGTGAGGATTTACTAAAGTTGCCCGGTATTGCGCCCGCGGAAGCGGATCGCATCATGGGTATTATCGACGAGCTCACGACGGAGGATACGTCCGACGAAGGCGCTGCCGCCGGCGAGCGATCGTCGGAAGCAGGTGAGTTAGGATCGACGGCTTGAGCTCGATTGCTATTTCCGTGGACCCCAGTGTTATCGATCGCTTGCTTCGATTGATTGGCCTAGGCGTCCGCGCTCGCAACGTGGTGGTCGGCGTCGAGCAAGTGCGCTCGGCGGCGAAGAAGGGAAATCTAGAATTCGCCGTGGTTGCGAATGACGCGGCGGCGAATAGCAAGGAGAAGATCGTGCCGCTGCTCCGGGCACGCCGTGTTAAGTTCGTTGAGGGTCCGACGGCGGCGGAGCTGGGAGCTGCGGTGGGACGTGAACAAACGGCCGCTGTGGGCGTTGTCGATCCGCAGCTCGCCCGTGGTATTCGCGAGCTCGTTAGGACGAGTGTCGCTGATGATTCGTAGGAGGGGTGCTTGAGCAAGCTTCGCGTACATGACATGGCTGGTGAATTCGGAGTCTCCTCTGACGAGGTAATGACGCTTCTTCGTCAGATGGATGTCCCCGTTCGCAGTCATTTGAGTTTGCTCACCGACGACCAGGTCGCGCGCGTTCGCGCGCGTTGGGAGCGTGAGAAGCGCGCTCGCGCCGAAAAGCAGGCGGCGCCAACGGCGACGACGCGCCGACGTCGCTCCACCGCGGTCGCGGCCCCCGCGCCGGAGCCCGCGGCTGCTGTCGCCGGTGATGCTGGAATTCGTCGCCGTCGTCGCTCCGAGATCGCGGCCGCGCCCGCGGAACTCGACGAAGCGCCTGGCACGCAAATGCCGGACGCGCCTAACGAGATCGCCGCCGAATCGGCGTTCATTGTTGAACATGAAAGCGAATCACCCACGGAACGCGCGGCACCCGGTGACCGGGGGGCAGCCTACGAGTCCACGGCACCCACGATCGAGCGTGCTGCACCCCAGGCGCCGTCCGCCCCCAACGCGGCGGACGAAGCCGAGCCGCGGATTCAGCCCCATTCGCCACGCGCGCCCGAGGAGACGCGCGCTCCGGCCGCGCACGCTCCTGTCTCCCCACGCCCGTCGGCGCCGTCCGTCTCGGGGATGCCCGACCGGCCAAGGCCCCGGCCCATAACGCCGGGTGCACCAAGACCGCGCCCAATAGCAAGTAGCGGCTCCTTCATGCCGCCGCGACCGATTGCGTCCGCTGCGCCTGGCGGTGGTACCGCGACACCGGCGCGTCGCGACGATCGGCCGCAGCAGCAGCAGCCTGGTGGAGGACACGCGGAGCGAGGTCGCCGCAAGAAGGGAAAGCGCGGAGCGGTAGATCAAGAAGCGGTGGATGCGAACATCTCCAAAACGATGGCGACGATGCGAGGCGCGCCCCAGCGACGCTCCTCGAGCGACATGCGTCGGGGGGCTCGTGAAGAGATCGAAGCGGCACGCGCGGCCGAGGCAGAGCGCGAGCGAAAGACCGTTCGCGTCAATGAGTTCATCACCGTCAGCGAGCTCGCCCAGATCCTGAAGGTTCCGGCGACTGAGATCGTCGCCTTCGCCTTCAAGAACCTTGGCCTGATGGTCACGATCAATCAGCGTCTCGACTTCGATCAGATCGAGCTGATTGCCAGTGAGTTCGGCTTTGCGGCTGTCCGTGAGGATGCCTACCAGGCGGAAGAGTCCGCAACCACGCCTGTCGACCGCGAGGAGGACCGGGTCTTCCGGCCGCCGGTCGTCACGATCATGGGTCACGTCGACCACGGGAAGACGTCGCTGCTCGATTACATCCGCAAGGCCAACGTGGTTGCGGGTGAAGCCGGCGGTATCACGCAGCATATCGGCGCGTATCACGTCACGCTGCCCAATGGCAAGCAGATCAGCTTTCTCGACACGCCCGGGCACGAGGCATTCACGGCTATGCGTGCGCGTGGTGCGCAGGTCACCGACATTGTGGTCCTCGTCGTCGCCGCAGACGATGGGATCAAACCGCAAACGATCGAGGCCATCTCGCACGCAAGGAACGCCAACGTTCCGCTCATTATCGCGATCAACAAGGTCGATTTACCTGCGGCAAATCCTGCGCGTGTAAAGCAAGAGATGTTGCAGCATGGCGTCGTGCTCGAGGAATTCGGCGGCCAGGTGTTGTCGGCCGAGATTTCCGCGAAGAAGGGAACGAAAGTCGACACTCTCCTCGATGCGATTCTTCTCCAGTCGGAAATTCTCGACCTCAAGGCGAATCCTGACCGGCGGGCCGAAGGAAGTGTCGTCGAAGCGCAGCTCGATCCAGGTAAAGGCCCCGTTGCCACGGTGCTTGTGCGGAATGGCACGTTGCGTGTTGGCGACGATTTCATTTGCGGACTTTTCTCCGGCCGGGTCCGCGCGCTGTTGGATGAGCGCGGCAAGCCAATCAAGTCCGCCGGACCGGCAATCCCAGCCCAGGTTCTCGGCATGGAGGGCGTGCCGATGGCGGGAGATCAGTTCCTCGTCGTCGAGGACGCCACGGCAGCGCGCGATGTAGCGCAGCGGCGGCAGCGGCTGGATCGTGAAGCGAAGAGCCGGCGTACGTCGCGCGGCGGCGTATCGCTGGAAGACTTCATGGCGCAGTCCGCAGCGGGTGAGCAGCGTACGCTGCGCATTCTCATCAAGGCAGATCAGGGCGGTCCAGCCGAGGCACTGGCTGACGCATTGGTCCAGCTGTCCAATGCCGAAGTAAAGGTCGAGATCGTTCACCGCGGTGTGGGCGCTATCACCGAAGGCGACATTCTCCTTGCCAAGGCGTCGGGCGCCATCATTCTCGGATTCCACGTTAGGCCAGACAACAACGCTCGAACGGCGGCCGAACGCGAAGGTGTCGACATTCGGCTCTACCGCATCATTTACGAGGCGGTGAACGACGTGCGGGCCGCGCTCGAAGGTCTACTCCGGCCCGAGCAGCGTGAAGTCATCAGCGGCGAGGCCGAAGTTCGTGAGGTGTTCAAGATCTCACGTCTTGGCACCATCGCGGGGTGCTCGGTTCGCAGCGGGATCATCAACCGTCAAGGACGCGCTCGCGTCATCCGCGATGGCGTCGAAGTCTACGATGGCACGATCGCGTCGCTCCGACGATTCAAGGAGGACGTGCGTGAAGTCCGCGAAGGGTTCGAATGTGGTATCAGCATCGAGAATTTCAACGACCTCAAAGTCGGTGACATCATCGAGTGCTATCGCACCGAGCAAGTCGCGCGCACCCTCGAATCGAGCGCGAGCTAGAACGGTCCGGCTAATCCAGGCTCGTGGTCATCGGCGTGCGCTCGTTCGAGTTGCACCTCCCGGCCGCTCACTCACTCAAGGACAAGCGGTCGGTGGTGAAGAGTCTCAAAGATCGATTGCATAACGAGTTCAACGTCTCCGTCGCCGAAACTGGCCGTCATGACGCCTGGCAGGTGGCGGAGCTGACCGTATGTGTCGTGTCAACGGAACAGCGCCACGCCGCTTCGGTTTTGGAGTCTGTCGATCGATTCGTCGAGGGCAATCCGTTTTGTCGGATTGTCGACACGGCGACCAGCTACCTCTGACGCATGGCGAACACCAATCGTCGCCCCGACCGAGTCGCCGAAGCCATTCGTGTCGAAGTCGCAACCTTTCTCAGCCAGGACGTAAAAGATCCGCGTGTCGTGGGTCTCGTTACGGTCACTGGGGTGGACGTCTCGCGCGATCTCCGCGTAGCGACCGTGTACGTGAGCATCTACGGATCCGAGGCCGAGCGGGCGGCAACCGCTGACGGACTGGCGAGCGTCGCTAGCCATCTCCGCGCGCGCATTGGGCGTGCGCTGCGTCTTCGTCTGGCTCCCGAGATCGTGTTCAAGCCTGACGAGAGCATTGCGCGTGCTGCACGCATCGAATCGCTTCTCTCGCAATTGAAGGACACGCCTGGTAGCGCCACCGGTGAGGACGAACGCGACTGACGGCGTGCTGCTCGTCGACAAGCCGGCCGGTCTGACGTCGCACGACGTCGTCGCCGTCGCCCGCCGGGTCTTGCGGACGCGTCGAATCGGTCACACCGGAACGCTCGACCCCTTCGCGACTGGATTGCTCGTTCTCCTCGTCGGACGCGGTACACGTCTCACCTCCTATGTGCAGGGTGAGCCCAAGGTGTACGAAACGACAATCGCGTTTGGTGCCGAGACTTCCACCGACGATCTCACTGGCCAGGTAATCCGCGTCAGTGCTCTTCCTTTGGCGGCAGACGTCGACCGTGCGATCGAGGAGCTAAGCGGCACGATCATGCAGCGTCCTCCGGATTATTCCGCGAAACAGGTGGCCGGCAGGCGCGCCTATGCAGCGGCGCGCGCGGGAACGCCGCTCGAGCTGGAGCCCGTGGCCGTCGTCGTTCACGAATGGCGTATCCGAGATCGGCAAGCCGATTCGCTGAACGTGACCATCACTTGTGGCGGTGGTACCTACATCCGCGCTCTGGCCCGCGATCTCGGACGTCTCACTGGCTCCGCGGCACACCTCACGAAGCTGCGGCGCACGCGCAGCGGCGTGTTCGACGTAGAGAAGGCACTCCCACTCGCTGAGCTCCAGGAACGTGGCGAAGGTGGAGTGATCGCCCTTCGATCGGCGATTCCTCAATTGCCCGATCAGCGAATGACGGAGGAGGAGCAGAAGCGTGTTCGTCATGGCAATCCCATCGACGCACGAGTCGACGGTCCTCTTGCCGCCCTCGTCGACGACTCGGGTGCGCTTATCGCGGTCGCGAGGAACGAAGGCGGTCGATTGCACCCGCGCCTCGTGATGGCCGATGACTGAGGCGTTGTCCAGTGCGCGCGCGTTCCCGCGTCTGTCGTTAGGCGCCGTGATCACGGTTGGCACGTTCGATGGCGTACATCTCGGTCATCGGGACCTCCTGGCGCGCGTTACGGCCCGCGCCGCCACCCGCCGGTTGCCGAGTTTACTCGTGACCTTCGAGCCGCACCCGCTCGAGGTGGTGAATCCGAGCGCGGCGCCGCTGCTTCTCACAACCTCGGGTGAAAGGCTGGAAGCCGTTGCCGAAAGCGGTCTGGACTACGCGGTCGTACTGCCGTTTACGGCTGATCTTGCGGCACTCGATCCGGCGGCGTTCGTCGAGAGGATCCTGCTGGAGCGCTTCTGCCTGCGTGAGCTGCTGATCGGGCACGATCACGGTTTTGGGCGTGGCCGCGCAGGTGACATTCATGTCCTACGCAAGCTCGGTGAACGTCATGATTTCGACGTCGGCGTAGTCGACGCGGTCTTGATCGACGGGGCGCCCGTTTCATCGAGTGCGATTCGTCGCGCCATTTCCTATGGCGATCTAGAGGGCGCGACGCGATTGCTGGGACGACGCTATGCCTTCAGCGGCCGCGTGGTGCACGGTAACGAGCGGGGCCGGCAACTCGGTTATCCCACGCTGAACATTACTCTGACATCTGGTCGCAAACTTCTTCCGCCGGCGGGGGTATACGCCGTCCTCCTGCACTCGGAGCGCGGCTCTTTCGGTGGAATGATGAATCTCGGTCCTCGTCCGACCTTTGGCGATTCAACGCTTTCCCTAGAGGTCCATCTCTTCGAAACCAGTGGCGACTGGTATGATGTACAGGTGCGGGTTGAATTCGTCGATCGACTGCGTGACACGATTCGATTTGATTCTCCGGATGCGCTCAAGTCCCAGCTTCGTGCCGACGAGCACGCCGCGCGCGCCGCGTTGACTCAACTCGAAGCGTGAGATACCCTTAGAAGCTGCGCGAAATAACTCATCCTTCCTTCCGGCAGTCCCATGTCCAACCTGAAGTACCGCGTCGGCGCCATCGTTGCGCTATGCCTTCTCTCTTTATGGGCGCTCTTCCCGCGGAACATCACCGTTCGCCAGCGTGGAGCTGATGGAATCCTTCGAGACGTGGTGCAACGCCACGTCCCTCTGCGTAAAGGATTGGACCTGTCCGGCGGCACCTATCTCGCCCTCGAAGTTGACGACTCCAAGCAGGCGATCACCAAAGACAAGATCCCCGACGCCATCGATCGTGCGCTCAAGACGGTGCGTAACCGGATCGAAGGTATCGGAGTCTCGGAGGCGGTGGTACAGAAGCAGGGCAACGACCGCATAGTCGTCGAAATCCCAGGTATTCAAGATCCGGCGCGCGCTCGCGCGATCGTTCAAAACCAAGCGTTTCTCGAGTTCCGTATCACGGACAAAACGCAAGCGCTCGAGCGCGTACTGCCGCGTCTCGACCAGATCATTCGCGACAAAGGTTTAGCGCCGGGATCGGTCGCTACGACTCCCGCTGCCACACCGACGCAGGGTGCCCAGACAAAAGGCATTCAGGGTTTGCTCACGGGCACCGATACAGGCAAGAGCGCTGCGGCTGGCAAATCCGACACCTCGAAGAAAGACACCTCTGTGGCGGCGCTTCCGACGGGCGGACCGTTCTCCAGTCTCATTCAGCAGAGTCCGAGTGGTATGCCGGGTGAATACCTGGTGGAAGCTGACAAGGCGCAGCGAGTCGAGGATTATCTCAATCTGCCCGAGGTCAAAGCGGCCATGCCGCCGGGCAAGGAGATGCTCCCGAGCAACGATTCGACCGTGTTGCAGAGCAAGACCTATAAGACGTTCTATATGGTCGACGCCAAGCCGATCGTCACCGGCGAGTCGTTGACGGATGCCCGGCCGAACACGTCGCCGCTCGAGGGGACGATCGTTCAGTTCACACTCGATAATATCGGCGGTCGCCGTTTCAAGGCGGAAACCGGGCGGCACGTGCATGATTACATGGCCATCGTTCTCGATGGTCGTGTCATGGGACGTCCGCCTGTAATTCAGAGCGCGATCGGCACGAGCGGCCAGATCACCATGGGGCAGGGGCGGGACATTCGCGATGCGCAGGATCTCGCGTTGGTATTGCGCGCTGGCGCGCTCCCGGTTCCGCTTCGTGTTGCGGAAGTACGAAACATCGGTCCAAGCCTCGGCCAGGACTCAATCAACAAGGGTTTCCGCGCGGGCGCGATCGCGGTGATACTCGTCATCGTGATCATGCTGTCTTACTATCGCTTCTCCGGTGCGCTCGCCGTGGGCGGCCTCGCGTTGTACGTCCTGTACACTCTCGCGATTCTCGCCGGGTTCGACGCGGTGCTCACGTTGCCGGGACTCGCTGGCTTCGTTCTTTCGATCGGTATCGCGGTGGACGCCAACGTGCTGATCTTCGAGCGCATCCGTGAGGAGTTGGAGCGGGGGAAGACCGTTCGGACGTCCATCGACGAAGGGTTTCGTCATGCAATGCCGGCCATCATCGACTCCAATGTGTCGACGATCCTCACCGCGGCGGTGCTTTATCAGTATGGCACGGGTCCCGTGAAGGGGTTCGCTGTCACGCTGATCGCCGGTATCGTTGCGTCGCTCGTCACGTCGATCTTCGTCGTGCGCACATTCTACATGATCTGGTTGAACCGCTCGCGCGGCGCCCAGACGCTCAGCATCTGAGGGCTGCCCATGCTACGCATCCTGCATGATACGAAATACGACTTCATTCAACATTGGAAGAAGGCGGCAATCCTCACTATCGCCTGGATCGTCATCGGTCTTGGCTTCCTCGCGATCCACAAGGTGAACTGGAGCATCGAGTTCACTGGTGGCACGCTGATGCAGCTCCAGTTTACGAAGCCGCCGGTGATCGATGATATTCGCGCTGCTGTCGACCAGGCAGGGTATCCGAATTCCGAGATCACTAAATTCGGCTCGGACACCGAGTACACGGTACGGGCTCGACCACGGTCCGGTGTGGCGGGTGCGACGAGCGATTCAACCGCGAAATTCATCGAGGCTTCGCTTCATCAGCGATTCGGGAACGGCGTCTACGTTCCCCGCAGCGAGTATGTCGGACCGCGCGTGGGTGAGGAGCTGAAGACCAATGCGACCGTTGCGGTTTTGATCTCCTTTCTCGTCACGCTCATTTACTTGGCCGTGAGGTTCGAGTGGCGATTCGGTCTCGCGGCGGTCATCGCGACTGCACACGATGTCCTCACGACACTCGCCTTTCTCGCGATGATGCGTCTCGAGGTATCGCTCACGGTCGTGGCCGCGATCCTAACGGTGATCGGTTACTCGCTGAACGACACGATCATCATCTTCGACCGTGTTCGTGAGAACTTGCGAAAGGCACGAAAGGAGTCGCTTCGCGATGTATTGAACCGGTCCATCAACGAGACGCTGCCGCGCTCAATCCTCACGCACGCCACCACGCTCGCCGCGACGCTCGCGCTCCTCATATTCGCGGGAGAAGTCATTCGTCCATTCGCCTGGATCATGGCATTCGGCATCTTTACTGGCACGTTCAGCTCGATCTACGTCGCTGGCGCGCTCCTGCTGTGGATTGAACGCAAATGGCCGCGCGCCTCGAGCGTCGAAGGAAAGGGCACTGCGCGCGCGATGGCCGAAGAGCGTCGCCGGGCGCGTGAAACGAGCGCCGTCGTTGGTCGCTGAATCTCGACGCAGCGTCCGTTCTACCATCTCGCAGAACCGCCGGCTTTCCCGGCGGTTCTCTCATTTGTATGATCGAGTTCGTCGACAGCCACGCGCACCTCGCTGACCCAGCGTTCGATAGCGATCGCGAGCAGGTCATTCTTCGGGCGCGCGCGGCCGGTGCAACCGCCGTTGTCTGCATTGGTGAGTCGCTTGCCGCCGCAGCCCGGGCGCGCGCCATATCGGGGGAACACAGCGGCTACGTCTTCTTTACCGCCGGCGTCCATCCTCACGACGCAGAGCAATTTGATGCCGAGCACGACATCGCGGGAATTGAGACGGAGCTACAAACGGGCGCGTGCGCGGTGGGCGAATGCGGGCTCGATTACCACTACGAGAATTCTCCACGTGCGTCGCAGCAATCCGCATTCGCCGCGCAAATCGAGATCGCACGCCGATGGCAACGGCCGCTCGTCGTCCATACTCGCGACGCCGAGAACGATACGCGTTCATTTCTTCAGTCCGCGGCCCGTCAAAACGTCCTCGGTGTTCTTCACTGCTTCACCGGCACTTTGGATCTGGCGCGCGCGGCGCTCAATGCTGGATGGTACATCTCGTTCAGCGGCATCATCACATTCAAGAAGTGGACGGATGACGCTCTCCTTCGACTGGTCCCTGACGACCGACTGCTAGTAGAATCCGACGCCCCGTATCTCGCTCCAGTACCGAACCGCGGTAAGCGAAACGAGCCGGCCTGGGTAGCATTCACCACCGCGCGTCTCGCAATTGCTCGTCAGATACCCATCCACGTCCTCGGACCAATAATCGCGTCGAACGCACGCCGGCTTTTCGCGCTTCCAGCTTCCAACCGGGGTGACGTACATTGAGAGCGTCACTTCTTTAACCGGCGACGAACACGCTCGCTGGTGCATCGCGCCAAACGGACGGAGATACACAGTGAGCCTAACGCCAGTTCAGACCGACAACGCGCCGGCCGCCATCGGCCCCTACTCGCAAGCAACGATCGCCAACGGCTTTCTCTTCACCGCAGGACAGATCGCACTCGATCCCGCGTCGGGACAGATCGTGCCGGGCGATGTCGTCGCGCAGTCGGAACGCGTGTTCTCAAATTTAAAGGCAATCTTGGATGCTGCCGGTGCGTCATGGTCCGATGTCGTGAAAACCACCGTCTACCTCCACGACATGAATGATTTTCCCCGAGTCAACGAAGTCTACGCACAGGCACTTGGCTCGGCTCGTCCTGCTCGCTCGACAGTACAAGTTTCGGCGCTTCCTCGTGGCGTGCTCGTGGAAATCGATGCGATCGCGGCCCTTCCTCGACGCGCCTAACGCCAACTACGCTTGCATCGTTCAGACATGATACGTCTCCTTTACCCGCTCCGATGACTTCGAACCATACGCGCGAGGAGCTGTTCCGCTTGACGGCCTTCGCGCGCTGCGCTGGTTGAGCTGCCAAGCTGGGTCCGGGTGACCTGTCGCGCGCGCTGTCCGCGCTTCCACACCGGGCCGACCCCCGCCTGATCGTTGGTCGCGAGACCTTCGATGACGCGGGGATCTTCTTGCTGTCCGACGATCTCGCGCTTGTCCAAACGGTCGATTTCTTCGCGCCCATCGTCGACGATCCATACAGCTTTGGCCAGGTTGCCGCAGCCAACGCGCTATCGGATGTGTACGCGATGGGCGGAGAGCCACTGACGGCGCTGAACATCGTGGGATTTCCTTCAGGGAAGCTGCCCCTCGAGGTTCTCACGGAGATTCTGCGCGGTGGGCAGGACAAGGTGCACGAGTCCGGCGCGCTCGTCGTTGGCGGTCATACAATCATCGACGAAGAGCTCAAGTATGGCCTCGCCGTGACTGGGCGGGCAGATCCCCGGTGGCTGTTGACGAATGCGGCTGCACGAGTCGGAGACCGCCTAGTGCTGACGAAGCCCGTCGGTACCGGCATCCTCGCGACCGCCGCCAAGCAGGGCCGCCTAACGAGTGCTGAGTTGGGTCGCCTCGTCGCGTCGATGGTCGAGTTAAACCGTGTCGCGAGCCAGGCGGCGCTCGCCCTGGGCGTGCGTTGCGCGACCGACGTGACCGGCTTCGGCTTGCTCGGTCACGCGAGCCACATTGCCAGGGCAAGCAATGTCCAACTTTGCTTCGACGTTGGACGCGTACCGAGTCTTCTCGGCGCGCGCGATGCATGGAATGCTGGTGTCCGAACCGGCGGGGCCGAACGCAATGACGAGTATCTGCAGAATCTGGTAGCGTGGGGTGAAACCACGGACGCCGATCGGGCGCTTCTCATTGATCCGCAAACGTCGGGAGGTTTGCTCCTCGCTCTCTCTCCGGATCGGCTCGCGGAGTATCTTTCCCGCGTTCCCGGGGCCATCGACATTGGCGACGTTCGTCCGCCGTCTGATCGCGCCGTCGCACTGCAATGATCTCTTGAGGGGGTGGATGGAGTCTGGTGGCTTCCCTGGTCTTCAAAACCAGTGTGACCTGACTGTGTCGGGTCGGGTGGGTTCGATTCCCATACACTCCCGCCACCTTCTGCGCTCACGCCGGATATCCGTGGGTCAATCCTCATGGAAAGTGCATTCTTCGCTCGTGGCTGTTGCCGTGCTGCTCGCCGTTTCAACGGCGAAGAAGAGTGCGGCGCAGCGACCAGATTCCACTCGCGTTCGACGTGCTGCTCCGGCTGCGCCGACCGCAGATACGGCGAAGCCTCCGATTAGCCCTCGCCGAGCATTCCTGTATTCGGCGCTGATCCCCGGTTATGGGCAGGCCATTCTCGGCCGAAACAAAGCTGCCGCGGCAATGCTCACGATCGAGGCGATCGCACTCGCAATGATTCGCGAATCGATCGCCGATGTGCGCGAAGCACGTTCGATGAGTGGAGACACCGTCGTTGTTTCGTACGTCACTTCAAGCGGAGCATCCGGAACGACTGTCGTTTCTCGACGTTTCGACCCTCAGTACGTCCACGTTCGCCAGAGCCACGTCGAGGATTGGGTCGCGTTTCTCATTGCGAATCACCTTTTCTCCGGAGCGGATGCCTTCGTTGCGGCGAATCTGTGGGAGCTTCCCGCGCAGCTCTCCGTGCGCGTGACACCCGACGGCGCCTCCGTTGGGGCGTCGCTGACGTGGTGACCTCCACAGCGCCGGTCGGCGTTTTTGATTCGGGAATTGGCGGGCTGACCGTCGCTCATGCCGTGATGCGGCACTTGCCTCTCGAGAGCGTAACCTATTTTGGGGACACCGCGCGCGTTCCGTATGGACCCAAGAGCCCGGAGACCGTTAGGCGCTACAGTCACGAGATTGCATCGTATCTCGTAGAGCAGGGCGTGAAAACAATGGTTGTGGCATGCAATACTGCGACAGCCCACGCTCTGCCATCTCTGCGGGAGAGCTTCACGATTCCGGTCATCGGAGTCATCGAGCCCGGGGCCCGTGCCGCCGTGCGCGCAACGCGAAATGGTCACGTAGGTGTCATCGGTACGGCTGGCACCGTGAAATCGGGTGCCTACGAGCGTGCGCTGCGTGCGCTCGAACCTTCGTTACGGGTTACGGCACGCGCTTGCCCACTCTTCGTGCCACTCGCGGAGGAAGGATGGGTCGACAAGGAAGCGACCCGTCTCATTGCCGAGGAATACTTGGCTCCATTGCTTACTGAGCATGTCGACACTCTCGTTCTCGGGTGTACGCACTATCCGTTGCTGAAACACGTGATAGCCGAGGCAGTCGGCGATGACGTGCGCCTCATCGACAGCGCCGAAGAGACCGCACGTGAGACCGCTCAAGTCCTCGAGGAACAGCGCCTAACGGTGAATGGGACAACGGAACCGACGCATCGCTTCATCGCGTCGGATGATCCCTTGATGTTCCTTCAACTAGGTCAGCGCTTTCTCGGGGACGCGATCGAGAGCGTGGAGGTGAAGACCCTCGGCTGATCCGTTCCATTGTCGGAGCTCGATGCGCTCGGTCGTCAGGCGCAAGTAGGTCGGCGCGTCGAGCCACGAGCCTGCATTCGCATAGACACCGCCGCTCTCAGTGCGTACGAGCGCAGGGACATGTGAGTGCCCGTACACAAGCAGCTCCAAATCGGGGCGGCTCGTCAGCGTCTCCGTCGCAATCCGCGAGAGTCCGCGCCCTTGGTCGCGCGCTCCATAGCTTCGGCTGGCGCGAGAGCTGTGCGTCGCGAGTCGCGTCGCGAGATCCGGGTGGAGAAGTCGAAAGGTGCGAATCGCCAAAGTATTTCTGATGACTCGGCGGAGTAGTCGATAGCGCCGATCCTCGCGTGGACGAAGACCATCACCGTGCTCGACACGCGTACGCCAGCCGGCAACGATGCCTTCCCACACGCCAACGTGGTACTCGACGCCGACGTCCTTGCGCAAGACGTCGCCACCCCAGCAGTCGTGATTGCCCGCAATCATCAACACCGCCGTACCGGTTTCCCTGAGGCTCGCGATTTCGGCGAGCACGCGAAAGCTCGCGCGTGGAATGACCGTGCGCCATTCAAACCAGAACTCGAACAAATCGCCGTTTATCACCAGCGAGCCGGCTTGCCCTCGCAATTGACGAAGGAAATCCAGCACGTCACGCTCGACCGTTGGCTTCGCAAAGCCGAGGTGCAAGTCCGAGATGATGTAGCACGGCGAGGGGAGCACGCGCTCATTCTAGCCGTCGGTGTACCGCTTTACAAACTGCACAGGACGGCCCAATCTTCGCCGCACATTGCCAATGTCGAGCGATTCGCCGCGTACGATGCCATCATTGACGCACGAGATCGAATTGCGCGTGCGCTATGCCGAAACCGACCAGATGGGTGTGGTGTATCACGCGAACTACCTCATCTGGTGTGAAATGGGCCGCACGGACTTCATTCGCCAACTCGGGGTCAGCTATGCGGACATGGAGCGCGCTGGGGTCTCGCTCGCCGTCTCTGAGCTTTCCGCGAGATTTCACGCGGCTGCCCACTACGACGACTTGATCCGGGTGCAAACGACACTCGCGGATGTCCGCTCGCGAATGATCGCATTCGAGTACGTTCTTTCGAACGCGACGACCATGAAGCGGCTTGTGTCCGCGAAGACCACCCTAGTTTCCTTGGATCGTAGCGGACGACCAATCGCTCTCCCCCCCGAGTTTCGTGAATTATTTCGCTAAGGCGCGACCTCATGCGATAATCGCGGGAGTCCTCGTTCTAGCGGCAGTTGCCTGCACGCCGCGTTTGCGGCCGCTCGGTGGTGCGCCGGCACCGGCGGTTATTCCCCGCAGCGAGTTCGCTCCCGGATATCGGCAAATCGACTTTGATTGGGAGTTCCAGGACCGTGACATGACCGGTCGGGGTGAAGGCGTTGCTCGTGTTGCTGGACCGGATAGCGCGCGGATCGATCTTTTCCTCGCCGGCGGCTTTGGAAGTGGCGCGGCCGTGCTGATTGGCGATTCGCTTCGAGTCCCGGGCGGAACGATGGCGCGTCGTTTCATTCCCCCGGTACCGCTCCTCTGGGCTACTCTTGGACGTGTCGCCCTACCGGCACTTGCTGACACTAGCGCGCGCGTTGACGGCGAGCTCTTGCGAGTGGACATTGGAATGCCGCCTAGCTGGCGTCTCACCTTTCGACGCGATTCGCTGATTCGTTTGGAGCGCGTTCGCGCTGGGCGCATCGTGGAATGGGTCGAACGCACTGGTGTCACGGTTCGCTACCGGAGCGAGGAAGCCAGGCGTGTCCTTCTGCTCACGATCAAGCGCGCACAGGAGGTTTCGCCGTTCGATGCTGCGATCTGGCGCACGTTTTAGTGTTCTAATCGTCTTGGCGATGACTCTCGCTGCCTGCGGCGTGCGCTACGGTTTCGCCGGTGGCGGTCTTCCGGCCAATATCCGCACTATGGCGGTGCTCCCGTTCGACAACCAGACGACGTCCCCAGAGGTGCAGCGCGATCTGCTGGATACGATGCGACGAGAGTTGCAGCGCCGCCTTGGGGTGCGCGACGCCGCTGAAAATCATGCGGATGCCGTCGTTCGTGGCGTCATCAGCGGATACGACGTGGACGTACCCGTCGCTGTCAGCGCCAATCCGTCGCAAGCAGTCACTGCACGACGACGACTGCAATTAACGATCGACGTTGAAATCGTTGAGCAGGCGAGCGGTCACGTTCTTTTTCAGCGGAAGGGCATGCGTGGTGAGGGAGACTACGATGAACGTGCGGAGCAGATAGGACGTCAGAAAGCGATCGAGAAGATCGTCAACGACATCGTGGAGGGGGCACAGTCGCAGTGGTAAGACAGCGCGGACGGAGCTCCGTTGGCTGTCTTCTGATGCTACTCCTTCTTGCCGTGGCATTGTATTTCGGCGTCAACATCGGTGAGGCTTACTGGCGATTCTACGAATTTCAGGATGCCATGCGCCAGGAGGTTCGATTCGCGAAGCAGATATCCGATGACCGTATCAAGCTGCACCTGGCCGCCTACGCGGATTCACTTGGCCTGCCGGAGGAGGCCGCGGACATCACTGTCAATCGCACCAGCAACGACATTTCCCTGAGCGCCGACTACTCGGAGCGCGTTGAGCTGCCTCTTTTCGTCCGTCAGATTCGGTTTTCCCCGCGCGCTCGAGGTCCGCTTTGACGAGCGCTTCTATCGAGCCGCTGCGGAAAATCATGGATTGGGCGCGTGCGACCGAGTGGCGATCCGAGCAGGGCGGTCGTTTAGTGTTCACTAATGGCGTCTTCGACTTGCTTCATCCCGGACACGTCGACGTGTTACTGGCCGCGCGGCATCAAGGCGACGCGCTCGTCGTCGGGTTGAACAGCGATGCCTCCGTGCGGCGACTGAAAGGACCCACGCGGCCCATTCGCACGCTGGCGGAGCGCAGTTACGTGCTTGCTGCGCTCGCGATGGTCGACGCCGTGGTTAGCTTCGAGCAGGACACACCCCTCCAGCTGATCCTTCATCTTCATCCGGATGTTGTCGTGAAAGGCGGCGACTACTCGGTCGAGACGGTGGTTGGCGCGCGGGAAGTCCGGGCGTGGGGCGGGGAAGTCATCATCGTACCGCTGACTGCGGGTCAGTCAACAACTTCGATCATCGAGCGACTTCGTGAACGCTGAAAAGGAACCCGAACGTACCGGCCGCGCGCATGATGCGTTGCGTGGCATTTCTTTGGAGCGGGCGGTTGCACCGTACGCGGAAGGCTCGTGTGTCGTGTCGTTCGGAGCAACGCGCGTGCTTTGCACCGCATCCGTGGAGGAAGGGGTGCCGTCGTGGCGGCGTGGGCGCGGCGAAGGCTGGTTGACCGCCGAGTATGCGATGCTCCCGCGCGCCACTCGGACGCGGACCTCGCGGGAGCGTGCGCAGTTGGGCGGTCGCACTCAAGAGATTCAACGACTCATCGGGCGGAGCATCCGCGCGATGCTCGACGACTTCGCCTTTGGCGAATACACGATCCGGCTCGATTGCGATGTTCTCGTTGCTGACGGAGGGACGCGGACGGCAGCGATTACGGGCGCCTGCGTCGCAACGGTCGATGCGTTCAACTGGCTCGTTTCGTCCGGGCGAATTCCTCGGTCGCCGGTACGTCGCCGCGTTGCTGGGGTGAGTGTGGGTATGATTGGCTCGTCTCGGAGGTTGGACCTCGATTACGCCGAAGACGTCGTGGCGGCAGTGGACATGAACGTCGTCATGAGTAGCGAAGGGCGGTTCGTCGAAGTCCAGGGAACCGGAGAGCACGGCACATTCGCACGAGAGGAATTAGACGCGCTGCTTTCAATGGCGGTCAATGGACTTCGGCAACTCGATGTCTTACAGGTTGCGGCGCTCTCGGCGTGACGGTTGAGCCTCTTCTCATCGCAACTCGCAGTGCCGGAAAACTTCGCGAGCTGCGTGAGTTGTTTCGCGGTGTCGGAATCCCCGTCATCGATTTGGACGAAGCGGGCGTTCCGCCGACTAATGCCGAAAACGAGCTCGAGTCGGCGGACACCTTCGAGGAAAATGCCCTCCGCAAGGCTCGCTATTTTGCGGCACGCGCTGGACGTTCTGTTGTCGCCGAGGACTCCGGCCTGGAGGCCGAGGCGCTCGGTGGTCAGCCGGGAGTTCGTAGTAAGCGGTGGAGCGGTCGGAGTGATCTCTCTGGGACCCAGTTGGACGACGCGAACAACGCACGACTGCTCGGCGCATTGGCGGGCCTACCGAGCCGCCGCGCCCGGTACGTGTGTGTGGCGGCGTACGTGAATGGCGTCCAAGAGCTAACCTTTCGCGGAACCACGTCTGGTTCAATTCTGGAGCATCCCCGCGGCAGCGGCGGCTTCGGGTACGATCCTTATTTTCTTTCTGATGAGCTGGGAATCAGCTTTGGAGAAGCCGGCGTGGAACAGAAGGAGCGGGTCAGCCATCGGGGGCGTGCTTTTCGCGCGCTTCTCGCCTCACTGATTGAGCGACGTTGACCCCTCTTTCGGACGTGGCTACATTGGATGGCTCGTTGCGGGGCGTAGCGTAGCCTGGTATCGCGCCTGCTTTGGGAGCAGGAGGTCCCCGGTTCAAATCCGGGCGCCCCGACCTTGGTAGGCTTGGAAACGTTGCCGCAGTTCGTTCCGCTGAGATTGAGCGCCAGTAGCTCAGTTGGATAGAGCAACAGCCTTCTAAGCTGTAGGTCGGGGGTTCGATTCCCTCCTGGCGCGCCACTCCCGATATGCTCGGGCCGTTAGCTCAATTGGCAGAGCAAGCGACTCTTAATCGCTAGGTTGTAGGTTCGATTCCTACACGGCCCATCTTTGCCGTGCGAGAGGGCCCCTTGATGGGGCCTTCAGCTTTTGTGGAGGGTAGACGGCGCTCACTTGCATCAAACGATAACCGCAGTTATTATAAGATCCCTTCACGAATTGACGCGCATCTGTTATTCCGTAATCCGTTGTTGGGTTATGGCTTACGCGATGGCGTCTTGATTTGGGAAGGATAGATGCTGTCGAGCCTGGAGGCGCTGTTGAGAAGCGACACGGGGTTGACGAACCGATCTCTTTCTGGTACAATTGAAGGCTGTCGCCGAGAGCGACAAACTGCTATTTGATAATCGATTTGGGAATCTGGATGTGCGAGGTGAGCTCGTTGATCTGACGTCTGTTCGGGATGTCAGGGAGAGCTTGACCCGAACAATTCAGTGATTCGGACACGCTGTCATGCGCGACAGCGTGATGACAGCGGTTCGATGATCGAGCTATTTCAGACTCTTGGAGAGTTTGATCCTGGCTCAGGACGAACGCTGGCGGCGTGCTTAACACATGCAAGTCAAGGGGGCCCGCAAGGGCAACCGGCGAACGGGTGCGTAACACGTGAGCGACCTGCCTGAGTGTGGGGGATAGCCGGCCCAACGGCCGGGTAATACCGCATACGCTCATCGAGAGGCATCTCTTGGTGAGGAAACTTTCGAGGCACTCAGAGGGGCTCGCGGCCTATCAGCTAGTTGGCGGGGTCATGGCCCA
>JBJMNO010000002.1:0-24306 GCA_045804225.1 Gemmatimonadaceae bacterium
AAACACATTCAAAACAACAATCACTAACGAAATCTAGCCACACGACCACAATACCGTTTATGTCGGCAGTCAGTACGTGCATCGCACGCGGAACGGCGGTCAGAGCTGGGAGGTCATCAGCCCAGATCTCACGACGAACGACACGACAAAGGAGCGATCCAGCGGCGGTCTCGTCACCGATAATCTGTACGTCGAAAGCTCGATCGTCGTCTTTGCGATCGCCGAGTCACCCGTCGCGAAGGGTGCGATCTGGGCGGGCACGATGGACGGACTCGTGCAGCTCACGCGGGACGACGGCAAGGCCTGGACGAACGTGACGCCTAACGGCGCGCCCAAATTTGCCGCGATCTCGAATATCGAGCCGTCCCGATACGATGCCGGCACCGCGTACGTCTCGGTCGACGCGCATCAGGTGAATGACCGCGACCCGTACATCTACAAGACGTCCGACTACGGCAAGAGCTGGAAGCTGATCTCAGGCGGTATTCCGAAGTCGCTCTTCAGCTACGTCCATTGTGTACGCGAGGACCCCGTACGGCGCGGCATGCTCTACGCCGGCACCGAGAATGGCGTCTGGTTCTCCCTCGATGATGGGGGCACGTGGCAGCCGCTCCAGAACAATCTTCCGCATGCGCCGGTCTCCTGGCTGGTGGTTCAGCCACACTTCGATGACTTGGTGATCTCGACTTATGGACGCGGGTTCTGGATCCTCGACCGCATTGGCGCAATCAGGAACCTAGATCACGCCATGGCCGGCGAGCGCCGCGCCGCGATGCTTCCCGTTCGCGACGCCTACCGCTTCCGCAAGCTGCAGAACCATCACTCCGCGCCGAACTCGCTCGTGAGTGGTGAAGATCCGCCATATGGCGCGCCAATCGACTTCTTCGTGCGCCGCGGCGTAGAGCCCGAGAGCTCGACGGTCGTTGTCGCAGCCGTCGAACGCACGACCGCCGCAACGGAGCCTAACGACCGACGCTCCGGCTTGCGCAATACGCCGGCGGCACCGAGCGCGCGCGCCGATTCGGCGCGGCAGCGTGGAGACAGTGCGGGGCGTTCCGACAGCACACGCCGCGACTCCACCGCCCGGCGCGATTCGGTGCGCTTCACCATCACCGACGCCCAAGGCCGCATCGTTAGGCGCTTCGCGAGCCCGCCGGGGCGAACGGGGCTCAACCGCGCGTGGTGGGATCTTCGCTACGACGCCCCGCGCGCGGCCCGTCTTCGTGTTCCGCCGCCGGCGCACGCACATGTTCGCGTGAATGGCTCTCGGCCGCTCGTGACCTGGGACCTCGATATCGTTGGCGGGCAGGTGGGACCACTCGTGGCGCCCGGCACCTATATCGTCACGGCCAGCATCGGCCGCGACACAATCAGTGCACCGGTGCGGGTCCTACGTGATCCGAGCACCGCCGCCTCCGACGCCGACATCGCCGCGCAACTCGCCGAGTCGCTCGATCTCCGCGGCGACATGAATGCGACGGTCGACATGATCGATCAGGCGGAATGGGTACGGAAACAGCTCGCTGACCTGTCCTTCATGTTCAACGAGCGAAAGCGCGATACTCGCGAACGCGCGGCCGCGGGCGACGGCGTGACGCTCGCCGGTGGTGCTCGCGACACCGCACTCGCGCTCGCGTCGATCGATTCCTCACTCGCGTCGATTCGCGACTTGGAGAAGAAGGCGGTCGTACTGGAAGGGAAGCTCTTCGACACCGATCTCACCGGTTCGCGCGAAGACGCCTTTCGTTCGGCGAATCAGTTGTACGAGAAGCTCGCCAGCGTCGCTTCGGACGTGGGCTCAGCGAGCGCGGATTTCCCACCCACCGATCAGCAGAAGGCGGTTCACGCGTTGCTCAAGCAGCAGCTCACGGCGGTACGAGCCGAGTTCGAGAAGCTGATGTTGGGTGACGTGAACGCGTTCAACCAGCGGCTGGGCGGGAACCGAGTGGTCCCCTAGGAAGGAAGACTCGACGCGACGCAGAACGGATAGAATCGTTGCGCCAAGCCCTCCCTACGCGCGCTCTTTCTCGCGATCGGCCAGCAATTTCGTCTGAAATCGCTGCGCTTCGGAAATTCGCTCGATCTCGATCGCGATCGCGTCGATCGCCTCTTCGAGATGCTTCATCCGCTCCGAATCGGCGACGGGAGGTCGCTCCGAGAGGCGCTTCGCGCGTATGAGTAGCAAGCGCGCTGAGACTCCGATTGCCACGAGGCATCCGAGCGTGCCCACGATCGTCGCGCAAACGACCGCAAAGCTTATGACATCCTGGTCCATAAACGGCTGGCGGGGGTGAAAAGACTACGCAATGGATGACCTTGGCGCGGTTCACGCATCAAGGCCATGCGGTTTCTCGTGTCAGGACCGAACGCCAACCCGCGTACCATGGTCGTCGAACGACATCCCTTGCAGCCTACGATTTCGGGGCGGGTGAGTTTCCTCGTCCTTCTCCTTCTCGCATCGCCGCCGCGCATTGCGAATGCCCAGCTCCGCGCGGACTCCACCCGGCGACAGCTCGAGAGGCTGGTTGGCGACGTGTGGAATGTCTGGTCCTCTCCGGCCCATACGACAGCTCAGGATCTCGAGGGTGCAATGGTCATCGCCGGCGCAACGGGCGCGGCGATGACCGTTGACGAAAGGCTTCAGCATTGGATCAACGACAATCCCAACGCGTGGCCGGTAGCGATCCTCCATCCGTTGCGCGAGAGCGCGCGATATCCTGCGTATGAGCTGGGCAGCGGGCAGTATCTGCTGCCGATATCGGCGGTCCTCTATCTCGCCGGCTCGATGAGCAAGTCGCAGGGGTTTCGCGATGCGGGTCTTGGCTGCGCGACGGCGCACCTAACGACAGCCGGCGTGCGTGCCCTCTTGTTCCTGCTCGTGCAGCGCGAGCGCCCGCGCGAGTCACCCGACGACGCATTCAAATTCGACGTGCCGGGTACGCGAGACTGGAACAAGCATTCCTTTTTCAGCGGTCATATCGCGAACTCGATGGGGTGCGCGAGCTTTCTCTCCCATCGCTTCTCTCTCCACGCGGCCGAGCCGGTGATCTATGGCTATGTGATCGCGATCGGCGCCGGGCGCGTTGTGGACGGGCGCCATTGGTTCTCCGACACGGTGTTCGGCGCGCTCTTCGGGTACGTCGTGGGCCGCACGATCAGCGAGCGGATGTTGGGAAGGGAGCAGACGGCCAAAACGCCGCCGGGCACGCCGCTCGTGATCAGCTTCTCGGTGCCGATCGGCTGAAAATTCGTATCCCCTCGGTGTTGTCGCTCTGATATCCGCGAAATAGGTCTAGCTCCGAGAAGGAGCGCGTCGTAACGTTGCCCCCCGCATGCGAAGACTCGTTCTCACGCTCATCGCGATTGCGCTCACGACGTCGTGCCGCAGCGGGCAAGCAGACGACCATCGCATCGTCGTCACCTTTTCCGGTAGCGCGCTGGGCGCGGAGGGCGAGCTCCTGACGCGGCATGTCGCGCGATTCGAGCAGGCGAATCCGGGCATTCACATCCGTATTCAACGCACGCCAGACGACGCGACGCAGCGACATCAGCTTTTCGTGCAGTGGCTCAATGCGCGCGCGGGCGAGCCCGACATCCTCCAGCTCGATGTCGTGTGGACGCCCGAATTCGCCGCCGCCGGATGGCTCCTGCCGCTCGACCGGTGGAAGCCTAACGCGAATCAGTTCTTTGCCTCGACGATTGCAGCAAATACCTGGGCTGGATCGCTATACGCCCTGCCCTGGTACATGGATGTCGGGATGCTTTACTGGCGCACGGATCTGCTGCCACGCGCTCCGGCGACGATGGACGAGTTGGCCGAGGATGCCCGTCGGGCACGCGCGAAGGGCATACCATATGGAATCGTGTGGCAGAGCGCCCGCTACGAAGGACTCGTCACGTCATTCGTGGAGTTCCTCGGCGCGTTCGGTGGACGCATCCTTTCCGATGACGGACGTGTCGTCGTCGATTCGCCGGAGGGTATTCGTGCGCTGACGCTGATGCGCGATCTGCTGACGAGCGGCGCCGCGCCGACGGACATCCTCACCTGGCACGAAGAGGAATCGCGATTTGCGTTTCAGAACGGAGCCGCGGCGATGATGCGCAATTGGCCGTACGCCGTCACGCTCTTGAGGCAGCCGCGTGATTCGCGTGTCGCTGGCAAGTTCGCGGTTGCGCCGATGCCCGGCGCCGCGGGGGGTGCACCGACGGCAACGTTAGGCGGTGGTGCGCTGGCGATCAACGCATTCACGACCCACCCGGATGCGGCCTGGAAGGTGGTCGAGTTCTTTACGGCGCCGGAACAGATTCTCGATCGGTCGCGATTGAGCGGGTATCCACCGCGCCCGGCGCTGTACGACGATCCCCGGCTCGGGGAGATCCTGCCAATCCCACTCACGCTCGCCCGGTCGATCGTCGAGCGTGCGGTGCCACGCCCGGCGACACCGATCTACTCACAGCTCTCGGAGCTCTTGCAGATCGACTTACATCGAGCGCTGTCTGGGCAACTTCCGCCCGACCGTGCGCTTCATGACGCCGCGAAATCGATGACGGCGCTCATCGAGCGGACACACGTGAGAGAGCTCACCGCGGGGCGCGGGATGCGGGGCGAGGTCCCGGCGCAGCGTGTGGCGCCGAGCAGCCAACGATGAGCTCACGCCCGGCGCGCCGCGTCCCGCGTACCGCATCAGAAGCCCGCGTGGGGTGGCTCCTCACGGCGCCAGCACTCGCGTGCATTCTCTTCATCGCGCTGTTCCCGCTCGGCTGGACACTCTGGGAGTCGCTGCACGAGCACGACCTCCGTATGCCCTGGCTCGGCCGACCATTCGTGGGACTCGGCAACTACCTAACGATTCTCGGCGACGCGCGCTTCTGGCAATCGCTCGGCCACACGGCGCTGTTCACCGTGATCAGTGTCAGCGTCGAGCTGACGCTGGGCCTGGCGCTCGCGCTGGCGATGAACCGCGGCTTTCGAGGTCGCGGTGTTGTCCGGGCCGCCGTGCTCGTACCGTGGGCGATCCCCACCGTCGTTGCCGCCCTGCTCTGGCGGTTCATCTTCGACTCACAGGCGGGCATCGCGAACGTGGTGCTCGCCAACGTCGGGCTGCTGCATCATCCGCTCGTGTGGTTCGTACGAGCGTCCACGGCCTGGGTTCCCGTGATTCTCGCCGACGTGTGGAAGACGACACCCTTCGTCGCACTGCTACTGCTCGCCGGACTACAGAGTATCGATCAGGAGTTGTACGAGGCCGCGGCGACGGACGGCGCGAGCGCCTGGTGGCAGCTCACGCGCATAACGATTCCCTTGCTCAAGCCTGCGATCCTCGTGGCGTTGATTTTCCGCACGCTCGACGCCTTCCGCGTTTTCGACCTCATCTACGTCATGACGGGCGGTGGGCCGGGCACGTCGACGGAGCCGGTGGCGCTGTACACGTTTAACGCCTTGCTACAGAATTTGGAATTCGGCTACGGCGCGGCACTGTCCGTCGTCATCTTCATCGTGACCTTCGGGCTTGCGATGCTCTACATACGCGGGCTCGGTCTCGATCTCGGCAGCCCGAGGACGCGTCGATGAGAGGACGCATCACATCGCGCGTGGGCCTCGTGTTGCTCGTGCTCTTCGCCGCCTTTCCGTTCTATTGGGCGGTGGTTGCCTCGTTCACGCCGGAGGCGACGCTCTTTCGCGAGCCAACGCTCTGGCCCCGCGAGCTGATTCTCGATCATTATCGCGCGCTATTCGCCGAGCGAGACTTTTGGACGCCGATCAAGAACTCCTTGATCGTAGCGCTGACGACGACGGTGTTCTGCGTGACGATCGGGGCCTTCGCTGCTTATGCGCTGGCGCGGATCGAGTTCGCGGGGAAACGCGCCGTGCTCGCGTTCATTCTCGCCGTCACGATGTTTCCGCAGATCTCGATCGTGAGCCCGCTCTACATGCTGCTTCGCAGCCTCCATCTCATCAATACATATCCTGGGCTCGTGCTGCCCTACATGACGTTCGCGATGCCGCTCGCCGTGTGGCTGCTCGTTGGATTCTTCCGGCAGTTGCCGCGCGACCTCGAGGAAGCGGCGATGGTGGACGGCGCTTCCCGTTGGCAGAGCTTCGTGAAAGTCATCCTGCCACTCACGGGTCCTGGGCTGGCGACGACCGGAATCCTCACATTCATCTATTGCTGGAACGAGTTTTTGTTCGCGCTGTCGTTCACTCTGGGCCCGGAGCGGTACACGGTACCAGTCGCCATTGCGCTCTTTCGTGGACAGTATCAAGTGCCGTGGGGGCAAATCCTCGCGGCGACGGTGGTGGCAACGGCACCCGTGGCCATCGTGGTCTTGGCGTTCCAGCGAAGAATCGTACAGGGACTCACGGCGGGCGCGGTGAAGGGCTGAGCCGTGGGGGCGTGGGCATGGCGAGGACCTAGCACCTAGCACCTAGCACCTAGCACCTAGCACCTAGCACCTAGCACCTAGCACCTAGCACCTAGCACCTAGCACCTAGCACATGGCACGCATAACACTCTCGCACGTCGACAAGAAATACCCAAACGGGTTCGTTGCCTCGCGTGATCTCTCGCTCGAGATCATCGATGGCGAATTCCTCGTGCTCGTTGGTCCGTCGGGGAGCGGGAAGTCCACGGTCCTGCGCATGATCGCCGGCCTCGAGAAGCCGACGGGCGGTAGCATCACGATCGGTGACAGCGACGTCACCTGGCTACCGCCCCAGGAGCGTGACATCGCGATGGTCTTCCAGAGCTACGCCCTCTATCCGCACATGACCGTGCGAGAGAACATGGCGTTCGGCCTGCGCCTGCGAAAACAGCCTGCCGATGTGGTGGCGCAACGTGTCAACGCCGTTGCCGACGCGTTAGGCCTGGGCCCGATGCTCGATAGGAAGCCGGCGCAACTCTCGGGCGGGCAGCGGCAGCGCGTTGCCTTGGGTAGGGCAATCGTTCGCGAACCGAAGGCATTTCTCTTCGACGAGCCGCTCTCGAACCTCGATGCCCGGCTGCGCGTCGAGACGCGCGCCGAGCTCGCGAGGCTTCATCGACGGTTGGGGGCGACGATGGTCTACGTCACCCACGATCAGGTGGAGGCGATGACGTTAGGCACGCGCGTGGCCGTCCTCAAGGATGGCATGCTCCAGCAGGTGGCGGCGCCGATGGAGCTCTACCGGCGGCCTCAGAACCAGTTTGTCGCGAGCTTTATCGGCAGCCCATCGATGAACTTCGTCACCGGAACGATCAGCCGGGACAGCGGACGTGCGCAGTTCAACGCGCCGGGCGTCGTGATCCCGCTGCCTGTCGGACAGGTGAAGCGCGATGGAGCCGTCACCCTCGGCGTGAGGCCACACGACATCGCGCTCGACGGACCGGCAGGGGAGGGGACCATCGGTACGGTATCGCTCATCGAGCCGCTGGGGAGCGAGCAGCTTGTTTATGTCAACGTTGCCGGAGGCAACGATTTCGTTGCCGCGGCGGGTCCCGACACGACAGCGCGCGTGGATCAGAGAGTTTCGCTGCGATTTGCGCCCTCTGCGCTGCATTTCTTCGATCCATCGAGCGGCGGACGCATCGCCCTCGACGACTGACGGCCGGCGGTGCTTTGCACGTTAGCGCGCAAAGCTGATACGGCGCGATACACCCAGCGGCAACAACCCGTGAGATAACGTCTGAGATAACGTCATCTTGCCTTGACATTCGATGTAACCAACCCCATATCAGCGCGGGTTATCTCCGGGTGACCAGAGACACATCTCTGGGGACATATTGGCCCGGATCCGCAGCAACTTCATAAACACAGTCGGCGAGCGGGAATACTCCTCACTCTGTGGAGGCTAGTCGCATGGCATGGCGTCGCTTTTTCCTTCCCGCGCTCATAGTTGGACTGCTTAGCGGCAGTCAACTTGGAGCGCAGGGCACTACCGGAACGATCACAGGCCGAGTCCTTGACAGTGCAAGTCAAGCGGGCATCGCGAATGTGAACATCGTTCTCACCGGGTTTCAGCGCGGCACGCTGAGTCGTGACGACGGCGGATTCACGCTCACGGGTGTACCAGCTGGCAATTACATCGTACGCGCGAGCCGCATCGGCTATCGTCCGCAGACGCAGAACGTTACGGTCTCGGGCGGCGCGTCGGCGAGCGTGCAGTTCGTGATGACGCGCCAGGCGGCAGTCCTCAGCGAAATCGTCGTCACCGGATACGGAACGCAGCGTCGTGAGGCGATCTCTGGCTCCGTGGCGACGGTGAACGCTGATCAGGCGAACGTCGGCGTTGTGACAAATGCCAATCAGATGATCGCGGCGCGGGTCGCTGGCGTTCAGATGACGTCGAACAGCGGTGAGCCCGGCGGCGGCATGCAGGTCCGTGTTCGCGGTGGCACGTCGATCAGTGCGAGCAACGACCCGCTGTACGTGGTTGATGGTGTGCCTCTGCAGAACGAATCGACGTCTCCACCGGCTGCCGGCATCAACTACAACGCCCAGCTGCCGCGCAACCCGCTGAATGCGATCAACCCCAGCGACATCGAAACGATCACGGTTCTGAAGGACGCCGCGGCGACGGCGATCTATGGAAGCCGTGGCGCGAACGGGGTAGTGCTGATTACCACCAAGCGCGGTTCTACGCGTCCGTCGGGCAACATGGAGTACGACGGGTACGTCGGTGCGTCCCAGGCAGCGAAAAAGCTGGACATCGCGTCTGCCTCGCAGTTCAGCAATTTCGTGAAATCCGAGATCGCGGCAGGTCAGCTGCCCGCCACTGCGAATGCGAGCATTGGCACCGCCAGTACGAACTGGCAGGATGCCATCCTACACACCGGTGTCGCCACCAACCATAACCTGGCCTTCTCCGGCGGCTCGCAGTCGACGCAGTATCGCGCGTCGCTCAACTACTTCGACCAGCAAGGTGTTGTTATTGGCAATGGGCTGAAACGGTATCAGGGCCGTCTCAATGCCAACCACGACGCATTCTCCGGCAAGCTCCGTCTCGCCGTCAACTTGATGGCGGCACGGGTCAACAATCAGTTCGCGCCCCTCGAGAACGGTGGTGGATTCACCGGCGGGTTGTTCACGAATATGGTGATCTACAACCCGACACTGCCCGTCAGGACGGCGAGCGGCGCCTACTATGAGATCCCGGGTCAGACGGACGTGCGGAACCCGGTCGCGCTGATCAACGAGATCGACGACGTCTCGCCCGAGAACCGCATTCTCGGTAACGCGACGGGAACGTTGAGCCTCGCGTCGAACCTCACGGCGCAGACCACGGTCGGCGTCGACAACAACAGTGCGGTTCGCCAGATCTACTATCCGAGCACGAGCCCGATTGCCTCGGGCGCGAAGGGAATCGCACAGCAGGCGGCACTTTCACTCAACAATCAGAACTTCCAGCAGTTGCTCACGTACTCGCCGCACCTCGGACGAAGCGAGGTCGAGGTCGTTGGCGGTTACGAGTACACGCACACCGACAACAGCTCTTTCACTGCCCGGTCGCAGAACTTCATCACGAACCAGTTCCTCTTCAACAACCTCGGCTCGGGCTCGGCGATAGGTGTTCCGCTGCCGACCTCGTATGAGAACGAGAGCGAGCTGACGTCGTTCTTCGGGCGCGCCAACTACGGATTCAACAACAAGTACTTCCTCACGGGTGTGCTCCGCTATGACGGCTCTTCGCGGCTGGCGCCGGGGCACAAGTGGGAACTGTTCCCCGCCATCTCGGGTTCGTGGCGTTTGAGTGAAGAGTCGTTCTTCAAGAACGGGATGTTCTCGAACCTCTCCCTCCGATTGGGATGGGGTAAGCAGGGTAACCAGGCAGTGCTCCCCTACCAGACACAGCTCCTTCTTCGTACCGACGCCGGCGCCGCGTATCCATTCGGTGGTTCGGACGTTACGGGTCTCCGCGCCGCGCAGGTTGGCAACGCCGATCTCAAGTGGGAGACCGCGACGCAGACCAACCTCGGTCTCGACTACGGTCTCTGGGGCGATCGCCTAACGGGCAGCGTCGAGGTCTACAACAAGACGACGAAGGATCTGCTCTTCACCGTTCCCGTTCCGCAGCCGGCCGTCGTCGCGACGCGACTCGCGAACATCGGCAGCCTACGGAACCGCGGTTTCGAAGCGACGGCGGACGGCGAGCTGTGGCGCCGTGGCGCGCGCACGCTGAGCGGTGGCTTGGTTTTCAGCCTCGAGCGGAACACCGTGCTCAATCTTGGCGATACGCCGCGCATCCAGACCGGCAACGTGAACGGCCAGGGTCAAACGGGTCAGTACTCGCAGCTCATCATCCCTGGGCATGCGATTGGAAGCTTCTATGCGCCGGTCTTCGTCGGCGTGAACAACAAGGGTCAGCAGGAGTTCGCGTGCACGACGACGACGAATCCCACGGGCTGCACCAACGGCCGCACCACCGACCCCACGGATGCGGATCGCCAGTTCGTCGGCACCGCGAATCCTGACTTCACACTCGGCGTGCACAACAACCTCTCGTGGGGCCATTTCGACGCCAGCTGGCTGTGGCGCGGTGAGTTCGGTGGCAAGACCTTCAACAACACCGCACTCGTGTACCAGACGAAGAGCGACGCGAAGCAGGGACGTAACTTCCTCGCCGCGGCACTCAGTGATCCAGACAGCATCAGCGAGCCGGCGAAGTTCTCCACGCGCTGGATCGAGAACCGGACGTTCGCGCGGCTCCAGAACGTCACGCTCGGGTACACCTTCTCGCTTCCTGCTCGCATCATGAGCGGCCAGACGGCTCGTGTGTACGTCTCGGGTGACAACCTCCTGCTGTTGACCGGCTACTCCGGATTGGATCCGGAGGTCTACTCCACGGACGGCGACCCGGGCAGCAGTGGCAACATCGCAACGCGCGGTCTCGATTACGTGACGTATCCGCGTGCGCGCACGTACACGTTTGGCGTCCACGTTCAGTTCTAGGCGGCAATGAACACGATTCATCTCTCACACACGCAGCGGGCAAATATGAGCAAATCCTCATCGCAGTCCGCGCTTCGGTTTCTTCGAAAGGCACTGCTTCTTCTCCCGGTCTTCTTTGTCGGCGAGACGTGCACGAAGCTGACCGAGGTGCCGCACGATGCGCTGACGCCCACGACGGCGTTCCATACCGACCAGGAAATCCTTGCCGGTTTGGCCGGCGTTTACGCGCAGCTCCGTAGCGCGGAAGCCAACGACCACTTCGCCGCATTGGAAGAGCTGTCGACCGACATGCTCATCGTGCCCACGCGCGGCAGCGACTGGTACGACAACGGCCAGTGGCTGGACATCCACAAACAGATCTGGCAGGCGAACAGCGCCGGCGCGCTCAGCTTCTTGAGCAATGCCTGGAACGACTCCTTCGCTGGCGTGGCGAAAGCCAACCTGATGATCGACGTCGTCACCAAGGCTGCTCCGGCGAACAAGGACACGGTTCTCGCGGAGCTGCGAACGCTGCGGGCATGGTACTACTACATGCTGCAGGACCAGTTCGGCGGCGTTCCGCTCGTCACCACCACGGAACTGCAGTCAGTGGCGCGCTCGACACGTCCGCAGGTCTTCTCGTTCATAGAGACAGAGCTGACGCAGTCGATTGCTACCCTTCCCAAGACATGGGATGCGTCGAACTATGGACGGATAACGAAGGGCGCCGCCAACGCCATCCTCGCGAGCTTGTATCTCAACGCGGGCGTCTTCAATAAGGATTGTGGTCCCGCGGACTGCACGAGCAAGATCAGCGCGACCAGCTACAACAGCTGTTCGGGTGTGACGGTGGCCGGCGGAAAGGATGCCTGCCAGGCAGCCATCGATGCGGCCAACGCCGTCATCAACTCCGGCACGTACAGCATCAATCCGACGTGGGCGAAGAACTTCTCCATCGACAACAAGAGCTCACCCGAGAACATCTTCGTCGTCGTGCACTCCAACAGCACCCAGGGCATTGGCGGTAATTGGCCGATGCGCACGCTGCACTACAATCAGTTGAGCACCGGCGACGGCGGCCCGTGGAATGGCTTCGCGACCACGGCCGAGGTATACAACTCGTACCCGGCGAGCGACGACCGAAGGAATATGTGGTTGGTTGGCCAACAGAAGAGCTTCGAGAACGGCCTGAATGTGAATGACCGTCAGGGCAACCCGCTCATTTTCACCCCGACGATTCCCGACGTGACCAAGGCCGATGAGGCCCAGGGTGTTCGGTTCAACAAGTTCCCACCACAGGCGAGCCCACCGCACGGCGGCTCGCAGCCGAACGACTTCACCTGGTTCCGTCTCTCGGAGATGTATCTCATCCGCGCGGAAGCCTTGAACGAGCAGGGTAACACCGCCTCGGCGCTCACGGATCTGAACTTCATCCACACGAAGCACGATCCCAACAACCCGGTAGCGGCGGGCACCAAGCAGGCGCTTCGTGATGCCATCCAGAAGGAGCGGGTGCTCGAGTTCGCGGCGGAAGGCAAGCGCCGCACGGACATGATCCGCGCCGGAACATTCCTGAGCTGGACGGAAGCCTCGGCAAACGGCGTTAGCGCTACTCCACGCGCCGCGTTCCGAGTCCTCTTCCCCATCTCGACGAACGCACTGGGATCGAACGCGAAGCTAGTCCAGAACAACGGCTACTGAGCCGAGTAGTAGTAGGTCCCTCGTCGTACATTTCTACGGCCTGCTCCGATGAGGAGCAGGCCGTAGCGTTAATGGCCCTCTCGTTCGTTGCATGTCTTTTTTCTCCTCTCATTTGGTTCGCCGCCGAGCAACGGCTTTGGCATGGACGGCGATCCTTGCCGGCTGCTCGGGGACCGGAGAAGGCGCGGAAGTCCGGACCGGCGATCAGTCGGCGTCCGCGAATCAGCTTTTCACGCGGCTCCCGTCCAGTGCGACGGGAGTTCGGTTCGCAAACCGTGTGACCGAGACGAAAGAGCTGAACGTCTTCACGTACCGCAACTTCTACAATGGCGGTGGCGTGGGCGTAGGCGACTTCAATGGGGACGGCTTGGCGGACGTCGTACTCACGTCGAACCAAGGTGGCCCCACGCTGTACCTCAACGAGGGCCATTTTCGATTCCGTGACATCACCGACGCGTCTGGCTTAACGACCAAGAAGGGATCCTGGACGACGGGCGTCGCCGTCGCGGACGTGAATGGCGATGGGCTACTCGACATCTACATCTGCAAGGCAGGCGCAGGCGTGCCTGAAGAGCGCGCCAACCAGCTCTGGATAAATCAGGGCCCCGACAAGGACGGCGTGCCCCGTTTCAAGGAGATGGCCAAGCAGTACGGCGTCGATGACGAAGGGTACTCGACCCAAGCTGTCTTCCTCGATTACGACCACGACGGCGATCTCGATCTGCTCGTCATCAACAACTCGCCACGACCGGTGAGCAGCTTTGGGCTCCGCAACCTTCGCGACGTGAGCGTGCAATACGGCGGCGCGAAGCTCTACCGGAACGACGGTGGTGGACCAACTGGCACGCGCTTCACCGACGTGACGGCGCAGGCGGGGATTCACAGCCCGGAGGCTGCCTTCGGGCTTGGCGTGGTTGTCTCCGATGTCAATCGAGACGGCTGGCCCGACGTCTACGTCTCGAACGACTTCTTCGAGCGGGATTACCTGTACATCAACAATCACGACGGCACCTTTCGAGACGCGATCGAGAGTGAGATGCCGGTGTTGAGCTACTCATCGATGGGGCTCGACGTCGCCGACATCGACAATGATGGCTGGCCGGACGTCTACACGACGGACATGCTGCCAGAAGACGAAAACCGGTTCAAAACGACGGCGGCGTTCGACGGGTGGGACGTTTACCAGACGAAGGTGCGCAACGGCTACCACCATCAGCTGATGCGCAACATGCTCCAACACAACAATGGCGACCCTTCGCTGCGCTCAGGGCAGGCTCCTTCGCTGCGCTCAGGGCAGGCTCCTTCGCTGCGCTCAGGGCAGGCTCCCACGTTCAGCGACGTGGCCTGGATGGCGGGCGTGGCGCGCACCGATTGGAGCTGGAGCGCGTTGATTGCCGATCTCGATTTGGATGGTCGCAAGGACATATTCGTGACCAACGGTCTTGCCCGGGACGTCACGTCACAGGATTACATCGCCTTCCTCGGGAGCGACGCGACGAGAAAGGAGATGACGCAGGGCGGAACAGCGCGAGCGGATTTTCTCAAGCTGACGAATGCGATGACCTCGACGCCGCTCGCGAATTATGCATTTCATAATCGCGGCGGATTGCTGTTCGAAAACGAGTCGTCTGCCTGGGGCCTGGCGACGCCGAGCTTCTCCAACGGGGCCGCGTACGTCGATCTCGATGGTGACGGGGCGCTCGATCTCATCGTGAACAACGTCAACGACGAAGCGTTCGTCTACAAGAACAACAGCCGGACACTGCATCCAGAGAACCATTTCCTGCGGGTTGCGCTGCAGGGAGAAGGAGCCAACCGTTTCGCCCTCGGTGCTCGCGTCACCGTGTATGCGAGTCCCGATGTGTATACGCAGGAAGAGTCGCCGATGCGCGGCTTTCAGTCGAGTGTGGACTACGTGCTCGACGTCGGACTTGGCGTCCACCAGACGGTCGACTCGATAGGAGTCGAGTGGCAGAGTGGCAAGCTGACGATGCTTGGCACGCTGGCGGCCAATCAGCTCGTCACGGTCAGAGAGAGCGAGGGGGTGATCGTTCCGCGGTCCGCCTCAAACAGTCCGCACTCGGCACTCGCCACACTGCTCCACGACGTCACCGACTCGATCCGCTTCGATTACGCGCATCACGAAAACGATTTTTCCGATTTCGATCGGGAATCACTCATGCCGAAGCTGCTGTCGACGGAAGGCCCGTTGATGGCGGTGGCGGACGTGAATGGCGATGGGCTCGACGACATTTACATCGGTGGCGCGAAGGAGCAGGCCGGCAAGCTCCTCATACAACAGCACGATGGCAGCTTCGCTGGTAGTAATGAGAATGTGTTCGCGCCGGATTCGCTGTCCGAAGACATCGGTGCCGTGTTCTTCGACGCCAATGGCGACGGCCGGTTGGACCTCTACGTCGTAAGTGGGGGCAACGAGTACTCCGAGGGTGCGCAGCCGTTGCAGGATCGGCTCTACGTCAATGACGGTCATGGCAAATTTCACAAGGCCGAAGGGTATCTCCCGCCGGAGCTGAACAGTGGTTCGCGGGTAGTCGCCGCCGACTACGATAGCGACGGTCACGTCGATCTGTTCGTGGGCGGACGCGTGATACCGTGGGCATACGGTGCCAATCCGCGCAGTATGCTGCTGCATAACGACGGGCGGGGACACTTCACCAATGTTACTGCCAAGCTGGCACCTGAGCTCGAGCAGGTTGGCATGGTGACCGACGCCGTGTGGCGTGACATCGACGGCGACGGGCGTCTGGACCTGATCGTTGTCGGCGAATGGATGCCGATCACTGTCTTCCACAACGAGGGCCACGGAAAGCTCAAGAAGATTCAGGTGCCGGGCCTCGAGAATACTGAAGGGTGGTGGAACCGTATCGTCGCGGCCGACGTGAATGGCGATGGAAAGATCGACTTCGTCGTTGGCAATCTTGGATTGAATGGCCGGCTCCACGCCACGCCAAAGGAGCCGCTGACGATGTACGTGAAGGACTTCGACAGCAATGGCTCCATGGAGCAGATCATCTCGATGTACAACCAGGGTGTCAGCTACCCGCTGCCCCTCCGTGATGACCTGCTGAGAGCCCTGCCGAACAACAAGGCACGAACCCTGAGCTACAAAGAGTACGCGAAGGCGACGGTTCGCGATCTGTTCACGGAGCAGGATCTCTCGGACGCGTTGCTCAAGAAAGTGAGCACGTTCGCCACCTCCGTTCTACTCAACAGAGGCGACGGCTCGTTCACCGTGGTCCCATTACCTAACGAGGCACAGCTCGCGCCGGTGTATGGAATTCTCCCGGGCGATTTCGATCACGACGGGCACACCGATCTGCTCCTCGCCGGCAACTTCGACGGGTTCAAGCCGGAGATCGGTCGAATGGCGGCGAGCTATGGCGTCCTGCTCCGAGGCGATGGCAAGGGGCACTTCATGCCGATGCCGCGCGCCCAGAGCGGATTCTTCGTGCCCGGTCAGACACGCGATATTGCGAGCGTGCGCACCGGGCACGAAGAGGTGGTCGTCGTCGCGCGAAACAATGACAAGCCACTCATCTTCCGCGTAAATCGCTCCTCGGCGATCGCGTCCGCGTCGCGCCGCGGCAGTTATTGAGGCGGCTTTGCCGCCCGCTTCGTTTTGATGATGATCACGCCGTTCGCGGCGCGGCTGCCATACATCGCCAGATCGGCCGGATCCTTCAGGACCTTGATGGACTCGATGTCATATGCACTGAGTCCACTGAGGCTGCCATTCGGCCCTGGGCTGATGGCCATGCCGTCGAGTACGTACAGGGGCGCGTCCTGGTCTCGATAATGTTGCCCACGAATCTGCACCGAGAGGCCGCCATCCGGCGCGGTGGCGACCACGACGCCGGAAATGCGCCCTTGGAGTACCTTCTCGATTGGTTCGTTAGGCGCCGGATGGATGTTATCCGACGTGACCGTCTGGCCTTGGGATGCTGGTGCACTGGAAGGAGTCGTCGAGGCCCCGCCGCCAGAAGCGCAACCTGCGATCGTAAACGCGACGAGCACGAACGAAAATGGTCTTTGTAAGGAATACAGCGGCATTGATGCCTCCAGGAACGAAAGCGCGGCGACGACGAGGGCGATGTCTGGTATACAGTGGTGATCATGCCCGTTAGGGCGCAAGCTCGAAAACAGCCCCCACACCGGCCACGCGGATGAGATCCCGCTCACGAACCCACTTTCTCCGCTCTGCGTTCGTGCTGGCCCTCTTCGGGAGCTACGGTTGCAAGCCGGCGCCATCGCCCGAGCCGCCGGCGCTGTTCGAGCAGCTGTCGCCAGCGAGGACCGGGGTGACCTTCAGTAACCGTCTCCCCGAAGACACAACGTTCAACATTCTCAACTATCTGTACTACTACAACGGCGGCGGCGTCGCCGTCGGCGACGTCAATAATGATGGATTGCCGGACCTTTACTTCACCTCGAATCTCGGTCCGAACCGCCTCTACATCAACAAGGGGAACTATCGCTTCGAGGATGCCACCCTCTCGGCCGGCGTCGCTGACTCCCTTGGCTGGAAGACCGGCGTCACGATGGCGGACGTGAATGGCGACGGATATATCGACATCTATGTGTCGGGCGTGGACTATCTCACGCTGCATGGCCGGAACGTGCTGTACGTCAACAACGGTGACGGCACCTTCAGCGACCGAACGAAAGAGTACGGGCTCGATCACCTTGGCTATTCGACGCAGGCCCTTTTCTTCGATTATGACGGAGATGGGGACCTCGACATGTTCCTGCTCAATCACTCGACGCACGGCGAGCGCGCGGCCAATGGCATGGCGCAGCGCAGCACGGCCAATCCGCGCGCGAGCGACCGGCTCTTCCGAAACGACGGCGGGCATTTCGTGGATGTCAGCGAGCGCGCCGGCGTGGGCGACCACGCCGGCGCATTCGGGCTCGGTGTCGTCGCCAGCGATTTCAACGCGGACGGCTGCCCCGACCTCTACGTCTCCAACGATTTCCAGGAGAACGACTACCTCTACATCAATAACTGCAACGGCACGTTCACCGAATCGATCACGAAATCCACCGGCCACACGAGCCGATTCTCGATGGGCGTCGACGCGGCGGATTTCGACAATGACGGCCGGCCCGACATCTTCGTAGCCGACATGCTGCCCGACCGTCAGGACATCTTCAATACGTCGGCGAGCTCGGAGAGCTCGAATCTCTTCGACCTGCAGCTCCGCGCCGGTTATCACCCGCAGTACGAGCGCAACACGCTGCAACTGAACCGTGACGGCATTCATTTCAGCGACATCGGCTTTTTCGCCGGCGTGGCGGCCAGCGACTGGAGCTGGGCGCCGCTCTTTGTCGACCTGGACAACGATGGCTACAAGGATCTCTTCGTCACCAACGGCGTTTATCGCCGGCCCAACGATCTGGATTACATCGCGTACATCAACAACGAGAACGTTCAGGCGTCGTTAGGCGAGAGAATGACGCGCGAGAACATGGCGCTCCTGCAGAAAATGCCGCAGGTGCCACTGCCCAATCACGCCTTCCGCAACAACGGAGACTCGACGTTCACCGACATGGCCAACCTGTGGGGCTTGGCGACGCCGAGCTTCTCGAACGGGGCCGTGTACGTGGACCTGGATAACAGCGGGGCGCTCGACCTCGTGGTCAACAATATCAATGCCCCCGCCGCGATCTACCGGAATCGCGCGCGCGAGCTGAACGGAGCTCACTATATAGCCGTTAGGCTCCGTGGCAGTCAGGCGAACACACAGGCAATCGGCGCCGCGGTGACGATCGTGGCTGGCGGAAAGCGACAGATGCTCGAGGCGTTTCCGACACGTGGCTTTCTCTCCTCCGTCGATTCGCGCCTGCATTTTGGGCTTGGGAAGGCGGCTATCGTCGACACCTTGACGGTGGTCTGGCCGGATCGCCGATCCCAAGTCCTGACGCACCTCACCGCTGATCGAATGATCGAGCTGTCGGAAAGCTCGGGACGGGGACCAGCGCCTGCCCGTTCTCCATTCCCCATGTCCCGGTCCCCGCGGTTCACAGATGTCACCGCGCAGTCAAGGATCACCTTCAAGCACGCCGAGGGCGACTCGTACGATTACAACCGCGAGCCGCTCATACCGCACGTGCTCTCCACCGAAGGTCCCGCGCTCGCGGTTGGCGACGTGAACGGCGATGGCCTCGACGACATCTACATCGGTGGCGCGAAGTGGCAGCCAGGGCGCCTTTTCGTTCAGCAGAAAGACGGCACGTTCCGCGAAAGCCCACAGGCAGCGATCAAGGCTGACAGTCTCCAGGAAGATGTCGACGCCCTGTTCTTCGACGCCAACGGCGACGGCCACCCGGATCTATACGTCGTGAGCGGTGGAAATGAGTTCACGGGACAAGACGACGCGCTCCAGGACCGGCTCTACATCAATGACGGAAAAGGCAATTTCCATCGCGACGCCAGCGCGCTACCGCGATTCGCGGAGAGCGGGTCGGTTGTAATCTCCGGCGACTTCAATGGCGACGGACATCCCGATCTGTTCGTTGGCCGGAGGGTGGTAGCGGGAAAGTACGGCCTAACGCCGCGCAGTTATCTGCTGCAAAACGACGGAACGGGACGCTTCACCGATGTCACCAACGAAAAGGCGCCCCAGCTTGCCGAGGCGGGTATGGTGACGTCCGCCACATGGATCGACTATGACAACGACGGCCACCTCGATCTCGTCGTTGTGGGCGAGTGGATGCCGGTGCGCGTTTTCCATCAGGAGCAGGACAAGTTCATCGACCGTTCCGATGCGGTCGGATTCAAGGGAAAGGACGGCTGGTGGAATACGGTTTCGGCAGTCGATCTGAATGGTGATGGGAAGAAGGACCTCGTGCTCGGTAATCTCGGTCTCAATTCATATTTGCGCGCATCACCGAAGGAGCCGGCGCGGCTGTACGTCGGCGACTTTTTCTCCACCGGCACCATTAAGCAAATTCTCACCTCGTACAAGAACGGAGTGAGCTACCCGGTGGAGGGTCGCGACGAGCTGCTGCGCACGATGCCACAGCTGGCCAGCAAGTATCCGTCGTATGCGTCGTTCGGTGCCAGCCGCATCGAGGACATCCTACCACCAGATGAGCTGCGCAAGGCCCGACTTCTCGAGGCGCATGATTTCGCCAGCGGCATTGCGCTGAATAATGGAAATGGCACATTCACGCTTCGAGCCATGCCGGCCGAAGCGCAATTCGCGCCGATCTACGCGAGCGTCGCAGCGGACCTCGATGGTGATGGCCGAATAGATCTTCTCCTGGGCGGCAATTTGTTCGGCTCGCCGCCATTATTCGGGCGATACGACGCGAGCTATGGGACGCTTCTCCACGGCGTCGGGAACGGGAGCTTCGTAGCGATCGACATGAATACCACGGGTCTTCACATCGACGGACAGGTGCGGCACATGGCGGTAGTACGAGGGCCGAACGGCGTGAGACGAATAGCCGTCGCACGCAATAACGACACGCTCGAAATGTTGGAGGCGCGATGAAGAGAGTTGTCGCCGTGACACTCGCATGCACACTTGCCGCGCCGCTGCACGCCCAGCGCGTTCCCACTACACGCGACGAGCTCCCCGTCCTGTCGCTTCCCGATCCGCGCCTGGATGACACGACGGCGTACGAGGGGTACCGCACTCGGTTCTATCGTGACTCGAAGGGGAACACACTCCAGATCTATCTTCGGCGGAACGAAGGACGAGTCGTCAATCTGTGGGCCGACGCCGCCAACGAGAGCATCAGCTTCACCGCTCGAGATTCGGCTGGCTCGCCGGCGTCGCTGACCTGGACCACTGAGATCGCCCTCACGGCGGACTCGGGGACGATGCGTGTGGTGAGCTATCACCTAACGAGCGGTACGACCCACCTTCGCCTGGGCTGGTTTCTTCTCGGTACGATGCGCATCGAGCGCGATTTTCAATACTGGCGCAAGCATCTCGATCCGTATACCGCGCCACCCTTCCACATCGCGGAGCTCGATTCTCTCGTCCGCCGCATGGCATCGCTGCCGGCAACGGAGCGACGCGTGGAGCTCGCGCTGCTGCACGCGCGCACACTCGGCGAGCTGCGCGGGCGACTCGAGCCGACGGTGACGATCGTCCACGCCGGCAGCCGCGAGATCGTACGCGTTGTGCAGCCGAGCTTCGACGCGCGTCACGCGATGTCCTTGGAGATTGGCGTCGATTCCACGCGAGCTCAGACAAAGCTCGTTGGTCGTGCCGTTTTCATCGACTCGCGAAGCGATGCCCCGATCGATCTCACCATTCGCGTCGCGACCAACTCCGCGCCGCTCACGCCACTCACGCGCGCGGAGATTTTCGATCGGGCGTTTCTCGCCTTTGCCGATTCGGCGTCACGCAAGGATCCACGCGTCGAGCGACAGTTGCGCGCCGTGGAGCTCTTGAGCTCCCGCGAGAAGCTCATGGCTGGCCTCCCGAACTTCGCGACGTATTTCGGGCGGGATCAGATGATGAGCGCGCTGATGATGCAGTCCGTCTGGACGCCTTCCATGATGGAGCACGTCATCGGCAGCGTGCTGCGCAAGCTGGCACCTAACGGCGAAGTGAGCCACGAGGAGGCGCTCGGTGGGCAGGCGATCCGGGAAGCTGCCGGGGACTACGTCCGCCTCATCGACTCGGCGCGTGCGCTGGGTCGTACGTCTCCGCGAGATACCGCGGTGCTCATGGGACGCGCGAGGGTCGTGCTCGGGAGCGTGGAGCGGGTGCGCGAGAACTACCACATGATCGACGACGAGTTCCAGCTTCCCGTGCTCGTTGCTCGGTACCTGAGCGACCACCGTCTCGCGGCCGACGCGAAGCGCGCGTTCCTGAATGGGCACGAGAACGGACAGTCGCGACTCGCTTTGCTCGTGAAGGAGTTGGAAGTCGTTGCATCTCGCGCGGCCCCTTACGCGGCGCGCCAGGACGCGACGAACCTCGTGGGCTTCGCCGCACGCGACGCTACGCACTGGGAGTCCGAGAGCTGGCGGGATAGCGGCGCCGGCTACGCGAACGGCCGCTTCGCGATGGACATCAATGCGATCTGGGTGCCGATGGCACTCGACGCCATCGGCGAGATCATCGATTCGGTCCATGCGATTGGGCTGGGAGTTTCGGGCACGACGCTCGGCCCCAATCTGTCTCGCTACATCGCCGACCGGTCCGCCCTTCAGGCAGCCGAGCGTGCCTGGGGCGGCGCGGTGCGACACTTCATCGTTCGGCTCGCGCCGGCGGAGATCGACGCGCGCGTGAATGCGAAGCTCGCGTCCCTCCCGGCGAACGAGCAACGGTACTGGCACGGCGTGTTCGCGGCGAGCGGCGCCTCGCGAGACTCGATCAGCTTTCTTGCGCTTTCGCTGGACGCAGCCGGGAATCCAATTCCAGTGATGAATACCGACCCAGCGACAGCCCTCTTCCTACTCGACCTGAGCGGCCGAACCTTCACGCCAATGAGCGTGGAGCCATTCCGAAATCTCGATCCCTTCATACGGCAGTATCCAGTGGGGCTGTTCGTCGAGGGACTCGGACCGCTCGTCGCCAACGACGCGTACGCGTCACCGGAGGTCTGGAACACTTTCGAGCACGATCAATATCACTCGCCACGGGTGGTGTGGGGCCGCGAGGTCAATCTGATCACGTTAGGCCTGGCGCACCAGCTCGCGGCTGCCGTGGACGCGCAGGGACGTCCGCGCGATCCGTCGCTCGCACCGTATGTGGCTCGCCTCGCGTCGACACTGAGGCACACGCAAGCGGCGGTCACCGCATCGGGCCTTCGCCAATTCGAGCTCTGGAGCTATCGCATCGACAATGATCGCTTGCAGCCGGTGCGCTATGGAACGAGCTCGGACGTACAGCTCTGGAACACGACGGCGTTGGCGGTACAGTGGGCGTTGAGCAGGCTGCCGCGGGCGGTGATGCGGTAGAGGGTAGAGGGTAGAGGGTAGAGGGAGCGTGGCGCGGGGAGTGGGGCGCGGGTAAAACAAATGTCATTCTGAGCGTAGCGAAGGATCTGCTGTTCGCCGTTCCCACTCCCTTGCGCCCGCCCGCCTAACCGCTGTGGTCGGGCTCGCGCACGAAGATCGCGACGGTCCAAGCCAAGCCTGGGGGATTACCCTGATTACCGTGAAGACACGGATCTCTCCATGCGGAGCCAACGGCTCGCGCGCGAAGCGGCAACCGGTCTTTTTGTGAACGGCGCACCACGCGGGTTGTGCGCGGAGCGTCCGGAGGGTGTCCACAAAAACGGTCCATGGCTTTGGCGCGCGATCTCTCGCGCCACTACGAGCCGATCAGGGTCCCTCCGGGTAATCCCAACGTTACCGCCTCGGGTGGTCGTGATCTCGAGGCGCCGTGAGGGGAATGCGCTAACGGCGAGAACAGCAGATCCTTCGCTTGCGCTCGGGATGACAGATGATATCTGACATCCATTTCCACTCACAACTCGGAACCCACGACCCGCAACCCTTTTCACCGTCCGTACTTCTTCATCGCCGCCATCAGTCGATCTACGGGCAGGGCGTATACTCGCGCGTAATTCGCCCCCGTCATCGTCTCGGCTTGCAGCATCGCGTTGACGATCGCCTCTTCTGTCGCCTGGGTGGTGGCGTAGAAGAGCGGATTGATGCGACCGTTCGGAATCATCTTCAACGTCGCGACGCCTGTGTCGGCGGCGGTGTGCGGGTTGGCGGTGGAGAAGGCGACGAAGATGTCGCCGGAGCTGTTTTCGCCTTTGCCGCCCATGCGGCCGATGCCTAACGAGACACGCGTCGCGATGCGTTTGAGCTGATGCGGAAGCAGGGGCGCGTCCGTGGCGACGACGACGATGATCGACCCCTGCCCGTCGTCCTCCTCGTCGCTACCGGTGCGAGTCGCGGGCGCGGCATCGCAGCGGGCGCTAGGCGCACGAATGGCGGGGTCGTTCGTCGCCGTGCAGGGTAAGAGATCGCTAATCTCCTGACCAACGGGGACGCCCGCCACGCGGAGCTCGCGCCGTGCGCAACAGTTGCACTGTACCAAGACACCGACGGTATATCCGCCTTCGACCGTGCGCGACGCCGTCCCGATGCCGCCTTTGAAGCCGTGGCACACCATCCCGGTCCCACCGCCAACATTGCCCTCGAGGGGAAGGACGCCTGGTTTCGCACCCTCTAACGCCGAGAGCACGTGCTCGGGCTTCACATGGAAGCCGTTGATGTCATTGAGGCGGCCATCGTATGTCTCGGCCACGACCGGCAATCCCCACGGCTGCAAGCCGGGGCGCTTCACCTGCCACTGTAGAATTGCATCGCGCACCACGCCTACCGAATGCGTATTGGTGATCGCGATCGGGCCCTCGAGAAAGCCGGACTCCTGCAGCCAAGTCGTTCCCGTCATCTCGCCGTTGCCATTGAGCGTGAACCACGCGCCCATGACGGGGTCTGGGTTGTCCTTGCCGCGCGGGTGAATCACTGTGACACCCGTACGAACCGGTCCCTGCCCAACCACGAGGGCGCCATTGCCCGAGACGAGCGTCGTGTGTCCGACTTCGACACCGGGGACGTCCGTAATCGCGTCGAGCGCGCCTGGCGTGCCGCCGATTTGCGCAGCGATGCCGAGGTCGCGCGCCCGCGGCTTCGTTGCAGCTGACTGCGCCGACACCTGCGCGGCAAGCAATAGTGAAAGCGAAAGTGCGAAGGCG
>JBJMNO010000003.1:0-321733 GCA_045804225.1 Gemmatimonadaceae bacterium
CGCTCCTCAGCAACTGTCTTGGACATCAAGTAGGAGAAACAAGGAGAACGGGTGCGTCAGACGATGACGCCGTCGTGCTGCACCACGGCGTGTTGGTTCGGACCATCGCGTTGAGAATCGTGAGGAGCTTTCGCATGCAGGCCACGAGCGCGACCTTCGCTGGCTTCCCGTTCGCTCGCAAGCGTTGATAGAACGCTTTCAGCACCGGGTTGTATCGCACGCCCACCAACGCCCCCATGTACAGCACGGTGCGCACCGCGGCGCGTCCGCCCTTGATGTGTCGCACACCGCGATGGCCGCCGCTATCGTCGTTGAACGGCGCGATGCCCACGAGTGCCGAGATATGCTGCCGGTTCAGGGTGCCAAGTTCCGGCAACAGAGCGATCAGCGCGTGCGACCCGCGCGGCCCGATGCCCGGCGCACTCTGCAACAGATCATCGCGGGCGCACCAGAGCGGACTCCCCTCGATCACGCGCTGCAGTTCGCGCTCCACCGTGCTGAGCTCCCGCTCGAGCCACGCGATATGCAGATCGAGACGCCGTCGCACGGCCGCACTGACGAGCGCCCGCCGATTACTCTCGGCCGTGATCATGTCGACGAGCTGGCGCCGCCGCAAAATCTGCTCGCTCAGCGGGCCGAGCTCGAGAGCCGGCCGCTCGCGCACGACGGGTCGAATGCGCTCGGCGAACAGTGCAATGAGCCCCGCGTCCAACCGATCCGTCTTCGCGAGTTGGCCCACGGCTTTCGCGAACTCCCGCACCTGCCGCGGATTCACGACAACCACGGGCAACCCGGCCAACGCCAGCGTCGCGGCGGCGAGCCGCTCATAGCCGCCCGTGGCTTCGAGCACGATCAGCGCCGGCGCCTGGGCAACGAGGACAGGAACGAGCGTCGCGAGTCCGGCTTCCGTGTTTGCCCCGCTGATGGCGAGCGGGGGCAGCGGGCCTGCGACCGTGCGGCCAGCAACGTCGAGGGTGGCCTTACTGACATCAATACCGACGAAGACGTCCATCACGTTTGAATCCCGGGCTGAATGAGCGATTTATCATCCTTCGTGAACACTGCTGATCGGCGTGGCCCATCCTTGCAGATCCGGGGTCAAGCCCCGCACAACTGTTCGGGCTCAGGCGATCGAGAAATGGGTGGCGCTCTAGCTGAGGATCGGTCTCGGGGACCACAGGATGAACGAGCTACCACCCACCCAATTCTATTTCAATTCACGATACAAGGATGACAGGTTCGATGTCATCCTGAGCGCAGCGAAGGATCTGCTGTTCGCGCCCGCGTCCCGCATCCCGCGCCCCGCGTCCCGTCCACGCCCCACGCTACCCTCGACCCTCGACCCTCGACCCTCGACCCTCGACCCTTCTTCGGGAATAGTTCGTCGGCTCATGCCGTCAGCGCAGTCAGTGTGCTTCTCTCACCGAGGCTGACCGTGACTGATCTGATGCATCCGGAGAAGGCCGCGCGGGACCGCGAGTTCGAGCGCGAGGCTCTCCCCTGGATCGACGACGTGTATCGTTTCGCGCTTTCACTCACCCGCGACTCCGTGGACGCCGAGGATGTCGTGCAGGACACCTTTCTCCGGGCGTACAAATCCTGGCACACCTATGTGCCGGGGAGCGACTGCCGGCGGTGGCTGTTCACGATCTGTCGCAACGTCTTTCTCCGCTCGCTCGAGCGGCGGTCGCCGACCGTGGATGTCGGTGATGGCGAAGGCGATCCGCTCACCAATGGCGCCACATTTCGCGAGGCCTCGCGCGACGCCAGCGACGATCTGCTCGCGCGCGTGGACCTCGGGCCGGCCATCGAGCGTGCGCTTGCCAAGCTACCGGAGCCTTTTCAAACCACGTTGATGCTCGTGGACGTCCAGGACCAGCCGTACGAGACGGCGGCTTCGATCCTGGGCATACCCGTAGGCACGGTGCGGTCGCGCCTCTTCCGTGGCCGGCGGTTGATGCAGGAGATGCTGATGCCCTACGCCCGCGACGCGGGATACGCCACGTAGACGGTGGCGCGGGGAGCGCGGGGCTGACATCCGTTTTTCATCCCGCACAAGCCACAACCACCTTTACCCTCTACCGTCTACCCTCGGGTCCGGCCGAACGTTGAACGTTTGTGTGTATGTCGCGCCGCCAACCGTTAGGCGGGCGGTGAAGGTGCCGGTCAACGGAGTGCCTTGATTGCCGCGCCCGCCGCCGCGACCAGCGGTGCCGGGTGCGGGCGGCGCCACGGGATTCCACACCACGCGATGCATTCCGGCCGCTGTGGAAAAGGCCTCCGGCGTGGACCGCCAGAGAGCCGACACGTTGGGAATGCCGCCGCCGCGCCCTCCTCTGCCCCCGCCTCGCCCGCCTTGCGGCACGTCCGGCGCCGCCTCGCTGGAGAAGGTGTGCAGGATGGTGTTGTTTGTGTCGAGGATATCGAGCGTCACCGGTCCGCTGGCGGCGGTGCGTAGGTAATAGTCGATGGCGGCGCCGTTAGGCGGGTTCGTCGCCTGCGGCTCGTCTTTCTGCAGCGGCGTCCCGTTGTCGCCGCCCTGCTGGACGTTGATTGCGTCACCCGGCTTGAACAGGTACGCGTTGCCGGCGAGAATCGCCGGCGTCACCTGGCGCAGTGAGCTGATGTCGTCAATCACCCAGAAGCCGCGCCCGTGCGTCGCGACGATGAGATCGTTGCCATAGATCTCGAAGTCACGCACCGACGTCACGGGAAGATTGAGCTGGAGCGGCTCCCAATTCTCGCCGTCGTCGAGCGACATGAACGCGCCGCGCTCCGTTCCCGCGAACAGCAGGCCGCGTCGCATGGGATCTTCTTTCACCGTGTGGACGTACACGCCAGCCGGAAGTCCACGGGTGATCTTCTGCCAGCTCTTGCCGCGATCGCGCGTGCGGTAGATGTACGGCTCGAAGTCCTGCAGCTGATGGCGATCCACGCTCGCATACGCGGTGCTCGCGTCGAAGTGCGACGCGTCGATCATCGTGACGCGACTCCACGCCGTCATGGCCGAGGGCGTGACGTTCTGCCAGCTGCCTCCATCGTCTGTCGTTAGGTGGATCTGACCGTCATCGGTGCCGATCCAGATCACCGGTGCTTGCAGCGGCGACGGGCCGATTGTGTAGATCACGCCACGCTTCCCATTGCGATCCACCTGCGCGGCCGCCGTGGCGTCGAGCGTGGACGGCACGCCAGCATCCGCACGCGTGAGATCAGGGCTGACGCGCGTCCACGTCTTCGCTGCGTCGGTCGTCTTGAACACATACTGATTGGCGTAATACAATGATTTCGGATCTGCTCGCGAGAAGACGAGTGGCTGCGTCCAATCCGCGCGCGCCGTTTCACCTGCCGGCACCGCCGGCTCGGTGGTGCCGCGAACGGCGATGTTGTTCTCGAGGTCCCAGTGCTGGCCGGTTCCACCAAAAACGATGCCGGGATGCACCGAATCGCCAGCCGTGTAGCCGCTCTCGCCACCGGCGCCGATCGGCTCCCAGTCGCGCATCGAGATCTCGGCGAACTTGCCGCGCGATCGCACGGCGACGGCACCGGAGTCCTGTTGGGCGCCGGTGACCCAATACGGGAACCGATAATCGACCGAGAGGTGATAGATCTGCGCGGTCGGCTGATTGAGCCAAGAGCTCCAGGTGACAGCACGCGGATCCTCCGCACGCGCGTTCCGAGTAATGATCGCGCCCTGATCGCTGGCGACGATCATCGTGTTCGGATCGTCGGGGGAGACCCACGCTTGGTGATAGTCATCGCCGCCCGGTGATCCGCGCAGCGCCACCCAGCGGTGGCCACCATCCAGCGACCGATTCACCGCCACGTTAGGCACGTAGACGGCATCCGCGTCGTGCGGATCGACGGTCACCTTCTCGAAGTACCAGCCTCGCCCCCAGAGCGCTTGGTCGGAAGAGAGCCGCGTCCACGTGGCGCCGGCGTCGTCTGAGCGAAAGAAGCCGCCTTGCATGGGCGGCGCGGCAGCACCGCGACGAGCGGCGCCCGGAGCGGCGTTAGGCCCCGGCGCCGGTGCGCCCGCTTCCGGCACCAAGCAGTCGACCACCGCATACACTCGACGCGGATTACTTGGTGCGACGGCAATGCCCGTCCGACCGATCCCCTGCGCGGGAAGCCCGTTCGTCAGCTGCGTCCACGTATCGCCTCCATCGGTGGACTTGAAGATCCCGCCACCAGGTCCGTTGGTCGGCGCGTAGGTGTACCAGGGTGGACGACGGGTATTCCACAGTCCGGCGTAGACGACGTTCGAGTTCGTCGGGTCGATGACGACTTCGACGGCGCCCACATCAGCATTCTTGAACAACACCTTCTGCCACGTGCGACCACCGTCGCGCGTACGGAACACGCCGCGCTCCTCGTTCGGGGCATAGAGATGCCCGATGGCGGCGACGAACACCACCGACGGGTTGCGCGGATCGACGGCGATCTTTCCGATGTGCTGCGTGTTCTCGAGGCCGATGTGTGTCCACGTCGCGCCCGCATCGGTGGACTTGTACATCCCATTCCCGAATCCTGCCGAGTCGCGAAGCGTCGATTCACCGCTGCCGACGTAGATCGTGTCTGGGGCCGATGGAGCGACGGTTATCGCGCCAATCGATGCAATCGCTTGACCGTCGAAGATCGGACTCCACACGCGTCCCGCGTCGATCGACTTCCAGACGCCGCCATTCACGGCGCCGAAATAGAACTCGTTAGGCCGTCCGGGCACACCCGCGGCCGCGGCGACGCGACCACCGCGGAAAGGGCCCAGCATCCGCCAATGAAGTCCGGGCTCGAGTGCCGATGCTTGCGGCGCATTGGCAATCGCCGCGAGACGCGCGAGACGGTAGCCGGCCGCCGGGCTGAAGAGCGCGAGGGAAACGCCTACTCGCCCAGCATTGGCAAGGAAGTCACGTCGGGAGAGATCGACGTCCTCGAGACCATCGGACTTGTTCTTCAAAGCGAGCTCCAAAGGGAGTGGCAGCGAGACTGACTATACGGACACCGTCGAATTATTGGAGCTCATGAATGAAGTCAAGCGAGGGTTGCAGACCTATCGCTTCCCGGGTCAATCGGTACATTGGGCAGAGGAGGTAGCGACCTCGATTAGCCTAGTACGCGTCGTCGCTGGGTGGATGGGGTTCGGCGTTGTCCCCGAGAGCGGAAATGTCCAGCTTCGATCAGCTCCCAAAGTCGAATTCAGACGAGCCGTCGGTAGACACGCCGATGACTCCTAGAGCGTTCGAGCCGCCGCCCGGTGCCGACGGGAACGCCGCTCCCCTCCCTGAGCGCGTGGCCGCCGCTCGACTTCGCTTCATGGAGCTCACGTCGCGCTATCTTGCCCTGAGCAATCGCTCGAAGGAGGCGATGAAGCGTTCGCGCGAGTCGCTGGAGCGGCACAACGTCGACCGCGACGCGCTCTGCGCGAGCGGCGCCCGCTACGCGTTGCTGCTTCGCGCGCTCGGGGAGCCACCGGAGCGCACGCTGATTTCGATCAAGACGGCGTTCACCGAAGCCGCGCCTGTGGAGGGCGTCGAGAATCGCGAGACGCTCGAAGCGGTGGTCAAGTCGATCGTGATGGCGTACTACGCTGCCTAACGATGGGCTTCGATGCTCGGGAGTAAGGTCTAGAACCCCAGCATCCACGACCCGGCACCTGATTCGACCTTGGTCGCATAGCCGTCTCTCGCAGCCACTTTAGCATTTCCGGGATATCGAATCGGGAAGCCGGAAATTCGTGGGTAGCCGGAAAAAGCAAAAGGCGCGTGCCCAGCCGCGCCGCCTCACACCGGAAATACAGCGCCCGCGAGGCGTGCGCGGCGCGCAGAAACTTCTCGCAGCTGTCGTCGCCCTGGCGATCGTCGTGCTCTTCGCTGAGCACTATCGCGAACGACTTACCGACCGCGCACAGCCGCGCGCCGAAAAGCCAAGCGCTTCCTTCGTCGGCAGCGCGAAGTGTGCGGCCTGTCATGCAACGCAGAGCGCCGACTGGAGCCGTTCACAGCATCGCGCGGCAATGGCCGAAGCAAACGACCAGACCGTGCTCGGTCACTTCGATACCGCGCGGTTCACATATGCCGGTACCACCAGCGAGTTCCTCCGCCGCGACGGGAAGTTCGTGGTGCGAACAGATGGAGTCGACGGAAGGCTGAACGACTTCGAGGTGAAATACACCTTTGGAGTCGCACCTCTCCAGCAATACTTGATCGAGCTCTCGGGTGGTCGCGTGCAGGCTCTTTCCATCGCCTGGGATGCGCGACCAAAGATTGTAGATGGACAACGCTGGTTTCATCTCTACCCTAACGAGCGCGTCACCAGCGGCGATGAATTGCACTGGACGAGAGCCTCGCAGAATTGGAATTACATGTGCGCGGATTGTCACTCCACGGGCCTACGCAAGAACTACGATCGCGAGACGGATCGCTTTCAGACGCACTATGCCGAGATCAGCGTCGGCTGCGAAGCGTGTCATGGCCCGGCTTCGCGCCATGTCCAATGGGCAACGGCGCGCGCGACCGGAAAGGAGACGCACGACTCCACCAAAGGCTTGAACGCGCGCCTCGAGGAGCGCCGCGGCGTCGCCTGGATTCGCAACGCCAGCACCGGCAACGCAACGCGCTCGCGGCCACGAACGAGCGATCGAGAGATCGAGACCTGCGCACAGTGTCACGCGCGTCGCAGTCAAATCGCTGACGGGTACGAGGCAGGCAAGCCATTTCTCGACTACTATCGGCCGGCTCTGCTCAGCCGCCCTCAGTATCACGCCGACGGCCAGCAGCACGACGAGGTTTACGTGTGGGGATCGTTCCTGCAGAGCCGCATGTACGCTCATGGCGTGACCTGTAGCGACTGCCACAACCCACACAGCGGTGGCGTGCGAGCGCAAGGCAATGCGTTGTGCGCGAGCTGTCATCTCCCCGCGAAGTACGATACGCCATCGCATACCCATCACCGCATCGAGACCGCGGGCGCCGCGTGCGTCGGCTGTCACATGCCGCCCACGACCTACATGGTGATCGATCCACGACGCGATCACAGTTTGCGAATTCCCCGCCCCGATCTCTCCGTCACTCTCGGCACGCCTAACGCGTGCGCGACATGCCACACCCAGCGCGACGCACGCTGGGCCGCCGCGCAAATGACGGCGTGGTACGGAGCCAAGGTTCCGTTCGGTCCACACGAACGCTCGGCGATGGCGTTCTCGGCGGCTGATTCCTCCAGCACCAACGCGCAGGCGCTGCTCGGCGTTGTCGCCGCGGACACCAGTCAATCCGCGATCGTTCGCGCAACGGCGTTAGCAGAGTTGAATTTTCCACGCAGCAGCGCCGCGCTCACCGCGTTGACGAAGGGACTGCGCGACTCGAGCGCCCTCGTCCGCCTGGGAGCGCTGCAGTCCGTTGCCCAGCTTCCCGTGAGCTCGAGATTGAGTCTGGCGGAGCCGCTGCTCTCCGATCCGGCGAGATCCGTTCGTATCGACGCAGCGCACGTGCTGGCAGCCGTGCCCGCGGAGCAACTGAGCGCGGAGGGAGCGGTCGCGTTCGAGCGCGCCGCCGCCGAGTACGTCGAGACTCAGCGATACAATGCGGACCGCGCCGAAGCCCGAGTCAATTTGGGCACCTTCCTCGCTGAGCGTGGTGACCTCGTTGGAGCGGAAACGGAGCTCCGATCGGCGATTCGCATGGAGCCATCATCAGTTGCCGCGTACGTGAATCTCGCCGATGTATATCGCACGCTGGGGCGCGACGCCGATGGCGAGCAGCTGCTCCGCTACGGCTTAACGAGTGAGCCAAACAGCGGCGTGCTGCACTTCGCGCTCGGGCTGGTGCTCACCAGGCTGAATCGCGGCGACACCGCGCTGCACGAGTTCGCCCGCGCGGCTGGTCTCGAGCCCGGCAATGCCCGCTTCGCGTACGTCCACGCCGTCGCGCTGCACTCGGCCGGCAAGGTCGACGCGGCCATCGCGCGGCTCAAGTCAGCGCTGATCACTCATCCCGGGAACGGGGACATGCTCGCCGCGCTCGTCAAGTTCTATGAAGCGCGAGGCGAGAGCGCTGAGGCCGAACACTACGCGAACCAATTGCGCGGCCTGAACGGACGGCAATAGCAGTCGAGCGCGCCGTTACTCGACGCACGTCCAAAGTCCAATGCGTCGAGTTTAAGACGATCCATTGATTCATTGGCGGTGCTTTCACGTGTACGTCTGGAACGAGGCGACTCCTCGATTCTATCGCGAACACGGTTCAACATCGTTCACAGCGCAATGGAGTCGAGTTATGAAGTTCCGAAATTGTTGGTGCGTCTCCCTCAGTGCCGCGCTCGCGTGCGTGGCATCGGCGGGCGCGCAAAGCCCATCTGGCAAACCGAACATCATGTTCATCATGGGCGACGATATCGGCTGGATGCAGCCGAGCATTTATCATCGCGGTCTGATGGTCGGCGAAACGCCCAATATCGATCGCATCGGTCGTGAGGGCGCGATCTTCATGGATTACGTCGCCATGCAGAGCTGCACGTCTGGCCGGAACGCGTTCTTCACGGGCATGTACCCGCTGCGTACGGGGATGATTCCGCCGCAGCTGCCCGGCAGCCCTTCTTATCTGCGACCGGGCACACCGGCGCTCGCGGTATTTCTGCACGACCTCGGCTACACCACCGGTGAGTTCGGCAAGAACCATCTCGGCGATCACACCGCGTCGCTCCCCACGGCGCACGGTTTCCAGGAGTACTGGGGCTATCTGTATCACCTCGACGCGATGCAGGGCGTGAGCTTCCCCGATATCAATGCGACGCCGACGGAGCAGAGAGTCGCGCCGCCTTGCCGCAACACCCCAGTGCCTGGGCTCCCGGAGGTCGCGGGCGCGGTAGATCCGAAGACGACCATCTGTCTGATGCCTCCCCGTCCCGTGATTTGGTGCAAATCAGTAGATGGCACCGAGAAGAACCAGTCATGCAAAGACGAGGGGCCGCTGACGCTGGAGCGGTCGAAGACGGTCGATGAGGAGATATCGGCGAAGGTCGTGGACTTCCTCGATCGCAATGATCCAAAGAAGACCGGCAAGCCGTTTTTCGTGTGGTACAATCCTGCCCGCATGCACGTTGTGACCGTGCTGTCGCCAAAGTATGAAGCGATGCTGGGCGTTAGGGGTGGCAAGGACTGGGGCGTGAACGAAGCCGGCATGAAACAGCTCGATGACAACATCGGCGTGGTGATCAAGAAGCTCGAGGACATGGGTCAGCTCGACAACACACTCCTCGTATTCACGACGGACAACGGTGCGGAAATGATCAGCTTCCCCGATGGCGGTGTCACTCCGTTCAAGGGGCAGAAGGGTGAAGCGTGGGAAGGCGGCTACCGCGCGCCGCTTGTCGTTCGTTGGCCGGGTCATATCAAGCCGGGTACGGTGAAGAATCAACTGTTCGCCGCGCTCGATTGGCTGCCGACACTGGTCGATATCGCCGGTGGTCCCAAAGGCGAAGGCTTGAAGAAGCAAATCGAAGCGGGCCAGTACGCCGGCATCGTCAAGACCACGCTCGACGGCTTCGACCAGCGTGACTATCTCGAGGGCATAAGCGATCAGTGTGCGCGACAGTACTTCTTCTACTTCTCTGGGGCGACGCCATCCGCGGTGCGCTACAAGAACTGGAAGATGTACTACACGATGTCGCAGCCAGGGCCGGCCGGGTGGATCATGCCACTCATCCCGTTCCATTTCACGCTCGTGCAGAACATCAAGCGTGACCCATTCGAGCAGTCGGTGGGCATCGATCAGAAGTCAGCGATGAGCATGGGTGGCGCGCTCGGCGGAGCCCTCACCGCATTTCAATATGACTGGAACATGCTGCCCATCGGGCAGCAGCTGTGGATGGAACATCTGATGTCGTACGAGAAATTCCCACCCCTCCAATCGCCGGAGAGCTACAACCTCAGTGGGATCCTCGCTGAGATGAAGAAGACCAGCACCACTTCACACGCTGGGGAATAGCGGAGTAGCGACAGGTATGATGCCATGGGCGGGTGCCTCGTTAGGCACCCGCTCGCACGTGTATTCGCATCGCGTGTACGGGGTTCCGCCGGAGCAGGTCGTCGGCTCAGCCGGTGGTACGACCTACGGATACGACCAGCGCGTCGGTCCTTGTTCTTCACGACGATGCGAAACGCGAGTACGCCTCCGGTCCAACGTGGCTTGCCGGACACCAAGGTAAGCACGTTGACTCAGGCGCTCGATGACGAGGCCGCGAAGAATTGGGTCGTGATCAGCATGAAGAACGATTGGCGGCTGATCTTTTTGTTGGCTCCGTAAGAGGGTACTCTAGGGGTCGATCACGTTGCACCGATTGCGGCCTTGCCGTTGAGGCCCGCTGCAGCGCGCGCGAATTCGCGAGTTCCTCTTTCAAGGTGAGGACATGATTCGGTGGCAGATAGTGGCGTTGGTCGCCCCGCCGCTTGTCATGGGAGGATTGTTCTGGCTGTTCGCGCGGGCATCGCGCCGTTTCGTCGCCGAGCAGCGGAAGGCCGGGCGGTGGGACAAATACGGGCCGCTCGTCGAAACCGAGCCGCCGCCTGCTAACGTGCGAGGATCGGGCATGAACGAGCGGCTCGAGGTGATTGGCAAATGGAAGGGGAAGGTGTTGAGACGTCGCTCACCGAACGAGAAACCGTAGCGGCAGGAGTGTCTGCGCATGACCTCTTTTTAGGTCTTTATTGATGTGTACCTATTTAGGACTTGACACGCACTCAGTTCCGCTGGACAGCGAATTCGATGCGTGAACGTCGCGATTCGAGGCGACTTTTCAGCGTGTAATACGGTACGTGCGAGGATAGCGGCTGGGTCAGGGTCGGTTGACCTGCAGACGCCGCAACATCAACGAACATGAGCACTTGCACAATCGCTGCTCGGCTGTTCAAGAGCGTTTGTTCGACAGTGTTTTGCGGCCCGTCCCGGACTCGCCGTCATGCAGCCGCGCCGCGACGCATGACACGCGGCAGGATTTACCCCTTGCGCTAAACCGTATATAGGTAGAGGGACGAAGGTCCGAATACTGACTTGGCGATTTCGATGCGCCTCGCCGGCCTTCGCGCCGATTGTCACAGGAGGTAGACACTCAGGCCGCGAATGTAAGAATTTTCATGTTCTTCTTGACTCGGGTTCGCTCGTGAGGCGCCAAAACGGTGCGCGTCGACAGCTCCCATTTGGCAGAATTTTCGGCTTTTTGCATGCACCGTCTCTCGACCGGGATGCGAAGCAACGCAAGCGTTAGTCGCACATTGACCGCGCGTGACACCGCCGGAAGCTCAAGAGCGATGAGCAGTTACCCAACGTCGCCAATACGTCCTCTCGTCAGCTTCGCGCACGATAGACGTGGCGACGCGCCAAGTGTGGACGGTCGCGCGTGGGACTAGGAACAAACTGCCTCTTGCGCAAAAGGCAGAGTTCCGACTCATAGAGATAGGGGTGCGAACACTTTCCTGTTCGACGGATCTGAGCACCCGCCGCTGAGTCCAGCGCCAGATCCTCCGTTTGTAAGGCGCCGCCGGTGGATGCGCACTTCATCCCTGTCGCTCGCGCGCCCAATCGTGACAAGCGTACGTCGCTCCGCTGCATCGTGCGCGCTGTCCGCCATTACGAGACGCTCCTCCGGTGAATTCGCGAGACAACCCGCGCGAACGCGCCTGAATCGGGGAGAGACGACACGCGCCGCCTCCTCGCGCACGTCGTCCGCCGGAACAAAATGCGATCCGCCACATGAAATTTCTAGCCGCCGGAACTCAGTCGGTACCGCGACATCTTGCACGCTGACTGCCACCTCCTACATGTCGTTCGCTGCATTGCGTCGTTGACCACCGCAATGCGTACCTCGACCGCAGGATCTGAACTCTGATCCGCCGGAACGCGCGCTCGCTCCTGGATCTTCAAAATGACGCCGCGCCATCAGGCAGCCGCATCACTCGCGCGTGCAGCCGCGTTGCCAGCACGCGCATGCGCAACTTTGAATTGGGACTCGCGCCGCCGAGACTTGCGCGCTCAACGCCTCGTCGCGCACACGCACCGCGACGACGACAACGGCATCGCGACGAAGCTCGGCCGCATCGGCACGACGCGCAGTCCCATCTCTACACTCAAAGTCTCAGTGCCATAACGCGCTGCGGCACCGCCACAACGCGCATGCACTTCGCTTCGGCGCGCGGACGCATCGGCCATTTCAAAACCCGCACCCATCATTTCTCACTCGCACCACTCATTTCACACGCCCGCCGCGCATTCCTCATTCACCACCACGCGTTCCTCACTCACGCCGCTCATTTCTCATCGGAGACCAACAATGCCGACAACGCTCCCGCTCCTTGCGCGACCGCCCCCGCTGATCGACAGGTTGACCATCGACTCACGCGGTCACTTCTCGCACTACTCAGCACAATCGGTCACCGATGGACATGCGCGGTGCCCGCGCGACCTTCACGCAACTCATCACTCACGCAGCACATCACTCAGGAGTTTGACCATGAAAACCCGTCAAGACGGCGTCCTTGCGGCGCTGCAACGCGCCAAACCTTTCATCGACGACAACTTCGATCAGCTCTCGAGCGCTGTCGATTTCACTGGCGTCCGCAAGCGGCTCGATGACATCGTCGTGCGCTTCACCGCGCAGGCATTCGATCAGAACGTCAACGATCGACGCGTGAGAGCGGAGGTGCTCAAGCAGCGCCAACTTCGCGAGAAGCTTCACACCGAGCAGATGCGCCCTATCGCCGAGATAGCACGGCGCAATCTCCGCAATGTGCCGGAATTCAAGGCACTGCTGATGCCACGGCAGACCGGCAATGGCCCCGCGTTCATTGCCAGCGCCAATGGCATGCTCAACGCCGCCACGATTCACAAGGATACGCTCATCGAGCGTGGCCTTCCGGCGGATTTCCTCGAACAGTTCCAATCCGCCGTCGCGAAGCTGGAAGCCTCAGTGAGCGAGCGGCAGAAGAGTCGCACGCGTCGGATGGGTGCGACGAAAGCCCTCATCGTAGAGGAGCAGGACGGTCGCAGCCTGCTCAAGGTGCTCGACGCGTTGGTGCATCGCGCGCTCCAGGGAAACGAGGCCTTGCTCGGCACGTGGGACGGTGTGCGAGCGATTCCGCAACCTCGTAGTGCGATGACGACGCCTCCGTCGACCGTTGCGTCGGTGAGTGCAGTAAGCACGAGTAACACGCCGGCAACCCCCGCGGCGAGCGGTACGACTCCGACGGCCAACGCGGCCTAACGGATTCGCAGATGCTCACAGGGGCGATGCTGCCCCTGTGAGCATTCGCCGGGCGTTTATAAGGACTCACAATTATGGCGAAGGGTTTGCGCCACCTAACGCTGCAGACCGCGGTGGGAATGGGCTCTCGGGCCATCGTTGGCGGATGGGCCGATCCGGTTGGGGCTGGTCTAGTGTTTGTTTCCCTCGGCCGCGGTCGGCTCTTTCTTCTTTCTTGCCTCCTCGGCGGCGGCAGTCGGCCAGAGCGCTGCGACGAACAGCCGGAGCTCTTCACTGCCAGCTCGATGCGGATGGCTGACGTCGTGATAGTACTGTAGTCCGAGGTTGAGTGGTTGTTCAACGATATGCGCCACCTTCGATACGCCAAGGCCGATGGGTACCGTCCACCGATCATCGCGAGACGCACTCCAATTCGATGTGATCAGCGGCGACGTGGAGATTGCCCACGCATGAGGAAGATTGAAATTGATGAACGGTTGCACCGTGAAGGTGTTGAGTACATCACCGTGCGCGGCGCCGCCAATGCGCCAGATGTTGTTCGCTAATACGCCGATCACCCACGGTCCCGGCGTCACGAGCACAACCGCACCGGGTCCCAGCCCCCACTGTCCCGATCGCGCGCTCTCGTTCGTGGCCGTCGGAAACGAGAAGACCGGCCCGAGGGCCCACGTCAGCTTCCCGGGTTTCGCCTTGGTGAGGTATGCCTGCTCCTGAATGTCGCCGATCCCACCGGCTTGCTGACCGTTAGGCAATGGTAAGCTGAGGAAGGGCACGACCGTTCGCGATACGATGAGCCATCGCTCTCCAATCGGCAGCGGCAAAACCGGTTGCACGTTGAGCACGAGTGCGGTGCTCGAGTCGAGACCGCCCGCGGTCGTGAAGTTGTACTGGAGTGGCAGCGACACCATGTTGGCCACTGGGTTCTGCGCGGCTTTGGCGAGCTTCGCCTCAGGGGCGGAGTGCCGTACTTCGCGCGCCGAGTCTGTCTCCTGCTGGCCGCGACAAAGGGCGGCGGGCGCGACGATTAGAGCAATGCCTGTCGCGGCGACGAGCGTGCGTTGCGTTCTCATGACTCTGCCTGTGATACCGCACGCAGAGTACGCCCACACAGCGCACCGGCGACATTGGACGAAGGGCGTTGCCGCGGCGCAGGGCGAAACACTCAAGTCTCTACCCGCAATCGTCATACGCCCTACCCTCTCCGCCGAAGCTCAACAAGCGTCTTCCGGCGCGTACAATCCCGCGACACCGATCCTTAGCGCTGAGCCCAGACACACTCAGATGGACGATGTGCTAATATCGCGACTGACCGTCAATCGCCAATTCACAGTAGTCAGGAAAGGCCACTCCGCGCATTCGCGCGCTGGATTGAGTGGTCAACCGTTCTGTGAGCGAGCTGGAAAACTATGTCGAAGTCGCGTTGGCTAATGGTCGCCTCGATCTGCTCGCTGGTCGCGATGCCGGCGCTCGCGCGGGCACAGGCAGCGGATTCCATCAAAGAGCATCCGCAGAATTTCGTTCACGACGTGCTGCGCGCGCTCCTCGGTCCAAACTTGAATCTGTTCGCGCATGGCGGAGTCACGACGAGCGAGCGGTTTCTCCTTCAGCAAGTCGCAACGCCTGTCGCTGGCGAGCGCGCTGCGCAGAGTGCGACGGGATGGGACGTCGGCGGCGGTGTGGGCGTGGACATCCTTCTGCGCCTGGGATTTCGCGCGAGCTACACCTACACGTCGAGCCAGTTGAATTTCAGGACAAACAACGGCGATGGCTCGGGCGCGCTCAACGTCGACAATGTCGGTCAGTTGAAGTCGCAGACGGTGGCAGTCGAAATGATACGCTACATGCTGCCGCCGCGCGCGGCCATCACGCCGTACGGCACGCTCGGGATCCAGGGCACGTGGTGGACGCTCGATGAAAAATCGCCGCTCGTCACCGGCCTCGGCGCCGCGACGCCGTTCAGCGTCAGCCCGCTTTTTTCGTTTGGCGTTCAGTTCAAGGCGACCAGCAAAATCAGCGGACGATTGGAAGCAACACTGTCCGGCGGGCATAATCCTTTCACCGGCAACAGATCGTTTCGGTCTACGACCGGTCAGACAATCGATGAGCCCCCGAGCGTCAATCGCACAGCCTTCCGTGTCGCTGGCGTCTATAACTTTGGCAGATCGAAGATGCCAACGCTCCCGGCAACCGTCACACAATGAACGACGCGAGACATGAGTCTCACAATGCGCATCGCCGATCTCTGAGTCGTTAGGCTCTGCCGCTCGATGGCTCTGCTGGCGATGGCTGTCCGTTGTCGACCGACCATTTCCGGAGCCCACAATGCATGCAGTGCCGAGCGAAGCCATTCTGCCGCGGCCATTTGTAGAAGTATTCCCGCTTGCACCGCGGGCAACGGAAGCGGCCGAGGCGGAGGCTCGTGACGATCCAAATGGCAGCCCAAATCACTCCGGAGATGCCGAAGATGAAGGCGGCGCCATAGTCCGCTCGACTCACGAGAGCCACCAGCGCCAGAAGCGGCACATAGCCGATGAGTAGCAGCCAACCCGTCCTGACACGGCGCCGATACTCGCGCCAGGCGTGCGCGTGGAGACCACTGGGCGCCGTGGTCGCGGAGCGGTTAGGCGTCGGGTGAGAAGAGCGCGCGTGAGTCGACGTCACGAAATAAAGACGATCGTCGGGTCGTCTCGTCCTCTTCGCGACCAATTGGCCGGACAACCTTACATCTCGACCGAGATAGCCAAAGAGCCCAACCTCACCTAACGTGAGGTCGGGCTCTCAGTTGCCCCTCCTGGGCTCGAACCAGGACTCTTCTGATCCAGAGTCAGACGTGTTGCCAGTTACACCAAGGGGCAAAAAGAAAATTCCGCCGCCAACGCACATTCCGGCCGGGGGCTTGCGGAACTCTCTCAAAATAGCGCGATTTGAGCACCCCTTCAACCCTGCGCGCACCTTCTCCCACGCCGTCGACACGAGTGGCCGAGCTCCGCAAACGCTGGCATGAATTGATGTTGCATTGCGGTGTCCGCGGGCCCCGGAACGTCGGGAAACGCTCCATGCGTGCGCTCCTCGCCTTGGCTCCTGCCCTCCTTTCTGGGACGCTCGGCGGCTGTCGCCAGGCGCTTCGCGGCCTCGGTACCAACACCACAGCGCTGGAGCACAACGCCGATCAGCTCTTCGGCTCCATGGTCCTGCGCTACAGTCAAGTCTATCGCGACGCGAAATACGAGTTCGCGCGTAACCAGCTGAATCGCAACGCGCTCGTTCCCTCGCGAGTCTTCGACGACACCGCCGTATGGACCAGCATGCCCAGCCCGGTGCTGCGCGCGCTGCTGGTGCAAGGCACTCCCGACGCCGGCCGTTATGAGCTCGCCAATCGACCGAACGTCGTGCGGCCCGCGCACATTGGCGAAGCGCGCCACGTCATCACGCTGGCAAAGCTCTCGCCTAACGAGTTCGTGTGGGATACGTCCGTGGACTTCGCGCTCGGCACGATCACGGCCGCCGAAGTGGGATCGCTGGCGACGGCGCTGCTCGGGTCGGGCGAACACGGCACCGAACAGGAGCTGCGCGCTGACTACCGGGCCGCCGTACCTCGCGCCGCCGCCGTCGTCTCGACGATGTTCTCGATCGACTCCATCCGCTCCACCGCGTTCAGCGATGGAACGAGCGACGTGCGCCTAACGGTTGGGTTGCACACCGACGAGCTCAAGGCCCGCTATCCCGCGTTCGGTGATTACGTCGCGAAGTACGCGAACCCCGCCCGCTACCGCCTCTCGCTCACCGACCGCAGCGGCGCGATCTGGTTCGACGTGCAGGGCGCGGACCGCGAGCTCACCATTCACTATCGCTCGGGTCAGGGCCGGCTCGCCCCGCTCTATGGGCCTCCGCGCACGCGACCGGACACCCTCGAGCTGCACGTCGATTTCACGACGAAGCTCAAAGTGTTCACGGTTGGCATTCACAATCTCGTAACGGAATTCATCATCACCGACACGCCGCACGAGCGGGCGTGGACGATGATTGCCCGTCGCGAGCCGCAGTGGAGCCTGCCTCTCATCACCGAGCACCTGATACGGTCGCCGCTGCACCGCCCCTTCGAGGGAACGGGAATCATCTTTCACATAGGCGTGCGCGACAGCGCGGATTCAGAGACTCTGCTCGAGCGCCGAGCGCACGCGACCGTACAGGAGAGCGCCATTCTCCGGTTCCTCAATTCGCTGGGCTCGGGCGCAATGAGCGATCTGGCCGACCGCACCGAGCGCGAGGAGGAGCAATTCCTCCGCGACATCTTCGCGGCGTTGCAGGCTGATGCGCGGGCCCTGGCACCGTCCGTCGATCGGGACGGCGCCGATGGTGGCTCAGGGGACAGAAAGACGAACGCCGCTGACCCGTAATGGCCGGCGGCGTTCTCTTTCCATATATGTGTTCCGACGTACCGGCGTGGCCGGCTTAGCCGGAACTTGCCACGCACGCTGTCATTGGAACTCTCCGTCCTACCGAGCAGCGGCGGGCAACGTCCTTTTGGGCCAGTTCTATGCCAAAGTAACCGGTGCCGATGGAGCTGAGGGGAGTCGAACCCCTGACCTCTGCAGTGCGATTGCAGCGCTCTCCCAACTGAGCTACAGCCCCGCTTCCGAGCGTCGAACGAGCAATCCGTTCGGCCGCACACGGAAACGGCCCCGCGAGCGGGGCCGCCGTGATTGCGTGGCAATCTACGGATCGCGCCCCGTTCTAGTCAAGCTGGACGCGGCCCGTGTGCTGCGGGTAACAAAGCCCTCGCCGCACCAGCGGACGTGCCCAGCGAGTCGATAGTTTCTACACCCATGACAGCACAAAGTCCCGTCCGCGACCCCGCGACCGCCGAGTTTTCTTTCTCCGACCTTCGCCCTACCGACGTGCTCGCGGCAAGCCGTCGCATCGCTGAACTGGTGCGACGCACACCACTCGTTCGCAGCGCCCCACTCACCGATCTCGCTGGTGGCGACGTCTATCTCAAGCTCGAGAACGAGCAGGTCACCGGCTCATTCAAGTTGCGGGGTGCGATGAACGCCATCGCCTCCCTTCCGGCGGACGTGCGAGCGCGCGGCGTCGTGGCATCCTCCGCCGGCAACCACGGTTTGGGGATTGCGTATGCCGCGCGGTACTTCGGTACGCCGGCAACGATCTTCGTTCCGCGCACCGCGGCCCAGGTGAAGCGAGACGGGATCGCCGCGTTAGGCGCGACGCTCGACGCAACGCAGCCGCACTACGACGCCGCGATGGCGGCGGCAATGGCGTTCGCGAACGAGCGCGGCGCCGTGTTCATCAATCCATGTTTTGGAAGCGCGTTGATCGCTGGCCAGGGTACGGTTGCGCTCGAGATTCTCAGCGAGCTCCCAAATCTGGCGGCGCTCGTCGTGAACGTCGGCGGCGGCGGCTTGCTCGGTGGCTGCGCGAGCATTGTGCGGCCGCTGCTGCCGGAAGCGCGGATCATCGGCGCACAGAGTACGAAAACGGCGGCGATGGCGCGCTCGATGGCGGCCGGCCACGTCGTGGAGATCGAGGACGATCCGACAATTGCCGAAGGACTCGCCGGTCAGATCGATGAAGCGGGCCTCGAGATCGGTCGTCACGCGCTCGACGACATCGTGACCGTGAGCGAGGAGCAGATCGCCGACACTATCGGCTGGCTGTGGCGTCAGCACGGCGCGCGGGTGGAGGGGGCCGGCGCCGTTGGAACTGCCGCGATGCTTCACCGTGCGATCGCGTCGCTACCGACGCCCGCCGCCATCATCGTCAGTGGCGGCAACATCGATGCGACGCGATTTGAAAGCTTAGTAGAGGGTTGAGGGGCCGAGGGTAGAGGGTGAGAATTTAAAGATCTCTCAATATCAGCCGAAGCCGGCCACTCTCTGCCCACAACCTACTGCCCTCTGCCCTAATGGTTCACACTCCGATCGGCTGCTCCGCTGCCTGACGACGCGGACCGCGACTCCCCGCCGAGTGAGCTGTTCGTGCCCCGTAAGCCCTGAGTGTTTGCACTCACGCCGTTCGCAGGTCCATTACCGGCACCCTGTAAGCCGACCTCGCGATCGGTGAGCGTGCTTCGCGTGTTCTGGCTGGCGCCATCGCCACCATTCGTGCCCTGCGAGTTCGTCTGCTGACCGGGCGTTCGTGTGCGCGAGTGACCACGAGCCTCGCCGCCTCGCCGTCCGATCATCGCCATGTGCTCGCGATTCTGACTTACGGCCTGCCCGCCTTTGCGGCCGGCGTTGCGTGCTTCGTCGGAGTCGAATTCGTGCGCCGTACCTTTCGCGTGCGCTGCCTTCCCACCCTTGCTCGCGATCTCACGCTGCTTGCCGCGATCCATGGACGCGAATCCACGGTTGCTCCGGCGACCGCCATTGCCTTGTCCATCATTGCTGCTGTTGCCTGACGCGTCGCGCTGCCGCTCGCGGTCGACCGCTTCGTCACTTCGATCGTCGTTGTCTAATCTGTTCGGCATCCTGCTCCTCCCAAGAATCTCTGACACGGTTTGCAAACACTGACGACTCCCAGCACAACGCGTGCTCGAAACATCGTCATTGGACTCAAGGCCCCCCCGGGCCACGGCTGCATAATGAAATGCAAACTGCGGACCCCCGACCCCGCCAGGTGCCGCACGTCACGTCTCCGTGATCATCATGCTGCCGTCGTCTCGCCGCCGAGAAGCGTGAGCACTTCGCCAGTGATGTAGCTCGAGTCGGCGTTCGATGCGAAAAACACATACGCCGGGGCAACTTCCTCCGGCTGACCGGGGCGCTCCATCGGCGTCGCCTTCCCATGCTCCGCGGCTTTCTTCGCTTCCTTGTCCGCAACGTTCAGCGGAGTCCAGATCGGGCCGGGCGCCACGCAGTTCACACGAATTTTTTTCTCGACGAGACTCTGGGCGAGCGACTTCGTGAATGCATGAATGGCACCCTTCGTCGCCGAGTAGTCGAGTAACTCCTTACTTCCCTGCATGCCCGTGATGGAGCCGGTGTTCACGATCGCGCTGCCGCGACGCAATTTCGGAACGGCGGCGCGTGCCATGAAGAAGTAACCGAAGATGTTCGTGCGAAATGTGCGCTCGAACTGTTCGTCGGAGATGTCCTCGATCGACTCCTGGTGCTGCTGGAACGCCGCGTTGTTCACGAGGATGTCGAGACCTCCCAACTCTTGGACCGTGCGCTCCACGGCGCGCTCGCAAAATGTCGCGTCACGCACGTCGCCGGGAATCAAGAGACAGCGCTTCCCTTCCGCCTCCACGGCGTCGCGTGTTTCCTCGGCGTCCGGCTGCTCGAACGGAAGATATACGATGGCGACGTCCGCGCCTTCGCGTGCGTACAGCACCGCGACCGCGCGACCAATACCGGAGTCACCACCGGTAATGAGCGCCACGCGGTCATTCAATTTTCCTGAACCTTGGTAGCTCGGCGCTTTGTAACGAGGCCGCGGCTCCATCTCCGCTTCGAGTCCCGGCTTCGGCTGGTGCTGCGCGGGAAACGGCGGCTTCGGTTTACGCGTGTTCGTGCCAGACTTCCTGTTCTTTGCCCCACCGCGAACGCCTCTACGCGCACGCGCACTACTCGATGTCTTTCTGCTCGGCATGCGTCTCCCCAGAAAGGTCTGGCGCACTGCCGCAAGACTGGGGCCGCACGATCTCGACCTTCCTTATATTCACTGCGTATGTCACTTAGCGTGCGCTTTCTCGGAACGGCCGCTTCACGTCCAACGGTGGAGCGGAATGTTGCGGCCCTCGCGCTCATGCGGGAAGGCGAGACGCTGCTCTTCGACTGCGGCGAAGGAACGCAGCGGCAAATGATGCGTTATCACGTGTCGTTCGCCGTCTCCGACATCTTCTTCACACATTTCCACGCGGACCACGTCATCGGCATCATCGGCTTGATGCGAACGATGGCGCTTCAAGGTCGCGAAGAGACGCTCACGCTGTGGGGGCCGCGGGGTGCGACCCGCGTACTCCGCCGCGCCGAGCAATTCGGTTTCGACCGACTCGGATTTCCCGTGGAGATCACGGAGTTGGAGCCCGACAAGCCGCTGAAGCGAACGGGCTACGAGATCACTCCATTCGACGTGGATCATCGCGGCTCGGCGTCGCTTGGCTACGCACTCGTGGAAGAGACGCGAAAGGGTCGCTTCAACCCAGACCTCGCGCGCGAGATGGGGATTCCCGAAGGTCCACTATGGGGACAGATCCACCGCGGCCAACCTGTAACGCTTCCGGACGGACGAAGCATCGAGCCTTCGCTGCTCGTTGGACCGACACGCCCCGGACGACGCGTCGTCATCACCGGCGACACGAGGCCGTGCGCCCGCACCACCGACATGGCGCGCGGTGCAGATCTGCTCATCCACGAAGCGACGTTCGGCGACGAGGAAGCAGAGCGCGCCGTGGAGACGGGGCATTCAACGGCTCGTGAGGCAGCGATGATCGCGCGCGATGCCGAAGTGCGGCGTCTCGTGCTCACACATTTCTCCGCGCGATACTCGCACGACGCGTCGGAGCTGGAGCGCGAAGCGCGCATGGTGTTCCCGAACGTCCAAGCCGCGCGCGACGGTTTGGAGATCGACGTGCCGTACTCCGAGCGTGAATCAGCCGTCGGAGGCTTGCGAGGGGAGCAGGCTGTCGGGTCGTGAGATGGCCATCGAGCGGCGGAAGAGACGCGCGATGTCGATGTCGGTCAATGAATCGAGCACCTGCCGCGGCGAGAGACGCGACGTGACGCTGCGTGCCTCGGGGCCATTGCTGATGAACCAGTTGTACCGGTCGAGACGCGAGCTCTGACCGTTCGGGTGCCGAAAGAGCACCATCGCATTGCTGGAGCCAGGGAGGCTGACGTCTACTCCCCAGATGATGCCATCGGGTGAACGAAAATTACGCATTGTCTGAATTAGGAAGTTCTTACCTGAGTGCTGGTTTCTGAGTGCGAGGTGCGAGCAGAGAACTGAGCACCCAGCACCGAGCGCCGAGCACCACTATCCAACGAGCGAAGGCGACAGCGGCTGCCGGCCCGCGTAGCCGGCGTCGATCTCGTGCCAGAACTGGACCTCGGGCTCGCCCAGCCGCCAGCAGAGGAGAATTTGCCGGCCGTTCATCTCGCTCGGGAAATCAACGAGACCCAGGCGGCGATCCTTCAGCTGAATGCCGAGCTGCTCGAGCTCTTGCTGGAAGCTGTCGATCTCCCGGGCGAGCGCCTGCGCATCGCGCTCGAGCTCTTCGGCGCGCTCACGAGGCTCACCGGCGCGCGCGGTGGACGCCACGAGATCGAGCTCGAGGATCTTCTCGCGCCACAGCCGATGCTGGCGGACGACATCCTCGACGATCTTGCGAACGAGTGGCAGTGTACGATTCGCCCGTTCGACGGTGAACAGCGTCATGATGCGGAAATTAGTGTCCGAACCCCGTACCAACGAGACTAACACAGCGCGACCGGCGTCACGTCACCGGCCCGCGCGCTGCTTCTGTTGTTCCTCGCGCTCACGCTCCTCGAGCCGCCTGGCCCGCCGCTCCTTGGCTGCGTCGTAGCGACGCAACTCATCCGGCGTCTCGGGAATCAAACCAGGCACTTCGATGGGCCGCCCAGCTCGGTCTACCGCCACGAACGTCAAGTAGCACGAGTTCGTGTGGCGATGACGCCCTGTCATCAACTCCTCGGCTTCCACACGAACCCCGACTTCCATCGACGAGCGTCCCACGTAGTTCACACTCGCCTTCATCACCACGAGGTCGCCGAGATGAATTGGCTCGCGAAAGTCCACTCGGTCGATCGATGCCGTCACGACGCTGGCGCGTGAATGCCGAAAGGCCGCGATCGCGGCGGTCTTGTCCATCATCGAGAGAATGACGCCGCCGAAGATGTGGCCGAGGTTGTTTGCGTCCTGCGGCATCATCAACTCCGATGATTCGTGCTGACTCTCCTTCACCGTCTTGGAAGCGCGGGGATGTTGGCTCATGCTCGAGGACGGCTGAAGTGTCGGCTCGTCGCGCGGATGGTGGCGAAGCGCAAACCGGCCGAGCGGCGGGGGCGCCGGTCGCGCACCGTGCGCGTGGATTCGTCGTAGAGTGACGCGTCGTTAAAGGCGCGGGCGAGTGCTCTTCGCTGGGCACTGTCGAGTGGCGGACGGTCCAACCAGAAGAGGTGCAGAATCGGCCCGGCCACGCTGCGCACCGGCCACTCGTGGCCATGAGCCACGATGGACACGCGTGCGGTCTCGGCAGCAGAGTCATAGCGCGCGATCACTTCATAGCTGCTGTCGCTGCCGTGATGCCATCGGTCGAGGTCGGCTTCGTTCTCAGCAAAGCTGCGAGCGAGGTCCGTCCACCAGGCGGGCGGTGCGGGCCGAACCGCATCGAGCGGCAGCACCTCGTCAGGCACGTCGCTGCCACGCTGCGGGACATCGAACTCAATGGCGAGGGTACTGTCGGGAACGGTGAGCACAAAGCTGCGCTCGTCGAACTTGGCGCGCGAGAGCGCGACGACGGCGCGCCGCGCCGACTCCCGAGAATCGCCGCGCAACGAATCCACAGCCGAGGAGAGCTCGCGCTTGCCGCTGTCGATGAGTGCCGACGCCACGACCGGCGGAAAGAGATCGGCGATTCGCGTCGTGCGCCCAGTGCGGAGATCGAGAACACCGCGACGCGTCGCATGCCAGGACGGGTTGCCGCGTTTGGTGACGTCGACGTGATACTCGTACGACAAATACGGACCGTGAACGTCCACCACTTGGAGGTCCGCCATCGCTTGGGTAGGAGGATCCTCGTCGCCTTCTTCGTCCGGTGCGAGGCGGTGCGCATCCGGATGAGCGGACCCGTACTCGCGGGCTATGCGCGGGACGATCGAGTCCTCGAAGACGAGCGTGGAGTCACCCTTCTGGAGGTCGCGCTGGTACACCCGCAACCCAACGAAGAGGGCGTCTTGATATGAACGGTCGTCGTCCGCGAGATAGACCTCGTAGAAGCGGCCATCGTATTGCGCGAGGGTGATCGGCGCGCCCCGTGCTCGGATCTTGGATCCTTGCGAGACCACCCAGAAGGTGGAGTCCTGCGTGGCCAGGAGGAACTCGGCAGCCGGCGGAGGCGCCTGGTCGGCGGAGGCTGGGCGATCGTGGCGTCCGCATCCGGCGACGACGAGAAGCGCCGGGCCGAAGCAGAGACCACGAAAAGGCGGGAGAGAGGCCATCGGCCGGGAAATATAGGTGACTTGCAGCACCACTCATGGAGTGGGGTAAGAGAGAAACGAGCGGGGAGCAAGGCTCGTCATTCTCGGAGCAGTTTTCACTGCGTCCATTCATCTTTGCGTGATATGCGTCATCTTCGAATGCGATTGTTCTATTTCAGTGCGCTCCTTCTGACAGCGTGCACCGCGGCATCGGAGCACGGCGAGAAGCAGGCAGCCACACCAGTTCCTGATAAGCAGACGCCAGCGGCCGCGGTAGCGACTCGTGATGCAGGAGCGACGGCTGCCGTCGCGGTCTCGAATGGCGCTCTCGCAACGCCGGCGGCGCCGCGCGCGATTGCGGCGCTTCGCGACCCCGCGGCCACGCCGGTGATTCGCGGACTTTACGTGAACCGGTTCGCCGCGCAGAGCATGCGACGCATGCACTGGCTCATCGGCGTCGCCGATTCAACGGAGATCAACGGATTCGTCATCGACATGAAGGACGAATTCGGTTTGAACTTCAAGTCGGCCAATGCGGAATTTCGAAAGAACGAGGGCGCCGGACATGGCATGGTGCGCGACGTTCGCGCGCTCCTCGACACGCTTCACGCGCACAACATCTTTGCGATCGCGCGCATCGTGACCTTCAAGGATCCCACGACGGCGCAGGCGAATCCCTCGTGGACTATCCGGCGCCCCGACGGGACGATCTGGCAGGACAAGAAGGGATTCTCGTGGGTGGATCCGTACAACCACGCGCTCTGGGATTACAACATTGGAATCGCGGAAGAGCTGGTGCATCTCGGCTTCGACGAGATTCAGTTCGATTACATCCGGTTCCCCGAGCCGTACAAGAGTCTACCCACGCAGGTCTTTCCGGCGGCCAATGGCATGTCGAAGCCGGATCTCCTCGCCGCGTTCCTGAAGACCGCGCGCGAGCGGCTCAACAAGGTGGGCGTTCGCTCGACGGCGGACGTCTTCGGCTTCGTGGCGACCGTGCACGGCCCCCTCGAGGTGGGACAGTGGTGGGAGAAGCTCGCTCCCGTGACGGACGTGCTGTTGCCGATGACGTATCCGTCGCACTTCCCGCACGGCTCATTTGGCATCGCGCATCCTAACGCCGAGCCGTATCAGATTCAGAAGATCTCGATCGACACGGCACGCGTGCGCGATCACAAGCTCGGTATCGCGTCGCCGGAGCACGTGCGGCCGTGGATACAGGCGTTCTCGTTAGGCCAGCCGCCATACGGGCCGTCGCAGATCGAGGAGCAGAAGCGCGGGATCTACGACGCCGGCTATGATGGATGGGTGCTCTGGCATCCGGGCTCGAAGTACGAGCCGTTCTTAGCGGGGCTCGAGAAGGGTGAGCTGGTATCGCATAAGAAGGTGAATTGAAGTCGACGGCCTGCCCTTTCTTGGTTCTATAGACATCGCGATCAAAGACGAGACACTGCCTCGATCAACCGCTCGACTTCTTCCGCGGTCGTGTAACAGGAGCACCCGATGCGCGCGACGCCGTCCGCAGCCTGGCCAATGCGCTCGATGACGGTCGTCGCGTAGAAATCACCGTTCGACACGAACAAGCCCTGACGCGACAAGGCGCGGGCGATGTCGTCTGTCTTGTGCCCGCGAAGAGTGAACGAAAGCGTCGGCGTGCGCGGCGTACCCGGGCGCGGACCATAGAGCGTGATGCCATCCATCGCGGCGAGCGCATTCCAGAGACGCCCAAGCAAGACCTCACCGCGACGACGCAGCTCGTCGAACGTTAGTCGCAACGCCTCGCGACGTGCCTCTCGCGTACTCGCGCCTGCGGCGGCGAGCGACGCGATGAATTCCACAGCGGCCGCGGCGCCAACGATGCCCTCATGATTCTGCGTACCCGTCTCGAGACGCTCGGGTGAAGTTTGCGGCGCCGGGTCGAGGCGCGGCACATCCACTCGCTCGAGCAGATCGCGCTTCCCATAGAGAATTCCTATGTGCGGGCCATAGAACTTGTACGCGGAGCAGGCGAGGAAATCGCAATCCATGGCCCGGACGTCGATGAGCTCATGGGGCGCGAGATGCACGGCATCGACGAAAACCAGCGCCCCAACGGCGTGCGCGAGCTCGGCGGCGCCCCGGACATCGGTAATCGTGCCTAACGCGTTCGACGCCGCACCGATGGCGAGGAGACGCGTATTCGGTCCGAGCTGGCGCTCCAGATCGCGCCAATCGAGCCGGCCGTCGCTCGTGTTCATTTTCACCGTGCGCACCGTGACACCCCGCTCCTTCGCGAGCGCGCGCCACGGAGCAACATTGCCGTGATGATCGAGCTCGGTCACGACGATCTCATCGCCGGCACCCCACGTGCGTCCCAAACCGCGCGAGAGGTGGAAGGTGATCGTCGTCATGTTCTGGCCGAAGGCAACTTCCTCGGCGGATGCGTTGAAGAAATCCGCGAAGCGATGCCGAGCCTGGAGAAGCAACGCGTCCGTTTCCTCGCTCGTGGGATAGAGCCAGTGCGTATTCGCGTTGTGGTGGAAGAGATAGTCCGCCATTGCCTCGGCCACCGAGCGCGGTACCTGCGTGCCGCCCGGTCCGTCGAAGTAGGCCACCGGCTGCCCCGCATGCACACGCTGGAGCGCCGGAAACTGGCGGCGGATTTGATTCACGGACGCAACGCGATCGGTCACGTCCCGCTCGGCACCAACGGTCGATGTCATGCGATCTCCACTCCGGCCCACTGTTCGATGAGCTTCACCGTTTCCACGTGATCAGCGACCTCGCCTAACGAGTTGTGCGCTGCCTTCCAGAGCGCCGCCGTCAGCTGCAGCATCGGCGCGGGAACGCCGTCCGCACTGGCGACGTTCGCGGCGATGCCGACGTCCTTGTCGAGCAGTGCGAGACGAAATGTGCGTGGAAATGCCCTCGTCAGCACGCGCTCGGGAAAGAGATTCATGGATGCGTTCGAGCGCCCGCTCGACGCATTGATGACGTCGAGAGCGACCGCGGGTGAGACACCCTCCTTCACGAGTAGGGCGAGCCCCTCCGCGGCAGACCAGATGTGCACGGCGAGTAACGCATTGTTCACCGCCTTGAGCGCGTCCCCGGCACCGACATCGCCGCAATGCACGATCTTCTGCCCGAAGGACTCCAGAACCGGTCGCACGCGGTCGAGAACGGCCCGATCGCCACCGACCATGACCGTGAGCGTTCCCTTCTCCGCCCCGATCACACCACCGCTCACTGGCGCATCGATGAAGTCGATGCCGCGCTGACGCAGGCGATCGGCAATCTGTCGCGACGTCGCCGGCTCGCCAGACGTGCAATCGACGAGCGCGGCGCCCGAGCGCATTCCGCTCAACAGCCCGTCGTTGCCATCGAGCAGCGCCAGCACTTCCGGCGAATTCGGTAAACAGGTAATGACGACGTCCGCGCCGCGCGCCGCCTCCGCGGGAGATGTCGCGACGTGCGCCTTTGCGGTGTCCGCGAATTCGTGAGCGCGCGCGGCGGTCCGATTCCACACCGTGAGCGGAAATCCAGCGGCGGCGACTCGACTGGCCATCGGTCGGCCAATGGCGCCGAGTCCAAGAAAAGCAACGTTCATCGTGTCGAGCGTTGTTCGTTGAGTGAGCGCACCGCATCAAGCTAAACACACGACCGCCTGGTGCCACCACTCGAGTGACCTCACAGGGTGATCGGACTAACCAATCCAACTCTTGGCGCCGAAGCGCGCGCCCGCTGTTCCTTGCGAGACAAAACTCGAAAAAACTTGTCTCTGATTTCACCCACCCGTAACTTGCGCCCCGCTCACCACCTTCCTCGTAGTCGCTATGGCGCCGCAGCATCGGAATCCCGAGGACTTGCCCGTCGCGGCGCTCGTCGCGCCGGACATCCTCGCATTGCTGGAGGAGTCGCCGAGCGACATCGCGGCTGAGACGGAGGAGCTGCACCCCGCCGATCTCGCGGACGTCGTTGAGCTCCTGCCCGCCGAGCGCGCACCGTTCTTTCTTGCGGCCCTCCCGCGCGATCGCGCCGCCGACGTCCTCGAGTACCTGAACGAGGAGTTGCGTGCGGCGATTCTCGAGCAGATGAGCGCCCGCCAGGCAGCGGAGCTCGTCACCGAGATGACCCCGGACGATCGCGCCGACACGCTCGAGGAGTTGAGCGAGCTGTCGGAGGAGCACGCCGAGGACGTTCTCTCGGAGATTCCGAGCGAAGCGCGCAAAGAGACCGAACAGCTCCTTCGCTTCGATCCGGATACCGCCGGTGGACTGATGACGACGGAGTTCGTCTCGGTCCCCGAGGCGACGACCGTGGAAGATGCGCTCGACCGCGTTCGCGCACTGGCGCGCACCGGACGACGCGAGGCGATGTACGCCATCTACGCAACCGACGCGAGCGGCCGGCTCGCCGGCGTGCTCTCCCTGCGCGAGCTGCTCGCGGCAGCACCCGGTGCAAAGATCTCGGAAATTGCCTGGACGGAGGTGGTGGCGCTCGGCCCCAACGCGGACCACGAGGACGTTGTGCGCCTAACGTCGAACTACGACCTCGTCGCGGTGCCGGTGGTGAGTGAGTCCGGCCACATCATGGGCGTCATCACCGTCGACGACGTCATCGACGTCATTCAAGAAGAGCAAACGGAAGACGTACAGAAGCTGGGCGGCATGGAAGCGCTCGACGAGCCATACATGCAGATCAGCTTCTGGCGGATGATCAAGAAGCGCGCGGGTTGGCTCTGCGCGCTGTTCATCGGCGAGATGTTCACAGCCACGGCCCTCGGTTATTTCCAGGGCACGATCGACCGCGCCACCGTTCTCGCGCTCTTTCTGCCACTCATCATCAGCTCCGGCGGAAACTCGGGCTCGCAAGGGACATCGTTGATGATTCGCTCACTCGCGTTGCGCGAGGTGGGCGTACGCGACTGGTGGCGTGTGGCGGTGCGTGAGCTCCCCGCCGGTCTCACTCTCGGTTTGATCCTTGGCGTGATTGGGTTCGTGCGCATCGAGCTGTGGCAGCTCCTGCACGATCGCAACATGCGCATTCTCGGCGTGCCGCTGGGCATGAACTACAATCAGCACGCGGGGATCTCGATCGAGGTCCACCTGGTGGCAATCACGGTCGGGTTGGCGCTTGTCGGCGTCGTCACCTTCGGCACGATGGTCGGATCGATGCTGCCGTTCATCTTCCGTAGGATCGGTATCGACCCCGCGAGCGCCTCGGCGCCCTTCGTCGCCACCCTTGTCGACGTGACCGGTCTGGTGATCTACTTCACGGTCGCGCTGATCGTGCTCCACGGGGTTGTGCTGTAGCCGGTCAGCCGCCAAACAGCAGATCCGTCGCTGCGCTCGGGATGACAGATCAGGATCGGCGCTTCGTGGTAATCAGCACTACGCCGTTCACGCCTTCGGAGCCATAGGCAGCCGCCGAGCCGGCGTCTTTGAGCACCTCGATCCGCGAGATGTCCGACGGAGCGATGCCCGCGAGCGCGCTGCCGACGCCGCCTCCCCGCGGGAGCGGCATGCCGTCCAGCACGATGAGTGGCGCCGCGTTGCCGGCGTTGGCGGACGCATTGCGAATGCGCAACGAGAAATCGCCGTTAGGCAGCGGGACCACTTCGACCCCAGCCACGCGTCCGCGGAGCAGCTCCTCTACCCGAGCCACCCGTTGGTGCGAAATATCGTCCCCGGTGAGCGATCCAATGGCGCCCGTGACGTCATGTTTGGTTTGACGTCCGTAGCCGATCGAGACCGAATCGTCGGTTCGTGGTGTCGGCGCGACCTGCGCCGCGTTTCCGCCTCCGCAGCCAACCGTGAGAAGCACCGTGAGCAGCAGACCAATGGGCGTCGTACGACGACGGACGAGCATCCCTCCTCCTCGCGTTCGTCTCTCGATGTGAGCGCACTAACGAGGCCAGCGCGGCGAAAAAACGACGCGTTGCCGGTGTCGGTGGGTCAGTCGAGCGCCTCGACGCTGGCGCCTTGCGAGGCCGCGCAGACGTACACGGCGGGCCGAACACCGACCGCCTGAGTATACGCCGTCGAGACGGAGCGCGCGAATCCCTCTGCCTGGTCGCGCTCTACGAGAGCGACGGCGCAGCCGCCGAATCCCGCGCCCGTCATGCGCGCTCCGTAGCAGCCCGCATGTTGGCGGGCGAGATCGACCATCGTATCGAGCTCGGAGCGCGAAACCTCGAAGTCGTCACGGAGGGATATGTGACTTTGGTCCATCAACGCGCCGACGGCCGCGAGGTCGCCGTCCTCCAGCAACTGGGCCGCCTCGAGGGTGCGTGCGTTTTCGGTGATGACGTGGCGCGCTCGCCTCCGAGTAACCGCATCGAGCTCGTTTTCGCGCGCATGGAACGTGGCGACGTCCACGTCTCGTAAGGCCGGAACGCCAAAGAAGCTCGCTGCGGCTTCGCACTGCGCGCGGCGTTCATTGTACGCCGAGTCGACCAGGCCGCGGCGCGTTGCCGTATCGAGCACCACCACCGCCACGCGCTCCGGCACCAAAACCGAGCGCGTCTCCAGGCTTCGGCAATCGATGAGCAACGCGTGGCCAGCCGCCCCGGCGGCGGAGATCAACTGATCCATGATGCCGCAATTCACGCCGACCCACTCATTCTCGGCGCGCTGGGCGATGCGCGCCATTGCCACCGGTTGCCAAACGACGCCAGTGACGGCGGCGAACGTGCGCGCCGTAGCGAGCTCCAATGCGGCACTCGACGAGAGCCCGGCGCCGACAGGGACGTCGCCGGCTGCGACCGCCTCCCATCCACCCGTTGGACGTCCTCCGTCTTGCAACGCCCAGGCGATGCCGCGGAGATACTCCACCCAGCCACCCCGCTTTGGACCGCCGTCGTCGAGTGCGAAGCTCGCATCTTCGCCGAAATCGATGGAGTGCACCGCCACTCGTCTATCCGGGCGTGGCCTAACGGCGAGCCACACTTCTCGGTCGATCGCCATGGGGAGCACGAACCCGTCGTTGTAGTCCGTGTGATCACCTATGAGGTTCACGCGGCCCGGCGCGCGCGCCAGGAACGATGGCTCAGCGCCGAAGCGGCGGCGAAACTCCTCGTGAACGCGCTCCCGCAGCTCGACGCTCACGCCGTCTCCTGCAAACGCCGCGACGCTTCGCGCAGACGTGTGGCGGCGGCTTCCGGAGTGAGATCGCGCTGCGGCTCGCCGAGCATCTCATAACCGACGAGGAACTTTCGAACCGTGGCTGAACGCAACAAGGGCGGATAGAAGTGCATGTGAAAATGCCACTCGGGATGCTCGCGACCATCCGTGGGCGACTGATGTAGCCCCGCCGAATACGGGAACGACACGTCGAACACGGCGTCGTACTTTCTCGTTAGGTTGCCGATAATGTCGGCGAAGTCGTTGCGGTGGCGATCGCCTAACGCCGTCAAATGTGGCACCGGATCCCGGCTGATGACTAGGGTCTCGAACGGCCATACGGCCCAGAACGGAACGAGCGCGACGAACCGTTCGTTCTCGCAGACGATGCGCTCCTGGTGACGCAGCTCGGCGGCAAGATAGTCGGCAAGCAGCGTGCGTCCCGTGCGCGCGCGGTGCGCCAGAAAACGCTCCGTTTCGCGCGCGGGGGCGAGCGGTATCGATTCCTGCGCCCAGATCTGGCCATGCGGGTGCGGGTTGCTCGCGCCCAACATCTCGCCCTTGTTCTCGAAGATCTGAACGTGGTTGACGTCGTGCTGCTTCCCGAGTCGCTCGTATTCCTCGGCCCATACGTCGACGACGCGACGGATGTCTTCCGGCGACATGTGGGGCAAGGAGAGGTCGTGCCGAGGTGAGAAGCAGATCACGCGGCACACACCGGATTCACCGCGCGCGACGAGCAGCCCGTCCTCGAGCCGCACTTCCATAGAAGGCGCGTCGCCCGAACGTGGCCGGAGCGCTGCGAAATCGTTCTCGAAGACGAATGTGCCGGTGTACTTGGGGTTGCGGGCGCCGCCCGCGCGTTCATTTCCCGGGCACAGGTAGCATGTTGAGTCGTACGCGGGTCGGTCGAGCGGCGGCCGCTTCTCGACCTGGCCCTGCCATGGACGCTGGGTACGGTGAGGCGACACGAGCACCCACTCGCCGGTGAGCGCATTCCAGCGGCGATGCGAGGTGGCGGCGAGGCCGTCGAGAGGGGATGGCATAAGAGTGTTGTTTCTTGAACCGGTTCGATTCGGTTCAAACAGCGTTCAGTAGTGCACTCGGAAGGGGCGGATTGTCAAGCGATGAGCGTGGGTAATGCGTGATGCATGGAGGAAGTCCCTCCGCGCCACCCGGCACGCGCCAGCCGCCAACCCCTCCCGCCCTTGACAGCGCCTCGTACTCGAACCATCCTAGCCGCACTTGAACCTGTTCGATCCGGTTCAACTAGGTTCAGTGCTCGATCTCCACCCCGACATCCGCGATGAAGACCCAGCGCGCGACCATTACTGACGTCGCACGGCAGGCCGGAGTCTCGAAAGCCACCGTTTCGGCTGTCATCAACGACAGCAACTCGGTGAAGGGCTCTACGCGCGACCGCGTGCTCGCGGCGATCGACGTGCTCAATTATCGCCCGAGCCAGGTCACGCGTGGTGGCGCGCGGAAGACCAAGAGCATTGGTCTCCTCATCAAGGAGATCGACAATCCATACTATGCCGAGGTCGTGCTCGGCGCGCGCACACATGCGAACGACCAGGGATACACGCTGCTCGTCGCGAGCTCCGAAGGTGAATACGACGCCGAGCGTCGCGCGGTGGAGCTGCTGCAATCGAAGGACGTGGAAGGCCTCATCGCCACGCCCGTGCTCGATGCGAACGCGGACCTGTCCCACTTCTTCGAGCTCAAGCGACGCAATTTCCCTTTCGTGCTGCTCGAGGGCGTACGTGGTGTGCCGTCCAGCCTCGTGGATGTGGACAATCGCGAGGCGTCGCGCAAAGCAGTGGAGTTTCTCATCAAGCAAGGCCACACGCGCATCGTGCACTTCGCGGGTCCGAAGTACTCGATGCACAGCGAAGAGCGCCTCGAGGGCGTCCGTCGCGCCTACAGTGCCTCGCACTTGATGTTCACGGAGGATGGCGCGATCGAAGCCGGCGCCCACCTCCAGGATGGTTATCGCGTTGCGCTGTCGTTGTTCCGAAAGCGCAGCGCGGCGCAGCGGCCGACGGCGGTGACCTGCTACAACGATCTCGTGGCTATCGGCGTGTGCCGGGCGCTGCACGAGCTGAAGCTTCGCATTCCCGATGACGTATCGGTGATTGGCTTCGACGACATCCCATTGCTCGAGTATCTCCAGGTCCCGCTGACGACGGTGCGGATGCCGAAGGCGGCAATGGGTGAGATCGCCGCGCAGATGCTGATTCGACAGATCGAGTCGAAGACGGTGTTGCCGCCCGAGAAAGTCTTGCTGGAATCGGAGCTCGTGATTCGGCAATCCACGCGCGCGCTCGGGGAGTCGCCTGTTGGACGGCCGCCGGCGGCAAGTGAGCGGCGGCTTCCATCGGCAGGGTCCGGACAAACAGCACGTCGTTAGGCAAGTGGCTATGACGCGACTTCCCATATGACTCACACCCTGCGCTCGATGTTCGCCGCCGCGACGCTGCTCGCGAGCGGCACGGTAGCTGGGGCCCAGACGCAGGCATCGTCCTGGCATCCGGTGGGCGGTCGTCTGCTCACCCGGTGGGCAGCGGACATCGATCCCAGTCGCGTGTTGCCGGAATATCCTCGGCCGCAGATGGTGCGTTCGCGGTGGCAGAACCTGAACGGGCTCTGGCAGTTCGCCGTGGTTTCCGACACGACCGCGGCCCCGCCATTCGGGCAGGATCTTTCGGAACGCATCCTCGTGCCGTTTGCGATGGAATCGGCGCTGTCCGGTGTCGGCCGTCACGCCGAGCGTATCGTGTATCGCCGCACCTTTCGCGTGCCAGACGAAGTGAAGGCTGGTGAGCGTTTGCTCATTCACTTCGGTGCGGTCGATTGGCGGGCCACGGTGTACGTGAATGGCACGCGCCTCGTCGAGCACACCGGCGGCTACTCGCCATTCACGGTGGACGCGACGCCGGCCCTCCTCGATCGAAATCGCGACCAAGAGCTCGTCGTCGCCGTGTACGACCCGACGGATTCTTTCGGGCAGCCGCGCGGGAAGCAGGTGAGCAATCCGCGGGACATCTGGTACACACCCGTGACGGGTATCTGGCAGACCGTCTGGCTCGAGCCCGTTGCGAGCTCATCGATCGACCGCCTGGTGTTGACGCCGGATCTGAATGCCGGGGTTCTCCATGTCAGGGTGATCGGTCGCGGTACGGCGGCGGCGGCGCGCGTCGAAGCCATCGCCTCGACACACGGACTCGTCGTTGCTCGTACCGAGGGTGCCGTTGGCGGAGATCTGCGCCTAACGATCCCCGCGGCTCACCCGTGGACGCCCGACGACCCGTTTCTCTACGACCTGCAGCTGCGATTGCGTGATGGCACACAGTTGGTGGATTCGGTCACGAGCTACTTCGGCATGCGGTCCGTGAGTCGCGGACCGGATGCGAATGGATTCGTCCGGATTCGCCTCAACGGCAAGCCGGTGTTTCAGCTTGGGCCGCTCGATCAAGGGTGGTGGCCGGACGGCCTGTACACGCCGCCCACCGATGCGGCGCTGCGCAACGACATCCAGCTCATGAAAGCGCTCGGCTTCAACATGGTACGGAAGCACATCAAGGTCGAGCCGGCGCGGTGGTATTACTACGCGGACAAGCTTGGCCTCGCGGTGTGGCAGGACATGCCGAGCGGTTGGAACGACACCCCCGCGGCGCGACGCGATTTCGAGACGGAGCTTCGTCAAATGGTCGAGGATCTCCGCAGCGTGCCGTCGATCGTTGCGTGGGTGCCTTTCAACGAGAAGTGGGGACAGTTCGACACGAAGCACATCGTCAGCATCATCCGACAGATCGATACGACGCGTCTGATCAATGATGCGAGTGGTTGGCAGCACGAGGGGGCGGGCGACATCATCGACGTGCATCGCTATCAGGGTCCGCAGGCGATGTTCGGCGCCGAGGGACGCATCGCCGTCGTCGGTGAGTTCGGTGGGCTGGGCTACAAAGAGAGCGGGCACGCATGGGCCGGCGACAGCTGGGGCTACGGCGGTCTCTTCTCGTCAACCGAATCGCTCGCCGATCGATACGCACTATTGCTGAAGCGCCTGTACCACGATCGCGACACGCACGGCATCAGCGCCGGCGTGTATACGCAGCTCACCGATGTCGAGGTCGAGCTGAATGGGTTCATGACGTACGACCGCGCGATCGTGAAGTTCGATACGGCGCGGACGGCGGCGGTGAATCGCGGGCTGGCGCCGTACATCCTTCCCGAGCTCGGGGAATTCACGGACAGCGTTCGCGTCAGCATCACTCAAGGAACGACAACCGAGATTCATTACACCCTCGACGGCAGTGAGCCAACACAGCAGAGCCCACGATACGGCAAGCCGTTCACACTCACGTCGAACACGATCGTCAGAGCGAAGAGCTTCGTGAATGGTGCGGCGACGGCCGCGCCGGAAGCGCGCGTCGCGTATCAGCGTGTTGCCGGCCGGTCGCCAACGACGACGCGTGCCATTGCTGGCCTCGATTACGAATATTTCGCGGATACGACGAAAGAACCACCGTTCCGATTGAATTGGCCCGTCCGTTGGCGCGTCGAGCATCCGGAGACGCGCGCGGACGATTTGCGTCCGAAGAAGCGCGGCGTCGTCGCCGATTTCTCGCTGGCCCCACGCGACACCAATGAGATGTTCTCCTTCCGATATACGGGGTACATTCGCGTTCCGCGCACGGGCGTCTACACCTTCCTCGCCCGCTCCGACGATGGCGCGGGCATGTGGATCGGAGACCAGAATGTCTTCTGGTCGTTAGGCCAGTCGCCGAAAGCCACCGAGACATGGGGACAGGCGGCGCTCCAGGCCGGCTTGCAACCGATCACCGTCACGTACTTCCAGGCGTACGGACCAATGCAACTCGAGATGTACATCGAGGGGCCGGGCATGCCGCGACAACGCATTCCAAGCTCGATGCTCTTTCGCGACGAGCGTCCACCGCCCCACTGATCGGCGGTGCCGACGATCAGGCGCCGCTTTTTCTTCCTTCTCCCATCACCCTCACTCTGGTTCGCGCGCTGCGGACCGTAAACGCTGCTCCCGCGGAGGAACGCACCTTGAAAATCTCAATTCGTCGCCGCCCGAGTGTCGCATCGCGACGTCGCGGTCGACTCGCGCTCATCGAAGCGCTCGCTCTCGCGAGCGTCTTCCTGGGCGGCGCAACGCGCGCGCTGCGCGCGCAGACCGGTAGCCACATTACAGGCACTGTCGTCGGCGAAGCAGGACAGCCGCTGCCGAGTGCACAAGTCACCATTCCGAGCACGACGTTCGGCGCGGTGACGAACAATCAGGGCAAGTACACGATCTCAGGTGTCGCGCCAGGCACGTACACCGTGCGCGCGCAGCGCATTGGCTATTCGCCAGTCTCGCAGCGCGTCACGATCACGAGCGGCGCCGATGCCGTGTCCGACTTCCAGCTCCAAGTGCTGCCGGCGAGCCTGGCTGCCGTTGTCTCGGTCGGCTACACGACAGAACAGCGTCGCGACATCTCGGGGGCCGTTGCAAGCGTGACTGGAAACGAGATCCGCGATCAGAAGGTCGCGACCGTCGAGGAGGCCGTGCGCGGCCGAATTCCGGGGGTGCAAGTCGCCGCGTCTGGCGAGCCCGGACGTGCGGCGCAAATCATCGTCCGCGGCCAAAACGGATTCGGTAACCCCACGCCGCTCTATGTCGTGGACGGGATGTACCTGTCCGAGAATCCGAACCTCAATCCGGACGACATCGAATCGATCGAGGTGCTGAAGGATGCGTCGGCCGCGGCCCAATATGGGGCGCAAGCCTCGAATGGTGTGGTGGTAATCAAAACCCGGCGCGGCCACGCCGGCAACAATGAAGTGCAGCTACGCACTTACTACGGCTACCAGGAAGTACCGAAGCGTCTCGACATGATGAACGCCCAGCAGTGGCAGGCGATCAATCTCATGGCGTATCAGAATGCGGGATTCCAGCCGCAAGACATCCCAGCTGGCATCAAAGGAGCGGCGACCGTGAACACCGACTGGCAAAACGCGGTGTTCCAGAAAGGCGCGATCCAAGATTACAACTTGCAAATGTCCGGCGGATCGCCCACCGCGGGATATCTCGTTTCCGGCGGGGTGCTCGACCAGAAGGGTACGATCATCACCACGAGCTTCCGACGCTACAGCTTCCGCGTGAACTCGGACGCGCGAAGCGGCCGGTTCTCCATCGGAGAAAATCTGGCGCTGTCCCAAGGCAATCAGCAGGGACTCAACGGCTATCCGCTCATCGACGTGGTGCGGATGGTGCCGACGATCCCCGTCTTCGATCCGACGAACGTCGGCGGCTACGGCTACGGCAGCACTGCGAATCCAACCTACGGCACGAATCCCGTCGGTGAGCTGCAAGCGCAGAGTAATCGGTACCGCTCGAATCAGGCGATCGGCACCGCATTCGGCGAATTCGAGATCCTGCACAATCTGCGTTATCGCCTCAACCTCGGACTCAACTACAACGATTCGACGACGACGAACTGGCGCAGCATCGACCAGCTCCGCTATCTGACGCCGAACTCATTCGCCACACTCGCCGACGCGCGCGCGAACGGCACCTCGCTCCTCTACGAGAATCTTCTCAATTTCGAAGACATCTACGGCAGCGGCACGCATCGCGTGACGGCAGTGGTCGGCACGACGTCGCAGCGCGTCGACTACAACCGGCTCTTTGCCTTCCGTCAGGGCTTCTCCGACGAAACGCTCCGGCAGATCGACGCCGGCTCCTCGGCGGGGGCAAGCAACAGCGGCTTTGAAATCCCGTTCCGTACGAACGCGGTCCTTGGGCGTGTGAACTACGCCCTTCTCGATCGCTACCTCTTCAGCCTGAGCGGCCGCCGTGACTGCTCTTCGCGCTTCAGCCCGGGCAACCGCTGTGGCGACTTCGGTGCGGGCTCGATTGGTTGGGTTGCCAGCGATGAGCATTTCTTCAAGGGGATTCCGCTCGTGAATCGGGCCAGCTTCCTGAAGTTCCGCGCCAGCCTGGGCAAGCTCGGCGATCAGAACATCGGCGACTTCGCGTACGTCGCGCCGATCGGTTCGAACATCAATTACATCTTCAACGGCACGCCCACCAGCGGCGCGATTCAGCAGTCGCTAGCCAATCCGAACCTGCGGTGGCAGGAGAACCGATCCACGGACTTGGGCATGGATCTCGGCCTTCTCGGCAGCGCGCTCACCGTGACCGCCGACTACTACAACAATCTGTCGGATCACTTGCTCGTCTCCGCGCCAATTCCAACAAGCTTGGGATCGAACAACAATCCCGTCATCAACGCGGGTAAAGTGCGCAACGCCGGCTTCGAGCTCGGTGCAAATGATCACCTCGAGCGAGGTAAGCTCGAGCTCAATACGTCGTTCAATCTCACAACCACCCGCAACAAGGTGATTTCGTTAGGCAACGGCGGACAGCCGATCTTCGCGGGTATCAACGAAGTCGCGCGCACGGCCGTCGGACAGCCCGTGGGAGAGTTCTATGTAAAGCATGTCGCCGGAATCTTCCAGAGCGCCGCGGACGTCGCGAATTACAAGGGTCCGAACGGTCTCCCGATCCAGCCGGGTGCGCAGGCGGGCGACATCAGGTACGCCGATCTCAACGGCGATGGCGTGATCAATGACCAGGACCGCTATAACGCGGGTAGCGGAGTTCCGAAGCTCACGAGCGGACTGTTCTTCGACGCGCGGTACGGTTCGTTCGATGCCGGGATCAATTTCCGCGGCAGCTACGGTTCAAAGATCTTCAACGTCGTGAAGTGGTGGACGGAGCGCATGGATGACCTGAACAACTCGCGCGCCGGTCTGCAGCCGTGGACACCGACGAACCCGAGTACGACGACGCCGCGCGCGGTCTATGGCGCTGCCGGCGCAGCCAACGGTGACGTCGTTTCGGATCGGTGGATCGAGAGCGGCAACTACACGCGACTGCAAAACCTCATTGTCGGCTACACGCTACCGCAGCGTCTATCGTCGCGATTCTACACCGGCTCTACCCGGCTGTACCTCAACGTTCAGAACTTGTACACGTGGACGAAGTACTCGAACTGGGATCCGGAGATTCTCGGATTCGGTGATCCCCTCGCTCGCGGCATCGACGATGGCTTCATCTATCCCAATCCGCGCACGATCACGGTCGGTCTCGACCTCCGCATGTGAGGCGAGCGATGCGAAATAGACAAACCCTTCGTCACTCTCTGACCACACTCATTATGCGATTCCGCGCATTGATTCCGGCGCTGCTCCTTGGCGGCGGCATCGCGGCCTGCAAATCGGACCTGAATGTCACGAATCCGAACCAGCTCAATTCGGAGACGTTCTGGAGCACGGCCGACGATGCCCTGTTGGGTGTCAACGCGACATACAATGGGCTCCTTCAGCTTGGGACCTTTCTGCGCTGGCAAGGCTTTTCGTACGACATCCGCTCCGACATCGGCTACAGCCCAAGCCCGTGGACGGATTTGGCGAACTTCAACAAGTTTACCTTTGCCACGTACGACTTCGACGTGAACCGCGACACGTGGAACGACACCTACCGAACGATCTTCCGCGCCAATCAGGTGATCGCGAACGTGCCAGGCATCAACATGGACCCCACGTTGCGTAGCCGGTATGTGGGCGAAGCGAAGTTCATTCGCGGCTTGCTGTACTTCCATTTGATCACGCTTTATGGCGGGAACATTCCGCTGATCACGGCGCCGCCGTTGCCGGAAGATCGGCCGGCGAGCTCGGACAGCTCCAAAGTGTGGGCGCAGATCCAGGCTGACTTGACGGATGCCGCCGCGACGCTGCCCGCGTCCTATGCCAATGGCTCCGACGTGGGCCGCGCAACCTCTGGCGCGGCGAAGGGCTTGTTAGGCAAAGTGCTGCTGCAGCAGAAAAAGTGGGCCGAAGCGGCAACGCAGCTGCAGGCAGTGATCCAATCTGGCAATTACGCGCTCGACCCGAATTACGCGAACAATTTCACGGCGTCGGGAAAGAACAACATCGAATCCCTGTTCGAGGTGCAGGTCGGCAATCCGACGCTCGCGGGATCGCAAGGCATCTTCGGCCTGAACATGTCGAAGATGATCGGTCCGTGCGGCCCGAGCTTCTGCGACGGACGGCCCACGCCCTGGTACTTCTCACAATTCTTCCTCCAGTCGACAACAAGTGGCGGCGTGGACCCACGACTGGACGCGACAATTTTCTGGAACAAGCCCGGCGAGGACGTATACGGGGTTCCCTTCGCCACCCGTTATGCAAGCAATCTCGCCAACCACACGCCCGATACGCTGTTCTTCAAGAAGTACGGCGAGTACTACCTCCCAGGAGGAGATCAGAGCTGGGACGCGTCGATCAACTACAAGGTTCTTCGCTACGCCGACATCCTGCTGATGTACGCCGAGGCGCTCAACGAGCAGAATCAGACGTCGGCCGCATTGCCGTACATCAACCAGGTGCGCGCGCGCGTGAGTCTTGCGCCTCTCGCGGGCCTATCTCAGTCTCAGCTGCGTGACGCAATCATCCACGAGCGGTTGCTCGAGTTCGGGATGGAAGGTCAGCGCTGGCTGGACTTGGGCCGTCAGAATCTCTTCGCGGACCTCACCACGCTGCGGGCGCACGATCCCGAGTTCAATTTCTTCGTGGCCAACAAATCGCTCCTGTTGCCGATTCCGACCGCGGAGATCAATCTCAACCCCAACATCCATCAGAACCCCGGCTGGTGAGTCGGGTGTTTCAGGAAGCACGCGTGAACCTGGGGCCGTGGCGTAGTCGCCATGGCCCTCAGCGCCTGGAGTCGTCTCACTCCTTTCCCCGATCACTCGTGATGCGTGCTGCCGTCGCGGCGCTGGTAGTCGCCGCTGCAAATTGCTCGAGCTCCAAAACGGCCGACACCGCGCCGCCCGTCACGAATGCGTGCACGTTCACGAATCCCCTCGGCACCGGCGCCGACCCGTGGGTCGTTAGGCGCGGCGATTCGTTTTACTTCGCCGAGTCGAAGAACAACGCCATCTGGATCCACAAGAGCGGATGGCTCACATCGATCACCAGCGGTGCCGTGGCGGTGTGGACAGCGCCATCGTCAGGATGGAATCAGACGAACATCTGGGCGCCGGAGCTCCATTACATCGACGGCCACTGGTACATCTACTACGCCGGCGGCAGCAGCGGGCCGCCGTTCATCGATCAGCGCGCTGGTGTGCTCGAATCGGTCACGGATGATCCGTTGGGGGCGTACACCGATTACGGGATGCTGTATACCGGCGATGATATTACCAACAAGACGAATCCCATTTGGGCGATCGATCTCACGGTGCATCGCATTGGAAGTCAGCTCTACGCCGTGTGGTCCGGCTGGGAGCAGAACGCCTCGACCGACCGCACGACACAGCACCTGTACATCGCGCAGATGTCAGACCCGAAGACGATCAGCGGCAACCGCGTGAAGCTCAGCTCTCCCACGGAGAGTTGGGAAGTGGGGACAGAGCTCAACCTCCAAGAGGGTCCCGAATTCCTCGAGCACGCTGGACAGACATTCATCATTTATTCGGCACGGGAGTCGTGGCTGCCCGACTACCGCTTGGGCCAACTCCGCCTAACGGCCGGCACGGATCCAATGAACCCGGCCAGTTGGGTGAAGTCGGGACCAGTCTTCACGGGAACGGCCGAAGTGTACGGGGTAGGCCATGCGAGCTTCACGACCTCCCCCGACTCGACGGAAGATTGGATCGTCTACCACACGAAGGTCGATCCGTCGCCTGGCTGGAATCGCGTGATACGGACGCAGAAGTTCACATGGAACGCTGACGGCTCGCCGAACTTTGGCTCACCGTTGCCAGTCTCGCAGCTGATTCCGATGCCGTCGGGGCAGTGTAAGCCCTGACACCCCGGATCATTGTTGCGGCCGCAGCCTCGAAAGCGTGATCGGGACTGCACACCGGCGCGCTATTGCCGCACCAGTCATCCTGAGGAGCGAAGCGACGAAGGATCTGCTCCCGCTGTTCGTTGCGAGACGACGGCAAAGGGCTTGGAACATTACGGGTCGCATGGCATTCTTCAGCAGACCCTAACCGCAACCGCGATGGAAACCCTCAAGCTCACGATCGAAGGAATGTCCTGCGAGCACTGCGTGCGCGCTGTGAAGAATCGACTCACTGCAACGCCGGGCGTCGCGGTCGAGCAAGTGGCCGTCGGGTCGGCGACGCTTCGTTACGATCCGTCGAAGACCAACGTGGATGAGATCGAAGAAGCAATCGCCGACGAAGGCTACACGGCCTTCGTCGGCGATTGATGGTTTGAATTCGGAAGAGAATGCGAGGTTCGAACAGCAGATCCTTCGCTTCGCTCAGCATCACAAAACGGTTCGGACGCCGTTAATCCGCGCCCCGCGTCCCGCACTCAGCGCACGCCCGCCGGCTCTCCCTTCTCGACGCTCGCGGGCTCTGCACCGGAGAAATGCGTCTCCGGTTCGATCGGGCTCGCAATGCCCTCTTCCAGCCAAGCGTGCTCGCCGCGAAGCACTTGCTGCGCGACGCGGTAAATGGCCGAGTCGTTCTCGCCGTAGAAACGGTCGAAGAGCGCGTCCACACGCACCCGCGCCTCGCGACAGAACAGATCCGCCAGGGCAATGGACTTCGTGTTCCCCTTCTTGGCGAGCATCTGCGCGCGAACGCAAGCCGCGGCGATCGCAAACAGCTCGGCGCCAATGTCCACGGCGCGGAAGAGCACCATCTGCTTTCGCTCGAGTCGCGGGCCGAACCGCACCATCGCATGAAATAGTGTGCGTCCCAGCTTGTTGGCGCGGCGCTCCGCGAAGCGCAAGTGCTTGGCGAGCGATCCAAATTCCCCATAGCCCGTTGGATGCGGCAGCCAGCGCGACGGATACCACGTCGCGTAGAACGGTGCCGATTTGGCCGCTGCCCTGAGCCGCGTACCTAACGACGAATCCGGCGCGACGATCGGGAAGGCGAGCTTGAAGTGGTGGTCCACCGCCTCACGAGCGATGAACAACCGCATGATCTCCGACGATCCCTCGAAGATCAGATTGATCCGCGAGTCGCGCATCGCACGCTCGATCGGGATGGCGGGCTCGCCGCGGGCGCGGAGCGAATCGGCCGTCTCGTAGCCGCGACCGCCGCGAATCTGCAGCGTGTCGTCCACGATCCGCCACCCATGCTCCGTGTTGTACATCTTCGCGATGGCCGCTTCGAGCCGAATGTCGTAGCCGCCATGTTCGGCAAGGCCTACCGTGAGGCCGGAGATTGCCTCCATCGCGAACGTGTTCGCGGCCATCATGCCGATCTTCTGCGCGACGGCTTCGTGCTTGCCAATCGGCGCGCCCCACTGCACGCGCTCGTTCGACCACCAGCGCGTGATGTTGAGCATCGCCTTCGATCCGCCGGCGGCGCTCGCCGGCAACGTGAGCCGGCCAGTGTTCAACGTGATCAGCGCGAGCTTGAGTCCCTTCCCCTCACCCCAAATAATATTCTCGCGGGGCACTTTCACATTCGTGAAACGAATGAGGCCGTTCTCGATCGCCTTCAGTCCCATGAACCGGCACCGATGCACGATCTCGACGCCGGGCCAATTTGCCTCGACGATGAACGCCGTGATCTGCTTCCGCGGCTTGCCATCTCGGCCCGTTCCATCGGCAGTGCGTGCCATCACGACGAACAGCTCGGCGCGCGTTCCGTTCGTGCACCAGAGCTTCTCGCCATTGAGGATGAAATGCTTGCCATCCTCGGTCGGCGTTGCCGTCGCGTGCATGTTCGCCGGATCGCTGCCCGCGTCTACTTCGGTGAGCGCAAACGCCGAGATCGCCCCCTTTGCGAGGCGCGGGAAGTAGCGCCGCTTCTGTTCTTCAGTACCGAAGAGCTTTAGCGGCTGGGGCAAACCAATTGATTGGTGCGCCGAGAGCAGCGCTGTCAGTGACCCGTCCTTCGAGGTCACCATCGCCATCGCCCGCACATAGCTCGTATACGAAAGACCGAGGCCGCCGTACTCGCGCGGAATCTTGATCCCGAACGCGCCCATCTGTCGTAGCTCTTGGACGTATTCCTCGGGGATGTCCCCTGTGCGGTCGATCATGTCGGAATCGACGCGCTGGAGGAACGCCTGCAGCTTGTCGAAAAATGGCTGCGCGCGCGCCGCCTCCTCGGGGTCCTCCGCCGGGTGGGGATGGATTAAATCGAGCCGAAATCGACCGAGGAATAGCTCGCGGACGAAGCTTGGGCCGGACCACTCGCTCTCGCGCGCGGATTCAGCGACGTCGCGCGCTTCCTTCTCTGAGGCGAGGGCTGCTGACTTGTCAGCCATAAAATGAACTCGCGGATAAGTGACTGTAAAACCACGTCGTTCGCATAGTACACGTTTTAGGACGCGCCGTTCAATCGGGCGTATCAGCCGCGATCGATCAGTGATTCCCCGACGCGATCCTCCAATTGAGAGTGCATCCTCCAGGCCGTGCGCTCGCTCACAGCGAACGGTTGCGTGCGGCCACCACGGCGCCGCCAACGAGGGCGATCGTCGCAAATGCGAACCACTGAAGCGCGTAGCTGAGATGTGGCCCTTCGTCAAGCGAGGGTGAGGACAACCTCGCCACCCGCTGAGAAACAGGGCGCGTCGTATCCTGGACGGTGGCAACCAGGTACAGGCGCGAAACAGGGTACGGAAGCATGCTCGTCAGCGTCGCCAGGTCGAGCTGCCGTGCGATACGCGCTTCTCGGCGCAGCACACCGCCCGGCTTCTCGGCGTTGCCGAGTGGCAGGATATCGGCGTATCCCGTGTAGGTCGTCGTGGACTCGCGCCAACCGCGCAAGTCGACGCTGACGCCATCTGGTGCGTAGATCCAACCGCGATTGACCAGCACGGCGGTGTCATTTCCTGCCCTGCGCACGGGCGTGAAGAGATAGACACCGGGCGAACCTTGATACGAGCGCGCTGCCAGCACGATCTCGCGGTCGAAGTCGCTCACGCCGGTGACGCTCGCTTTGCGCAACACGCTCGAGCTCTCCGCTGGGAGCGCTGTTATGGGAACGAGCGGCTCCGCGAGGCGACCCGACACGACGCGGTTGCGGGCCCGACGCTGCGAGAGCCGGCTCAATTGCCAGAAGCCCAGTCGAATGCATCCGGCGGCAAGAACGACGGCGAAGAGGAGAAAGAGCACCAAGCGTCGCGGCATGTCACCCAAAGCTACACGACATTGCCGTCAGACGGTCGCGTCGAACACCCCCGTGAGCACTCGTCCGTTGCGTTTGACCTGCACCCACAGGCGGTACGTGCCGGGTCGCGGAAACACGTACGGTACCGAGAGCTCGCCCGACATGGGCATCGCATGCGACGGCATGCTGTCGGCGGGCACGCGCAGGCGACCCGCGGAGGTCGTGTCGCCCCGATCGCGGAGCGCGAACACTTCCTGCGCCGCCATCGAGACGGTGCCAGCCGGATGCAGATGAACGAACACCGATCCATCGGTCTTCGCGACCACCGCGTGAGCGCTCATTCCCAGATAGGGCTCTAGCGTTGCAACCGCGCCATGTGGATCCCGAACGCGGAAACGCAGTGTCGCTTCTCGTCCAACGCGAAGCGGTGTCGAGTCGGCGAGCCACTCGATCGTCGAGCCGTCCTCGAGCCTATCGACGGCAGTGGCGCTGCCAGACCGAACCGCACCCGCACTTACACGCCAGGCGTCGTCAGGATCGTCGCGCACACCGCTCGCTGCCCTCACCGAATCGTCGCTCGTTAGGCGAACGCGGCCGACGAGCGTATGGGTCTGCCCCGTCTCCGTCGTCAAGTCGCCGTACACGCGATAGCTACCGGGCGGCAGTGCGGGCAGCGACGTCGTAAACTCACTCGTCCCCTTCAGCGACGGATGCAGATGTGCGAACACCCTCATCCGCGCGCTGTCGATGATGAAGAGGTGCATCAGCTTGCCATGATCGGGCACGAGGGGGTCGAGCGATGCCGGCCCGCCCAAGCTGTCAACGACCATGAACGACAATATCGGACGCCCGCCGGCGCGCTCGATAGTCGTTCGCACCGGCCAAGAACGGTACATCCGAGATTGGTACGTTTTGTCTACTGCCTGCCACCATTTCGCGCCGCCAAAGAGAATCATCGCGATCAGAGGCGTCGCCACAATGGCGATGAGTCGCGCGCGTTTTCGTCGTGGTGCGTCGAACGGACGTCCCGGTTCGACTACGCTTTCGCCGGCGGCGACGTACACGATCGTCACGAGTCCCACGACGAGCAGAAGGCCTAAGGCGACCAAGATTGCGGTAAGTCCGGCGCTCATGCCCAGGCGCCCCGTGGCGACAGACATGACGGGCACGCTGGCGGTGCCGCTCCCGCTTGGCCCGTCGACAATGACGTACACGCTGTATGCACCGCGCGCCATCAACCAGAGCTGGCCAGAGTACAGGCCGGGCGCGCCACGCACCGGTTTGGCCACGTCCGCGGATGGTGATCCGTTCACACCCGCCCGCCAGAACACCGGACGAATGCGTACCTCATGTGCATCTCCGGCGAGAACGCGCACGGTAACGTCGGCAAGGCCCGGCACGACGAGCGGTACGCGTACGATGACGCGGACGTCGTACGGCCCCGCTTTGCCGTCGAATATCACGTCCGGGCTACCGACGTGAGCCGCCGAGACGGCGGGTGAGAGCGACAGCAGTGCCATGGCGAGCCCCAGGCGGCGCGCCAGCCTAACGATCATCGGCGGACGTGCCTCATCCAGCTTCCCCACTTGAGCCCGAGATAGCCAGTCACCGACGCCAAGACGACCGCGATCATGAGCTGCGGCGCCACCGGACGATCCCATACCCCGAAGTCCGCGAAGTGAAACGTACGCTGCGTGAACTGCGGGGTCATGAAGTACACGTAGTTAGCACCGTTGAAGAACCAGTTGCGCGATCCGTTCCCGATGAGAAAGCTCGCGAATGGCCACTCCACGGCGAAGAACAGCGCCACGAAGACGAGCGCGAGGATCGGTGCCAGCCACACGTCGCGCACCCGACCCTCCCAGCGCTGCCTAACGATGTCCAGCCCGAACGCCGGAACGATCAAGAGCGTCGGGAAGTCCATCGTCACCATGTGCGTGATGTGCTGATAGATCGGGCCCAGCTTGGGCTCGGCGGGAAAGAGCTGCAACGTCCACATCAGCGTGAGCGTGATGGCGAGATAGATCGCCGCCGCCTTCGTCGCCGGCCACTTCGTCGTGTTCGCTCGCGCCGTGGTGAGCAGCACGAGCGGGTAATACGTCGCTGATACACGATAGTACAAGCCGGAATGCATGAACTCTTTGTACGAGTACTCGGAGAGCATCACCCACACGTTCATGATCCATAGCGCCGCCGCTACGGTGAACAGCAGGGCGAAATGCTGCTGGTCGCGGCCCGTCGTCTGGTTTTGACGCGCAAGCGTCAGCAGTAGAGCCCCGAGCGTGATGGCCACGATGCCGAGCGCCAGGATCATGTGGGGCGGGCTGATGATCTGCACGTCGAGGCCGTAGGCATTGTGCCACCAGTTGTCGAACGGCGCCGAGGCGAGCATCGCCCCACACCCCCACACAGAGACCCAAGCGCCTAACGGGGCACGGAAGCCCCAGAAACCCACCGACGCCGCGCGCCCGGCCTCCGTGCCCGCGAACGTCGTGCGGAGCGCCACATAGCCGGACGAGATGCCAGCGATCAACCCACCAGCTTGGATCAACAGGTGGGCGGGCGTCCAGAACGTGTCGCGGCCGATCGTCATGTGCCACGAGATGTCCCAGTAGACACCGACCATCACGCAGGTCGCCGCGAACACGACGGCCCGAGCATGCCATGCCTCGGTAATGGCCGCGGACTCCGTTCTGACACGAACGTCACTACGCGGCAGATCGTGAACGGCAATGGTCATGAGTGAATTAGAACAGTGTGAGCTGCTCGCCAAGCTGCGCTGGATCCACCGGGGTCTGGCGCAAGAGTCGCTGCAGCTGACGCGCTGATTCGGGGGAGTGGCCAGCGAAATGATTGTTCACGTATCCGAACACCGTGCGACCCTTCAGCGCCAACGGCCAGAGAACACCCGACCAGAGCTCGAGCTCGTGCGCACGGTCTATCTGAATGCGTGAGTAATCGACGATCGCGCGGTCTGGGCCCATCCATCGTATGTAAACGAAATCAGCGGTCGGCTGAGCAGCAAGCTGCATCATCAGCTTACGGGGAATCCAACGCGCGTCGGTGAGCGCGAGCGCCACGCCGTGCTCGGCGAGTAGCGCCAGGATTCCTTCGTGAATCCAGCCGCGTTGGCGAAATTCGATCGCGAACTGAAGGTCACGCGGTAGCGTCGGCAGAAATTGCGCGAGTGCCGGAAGCTCGTTGGGCCCGAAGTCGGGACCAAGCTGGATGAGAATGGGGCCAAGCTTTTCCTCCAGCTCACGGGCGCGGTCAAAAAACTCGTTGGCCACGTCGCCCGCATCGCGCAAACGACGCTCGTGTGTGATCTCCTGCGGCATCTTGAGGGCGAACGTGAATCCAGGCGGCGTTCGTTCCGCCCAACCGCGAACCGTTTTGCTTGGCGGTACCGCATAGAAGGTGGAATCGACTTCCACCGTATCGAACGCTCGCGAATAGATCGCGAGGAAATCCACTGGCCGCGTACCGATCGGATAGAAGGGTCCGACCCACGCTTCATAGTTCCAGCCCTGTGTTCCGATACGAATCCGGGCACGCGCATCGGCGCCGCCACGGTCGCTCTTTCCTTGTTTCTCGTTCCGATCGGCCATGATGAGACAATCGGCAACAGCTAGCAAAGCATGTCAAGCCGGTCCCGAACTTGCCCAATTCATCGCCACAGTCTCAGAGGAACGAAGAGCATGGTCGAACGAGACGAACGTGCCGGTGGCACGTCGATCGATGGACGCCTCGAGCGGGCCAAGGAAGCCGCGCTCGGTCCGCATACCGGACAGCCAAGCCTCGGCGATGAGGTTGGCGAAGCCACGGGTGGCATCGCTGGCGTATTGCTCGGAGCGGGAATCGGTTCTTCGGCTGGTCCTGTCGGAACGTTGCTTGGCGGGATTGCCGGCGCGATCGGAGGCTGGTGGACCGGGCGGGCCATCGCCGAAGCCGCGGAGAAGCTGAGCGCCGACGATGACCAAGAGTTCCGGTCGCATTACGAGTCTGCCGGCACGCGGTTGGGCGACCGCTCCTACGAGGATGTGCGGGGCGCATACTTCCTCGGCCACATCGCGAGCCACAACCCAAATTTCACGGATCGTGAATTCTCGGAAGTGGAACCGGAGCTCGCGCGCGGCTGGCGAGATTGCGGGAATCCTCCCTGCGAGTGGGAGCAGGTACGCGCCTTCGTGGGCGAGGGTTACCAGCGGGGCGTGCAGCGTCGCCAACGTACCGATCGTCGCACGGTAGAGCGGGCGGATGAATTGGAGCGGCGACTGGAAGAGCGACGTGCCGAAGGGTTTGGCGAAGTCATGTAGCGTCGCGACGCATTAGCGATAGGTCTCGAAGAATCCGTACCCTTCGGCCTGAACTCTTCGACCATCGATCCGCCCGTCCAGGCGCGCGACGCCCTTCATCTGAATGAAGAACGGCCGCGCGATTCGACGGGCGTTCATGTAATCGCCCTTCTCGATGAGCGGACGCCGGGTGTCTGTCACGGTCGCGTCTTCGACTCGCAGAGAGACGCGAAGGGTATCGTCACCCCGTGCGTCAAAGAGCTCGGCCGTGAGTGGTACCTTGATGCCGCCCGCTGTCGGCTTCGATGCGTCGGTGTACGCAATCGTCCGCGGGCGAAAAACGCGCAGAAATCCAAGCGAATCGACAACGTACACGAAGAGCGGTTGGGATGCGGCCACGCTGTCCGGTGGTTCCACGCGACCATACAAGATCGCGAACGCTCCGGCACGGGCGGCTCCCCATTCCCAGCTTACGCCGCGCCAAACGCCCCAGTTGTGATCGTGATAGGCCTGCGCTCCGTGCAATTGCTCACAGCCTAACGAGGAAGCGTGAGCGCTCAAGCAAATCTGGCCATCCGCATCGGCGCGAAGCGCAGGGACGACGTAGCCGGAAACCACTTCGCCGCTCGAGAGCGCGGCGCCTGGGAAATACGCGCCCGGGCTTGGACTCACGACGAGCGACACATCGACCGTCGCGCTGCCGTGCTCCTCCTTGGCCCGTGCCTTCACCTGGTAGCGGCCGTCGGCAAGTACGTGCACGCTCGACTCCCCAATCGTTAGGTCGGCGCGCGAAGTCGAGAAGTGCACTGAGTTGGAGGGCACGGCCGCCACGAATCGCCGTGGCGGGCGGCCCTGGCGGTGTAGCGTGACCAGGACTTGACCGCCCCACGGGCCCTCTGGGACCGATCCGCCAACGATGAGCGACACATAGGCCCAGCGTGTGTGATCGTCGGAGACGACGTTGAAGTAGTGCCACTCTCCCCACGTCGGATCGTTGCGAGCGGTTCCCGGTGGTAGATGAAAGCGGTCAATGTCGTCGCGCAGCTCGGCCAGTGTAGGATCACGCCAGCGCCGATCGAGATCATCGTCGTCCCAACGCCCCTGCGCGAGATCCGCTGCACCACCGACCGCGCGATTCAACGATGGTATCTCGCCGGTTGCCTCGACGGCGATCTCACGACCGTTAAGCGTACGCAGGTAGAGAAGCTTCGAATCGATCTGTGGTGCCGCCGCGGTGATCAAGTGGGAGAGACGTGGAGCCGCGAGCAGCTGGCGATAAATGAAACGCGCATGGTCGATCGAGAAGAACATCCCGCCGAGTCCACCAGTCTTCAACACTTCGACGTCGATGCCCTCGGGAAGCACCGTTACTTGTCCGCCACCAACCAGGCGCTCCTGGCGTGCTTGCGACAGCAGTGCCTCGCCGATAGACAACAGAACGATCATCACCGCGACACCGAGGCTGTAGCCGAGCAACAAAAAGAGCGACCGCCACGGCCGCAGCAGAAAATTGCGGAGGGCAATCTTCGTGATCATCGATGCGTTTCTTCGATGATCACGCCGTCCCGCATGTGAACGACACGCTTCGCGGCCCCAGCAAGATCTTCGTCGTGCGTCACGACGATCAGTGTCGTTCCGTCGCGATTCAGCTGCTCGAAAAGCGAAATCACTTCGGCACCTGTGCGCGCGTCGAGCTCCCCTGTTGGCTCGTCGGCGAGCAGCAACATGGGCCGGTTGGCGAGCGCACGGGCGATGGCCACGCGCTGCTGCTCTCCGCCAGAAAGCTCGGTTGGCCGATGGTCCACTCGCTCAGCCAGGCCTACGTATTTCAGAAGTTGTCCTGCACGCTCGCGCCGCTCGGCTTTGCCAACGCCAGACTCCGACATCGGAAGCTCGACGTTCTCTCCCGCCGTGAGCACAGGCATCAAATAGAAGCGCTGAAAAACGAATCCGATGTTCCTCAACCGGAAAAACGTCGACTCGCGGTCGGACAATCCGCTCACGCGTTGGCCGCCGATGGTGATGGTGCCTGACGACGGGCTGTCAATCGCGCCGAGCAGATTGAGCAGCGTCGATTTTCCACAACCCGACGGTCCCACGATGGCAACGTACTCGCCCTTCCGGACATCGAGCGACACGCCGCGAACGGCATGGACGACTCCCGCCGACATCGCGTAGTCGCGTTGTACATCGCGCGCGGAAACGAGCACCTCGTTTTGCGTCACGCTACTGCCTCCTCGCGCAGTGTCCGCGCAATCGGCAGCGATGCACCTCGCCATGCCGGATAGATCCCCGCAAATATCCCGCAGGCCGTGAGCAAGCCTAACGCAATCCAAGCGTCACGCGGCTGGAAGAGAAAGAACTGAATGGCCTCGGGCAGGCCAGGAAAGGCCGAAAGGATGGAATTCAGGTATCGCGCAGTGACGAGACCGAGGCCCAGGCCCGCGACTGCGCCACCGACCATGATCGCCGTACCTTCGATCAGTATCTGCTCGACAATACGAATCCTTCGCACCCCGATAGCGCGCAGTACCGCGATCTCGCCCAGTCGCTCGTTCACCGACACGGTGACGAGAGTCGTCACTAAAAGGAATCCCACGGCAAGGCTCACGCTGCCGAGAATGAACGCGAGCTGGCGGAAGTAGCTCAACCGCGCCTCCACCTGTTCTATCGCCGTCGCCGTCGAAATCGCGCTCACCACGCGAACGTCGCGTTCGATCGCCATGCGGGCTCTCTCCACGTCGGCACTGTCGCGCAGCCGAACCATCATCAGCGACACGCGGTCTGCCTGTGTGGGACCCTCCATCGACTGCAGTGTGGTGAGCGGGACCGCCAAGGCCCGCTCTCCGGCCGACAAATAGATGAAGTGCACAACGCCCACGACGCGGAGTGTGCGTTGGCCGACATAGCTTCGCATTTGGGGGTCGAAGCCCGCCGCCACACGCAGTGTGTCGCCAATCCGCGCGCTCACTGCGGACAGCAACGCTTCGTTGCCTGCCACCTCGTCGGCCGCCTCGGGCGCTCGACCCCTGAGCAACTTATAATCGCCTTGAACGGAGGCGATCGTTCCCAGTGCCGCGGCGCTCACCGATGCCGTTCCTCGCTCGACATGCAGCTGCGCTCCAAGCACCGGGCTCACGCTGATAACGTCCGGGCGCGCGAGAAGCTGGCGTACGATGACCGATGCGCCCGGAATCGTGGCGTCGGTGTCGAACGGCAGCGTTCCCTTTGGCGCCAGTCGGATTTGAAATCCTTGCGCTAGAAGGAGTGATCCGAACGAGATGCGCATGCCGCTGGCGAGCATCACCATGTCGAGCAGCATCGCGGCCGAGATCGCGACGCCGAGGACGGCGAGCAGCGTGCGCGCGCGGTGACGGATGAGTGAAGCGCGAGCGAGAGCGATGATCACGCGCTTGCTATCGGCCGAACAGTGAAAGCGGCGGTCGCCGCACCAGTCGGCGTGCCGCCAACCAGCCCGCGCCAAGTCCGAGACCTAACGAAAGCACGACGGCAAGCGCGACGATCTCGCTGGTGACCAGCGAAAAGGTGAGCGGTGTGCGATAGACACGCTGGTAGTGCCAGTTCACAAACGCCGAGACGAGACTGCCGATACCGACGCCGGCCACGCTACCAAGCGTCGCGATCAGTGCCGATTCGAGCACCACAGTGCGGACGATCGTGCGGGACGAGATACCCATGAGGCGAAGTGCTGCCACGTCGCGACGGCGCTCGTCCACCTTGAGCAGCATGATGCAAAGAAGAAAGACTGCACTCGCGACGATGGTGATGACACCAATCGCACGGTGAAAGCGACTCACGACCACGAAAGTCGTGGAGCTTTCGACGGCGATTTCGTGTGACGAGTACGCCCGAAAGCCAAACGCCGCCGCCCCGATCGCTCGAAGGGTGGAATCGGTTGCCGCGGTGCTTTTCGTGGCAACCGCGAAGCGCTCGACGCGGTCGCCATATCCGATGAGTTGCTGCAGCTCGTCGAGGTGCGTGCGCACGCGATACGCTCCACGAGCGACCTCTGAGGGGTCACGCGAGCGCTTAACGAGTGCCGAAACGATCACCGTATCGCCGACGCCGCCCGGTGTCGTTGCGACGATCAGCGTGTCGCCAAGGTGTATGCCGGCGTCCTGTGCGAGGCGCTCGTCCACCGCGATGGTGCGCGGTGCATGATGCGGGGGCACAGAATCGATCGACTGCACCGGTCCGAAAGGGACGGTGAGCGACCGAATGAACAGAAAGGCCGCGATCACTCGCGGCCAGAGTTGCTCAGCCGCGCGGGCTGCGCGCCCAGTCTGCGGTGTCCTTCAGCGCCGCTCGCGTTTCCTCCAACGAATACGACGGCTCTCGCAATACGCCCATACCGCGGCGAAGGAGCATGACCGCAATGCCTAGCTCCAGCAAACCGGTCACGAGAGCGCCAACCCACATGTGGCCGGCAGCAATCCGTCCAATGAGCGTTGCGAGGAAGATCGTGAACGCTACGAGCATCACGACCCCCACGCCAAACGCCACCGCGAGTTGCACGGCGCCACGTCCCGCGCGCTGGACGCTTTCCTTCATCTCGAGCTTCGCGAGCCGCACCTCGTCCGCGGCCAAGCGCTTCGAGTCTTCGCCAAGTTGCCGGATGAGATCCGGAATCCCCGCGTCGGGGTCGGTCGAAATTCGGTCGCTGGCCACGCGCTGACTCCGCTGCTGAATTCCGCGACGATTCGGGCAAGCTTTGTTCCGTTCGGCTACGCTTCGCGCTTGCGCCGGGTCTCGACGAAGACCTGGGCTGCCAGCATCGGGCCGATAGCGCTCTCGCGGACGCTGCGCCGCGCCGCACTCGCCGCGCGGGAACTCTCCGTTCCCTCACGCACGATCTGGAGCGTGATCGGCCCGCCGAATGGTGCGCGCGCGACAACCCGCACGTCCGCGCCAGGGGTGACGCCGAGCTCCGCGAGATAGCGAAGCCGCTCTGGATCCCGATCGCCAACCTGCCGTATCCGAACGACGTCGCCGACGTCGACGTCCACGAGCGCGAGCAACGGCCGGGCGTCGAGTGTACCGTCGCGCGTTGGGATTGGAGCGCCGTGCGGATCGGTCGTCGGCTCCCCTATCGCGGCAGCCATCCGGTCGATGAGCTCGTCCGACGCGGCGTGTTCCAGCCGCTCGGCCTCCTCATGAACGCGATCCCACGGGTAGCCCAGCGCCTTCGCGAGGTACGCCTCGATGACGCGGTGACGCCTGATCGTACGCAGTGCGGCGCGGCGCCCAGCGTCCGACAAACGGACCCCACGATAGCGCTCATAACTGATGAGTCCCTGTTCGGACAGGCGATGGAGCATCCCTGTCACCGAGGCAGGGGCAATTCCGAGTGACTGCGCAATCTCGTTCGTCCCGGCCACTGGGCTCTGGTCGCCGGTTGACGCCGCGTCCGCGAGCTCGATCTCGAATATGGCCTTGAGATAATCCTCAACGGGCGCGGTGAGCGCCTGCATCATCTTCGCGGCGGTCACGGCAGGCCCCGTGCCGGCGCCGACCTCAGGGTTGCCTCCTGCTCACTCGTTAGGGCCTGCCTCGTGACAGAGTGATGACGTTCGCCACGCACGAGAAGCACGGGAACCTTCGAAATGTGCCGCACCTCATTCGCGACGCTGCCGTACAGCAAGTCCTGAAGAAAGCGGTGACCGTGAGTGGACATCGCGATCAGATCGCAGTGCTCACGAGACGCGGCCTCGGCGATCTCGGTACCGGGGTTGCCGGCGGCAAGCACGGATTCCGCGTCGATCCCGTCATTCTCGAGGGACTGGGCGATCTGCTCCAGATACTCGAGATCTTCGCGCATCTCCTCCGACTCGCGCAGATGCAGCTGCCGCGCGTTACGCGCCGCCCAGCCGTCGGCCACGTGAATGAGCACGAGCGACGCACCGCAATGACGCGCGAGCTTGCGGACGTGACTCAGAATCGTTTCGTCGTACGGCGAGTGCTCCAGCGGCACCAGGATGCGCTTGTACATGACGACGCGCTCCGTCTCTCGTTAGGCGCCGAGCCCGCGCACGCTCTGCACGAGCAGCCACGCGTTCAGCGCGGCGATCACCACCGCGACCGTGTACGCCAGGAACTTCAACCAACCCGGGTTCACGAGCGATCCCATCTTCGCCCGCTCCGACGTGAAGCGCACGAGTGGAAAAACCGCAAACGAGAGCTGAAGGCTCAGAATCACCTGGCTGAGTACGAGCAGCTTCGCCGTCCCGCTTTCGCCGTACAAGATAGCCGTCACCACGGCGGGGACAATCGCAATTCCGCGTGTGAGGAGACGACGCACCCATGGCCGCAGTCGAATGTGCAGGAACCCTTCCATCACGATCTGGCCCGCCAGCGTCCCCGTCAGCGTCGAATTGAGTCCGGAAGCAAGAAGAGCCGCGGCGAACACGACACTCGCCCCAGCCCCGACGAGAGGTGTCAACAGCTTATAGGCATCCTGAATCTCCGCCACGCCCGTGTGCCCACGCGTGTGAAACGCGGCCGCGGCCACGATGAGAATGGCCGCATTGATGAAGAGCGCGAAGGTCAATGCGATCGTCGAATCGACGAAAGCGTAGCGCACAGCTTCTTTCCGTCCCGCCGTGCTCTCCTCGTAACGCCGAGTCTGCACTATGGATGAGTGCAAATAGAGGTTGTGCGGCATCACCGTCGCACCGAGGATGCTGACCGCGATGTAGAGCATGTCGCGATTGCGCACGACCTCCGCTCGTGGAATGAAGCCCGCCATAACGCCAGTGAGATCCGGCTTGGAACGAATGATCTCGAACAGGAAGCAGAGCCCAATCGTTGCCACCAACGCCACGACCAGGGCTTCCAGTAGCCGGAACCCTTTGTTCTGAAGGAAGAGCACCAGCATGACGTCGAGGGCCGTCAGCAGCACCCCCCACGTGAGCGGAATACCGAAAAGGAGGTTGAGCGCTATGGCGGCGCCGATGACCTCGGCCAAATCGCAGGCGGCAATGGCAGTCTCGCAGAGCAGCCAGAGAACGACGTTTGTCGCGGGCGAATAGTGATCGCGGCAGGCCTGGGCGAGGTCGCGTCCGGTGACGATGCCAAGTTTGGATGCCAGCCCCTGAAGCAGGACCGCCATCAGGTTCGAGAGAAGGATGACGCTGAGCAGCGTGTATCCAAACGCTGATCCGCCCGCGAGATCGGTCGCCCAGTTGCCGGGGTCCATATAGCCGACAGCAACGAGATAACCAGGCCCGGCGAACGCGAGGATCTTTCGCCACCAACGCCCCTCACTGACCGGGATGCTTCGATACACCTCGGCAAGGCTCGGCGCGACACGCGCGCGCCTCCACCCATGCTCGGGTGTTGCACGATCAGGAGTTGTCACTCGTTCAGGATGGGCCATGAGATAAATTAGTGTTGCCTAATATTTTGTTGAGGCGCCATTAATGCAAGGTCCACTCTTGCGGAGTTTGCGATTTGGCAGAATACTTAGCTCGGCTAAGTAAATCGAAATCCTTTCAGGGAGGATTGCATGACCGTCGCCTCCGCCGCCAAATCGACTATGGGTACTCCGACACTGTCTCTCGGGCGTATCGGACAGATCGCGATCGTCGTGAAAGATGTCGAGCGGGCCACCGAGTTTTACCGGGACGCGTTAGGGATGCGATTTCTCTTCGCTTTCCCCGGCCTCGCCTTCTTCGACTGTGACGGCGTGCGGCTCATGTTGAGCCGCCCGGAGAAGAAGGAGTTCGATCATCCGAGCTCGATTCTGTACTTCAAGGTTGCGGACATCCAGAGCGCCTACCAGACGCTCAAGGAGCGTAATGTCCGATTCGAGGACGAGCCGCACATCGTGGCGCGTCTGGTGGATCACGACCTCTGGATGACTTTTTTCCGCGATCTCGACGACAATCTCTTCGCGCTCATGTCGGAGGCCGGGAAGACGGCCTGACGCTGCTACTCGTTAGGCACGCCGTCCAGGTACTCGAGAAACTGGCGAAGAACGCGTTCGGTGAGTCCCCACACGGTGTACGAGCCGTGGCGGAACGCCGTGACCTGCCGTTCGCCGTAGCCGCGCACCGCGACCATCGCCGTACCCCAAGCGGCGCGTTCGCGGAGCGCGGCGAGTGGTACCCAGAAGGCTTCCGCAACCTCCGAGCTCTGAACGATCTCGAGCTCGGGCTTCACCACGGCGAGGAAAGGCCTAACGATAATTGGCGGCAGCGAAGGCGTACGCGGACTGATGTCGTCGAGGGCACCGAGGATTCGTCCGTCACGTGCGAGGTCGACACCGGTCTCCTCCCATGTCTCGCGAATGGCGGTCTGCTCGAGATCGTGATCGCCCGGATCCATGCGACCACCCGGACATGCGACGTGGCCGCTCCATGGGTCGCCCTCTGCCTCGGCGCGCTTGATCATCAACAGCTCGGGATCCGCATCGCCGGCCGGTCCGACGCCAGGTCTGAGCACGAGAGCGATGGCCGCGAGCCGTCGCGTGCCGTCGTCGTTCGCGATGGGAACCCCTGGACGTGCAGCGAGTGCGGCTCGTAGCCGGAGCACATCCGGCAGCTCCATCAGGGCGTCGAGCGACGTCATCGGCTTCTCGCTATGAGCAAGTGCTCAATCAGCGACGTCACCGCCCTCGGCTACCCAGTCACGAAAGCCGCCCGCCAATGACGCGACGTTGCCGTAGCCCATTTGCTGAAGCGTATCCGCGGCGAACGCCGAGCGGTTGCCGTTCGCGCAATAGATGATCACGCGCTTTTCGCGCGGCACGAGCCCTTCGATCTTGGTCTCCATCGAGCCACGCGCGAGATGCACCGCGCCTGGGATCATCCCGAGGTTCACTTCCGGCTGCTCTCGGATGTCGAGAAACACGATCCCCCGCTGCGACGCCAGCTCGGCGATCGCGTCACGCGCCGAAATTTCAGATACGCGCGCGCGCGCTTCGTCGAGGAGCTGCTGGCCTGTTTTGTACGGGAGCATCGCCGTGGCTGCGTGAAAGGTCACTACAAGATACGCAGCGTACGCGCATCCGCGTCGATCTCAGCGTCCGCGCCGAGCGGTAGCGTCCACTGGTCGGCAATGTGGCCCACTGGCGCGCCGGCAATGCACGGGATCCGCAGCGCGGCCGCGACCTCGCTCAGTACATCTTTCAATGTCCGCGCACCCAGACTCTCTTCTGGTGAATCGCCGGGAATGTCGGTGAACTGGCCGAAGACGAGACCTTTGCACCGTGCGAGCGCGCCGGCGAGACGAAGTTGGGTGAGCATGCGATCGATGCGATAAACCGCTTCGTTCACGTCCTCCACCACCAGTATCGCGTCATCATAACTCGGCGCGAACGGTGTTCCGCTCAGCGCACACAGCAGCGCGAGATTGCCACCGACGAGCCGTCCACGCGCCCGTCCCGCGTGCAGCGTATCGGCGCTTTCGGCAACCCCACATGAGTCGCCGCCCGTCAAGGCGCACTCGAGCGAGCGACGCGAGAACGGAGTGAGGACGCCTCGCGCCGTTGGACCGTGAAAGCTGACAACCTCGCAGCGTGTTGCAATCGCCGAGTGCAACGCGGTGACATCCGAGTAGCCGATGATCGGCTTTGGCCGTCGGCGAAGCGCGGCATACTCGATAGTTTCGAGAACACGCATCATGCCGTACCCACCGCGAATGCACCACACCGCGTCGATAGAGTCGTCGACCAGCGCGGCGTTGATATCAGCGAGTCGGAGCGCGTCGGTGCCAGCGAGATACCCCTCGCGCGCAAGCACGTGTGGTGCTGCGTGCGGCGTCCAACCGAGCGAGCGCACATTTTCGATAGCCCGATTGAGATCAAGCTCTCCACGTAGCGGACCCGCCGGTGCGATGAGCGCGACGCGCGCACCGGCGGCAATTTGCGGTCGGCGCATTAGCCGAGGCCGGTGCGATCACGAAGCAATCGCGACACCCTTCTCAACGGTCGTGCTCGTGTCACGCGAGGCAACGTAGGACGGTAGTGTGTCGTGGTCAACCGTGGCTAAGTACGGTATCTGGCACTGTACCTGCTCAGCCGTAGGCGAGCGCGGCGCATTTCGTTGAATTCAGGCGCGCTGCGGGTCAACACACTCGGAGGATGCAAACGATGGCTGACCGCAAGGACGATCTCAACAAGGGTGGATCGAGCGGCTCGTCAGGCAGCTCTGGCAGCGACTCGATGTCGGGTGGAAGCTCGGGACGCACCGCGAGCTCGGGCAGTTCCAGCGGCAGCTCCGGACAACAGTCCGGCAGCAGCTCACAGAGCCGCACCGATCGTGGCAATCAAGGTGATGAAGGGATCGGCAGCTCGGCGACTCGCGGTCGTCAAGGCGACGGCGACATGACGGACCCGGATCTCACAAGTGGACAGACGAGCGGCCGTAGCGGCAGTGGCTCGTCAGGCAGCTCCGGCTCGTCAGGCAGCTCTGGTTCGTCCGGTGGATCGTCGAATTTTGGTTCGACCGGATCGTCCGGCTCGTCGCGTTCGGGCTCGGGCTCGGGTACGAGCGGCGGGATGAGTGGCTCGAGTGGATCGGGCGGCTCGTCTGGCGGCATGGGCGGCTCGAGGGGTTCGAGCGGTTCGAGCGGTTCGAGCGGTTCGAGCGGTTCGAGCGGTTCGAGCGGTTCGTCTGGATCGAGCGGCGGCATGCGCGGCTCCTCCGGATCGAGCGGCTCCTCCGGATCGAGCGGCTCCTCCGGATCGAGCGGTTCCAGCGGCTCGAGTGGCTCGAGCGGCTCGTCTCGCTAACCGCTCGACTTAACCAAAGGGGCGTCCAACATGGACGCCCCTTTTTGTTTTGTCTTGCTCCGCTGGTCGCTCGACATAGCTTTGGCGCGTGTCGCGCCCTTCGCTCAGCACGAGCGTTCTTCTCGCGCTCGGTGCCGGTCTTTTCTTCGGGCTCCTCCTCAGTCACGCTGGCGCGGCCACCACGGAGCGCGTCGTCGTGTTTCTCGAGCCGTTCGGCGCGCTCTTCGTCAACGCGATCCGCATGACGGTGATCCCGCTGGTAACCTCACTGGTCATCGTCGGCATCGGCACTGCCGACCGGTCGCGCATCGCTCGCATCGGTACGCGCGCCTTGCTCGTGGCGCTTGCGTTCCTCGGGCTGTCGGGTTTGGCCGGTGCGATTGTCGCCCCGCTTGCCTTCTCGCGAATCACCATCGATCCCTCCGCCGTCGCCGCGCTCCGCGCGCGCGCGACACTGGCACTGAATTCTCCAAACGCCTTCGACACGACCAAGCGTCCGGAACTTTCACAATGGATCATCGATCTCGTGCCTGCCAATCCGATTCGCGCCGCGGCGGATGGAGCGATGCTTCCATTGATCGTCTTCGCCGTCACATTCGGCTTGGCCTTGTTGTCGGTGGTGCCCGAGCATCGTGATCCGGTCGTGCGCTTCTTCCGCGGCGTCGCGGATGCCATGCTGCGGCTGGTCCGTTGGGTACTAGTGCTCGCGCCGTTAGGCGTGTTCGCGTTGACGCTGCCACTCGTCGCCCGTCTTGGACTCGGCGCGATCGGAGCACTCGCATCATATGTGGCGCTCATCGCTCTCACGACGACAACCTTCGTGCTCCTCGTCATATATCCCGCCGCCGCAATCCTCGGTCATGTATCCATGGCGCGGTTCGCGCGTGCCGTCTTCCCTGCCCAAGCCGTCGCCTTCTCTTCACGTACTTCGCTCGCCGCGTTGCCGGCGCTCATCGAGGGTGCGCAGCGGCGACTCGGGATGACCACCGAGTCCAGTGGCTTTCTGCTTCCTTTAGCCTCGGCGCTGTTTCGGGTGGGCGCCGCGATGGGGCTCACCGTCGGCGCCGTATTCGTGGCTCGTCTATATGGGGCTGACCTAACGAGTGCACAGGTACTCACCGCTGCCGCAACGGCCATTCTCACGAGCTTCAGTATTCCGGGCATTCCCGGTGGCTCGATCATCGCCATGGTCCCGGTGCTCGCCAGTGTCGGACTTCCCATTGACGGCATTGGGATCCTACTCGGTGTCGATACGATTCCCGATGCCTTCCGCACCACCGCGAACGTCACCGGCCAGATGGCCGCCGCAGTCATTGCGGAGCGCCCACGCGATTGACGTCGCTCGGCTGGGCCGTGGTGGCCGCGGCGCCGTGGGTTTTACTGCCGCCATTGGCAATGCTGCGAATGTTGCGATCGCGTTCGCTGGCGGAAGTGAGTCCCGAGCCGCCAATTCCTTCGCCGCTCGTCTCGGTCATTGTTCCCGCCCGAAATGAGGCTCGAAACATCGAGCGGTGCGTTCGCTCCTTGCTCGCCACCGCCTATCCAACTGTCGAGGTCATCGTTGTCGACGATCATTCGACCGACTCAACTGGCGAGCTTGCACGAAAGGTTGGACAGTCGGACGATCGGCTCCGAGTCATCACGAATCCGGACCTGCCTAACGGTTGGTTCGGCAAGCAGTGGGCCTGTGCCACGGGCGCCGCTGTCGCGCGGGGCGAGCTACTGCTCTTTACCGATGCGGACACCGAACACGCGTCCGATCTCCTCCCACGCGCCGTCAACGAGATGCGGGCCACGAACGTTGGTTTGCTGACGGTCGCTGGGCGCCAGGAGATGCGAAGCTTCTGGGAGCGCCTGCTGCAGCCACAGGTCTTCTGGATGCTCCTTGCCCGATACGGTGGCACCGAAAGCGTGAACCGGGCGCGCCGCGCGGAGGATGTCATTGCCAACGGTCAGTTCATGCTCTTCCGCCGTGACGCGTACTTCGCAATCGGCGGTCACGCGGCCGTGCGAGACAAAGTGGCTGAGGACCTCGCGCTCGCGCAGCTGTTCTTCCGCACCGCGCACGGCGTTAGGCTCGTGCGCGGCGACGATCAGCTGTCAACTCGCATGTACGCTTCTCTTGCGGAGCTGGTCGCCGGTTGGGGAAAAAACGTCTTCGCAGGCGGTGTGCACGCCATGCCCGGCGGTGCATTTGGGCGAATGATTTTTCCGATCGTACTGCCACTCGCACCCCTGCTCACCATTTTCCCTACGCTCGCCCTTTCTTTCGCAATCGCAACGGGGCGCGGTGGCTCGCTACTCCTATGGTCGATGATCTGCGTCGTTGCCAACCTAACCTGGTGGACGCTCATCTATCGCGGTTTCCAGCAGCGCGTCTGGTACGCGCTCTTGCACCCGCTTGGCGCGGCCGCGCTGCTCTTCATCATTCTACGCGCCATCATCCGGGGCCGCCGCGTCGGCTGGAAAGGCCGCGAGTATGTCGCCCGGTAGGTAGGCAGCGTCCGGCGTTGCTTTGGCGCCGCTCGCAACGGCGCGGTCACGGCATCCATGGCAAATGACTTCATCGTGGCCGCGTGCGTACGCTCCGCGCCGCCGCTCAACTACTCGCCAACGCAACCTCGCTGGATGCGCTCGGCGCGATCGCCACTGCTCTCGGTTGTGGCAATCACCCAGCAGCATTGGACGAATCGCTCTTGCACACGCTGGGTCTCGATGGCGGAGCGGACGCGCGGATGGCAGATGGCGCCGGTGCAATTCGCGCCTTGCTGATCGAGATCGACGGAAGAGCTCCATTACGCGATGTGCTCGTTCGCGCGGCCGCTCGCCTCGCCTCACGAACACCACACGTTCTTTGGGTCGTTGTTGCCAGCCAGCCCACGTCTGGAACAGCGGCGATCGCAGCCTGGCGAAGCGATCGTCGGCCGCCTCGCGTCGCCGCGCTCGTTGTTGATCGCGAGCACGTCGTCGACAGTGACGCCGAGACACTTGCGACCCTCATCGCGGCAAGCGACGCCCGTTCGGACGCGGATGTGCTCACGCACACCCGCTGGATCGACATTCTCGGCCGTGAGTCGCTCACCCGACGCTTTTACCGCGCGCTGGAGACACGCGTCGACTCGCTTGCCACCTCACTGGACCGCGGGTCCGCGGAGGAGCGCCGCGATGTCGCGCTCCTCTATGCCTCCAGATTGCTCTTTCTGTGTTTCCTCGAGGCCAAGGGTTGGCTCGATGGTGATCGTGCCTTTCTGAATCGGGCTTTCGACCGATGCATGGAAGGCAGCGGTGGCTTTCATCGACGAGTGCTGTTGCCACTGTTTTTTGGAACGCTCAACACGCGGCACTCGCGGCGGGCGCCGGCGGCCCACGCCCTCGGCCGCATTCCATTTCTCAACGGCGGTCTGTTCGCACGCACGCCTAACGAGCGGCGGTTACGCAGGGCGTGCTTTCCCGACGATGAGATTGGAAAGCTCTTCGGCGAATTGTTCAGCCGCTATCGCTTTACGGCGCGCGAGGAGAGCAGCGAATGGGCAGAGCTCGCGGTGGATCCGGAGATGTTGGGCAAGGCATTCGAATCGCTGATGGCGAGCAAAGATCGAAAAGGCAGTGGCGCGTTTTACACGCCTCACGCGCTCGTCGCGCGAGCCACGGATGCTGCTTTCATCCACGTGAGTACCACATCGCCAGAGAGCTGCTTCGCCAAGTCGCTGGACGAAAGCATGAAGATGAGCCAGCTCTCGCTGCGGAAGCGGCTCGAAGAGCTGACGATTCTCGACCCGGCATGCGGTTCCGGTGCGTTCCTCGTCTACGCGTTGGAACAGCTCGCGGCGATGCGCCGAGCAGGTGGCGACAAGAGAAGCATCTCCGAGCTGCGCCGGGACGTGCTCATGCGCTCGATCTTCGGCGTGGACAAGAACCCGACAGCGGTGTGGCTTTGCGAGCTGCGCCTCTGGCTTTCCGTTGTCATCGAATCCGACGTGGAGAGTCCGCTCGAGGTTCCTCCTTTGCCCAACCTGGATCGCAACGTTCGTGTCGGCGATTCGTTGGCTGCCGATGGATTCGACGAAGCCATCTCGACGTTCCCGAAGCGACATCGCGTGCTCCAGCGCCTTCGGTTGCGGTACGCGCGCGCCTCGGGGGCTCGCAAAGAGGCCCTCGTTAGGCTCCTCGACCGCGAAGAGCGTCGTGTGGCGCTCACTGCCATCGATCATGAGCTCAGTGCCGTCGCGTCGCAACGGCGCGACATCATCGTGTCGCTCCGCTCGCGCGACTTGTTCGGTGAGCGGGCTTCGCCCGCGGCCGACGCGCGGCTACATGCCGTCACATTACGCCGACGCGCCGCCGCGCTCCGGTCCGAGCGGCGGCGTGTCAGCGCTCGCGGTGCTCTGCCATTTTCGTTTCGCGTTCACTTCGCCGACGTTGCGGCACGTGGTGGCTTCGACCTCGTAGTTGGCAACCCGCCATGGGTTCGTCTGCACCGTATACCGCCGGCCGAGCGGGATCTTCTGCGGGATCACTATCGCGTCTTTCGCGCGGGAGGATGGGAGAGCGGCGCACTGCGTGCTCGCGCCGGCCAAGGCTTCGCCGCTCAGGTGGACCTTGCGGCGCTTTTCGTCGAGCGCGGCATACGGCTGCTACGACCTGGTGGTGTGATGTCGCTGCTCGTTCCGATGAAACTGTGGCAATCCCTCGCCGGGGGAGGCGTTAGGCGTCTCCTGACGGAGGACAGCCGCCTTCTCGAGCTCGAGGACATGACGGAGGCACCGAGCGCATTCGATGCCGCGGTGTACCCGTCGCTCGTTGTCGCTGAGCGTTGGAGCGGTACTCCAAGCGAGGTTCCGGGTGAGCTGCTCGCGCTATCTCATCGACGCGGCTGCGGCGCACTTCGGTGGCGACTCCCCCGGCGCACGCTGGCTTTCGACGATTCCCCTGGAAGCCCATGGCTTATTCTGCCACCGGATGTCCGTCGATGTTTCGACCGTCTGCGCGAGGCAGGTGTTGCGTTGGCCGACAGCTGTATTGGCCGTCCGCATCTCGGCGTCAAATCTGGACTCAATCTCGCTTTCGTTGTCCGGACCGGGGAAGCGGTCAACCCCGACGTGACCGTCGTGCAGGCGGCCAACGGCCGCAGGGGTCACGTCGAGACGTCGCTCCTCCGCCCAGTGCTACGTGGCGAGCACATCGCTCCGTGGCGCCTCGTTACACCTAACGAGTTCATCATCTGGACGCACGCACCAAATGCCGCCGCGCTCGATCGTCTCCCAACGCATGCGGCTCGGTGGCTCACGCCGTGGCGCCGCCAACTCTCGACGCGTGCGGACAGCCGAACCGGTCGCTGGTGGTCGCTTTTCCGTCTCGATGGTGCGTGCTCCGATCGGCCGCGCGTCATCTGGGCGGACGTTGGCCGGTCACCGCGCGCGACGTTGCTCTCTGCTCACGATCCATCAGTGCCCCTCAACAGCTGCTATGTCGCCATCTGTCCCGACGAAAGCAATGCGCTGGCGCTCCTCGCCGTCCTGAACTCGCCATTGGCCGAAGCATGGCTCGCGACGCTCGCCGAACCCGCGCGCGGCGGCTATCGACGATACCTCGGCTGGACGATGTCACTCCTTCCGCTTCCTCTAGCGTGGGAAGCAGCGTGCAGCACGCTCGCTCCTATCTCCCGTGCCGCACTCGATGGGCATATAGCGGGTGGCGCGCTGCGGGACGCCTTGCTCGAGGCCACGCTGGCCGCGTACGGCTTGCGGCATGATGAGCTGGCCCCATTGCTCGCGTGGTTCGCGGGATGACGGCGCGGGCTGCCGAGCAGCGTTGGGAGGAGGCGCTCGCCGGCGCTCGTGCGCGCATTGCTCGGGAGTTGCTCTTGGTGGATGACGTTCCGCGAATGCTTGGCGCGGTGGCGTTGCATGCGCATCAGCGCACCGCCGTGGCGCGGATACGCACGCTACTTCACCTAACGAATGGCGCTCTCCTCGCCGATGGCACCGGGCTCGGTAAGACTTTCATCGCACTGACCGTGGCAGCGGAGGTCCAGCGGCCTCTCGTGATCGCCCCGGCCTCTCTTCTCGATTCCTGGCGGCGTGCCATGGCGAGAGCGCGAGTTGAGGCGCCCGTCGTTTCGACGGAGCGTCTGAGTCGGCGTGGCTGGCATGCTCCCTACAATCCGGAGCTCGTGATCGTCGACGAATCACATCATTTCCGCAATCCGCGCACAAAGGGCTATGCGGCTGCCGCCGCGGTCTGCGATCGGGCGAAGGTCTTGCTGCTTTCAGCCACGCCCTTGCAAAATCGGCGCGACGATCTCATTGCCCAGCTTGCGCTTTTCCTCGGTGAAACCGCTGCTTCTCTCGACGATGAACAGCTCGCCCGGCTCATCGTGCGGCGACGAGGCGAGGACATGGCGCTTCGACTTCCGGCGCTTCGCGGTCCTTACCGCATCGAGCTCGCGGTAAGCAACGATCTCCTGGACGATTTGCTTGCTATACCTCCGTCGTTGCCGGGCAGCGATGAAGGCGACGGGGGTGCACTCGTCACCTACACCCTTCTTCGACAATGGGCATCCAGTCAGGCCGCCTTGGTTGGCTGGCTCCGTCGACGCCTCGCGAAGGCCGTCGCGCTGGCCGCATCGCTCGAGGCTGGACGTTGGCCCAGCCACGATGAGTTGGCGACATGGTCCTGCGTTGGTGATGCCGTGCAACTCGCAATACCCGAGCTGCTCACGCCGTTAGGCGACTGCTCGTCAGCCATCGCTTCACTGCTCGAGGCTGTCCGCGCGCACATGGTTGGTCTTCGGCAGGTGCTCGCTCGCCTCAAGACGATGGTCGATCCTGATCCGTATCGGGCCAAGGCTATCGACGCCATTTGCGACACACATTCCTCCGCGCGCGTCATCGCCTTCAGTCAGTCCGCCGAGACCGTGAAAGCGTTTTCGCGCTTACTCATGGCCCGGCGCGGCGGGGTTGCGGAGCTCACGGCGCGTGGAGCACGCGTCGCTGGCGGCCGAATCAGCCGTCGTGAGGTGCTCGCTCAGTTCGCGCCCCCGTCCGCTGGGTTAGCCGAGCCGCCTCTTGCCGAGCGCATCTCGCTTCTCGTGACGACCGACGTGCTCAGCGAAGGCTTGGATCTCCAAGCCGCGTCGGTGGTGATTCACCTCGATTTGCCGTGGAATCCCGCGCGCGTGGCGCAGCGCGTTGGTCGTGTCCGCCGACTCGGCGGAACGCATGATGTGGTCTTCGTCTACCGCATTGCTCCGCCGGCAAGCGCCGAACGCGTGCTGAGGGTTGAAGAACGACTCGGAGCGAAGCTCGGCATTGCGTCACAGATCGTCGGTGTCGATGCGCCCATCATTTTGGGCGAGGACCCCGTTCGGAGCACTGGCCTGTCAGAGCAGACGAGTGAGATACTGGCGGCTCTCTCGCAGTGGCGTGGTGACGCTGGCGAGTGTGATCGGGCCAGGACGCCGCTGTTCGCTGCTGTGCGCGCCCCTCGAGACGGAGTGCTCGCGCTGGTGCGTAGCAGCGAGCACCGCATCCTGATCGCAGCCACGGCAGACGGCGAGCTCACGGCCGATCCGTCTGCTGTGGCGAGTGTCGTTAGCCAGTGCAATGGGCCACCGTTGGCTGTGGACGACGCCGTGCTCGCTCACGCGCTCGCGCTAATCGGAGCCTGGTGCGAGAGATGGTCGTCGCGCGAGCGGCTTGCTGTAATCGGAGCCGCGGGCGCCAAACTGCGTGCACGTATCGCTGGTCGGATCGCCGAAATAGTCGCCGCGGCGCCACGGCACGAGCATACTGCGATCGCGAATCAGGCGTCGAAGGCGCGCCGTGTGCTGGCCCTGCCGTTAGGCGCTGGCGGGGAGCGCCGGCTTGCGGCCCTCGCCGACCAACTGAACCCGGCCGTGAACTGGCTCGGTGACATCGCGGCACTCGCGGAGGGCCGGACCACGGCAACCTTCGCCCATGACGCGCCCGCTCCAGTGGTTGTGATCTTCTTGCGAAGTGAGTCGCCGACTAGCGGATTGGCGTCGCGCGGAGCCTAACGAGGACCAGGCTCGTCTGAGGGCCTACGCCGACCATCAGCTTTCCGCCGACGAGCGCGTCCGCCGTATACTGGCCGACTCGCTTCTCGTTGATTACCAGCGAGATCTCCTGGCCGCGCAACTCCACGGAGACCCGGTTCACCGCGTTGGGGTCCGTGAGAATGGCCCCGACCCCCGCGAGCTTCACGAGCGAATTGCAGCTGCGATCGGCGTTCCAACACAACTCGACCTTTTGGTCGGCACTCACACTGAGCGAGTAGTAGTTGCCGGAGCGATCCTGCCGGCCGAATCCAAGGAGCACGGAGCCACGCTGAGCCAATCCGAGCTGAGCGACCTCGAGATCCACGCGCACGTCCGCCGGCAAATCCTGAGACGGATAGCGCACCAGGCATAACGCGTCGGCGCCTGTATTCTCGATGCGCACCCCTTCACTCTCGAATCGTGCTTTGCACCGTGGATTCGACCACGTAAATCCCTGGGAGGTATTCGATTGCGCGAACTCGTCGTCGACGATCGGTGCGGAAGGGGGCTTCTCGGGGGGACGTGCCGTCGTACACACGTTGCTTAGCCCACCAACGAGCAATGTGTCCGCCCCCGCTACGGTGAGCTGACGGCGGACGCTGTCGTCGAGCGAAAAAGCGATGCAATACTCGCGGGCATTGCGCAGGATCTGCCGCGACGACACACCGTGCTGGCGCAGGTCGATGACCTCGGCGAGCGAGAGCGCTTTGATAGCGGACTGCGCGCGAAGAGGCGTAGCAGCGAGAAGGAGGGCCGTCGCACCAACCATCGCGCGACACCACCATGCCAGACCTGGCGACGCCGGCTTTGCCATCATTGGCAGGCCCTCGCTTGCTCACCGCGGCGCTTGTGCATCTCATTTTCCGCCGTGCAGGCCTGAACCGCATGCGCGTCTGCCTGCTCCAGATCCTTGCGCAGACTCTTTAGCGATTGCGAATCAGGGTACTTTGCCGCGGCGCTATCGAGCTGCGCCATCGCCCCACGGAAGGTTCGCCGCGCGATCACATATTCCCCCTGCTCCACCTGATCTTCGCCGTTCGTCAACCGCGTGCGCGAGTCGACGAGCAGCTCTGGCGGTACGATCTTGAAATCGGGAGCCGATCCCGTGATGTTGACCTTGACGTTAGGCATCTTGGCGGTCGGCACCACCGCCTCGCGCTGCGGCGCGGGCGCGCTGCTCGGCGTGACTGTTGGTGCAGTCACTCGAGGAGCCGCCGGCAAGTGCTTGGCGGATGGAGAGTCAGCCTCGCTGCGCGGCGATGACACATGTCCGGTGCTCTGCAAAACCGCGCCCCCATCCACGGACACCCGGCCATCGCTTGCGGCTCCTGATGACGCGGCGCCGGACGCACTCGGCGACACCGCCAAGGATTGGTCTTGTGTCTTGATGCCGCTCGCTCTTCCATTGCGCGCGAGCAAGACGAGCGAGCTACCAATGAGGAGCACCAGCGCCGTCGCCGCGGCAATGCTGTAACGCTTCTTGTTGGCATCGCGAACGGTGCTCGCCTGCATCGCGTCCGTAGCGAGCGCAATCTCCGCGGCGAGGTCGAATTCGCGCGATGACGGCTCCTCCCGCGCCAGCGCCGATGGCGCGGATGCATTCGTTAGGCTCGGCGCGACGAATGCGGTCGCATTGGCAATGGGCGCGGCGACCTGCGCAGTGAACGGCGCTGGACGCTCCACGACCGCTGGCCGCGGGGCTTCTGCGACGGGCGGCGCAAATTTCGTTTCCGGCTGCGTGGTGTGCGTCAGCTCCGGGTATGCCGCGGGGCTCGGAACCATCGAGCGCCGGAATCGCGACGCGGCGTTGCCAAGCATCCGCAGCAAGCGAACGCTACGCTCCTCCCCAGGCACGACGATGCCACCGGCAGCGAGCCGTAACGGTGCGGAGCGGTCATAGTCATCGGCACGGTTGTCGTCGATGGCGGACGCGATATCGTTCGCCGTGAGGTCGTTAGGTGCGGACGCGCCCGCGTTATTGCGCAACGCGACGCCATTCCCTTCGGCCAACGCACTGTCCAGCTGGCGACGAAGCTCCGACACCGCGTGCGGACGCTGCTGCGGCAGCAGCGCCAGTCCCTTCACCACGAGTCGCGCGAGGCCCGGCGCCAGGCTCGGTGCCGCCGTCGATGGCGAAATGAGCGCCTCACCGGCTGCGCGTTCGAGTGCCGAGGGTGGGACCATGCCCGTAAGCATGTAGTACAGAAGGGCTGAAACGGCGTAGACATCCGTCCAGGGTCCGATGTCGCGCATGCCGTACTGCTCGAATGCCGCAAATCCGGCGGCCAGATCGGTCGCATGAAGCGGGAGATGCCGACGCGCGCTGAACTCCAACAGTCGCGCGGACCCATCCGGCCCCACGTGCACCGTGCGTGGGGAAAGGTCACGGTGAATGATGCTGTCGGTATGCAGGACTTGCAGAGCGGATAGCAAATCCTGAATCAGTCGTCCGGCGTTGGCCCACGCGATCCGGCCCCCCACCGACTTCATGTATTCAGCGAGAGGCTGCGTCTCGTGCTGCTCCATCACCTGATAAACCGTCGCGTTGGCGTCGATCACGGAGCGCACGCGAACGAGGTTGGGATGAGAGCTCTCGGCGAGGACTGCTCCCTCGAGCGCGAATCGGTGCAACGCGCGGAGGAAGTCTCGCTCGCATTCCTGCGAGTGAGGACGGACGCTGAGCCCGTCGGCCTCACGAGAGACGAGACTTCGCGGGAAAAATTCCTTGATGACAACCGCTTCGCCGGTACTCAGATCCTCCGCGTGATAACTAAACGCGAATGAACTGGTACCGCGGACAGAGCGGACTAGTCGATAGCGATCGGCGAGTAGCACTCCGGGGCGGAGCGCGAGCGCGTGTTGCGACTCCAGGGCGTCGGCGTTCACACCATCTCCGGTGCGTGGGGCGTCCAAAATAATCGCGCAAGGCATGCCCGTCGAACGTCAATTGATTATGCGCTGCTCGAGGTGAGCCAATCCCCGATGCCGCAAGCACCTACATTCGCTGCGCGATGTATTCGGTGACCGGGAACACGTCGACGAACAGCGGCGGCGATGCAAAGACTGTTGCGTTATCGCAACACATCATCGTTACCGCGAACGTGGTCTAAACCGCCGGACTTGTAGGATGCTCGCGCGTCTCGACGCTGGTGATCGCCTCCGGCCTCGCACTGGGCAATCCGCGCGGCAGCATTAGGTGGAACGATGCACCTCCAGTCCGACTCGCCGCCAGCCTCAGTTCGCCGCGCATCCCGCGCGCGAGATCGCGACTAATCGCCAGACCCAGGCCCAGACCCTCCTGCGGTTGCGTCAACGATCGATCCAGCTGGACAAATGGCTCGAACACTTGGGCGCGTCTCGCCTCGGGAATACCCGGACCCGTATCCTCGATACAGATCTCGACCTCCGAATCGCTCGGCGCGGACGAGGTGAGTGTGATCTGACCGCCCGACGGCGTGTACCGAATGGCATTCGAGAGAAGGTTGAGAATTATCTGACGGAGCTTCTCTCGATCGGCCATCACGGTGAGGGACGGATCCGAGGACACGTAGTCGAGAGTCAGTGATTTGGCGGCTGCCTGCGGCGAGATGAGCGCGTCTAAGTCGGAGAGGAACGGCTCGACCGCAATTGGCGCGAGCGAGTACATGACTTGTCCGCGCTCGATGCGGTTCAGATCGAGAACGCCGCTAATGAGACCGAGCAAGTGTTGTCCGCTCGAGCGGATTCGCGCGAGGTCCCGGCGCTGCGCGTCAGTCAATGGGCCGCGCAACCCCATCTCGAGCAGCTCCGTGTAGCCGGCGATGGCATTCAGTGGAGTCCGCAACTCGTGACTCACCGTTGCGAGGAAATCCGACTTGGCGCGATTCGCTGTTTGAGCATCCGTCGTCTTCTGCTGCAACGCCCGCTGCGTCGTCTCCACTTCGTTCGCCATGTGATTGAAGCTCTCCGCGAGCCGCTCGATCTCCGTCGTGCTCGAGCGCGCCACGCGCGTCTCGTATTCGCCGCGGGCAATGGCCTCGGCGCCGTGGGCGATCGCGGCGATCGGCCGCGCGATCCCGCGACCGATGATGAGCGCAGCCCCCATTCCGGCAATCAGCAAGAGAATCCCGACGAGGAGCAGCTGCCGGAGTGTTTTTCGTGGCGCGGCAAGCACGTCGCGCACGCGCGATTCCATGGTGACAATGAGGGGCGTCCCACCGATCGGCGACTCGGCGATGATCACACGTTCGCCCCCGGACCGGGTCGCCAACGCCGAGTCGTTAGCCAAGCGGCGCGAGGGTGACGTCGGGGCTCCGCCCACGCTCGACCACACGCTCCCATCCATGTTTCGGTAGTACATGCTCACACCTTCGCCTGCCAACGCGCGAATGCTGCGCTCCGCCTGCGGGTTCGTCGCAATGCGCCGCTGGTGAGCGATGTAGCCTATCGGCTTCGCGTGCTCGAGGATCGGTTGTACGATCCAGAAGTAGATGCGGCCTCCTGTCGCATAGAGCTGCCCGAGCTGGAGCGAGTCCGACGCAACGGTAGTGACGATGCCGGCATGTGGTATCCGCGCCGTGCCCAGCGGCTGCCCGGAAGGCGTTTCCGGAACGGGGGGATTCGCGGAGCCAACGTACGCGACGCGACGCCCGTCGGCGCTCCAGAGCTCAATAGCTAGGCCGGAGTCCACTGGCGTAACGAGTCGGGCGAGCGCACGCTCGGCAGGCGCAACGACGATGTCACGGCTCGCCGCCGGATCGGGACTCCCCAAACCTCCGCTCGAGGCGCTCACGGCGCGGCGCACCGCGACATCTCGCGCCAGCGAGTCATAGCGCAGCCGAAATTGACGGATGTTTGTTTCGGCGACGCTCGCCAACTGCCGGGTCGCTCGGCTGAGGCTCTCCGACGCCCCTGTGATGGCCGACGCGGTGAGCACCTCGTACGCGACACCGAGCACGATCAACAAGCTCACGGCAATCACCGCTCCGGTGAGCAACGACAGCTTCCGGGCCAGCGACATCCGGAACCGCTGGGCGGCGACCCCCATCAGTACGCCCATCCTGTCTGCACCGACGACACGTCCGTCACTCTGCTCCACAGTTGACCATCTGGGCGCAACGTTGTCTATCGGTTGACCGATTTGCAAGCGCGGCCAGGCCGATCGGTGCTAGAATCATGGCGCCCCCGACGCGAATCGGCTGGATTCCTCGAATGGACCCGGTGAGTGCACCGGCGGAGCAAGCCATGTTGAAAGAGTTCCGCGCCTTCCTTATCAAGCAAAATATGCTGGCCTTGGCGATTGCCGTGGTGATCGGCGCCGCGACGAACGATGTCGTTCAGGGGCTGGTCAACGATTTCATAATGCCGATAGTCAATGCGATCTCACCGGCCAAGGCCTGGCAGGATCTCCGATTCCCGAGCTCGGGGCCTGTGCAGTTCACCTATGGCCACTTTCTCAGTGTCTTGTTGAAGTTCGCGATCGTTGGGTTCATCTGCTGGCGCCTAACGCTCGCGCTCATCACACCGCCCAAGGCAGACGAGAAGCCGGCAACCAAAGAGTGTCCATTCTGCCGGCAAACGATCGATGCGCGCGCCAGTCGGTGCGCGCACTGCACGAGTCAGCTCGCAGCGGCCGCCTAACGCTTGCCGGTGGAGCAACGGCTCATGTCACTCCTCGAGTGCCGGCTCGTACTCCCTTGGGGTAGACCGGCCGCTCGGCTCGTGGCGGCCAAGCATGCGGACGCAGGTGTTCCATCGAAGGATCGATTCGTCATTTCCGGCCGGACGAAGCGACTCGGCTCGCTCATACCACGACATGGCCTCGCGAAACCATTCGACGGCGACGTCCGCCGCGCCCAACGCGGACCGATGAAGAAGTGCCTTGGCGCGGCGCTCGCAGATGATGCCCGCATAATAGGCACGCTTGTATTCATCGCTGAGCCGCGCCAAGACCGCACGCGCGCGATGAACGCCGTCCGATAATTCCTCCCCGAATTGATCGGTGATCGACAGCACGAGCGTCACCAGCGCGCTCTGGTTCTCGGGATCGACCTCGAGAATGTCCAGGCAGATGCTTTCAGCGGCCGAGGAATCGTTCAACAACCGATATCGCTCCGCCTTTTGCAGTGCCGCGGGAACTCCTGCTTTCGTGATTGGCTTTAGTTCCATCACTCACCTCGTTACCCAGATCACCGCGGTCAAAACCGCCGATACTATTTCTTCTTTCGACGAGAGTAGATCTTCACGAGCTTTCCGATCGGGTCGAAGAACTCGTCGACGACGCGCTCCTTGAGCGGGATGATTGCGTTGTCGGTGATCGTGATGTGCTCCGGGCATACTTTCGTGCAGCACTTGGTGATGTTGCAGTATCCGATCCCGTCTTCCTTACGCAGCTGCGGGATGCGGTCCGCGGTGTCCAACGGATGCATCTCCAGCGCCGCGACGTACACGAGAAATCTGGGCCCGATGAACTCCTCGTGCTTCTGATGGTCGCGCAGGACGTGGCAGACGTCTTGGCAGAGGAAACATTCAATGCACTTCCGAAATTCCTGAACGCGATCGACGTCGCGCTGATACATGCGCCAGGTGCCATCGGGGGCGTCGGGCGTTCGCGGAGCGAATGGCGTCAGCTTCTGCTTCACGCGGAAATTCCACGACACGTCCGTCACGAGGTCGCGCACGTGCGGAAAGGCCCGCATCGGCTCGACGGTTACCGGCTTGTCGTTAGGTAGCTGATCGAGCCGCGTCATGCACATCAGCTTCGGCGTGCCATTGATCTCCGCCGAGCACGAACCGCACTTCCCCGCCTTGCAGTTCCACCGTACGGCCAGGTCGTTTGCCTGCTTTGCCTGAATTTCGTGCACCGCGTCGAGCACGACCATTCCTTCCACGACGTCGGTCGTGAAGTCGACGAACTCGCCTTTGCCGTTGTCCCCACGCCAGATCTTGAACGTGCGGGTGCTATGGGTGGCTGCCGCGTCTTGCGCGGCTTGGGCGGCCGTGTAGGCATCGACAGCGTGCGACGCCGGAGCTGTCCCCGTGGCCGGCACGGCCGAGGAAGCGGCGCCAGTTGACGCTCCGCTCTCCATCACTTCATCTCCTCGATCACGGCTTTGAGTTCCTCTGGCATCGGCACGAGCGCCTCGCGCGACAAATGCATCTGATCCCCTTCCTGCCGCACGACGAGGTTGAACGTTCCGTACGACGGGTCCTTGTCCGGAAAATCGTCGCGGAAGTGCCCGCCGCGACTCTCCTTCCGCGCGAGCGCGGAACACGCGATCGCTTCCGCTACGACCAGTAAGTTGTCCAAATCGAGAGCCGTGTGCCATCCAGGGTTATATTCGCGATTCCCGCGAACGGCCACGTTAGCCGCGCGACGTTTCAACGATTCGACACAAGCGAGCGCTTGTTCCATCTCGTGCTCGGTTCGGACGATACCCACGAGATCCTGCATGTTCTCCTGCAGCGTCTCCTGGACTTGATACGGCCCGTCCGCCGATCCGCTGCGCTCGAAGGGCGCCAACGCGCGCTTGGCTGCCGCTGAGACATCGGCATCGTTCACCGACGACTTACCATGCTCGCGCGCGAAGCGCGCTGCGTGCTCGCCAGCGCGCTTGCCGAACACGAGCAAGTCCGACAGCGAATTGCCGCCGAGGCGGTTTGCGCCATGTAACCCCGCGGCACACTCCCCGCACGCGAATAGCCCGGGGACCGTGGACATCTGGGTATCTCCGTCGACGCGGACGCCGCCCATGATGTAGTGCGTGGTGGGGCCGATTTCCATCGGTTCTTTCGTGATGTCGATGCCCGCAAGCTGCATGAACTGGTGGTACATGCTCGGCAGCTTTTTCTTGATGTGCTCCGCCGCGTTAGGCAGCTTCTCCTTGATCCAAGAGATGTCGAGGAACACACCGCCGTGCGGCGAGCCGCGACCCTCTTTGACCTCGCGCACGATCATGCGTGCGACGTGATCCCGCGTGAGCAGCTCGGGTGGACGCCGGGCCTCCTTGTCGCCTTGGGTGTACCGCCAGCCTTCTTCTGGGTTGTCCGCGGTCTGCGATTTGTAATTTTCGGGAATGTTGTCGAACATGAACCGCTTTCCATCGCGATTCCGCAGCACGCCGCCCTCACCACGCACGCCTTCCGTGACGAGAATGCCGCGCACGCTTGGCGGCCAGACCATGCCCGTCGGATGGAACTGGATGAACTCCATGTCCTGCAACGCCGCGCCGGCGCGGTACGCCAATGCGTGTCCGTCGCCGGTGTATTCCCAGCTGTTCGACGTGATTTTGAAGGCGCGCCCGACGCCGCCTGTCGCGAGCACGACGGCATTCGCGCGGAACAGACGAAATCGTCCCCGCTCTCGATCGTAGCCGAAGGCACCCGATACGCGATCGCCGTCTTTGAGGAGCGTCACGACCGTACACTCCATGTGCACGTCGATTCCGCGATGAATGCCGTGATCTTGCAACGTGCGGATCATCTCGAGACCAGTTCGGTCTCCGACGTGCGCGAGGCGTGGATAGCGATGGCCGCCAAAGTTGCGCTGGGGAATGCGGCCATCGGGCGTGCGGTCGAACAGCGCACCCCACGCTTCGAGCTCGCGAATACGATCGGGCGCTTCCTTCGCATGCAGCTCGGCCATGCGCCAATTGTTGAGGTACTGGCCGCCGCGCAGCGTATCGGCGAAGTGCACCCGCCAATTGTCTCGGTCATCGACATTTCCCATCGCGGCCGCTGCGCCACCCTCGGCCATCACCGTGTGGGCTTTGCCCAACAGCGATTTGCACACGAGACCAACGCGCACGCCATGCGCCGCCGCCTCGATTGCAGCCCGCAATCCCGCTCCGCCCGCGCCGATGACGAGGACGTCATGTTCGATAGTTTCGAATTCGCTCATCAACCTTGGTTCCGAGGCCTAGGCCATCGCTTAAAAGAGCCGCACGTCATGCCAGATGCCCATCGCGCACAGTCGCACGTATACGTCCGCGAAGGCGACGCCAAAGAGGCTCGTCCATGCCCAGCGCATGTGCCACCGATTCAGGCAGCTCGAGCAGTCGTACGCCACGCGTTGGCCGGGATGCTTGGAGATCTCGTCGTGAAAGCCGCCGACCATGTGGCGGAAAGAGTGGCAGCCGAGGGTGTAGCAGCTCAGAAAGACCACGTTCGCCGCGAGCACGAGCGTACCGACTCCTATCCCAAATTCGCGGCCGCCGTTGGGTGCGGAGAACCACAACGCCTTCCAGACATCGCTCGCCAGGATCACGATGAACAGCAGCGCGATATACAGGAAGTAGCGGTGAACGTTCTGCACGATGAGCGGAAAAGTGCGCTCACCGAGATACGATTTCCGCGGCTCACCTACGGCGCAGTTGGGGGGATCTGCCCAGAAAGCCTTGTAGTAAGCCCCCCGGTAGTAGTAGCACGTTACCCGAAACAATCCCGGAAACGGCAGGATCAGCAGGGCCGGCGAGAATACCAACCAGGAAGGCCACCACCCGGGCTTCGGACCGAAGAGCGCATGCGGCGAATTGCCAAAGAGCTCGGGCGAGTAGAAGGGCGACAGGTACGGACCGTACCAGTAATTCGCGTTTTGAAAGGCTGCCCAGGTCGCATAGACGATGAAGCTCGTGAGCAGCGTGAAGACGACAATTGGCTGAACCCACCAGGCATCTCGGCGCATCGTTTCGCCGAAGCCCCGACGGTACAGCGGCAGTGGTGCGTGGGCCATCGCGTGAAGCCCTCCTGTCTCGACTCGAGGTGCGCGTAAGTGATGCGAGGGCATCGGGACTGTCAATGGCGACTCGCCACCCACCTCTGGACGCGTCGAGCGGCCCGACACGTGCGATGGACGCCGAGGCCGACGACCGTGGGAGCGCGGGGGCGCGGAGAGACGTTCGTCGCTGTACTCTCGGGAGGATACCGCATGTACGCGAAGCGGGCTGCCATTGCGTCGCTGTTGCTCTCACTCGCCGTTGGATGCCATCGCGGCGGTTTCAACAACGCACCTGCCGGCACTCAGGGCGCCGTCGGTCTCGTGGTTCAGAATCAAAATTTCTACGACATGGATCTGTATGTCGTGAGCGAGGGACTCGCGACGCGCATAGGCGACGTCGGTGGAAACTCGAGCGCCAGCTTCACACTCGATCCGTCCTTCTCCCCCTCCACCGAACTACGCATCATCGCGACGCCTGTGGGTGGCAATGGTCGCGCGTCGAGTGGTCCGCTCAATGTCGGTCCGGGACAAACGATTCACTTCACCATCGGGTCTGTCCTGCGTCAGAGCTCGGCGACCATTCGCTGAGGTCTATTCGTTAGGCAGGGAGATTACGGTCGCAGCGAGAACCAGAAGGGCACCTCTACCACTTGCGGCACCCCGCACGTGCCCACGTGCGCGGGCGCGAAATGGAAGCGTGCCAATGTTCGCGCGGCGGAAAGCGCGAACGCCGGCGACGTCGCGCGTAGAACCTCGAGGGTCGGGATCAGAGGCGCGCCACTGGCATCGACGACAATGCGCAAAACCACTTCCCCGTCCTGGCCCTCATCCCGCTCCTCATCAGGGTAGGTCGGGAGCGGGATCGTTCCCACAGGCTTCGCATCGACGAGACGAATTCGTGGGAACGCGGCCGTAAACACCGGCACTGGCGGAACGCGCAGTCGCGAATCCTCCGGTCCGGTGGACACACGGAGATCCAAGGCGATCGAGTCCTCGTCGGTTGCTCGTGGAACCGGCACCAACATGCTGTCGGCAACCGACGCCCTGATTGCAGCCAATATCGCCTGGTCGAAGCCCGGCACCATCGAGGGTATCGGGGCGGTGACGTTGGTAACCGCGCCGCTTCTCCGCAGGGTAAACCGATAGTCTCCGTACACGATGGGCTCGCGGACCTTTGCGCTGTCATCAAGCGACTCCGCGCGCAACATCCGGAGGCGTACGGGTCCGGCCGCAAAAACTGGAAGCTGCAACGGTGTTGGCGGCGAGAAGTGCGCAAGGATGCCTTCCAGAAGCAACGCACGGGCGCGTGGCGTGAGAGATCCCTCATCGCTGCGCAGCAGATACGCGCGCGCCCTTACCTCCACCGAGTCAACGCGCGCTGCTTTTATCGCTGCTTCGCAAGAATCGCCGGCAACCTGCGCCGCAAGCCACGTTGGCGTGAAGAGGGCGACCAGCGCGCCAAGCAAATGCCGGCGTATCACGCGAGCTCCGCCGCGGAGCGCCATCCGCGATCCCTTCGTCGGCCACCCGATGCGTAAACGAGCCACCCAAGCGCATTGAGCGCGATCACAACACCTGAAATCTTCATCGCAAAGATGCGCCAGCTCGGAACGTCGATGATGGGAAATACCGACAGGGTCACGAACAGCACCGTCGTCAGCAGTCCAACGCCGGCTGCAATCTTCAGCGCCAACGGCGCACGCGGCCATGCGCTTGTCGTTGAACGATGCGCCATCAGCGGCAGCGCGAAGAGCACCAGATACGTCAGCCCGTACAGGATTCCAGCCGCGTTGTCCAATAGCTGGAATGCCTCCTGTTCACCCACGCCGGCGATTCCAGCGAGACCGAACATCAGCGAAACCGCGCCGACGAACACGATGGAGTTCACAGGCGTTCGGAAGTGCGGATGCAGGCGGGTGAACCACGCGGGAAGCAGCCGGTCCCAGCCGGCGACCATGGGCATGCGTGTGTTGCCGGTGAACACGATACTGGAGTTCGCGATCGCGCGTGACGTGAGCAGCAAGATCACCACGGGAGCCACGACGGACGCCACGCCTAACGATCCGAGACCGCGCTTGATTGTCTGCGGAATGGGAGCGATGAGGTCGATCTGGCCAGGTGTGCTGAACGCCAACACCGCGCTTGTCCCCAGAATGAACATTACGGCGATGATCGGCGCCGCGATCAGCGTTGCTCGGCCGATCGTTCGCTCGGGATCCCGGCACTCTCCGGAGAGCACGGCGACGTATTCGAAGCCGCTCAATGCGCCGACGGCCAGCTTACCGAAGATGTTCAGACTCAAAAGCGTCAGCGTCGGCATCGCCATGGCGAATGGATGGTACGATGGCAGTACACCGCGCGCGTGTTGAACGAACGGCAATCCGATGAGCACCGTGAAGGCCAGCAGCAACATCACGCTGCCTGCGTTATGCAGCCACTTGCTCACGCCCAAACCCAGAACGCCAAGTACCATGAGCGCTGCCATCAGCACACAGCTCACGGCAACGATGAATGGCTTGCTCGTCGCCATCCACGGAACGGCAAACGCGTATGAGAGGTTGCTCGCGATCAGTAGCCCGATGCTCGAGATGAGCACGACCGCATACATCCAGAGATTCCACGCCACCATGAAACCAGCGGCTTCGCCGAGTCCGAGCTTCGTCCACTGGTACAGCCCGCCTTCGAGCGGCATGGCTCGGCTCAGATGGGTCACGACCGCTGCTTGCGGTAGGTAGAAGAGCAGCATCGCGGCAAGCCAGAAAGCGATGTGCGACTGTCCCAACTTCGCCGCGGCGCCCACCCAAACGATCCCGACCACGTACACGATCTGCTGCAAAACGAGGTCGGTGAGGCCAAGCTCCTTTTTGAACGCGGCGCTATGCTGCTCGACGAGCGCGACCTCGGCTGTCGTACTCGTGCTGTCGAGTGGAGACGCGGGCGCATCGGGCCGAAGATCGATCCTCACCGCCATTCCTTTGCGATCGTCGCCCGCTGAATGAAATCGAGCTGCGGAAAGTAGCGGCGGAGATAGTCGTTGCCCTGCCCCATTATCAGCTCTTGCCGCGGCCCCAAGCCGGCCGGTGGTCCCTCGCCATAGCTGTCATTGACCGCGGCCGCGATGTTCATCCCATCGACAATCTCCGCGATCGGCGGAAAGCCACCGCCGTATGTGTCCAGCTTCGGATTGTCTTTCAGATTGATGAACAGCTGAACCGTGCGCGTGTTTGGACCTTCGCTGGCGAACGAGAGTGTCCCGCGGGTATTGGCGTGACGCACGGAATCGTCGGGGATGCGCCGATTCTCCCACGCGGCGCTGATGCGGGGATCACCGGAGATTCCGAACTGCGCGACGAAGTTCTCGATGACCCGAAAAAAGTATGTGCTGTCGTAATAGCGGTGCTTCGTGAGATAATAAAATCGGTCGACGCCATGCGGCGCCCATGCGCGGCGCGCGAGTACCGTAATCGGCCCGCGTGATGTCTCGAGCACCAGGCGGAAGCTGTCGGGCGCGGCTTGCGACAGCTCCGCTTCGTTAGGCGCGAGAAGCGGTCCGCCACTCTCCCCACCTTTGGCGCAACCCAACGCAAGGGCCACGAGGAAGAGGCAAGTGGTGCCTCGCTGTGCAAAGCGCGATGAGTCGCTCACTAAGGGGTTCGTGTGGGTGGGAGCGCCGTGGCGCCACGAGGCTGCGGGGGACCAGCGGACAGCGCGTCGGACACGCGCTCACGCTGATGGTCATTCCGACTCCGCAAAACAGCGAGGAGGTTTGCGTTCCGGATGAGTGTGGCTTCGCCCCGGAGCGTGGGTTCGTCGGTCGCCTCGATGAACTTGGTTCGATCGAGTTCCGACTCGCCATGCTGCCGACTCGCCGGGTCCGGGAAGATGAAGACGTCGAGCTCCGCGTTACCGAGGAGCAAGCGCCTCCCGGTTTGCTTGAGCGGGGGGAGTTCTACGGTTTTTGATGTGGTATCCCGACGGGGCGCCAAGCCCGCATGATCGAGCCGGTCGAACACTGCGCATTCCGACCACTGACCGTTCGAAGGACATGAATCCTTCGTTGCCGGTATCGTGGTTACGGCAGATGCCGTCAGGGCAGCCTGGGTGTCCCCCGCCGGCTTTCTTCGGCCACGGCCGCTACAACTATTCACAAGGCTCAGCGCGACAGCGATACGACAGAATGATCGCACGAGATGCCAGCGTCGGAGGATGATCGCTACGCAGTGAACGCATCGCATCTTAAGTCGAAAATCCACGCGCTCGCCAGGTGTGCGAACGAGAAAGCCCCGAGCGCTTCGCTCGGGGCTTTACATTCTCGACTCCTGCTGCGCGCTTAGCGCTTCTTGGCCTTCGCACGGCGTTCGCGCGAAGCTGCTTGCTTGCGCGGCGCGGCTGACTTCTTTGCCGACCCCTTTCGAGCGGGCGCGGCGGCGCGCTTCGCCGCTTTGGCCACGGGTCGCGCCTTGGCCACCGGATGCTTCTTTTCGGCGCGTTTTTCCGGCTTGGCTGCGACAGCCACCGCAGCCGCTACCTTGGCCGGCGCTTTCGCCTTGGGCTGTGGTGTGGCGACTGGCGTAACCTTCTCCGCCGTCTTAGCCGGTGCCATCTTCGTCGTCTTCAGAACGAGCTTGCTGGGGACGGGGGCCGCTGCCTTCTCGGCGACCGGGGCTGGCGGTGCCGCATTGGCGGCGTTTGTGCTTCCCTTCGGCCGACCGCCCTTTCTGGCTAACTGCGCATCCGCCAACATCTTGCGAAACGCTTCCTGTGCTTCGGCCATCAACTGGACGTGTGAAACTCGGCGCTCACGAAGCGCCTTGTCTTTCTCCGCCCGATATATCGCTAGCGCAGTCGTCGCATCCATTGTCAATGTGTGGAGGGGTTCGACGATCTCGACCGGGGAACGCCTAAATCTAGTCGAGAACGCGTTTTCGGACAGGGGCAGTTACGAGCAGCGAGGCTGCGGCCCGAACCGCGCGACGCTCGCTTTCGAACGCGAGCATTCGTTCCGCCTCGTCGATGGCGACCCAACGAGCTTCCTCGACTTCGTGGTCATGATCGCGAACGTCGCCCCGTTCGTACTCCAGCAAGAACAAGTGAACGAACTTGTGGAAGCGCACGCGTTGGCCGTCACGATCGTTCCCCACGTACCAGTACTCGATGACGTCCAGCGGTGCGATGACCCGTCCATCGAGCCCGGCTTCCTCACGCACCTCTCGGATCGCGGTGGCCGCGGGCTGCTCGCCTTCATCGACGATCCCCTTCGGGAGCTGCCACCGGCTCTTCGGTCCGACGCGCACGATCGCCACCTCTGTGCCGCCGGCGGCGTCGCGATAGACCACGCCGCCGGCCGATACCTGCCGCACGATGGGAAAACGCGCGGCGGGCATCGCCGTTAGACCCGCGGCTGCTCTTCGTGTCGCACGCGCGGTCGTGACGGCGCTTCCTTCCGCTTTGCCGCGGAGCGCTCCAACGACGGGGTGAGCTCCACCTTGATCCAGCCCTCGGCTCGTCGGTCGAATGCCTTATATGCATCGATCACGTCGGACATCGGCTCGACCTGAGTCAGAACCTCGCTCGGATCGAAGCTGCCGCTCGCCACGAGCTCGACGAGCTTGGGAATGTATCGACGATGATTGCAGTCCCCGGCCTTGATCGTGAGGTTTTTCCCCATTGCCTGGCCAATCGGGAACGTCTCGAGAGTGGGGGGATAAACGCCAATGATGCCTAACGAGCCGGCCTTAGCGACCACCTCAACCGCCCAGCGGAGAACCTGCGACGGTCCATCACCTGGCTTCCAGTTCGCGCCCTTCGGATGCTGCTCCGGGGCTACCGTCTGGACCTCCTCCTCGAAATCGCTCGCCTGCTGTTTTGCCTTCTTGCCGGCCGGTCCAGTGTGCGCGTGCTGCGCATCGATGCCCACGGCGTCGATGACCCGGTCAACGCCGATACCGCCGGTCAACTCGACGATCACCTTCGTCGGATCCTCCTCTTCGAAGTTGATGACTTCGGCCCCCTGCGCGCGCGCCATTTCCAACCGCGACGGTACGCAATCAACCGCAAAGATTCGCCCGGCGCGCAGGAGTCGCGCGCTGGCAATCGCGAACTGACCCACGGGGCCGCATCCGAACACGCACACCGTATCGCCTTCTTTCACTTCCGCGAGGCGTGCACCGAAATACGCCGTCGGGAAGATGTCCGAGATGAGAATTGCCTGATCGTCGGTAACGTTCTCGGGCAACTTCACGAGGCCCACGTTCGCGAACGGGATGCGCGCGAGCTCTGCTTGCAGTCCATCCAAGCCGCCATTGTCCACCGGGCCTCCGAAAAACACCGTGGGCGCGCGATTGCCTTTCGGGTTCGCATTGTCGCACTTCGCGAAGTAACCGGCGCGGCAATACGAGCAGTACCCGCATCCGACGGTCGAGGGAACAACGACGCGATCGCCGACGCGCAGATTGCGCACACCCTTCCCCACTTCTTCCACGACACCAACGGCTTCGTGACCGAGGATCGTTCCCTTCTTGAGCCCCGGCACCGTACCGCGAATGAAGTGGAGATCCGTACCGCAGATGGCGCTCGCCGTGATGCGCACGATCGCGTCCGTGTCTTCCTTGATCTTCGGATCGGCAACGCTCTCGAGCCGAATGTCGCCTATGCCGTGAAAGACCACAGCCTGCATATGCCTGCCTCCCTGTACGTCGGTTAGCGTTTGGTGCGTGCGGTGCGACCGCGTCGCGTGGTGGGACGCGCGCTTCGTGGCGCATTCGACTTCGACGCGCCCTTCTTCTCGCCCTCGGTGCGGATTTGTTGCCGCGCCATCTGCTCACGAACCTGCTTGGCTTCCGGATCCTGTGAGAGAGCGCGCGCGAGCTGCTCGGCCTGTTTGGCTTTGAGGGTTGGCGGCACGGTCGGAATGTCGGCATTGACCACGGCATCGATCACGACGGGCCGATCCGACGCAAGTGCCTCATCCCATGCCGCTCCAACTTGCTCCGGCCGGTCGACCCGAATTCCACGAAGACCAATCAGCTCCGCATAACGAGCATATGAGAATTCCGGCAGGTCCTGTGACGCGGCGAACTTCGGCTCACCTTCCATGACGCGCTGTTCCCAGGTCACGTAGTTCAAGTCGCGATTGTTGAGCACGAGCACCACGAGCCTCGGATCGCTCCACTTCCGCCAATGCTTCGCTACGTCGATGAGCGCGGCATTGCCGATCATCTGCATCGCACCATCACCCGAGGTCGCGATGACGACGCGATCCGGATGCGCGAACTTGGCCGCGAGCGCGTACGGCACCGCGGCACCCATGGTTGCCAGGGCACCCGACAGCGAGAGCTTCATTCCGCGACGCATGCGCACGGCACGCGCAAGCCACACCGTTGATGACCCGGAATCTCCCGTAAGAATTGCGTCGTTCGGTAAGCGACTCGATAACTCCCAGAAGGGGAGTTGCGGATTCAGCGGCTCGGCGGGCGCATGGGCATGCGCCTCCATCTCCTTCCACCAGTCGCGGACGCTGCCCTCGATGGTGCGACGCCAACCGTCGTCGCGCCGCTCCTTCAGCAGTGGTAACAGCGCCTGCAAGGTCTCGGCGCTGTCACCAAGCAGCGCGACGTCCATCGGGTAGCGCAGCGCGAGATTCTCCGGGGCAATGTCGATCTGAACACCGCGCGCCTGGCCCTCCTGCGGAAGAAATTCCGTATACGGGAACGCCGATCCCACTATCAACAGCGTGTCGCATTGCTTCATCATCTCGTTACTGGCTCGCGTGCCGAGCCAACCCACCGAACCGGTGACGAACGGGAGATCGTCTGGCACCGCGGCCTTGCCGAGCAGTGCTTTCGCGACACCAGCGCGTAGACGCTCCGCAACGGCGATCACTTCGTCGGTCGCGTTCAGGGCGCCAGCACCGACCAACATTGCTACGCGCTTGCCACCGTTGAGCACATCGGCGGCGCGGCGCAGGTCATCGTTGCGTGGGACGATGCGCGGAGTCGTTAGCGCGATCGAGGAGTGCTGCATCCCGTGCTCGTGCTCGGGCTCTTGATATTCCTCACGCTGCACATCGTGCGGCACGATCACACATGTCACTGTCCGGTGCCCCACGGCCACGCGTATCGCACGATCCAAGACGTGGCGAACCTGTTGCGGCGTGGAGATCACTTCGACGTATGCGCTCGCGACGTCTTTGGCGAGCGGCAGCAAATCGACCTCTTGCTGCTCACTCCCTCCGATTCCCGCCAGAGATTGCTGGCCGACGATCGCGAGCAGCGGCGTGTGATCGAGCTTCGCGTCGTACATGCCGTTTAGCATGTGTATAAGACCAGGCCCGCCCGTCGACAGGCACACGCCCAACTCTCCGGTGAACTTGGCGTGCGCGCAGGCCGCCATGCCCGCGAGCTCTTCGTGAGCGACCTGGATGAACAACACCTGATCCTCGGCACGGCGTAATGCCCCGAGCACGCCGTTGATGCCGTCTCCAGGAAACCCATAGATGCGGTCAATTCCCCAGGCAATCAGTCGCTCGACAATCGCGTCGCTCACCGTCGCGGCGCCGGAGATATTTCCCGCGCTCTTCACCTTTCTTCCGTTCGACTTCATTCTGGCCTCATCCATCCAGTGCATCGTCGGGAGGCGTCGACCGGGCACGAACCATTCCGGAGGGCGCCGCGGACCCGAAGAAGTCGCGGGCCCGGATGCACATCGAATTCCTTCCGCGCGTCGCGATCGGCATGGTGTCTGCCTCACCTACCGCACACCACAATTGCCGTGCAACGCAGAACTGTCGAAGTCGCAATCATTGGCGCGGGCGTCGCCGGCCTCGGAGCCGCGAGAATCCTTCGTGACCACGAAGTGGATTTCGTGCTGCTCGAAGCGCGTGAGCGCATTGGCGGTCGCGTCTTTACGCTTCGGCCTGCGGCGCTCCCCGTGCCAATCGAGCTCGGCGCGGAATTCGTCCATGGCAGCGCACCGGAGCTTCGCGATATTGCCCACGATGCCAATCTCGCCGTCGCGGACATCGATGGAGAGCGGTGGCAATCCGCGGCGGGCCGGTTGCGGCCTCTGGACGATTTTTGGAAGGTGTTGGACGTCGTCATGCGGCGCCTGGGTGATAAAGGCATTGATCGCTCATTTGAGCAATTCTTAAAGACGTTGCCGCACGGATCGAAGATCGCGCGGTCGCGTGCGCTCGCCCTGCAGTGGGTGAAAGGCTTTCACGCCGCGGACCCCACGCGCGTCAGCGAGCATGCGCTGGCGGAGGGCGGGAGTCCGCACGGTGATGCCCGCGAGCAGCGTCTGGGACGAGCAATCAACGGATACGACGCCGTGCCGCAATGGATTGCAAGAGACGTCATCGATCGCGTGCAATTCGGCAGCGTCGTCACCAGCATTCAGTGGGAGCGGGGTGGTGTACGCGTAGAGATCCGCGAACCGAACGGTGAATCAAGGTCGGCCGTGGAGGCCCGCGCCGCGATCGTGACGCTACCGCTCGGCGTGCTTCACGCGATTCCTGGCGATCCGGGTTCCGTGATGTTCGACCCGCCACTCGATGCGATCGAGGAGAAGAGTGCAGCGCTAGCAGGAATGGAGATGGGTGCCGTGCTGCGCGTCATCCTGCAGACGCGCGAAGCGTTTTGGACCTCCGAACATTTCGCGCGGCGCGCGAAAAGTCAGAATCTCGATCGCCTCGCTTTTCTGCACACGTCCGATCCGGACTTTCCTATCTGGTGGACGAGCTACCCAGTGCGGGCCCCTGCGCTCGTCGCTTGGTGTGGCGGGCCGCAGGCTCGTGAGCTCGGCGCCCTCGCCGATGAGCAGATCATCGAGCGCGCCATATCCGCGCTGGGCAGACAATTCGGATTTCGGCAGCGCGACGCGAGGAAAATGGTCCTCGCCTCCTGGCTGCATAACTGGGAGAGAGATCCGTTTTCGCGAGGCGCTTACAGCTACATCGCCGTTGGCGGTAAGGAATCGCCGGCGAAGTTGGCGCGCCCAATCAAGCGCACCATTTTCTTCGCCGGCGAGGCGAGCGACTCGGAAGGACGCACTGGCACGGTCCACGGCGCACTGGCTACCGGGGCCCGCGCGGCCAAACAACTGCTACGCGCGCTCTGAGCACCGCTCACTACTCAGCGAGTAGAGCGTCGCACCTGATTTACTCGGTTGATCAAGAGGGCGAGCTCTTCTTGCTGCTCCGGATTCCTCGCGATCATGTCGTCGAGCAGCGTCTCGGCCATCGGATCGGTTATCGTCGTGGGCTCAGGGGCAAAGCGCTTGTTGCCGAGGTGGCGCAGAGGATCGAGGACCACGGGGTTTTTGAGGATGATGTCGTGCCCCTCGAACTGAACGCGCACGGCATAGAATTTCTTCCCCGATTTCTCCATGTAGCCGATTTTCACGCCGTTCACGTCGGCCGGCCATTCGGGAATTTGATGTTCCGTGTCATCGGTACCACGGAACGCGCTCACGCCCGGCTGGAGGACGGAGTAGTTCTTCTCGTAGCTACCTTGATACATGAGCCCGTGCTGCATTGCGTGCTCTCCAGTTGTGGTTCGCGGCAAATGGTCGGCGCTGGCAACGACTAAGCGATGTCGCCGCGCGTTGGAACAATTTCAGCGTTCGAGCGGAAGAATATGGTAGCAAACAAAGCCGGCGACCGGAACAGTGGCCGGCGCGAAGTCCCTTCTCACGTGTCCGCTGTCGCAAGGAGCCATTCCATGACGCGCCTCATCCCCGTCCTCGCCCTATCGGCTGGCATCGCCTTGATTGGGGGATGTGTGCATTCCAGCCAATTGCCCGAGGAAGCACCGCAACGCACAGTGCTCAAGGTGGAGAATCAGGGCTTTCCGGACATGAATATCTTCGTCGTCCCCGAGAGCAGCAATCGGATCCGCCTCGGAACCGTTTCCGGAACCAGCAACGCCTACTTCACGCTTCCCAGCAACGTAGTTCGGGGAACGCGGGAGCTCCGCTTTCAGGCCCTTCCGATCGCGACACCCAGAGGGCCGGTCTCTCAATCGATCGTCGTTACACCGGGCGACACGGTGGTCCTGACGATTCCACCGGTCTAACTCGACGAGGTTCCCGTGCGAATTGGAGCGCCGTTAGGCACGGGCTCTTAGCGTTTGTGACCGGGCGATAGAGGACTCCAGGACGGCGGATCACTCGCCGGAAAACTCTCCTGATCCGCTTCCTCCACTTGGTCGACGTCGGCTTCGTCGCGACCTGGAGCAACCGGGGCCGGGGCGCCAGTCTCGTCCGCGCGGCGCGGCTGCTTTTCGGGCGCGGATTGATCACCGCGATCGGATTCGTCGTTACGCATCGGGACCACTCCTCGAACGATAGTTTCGACGGCCTTCAAGATGCCGGCCGCAATCCGCGGTCGGAATCCAGCCATTCACGCGGATTCCAGTTCACCGGTACGGCACCGATGCGCTCGAAGCGTATGCGCGGATCATCCGACTGAATAAGCGCGATCAGTCGCTGTCCAACTAGCAAGAATCGTCGCGAAGCGGATTCGATGCTGTCGAGCAACGTGTGCGCGAAAGTCGGATCCGAGCGAGCGAATGCGTCGAAGTGACGGAACTGCATGACGGCACCGCCCTCGTACGGCACATCGAGCTCGGCGAGGCAATCGATCCAGGAAGCCAAATTCGCGGTGTAATAATCCGGGAAAGCGAGCTCGCGCCGCGCAGCTGCGTGAAAATCCGCCGCAGTCTTCCACAAGGCAGCGTCGAGGGTATAGAGCTTATAACCGAATTGCTGAAGGCAAACGACGTCCTCGGTCAGGACGCTTGCCTTGTGATAGAGCGTGACGGCGCTGCTCTGAAGCAGCTTCACGTCGAGGCGGTCGATAGGTGGCCGCTCAGCGCGTGGCGGAGCAGACCGTTCCCTCCTGAACAGTCCCATGAGCTCGGGATTCGCGTACGTCGATGCGCCCTTCAGGCGCGCTGCCCGAAAATACCGCAACAGCCTAGTCGCGGGAGAGTGTGGTGGAGTTGCTAGGCGTAGTACCGTCGGATTGTCGCTGCTACGCCATCGAGATCCGGAAACAGGCGACGTTCATCCACCCCAACGAGATCGAGCTGGTCGCGAATACGTCCAACCTCGTCAGCGGGGATGACATACTTCGTCAGCGCCTCATCCAGTCCATGGTCGGCGAGGAACACATCGAAGGGACGCGACTTGTCGGAGCACAGTGTGAAGACGGCTGCCTGCGCGACGATGCGCTGGTCGAGAGATGGCGGCTCGAGGAGACAGGCAAAATCGCGTTGGGCACCGCGTCGGATGAGCACCCACGGTGTGAAATGACCCTCCTTTCCAAATAGCTCGTCCAGATCTTTGATGAGTAGCGAAAGCGGTGGAAACTCGAATTTTTCGTGGAGTGACTTCCAATCGAGTCGCCACATGGCACGCTCTCGCTCTTCGGGCTCGTCTCGCGGGCGCGTCGCGAAAAACGCGGCGACAAGTGGTGAATATGTCCAGTCGAGCAATCGCGTCGGCACGCCATGATGTTGCGCCGAAACGAGTAGCTCCCAGTCGTTTACTGGCTCCGTTCCCACATAAGGACGCGAGTATCGAATGAAGTTGCGGAGCACATGCTCCTCGAGATCCGACTTCGTGTGCGGCGGATTGACACCTCCCAATCGATCGAGACTCGTGAGGAGGGGGCTCGACGCATTCGAGCTTCCGCGATAGACGCCCGTGTCGCGGCGCCGACCTGTGACAGGATCCGGCGCGGACGGTGTGACACGATCGACCAGCTCGCCCAGGGTGTGAATTATGATTGTGCGCACTGCACACAGTCTAACAAGACGCCGATCTTCTGCGCGCGATCGGTGGCCGTGAGTACCCACGGCCGATTCTGCCACGGCGGCTCGTGCCGCATATGAATCGTGTGGCCGCACTCCAGCTCCGCGACCCACTGGCGGTCCTCATCCTGGTGGAATCCGACGATGCGACGGGCTCGTCCCGAGGGGACGCTCACGTTTCCGAGCTGCCGTAGACGTTAGGCATCCATCGCTCGAGGTACGTAGACGGTCCCCGGGGAGCCCCGAAGCCATAGCGCTCGTACAGGGCCTGCGCGTCACGAGTGAATAGTGCAAAGCGCCGAAGCCCCTGGAGATCCGGATGATCGAGAATGCACGCCATGAGCCACTTCGACAATCCACGCTTCCGGTAGGGCTCGAGCACGAACACATCCGACAGATACGCGTATGTCGCTCGGTCGGTAATAACTCGAGCAAAGCCAGCTTGCTGCGTACCGTGATAGACGCCGAAGATGAGCGAGTTCTCAACCGCGCGCTCGAGCGTCGCGCGGGGGATGCCCCGCGCCCAGTAGGACGTGCTGATGAACTCGTGGACGGTGTCGAGATCCAGCCGTTGAGGATCGGTCGAGATCAGGAACTCGCCGCGAGTCCACTCTCGTCGTTCGTCGCGCATTCAGCTCAACGAGCGGGGCCGCGGCTCACGGTTTCACGAATGTTGTTCGGAGCCGCGGCGTTGGACCCTCGCTCGGCGAGGAGCTTTGTGGCGAAGCGTTGTCCTTCCGAGATGCGCTCCACCTCGATCGCTACGGCGTCGAGGGATTGCTGCATTTCGGTGAGCCGTGACTCGAGCCGCGCAAAGCCCTCATTGGGTGCAATCACCGGCTTGCGGCGTCGCATGACCCAGGCGGCAATGATACTGATGATCAGAACAGTTCCACAGATCTGTCCCGAGAGAGCCACGACCATGGTGTATCGATCCATCTATTCTCCGGAGCTCGCGAGAGAGCGCGTCAGAAGCAGCCGCGCGTGCGGTCGCTGGCGGGATTAGGAAAGTCGCCCGGATAGGGCAAGCCCTTTTCGTCGCGCCTACTGATGATTTCGGTCTTCCGCTTTTCGTCCGTTTTGGCCTCGGGCGAGCGCTCGTTGGGAAGATGTCCGATGATTTGTTCGAGGGCCGTGTCCAGTGATCGTCGCGTCGGCTTGCCCATGGTCTTCTCCTGAAAAGTCCCGTCGGCTCCTACGGATAGCCACACGAGGAAGTTCTATTCCATCCTCAGGTAGGCTGCACCAGCTCGATGCCCAACGTCCCCACTAGTACATAGTCCTCTTGCTGATCGAAACGAACGAGTCTCCAGAATTCGGTCTCGACGTGCGGAGCCGCGGCACTATTCGGAAAGACCTCGAGCTCGATGCCACTGGTACCGACGAGCCGCACACCGCCATATGAATCAGCGAGAAATGTCGTGATCACCACGTTCTGTTGATCGAGCAGACGCGAAACCTCCTCCATACGAACGTCCCACCAGCTCGCGCCTGGTACGTCCCAGTCAAATGTCTCCAGGTCCGCGTCAGAGTCTGCCGGTGTGAACAGGTCACCCGACGCCAGCAGAATGGAGGTCGGTCCCGCGACACGCCAAGCGCAGGCGACTCGTAAGGTGTAGTCGCCGACGCTTCGGCTTTCGACTTCCTTGCGGCCACCAAACTGCGCGATGAGGAGATCATCCTCACGACTCAGCCCCCAAAAACGTAAACCACTGAGCGGCGCGAGGATTCGTTCGATGATGTCTTTCAGCGGCCCTCCAATGCGACAAAGCGACGATCTCTAGAATCGTCGCCGTCTTCGCCACTGGAATCAACCGCCGTTTCTTACGAGGCAGCTGCTTGCGGTGCCCGTGGTTTGGCGTTGTCGCCGACCATCGCCGCCAGTGCTGCCTTGGCATCGGCCACGGTGGCCTCCGAGCCCGCGCGTGTCCATTCCACCATCTTCGAGGGCGAATCGAGTCGGAACGCGCTGAGCGCGAACGGGTCGACAATCAACTCGAGCGCCCAACCGGCGCGCCGCCAGGTAATTGTCACACCGCCCTGTGGCGTCAATGTGATCTCGTCCGGCGTGATGTCGTTCCGCCAGGCATTCACGAGGACGGAACGCGCCCGCTCGAGCGCGTCGAAATCGACTCCCATTTGGTCGGGAGTGATTTGCATTGCGCCGGCGAGTGGGAACGCGTCGAGCGTAGCCAGGCCGTGCGCAAGGGTCGGAAATGACGAGGCTGTGGCGGTCATCAAGCCAATGACGACTGGAATGGCACGAGGTTGCGTGGTCATCCGAACCGGCGTCCGGGCGCCGTTCAGCTCTCGCACGGCGACATTCGCCTATCGGTAAACCGGGCTGGCCTATTCACCCGCGCATGGACGGGTGACCGGAGACACCGCGAATCGATGCGCCTCGGGTGCTCCGTGTTCGGATCGATATCGACGCGCCGCAGCGTCTGCTTTTCGCCCCGGGAATTGCCATCGGCTTGGAGCCAATCTGATTGGCCCGTTGCCAGGTGTCCGCTCGATCCGTCGCTAGCGGAGAGGCAATCTCTCATCCAGCCCATGGCAGGAGGGTCAGCTGAGCGAAATCAATTGGGCGGTCGAGCTCCGAAAGATCGAGAGAGAATATGACGGTCTCCCGCCAGAACCCACGCCTACGGATCTGCGCCAAAAACGCGACGCTGAACGTCGCGAACGCGAACGACAGGATGCGGCAGCGGCCTCGTTTGGCGTCTACTTCAGATTGACTCTCGTCGTCTGCCTCGGCGTGTCCATCGCCTGCTGGCCATACGACGTGAGCTGCGGCGTCATGCTATCGGGCTATCTGGGCGCCGTACTCGTGCTCATCGTCGCAGGCATCTGGACTGCTCTCGCCACATTCACCCACCGCATGCCCCAGCGGCACCTGATCGCGCTTGGCGTCGTTGCGTGGGGGCTGGTGCTGGGCGCCGCTCAGGTCTTGCCGAGAATTGGCTATGCCGTGCCAAGCCCAGCGCGCGCAGCAACATGGCACTGCGCCGAATAGCGCCGTGACCGGCCCGATGGAGCTTAGGGATCGCTAGGGCTTGATCTGAATGGGCGTGCCGTCTCGAATGACACGCCAAAGCTGTTCGATCTCTTGGTTCGTGACCGCGATACAACCGTTGGTCCAGTCGTAGTCCCGGTGCGCCGGGCCAAATGCCGCCTGCTCATCCGGCAGACCGTGGATCATGATGTCGCCGCCCGGCTCTGCACCGAGCTTGGCAGCGCGAGCCCGGTGAGTGGCATCGGGATACGAGATCCGAAGAGATAGGTGGTATCGGCTGTTCGGATTTCGCCCCTGAATGTAGAACAGGCCTTCGGGCGTGCGGTTATCGCCGATACGCTCTTTGTCACCAACGGGACTCCGTCCGAGGGCAACATAGTACGTGCGGACCGGATCGCCGTGGTAATACAGGACGAGCTCCCGGCGGCTCTTGTTGAGCACCAAGCTGTCCGCAGCGGCGGGAGTACTGCTCCGAGGCGCCGATTTGGCCCCCGAAACGCGCGCGCTGTCAAGTGTGTGTGTGAATGAGAGCGCCGCGGCGCTCACAAAGAGCAGGAAGGTCATAGCGATGCCAACGCTTCAAACATGCGCCGGACGGCACCGGCTCAGCAGCGGGCGGGATGCTCCGGCCGCTAAAGACGGTTGATCCGAGTACTGCGTTACGTCTGCGCAGAATCTGTACTCCGCGTCACGGTCAGTCCAGTCCTTCTTGTAACATGCCGCATTAGAAAATCCGTCAAGCTCGTCACGCGGTAGCTTTGGTCGAATGGCAATTCCTTGTCGAGTGACTCTATGAGCGGCGGCCGACCCGCCGCAGTCCTCTTCGATCTCGATGGGACGCTGATTGACTCCATTGGTCTCATACTGGGATCGATGCGCTACGCGTTTACAAAATGCGGAGCCGCGGCGCCCTCCGACGACGAGTGGCTCACCGGCGTTGGTACGCCGCTGCGCACGATGTTCGAGCGTTACGCCACTGACGACGCCGCTGTAGACCGTTTCATTGCTGCGTATCGCGAACATCAATTCGCACATCACGACCTGTCCGTGAGGTGCTACGACGATGTACCGCGGGTCCTCGCGGCACTCAGGGAACACGACCACCCGCTCGCCGTGGTGACGAGCAAAACGACGGCTCTTGCCGAGAGAGGCCTCACCCATGTCGGCATCATGGAATACTTCGAGACCATCGTCGGCTGTGATTCCACCGCCAGACACAAACCGCACCCTGAGCCCGTACTGACCGCGCTGGAGCGTCTCGGATACGAGCCGGCGCAGGCCCTGTTCGTCGGCGACTCCGTGCACGACATGGAAGCGGGCAATGCGGCCGGTGTGTCGACCGTGGCGGCGCTGTGGGGACCGTTCTCGAGAGAGCAGTTAGCGATCTCCGCACCCACCAGGTACATCGAACGAATCGGGGAACTACTGCAAGTGCTGGCCGAGCGGTGACTTGCGCCAAGCCGCGCCCTGCCCTGGGGTTTCAAACCTTTCTACTGATTGTGGTATCTCATCCGATGCCTGGATGGAGACCCCACGATCCATGACGGCAGTGGCGATCATAGAAGCATCGACAACTCCGAAGAACGACGGCGATTCCGACGTAGCACGTGCCGCTTCGGGGGACCGCGAAGCGTTCGAGCGCCTCTACCGCGATCACGTGAACCGCGTGTTCTCGTTATGCGCACGCATGGTGGCGGATCGGTCGCGCGCAGAGGAGTTGACGCAGGACGTCTTCGTTCGGGCCTGGGAAAAGCTGCACTTGTTTCGTGGTGAAAGCTCGTTTGGGACATGGTTGCATCGGATGACCGTCAATGTCGTACTCAACGCCCGCAAGAGTGAAGGCCGAAGGCAGTCACGCTTCGAGGTGTCCGACGACGACAACAGCGGGGTGGACTCAGTCTCGTCGAGCAGCACGTCCGGAACAATTGGAATGCCGCTGCCGCCTGGAGACTTGCTCGATTTGGAGCAGGCGATTGGCAAGCTACCGCCGGGGGCGCGACGGGTGTTCGTCCTGCATGACGTGGAAGGCTACAAGCATGAGGAGATTGCAGAGATGCTGGGCGTGACGACGGGCGCGACGAAAGCGCAGCTCCACCGCGCGCGGCTACTCTTGCGGGAGGCACTGAATCGATGATCACCGACATGTCTTGCGACGAGTTCGTCGAGCGGCTCGGGGATCTACTGGGGCGTGACGTCGACGAGACGTCGCGTGCCGCGATTGAGTCGCATGGGCTCGAGTGCGTCGAGTGCGGAGCGCTGTTGGCGGATATGCGGAAGTTGCGCATCGATGCGGCAAACCTTCCCGTGCTGACGCCGAGCCATGATCTCTGGACCGGTATCGCACGGCGCATCGATGCGCCCGTGATACCACTGCGCTCGGCTCATAGTGAGGCCGCGTCACTTGCACGGCCCTGGCGTCGCTGGGCTCCCTTGGCGGCAGCCGCTGTGCTGCTCGTGACAGCGACGGCAACGTCGACCTACTACCTAACGATGCGCGGCCGAGCGGTCGTTCCCGACCGTGTCGCTTCGGCGGTTCCGATCGTGGCCGACACGGCGCGAGCCGCGGTAGTAACCGAGCGTCCTACGGCCGTGGCGTCGAGAAGGGACGACAGCGTACTGACTCACACGCCGCAGTCCAGGCCAATGCCGCGCATCCCCTCGGCCGGGGTGACGGCAAGACTGGCCAGCACGAAGCCGTCGGCCGAGCAGGTGTACTCCAGCGAGATCGCTCGTCTCCGCGTGATCGTCGAGCGTCGACGCTCACAGCTGGATCCGATCACCGTCAGTGTCATCGAGCGAAATCTCAACGTCATCGACGATGCGATCGCCCAGTGCAAGCTCGCTCTGGCCAAGGATCCGGCTAGCCGATTCCTGATGGAGTCGCTCAATAGTGCACTCGAGACCAAAGTCGAGCTGTTGCGAACGGCCACGATGTTGCCGTCGCGCAGCTCATAGTTATAATATGCTAAACCACCTTTCGCATCTGGCCCGCTGTCGCCTGCCGCTTGTGACGCTGTTGTCTGTCACCTTGGCCGGGACTGCCGGCGCGCAGCGCCGGCGGGACTACGACCGCGATGCCCGCTCGAACATCGATACGACCTTCGCCTTCGAGCGTCGTGGCCTCGTCGCTATCACGATTGGCGCAGGCGACATCGTCGTCACGTCCTGGGATCGAGACGAGGTTCGGGTTCATGCGACGAGCGAGGGCGGCGGCGTTCGGCTCGACGCGGGACCGTCGCGCATGAGCCTCGAGCTGGCCAATGGCTATGGGAACGGCGGCGACGCCCGTTTCGAAGTAACCGTGCCAGTTGGTGTTCGGATCGTTGCACGCGCGCAATCGGGCGACATCGCCATCGCCGGTACGCAAGGGGAGGTGGATGCACGTTCCCAGAGTGGCGACATCAAGGTCGAGGGAGCCGCGAACCGGTTGGACATCGGAACTCTGTCCGGTGACATCGAGGCACACGGCATCATCGGCGACGTGCAGATCAAGTCCGTCAGTGGCGACATCAAAATGACGGACTTCAAGGGTGACTTCGAAGGCGAATCGGTGAGCGGGAGCATCGAGCTGCGTAACGCGGTGGGCCGCTACGTGCGCTCACATACGACGAGTGGAGACCTGGTCTACGAGGGCAGCGTGGATCCCTCCGGACGCTACGAGCTCAGCGCACACTCAGGTGACATTCGTCTCGACATCCCGTCGAATGCGAGCGCGCAGCTCTCCGTCTCGACGTGGAGCGGCACCCTGGATAGCGATTTCCCGATCACCCTCCGCCCGGGTGAGCACGGCATCGGCAGCGGTCAGGCCAAACGATTCACATTCGACATCGGCGGCGGCGCGGCCCGCATCTCCGCTGAAACATTCTCTGGAGATATCAGTATCGGATCTCGCGGCTCATCGCGACGTGACGATTGACGGCGTCTTCGCGATCGATCCTTCTCGCGCGTCGAACCACCTAACGATTACGTAACCATGCGCATCGTTCCCGCCTTCGCCTTGACCACCCTGTTGTGTGCTCCCACGGTGGCGCAGTCGCAGAATCGCGACGGCGATTTCCACTGGGATCGTCGACTCACCACTGGCCAGCGCGTTCACGCGCGCAACATCAACGGCGACATCATGGTGATGCCGTCGTCGTCCGGGCAAGTCGAGATCGTTGGAGTGCGGCGCGGCAGCAGTCGCTCCAGCGATCGTCTCACCGCGGAAGTGACGGAGACATCCGACGGCATCATGGTTTGCGTCGTGCGCGTCGATGCCGACGACGAGTGTGACGGCAAAGGGTACCATCATCGTGGCGACGACGATGAATGGGGACGCGCCAGCATGAGTCTCGAGATCCGGCTGCCGTCTGGTCTCGAGATCGACGCGAGCTCGGTGAGTGGCAACGTCGACGTCAGCGGCGCGCAGGGGAACGTCCAGGTAGGGTCGGTTAGCGGCGACCTCCGCCTCGAACACCTGCGTGCATCGTCGATCGAGGCGCGCACGGTGAGTGGCGAGATCAGCGCCTCGATCGAGTCATTGTCGGGTCGCGGCCCGCTGTCCTTCAAGTCGGTGAGCGGCGACGTCAAGCTCGAGTTGCCGCGAAGCCTGGACGCGGACCTCTCGATGAGCAGTGTCAGCGGTCAGCTCGATTCTGAGTTTCAGTTGACGCTCGGCGGCCGCACGAGCCGCCGTCGCATCGAAGCACGCATCGGTCGCGGCGGAAGGGACCTGGACGTCACGACGGTGAGCGGTGATGTTCGACTACGAGCCATTCACGAATAGGCGCTCGATCTCTCACGATTGCTCCTGGTATTCAGCGCAATTCTCTCAACTCTCGTCCCCGTCGAGGCTGACCCATGCGACGCTGCATTCTTGCGCTCTTGAGCGTTTCCGTAATCGGAGCCGCGCCACTGGCGGCGCAGCGCCAGAGCGAATCGAACGCGTTCACCTGGACCGGACGGGTTCCCTCTGGTCACTGGATTCGCGTTCGTAATCTCAGCGGTGAGATCACGGTTACGGCTTCGAATAGTGACCGTGTCGAGGTGACCGCCACTCGGCAGTGGCGTCGCAGCGATCCGGAGTCGGTGCGATTCGAAGTCCGGAAGTTCGGCCCCAACGATGAAGATGTGCTCATTTGCGCCATCTGGGAGGAGCGCACCGACTGCGACGAGCGGGGATATGGGTCGCACAAAGGGAATGTTCGGAACAACGATGTGAGCGTTCAGTTTCGTGTATCGGTTCCCCGCGGAGTGAAGATCGGTGTCTCCACGGTGAACGGCGCAGTGAGCATCGACGGCGCGACCTCGGAAGTCGAGGCCTCTACGGTGAATGGCGAAGTCGAAGCCACGTCGTCTGGTGGTCCCGTGAACGCATCCACGGTAAATGGAAGCGTCACCGCCCGAATGGGACGGTTCGACAGCGACGACGATCTCAACTTCTCGACCGTGAACGGGAGTGTCGTCGCAGAGTTCAACGGGGATCTCGACGCGGACGTGGAGCTCAGCACGGTCAATGGCCGCTTTCAAACGGACTATCCTGTGACGATCAACGGTCGTCTCGATCCGCGGCATCTTCGCGCGCGGCTCGGCCGCGGCGGACGGCGAATCAGACTCTCGACGGTAAACGGTAACGTCGAGTTGCGACGCCGGAGCTAGAACATCGCGCGGACAGGAGAATCTGGTGGGCGCCTCTCGCCGTATGGCGCGACGCGCCCTTGTCGTGTGATCTTCCATTAGTACCCCACTCGAGGTTCCATGCGAACGCTGCTTCCGATGCTCGCGCTACTCTGCACGACGACAGCGTGCGGACGCCGAGCGCACGACGTGTCGGATGCCTTTCACTGGGAAGCCGAGCTCGAGCCAGGCACGACGATTCATTTGCGGACGGTCACTGGCCAAATCGAAGTCACGCCCGCAGACGGCCGATCAGCGCGTATCACTGGTTCCACCCATTGGGTCGGTCGGAGAGACCCCGTTCATTTCGCGTGGTCGCGGGACGGAGACGAGGTATATGTCTGTGCGCTCTGGACGTCGAACGGCGATTGCAGTGACGACCGCCATGGGTTTAGCGGATCCGACCACTCGTGGCTGGACATGTTCAGCTTGTTCAAGCGCCGGTCCACGAACGTGACCGCGTCGCTTCGCGTCGCGCTGCCGCCAGGGGTGAAAATCGACGCCCATACGATGAACGGTCCCATCAGTATGTTCGGAGCGACGGCGGGCATCACCGCACGCACCTTGAATGGCTCGATCAAAATCCAGCACTCGGCTGGACCAGTCGAGGCCAAAGGAACCAATGGGAGTATCGAGGTCTCGCTCGATTCGTTGGGCCCGGAAGACGCCATCGTGCTCGAGAGTGTCAATGGCAGCATGAAGGCGACTGTACCACCGACGCTCGACGGCGACGTCCAGCTCAAAACCGTAAACGGTGGTGTTCGCAGCGACTTCTCGATGTCCGGCGATGGCGAGATGAGCTCTCACAGTCTCCATGGCCAGATCGGCAGCTCATCGCGAGAGGTGGTACTCAAGACCGTAAACGGCGACGTCTCGCTGCTGAAGCTGCAGGATGGACGCAGCGGCGACGTTCCTCCCCCGGCGCGGGCGCGCCGCCGCAAGGGCTAATGGATCACGGCTCTTCCGGCATCTCGGCGGGTATATATTCCCGACGATTCTTCAACGGAGTCAGAGCTCTCCATGGGCTTCTCGTATAATCCCGCCGTCAGGACGTTTCCCGTCCGTAGCGGCGTAGAACGCGCCACGCTCGTACGACGAACCTACGCGCTCGTTTTTGCGAGTATCGTCGTCACGATGCTGGGTGCCGGCTTTGCCGTGACTCAGCCGGCTCTTTTTACGGCCGTCGGTCGGCATCCCTTCATCACGTTCATCTGTGCGTTGGTGCCGCTGTACATGGCGATGCGCAATCACCGCACCTTCCCGCAAAATCTCGGGTTCACCTTTCTCTTCACGTTCATCGAGGGGATTTGGATTTCGCCCCTGCTCGTTCTGTATGAGCGCATGCAGCCTGGCGTGCTCGGACAAGCGGGACTGCTGACGCTCACCACCTTTGGCGTGTTGTCGCTATACGCGATTTTGAGCCGGCGAGACTTCAGTGCGTGGGGCGGATTCTTCATGATCGGCCTGTGGGTCCTGATCGCGACGTCGTTGCTGAACATGTTCTTCCGAAACCCTACGGCATCACTTTGGCTCGCGGCTGGGACAATCTTCGTTTTTGGCGGGCTTCTCGTGTTCGACACGTGGCGGATCGTGCGGTCTGGCGCCTACGGTGAGGATGACTACGTGCCGGCAGCGGTTCAGATCTATCTCGACCTGCTCAATATCTTCCTCGCTGTGCTGCAGCTTTTGGGCGGGGGTAACCGGCGAAGTTGACGTCCAGCGGTGGGAACCGTGCGCCGTCTCGGCTGCGTCCTCGCCCACCCGGATGACGAGACGTTCTGCGCCGGCGGGACGATCGCGAAGCTTGCCGCGGCTGGTGAACAGATCGATCTGTTTTGCGCGACTGATGGGGATGCCGGAAAAAGCTCTGGCATCCCCATTTCGTCTCGAAGCGAGTTGGCAGCACGACGTCGCGCCGAGCTCACGATGGCGAGTCGGATTCTCGGGATCGGGTCGCTTTCCACACCAGGACACGGCGACGGTGTCCTGAAAGAGGTCGATCCCGAGCGGCTCATTGGCGAGATCGTCTTCTTTCTGCGCCGGTACCGTTCCGATGTCGTGCTGACATTCGGACCCGAGGGGGCGCCTACGCAGCATCGCGATCATCGAGCGATCTCGCGAGCGGCAACGGCTGCTTACTTCCTGGCGGGCCTCCCCACGGAATACGCCGACCAGCTACGCGAAGTAGAGCCACACTCGCCGGCTCGCTTGTATTACGCCGCTTGGGACCCGCCCGCGGAAAGCGCGGAGCTTCGGACGTTGAGCGCTCCCGTTACCTGTCGCGTCGCCGTCTCCGACTATCTCGACGTCAAACGGAAGGCGTTTCTCGCTCATGAGACGCAGCGCCAGCACGAGGCGCGCTTCGAAGCGCTCACGATGTTACCGACCGAACGCTTCGCGTTGGCTGCCGGCGTACCGCAACCGCGAGCGGTGACCGAAGGCCTGTTCGAAGGTCTATGATTTCGCCGAGGCTTTCTCGATCTCTTCCGCGAGCTTGAGATCGGCCTCGGTAACGCCACCGGCGTCGTGCGTGGAAAGGATACACGTGATCTTCGTGTATCGAATATCGATGTCGGGATGATGGTTGGCCGCGTCGGCGGCTTTGGCGACGCGATTCACGAATGCGATGCCCTCGGCGAACGTTCCGAAGGTATACGTCTTCATGAGAGTGTCGCCCCGACGCGCCCAGCCAGCCAGTCGACCGAGGGCGCGCTGAATTTCGAGATCGGAGAGCTTGGTGCGCATGGAGCGAAAAAATCCTGAAGTCGCGTCATCAGAGATCTTACCGAATAACTGCCGCGTCGGCCATCTCTGGCAGACGAAAAACCGGCTAGCCACAGGCTGTACGGTATTCACGCTCTCCGCGGTGCTGCTTACCCTGCCCGCTCGTTCGGTGGCCGCGCAACTCGCCGGCGACAATACGAGCGCAACGGAGCCGGAGAGTCGCGGCGCCTGGTGGTCGCTGTTCTTCGGGGGATTTGCTTCGAGCATTCTCGCGCATGAGGGTGCGCATGTCGTCGCTTCGTACGCCGTGGGCGGTCATCCCAGCTTTGGCTTGAACGCCGGGCGGCCAACGATCTACTCTGGTATCGATGCGTCGTTGCAGCCCCGAAAGCAGTTTGTTTTTTCTTCTGCGGGCCTCACGGCGCAAAGTGTGATCGACGAAACGATCCTCGACGCACCTCATCACTCGGCGCAGGCCAGGCCATTCGAGCGCGGTGTATTAGCCGGCGGGCTCGCGACCACGTTTTTCTACGTGAGCATAGGACGCACGGGAAGTGTTTCCGACGTCGACTTCATGGCGCGAACGTCCAACCTGAGCAAGACGAGCATCACGGTCATATACGGGGGCTTGGCGCTGCTCCAGACCGTCCGAATCTCCCACGACAGCCGTTATGCGCACTTCTTCGCCCGCCCAGGCCCTACGGGCGGCATGCGTTTGGGGTTGTCGATCGACCAGTGACGCCCTTCGTCAGCGCTGTGGAGCGAAGACGCTGCCGTCGGGCACCGTCGCGATGCGCCGCAGTGAAGGAAGTCGGAGAATGGCAGTCGAGTCGATCTGGTCGGGGCTCGGATGGTCGAACAGCAGCACGATAGCGTTGCGCGCGGCGATCGTATCGGCAAATGCGCGCAGTACGGCGTCATCGGCTTCGTTAGGCAGCTCGTGAGCCGGCCGGTGAAGATAAAAGAAGATGGCCGGCGGCCAGTTCGAGTAGAGGATTTTTCCTGACGCATTGGTACGGGTCCATGCGAGCAAGGGCGACGTACGCCACTGCTCTTGCCCGAAGTCTCCGCCGAACTCCATGGCGTAGTCGATTTCGTCACTGGACGCATGATATGAGGCAGCGAACCAGGTGACGAGCAGCGCCCCAAACACGGTGCGTATCGGGACGCGCGCCGTTCGCCACCAGGCGTGAAGGGCGATCGCGAGGATGATGGCACCGAAGACGAATAGCGGTGCAAGCAGGCGCTCGTCGAATGGAATTCCCGGATCGGCGAGCCATCGCGAGACCACGAGCACCACGGCGTAACTGATCGCCAGTATGCCAGACGCGGCGATGGCTGTCGCTGCCGTCGACCCGCGGGCGCGCCGCGCGCCGAGTATGCCAAGGGCGACAAGGACCACAAGGAAGACGAGTGCGAGCCATGCACGCCCCGTGAGCTCCTGGTCAGCCGACAGCGGGACGAGCCACGCCTCGACGGTCGAGAGCCCCTCTGCCAAGGTCTCGGAGAAGCCACCATACGCTCCCATGGAGCGGATGGAGCGGACGCCACTCGTCAGGTGGACATACGCCACCCAGCCACCGACGAGAAAAATCCATGGTACGCTGACGGCGATGCTCCACCGTCGCTTCAGCACCAACGGAACGTGTTGGATCACGATCCACAGTGCCACCGCGGCGCACACAGAGAGGCCAATGTAGCGCACGAGCATCGCCGAGGCGGACGCAATGCCGGCCGCCAAAGCGGCAGCGAGGTGTCTCTCACTCGATGACTCGGCGAGGCGCACCATCGCGGCCAACGCGCAGAGACTGCACGCAAGGTAGAGTGGCTCGCTCAGCACCGAGAGATGAATGACCGCGATCGGGTGCATAACGAGTAACGCCGCGGCGAGACAGAGGCCGGTAATCGCCCCCGTAACACTCGCAACGACCCAGGTCACGACAGCGAACTCGATGAATGCGGCAACGCCATCGACGATGCGGGCTGCCTGGCGTGGCGCCGCGCCGAGGAGGATTGGCAGCGCCATTGCCGTCGGATACCCCGGCGGGAAATGTGTGAGCGCCGACGTGCTATCCGCAGAAGTCCAATCTGAGACGGGGACGCGATATCCGGAGCCGTGAGCGAGTGCTTCGGCGGCACCGAGATAGGATGCCGCGTCCGGATCGAGGCCGGGCCCGGGCGGGCTGGTGATGACGAATGTCGCGACCATCGCGACGAGCCCGGCAACAAACGCGGTTGCCCAGATCGCGAGGGGCTTGCGGCTTCGGATTATCTTCGGTAGATCGAACGTAGTCACTATGAGTAGAGCTTTATCGCCTCAAACCGCCGCGCTCCGGAACGCAAAACAGGGGGCGTTATTCGCCGATGCCACGCTCGGCGTGCGGGTGCTGCCGGTGATTGGGGAGCAGAAAGATATCAGCTACTACAGTTCGGTCGCGCGCGGCGTGCTGAATGGGCCCGAGGTGACGGGAATGGGGTTCTGGTCCATCAACCCGTACGTCGGCTGTGCATTCGGCTGCGCCTACTGCTACGCTCGTTATGCACATCGCTATGTGCTCGAGCGCGCGGCGACCGCGAATCCAGAGCATGAGGGGCTGCAGCGCGATATCGAATCGATGCCGGCGTGGTTGGCATTCGAGCGACGCATCTTCGTGAAAGAGAATGCGGCGGACGTGTTGCGTCGCGCATTGCGACATGGGTCGGAGCGACATCTGGCTCTGCTCGGAAAGGAAAGCATCGTGATCGGGACGGCGACGGATCCGTATCAGCCGGCGGAGCGGCGGTTCCGCGTGACGCGGAGCGTGCTGGAGGTGTTGGCCGAGCACGCCGGATTGTCGATCGTGATCATTACGAAGAGCCCTCTCGTGACGCGGGATGTGGATCTTTTGCGTCGCATCGCGCGCAACTCGGAGATCATGATTCATCTCTCTCTGATCACGCTCGATCGCGCCCTCGCGCGGAGGCTGGAGCCTCGGGCGCCGACGCCGGAAGCACGCGTGCGTGCGCTGGGGAGGCTTCGAGAGAATGGAATCGACGTGGGGATCAACGTCATGCCGGTGCTTCCAGGAATCACCGATGGGCCAGAGCAGCTGGATGAGCTGGTGCGCACGGTGGCGGCCCGCGGTGCAACGTACGTGAATGCGTGCGCGCTCCGGCTCCAGTCAGCGGCTCGGAAGCGATATCTCCCCTTTATCGAGCAGGAGTTTCCCGAGCTCGCGGCGCGGTATCGTGCGACCTACGCGCAGAGCTATCATGTCGGAGATCGATATCGCGATGGGCTGCGGGCGTACTTCAAGCGCGTGTGCGCGCGGCACGGTGTGCCGTTCGGGCACATCAGCGAGGAGGGCGATGACGATACGAGTATCGAAAGGGCCCGAGAGGAGGGGAATGTTATCGCGGAGCAATTGGCCCTCGGGTTGTGACTGGGCGCTCGCTTTTGCCGTTAGGCAGGCAGACTCGTTAGAGGTCCAACTTCGTATCCGCTGATCTCACCGCGGCGACGAGCCCATTCGCGTACCGCGCGACGATCGTCTTCTGTCGCGCTGGCGTTCGGACGGTAGAGGAGACGGGAGAGGCCACGCGCTCCGTCGGGCCCTTCTTCGCAAGCGAGACCGCGCCCGCCGAGTGGGCCAGCGAGGAAATCGTCCCAGAGCTCCAGGGCGCCGTCTTCACCGAGACCGTCCGTGAGATGAAAGCAAATGGAGAAGCCGAGCGTGGTGTTGGGCGTGAGCTGATCCATTGGGCCTCCTTTCCGAATCGCGATGCCAGGGCAACGTTGTAGCGTCGCGTAGGCCGGGGGCACCGTCAAGCGATCAAGTGAGAGGTCTCCTTCTTGCTTTCGGTTTTTGTTCGGGATAGCTTATTCGCCCCTTCGCGTTGCAGCAGTCTCGGCAGCGCCACGAATGATCCGACAGAATCCGAATGCGTCCACAGTCTCTCGTCGATCTTCTTCCCCACCCTCTTTCGGTCCCTACAAGCGAGGGGGCGCTTTCGACGGGGGTGGAGGGGCTCGATGCGGGACTCGTCGGTGGCGGTTTGCCACGCGGGCGGTTGACGGAAGTCATCGGGGCGCGGGGGAGCGGGAAGGCAACTCTGCTTCGCCAGATCGTGAACCGCACCCTCAGCGATGCGGGGTGGGTCGCGTACATCGATGCGACGCGAACGCTGGCGCCACGTGATTGGGCGCCTCTCAGCGATGGCGAAGGGCTCTGGATGATCCGCCCGCGGGACCCATCCCGAGCGGCGTGGTGCGCGGACGTGTTGCTGCGGTGTGGTGCGTTCGCGCTGGTCGTCATCGACTCGGCGCCGGTCGTCCCGCGCGGTGTCACGGTACGCCTAACGCGGCTCGCGAGGGAATCCGGCGCCGCGCTCATCATCGCCGGCGAGGACAGCAGCGGCTCGCTCGTTGGCGGTGCGGTGCGGCTTCACGTTCGCCGCGGGAGCGGTGCTCGCGGCGGCGGAGGACGACGGGGGAGTAGTAGCGGGGGCGGAGTTGGGCTTGCGACGAGCCATCCGCCGCCCTCCACCCGCGAGCGGCGGATGAGCATTCTGGTGGAAAAAGGAGGCGGGGGAACGCATCGAGTCGTGGAGGTCAACTGTGCAATTGGAGTGGCGCGTCGCCTGTGTACGCATTCCGAGGTTCCCGATCGGCGCGGTGTGGCGCGCCGCCAGGCGGGGCGACCTGGGAGTGACCGACGTGCAGCTGCTGTTGCCGTTCCGGGAAGCCTCACGCCTAACGAGTCCACCGCCCGCGTTCTCTCCCGCAAACGCCGCTGCGCCGAACCCGAATTCGCCACCGGCGATCTCCACGCTTCGTCCCTCCTCCAATCCGTGGGAAACTGCGCCGTCGGCAATGGGGCATTGGGATGACAGCGCGATCGCTTTAACGGAGGTCGCGGGCCCAAAGACGGCAGCCGGACGACGACGACTTCGCGCCGTGTCCGCGGAGGCGGGACGTGCTGGCATTCGCGCGGGAATGACGATCGCCGAAGCACGTGCTATGTGCGCCGATCTTCAGGAGTATCCCTGGGACGACATCGCCGTCGCCGGCGCGACGACGGAGATGACGGCACAGCTCCTCGCGGCCAGCCCGCAAGTAACGCCTGTTGCCGGGACGCCGGGGATGTGGTGGGTTGGCGCATCGGGATTCGGTGGGCGTGCCGGTGAACGGGAATTGGCGTACGTGCTTCGTCGCATTGCCGCGCGCTGGCATCCTCGATCACGCGTGGCGATTGCCGATTCGTGCGTGGCCGCGCGCGCGGCGACATGGGCAGGCACTTCCTTCCAGCAAGGCGACGACCGTCCACTCGTGTGCATCGTGCCGCACGGGCACGACGCCGGCTATCTCGCACCAGCGCCGCTGGCGCTCGTGCCAATGCCTGACGAGCTGCGCATGGCGCTGCAATCATTGGGACTGCGTACCGTGGGCTCGTTCGCCGCACTCTCGACGGAGGATGTCGAGCGCCGGTGGGGGAGTGACGGCCTACAGGCATGGCGATTGGCGCAGGGAGACGATCGCCGGCGGCCAGTCGTGGCACGCGTCTCCGACGTCCCCGCGGTCGACGCCGAGCTGCCGATGCCGGCGACGACCATGGAGCCGATTCTCTTCCTCGTTCGCGCGGCGCTGGATCGCCTAACGAATCAATTGGCCAGCCAAGGGCAAGCGGTGGCGGCGCTCTCGATTACTATCAGCCTCGACGATGGGCATGGCGCGCTTCCCACCAACGCATTCGTTCGCCCGCACACGGTGACGCGCGAGGTGCGCCTTGCGCGTCCCGTGGCTCGAACGGCGCCGCTCTTCGAGCGATGTCGAGCACTACTCGATGGATGGACCCTGAGCGCGCCGGCCATTGGGGTGGGCGTAGCGATCGTCGCCGCGGCGCCATTGTCCGGCGACCAGGGCAATCTGCTGGATACGACTTGGCGGGACGCCGCCGCGCTGGACGCGGCACTGGCGCGGCTGCGCGCCGAGCTCGGGCCGAACGTCGTCGTTCGGCCTGTAGCTCGCGATGGCTACGTTCCCGATCGAGCGGGAACCTGGGTCGAGAGTGGAGAGGGCGCGGGTCCGGAAGGCGCCGGGGGAGCAAGGGCAGCCGCGGCCGTAGGCGCCACGGCACAAATTGGAGATCCCGCTATTCGACTGCTCGAGTCGCCGGAGTCGGTGTTCGTTCTCTGCGATGACGGGGTGCCGCGCGCGGTGACGTGGCGCGGTCGTCGCCTAACGATTGAACGGGCGATTGGACCGGAGCGACTGTCCGGCGACTGGTGGGACGACGGGTACCGGCGAGACTACTGGCGCTGCGAGAGTGCCTTCGGTGACTTCGTGCTCTACCTCGATCGCATGGACGACCAGTGGTGGGTGCAGGGGTGGTTCGATTGAGTCGTTCGCGGCTTCCTAACGATTACGTCGAGCTGCACTGCCATTCCTGCTTCTCTCTTCTCGACGGCGCGGCGCTGCCGGAAGTCCTGGCCGCACGAGCCGCCAATCTTGGCCTGCCCGCGCTCGCGCTCACGGATCACGACGAGCTGGGTGGAGCAGTGCGCTTCGCCCAGGCCACGAGCGAGGTGGGTATCGAGGGAATCATCGGAGCGGAAATCACGATGACGAGTGGGCTGCCCCACCCCACTCACCTCGTGCTGCTCGCCGAGACGCGCGAAGGGTATGGCAATCTCTCCGCACTCATCACCCGGGCCCGGATGGAGAATCCTCGCGGCGAGCCGTGCGTCTCGCTGGAGCTGCTCGCGCAGCACGCCCGCGGACTGTTCGCACTCACTGGCTGTCCTCGTGGCTGGGTACCGTCACTCCTGGCGGCAGGCGATGTCGATGGCGCCTCCCAGGCGACGGCGGTTCTCAAAGACGTCTTCGATGGCCACATCGCCATCGAATGCTGGGATCATGGATTGGCCGATGAGCGAGAGATCGTTCGCGGCTTGCTGGAGCTCGCGCGGGCCCTAGAGGTGCCGTGGGTGGTGACAAACAACGTGCATTATGCCCGCGCGCGCGACCGCATCGTGCATGATGTCCTGTCATGTCTCCGGCATGACAAGAAGCTCGACGAGATGGGCACGCGCCTTCGGCCTAACGGCGAATGGTATTTGAAGAGCGCGGCACAAATGCGCCGCCGATGGCAGCATGCACCGGAAGGAATAGCTGCTACGCGTCTCGTTGCCGAGCAATGCGTGTTCCGTCTGCAGGGGCTCAAGGCAACCTTGCCGGAATTTCCATTGCCGCCAGGAGTTACGCCGGACGAGTATCTCGAGTGGCTCGTGATGCAGGGCGCGCAAGAGCGTTGGGGAATGGGCTCCAGCGACGACGCCTTCCCAACCCCCTTGCATCGCCAACAGGTCGAGCACGAACTGGAGATGATCCACCGGCTCGGACTTGCGGGGTATTTCCTCATCGTGTGGGACATCGTGCGCTTCGCCCGCCGCGAAGGAATTCTTTGCCAAGGGCGCGGGTCGGCCGCGAACTCCGCCGTCTGTTACTGTCTCGGGGTCACCGCGGTCGATCCAATCAAGCTCGGGCTCCTCTTCGAGCGATTCCTGAGCGACAACCGCCACGAGGCGCCGGACATCGACATCGACTTCGCGCATCGCGAGCGGGAGCGGGTCATCCAGTACGTCTACGAGAAGTACGGCCGAGAGCACGCGGCGATGGTTTGTGAACAGATCACCTATCGCGGCCGCTCGGCGGTGCGTGACGCGGCGCGAGTCCTCGGGTTCTCGGTCGAACAGGCAGACCGGCTGGCCATGCTCAGCGATCGATTCTCGGCGCGGGCGACCGCCGAAGCGCTGCGCGGTGGCGCGTTAGGCACGGACGACCAGCCGCGAGAGGAAACGGCCCAGGAAGCGATCGCGCGCGCATTCGGCCAACAGATGATTCCGGGCACGACGGCCACCATGGAATCGCGCGCGGTGAAGGAGTCAGCAAAGCGCGTAGCGAGAGAAACGCCATCGAAGCTGGCGCCAAAAGGCACAAAGCATCTCACAGCGGCGGATCGGCCCCGGCCCAATGCGGGGTACGAACCGTACGGTAGCGTGACGGGCCACGAGACGGTTCAGCAAAATAGAAAGTGGCAGAACGCGGACAAACGCGGACTCCCATCGACCGACGCGAACCACTCGGTGCCACCGGAGTACATCGATCCGTACGCAAAGGACACACCTAACGAACGGCGCAATCCGACAACGGCAATCGCCACCTCGGCGGCGGATCGCGCGTCGCCATTCGTTCACGCCGGATTGGACCCGTCGAACAAACGCGTTCGTGCGCTCGCGGAGATTGTCGACGGTCTGCACCAAGTGCCGCGTCACCGCTCGATTCATGTGGGGGGATTCGTTCTCACGGCCGAGCCGCTGGCGACGGTCGTTCCCATCGAACCGGCATCGATGCCGGACCGCACGGTGATCCAGTGGGAGAAAGACGATCTCGATTCAATTGGGCTCGTGAAGATCGATCTGCTCGGATTGGGCATGCTGACGCTACTCCAAGACTGCCTGCTCTACGTTCGGCAGACGCGCGGCGTCACTCTAGATTTGGCCCGACTCGACATGGAGGATCAGGCGGTCTACGATGATCTGTGCCGCGCCGATACTATCGGCATATTCCAGGTCGAGAGCCGCGCACAGATGAATACCCTGCCGCGACTGAAGCCCCGCTGTTTCTATGATCTCGTCATCGAAGTAGCGATCATCCGCCCCGGGCCCATTCAAGGCGACATGGTCCATCCGTACCTTCGGCGACGCGCCGGGGAAGAGCTGGTGACGTATCCCCATCCATCGCTCAAGCCGATCCTTGCCCGCACGCTCGGCGTGCCGCTCTTTCAGGAGCAGGGAATGCAGGTAGCGATCGCCTGCGCGGGCTTCTCCGCCGGCGAGGCGGACATGCTCCGCCGCGCAATGGGCCACAAACGGAGCCGCGAACGAATGGCGGCCATCTGCGCGCAGCTGATCGACGGCATGAAGGCGAATGGCATTCCGGAAGAGACAGCCGTCCGGATTTACAACCAGATCAATGCCTTCGCGGACTATGGATTTCCGGAATCGCATGCGGCGTCGTTCGCGTTGCTGGTGTATGCGTCAGCATACTTGAAACATTATTACGCGCCGGAATTCACGGCGGCGATCCTGAACGCGCAGCCGATGGGTTTTTACGCACCGGGCACCCTGATCGAAGATGCCAAGCGGCACGGCGTGACCGTGCGTCCAGTCGACGTTCGATACTCGCGCTGGGATGCAACGCTCGAACGCCCGAGCGAAGCGTCATCTGCTCCAGCCGTTCGGCTCGGCCTGCGCTCGGTGCGCGGACTCGGCTCGAAGGCAAAGGGAATCGTCGAGGACGCGTTGGCGGCAGGACCAATCATGTCGATCGAAGATTTCGTCCAACGCACACGGTTCGATCAGCGGACATTGCGTCAGCTCGCCGAGGCGGGAGCATTCGATGGGTTCGTCGAAGACGAGCCCGACCTGCGAAAACGACGCGCGGCACTCTGGGCAGTGCTCGACGCAGTGCGTGGCGACGCCGGGCCGCTGGCGCCGCGTCGAGCGGCCGCGCCCAGCGCGGCCGCTCGACTGGCAGGGTTGCCGATGATGTCGCCTGGGGAGCTCACGGAAGCCGACTATCACATGACCGGCATCTCGCTCAATGGCCACCCGATGTCACATCTCCGACCAGTGCTCGTACCGAACGGCGTGCGGACGGCGCACCAGCTCGTCACTGAGGGGAAAGACGGCGAGCGGATCGCAGGTGCCGGTCTTGTGATCTGCCGTCAACGACCGGGAACCGCAAAGGGATTTGTGTTCTTGACGCTCGAGGACGAGACGGGAACGGTCAACGTCGTGGTGACGCCAAAGCGCTTCGAGAGACAGGCACTGCTGATCTCCACCACTCCGCTGCTGCTGGTGCGCGGTACGCTTCAGGTCGAGCAGGGCGTCGTCAACATTCGCGGCGAAGAGTTCCGGGGACTCAAGGCCGAAGTGGGCGCGGAGTACGCCCAGCGACACGACTTCCACTGATGAGCGATCGGTTCCTCATCTGGCGCCTAACGACCGCCGAAGCTCAGGCTAAAGCCGAGTACCAACTCGGTGTGCGAGACGAACACAGTCTGCAAGCCGACGGTGGCGCTGAACATACTCTTCGCATTGTACAACGACGCCCCCGCAGCAAGCAGCCCGCGAACGGCACCATCGACGCTGATTGCCGAAGAACCGCTGGTAGTAACGAAGGCGGCGCTCGGTGTAATGAAGGGCGTCACCGATGTGCCAGACTGATCGCCGATCGCGAACGCCAACGGCACACCGACATTCGCCGTCCACGTTGTCCCGATCTCCGGGTGGCCGACGCCCAACTCCGCGTTCGCTCCGACGATCAAACGGAATGCATTCGACGCGGCAAGCGAAACGGTGGTGATCCGATAATCGCCGGCCAACGAGGCCATGAATGCACTACCGTAGCAACCGTCGCAGCGCTCGTTCGAAAACCCCGTGGTCAACGATACCGTCGCGCCAAGACCGACCGGAAGAATGCCAGTGAGACCAAAGCTATCGAGTGGGCGCGCCAGATGGCCGCCGGTATTTGGCGCCAACGGACGCGTGATGTCGGGGTTGTAACCGTATCGCGCCACGAGCTGCGGCGTGCGTTGCGCCACACCGAGGATGGTGTACGTTCCCAACGGCGACAAACTCGCCGTTGGCGTGCCGAGCAAGGCAAGGTACTCAGCGTATCCCGGTGCGGTGGCTTCGTTTTGTCCCGCGGCGCCGCGCAGCGGCAACGAGCCGAGAAGGACTAACGCCAGGCACGCCGTAATTGAATGAATGCGAATGATTGCACCCTCCCACGAGAGCTCCCGCGAGCAACACGGGATACTCCACACGAGGAGCAAGTTCTGAGCACAGGGCGTTAGCTCGACGTGGTTCGTCGGGCCCAGTACTCCGGATCGCTGATCAGAACGTCGAGCTCACGATCTCCGCCGCTGCCATCACTCGCGTGGTCAGCGATGTGAATCGTCGAGGTCGGAATGCGCCGTCCCGAGTCATCGACGAGCTCGAGAGCGAGCGCATCGCGGGACTGATGATAACGCACCAACTTCGCTTCATCGCGTGTCGCATCCGCCGCGCGCCCCACGGCTTCCGTGAACAAGCGAAACACGGGTTGAACAAGATCGTAACCGAGGCCGGGGCGAAACTGTCCTCGCGCTCGACCAAGGTCCGGCTCGATGTGCTCGAGGTCCGACCATCCGATTACGACGCCATGCAGCTTCACGGTGTGACGCATGGCTCGCAAAATAACGGGCGATAGCACTCGCGTCGCGACGCCTGAATGACGCGAAGAGCGTCACGCGGCGGTCACCCGGGTCACCCCTTTGGGTTTCGTTGCGCTTGATTCGGCTTGTCGAGATCGGGCTTCTTCGCTGACGCTTGCGTGGCTGGCGTTGTTTGACTCGCGGATTGCTCGATCTTGAAACTGAACTCTTGCTCCACGAGCTGGCGAACCTTTTTCGAGCCGACCTTCGCGGGGAAAAAGCGCATGTACGGCAACGCCTCGCGCACGGCTTCCGAGAATTGCGCGTGCGTCGTTTGCATGATTTTGAGCGAAGTCGTATCAGCGAAGCCACTCGTGTCGACCACATACTGCGTAACGACCGACCCTTGAACTCCCTGCTTGAGCATCTCCACTGGGTACGCGGGCGCTGCGCTACCCGGGTAGCGCGAGACCGTGGAGTCGACTTCGAGCTGCGTGAAGACCGAGTCACTGCCAGCCAACTTGGGCGCGGCTTCCGTGCTGCTGAGATCGCGGCCGAGATCACCGGGGTTTTCGGAGATTTCCTTCGCCTGCACGTGGTCGCCGCCGCCGATGTCGCTTTTGCCGAACCCCGCCCCCAGCCCTTCGGGCGCCAGCTCGACGTACTTGATCGTTTCGCCGGAGGCGTGTTGCGATGGCGTACGGTTAGGCGGCGGCAAATAATACGCGCGATTCTCGATCCAGTCAGGATCCACGTTGGCCGGCCGGCTGGTAGCCGTTACGGCAACGGCGATGAGCAGCGCGTGTGTGACGACGCTGATCATCGCGCTCGAGCTCACGGGCGCCGATCTCGAATAGGACTCGACCCAGAGGCGCATCATAGTACGGCCCTCTCGCCAAACGCGGACGTTGGTGGGAACGCCAACGCGTCGCGGCACTGGTGCTAGAGTATGGTCCGGTCACGATCTGGGCAAGCACAAGTGGGAGGGAACGCGCCACTTTGGGATGGACCGGTCAAGGCTGGGGCCAAACGGATGGGCCTTCCTCAGCGCGAGGCGGTCACCCGATCCACAATCCACCGGCCGATCGGACGGTTCAGCTTCCGATTCGCCTTCGTGTCCGCGTAATAGACGAACGTCGCGTTGTAGTACCGACCATTCGCCTCACGGTGAAGCATCGAGACGAGCTGCATGTCGGCGACGTTGCTCTTTGAGACGGATATGGGATCGCCATACCGCCCGAGGACACGGCAGATTGGCGTGCCGGGTTGGGCCAGGGTCAAGCGCGCGGTCTGCCAGTTCGCCGCGATTTGCTCGGCCGTGCAGCCGTATTGCGACGCCAGCGTCGCGGCCGACGGGGCGCGGCTCGCGGCAGGCCGAACGCTGTAGCTGGGTGCCGATTGATGGCGGAAACGCGAACACGCGGCTGCACCGACGATGCAGGCCGTGGCAAGCGAGGCAAAGCGAAGTAGGCGGAGCATACCAGATCTCAAGCGGAAGTCGAGACTGGTATCCGACCGATGCGAGAGTCGCGCCGCGGATGCGTCGTGTGACGCACGTCACGTCAGAGTGAGCGTCGAGGCGGCCGGGCCGCTCTCGACGCTCACTCGTCAGGCACCCCTCTCGTCAGGCGGCGCGGCCGCGCTTTGCGGGCGTGCGGCGTGTTTGCTTGAGCCACTTCTCAGCGGCACGGAGCGCCGACGTCTTCCCGCCATGGCTCGCATCGCCGAAGAATGCGCTCGCCTTGGGGCGCCATCCCTTCGTGGTCTTCCTATAGCCGACGCGCACGAAATAGCCGTGCGTTCTCGTCGTGGGCTGATCGATGCGGCTGATGCCGGGCGTCAAGCCGCGGCCTTTGGCGGTGCGTGGCATTAGTTGGCAGTCTGAGGTTGATCGCGATGCTACGCTGTCGCAAGAAGGACCCACCCAACAACCTGTTTCGTCACGATACGTTCAGATTTTTTCCGCTCGCAATAAACCTAACCGCAACCTGCACGTGAGCAAGGGCGCCCACTGCATAACCAGGGCCGCTCGTTAGGTGGGCTGGAGTCCGCGCACTGGCCTGCCTAGCGAGTCCGTCTGCCTAACCGCCACGCTTGAAGAACTGGACGGCCCGCTCGTGCTTCTCGGCGGCGGCTCGAGAGGAGAAAGTCCCCAGGTTGCGGCGCTTCCCGGTCTTCGGGTTCTTTTTGCGAGAGTAGAGTCGGTACCGCCCGTCCTTGAGCTTTCTGATCATGGTTGCCTCCAGGACTCTCGTCAGGCCGCACGCGCGGCCCAACCGGCGCCCGGCGCCGTGTGTTTACTCCCGCCAATCGTTAGGTAGGGAATGAGCGCGTGAGGTGCGACGAGTCAACAGCGGGATATCGAGGCCCCGCGACGAGTTCAGCGTATCGCTGGCGGGGTATCACATAGCGAATCGCCGTGGGCTCATGTGGATCGTTTCCTAGGCCATGGTAAACGAATCCAGTGCCAACTAACACCCCGATCGACGGGGCGAGCTCGGGCAACGTTTGGGCGATCACCGTCCGAACACGCTCGTTTCCGAAAGCGCGAGCGAGCAGCTCGTGCACCGCCTCGGTCGCATAGCCGCGCCGGCGTGCCTCCGTGACCACTCCATATCCGATCTCCACGGCACCCTCACCATCCGGCGCCCCCTTATATCCGGCGATGCCAACGAGGCGCGGACCCAGAACGGACGGTGAGCGCGACTCGAGGATGTAATACAGGGTCCACGCGCCGTCGTCGGGGTGCGACGCCAACCAGTCGATGGTCCAACGCACCGCATCCGCGTCGTACAATTCTGGCGGCCAATTCTCAGGAACTTCCGCGCCAAGGACCGCGCCTAACGTCGTCCGAGAGGTGAGCTCGGCCTCGAGCAGCTCGGCGGTCGCCGGAACGAGCAAGAGGCGTGCAGTACGAAGAACCGTCATTGTACCCGGCGACGGTCAAGAACGCGCGTGTGGCTCTTCATCCCGCCTGGTGGCCGCACTATTTCGGGGAGAGCGCTCCACTGGCGGCACGTCTTCGGCCGTTCCCCCTCCGCGAGCCTCCGGTGACCTCAAGTCGAAGAGCGTATCGAGCTTGGTGAGCTCGAAGAGCGTATGTAAATCGTCGTTGAGATTGGTGAGGCTCAGTGTCGCCTGAGACTCGCGCACGCGTTTGGAGATCGAGACGAGAGCGCCAAGGCCAGCGCTGTCGATGTAGCCGGTCTCGGCGAAGTCGATCACGAAGGTTTTCGCGCCGCGATCGAGCTCCGTCGTGATCGCATCGCGGAGCTGCTGGCGGTTGCCCGCAACGAGCTGCCCCTCGACACCCACGACGACGGTGTCGCCGGACCTGCTGCTGCGAATGCTCATGGACCCTCCTCCGCGGTTCCGCCTAACGATTGACGCTCTCGGCCGTCAGATGCCGTATCGCTCTCGAAGCAGCGTGACGTGATGGCGCTCGTGCCCCGCGATCACATATCCCAGCGCACGGACGGAGATCGCATTCCCGTTGGCGAGTCCGCGTCGAGCCATCTCTTCCTCGTTCAAGTGCCGAAAGAGGTGGACCGTCGATGCGCGAATCGCCTGGAATTCGTCGACCAGGTCGCAAATCGGGCGCTCGTTGAAACGGCCAGCCGGAGCGTAGGCGTTCTCGTCGAAGCCGGCGAGCGGTTGCGCGTCGCCACGGGCGAACCGCAGTGCCCGATACGCGAAAATCCGCTCGGCATCCGAGAGATGACCGATGACTTCCTTTATGGTCCACTTGCCTGCCGCATAGGCGTGCAAGCCACGCTCATCATCGACAGCCCGAAGAGTGCGCATCGTGTCGCGCTGCTGTTCCACGAGAAGATCGATGAGGTTGCCGTCCGGTACGAGGCTGATGTACCGCTCGTAATAGGCGAGATACTCATCGGCCGCAGGACGAGAGAGCGTCATCGGCATGGGATTCTCCTCGAAGGGCGCGGGATAATCCAGAACCTAGCGGTTCAGAGCAACAGCGCCATCCGGAGTTACACGGACAGCGGAAGAATGGTCGAGCCGAGCTTCCGCGCTGGCGAGCTGAGTTTGTCGTCTACCTAGCCAAATTCCGAGAACGAGCCACACGAGGCCGAACGGCACGGCAGCGAAGGCAGAGCCGCTTGCCCCGAGTCCGATGGCGGCGAAGATGGCATACGTCCACGCGGCAATCTGGTCTCCCGCACGATAGACAAAGGTCTCGATGAAGCTCTTCGCCTTGTACTTGTCTTCACGGCTGACAACGGTGAAGAGCACCTCCATCGCTGGATTGGTGATGCCGAAATTGGTGCCGCGGCGCAGCACGGTGAAGATCACCAGCGTCGAGAGCAGAGGAGCCATGCCTAACGCGGCAAAGCCCAGGGCGGTCATCGCCGGGAGTATCGCCAGGGTGACGGCGAGACCAAACCAGCGGATCAGGCGCCCTGTCAAGAAGATCTGGGTAATGATGGTGAGCGTCTGCACCGCGAACTCGATCTTTGCGAGCATTGCCGTGCGTCCCGCGGAGCTGACGAAGGCCCGGCCGACAATCTCCGCCTGCTCGAAATAGAGGAACGTCGAGCCGATCGTGTAGAGAATCAGAAATCCGGCGATGCCGGCGAGATACGAGGAGCGCATCACGCTGGTGATGCCTGCCCAGATACTTCCGCCGATTGGTTTCGCGTCGGCTGGTTGCGTGGCGTCTGCGGCCGACGTGGTACTCCGCGGCGAAGCTGGAAAACGAAAGACGAGCAGAGACGCGATCTCGAGCAATCCGATGGATACGAGAAGCAGATTGAGCGGGCCAATGCGTGTCGCGAGCAGCGCCGTCACGCCTGAGCCAACGATGGCACCGAGAGTGCCCCCCACGCCGATAAAACCGAACAATCGCTTCGCCTGTTCGCTGCGAAACACGTCGGCCATGAAGCACCAGAAAACCGACGTGATGAACAAGTTGAAAACACTCGTCCAGATATAGAAAATGACGCCAATCCATGGCGAGCTTCCGGCCGCCATGCCGCCCGTGGCCCGCATGACCACGAAAAACACGAGCAGGTTTGCGGCGAAAAACTGGTAGGTGACAGGCACGAATCGTCGAACGGGGAACCGCACGACGAGCGATGAAAAGAGCGGATTGGCGATGAGGGTGACGATCAGCGTACCGCCAAAGAGCCACGGAAGCTTGGTGACGCCCGTGCTGACGGCGATGAGATCGCGGATGGGACGGAGGACGAACCAGCTACACAAAACAAAGAAAAAGAAAACGAACGATGCCCAGGTTGCCCCGAGCTCGTTCGGCTTGACATCAACCACACGACGTAAAAGGGAAGCGGACTCCCGTCCGCTTCCCGGATCGTCGGTCATGTCTTCTCCTTGGCATGCCACGCCGAGAGGACCTCGGCTTCACGCTGCGCCGAGATTCCGGCCACGGCACCGGCGGCGAGCTTGTCGCGATCCTCTTGGGGACGCGTCTTGTTCCAATCGAGGGTGTCCTTGATCGTCACGGCGAGGGGTCGGAAGGTGAGTCCCTTGGCAAGCGCGCGATCGATGTTTCGGCGACTGAAGCCTGCCGTCTGGCCAGTCGGAGGCACGACGGTCGGCATATCGCGCCAGGCGCGAATCTTCTGCTCCTCGAGGAAGCTCCACGGAACCCAGGTGAATCGCGCGTCGGAATGCGTGACGTCTTTGCACGCCTGGAGGAACTGGCCCATGGGAAGCGGCTCACGCGGACCAGTCGCGTTGTAGATGCCGCCGCCTTGGGTTGGACCCATCTCGGCCATGCGGATGGTCCACTCGGCCAGGTCGCGCGCGTCGATGAACTGTGTGACGTCGGTTGGCGCTCCAGGAGCGAGGACTTCCCCGCCCCGTTCCACGCGCACCGGCCAGTAAGTGAATCGGTCCGTGCGATCGAGCGGCCCCACGATCAATCCGGGACGGATGATCGTGAAGTGCCCGGGATAATTCTCCTGGACATCCTTCTCGGAACGCGACTTGAGCGCGCCATAGTAGCGGCCCCAGTTCTGGCGGTCCAGCGTGTATGGGTCGAGGCTGTCCGGCAATGGCGTCGTGGGCGCCATCTCGTCGGCGTTAGGCGTGCCGTTATCCGGATAAACCGAAATCGTAGAGATAAAGATGTAATGCCCCGTATTTCCCTTCATGTACTGGGCAACGTTCCGTACCCAGGCTGGAGCCGTAGTCGGATTGTCGATGATGACGTCGAATTTCTTCCCCTGCAGGGCAGACGTATCGGTGTTCAGGTCGCCGATGAGCTGATCGACCTTGCCTTTGAACATGTCGGGGCGTGTCTTGTTCCGATTGAACAGCGTGACCTTGTGCCCGCGGCTCAGGGCGTAATTCACCTGTTCTGGGCCGGTAAAGCCGGTGCCGCCCAGGATGAGAATGCTGAGCGACTTCGTTGCTCGACCGTCCGCCACGCCGTCTTCGCCTAACGCGATGCGCGGAACGATGCCGAGGCCGATGGCGCCCGCTGCCGCGGCGGAGCGCACGAGGAACTCGCGTCTACTGGTGGACATGAAGCCGTGGGTTGAAGGCCGAGAGCACTGGGACGAATGGATTCAACATGACGCGAGGCACCCAGACAAGACAGTCGCTCGGGTGCCCCGGAGGTGTACGGATTGTGTTTCGTCTAGCTATCGAGCGGCGCCAAGCGCCTCGGCGAGCTGAGTCACGAGCGTCGCCTCACGATTCAATGCGTCGGCAACGCGCGAAATTTCGCCATTCGTCGCGCTCCACTGGCCTTGCTCGATCGACTCGCGAATGCCGGGCATCGTCTTCACCCCGTAGCCCGTGTAGAATCCGGGCGCATAGAGTAGATGCGTATACCACGGCCGCTTGGCCAAACCATCTGCGGTCGTCATCGCACGTTCGGCCTGAATGAGTCGCTGGTTGATCGCCTTGAGCGATGACGCGTTCGCGCTTGCCGCTTGGGTCACGCCGCCTCGCTCGACCCACTGCGTATAGGCACGCTCGTAATGCTGCGCGGCCCGCGTGAGCGAGTCGGCGGCGTTCAGCACCGGTGCAAACTCGATCTGCGGCGCGCGGGCTTCAATGGCAGGCGCCCGTGTCGGGGCGCGTGGATCGCTCGTGGCCGCAAAAAGGCCCTCCTCGACCTCGCGATTTCGTTCGACGATCTCCGCGGCACGTTGGTCGCGCAGCTGTTGGAGCTCTCCGACATAGCGCTGAGCGGTTTCGGCCAAATTACCGAACGCGAACGGAAGAAGATCCGCGTCGGCGAGGCGCATCACCGCTTGACCCATCACCTGCGCAAGCGCGCGTCCGTACACGAACGACGTATCGCTGTAGTGAGTGTACCAATAGAAGTCATCATAGATCGAGTGGTAGATGCCACTCTGATCCTCACCGCCGTAGCCGAGGTTGAGCGATGCGACGCCCAAGTGCTGGAGGAACGGTGAGTAGTCCGAGCCGGAGCCAAGCGCACCAATACGCAGGTCCTCTCGCTCACGTGCCTCGCGCCGCGCTTCGGTCGTGCCACGACGAATCACCCGCAGCTGGTTGCGTTTCCAGGAGCTGACGCCAGCCTCGGGATCGGTCACATCGCGCTCGACGCCGTTGATGAACTTTTCGAGTGAGTGGGATCCTTCGATGTCGAGATAACCACGATCGTTGCTGTCGGTATTGAGATAGGCGACAGCATGCTGTCGCAGCTCGTCGGCGTGTTCTTCCGCCCACTCGGTCGAGCCAAGCAAGCCGGGCTCCTCGCCGTCCCAGGCCGCGTAGATGATCGTACGCTTTGGCCGCCATCCTTGCTTATAGAGATCGCCTAACGCGCGTGCTTCCTCGAGCTCCACGACGAGGCCGGAGACTGGATCCTCGGCGCCATTGACCCACGCGTCGTGGTGATTACCGCGAATTACCCACTGGTCGCTTTCCGTCATACCAGGTAGCCGCGCAATGACGTCGTTGAGTGTTTTCAAACCCCATTCGGACTTCACCCGAAGATGCACGCGCGCTGCTCCGGGGCCGAATCGGAAGGTGATTGGCAGACCACCGCGCCAGGACTCGGGGACAACGTCGCCGGTGAGCGCGCTGAGTAGTGGTTCGGCGTCGCCGTACGAGATGGGCAGCACAGGGATCTTCGTGATGGTCGGCGCCTCCGCAACGGTGTATCTCTTCGCATCCTTCGTCGCACCGATGCCTGGAGTGAGCGGATCCCCTGGATACGTCGGCATGTCGGCAACGCTACCCCGTTGAACGCCGTCACGCGGCCGCATCGGTCCTTTGGGGAAGACGTCGCCATCGGCATAACCGTCGTCTCGCGGATCGGAGTAGATCAAGCAGCCAACGGCGCCATGCTCCGCGGCGACCTTCGGCTTGATCCCGCGCCACGAGCCGCCGTACTTGGCGATGACAATTGCGCCTTTCACGGAGACGCCGTGTCGCTCGAGCTCCTCGTAGTCCGCGGGCACGCCATAGTTCACGAAGACAAGTGGACCCGTGACGTCTCCGTCGATCGAGTACGCGTTGTACGAGGGAAGCTGCTCGTCATGCTGCCCCGATGTCGGATCGCCGGCGACGGTAGGCTCCTGTAGCTTCGCCCTGAATGTGGTCGGCGCCACCAGCTCCACCACCCGCTCCTTCGGCGTGGGGAAAAGCACGTCGAAGTTTTCGATCTCCGCTTGCCAGCCAAACGAGCGAAACTGATCGCGTAGCCACTCGGCATTGGCGCGATTGTAGGGAGAACCAACGTGATGCGGGCGCGCGGAAAGACGCTGCATTGCGCTTCGCATGCGGGCCGGCTCGGGAATGGCGCGAAATCGCGTCTCCCAGTCGCGCTCGACACGCGAAGATTCGGTGGTGAAGCCGCGAAGCACATCGGGGCCCGGGGCGCGCGGAATGACCGCAAGCGCGCCGGCGCCCAAGAGGAGAGAAAGCGAAAAGCGCATCGTCATATTCTGGGAGGCGGCAGGAAGGGGAGCCGTGAAGATGGCGAGCGGACCGTGTTCGCGGAACGGCCTGTGCACACGACACTGACCCAACGTCGAGGACGCCTCGACAGTACTAGAGCATTCACTACCACAAGGCGGGGGCGTAGGTGCAAGCAGCGTCATTGATTCATTGGCCGCAGCCGATCACCGAATACATCGGATTCATCGGCTCCTTATTGCCGGCGGGGGCAATTGGATTTCGCTACGCGGTGATGCGCGGCGCGATCGCGCGCGGCGAGCGAGCCGGCGGCGACGCGACACGGCGGCGAGTTTACTCGGATACTGCACGGCGTGCGGCCGCAGTTGGACTGATCGGCGTGATCGTAGCGATTGCGTTGATGTTCTATCAGCTGCCGGGACTCGCGGCGCGCAAGCACACCACCGTGTCGCAGGTGCTCACGCACACGGCGAGCGTGGAGATACAGGCAGGGTTCCTCTTGCTCGCGCTCATTGGCTTTCTCATCGCCTTACGCGGGACCAACGCCGGCTGGATACTCGCGACCGTTGGCTTTCTGGCCGCCCTGCTCCGCAATGGATTGCTTGGGCAGTGGCGTGATCTTGCAAATCCGCTTCACGTGTTGGCGGCGGGTCTTTGGATTGGAACGCTCTTCGTGATGATTGTCGCCGGGATCGCTGTCGTCATGCGAAGCGAAGTCGCGCGTGACCAGCGCGGCATCATCGTGTCCGACATGGTCTACTCTTTCTCGCCACTCGCTCTGACGGCGGCGGCCGTGCTCGTGTTGTTCGGCCTCATCATCGCCTGGGAGCATTTGCACGTTCTGTCGAATCTCTGGTCGTCGCCGTACGGCATTGCCTTGATCGTAAAGCTTTGCTTCGTGGCCATGGTCTTCGCACTCGGCGCCTGGAACTGGCGCCGTCAGAAGCCGACGTTAGGCAGCGAAGGCGCCGCGATTGCCATTCGACGTTCAGCGACCTCCGAAGTCGCGGTGGCAGCACTCGTCCTTGCCGCGACCGCCGTGCTCTTGAGCATTCCCGCGCCGCGGGCGCAAAAACCGCCCGGCGCGCCGTCTGGGGCCGTTCCCCCTGCTGCCGCGGCGAACGCACCAGCTCCGTAGATATTCGTGTGCGTCCCCACCCGCCGTCGGGATGTAGGGCGCACGTACGTGAACCCTTCTATAAATTGGTCAGCGTAGCGCACGCCTCTTCCAGACCGCCGTGGTGAAGGTATTCACCCGATGTGGGAGCAACACATGACTATTCGCATGCAGATGCGCGGAGTGGCTGTCGCCGCGATCGTAGCAGCGACAGCGGCGCGTAGCGCCCTCGCTCAACAAGTCGATTCCGCTGGCATGGTTGTGTCCAAGCGCGGTCTCGTCATCTCGAGCTCCGCGCTCGCCTCCGACGTTGGCGCAAGCATTCTGCGCCAAGGTGGTAGTGCGGTCGACGCGGCAGTTGCGACTGCCTTTGCGCTCGCCGTGACGTATCCTGGCGCCGGAAACATCGGTGGCGGCGGCTTCATGGTCGTGCGTCTCGCGAATGGCACCGCGACAACGATCGACTATCGAGAGCGCGCTCCACTCGAGTCGACGCAGCGGATGTATCTCGACAAGGCCGGTAATATCGATCGCTCCCTAACGGCGACGGGCTATCTCGCGCCGGGCGTCCCGGGCACGGTGCGCGGGCTGGCACTCGCGCATCGCAAGTTTGGCAAGCTTCCCTGGCGCGACGTCGTGCTGCCCGCGGCGCAACTGGCGGCAAAGGGATTCGCACTCGATTCCAGTCTTGCGCGAAGTCTGTCGCGGGAAGTCGAGCAGGAGATGAATCGGTATCCGGCGTCCGTTGCCGCCTATGGAAAGCCTGGGGGCGGCGCTTGGCAAACCGGCGACACGGTTGTTCTTGCCGACCTTGGCCGTACGCTGAACGCAATTGCGACGCGTGGCGCTAACGCTTTCTATACGGGATGGATCGCCGATAGTATCGCGGCCGACATGACGCGCAACGGCGGGCTGATCACAAAAGCAGATCTCGCCGCGTATCGCGCCAAGGAGCGCGCACCGGTTCGTGGCCATTACAACGGCTACGACATCGTGACGATGCCTCCGCCAAGCTCCGGCGGCGTGGCGATGGTCGAGATGTTGAACATTCTGTCCCACTTCGACCTCAGGGACGGACGTTGGTCGCCAGAGACGTTGCATCTCATGATCGAGGCGATGCGGCGGGCGTACGTGGACCGTGCTCGCTACCTCGGCGATCCGGATTTCGTGAAGATGCCGCTCGCGCGACTTACCTCTCAGCGCTATGCGTCGACGTTGGCCGCGCAAATCGACCGCGCCAAAGCGACGAGCAGCGTGGAGCTCGGAAAGGACATTGTGTCACCAGCAAGCGTCGCGACGGAGAGCGATGAGACTACGCAATTCTCCGTAATCGACAAAGACGGGAATGCGGTGTCGAACACATTCACCCTCGAAGGTGGTTACGGATCGCACGTCGTCGTCCGCGGCGCCGGATTCCTGCTGAACAATGAGATGGGGGACTTCAACAAAAAGCCCGGGGCCACCACTCTCGAAGGTGACATTGGAACACGGGCCAATTTGATCGCGCCGGGGAAGCGCATGCTCAGCTCGATGACGCCCACGATCGTCACGAAGAATGGCAAGCTGTTCATGGTGACTGGCTCACCGGGTGGGCGAACGATCATCAACACGGTCACCGAGGTCGTTTTCAATGCGACGCGATTTGGGATGAACGCCCGACAAGCTGTCGACGCCCCTCGCCTGCATCATCAGTGGCTCCCCGACGTCGCGATGTTCGAGCGGGATGCGGTGCCCGATTCGACGCTCGCGCGCCTACGCGGCATGGGTCACACGGTCGAGCAGCGTGGAAGACAGGGTGACGCGCATACCATCATCTTCGACGCCAAGGCGAAAACGGCGTACGGCGCAAACGATCGACGGAGCTCGGACTCGAAGGCAGCCGCGCCGTGAGGCGAGCGGCCGTTGCGAGTCAAAGGGCCGGCGATTCTATCTCGCGGGCCCTTTTTGTGTCACTGTGTCCTTGGTCACGCCGATTCGTCAACGGAATGATCTCGTTCGCGCAGGCTACCCTACGCGAGACGGCACTCAGCGTGTATTCTTTAGATCGTCTTTCCGGGAGACGCCCGAAGCTATGGCAAAACGGAAACGCGGGGGTGGTAGTCCACCGAGGATCGCGAAGCACCAGGTTTCGAAATCTCCGTACTTCATGCAACCGGGGAAGCGCGGTGTCTTCGTAGTGTTGCACCGGGCGTGCGGCAACCGCGTGGTGCCGAAGGTGTGTGGCGAGATGCCGAGCCGCACGCACGCGAAGCTGTTGATCACGCAGCTGGAGCGCGCCGAATCCGTGGTGAAGGACTTGTTTCTCGAGGCAACGGACGACGGCATTGAAGCCCTCGAGGCCGTGCTCGCTGCGTGTCGAGAAGAGGTGCTGCGACGTGGGCCGCGCGTTCATGAGGGCGGTGGCGCCGACGGTGGCGGATCGACCGATGCTTCCGGCGCTCGGGCGGGAGGTCAGGGTCGGAATCGTCGCGGGCGGCCGCCGCGCGGCCGCCGTGGAACACCGAACTTCGAACCGCCTCCGAGTGTGAGGCCACTCGAGGAGGACCGTCCACCGGCTTCAGGCGACGATCCGTACAACGAGGCCGCCTCGTAGCCGGATTGAACGAATCCGTTCCTCGGCAGTGAAGATCGTGCGCCGAAGCCGACCTGTCATCCTGCGCCGGAGCGAAGGATCTGCTGTTCTAAGAAATGGCCCCGGCTGCGCCGGGGCCATTCATGCATTAGCGACCCGTTCCCGTTAGGGAATGATGTCGGCCTTCACACTCTGTTCGGCGGCCTGACGACGTGCCTTGAGCTCTTCCTCCATCTTGAGCCTCGGAACCCCGTTCATGATCCAATCGGCAGCGGGCGCACCCTTCAGCTGGTAGTCGAACCACTCGCGCATCCGCACGGCGTAGTCTTTCTGATTGATGGGCCTCTGGAGACCGTGATTCTCTCCGATGTACTCGAGCAGAATGACATCCTTCCCCAACTGTCGCAGGGTGTTGTAGTACGTGATGCCCTGGTTGAAGTCCACGGCCCCGTCTTTGTCGTTATGCAGGATGACGAGTGGCGTCGTCACCTTGTCGGCATGGAACGCTGGAGAATTGCGAATGTAGGCGTCGTAGTTCTGTATGAAATTCCCCTTGAAGCGGCCCTGACTCGATTCGAAGATACCCTGGTTCGTGCCTCCGGTATTCCAGTAGATCGAGCTGTACATGCTCACCATGTCGGTGAGCGGCGCGCCGGCGACGGCGGCGTGGAACATGTTCGTCTGCGTGACGAGGAACGCCGTCTGGTATCCGCCCCACGAATGTCCCCACAGTCCAACATGGCTGGAGTCGATCATGCCCGTCGCAATGGCGGCGCGCACCGCGGGCAGCACGCACCACACCGCCGACATCCCTGGATCGTTGACGCGATAGACGATATCCGGGTCGAGCACCGCGTAGCCGCGGCTTGTGTAGATGCTCCGATTCGGCGTGCTCGTCTCGCTTGGCGTCACGTACGAGTTGAGCAATTGTGAACGCTTCTCATAAATGGTGACGAGCAACGGATACTTCTTTCCGGGCTCGTAGTTCGCCGGCAGATAGAGAGCGCCCTGCAGCGTGTCGCCCTTGTCACTCACGTACTTGATGAGCCGGGCGCCGCTCGACCACGCGAGCTCCTTCTGCTGCGGGTTGGCGTCGGTGATCTGACGGCCGCTCTTGAAGTCGGCGCTCGCGACGTAATAGTTCGGGAAGTCTCGTACTGTTTGACGCGTGTAGAGGAAGACATCCGCGTCCTTCGCCTTCGTGAAGTTGTACGACGCGCTATCGAATACCAGCGACGTCGCACCGGCTCGGCCCGGCTCAACGCGGGCGATGCCTTCCTTCTTCGTCCACTCGCCGTACGTGCCGAAGTACAGTGGCTTCGAGAGGTCGATGCCATCCTCGAGGCCCTGTCCACCAGCGCGACCGCCGCGGCCACCTCGTCCGGCTGCGGCACCGCTCGCGAAGCTATACAACCGCTGATACCGCACTTCATTCTTGTGGCCGTCGCCCGTGAGGTTCACGGCTTTGCCGCTCACGTTTACAGGAACGCGCCAAACGTCCCAGCCATCGCTCAATAGCACCGCGCCGCCATCCTTGGACCACGCCATGACTGGGCGCGGCGGAGGAACAACGTTGTTGTGGTCATCATCGGTGTTGGCGAAGCTAACGTCCAAGTTCTTCGTGACGTTGCGCTTCTGCCCCGTAACGAGATCGAGCGCCCAGTAATTCGCGTCATCGCCCCAGAAAAGGAGCTGCTTGCCGTCGGGCGATGGGAGACCGAAGAACTGCAGCGCCTTCTTCAGCGCGACGGTGCGCGTCCCGGTCTTGAGATCCACCGTGTAGATGTCAGCATAACGACGACCGTCGTAGCTCGCCCGCTGGTCGTAGTCGCGGCTGTCGACGCCATATGCAAAGCGATCGTGCGGAAGCAGCGTGACTTGTCGCAACGCCTCGTCGGAAAGCCTAACGAACTTGTTGTCGGCGGGGCGATACTCGGCAAGATAGCTGTACGTCCGATCCTGCTGCTCCTGCACGAGCTGCTGCGATTGCAGGCGCGGATCCTTCCAGTGCCAGAGCACGAGAGTCGGATTCTCGTCGTCCTGATCGACGCGCGGCTGATTGCGCGTTCCCCCTTCGCCGGGTGCACCGGCTTGAACGATGGGCGGACGCTGTGGGGCGCCGTCGCGTGAGGCCACGACGTCGCTGGCGGTCTTGGGGGTTGCCTCGCGAATCCCGAAGAACACCGTCGCGAAATCATCGGCGATGCGCGGCGTGCGATCGCCGCTCACCTTCATGCCGCTTGGGAAATCGGAGCGGCCCGACGGATCGAAGATGGACTTCTTCTGCGCGGGGGTACCGATGCCCGTGAAGCTGACAACGCTATACACCGTATCCTTCGCCGCCGAGTCTGGCTTACCGCGCAACACCGCGAGCGACGGGCCACTATCGGCCCACGCCAGTCGACGATACACCGCTTGCTCGCTATCGAGCGGACGCACGACGTCGCTGCGGAGATCGCGAAGCTGCACGCCATTTCCAATCTCGTCGCGCGCATCGATCGTGTAGGCGAGATAACTGCCCGACTCGTCGAAGGCAAAGTCACCGACGTTGCCAATATTGATGATGCTGCCGTTCCCGAGCGTGCAGAGGAGAAGGTCGGCACCCTCCGAACGACTCGCCGTCGCGGCCGCATTGCCGGTCGCAGCGCCGGCGCCATTGCCACCCGTCGCACTGGGTGCTTCCGCGCCGTAGCCATAGAGCGCAACGACCTGCGGTTTGTCGCCCGAGAACGCAAAGCGGCGAATCTTGTCGAATTCCGTCTTCTGACTAGTTGCCAGGTTCAGCAAGACAACCTTGTTCTGCACGGGCTTGCGCTGCTGTCGCAGGCGTCGAGCGTCGCGCTGGGTTGGATAGACGGTGAATGCGACGAACTTCGAGTCGCCAGAGATAGCCAGAGTCGCCGGGGCCGCCCCGCCCGCGAACGGATTGCCCGCGGCCGCCGGCGGCTCACCGATCGGGAAGCGCTGTTCGGTGGCTCCATCGGCTGTCTGCCTAACGACAACCATGGCATCGCCTTCATTCGGCGCGAGAACGTAAGCGAACCACTTCCCGTCGTTCGATACAACAGGTGTGCGGATCGACTTCCACGACTTGAGATCAGCGGGAGTCATCTGCCTGCCGCCCGCGGCACGGGTCACCGTGGCGGCGGCAGATTGTGGTTGTTGAGCAAGAGCGCTCGACGCTGCCAGCGCGAGCACGACGAGCGAGAGCGACGAACGGAGGGAACGCATGACGGACTCCCGGTGAGAGCAGGGCGGCAATCGGCGATTCAACCTACGGCCGACGCGAGGGAATGGGAAACGGGAGCAAGTAGCAGGAAACCGGAGGGCCCACCCCCGCCGGACAGCTTCCCTGCGACTTCCTCCCGTCGCCCTGCCATACGCGTGACTCTTGTCGACCGCTGAACCTTTTTGCATAGTACATCCGTTACGGATATAGTTCGCGGCAGTTGGAGGCCGCCTCTTCGTCCTCTGCTACCCAGCGGCGCCGCGCATCCATGAGCCGAGCACAACCCAGCGACCTCGGTGAGCGTCTGTTCGCCGTCCTCCTCGTCCTCTATCCCCGATCGTTTCGCGCGCGCTTCGGTGAGGAGATGCTTGTCTTCTTCCGCGCTCGTCGTGCCGAAGCCCGGCATCGACAGGGAGCCACCGGGACTCTCAGGCTCTGGCGTCATCTCATCATCGACGTGCTGCTCAGCGCGCCAGTCGAGCGCGTCCGTTCCGTGACGAGTGCCAGGGACGGCGACCATCGCACCGAGGCCACTGTCGATGTGCCCTGGTCTTCACCCTTCTATTTAGATCGAGAGGAAGCGATGGACGCTCTTCGACAAGATCTGCGCTTCGCATTTCGCACGCTGCGCTCGCGGCCGGCGTTCACGGCTATCGCGATCCTCACTCTCGCGCTCGGCATCGGCGCGACCACGGCAATCTTCAGCGTCGTGAACGCCGTGCTGCTTCGGCCGCTGCCGTGGCCGGAGCCGGAACGGGTCGTTCTCGTATGGGGAACGCGCGGCCCGGTGCGGCAGAATGGCGTCGACTATCTCGACTATCTCGACTGGCAGCAGCAATCTCGCAGCTTCGAGGCCCTCGCGGTGATGCGCGGCCAGAGTGTGAATCTCACTGGTGGCGATCAGCCCGAGCGTGTCACGGGAAGCTTCGTGACGGCGAATCTGTTCCGCATTCTCGGAGCAGCGCCGGCACAGGGGCGTTTTTTCTCGGAGGAAGAGACACGCGTCGGAACACGTCAGCCTGTTGCCGTCATCACGGACGACTTTTGGCACACGCGGTTCGGAGGTCGGCCCGACATGATCGGCCGTACCCTGGTGTTGAATGGCCTGCCCTTCACCGTCGTCGGCATTACGCGACCCGGATTGTTGGCCCCATTGGGAACGCCAGACGTCTGGATGCCGATCGGCTACTACCCGAATGCCGGTGATCTCGAGCTGCGGGGACGTGCCGGCGTTTTGATTGTGGGCAAACTCAAGACCGGCGTGAGCATTCAGCGAGCGCAGGCTGACCTCGATGCCATCACACAGCGCTTGGCTCAGACGTACCCGGTGACGAATGCCGGCGTCGGCGCCAACGTGCAGGCGATGCTCGATCAGATGATTGGCCCTGTGCGAACGCCGATGCTCATCGTGCTTGGCGCGGTTGGCATCGTACTGCTCATCGCGTGCGCCAATGTCGCCAATCTGCAACTGGCCCGCGCGGCGGCGCGACGCCGCGAGCTGTCCGTGCGCACGGCACTTGGCGCGGGCCGGTCTCGCCTCGTTAGGCAGCTGCTGACGGAGAGCGTCGTGCTGTCGGTTGCCGGTGGCGCTTTGGGCCTCCTGCTCGCCCGTTGGGGTGTATCGTCGTTGGCAACCCAAGTGTCGTCATCGGTCCCGGTGAACGGAACGATCGCGCTGGACGGTTTCGTGCTTCTCTTCGCGACGGCGATCACGTTAGGCGCCGGGCTGCTCTTTGGCAGCGCACCGGCGTGGCAGTACTCGCGCGCCGACGTGCAAGAAGCGTTGACCGTTCGGGCGGGTGCCGGCGGTGCGCGCAGTAGTCGCTTCGGCATGCGCGGAGCGCTCGTCGTCGCGCAGATCGCACTGAGTGTCGTTTTGCTCGTCGGTGCGGGTTTGCTGACACGCAGTCTCGCGGCGCTCTCCCGCGTTGACCCTGGCTTCGATCCGTCGCACACGATGACGTTGCAGTTTCGCTTACCCGTGGCGAAGTACAAAACCGACGCGCAGATCGCCGACATGTTTACGCGGACGCTGGAGGAGATGCGTCGCGTGCCTGGTGTCGAGAGCGCGGCACTCGTGCGGGCGACACCACTCAACGGCAACGGCGAATCCTACCCGTACTTCCTTGGCGACAAGCCCGTCGCTGATCCACAGTCGGCGCCGACAGCGCAGCTCAATATCATCAGCCCAGGGTATTTCGAGACCTTGCATATTCGCCGGTTGGCCGGCCGCGACTTTACAATGACAGATCGGGCTGGCTCAGCTCCAGTCGCCATCATCAACGATCAGCTCGCGCGACGCGCATGGCCTAACGAATCGGCGCTCGGTAAGCGCCTGCGCGTCGGCAGCGATAGCATTTGGGCCACGGTCATCGGCGTTGTTGGGACCGTAAAGCATTTCCGTCTCTCGGAGGATCCGCTCGATCAGGCGTACGTGCCATATCTTCAGCGCCCGCTCATCTTCACCGAGGCAGTCGTACGCGCGTCGGGCGATCCCGCGACACTTTCCCAGGCCATTCGTGCCGCGGTGTGGCGAGTGGATCGCGATCAGCCAGTGTGGCGCGTACGGACCATGGAGCGGGTACTCGCGGACGCCCGCGGCGGTCCGAAGCTCACGGTGTGGCTCATGACGGGCTTCGCCGCACTTGCCCTCGTGCTCGCGGCAATCGGCGTGTACGGCGTAATGAGCTATGCCGTGGCGCGCCGCACACAGGAAGTGGGAATTCGTATGGCGCTTGGAGCTCGGCGATATCAGGTACTCGTCATGGTCCTCCGCGAGGGCATGTTGACGACAGTCGGCGCGCTCGCCATCGGCCTCGCTGCCTCGGCATTGGCTACTCGTCTACTTTCCAGCCAATTGTTCGGAGTTGGCACAATGGATCCGCTGACCTTTACCATTGTTCCGCTCCTCCTGGGAGGCGTCGCATTGGCAGCGTGCTATTTGCCGGCGCGGCGGGCCAGCCGCGTGGACCCGATCGTAGCGTTGCGCTCCGAGTGATGAACGTGTCAATGCGTTGTGCATCGTGAGGCGCTCGCCGGATCCTCGATCGTTGTTGCCGTTGACGCCCGTTGTCCTGCACATCCTGCTCGCTCTCGCCGACGGACGCCGATCCGCGGAGGGCGATGCGGGGCGGCACGGATACGCGGTTGCGCAAGAGGTCGAGGAGATGACGGAAGGCCAGATCCGGATGGGACCGGGCACGCTCTATGGTTCGATACAGCGTATGCTCAATTCCGGTCTCATCGAGGAGGTTGCGCGGGGCCGATCCGCGGTCGGCGCGTCAGGTACGGACGAGGACGAGCGTCGGCGCTACTACAAGCTCACTCCGTTCGGTGGTCGTGTGTTGGAGCTGGAGCTGGCGCGGCTTGCTCGCGTTGTGGTTTTGGCGAGGGCCAAACATCTCCTCCAGGGACCCGAGCTCGCTTAAGGCTTTGCTCATCGTGCGAAAGCTGGCGCTCGTCTGAAAATGCTGACGTGGCGCTTCGAAACCCCGCAGCGCATCTCGCAAACGCTGGAGCGCGTCTGGCAAACGCTGGAGCGCGTCTGGCAAACGCTGCAGCGCGTCTCGTAAATGCTGGAGCGTGTCTCACAAAGACGGAAGGGCGTCTCGCAAAGACTGACGGGCCTTCGTCAAACGTTGAATCGCGTTCTGGAAATACTGAAGTGTGTTTCGAGAATAGTGGGTGCGTTCTCACAATGCTGGACTGCGTCTTGAAAATGCTGGAGTGCGTCAGGCAAATGTTGGAACGCATTGCAAGACAGCTGCAGCGCCTTCTACCAACGCTGCAGCCGCTTGTGAAAAAGCTGGCGTCCGTCGCAGAAGTGCGGAGGCTTCGCGTGCAGATGCTGGAGTCCGTTGTGCAAACGCTGGCGCCCGTCATGCAAACGCTAGCGCCCGTCATGCAAACGCTGGCGCCCGTCATGCAAACGCTGGCGCCCGTCATGCAAACGCTGGCGCCCGTCATGCAAACACTGGAGCCCGTAATACAATCACTGGAGCCCGTAATACAATCACTGGAGCTCGTAGTACAAATGCCAGAGCCGGTTGACAAAACATCGCTGTCGATCGTGCAAACGCCGAGGTCGATCGTGCAAAGTCGGCGGCCGGTGGGAGAAACGTCAGCGTCGATCATGTAAACGCTGCGGTCGATCGGACAGATCGGGGAGTCGATCGCGCTGACGTTGTGGTCGATCCATCTGTTACGGTCGTCGATTGTGTAATGACGATCGCCGAGTGGGCAACTTCCGTTGTCGATCGCACAAATCTCGTGGTCGATCGTGCGAGCCTAGTTGCCCGTCTACGCAGCAGGACAATCGATTACCAAAATGTCGCCGTCGCCCGCGCAAGTTCGACAATCGCTTGGGCAACTGTGAGCGCCGATTGAACGAACGCGATCGTCGATCGTGCAGATGCGGTTGTCGCTCCTGCAAACTTCATCGTCGCGCAGTCAAACGCTGGCGTCGATCGGGACAACGCCGCAGCTGAGTTTGTAAAGCGGGCGGTCGATCGTGTAAAGCGTGCGGTCGATCGGGCGTCCAACACTGCCGGTATGTCAGATGACGAGCTCGATCACGCAAACCTGCGAGTCCCATGCTCGGATGTCGTCCTGAGCGAAGCGAAGGATTGGTCATTTCAACCGGTCGGTGCAACAGTTACCGCGAGGACGGCTGCCGGATCTTGAACCCGAGAGTCTGTCGTGGCCGCGGGATCACAACGTACACCCGGACATCGGTGGCCACGATCCGCTTACGGGAGAAAATGTGATGTTCATCGGCAGGGAGAGCCCAGAATGTTTGGACGCGAATGACCGAATTCTGGGCGAATCCAACCGTGTGGCCTAACGGCAGTCTCAAGTGGGGCAGCACTTGTCGTTTTTTGGAACGACCTCGGGCCGCGTCTGGCGCATCGCCGCTGCCGGAGGTCGTCACCAAGTATTCTTTGGCTCTGGTGCGAGGACGATTGCACGCGCACGGTTGGATTCGCCCAAGATTGGCGTCATTCGCGTACCGGCAGCTCTCCAAGTTTGACCGGCAGGAGAACCGCGGACCGTGCAGAGATGATTTCAACCGGTCGATGCAGGCACTGCAGGTAGTCCTCTCCTTGCCGTCATCACCACCTCCGGTGAATGCGTAAATCTCTCCTGTTGCATTCACCGGTTGAGACCACCTTTGCTGTTGGCGCTTCGATTAGCAATGCGCAGTTCGCATTGCCAGGCGCGTCTGCGCGCCAACTAGATTCGCATCCACGAATTCCGGAGCTTCCAGGCGACACAGGTTTGGAGTGCCGTTAGGACGCGAATGGCGCGAATTGCGCGGCCCCTCTTACCCTCGACGACTCCATGCAAGGGCTGCCATCAACTGGCTTGAACATCGAAACGGCTTGAAGCAGCACTGAAAAAACCAACAAAACTTCGTTGTGTGAACCACACAGGAGACAGAGGACCCAGAGAAATGCGTCGTCTCGGCGAGCCGCGAATTGATTACAAGAGCGACACCTTTGTTGTTCCTCCCTGCCTCTGTGTCCTCTGTGGTTCACATGCTTTTAACGTTGCTCTACTTCATGCCGTTTCGGGAATTTTCCAAGTTGGCGTGCTCGGCACTCTGGACTCCCCATGTGCAGTAGCCCACCACCGATCACCGTATTTTCCGAAATTCCACGAAGAACCAAATTAAGAAAAGTGCCTCTTGGAAAGAGGCACTCTGTGCTGTGGGTGCGCACGACGGGTTGCCGGATGCGCGGCACGCGACATTCCTCACGCGCCACGCCTCACCCGCCCCGCGCTAGTGCGCCATGCCGCCGTGATGCTTGCAGACGTCGCGGCCCTTCGCCTTGCCTTCGACCGTTTCGAAACGACCATCGCGACAGCGCACGCGTCGATGCTTCTCCTCACGACGCTCCTCGCGGCGCTCTTCGCGCTTCTCCTCGTGATGACGCTTCCAGCGCCAGCCACGATGTTCCTCGTACGTCGGCTTCGCCGCCGGAGCGGGAGCCGGGGTACCGGCCTGCGTTACACGGGAAGGCACAGACGGGTGCGCCGTGTGCGAGGGAGCCCGGTGAAGAATCGTGGAGTTGACCTTGTGAATGCCGCCGTGGCCATCGCACGCGTTGGCGCCGGTGGCGTTTGTGGTCGAGCCGTCGTTGCACGCGGTTTTCCACGAGCCTTGCGCTCGCGCGCCACTCGGAGCCGCCGCGCCGATGAGCGCGACCGCCGCGCTACCGAGAAGGAAACGAGAAAGAAACATGGGATCCTCGGAGGGAGTCGCGAGATTGACGCGCGTCTACCGGTCAGAGTCACCCTGAAGCCTCACTACGTGCGCGAGGTCACACTCACCCCAAGTCAGTCGCCAGGCACAGGCGCCGCGCCGAACACGTGGCCGCGCCGCTCGCGTCCGAACCAGGCCGCGAGCGCACCGCCCGCGAACACCGTGGCCGCCGTGAGCGCCATGGAGTTCGCGTAGGACGTGTGCTCGGCGAACACCGCTTCGATGTACGTCACGTAGCTCGCAAGCATGACCCCGCATTGATACGCAAATCCGGGAAGAAACCCGCGCACCGAATCGGGCGAGAGCTCGGTAATGTGCGCGGGAATCACACCCCACGCCCCCTGCACCATGAACTGCATAACGAACGCGCCCGCTACAAGCACGGCGATGCCTGGGGCGTGCGCCCAGATCGGGATCGCGAGAATCGCGAGGCAAAGCGCGATGACAATCGCCTTCCGACGCCCAATACGATCGCTGAGGTGACCGAAGACGATCCCCCCCGTAATTGCACCGACCATCGAGAAGGCGGTGAGCGCCGCGCGATTCTGCGGCGTGAAGCCCCAATCGCGCTGCAGAAACGTGGGATACATGTCCTGAGTGCCGTGCGATATGAAGTTCATCATCGTCATCAGCACCACCAGGTACAGAAAGATCTTCCAGTGCGAAACGATGGCGCGACCCAGTTGTCCCCAGCTGTCGTGCTTCGTGCGCTCCCAAACTTCGGATTCCTTCACCCCAGTGCGAACGTACAGAGCCAGGAGTGCCGGTAAGCCGCCGAGAAAGAACAGTGGCCGCCACCCCCACCGCGGGAAGATGAAGAAATACGCGAGCGCGGCGAGGAGATAGCCACACGCATATCCCTCCTGCAGCAGCCCAGAGAGAACGCCCCGTCTGGCTGCCGGCGCTTTCTCCATCGCGAGCGACGCTCCAACGCCCCACTCACCGCCCATCCCAATTCCAAATAGAGCGCGGAGAATCAGAAACGTGCGGAAGTCGTGGGCAAATCCAGTCGCGACTTCCACGGCGGCGTAGAAGACGAGATCGATCATCAGCGGCAGGCGCCGGCCGTACCGATCGGCCAGCAAGCCGAAGATGAACGCGCCGACTGGCCGAAACGCGAGCGTTAGCGTGAGTGAGTAGGCGATCTCCTTGTCCGCACGGCCGAAATCCTTCGCGATGGCGGTGAGCGCCATGACGACGAGGAAGTAGTCGAACGCGTCGAGCGTCCAGCCGAGAAAGCTGGCGAGGATGGCGGAGCGATGATCGTTTGTGCTACTGCGAGTGGCAGATGCGGATGTCGTCACGGAGCTTTTGCGAGTATCGCCGACGCGCGATCGAACTGCTGCGCCGCGCGTCGCACGGACGAATCGAGGATCGCGGCTACACGATAGTAGCCGGTCTCACCGAACTTCGCTCGTGCCAACGCGCGCGTCAGCACGCGTTGGAGCTCCGCATCTACTTCATCGCCGGTGGGAATGGCGACCGCTTGCTGCGCCGAGAACGCTCGAAAGCCGCTTACCGCCGAGGGCGGCACCGTGGGGGCGGCGGCGAGCGCGTCGAGCGTGGCGGGAATTCCTACGTTGGCGCTCACGTACCCGCCTATCCACTTCAAAACGAGATCGTTCTCGCGCACTTGGGCGAGCCAAAGGGGAACGGTCTCCTCGGCGAGCCTAACGTCGGGGTAGATGCCGCCGCCTCCGTACACAGTGCGGCCCTGATCGGTTTTGCAGCTCGGCCGGCCGACCGTGTCGCGCTCGGCGCCTGCCTGGCGGTAGTACTCGTGGCGGCTAATCGAGTGATACTGCCGCTGGATGACGCGCCCGCACGGCGTCCGCACGTGGCCGATCACGAGCTCGATCACCGATCCGTCGGACATGGGAAAGCCCGACATGAGCAGCGACTTCCCGAACGTCGGCTGGCCGGCGATGAGAGCGCGGTCGTGATCCTGCAACGCGCCGGCGACGAGCTCGGAAGCGCTCGCGGTGCCGTCGTTCACCATCACGATGATTGGGTAGCGTTTCTCGCTACGCCAGAAAGAGCGCGAAACCCGCGACGTGTCGGTGACGTCTGCCTTTCGGCCCTCGGCCGTGTAGACAATCGCGCCCTTCGGCAAGAATTCGCCAGTGATACGCGCCGCCTGATCGACTCGCCCACCACCATTGTCGCGGAGGTCGATCAGCAGGCGCTTCATCCCCTGTCCTTCCAGACGGCCGAGCGCATCGTGCATGTCGTCCGCGACCTTGTCGTTCGAGAATGTCGTGACGCGGACATAGCCTGTCTGTGCGTCGAGCATGAACGCGGCGGGCACGGCGGTCGCGTCATCGACGCGTTCGCGCCTAACGATCCGCTCGAGTCGCACGAGAGAGCCGTCGATGCGCCGCCTCTCGAGACCGAGCGTCACGGTGGTGTTCTTGGCGCCGGCCATCGCGATCTCCATCTCAGATTCGGAAGTCGCTTCCACCGGTTTGCCGTCGATCGCTACGAGCTCGTCGCCAATGAGAATGTCCTGATCGGCGGCCTTCGAACCCGGCTCGACGCTCACGACGACGGGTGCCTCGTCGACGAAGCGAAAGTTCACCGGTACCGGATACAGCTTGCCGTCGCGATAGGCGGCGGCCTTGGCTGGATTCAATCGCATCGCGGGAATGACGAACGAGTGCGGGTCGGCGGCGTGGATCATTCCCTCGATCGCCGCCATGAACAGCACGTGCATGTCGAGCGAATCGGGATGATTGACGCGAATCTGGTTCAGGACCTGGCTGAACATCATCAGGTCCTCCGCTGTCGTTCGAGGCCGTGTGGCTCGAGCCGTCGTGTCCTGCGCGGAAGCTATCCCCGGTACGCCAATGCCGCCCGCGAGGATTCCCCAAAACGCGAATCGGAGAGCCGGTCGCCTCTTCCCGTTAGGCCCCGCCATCAGAGGCCGTTCTTCGCCGCTATCGCGACGCGCTGCTCCGCTTCCTTGCGTCGCAAATCCTGGCGACTCGCGCGCGCAAGGAAGGTCTGATATTGCGTAAGTCCCTCGGACGGCTTGCCCAGCGCATCGAGCACCTCACCCAGCAAATAATAGGGCGCGGCGAAGCTCGGGTCGACTTCGATTGCCTTCCGAAGCTGGACCTGAGCATCCTCGAACTTTCCGTATGTGGCGAGAGCGAACCCGTAGGTGTAGTGAAGCAGCGGGTCGTCGGGACGTATCTGAACGGCGAGATCCAGCTCGCTGAGAGTTGTCGTTGTGTCCTTGTCGTTCATCCCAATGAACGCCAATTGCAGGTGCGCGGGAAAGTAGGAGAGATCTTCCTGAAGCGCTTGGCTGAAGGCTTCCTTCGCGGCTGGCGCGTGTCCAAGGCGTTGCTGCACCAAACCGATGCTATGCTCGATCAGCGCCTTCGATTCATACACGTAAACGAGATCTTTCTTATCCGTCTTGCGCAGCTCGTCTATTGCGAGAGTGAGCTCGGCAAGAGCGCTGTCTGCCTGACCGAGCTGAAAGAAGAGACGTCCGCGGTCTGCACGGAGCTCGGCTTTGTGCCGGGCACGTTTGATTGCTTCCGCGTAGAGGTCGAGCGCTTCCCGGAAACGCCCTTCGCCGTACGCTTGCCAAGCGCGCATCGACGCGGATGACTCCTGAGAGATCTCTCGCTCTACGGCGAAGCGCACCTCGCCGGGGTTGAGATTGTTTCGTCGCGCGTACTCTTCCGACCAAAGCTGGATGTATTCCGCAAAGAGTCGGACATCGAGCTTTCGGTACAAGAATGGATTGATCGTGAGCGAGTAGAAATAGAGCGAGTCGATGCGCTTGATCTCGTTCGACTGCAGCGTACGGCGGTCTTCCTCGAAGTATTTCTGGAAGCGGTATTTGTCCGAGAGAAGCAGCGCGCAGCGGCGCGCATAGAACGCATCCGCCGAAGTCGGGTCGATGCGAGCCGCCCAGTAAAAGGCATCCGCCGCTTCCTCGGGATCGCGCTCGAGCTTCTCGAGCCCGTACTCGTAGTAGACGTGCGAATCGTTGGTATCGGCGCTTGCATCGAGACGCGGCCGCCGTGGTTCGTCTTTCGACTTCTGCGCTTGCGTGGTATCGCGCGCGGTCATGAGCGCGAGTCCGACAACGAAGATCAGCGGTGTGCGCCGCATTTGCTTTCCTCCGCGATGGGCAGTGAACCAAGCCACGCTACTCTGGTTCAAGGACGCTCATCGCGCAAGGATGTTTACGGAGCAAGGGCGGGATGCCCTAAGGCACCCCGCCCTTGCTCAGCCTAACGTCCTTTTTTGACACCTAACGAAGAACCTACTTGGCGCGCTTTACTTGGAACTTGTCGACGTGGACGTCGAGGTTATGGTTGACTCGAATACCCGTCTGGCCATCGGCCGCGAAGTTGTGCATCTCTGCCTTCGTGAAGCCTTTCACGAGCTTCCCATTCGCCAGGAAATCCACCGAATCCGACGTAACACGAATCGCCAGCTCGTTCGTCGCCTTGCCGGCAGCGTCAGCCTTGTTCGTGGCATCGGTATCCGTCCAATCAACGATCTTGTGCACGTCGTTGCCGGCGCGATGGTTGATGAGATACTTGCCGTCGCCACGCGTCTCGAAGTAGACGTAGCTCTGCGTCGAATCACTGAGGTTCGTGCCCCCGATAAAGAGACCGTACGCTTCGGGATGCATCGGAGCTTTCGTCTGCGTGAAGGAGGCACTCACGGTATAGTTGCCCTTCACGGCGTCCTTTGGATTCCAGTAGATCGCGGCGGGCCCGGACGTGATATGGTAGCCACTCCCCATCGCCGAGAACTTGGCGTCCTCGATCTTCATTCCGCGGCGCTCGGCTTGCGGATCGAGGCGACCCATCCAGCCAGCGGCGCTAATACCGCCCGCAACTTTGTGCGTGGGATCGTTGTCCTTCCCTTGCTGCGCCGCCTGGGCAAAAACCGGCGACGCCGTCACGACGAGCGCCAACGTGAAAATCGTCTTACGCATATCTACTCCTCCTGAGAGTCCATTCGGGCGTCGGGTACAACCGACGGTCCCGGGCCTCGAGGCCCCGCGACCGCGGCGAGGTAATATGGTCAGCGGCGCGACCGCGGTCGAGTCGTCTGCCCCTCTCTGACGGATTCCTTTCGAGGCCCCATACGGCCTCGTTCGCTGGCTATCCGCGTGCGCCAACGCGCTCGCCGAGATGCATGCGTCGGTCGTGCGCTCGATCGTCCGCGCCTGCCCGCGCACCAAGTAGCGACACCAACACGCCAACGGCGAATGACAACGGAATCGTGAGGAGGGCCGGGTTTTTCAGTGGGAAGGACGCGGTGGGGTGCTTGAGGAGGTCGATCTGGATCGTTGGCGACAGGTAGATCAGAACGAGCGTTGCGATCGTACCGAACAGCATGCTCGAGACCGCGCCGGCGGTCGTGAAGCGTCGCCAGAATATCGACAGGAGAAGCGCCGGGAAGTTCCCGCTCGCCGCAATCGCAAACGCCAAAGACACCATGTAGGCCACGTTCTGTCCCTTGAACGTGATGCCGAGAACGATCGCAATGATTCCTAAAATCACCGTGGCGACGCGTGCGACACGCAATTCCTCACGTGAGTCGGCTTTGCCGCGATGCATCGCGTTCACCCATAGGTCGTGCGACAGCGCCGCCGCACCCGAGAGCGTGAGGCCTGCCACGACGGCGAGAATGGTCGCGAACGCAACCGCCGCGATGAACCCAAGGAAGGGAGTGCCACCGAGAAACTCCGCCAGCAGAGGCGCCGCCATGTTGCCGCCCTTGTCCACAGCTTTGATCGCGTCCGGCCCCACGAAGACCATCGCACCGAAGCCGAGCACGAACGTCAGCAAATAGAAAAAGCCAATCAGGCCGGTAGCGTAGAACACCGACTTACGCGCGGCCCGCGCATCTGGCACGGTGTAAAATCGCATGAGAATGTGCGGCAGCCCGGCGGTGCCGAACATCAATGCCATACCGAGCGATATCGCGTCGAGGGGATTCGACACGAGCTTGCCAGGGTTGAGCACGCCGTTGCCGTACTTCGCTGCTGCGGCGTCGAAGAGCGCGGCCGGATTGAAGTGGAAGCGCGCGAGTACGAGCATGGCGAGAATGAATGCACCCGTGAGCAGCAGCACCGCCTTCACGATTTGCACCCAAGTCGTAGCGAGCATGCCCCCGAACAAGACGTACGCAATCATGGCGACGCCGACGATCACGATGGCAGTCTCATACGAGAGACCGAACATCAGCTTGATCAGACCACCGGCGCCAACCATCTGCGCGATGAGATAGAGAATCACGGTCGCGAGGGTGCCCACCGCCGCCGCAATGCGCACCGGGGTCTGCTTGAGCCGCAGCGCAACGACATCCGCGAACGTGTACTTCCCGAGATTCCGCAGCGGCTCGGCAATGAGAAAGAGAACCACTGGCCAACCGACGAGCCATCCAGTCGAGTAGATGAGCCCATCGAAACCCGTCGTCGATACGAGGCCGGCGATACCGAGAAAAGACGCCGCGCTCATGTAGTCGCCCGCTAGTGCGAAGCCGTTCTGCCCGGGGCTGATTGTGCGACCCGCGGCGTAGAAGTGTTCCGTGGTGCGGGTTCGTCGCGCCGCCCAACACGTGATTCCAAGCGTAATGAGGATGAAAAGAACGAAGAACCCGATGGCGACGGAGTTGGGTTGGCCGATCGCGGTCGCATTCATTCGACAGCCCCCGCGTCAGCAGCCGACGCCTGCAGCTCGCGAAGCGCCGGGTCGTAGTGGTCGTTCGCCCACCGCACATAGCCGTAAGTGAGTAGCCACGAAACTACGATCACGAGCGCGCCGAGAAGGATGCCGACCGTGAGGCCGGGTGTGACGAGCCGCGCGAGAACTGGGCGATCATACGCGATGAGCGCGATGAAGCCGAAATAGATCACAACCATTACTGCCGTGAGCGTCAACGCGATGCGCCAGCGCCGCGCCGCCAGCTCCTGCAATCGCTCATCATCCGCCGCCGAAGTGGTCTGTGCCATGTAATGGTGTGGTGGGTGAATCGTTGAGACGCTCACATCGCCTAATAACCACCTGCGTACCCGTCCTTGCGTGGATCCGAGCCGGCCATGTATCCGCGCGCCAGCTTGATGATCGCCTGGCTCCCTCCAAACTGCTGACCGCGCGGCATCACGAGCTGATGTCCGAGTGCCGTTAGCGCCGTACGAACACTATCGGGAATTGGCGACTCGAGTATCACGCGGACCCCGTCGAGATGTCGGAAGCGCGCCGCGTCCATCGCCTGCTGCACGTCCATTCCGAATACCAGCATGTTGAGCAGGAACTGAACGTGCCCCTGCGCCTGCATCGCGCCGCCCATCAATCCGAAGCTCATCCAAGGCTGATCTCCGCGGCCATCGGGCTGCTCTGTGACAGCAGGCTTCGTGACGAAGCCCGGGATCAGTGTGTGAAAGGGCCGCTTTCCCGGCTCGACGGTATTTGGAACGCCCGCTTCGAGCGTGAATCCCGCGCCGCGGTCGTGCAGCGCGAAACCCGTCCCCGGCACCACTACGCCCGAGCCAAACTCGTCGAACAAGCTATTGATGAACGAGACCATGTTCCCTGCACTGTCGGCGACAGTGAGATAAATCGTCTCGCTCGATGTCAGCGCTGGGCCGGGATCGACCTGCGTCGCCGCGTGCGTACGATCGATGTGACTGCGCCGCTCAGCGACGAACTTCTCGGACAGCAGCGCACTCGGCGGCACGGTCAAGTGGTCCGCGTCGCCGACATATCGCGCAAGATCAGCATACGCGAGCTTCTTGGCCTCGATGAGCAGATGTAGATACGCCGCGGAGTTGTGGCCGAGGGCCGGCAGATCGTACGGCTCGAGCATCTTGAGCATCTCGAGCGTCGCAATCCCCTGGTTGTTCGGGGGAAGCTCCCACACCCGATAGCCCTTGAAGTCGACGGAGATGGGCGTCTCCCAGGTGGGCGCATTCTTCCGTAAATCGTCCATCGTGAGAAAGCCGCCCAATTGATGCACGCGCGAAACGATCTTCTCACCTAACGGCCCGTTGTACAGAACGCGCGTTCCGCCCGCGGCGATCGAACGGAGTGTCCCCGCGTAGTCGGGGTTGCGAAACCAGTCACCCGCACGAGGCGCGCGACGCGTATCGCCATCGGGAATCAGGAACGTTGCGCGGGCTCCCTCGTCACGCTCCAGCACGCGTGTCGCGTCATCCCAGTCCCTCGAAATCACGGGAGTAACCGGGAATCCTTCGTCTGCATAACGAATCGCCGGCTGCAGCGCTTTGGCCAGCGAGATCGTGCCGTAGCGCGAGAGCAGCGCCTGCCAGCCGGCCAGGGCGCCAGGGACCGTAATGGATTCGGCGCTGCGGCCGATGATCTCTTTTCGTCCGCGCTTGAGCAGCTCGTCCCGCGTCATCAGCGCTCCTGCACGACCGCTCGCGTTGAGGGCAACGAGTCGCTTCTCTCTTGCTGACCAGATGATCGCAAACAGGTCGCCGCCCATACCCGTCATCATCGGCTCGACCACGGAGAGCACCGCCGCCGCTGTGACTGCGGCATCGATTGCGTTTCCGCCATGCTGCATTACGGACAGCGCCGCTTCGGTCGCTAAGGGCTGACTCGTGGCTGCCACGCCGTGCGGGACATACAACACCGAGCGGCCGGCCATGCTCGTGGGCCGCGTCGACGAGGTGGCGGGAGTTTGTCCGTTAACCGACGTCGCGATGACCCAGGGAAGCAGCGAGGCAACGGTTCGAGATATGAAGCGATGCATGAAAAAGAGGTTAGGCGTTAGGCGCTGTGATTCGCCGCGTCGGGTGCCGTCAAGCTTACAGCGGCGCCGCTGGTCTCGGCACAGGCATTAGCGTAGTGGTCCCGATACCGTTCGCGAATCTCACGCTTGTTGAATTTCCCCACGCTGGTCTTTGGAATCGCGCTCACGAACTCGATGGCATCCGGCACCCACCATTTTGGGAATCTGTTGGCAAGGTGTGCCCGAATGGCATCGGCATTACACTTTGCACCGTCGCACGGAACGACAAGCGCCAACGGCCTTTCGTCCCACCGCGGGTGCGCAATGCCAACGACCGCCGCTTCGGCCACGCCCGCAATGCCCATGATCGCATTCTCGAGCGCTACGGAGCTGATCCACTCGCCGCCCGACTTGATGACGTCCTTCGACCGATCGCGAATCGCGATGTATCCGCGCGCGTCGATACTCGCTATGTCACCGGTCTTGAACCAACCGTCGTCGGTGAACCGATCTGCGGACTCCGGCGCATTGTAGTAGGAGCTCGCTACCCATGGACCGCGGATCTCCAGCTCCGCCATGCCTTCATCGTCCCAGGCACGTACCCCAGACTCATCGCGCACGCGGATCTCGACCAGTGGCAGCGGCCTGCCGGCGCGAGCCCGATAGGCGTATTGGGTGGCGCTGTCTGCAAATGCCAGCTCGCTCGTTAGGCTCGACGTGCTGCCAACGGGCGATGTCTCGGTCATTCCCCACCCTTGAGTAATCGAGATGCCATGCCGCTCGGCGAAGGCCCGGATCAGCGACTCCGGCACTGCGGCGCCGCCGATGAGAACATGCTTCAGTGCGGACAGGTCGTAACTTGCGGCATTCTTGTCGAGCTCCTGCAAAATGCCCATGAAGATCGTCGGAACGCCCATTGTGTGCGTCACGCGTTCGCTGCTCATCAGCTCGAGCAGGCTTCGGGAGTCGAGAAAAGGGCCCGCATGCACCTGTGTCGCGCCGGCGAGGGCAGCGGCGTAGGGCGCGCCTCAGGCATTGGCGTGGAACATCGGCACTATGGGCATGACGACGTCGGGTTCAGCAGCGCCGAGGCAGCCTGGTTGGCAGATCACCAGCGTATGCAGAAGCTGGGAGCGGTGCGAATATACGACTCCCTTCGGTCGGCCCGTTGTCCCGCTCGTGTAGCACATCGCCGCGGCGTCGCGCTCGTCGATTCGATCCTCGAATGGATCCGCGTCGCCGGAGGCGACGAGCGTTTCATAATCGAGCGTCCCTTTCGGCGCGCCGCCACTGCCGTCCGGATCGACGACGATGACCTCCCGCACTGTTCTCAGTTGGCCCCGAAACCGCTCGAATGCCGGCAACAAAACGCGATCGACGATGATGACGTTGTCACCCGCGTGATTCGCGATATAGGCGAGCTCCTCGGCGGCCAGCCGGATGTTGAGCGTATGTACAACAGCGCCCATACACGGCACGGCGAAGTACGTCTCCAAGTGCTGGTGATGATTCCAGCAAAAGGTGGCAACGCGGTCGCCACGCCTGACGCCGAGTTGGCGGAGGACACCAGCGAGACGACGTGCCCGCGCCATCACCGCGGCGTACGAAAGACGCTCGATACTTCTGTCAGGCCGCCTGTCGACTACTGTCTTCGATCCATACAACGCCTCGACATGCCGGACGATCAATGGAATCGTCAACGGCACGTCCATCATCAATCCCTGCATGCTCGGCTCCCTATCGCTTACGGCAGCCGCGAGCATGCACCAGCGGGCGAGCGCTGGCAAGGGTGAGCCGACCGAGGATTTTACTTTGCTTCCTTGTCCAACTCGAGCGACGTGGAATTGATGCAGTACCGCAACCCCGTAGGCTGCGGTCCGTCGTCGAAGAGGTGCCCCAGGTGACCACCGCAGCGCGCGCAGTGCACCTCGGTGCGCCGCATCAGAAAGCTTCGGTCGTCCTCCGTCGCGACCCTCTCTCCCTGGATAGGCCGATAGAAGCTTGGCCACCCCGTGCCTGACTCGAACTTCGTCGCGGCATCGAACAGCGGATTCCCGCACGCCGCGCAGCGATATACGCCGTCCGCGTGCTCGTTCCAGTACTTCCCGGTAAATGGCGCTTCCGTCCCCTTTTCTCGCAACACGCGATACTGTTGCGGCGAGAGCTCAGTGCGCCACTCGGTGTCGGACTTCTCGACATGCTCCGCGGCGTCCTGCTTCGATGTGTTTCCGTCTGCCATGGCTGCCTCCGTCATCAGACTTGAAATGAGTCGCGGAGGCTGCCCGTCAGGCAACCCCCGCGCGCGTCTGAAATTCGACTGGTCAGCCCGCGTAGCAGTACGTGCACCCCTTCTTTTGTGCGCGGTTCACCGCGAACACCCCAGACGGAACGACGTTCACGCCCTTGAACATCCCCGCCAGCCAGTCCTGCCTCGCAGTCTCCTTCGGTTGGCCGGCGAAGCCAGCCGACATGCCGCTCAATACGTTCAGCGCGACGTTGCAGACGGTGAAAATCGTTCCACGCGCCTGCAATTTTTCGAATGCCATGCCGGGGAATAGAAGCTCTCCCTCTTTCGCGTATGCGTAGGGATTGCGCACCGCCGGCGCTTTCGTAACGGGATCGTTGACCTTGAACATCTCGCCAAGCTTGTACTTCGCCCAGATGGTGTCATTGAACGCGAGCGGGATGGCGAAGTGCCGCAAACCGACGACGGCATTGATGTCCTTGTCGGGCACTTTGTACGTTTCCCCGATTGTGTTCATGAAGGTCATTGCGAAGCTGAACGGAAAGCCCTCGTTCACCGACACGGCGTCGAAGAACTGGCGATACGTGCCTGTCAATCCGTTGAGCCACTCGTCTGCAGGCAGTCCGGAAACTGACTCCGCCTCGAGAACACGCGGCCCGGCTGCCGCGACTCCCATGACTGCCACTGTGCCTGCCGTGAGACGACCGAGAAATCCGCGACGTGGTGTCGGGTCCTGCGGTTCAAAGAATGACATGATGCGCCTCCAGGGGAGGTGAGGGTTCGTTCTGCGCAACCGGCACGCGGTGAGGTCCTCCCACCGCTCCAATCGACGACGTCCGCTCTGACCCGCGGCGGGCTAATAAGAGCCGCCGCCAGTCGTGAGCGCAATTATGGTAAACGCAGATTCCCCGTCAGCTCGGCCAAGTCGTTCAACGTGTCGACGTCCCGGGGAGCCTCACGGTCGAAATCCACGTACTCCACCCGTGACGGATCTCGTTCGACTACCGCCCGCGCGCCCCGGTCGCCGCGCACGAGCAGAAGCTCGGGCACCAGCGCACGCGCGAAAACGACGGGGTTGCCGACGACTCCACGAAATCGCGGTGCCACGATCCACGAGGCAGTCGCGGCACGAGCCCGTGCGGAGTGCTGGAGGAGAGCCGCGAGAATTCCGCTGTCGAGGAGCGGCTGATCACCTAACGCAATCAATACCCCTTCACTTTCCGGCCATCTCCGAACCGCCTCGCGCAATCCAACGCGCAAGGAGCTGCTCATACCAGACGCGAAGGCCTTATTGAGCGCGAACTGGACATCGAGGTCGTCCAGACAGTCGCGTACCTCCACGCCGTCCCGGCCGCCCACGACGAGGATGTGCTCCGCTCCCGCCTGGATCAGACCGAACACCGAAAGGCGCACCAGCGGCACGAAGCCACCCTCGTGCGGCACCGGAGCGAGCAGCTTCTGCCGTCCATCGAACCGCCGAGCGCTGCCCGCGGCCAGGAGCACCGCCGCGATCATAGGCGAGCGAGCGCGCGACGCAACGTCTCGAGCGGTAGGGTCGCACATTTCATACGTGCCGTCGGCACTCCTTCGCCCACGATGCGTAGCATCTCATCATCGGCGATCTCGCGCGCCATGGTAGAGACGACGCCTTGCACGCGCTCGGTGAGCAGCGACGCCGCCGCCACGCAGATCGCGCACGCGTTGGCGACGAACCGCGCTTCGGTGATCGTCCCCTTCTCATCCAGCGCGACCGCAAACCTTACCCGGTCACCACAAAGCGGATTCACTCCTTCCGCCGACGCGTTGGCGTTAGGCAGCGGCCCCTGATTTCGCGGACGCCGAAAATGCTCGGCGATCACGCTGCTATAGGGCTCCATCGCACGCTCAGGAATCATCGAACCGCCATCTCACGGCGAGGCCGCGATGGCCGAAGGCTGTGTCATGGGCAACGCACCCGCCGCGCGCTGGCGTACTGCTATGATCTCCGCGACGATCGCCAAGGCAATCTCGGCGGCACTCTTCGCTCCGATGGAAAGGCCAATCGGCGTGCGAAGCCGAGCGACGTGAGCGGTGGTAAACCCCTCTTCCTCGAGCATGGCGCGAATGCTCGCACCGCGCCGACGGCTGCCTATCATGCCGATGTACCCGGCGTCGCTGCACAGCACCTCGCGCAGCACCGGGAGGTCGTATTTGTAGTCGTGCGCGAGCAACACCACATACGTTCGACGCGTTGCGCGAATCTGCTGAGCAAGCTCCGACGGCATGCCGACGTGAATTGCGTCTGCGGTGGGGAATCGCTCGCGATTCGCCATCTTCTCTCGCCCATCCACGATTACCGTGCGCATGCCCAACTCGCGCGCGAATAGAGCGACGGACATTGCCACCTGGCTCGCGCCGTAAATCACGACCGTCTCCGGTGGCGCGAGGTGCTCGAAGAAGAGCGAAAGTTCTGTCCCGTCGTGAGTGAATTGTTCAATGCCGGACGACATACCGACTGCGAGTCGTTTGGCCGCAATCTCTCGGGCGCGCTCATCGAGCCAGGGCATGCCTAACGTCCCAACGGTCGCGCCTTCCTCGTCGATCGCGAGACGTTCTCGCCGCGCATCGAGATGAGCGACAACCACGGACGCCCCGCCGTTCTCGTAGGTGGCGCGAGCGGCTCGGTATGCCGCGGCGCTCGCATCGCTCGTATCACCGCCATTCACGCGCTGGACGAGGACGTCTACCCGCCCGCCGCAGGTCAGGCCGAGCTCCCACGCTTCCTCGTCGCCTAACGACATGCGCAGCAGAGACGGCACTCCCGACGCGATTACGGCGCGCGCCTGTTCTATCACGCGCGCGTCGACGCAGCCGCCGATCGTCACGGAGCCTAAAGGTGATCCGTCCTCCGCAACCCACATCGTGGAGCCGGCCTTCTTCGGTGTCGCTCCCGCGGCCGCGACGAGCGTCGCCAATGCAGCTGGCCGGCCGCTCGCCGCCACCCGGGAGAACTGCTCCAGCACCTCGCTCATCGCTCCTCCTCGAGAACCTCGGCCGCGGTGAGTGCTTCCATCCACACCCGGCGAATCTCGCTCGCGCCTCGCGCATTCGGATCGAGGGAGGAGCGACGCCAGTACCATCGATCTGCTTCAGGCGCCGTAGCACCGTGACCCAGGAAGTGTCCGTAGATCTCCCCGAGCAACAGGCCTGGCGTTCCCGTGGCAATCTTGCGTATCGATTCGTTCAGCGCATCGAGCGCGCGCAACTGGAGTGACCCCGCTTCGTCGAAGATGCCGTTGACGCGACCTGTTCGATCGGACGGATCGTAGATGGTCGAAACGATCAGTAGCGAGCTCGGTCTCGCCCGACGCACGGCGTCCACGAGGAACTCGAACGCTTCGGCAATATCCTTTGCGATGCGGTCGGCCAACGACGGTTTCGGCCTGTTCGAGAACGCGCTGAAGAGGTCCGTCGCGCCAATCGTGAGTGTCAACAGCGTTGGCTCTTCGCTTGGCTTCAGGCGTGGAAGCTGCTCACCGAACACGTCGCCGATCGTCGCACCATCCGCTGCGAGATTCTCGTATTCAACTGCTGGAAAACGACTGACCAAGTCGTTCCCGATCTCGTCTGGCCAATGCGCTTCATCATTCCGATAGAACAGCGCCGCCGCGCCCAATGCCGCCACTCGCCCCGCACTCGCATCCCGCTCGAGCGCGACGGCCACGTCAATCTCTCCCGCGTCCAACGCCGGATACAGATCGATCGACATCGAGTCGCCAAGAGCGACATAGTGTGAAAAGTCCACGCCGCGAACTTACCCTCCTGAGCGGGCACCGCCAATCAGTCTGGCGTTGCTCCACGCGTGGCGAGTATGCGCACGATGGCCTCGCCGATTTTGTTGTTGGGCGTACTCGCGCCCGCCGTCAGACCAACCCGAACCGGACCTGACGTTGGAAGCCAATTCGCCTCGTCCGCTTCCACGTGCTTGATCCCAGCGCGGCGGAAATGAATGCACCGGTGCTCGGGATCGATGGCAGCCGCGGACTCTACATGATATGTGGGAACGCGCTCGGCGCAGAGCGCCGCGAGAGAGATCGTATTGCTCGAGTTGAAGCCACCGATCACGATCATTGCGTCGAGCGGCTCTCCCAGGAGCTCAATCACCGCGTCCTGCCTTTCCTGGGTGGCACTGCAAATCGTATCGAACGTACGAAACTGCGCCTCGCGTGCCGCCTGGCCACGGGCTCTCGCGATCGCCGCGCCGATCTCTTCACCAATCGCCAACGATTCCCCCGCGAGCATCGTCGTCTGATTCGCCACACCGAGTTTTTGCAAATCTCGCTCAGCGTCGAAGCCGGGCGAAACGGCATGGGGGGCGAAGCGCGCAGCCACCGCCAACGCGTCGATCTTGCCCTCGATGAAGTCGCACACGACGCGCGCTTCGGTCATATCCCGCACGATCAGATAGTGACCTTCCCCATGCTTCCTCACCTGCGAGGCAGTCGCGCGCGTTTCCTCGTGATAGTACTTCCCATGAATCAACGCGGTGAAGCCATCGCGCGCGTAACTCTCCACCCGCTTCCAAACGTTGAGCACGGAGCCGCAGGTCGTGTCGACGAGCACGCAGCCTAACGAGCGGAGTCGCTGGAAGTCCTCGATCGTCACGCCGAACGCCGGGAGAATCACAACGTCGGTAGGCTCGATGGCAGAGAAGTCGAACCCTAGCCCTTCCGTTCGGTCGAGAATTTCGATGCCTAGGTCTCGCAGCCGGGAATTCACGTACGGGTTGTGGATGATCTCGCCAACGAGAATGATGCGACGGTCAGGAAACTTCCGTCGCGTTTGGTAGGCGTACTCCACCGCACGCTCCACCCCGTAGCAAAAGCCGAATTCCCTCGCCAGCCGGATCGTGACCTCACCAGCCGTAAGCGTGTAATCGCTTGCCTTCATGCGATCTACAAGGGCGCCCTCGTATCCGGCGAGGTCCTCCTGTACCTCGGCCTTGAGACCAAATCCCTTCCGGAAATAGGTCGAGGAATCAGGGGGCGGGGATGACGGGACCATGTCACAAATGTAGCCGGCGCGGGCCACTCCCGTGCTCGCACCACTCCGGGGTCGAGCGTTATCTTGCCATCGCAATGCCCCCCGACGCCTCTGAACCAATAACGCTCACCGAGCCCGCGAGCCTGCCGGAGCGCGTGGCCATGGTCGAAACGGCGCCTCCGCTGCCGCTAGTCCTTCCCGAGCCCCTGCTCCGTCCAGCCCCGCTTACGAAGGGCGACACGATTGGTGTTGTTGCGCCGTCGTATTCGCCGCGCGTGGGCTGGCTCACGCGCGGCGTCAAAGCGTTGGAGCGCGCAGGCTACACCGTGTTGCTCGATCCGGAGATCACGACCCTTCGCCGTTTCACGCGGGCCGAAGACGAACGTCGCGCGGAGAACTTCATGGGCATGTGGCTCGATCCTCGAGTCAAGGCTGTTATTGGCGGCACAGGTGGCTACGGCGCCGTGCGCATGATTCCCTACCTGGTGCCGCAGATCTTCGAGAGCAACCCGAAAGCGTTCGTTGGCTACTCCGACATCACGGCTCTTCATCTCTGGCTCATGCGGTGTGCGCACCTTCGCGTGTTCCACGGGCCTACCGTCGACGACCTGATTCCGAGTGCGCGTGATCCAACGATGGCGTCATTGCTCGCGTCGCTCACGGCGCCCAGACCTGCGACGCGCATTGGGCGCGACATGGCTCGCGCCGCCAAGCCCGGGCGGGCAACGGGACGTCTCGTCGGCGGCAATCTCTCGCTCGTACAACAGTCGATCGGTACGCCGTACGAGATCGACGTGCGCGACGCAATCCTCTTCCTCGAGGAAACCCGCGATCCGATGTCGGTGGTGGACGAGCGTCTCGTCCACCTCCGAGCCGCGGGCTTGCTGCCACAGGTCCGAGGCATCGTGTTCGGCCAGCTCTCGCTCGACCGTTCGGAAGAAGACGAGTTCGAGGATTTCGTTCTCGATCTCGTGTCCGATCTCGACGTGCCCGTGCTCATGGACTTCCCCGCCGGCCACGAAGTGCCGAACCTAACGATTCCCCTCGGCACCGAAGTCGAGCTCGTCGTGGAGGAGGCAACGGGCTGGATCGTCTATAAGGAAGATGCGCTCACCGTTCCGGGCGCCGTCGAGACGGCGGAGTCCTCCGCGGCCTAACGACCTACCAGAGCTCCGACGTAAGAAAGGGAGCGAGCGCGTACGCGAGGATCACCTCGTACGCCGCCTGTCGATCGACCAATCCGGCGGTCAGAATCCCCACCGCCCCCTGACGCTGTTTGATGTCGTGCTCCCCGGTTAGGCGGTCCATCGCGTGGCCGAGCTCGAGGCCCTCTTTGCGAATCAGTCGCGCGACACTGTCGGGTAACGGCATCGCCAACGAGCCACCGATGCCCTCGCGACCCGCGCTATTTACCACCGCTGCCCACGCGCAGGTCCGCATCGAATCGTGCCTCTCCACGACGCCGCCCTCGAGGCCAATGCCAAGGTCGGCGTCCAGCGCCTGACGAGCGCCATGTGCTCGCGCCAGCGCACCACGAATCGTCTCATCGTCTCCGAACGGCTGATCGGGTACGGTCGATGGAATTTTCCTCGCTTCCACGCGCGCCGACGGCGCGACACGCCCAATCACGGTGCGCGCCGCGGCGAGCTTCACTGGATTCGTCGATCCTACCGCGACGAGACGAACGGTGGCGAGCACGGCCGCGTCAGTTGGCAACGTCATGTTCGGCTCCGATGTGAACGCCGCGAATTTACTCGAGCCCGTATCGGAATCGAGGCGTTGCCTTCTTGCTACGGCGAAAAACGTGGGATATGCTTTGCGACCGCCGATGACTGCCACGCCCGCACTCCTCACTCCACTTGCCGCATTTGCGCCCGCGCTCACTCACGAGCGTGCATTTCTCTTCGTCGGTGAACGGCTCTGGTTGGATTTCGTCAATAGCGACGGAGTGCGTGCGATGGATGCCTTACAAGACTTCGACACATTGATGTCCTGGCTCGAAGCGGCGTCGCTCGTCGACGGCGAGCGCGCGCTCGGCATGCGTCGGCGCGCGCGCGAACAGCCATCGGGCGCCGGTGCGGCACTCGTCGACGCACGGCGCGTGCGCGGGGCATTGCGTCTACTCGCCGAACGCGGCTCTGGCACCAGCACCGCCGAACAAGTGCGCTACGACGCGTTAGGCGAGATCAATCGCGTCCTTGGACGCAGTGCGGGCACGCGACGCGTAGAACGACGAAGCGACGGCACCTATGCGCGTACGTTCGTGCCGGTCGGCGACGCATTCGCCGGACTGATGATCCCGATCGTCGAGTCGGCGGCCGATGCGCTCATTCTCGGCGAGTTGCCCCGAGTGCGTCGATGCGCGGACTCCCGATGCGCCCGCGTCTTCTACGACGGTACGAAGAATGGCCGGAGGCGCTGGTGTGATATGGCGACTTGCGGCAATCGCGCCAAAGCGGCGCGGCACCGACAGAAGCTCCGACAAACGGCTGACTAGGTCGGTCCGTAAGGGGCTCCGGTCGCACTGACTTGTGCACCTCCAAGTTGCCGCTCGAATGGTCGGGCGAAGCGTCGCGGCAAACACATGTGCCACTTGCGTTCGTCCTCGGCGCGCGTCCTTAGATTGAGCGGAGCTCTTCCGCTTCCGATTTGTTTACCAACACCTCATCGTGGCCGGAGTCCGCATGCCGATGCCCGCGCGTCTCGCCATCGTCGGAGATTACGACTCCACGATGTACACGCATGTCGCGATCGATGACGCCCTCCGTCACGTACGCGCGTCGCGGGAGCACGCGTTGGAGTGGAGTTGGATGGGAACATCGTGTCTCACGACCGATGTCCAGGCGCAGCTCGCGATGATCGATGCAATCTGGCTCGCCCCAGGGAGCCCCTACGCGAGCATGGAGGGAGCACTCGCCGCTGTCCGTCACGCGCGCGAAGGAGGCATTCCGTTTCTCGGTGTGTGCGGCGGCTTCCAGCACGCCATCATCGAGTATGCGCGCGACGTCGCGGGGTTGCGCGACGCCGATCACGCCGAGTCCAATCCTCACACGGCAAGCGCCGTCATCTCGGCGCTCGCTTGTTCGCTTGTCGCCAAAGCTTCACCGGTCTTTCTCGATCCAACATCTCGAACCGCGTCCATTTATGGACGCTGGCGAATCGTCGAGCGCTACCACTGCAACTTTGGATTGAATCCCTCATATCGGGACGCCGTCCAAAAGGCCGGTCTGCGCATCGTTGGCGAGGATGATCATGGCGACGCTCGCGTCGTCGAGCTTCCCGGCCATCCTTTTTTCATCGCAACACTCTTTCAGCCGCAGCTCGAGTCTTCTCCCAGCGCGCCCGCACCACTCGTTCGCGCATTGGTCGACGCGGCGATCCACCACCGCGACCATCGGCCCACACCGCACGACGCCGCCACCATCACCGCCGCGCTTCACTAGTCTCGTGCCTAACGGGCAGCCCGCGACAATGATCGTCGTGCGCACCTACCTCGAGCTTCCGTCGCCGGCGGCCTTTCGTCCAGCGCAGCCGTTAGGCGACGACGCGCGGATCGTCCGCCGCGATCCCTGCACGCCTGCGGAGTATCGCCGGCTGTACGCCGCCGTGGGCGGGCCATGGCACTGGCGCGATCGGCTCGCATGGGACGACGCAAGGCTCGCGGCGCATCTTGTGTCACCCGATATAGCGATTTGGGAGCTGCTCGTCGGCGACGAGAGCGCCGGCTACTTCGAGCTGCACCGAAGCGGCCCCGACGAGGTAGAGATTGCGTATTTCGGCCTCGTCCCCCAGTTCATCGGGCGAGGCCTCGGCGGCGCGCTGCTGTCTGCGGCAGTCGAAGAAGCATGGCACTGTGGTGCGAAGCGAATCTGGTTGCATACGTGCACCCTGGATTCACCGCACGCGCTACCGAACTACAAAGCCCGCGGCTTTCTACCGATTCGCACCGAGCAATACGAGGTGCAGGTTCCGTAGTTGGTGCTTCGCTCCGCTCTCTTGCTATCGCCAGCCGCGCCCGCGACGCCGCCGTAGACCGCCGTGTCGCGGACGAGACTGATCGCTGCGATCGCCCTCCACAAACGGCGTTCGTGGTCCGCGACGATGTTCCTCATCACTTCCACGCTCGTTAGGAGCGGATGCGCTGTTCTCACCATCGCGTCCAGCCGTTCGCTCTCGACGACCCGGGCGCTGTTTCCGCCGATGTGGACGGTCCGAGCGCACATCCGCTCCGCCACGCCCGCGCTCGCGACGCTTTCGGTCGCGACGTTCCGCGCGTCGCTCTTCCCACGCCCGGTTCATTGCCTGGAGCTCTTCCTCGGTGAATGGGCGCTCCAATTCTTCTTGCAACGCCTCGAGCGTTGCTGCGCGCGCCGCGCCGCGTGCGCCGCGTGTCACCACGAATCGCACTGGCCGGTCTAACGACGGCACCTCGGACTCGGCTAATGTCCGCGCCAGCTTCTCCGGTAATCGCAAACGCGCCACACCGGTCGTCTTGCCATCGGCGTCCTGCTCGACGTCGTATTGGACATCGACCTCGCGGTCACGGACAGTCACCTGATTCGGAAGCTTCGCGTACTCGGCGCGCACCGCTGCGGGAACGAGCGATTCGAGATCCGCAGCAAGGTCCAGATCTACATGCTTGAAATCACTCATCGCCTCGAGAGACCCGAGTCGCGCCGCGTACAACGTCGCCAGCTCAGTGAACCCGAGCTTCGGCGTCGTGCCGCCCGATCGACGCCAGGTCTCGCGGATTTCGTCGATCAGCGGCTGATTTCGTTTTATCGCGGCATGACGTGCCTCGCCACGCGCTAACGCTTCGGCAATGAGCTGGCGAGCTTGTTCGCGCAGCTCCGCGGGGAAGTGATCCACCGCTTCGATCTCGCTGCCTAGATCAAATCCGAAGTATTCCAACCGTCGCTTGAGAGCGAGCGGTGCACGCTTTCGTTCCGGATCGAACACCAGCTGGGGCGCGCCCGCTCGTGCATAACGACGCACGAGGTCCATTGGAACTTGGGTCCCCTCGATGGACGCGCGGGGAATGCCAAGCTTGTCGGCGAAGTAGCGGATCTCACCACACACGGCGCCCCAACTGCCGCAGACGCTCGTCTTCCCGACGCGCACCTCGTCCCCGCTCGGGGACTCCTCGTCGATGACGAGATCGAACGGCATGTATTGGGCGAGAAGCTCCTGAAAGGCGCGCAGCTCGCCATCGCCGGCGTTTTGCATCGTCGCTGGCAGAGGCATTCCGACTGCACGATAGACACTGGCCATTCCGAGTGCCGCATCTTCTACGGCTTTCACGAGAACGCCGCGGCGCGTCGCCCACTCATCCACTGCACGGTCGTCGAAGAGATGACGCGGCAGCCCGTACACCTCTCCCAGATATCCCGCGGCGCCAAAAGCCTCCGCGTAGACATTGTACGCCGTGAGATGATCGCTACCGGGCACGATCAGTCCGTCGAGGTCCCGCTCCTCGCGGGTCATACGGTGCAATGATTCGATGGCGCTCATCACCGACAGAAACGGCAGCATTGCGTCGTCCGCGAGAACCAGTAGCTCCGCCCAGGGGCGCTCGACGGGCATCGCCTCGACCTTGCGACCATATGCGGTGAGCCGGCCTTTCTCGACAATCGCTCGTTGCTCGAGCAAGCCGAGGGCACGTCGGTACGCCACTTTATCGAGTGGAACCGGTAGCTCGAGCTCGTCCGCGCGCACGCCTAAGGCTGCGCAGGTGATCGCCACCCGCTCGGAATCCCCACCAAGCTGGAACTCCGGCGCCGTTGGTCGCAATTGGCTGAATTCGATGTCTCGATCGGATAGAATGAAGACACGCCCGCCCTCTACGCGTCCGTGCACCCGGCCTGCCATCTGAAGGATCTCGTTCGCGCCGAGATGTTCCTGCGTCAGCACATTGCGGCCGCGATCGACTTCGTTGTAGAACCGCACGTCGTCGATGATGACAGTATCGAGACCGCGAACGTTGAGCGCGCTCTGACCCGCCGCCGTCATTGCCAGGAAATAGGGCTTCTTCTCGCCCCCTTCGAGAAAGGGGCGGATGATGCGAATCGGCTCGCCGCCGTGGTAATACGCAGTGTTCACTCTCGGCGCGCTCATCGCGACGTGTTCCGCAGCCGCCTCCACGCCGCGGCGCGTCGGCACGAACATCGCAATTCCGCGCTGCTGCTTAACGACTTGCTGCAGAAACCGGTCATCGAGAAACTCGAGCGGCTCCTTGTCCATCACCCGTACGGCGGCCGCCTTCCGCTCGTCGAAATCGACGACCTCGAGCACTTCGGCCGAATCGAGATACCGACGGTAGAACGTTGGGTCGACCGTCGCCGATAACCAGATGTAGCGGCAGCCGACCCGCTTGCCTAACGCTAGACAGAGCTCCAGCTCCGCCGATGTCTGATGGATCTCGTCCACGACCAGCGTGTCGGTTGGCAGGATGTCACCATCCTCGAACCAGCGACGCGCGATGCCCGTCGTCACGATGATCACGTTCCAGGTCGGCGTGTCGGGCGTTGCCTCCCGCTCTCGATTCACGACGCCCACGGTGAGCGGCGCGCGCAGGATCTCTTCGGCAATCGGTCGGATCGCGAGCGTCTTACCAGTTCCGGTTCCCGCGACAATGCCGAAGCCGCGTCCACTGCGCGCCAGCTCGCGCACCCGCGCACCATGCTCACGCTCGAGAAAGGTCTCGATGTGCAGCGCGAGCGCGAGCTCGATCGTCTCACAGGCAGCGCGCGTCGGCGCGATGACGATGACGCGCCCCGACGTGGGCTCCCGTTGCACGAAGGCGTCGCGATCGGGGGGAAGCCCGTATCGATCCTGAATCGAGCGCGTCACGGCCGCGGAAGGTGCAAGGTTGGCGCCTGAATGAAAAGCCCGCTCTTTCGTACGAGCGGGCGACGAGTGGTAAGTGATCGAGTTATGGCCGTCGCGCGGGCGGCGGTGGTGGCTGAGTAAAGCTCTTCACGAATGGCGGCGGGTTCTTCTTCTTATCCCCCTCGTCTCTCTTGGCATAGTCGTCACCAAAAATGACGCGGCCATTCTGCGGCTTGTTCTTCACCGCCGTGGCGCAATCCGTCGGTGCCGGCTGCTGTCCCGCCGGCACATCGTCGAGCCATATGCGGCACATCCCAGCCGGGGGCCGACTATCCGCTGGTATCGTTGGCGGCTTCTTGTCACCGTGCGTGGCCGGCGGCTGCGTCGCTTGCGCGCCCACCAGACGCATTGGCGCGAATGCCGCCACGCCCAAGAATGCCATTGTGATCGTGAATCGCTTCATCTCTCCTCCCTTTGGCACCTGCATCGGTGCCCGCCATTACTCGAGCAGGGCGAGTGCCACGGGGACGCCGGAACTTCTCTATCATAAATCCAGCAAAATCATACACTTACTGCTAGCAACCAATTCGGGAACATCCGCAGCTGTCCGTGCCGCTGGAATTTGTTGTCACTTCATCCGGAAATGGGATGCCCAGCACCGTCTCACGATACTCGTCTACCCACCAAAGGTCCCCGTCGAGCTGAACGGCTGGCGAATAACTCCCGAGCGCTAGCGTAGCAGCTTCAGTATCTCCCCGGGTTTTGCATGACGACCGATCTTCGATTTCTCGAAAATAGGTATGCCATCCCGATGAACTTCAAAGCGTCCGCCGCGTGAGGGCACGAGCGTGACCTCCTCCCCAGGCAAAGCACTCCGGATCTCCGCCGCCAAACTGACGGCGCGTGGCTCGTAACTTCAGACCGTGCAGTATTCGATCGTAATCATCGTTTGCTCATCGTGTCGAAAGCCATTACTCAGTGCTGCTGCCCGCCGTCCGTCGCAACCCGCTGCGGCCGCTCGTTGATGTCCAACGCGTTCCAGTTCGCGAGCGCATTGAGCACCATGGCATAGCTTCCTTGTGTCTCATAGCGCCACATCGGGCGAATCCCGAATAGTACGACATGTCCTTGGCCTAACGGCGCATCGACGACGGCGGCACGGCCGGCCATCTCGCCACCGTTATCGAGAAGGCCGGATACGAGCAACGAGTCAACGTTTGTGCCGAAGCGCAGAATGACTCGTGGCCGCTGGGCCGCTGTCTGCTTTGCGATCGACGGGTCTGGTCGGTTTTCCGCAACCGACAGGCTTTTCTCGTCGTCGCCACCAGCGCCACCGCCTCCTTCGCCGCCACCCCGTCCGCTTGCCACGTTGAACAGAGGCGCCGTGTTGAAGTACACGGAAAGCGAGCCTCGATCGTAGCCATACAGGATGGGGCTCGAGCGCGTCACGGCCTCAGCGCGGAAAATGGCGCCGCGAGCGAGCAGCCTCGGAGTAGCAACGACGCTAACCGATGGTGTGAAGCCGAAATCGATGGGCAGACGGCTGGTGTTTCCTTCAGTCAGCAGCAGTCCGCCACGTTCCACAAAGCGCCTCAGCGCCGCCAATCCATCGAGGCCAAGCTCCGGGCGAATGTCGCTCGTCGAGTCGATCTTGCCGAGATTCGGTGTGAGCGCCGTCGTCCTCCACGGCACCGCCGGTCCCACCATCGCTCGTCCATTCACCATGCTGGTCGTCGCCCCGCTCACATGCGGAAAGATGACGACATCGAAGCGATCGAGAAGCCCGGGCTCTTTCAGTCGCTGTGTCGACATATAGGTGAAAGGCACACCCATCTCTTCGAGCGCGTGCCGCACCCATCCTTCATTCTGTGTCTCGATCCAAGTATGCACGAACGCGACGCGTGGAAGCTGCACAGGATGAGAGCGTACGGTCGGTGCCGAGGCAACCGCCGAAGCCTTCATCCCCAACTGCGTAATCGCCTCACGAACGGATGCGCTGTTCTCGATGAGATAAGTACCGGCCGCGTAGCTCGTCGCGGCGGCGGTGAATGCGCTATCCGCGACGGTCACCTTCGCGCTGCCCACTTTCCACGGCAACACGCCCGATCGCCAATCGCCACTGTGCGTCACGATCAGCGTGCCGCCAGTTCCGGCCACCGTGCCGCCGACCCGTGCATCCTCTTTGAGCAATTGCATTGGCTTTGTGAGCACACCTGAATCGGCGATCGTGTGCACAATGACGTGCCGCAGCTCATCGAGCGACCAACCCGTGTCATCGTACGGCGCGGGATCGTCAGGCCGGAACCGCTGCACGGCCAGGACAGTGCGGATGAGTGCCGTATACGGTTGGTCCATCCGCACGATCCAGTCTCCAACGCTCACGCTCACCGCGTGCACGACTCGCGAGCTATCGGCCCGCGTTGTCGTGTCGCCGCCGCCGCCGCGACCTGCGCGTCCACCGCGGCCCGCTGTCGCGGGTACGGCGCCGCCGGCTCCGCCGCTCGCGACGAGTCCGCGCTCGATGACAGGCGCCATGTCACGCGCTGTGAACGCCGACTGAGCCACGTGAACCTCTGTACCCACCTTTCGGAAGTAGTTCACTAGATCGGCAGCTTCTGCCGCGTGTCGCTGGTCGTGCGGAATAACGAAGGCGTACGGAGCCGATGTCTTGCCTCGATCGATCATGCGCGTCGCCTTGAGAGCGAAGTCCTCGATGAACGTGTCGCGGTTATCCGCCACGTATTTCAAAGCGATCAGCACGCCTGATTGCTGATAGTTGATGTTGCTCCGAATACACCACTTGATGCCGTTCACCGGCGGGTTCGGCCGATACCATTCCTTCGACGTTGCCGCCGCTTGCAGGTTCACGATCTGACAGTCCGCGCCGCCCGAGGTGTACGTCTCATAGAACTTGCCCATCGAATTCCGAAACTGCGCGATGCCGAGCATGTAGTTAGGCGCCCAGCCATCGTAGAAGCCGTGCGTCCACACACCCGGCAGGCCACGCTTGGTGAGCTCGTTGACCTCCTGGTACGCCAGCGTGTGCCACTCTCCCACCGTGATTGGATCGAATTCGTCGTTGTATGGTCCGGTGCCCGTGCTCGTGTACAGGAATGGCACCGACTCGTGCAGATCATGCATGATCGTCGGACGCCAATGGAGGAAGCCGGCGTTCATGTTCTGAGTGAGCTTGATGCTCATCATCAAGCCGTCGCGATTGTTGTCGTGCGCGATGTACTTCCCCCAGTACACCGTCGGAATTCCACCTCGTCCCAGCTTCAGCTGCTTCTCTTCTTCGATGATGTCGATGATCCTATTTCGTCCGTCGACTTCGGTGGCCGGCGTGATCAGCGTGATGACGTTGTTGCGAATCCTTTGAACATATGGCGTCTCTTCCACCGCAAGACGGTATAACAGCTCCATCAACATCTCCGGACTGCCCGCCTCCGGAGCGTGAATGGTGCCGGTAAGCCAGTACATCGGCTTCGCTTCTCGAAGCAGCCTCGCATGCTCCGCATCCGAGACACCCCGCGGATCCGCCAATCGAGTCGCCATGGCTCGATAGTCGTCGAGCCTCTTTATAGTATTCTCATCAGCCACCGCCGCGATGATCATTTCGCGGCCCTCTTCGCTCATGCCGAGCGAGAAAACTTTCACTCGCGGTGACGCCGCCTCCACGGCGCGGAAGTACTTGTTGAGATCCTCGGTCCGCGATAGCCGCCCAATCGTACCCGGTACATAACCGAGCACCTTGAGGGGCGTCGGCACTGTCGTTGACGCCGGTAAATGATCAACGAGCTCCGTTGTGAACTTCCACTTCGGGTCGGTTGGGGTGAGCTCGCGAATTTTCGCGGTGTATTCGGCGTCATTGGGCTGCTGCGCCTTCAGCGGAGCGATAAAGGGCGGCACGAGGGCCGTCACGACGGCGGCCGCAATCGTCGCTGTGCGCCAGCGCGGGAGGGAAAGCATGCTCGATCTCAGTTGGGGGAGACCTCGACACTAGGCGCGCGTTCGCCCACTCGCAAGCGCCGCATCGTACACGACTTATTTCGGCGGCAGTGGCATGTTCGCCAGGGTGGACAAACGACCGATTGCGGTGTCCTGCCTCGCGATCACGCTTCGTAAGGAATCGACTTGGTTCTGTACCGCGGCGAGATCCTGCCGCATTGCGCTCATCTCCGTGCCCACCTGGACCATCGCTTCCGCGATATTCGCTTCCGCACGTGGATCACGGCAGGAAGCGAGGAGAACCGCCGCGAGCAGGAGAGGAGCCAATCGCATAATAGATCCGGGAAAACGTGAGACAGCATCCAAATGCTCGATCCCGCGCCAGAAAGATGTCCAGTTCAGGCGCAAGGACCCGTACGATGTAGGCATGGAATACGAGTGGAATAGGCCGCTTCTCAAGCGGCATCCCCGCGACAGCGGCGGGCGTCCGAAACGCCACGCCGCGTTCACCCTGGTCGAATTGCTCGTGGTGCTTTCGGTCATGGCCGTGCTGCTCGGTCTGGCGACACTACGCATAGGCACAGCGGCCGACCAAAGCGCCGTTCGCTCCGCGGCATCGGAGGCTGCGGCAGTCTTCACGGCGGCGCGGAACGCGGCCATCTATCGGCGAGCAGCCGTCGCGGTCGCAATAGATACGGTTTACGCTACCGTCGGGGCATACTCGGACAGTCTCCTTCTCTATCGGCGCGATCTTGGTACGACATTGGGCGTGCGGCTTAGCGCGACACGGGATTGCATGGCGTTCGATGCGCGCGGCCTCGGCGTGGGCGTGGCAAACCTCAGTCTCGTGATCCAGCGTGGGGCGGCGAGGGACACTGTATTTATCTCACGCTTGGGTCGGGTTCGATGGTAAGTCATGCGTTCTCGGCGGGCACCGGCTGGCTCTTGGCGGCAACGCGGCACAATTTGCGAAGGCAAGTGATTACGTGACGCTCGTCACTCGGAGTCGCTCCGGGCGAACGGACGAGCAAACGGGTGATGTGACGCACCCGCCGAGGGGGTGGGTTATAGCAAAGAACATGAGCGACGATGCCGCCGACGTGCAGCGCGTGCTGTCTGGCGACGTTGATGCATACGCGAAGCTCGTCGATCGGTACTACGATCGATGCGCGCGCTTTGCGATACGGATGCTGGGCAACCGCGACGACGCGGAGGATGCACTGCAGTCAACCTTCCTTCGCGCCTATCGAGCGCTTGGTCGGTATCAGGAGCGGGACCGTTTCAGTGCGTGGCTGTATCGGATTCTCGTCAATCAGTGCCGCAGCCTCGCCGCGCGGCGATCACATCGTGAACGTGTTTTCGTGCGCGAAGAAGCGCTGCTGCTGAATGCGCCGGACAAGACGCCAACGTGGACCGGCGAGGACGAAGAGTTTGTTCAGCGAGTACTAAACGAGTTGGACCCGCTATTGCGTGAGGCGTTTCTTCTGAAGTATGTCGAGGAGCTGAGCTACGACGAGATGGCGGCGCTGACCGGCGCTGGCGTCTCTGCCCTCAAAATGCGGGTCAAGCGCGCGTGCGATAAGCTGCGTGAACGGTGGGAGCGAATTCGGGATGATTGAACAACCAGACTCCTATGTGGATTGGATAGCGCGCGAAGCCAAGCGCCCCGTCGCCGTCGATCCAATGGCGGTCGAGCGCGTTATGGCCCGTGTTCGTCTCGAGCGCGTCCCAGCACGTCGCGGTGCTCCGTGGCGGTGGCTGGTCGAGCCTCGTTCGCTTCCCATCTCGCCGCTTATCGGGGCCGCGATGGCCGCGGGTCTCGTTGGCTTCGGCGTATTGCTCGGACATACCAAAATCGATCGGGGCGGTCAGAATCCACCGACCGGACGGTCTGAGATCGTTGCTGTTCCACAGCCCCCGCTCGCCTCTCATGATACGATCATCAAGTTCGTGCTCATCGCTCCACACGCCGCCACGGTCGCCGTGGTTGGCGACTTCAACGACTGGGACGCGCGAGCGACTCCCATGACCCGCACCCCAACGGGTGGAACGTGGAGCGTGGCTATTCCGCTCAAGGCCGGTCGTCATGTATATGCTTTCGTAGTCAACGGCGCGAATGGCACCACTCAGTGGGTCGCTGATCCGACAGCCCCACTGGCTCCCGAGGACGGTCTCGGTGCGCCGAATTCGGTTGTCCTCGTCGGAGGATCCGCGTCGTGATGGTCGTGAGCTGGAGAAGTTCCCGCGTCATCGCATGCGCCGTAACCGCTCTAGTCGCGGCGATGCATCCGTTGGCTCTGCTCGCGCAAGACAGTGATCCGCTTTCCCGATTGGATCCAAACACGCGGTTCACTGTCGAGGTCATCATCGACTCGGCACGTGTGGCCGGAGTACCGACGCGTCCGTTGCTCCTCAAGGCGCTCGAAGGATCAGCGAAACACGTCGATAGTCGGCGAATTATTGCTGCCGTCCGCTTGACGTTCCACTCCGAGCTGGACGTCCGCGTCGCACTCGGCTCCGCACTCGATGAGTCTGAGTGGACGTCCGCAGTCTCGGCGCTGCAATCCGGAGTACCACTCGAGGCGCTCGCCAAGTTTCGCGGCGATCGCTCTGGAAAGCCGCTCACGCGGGCCTTGGTTGTGATGACAGATCTCATCCAGCGCGGCGTTCCAGTGAGCGAGGCGTCCTCTGCCATAATGCAGCTTTGGCAACGCGGCGCAGCCGATGGAGATTTTTATGGGTTGTGGAAGAACGTCGAACAGGACATACTTTCAGGGCAGAATCCAGGAACCGCGCTCCAGCAACGGGTGCGTGAGTATCCTGGTCGTGTGACGCCCGGAAGCAAGCTGCCGCCAGCGTCACAGGAGCCTGATAACTCGAGCTCGTAATGTGATGACCGAGCCGAAGGCCGCTATTGCCGCGCTCACGTTTGTGTTACTCGCTCCGCAAGGAGCGTTGGCACAGGTCGCGTCGAAGTTAGAGGCTGGCTCGATCACGACGCAGCAAGATGGCGAAATGCCAGCGAGCGTCTTCAGTGTAACGCCCGGCATCCGCGTCACTCTCCCGTACTTCGCACTCGCCGCACATGGCTCGGCGTGGCTCACGGGACAACAATGGCAAATCGCCGACGGCACCCTTTCGGGCACTCTCGTCACGCCCACCCTGGGTCATTTCCGCGGTGAACTTTTGGGCAACGCCAGTCGCGCGTTCTTTGACCAGTCGCTCGAAAATGACCAGGTCGATGCGCAAGCGCGGCTCCACATGCTCTTCTCGCAGAACAGCGGGATCTGGGTTGGTGGCGGTGTCGCGCGTCCGTGGCGGATTGCCGTCGTTTCCGCAGTCGACGTTACGGGTGGCGGAGCTTGGGCGCGCCTCGGCGACGCGACGTTGAGTGGCACCTACACGAATTTCTTCTTCACCAAGGTCGCCGCCAGTCGAGACTCCTCGGGCACCGTCCAAACTTGCACCACGCATAACGAGCCGCTCGCCCTGGCCAACTCCGGCGGCGCCTCGCTTTCCGGCTCCTCAGCTGGAGCGGCTGATTGTCGGCGCCAGTCGCGCTTCAGCGATCTCGAGGGTTCGGTGAATTGGGCGTACGGCTTTCTGGAGCTTACTGGGCAGGCTGGCTATCGATTCGGCGATTCGTACGATGTGACACCCGACTCGCGTCGGTGGGCCGCGGGTACGGCGGTTCTCTGGATCACCAACCGTGTGGCCGCCGTGATGGGTGGTGGCCGCATTCCAGCGAATCCGTCACGCGGCTTACCTGCTCGTAACTACGCGAATTTTGGCCTCATGCTGTCGTACTCGTCGATCCCTCGCACCACTGTGCCAGTCGCGCCGATGACGCTTGCCGCGGTGAAGGATTTCGAGGTGCGACCGCTCGCAACCGGAACCCAGAAGATCACCGTTCGGGTTGGTGGGGTGGAGACCGTCGAGGTGATGGGCGATTTCAGCGACTGGACGCCGCTCGTCCTCATGCGTCGCGGCCGCGATCTCTGGGACATCACGCTTCCTGTCACGGCCGGGGTGCACGAGATCAATCTCCGGCTGGACGGCGGCCCCTGGCTCGCCCCACCAGGCCTACCGACGCGTCGCGACAGCTTTAGCGGGGACGTCGGGTTGCTCGTCGTACCGTGAGCGACGCGCGGCCTAACGCACCGAGCTAGGCCAGACCCTCACCAACGACTTCAGTCCGCCGCAACCGTCCCAAAATCGTAGCCCGGCACCGAAATGCGTGGGATCTCCTGGCCGATGGTGCGCTCGATCGTGCGCACCATCGCGATCTCGTCGGGCGACATGAATGTGAATGCATCCCCCTCGCTCGCAGCCCGGCCCGTCCGACCAATCCGATGTACGTAATCCTCGGCTTGCTGAGGCACATCATAGTTGATCACATGGGTAATGCCGGAGATGTCGAGCCCACGCTGCGCGATGTCGGTCGCGACGAGCACGCGCACGCGACCTGACTTGAAGTCCTCGAGCGCGCGCGTTCGTTGCGGTTGGGTTTTGTCGGCGTGCATCGCCGCGGAATGAATACCTTCGCGCTCGAGATGCCTAACGACACGATCGGCGCCATGCTTCGTTCGCGTGAACACGAGCACGGACTCCATCGCCTCGCGCTGTAAGAGCGCCGCAAGGAGAGCGCTCTTCCGGTCTCGGGGCACTGGGTACACGTAGTGCTTCACGCTGTTGGCGGCGGCCGACCGACGGCCAACCTGAACAAGGACCGGCTTTCGGAGGTACTTGCGTGCGAGCGCCTCGACTTCCGGCGGCATCGTAGCGCTGAAGAGCAGCGTTTGTCTGTACGGAGGAATGTCGCTCACGATCCGATTGATCTGCGGCGCAAAGCCCATGTCGAGCATTCGATCGGCCTCATCGAGCACGAGGACTTCGAGATCGTCGAACTCGACGTTCTGACGCTCGATGTGATCGATCAATCGGCCGGGCGTCGCAACCACGACGTCGACGCCACCACGTAGCTGCTTTTCCTGTGGATCGAGCGGCACTCCGCCGTAAATCGACGCAACCGCCAACGGCGCGTGAAGAGCGTATTTCTTGAAGCTCGCCTCGACCTGCACACAGAGCTCGCGTGTCGGCGTGAGGATGAGCACACGCGTACGCCGCGGACCGCCTGTGAGGCGCTCGATGATTGGCAGGGTAAAGGCAGCCGTCTTTCCGGTACCTGTCTGCGCCAGCCCCATGACGTCTCGGCCGCGCAGAATGAGCGGAATGGCTTGTTTTTGGATGGGCGTCGGCTCGGTGTAGCCCGCGTCGCGGACGGCGTCGAGCACTGCACTGCTAAGCCCAAGCCCGGAGAAATCAGTGCCGGATTCCCCCGATTCTGCTTCGATTGTCGCTGTTCCCATTGACTCCGAAATCCGCGCGTCGGGGCCGCACACTCAGGATCACGCTGTCCCCTCGAGACCGACGCATCTCACACGCGAAGCGCAGCGGCGCCTCGGAACCGCATCAGCTGAATCTAACTTCTTGCAGGGCTTGCCGCTAAGGAAGAATTCACTCGCGCTGGAGAAATTCCACCACCATGCGATTGAACTCTGAGGCGCACTCTTCGACTCCGAGGTGCCCCGCTCCGATGAGGTCCACGACAGCCGCCTGTGGAATCCTCAGCGCCGCCGACTCCGCACCTTGCACCAAACGATCGGCGGTACTGAGCACCACGAGGGTCTGGCAGGCAAGCGACGTCAACTGATCCATCGACAAAGCAGTCCAGTCGAACTCCTCGAGGAGTGCTCGCGTCGCGCGATAGTAGGCTGGAAACTGCGACGGTGCCCAATACTGGTCGATGTCGTGTTCGGAGACCTTCGTTGGGTCTCCGTAGGTAGACCGTAACAGCGCGCTGGTCAGCCATCGGGGGGTGAGATACCGCGCGAAGCGATCGGTAACGCGCGGCGTCAACAGATGCCCAAGACGAGGCAGGCGCATCCTCGTTAGGTTCACGGGCGCCGCGAGCACGAGGCGTCGAATGCGGTTCGGATGAGCGAGCGCAAAGTGAAGCGCGAGTCCGCCACCCATCGAATGCCCGACCACATCGGCGCGTTCGACGCCAAGACCCTCGATCAGGTCTCGCACGTCAGAAACGAGGACGTCGACCGCGTAGCGGCCGCGGCCGACCGGCTTGTCCGACAATCCGTGGCCACGCAGGTCGAACGCGACAGCACGACGGCCCGCGCCGCCTAACGCCTGCAAGAGAAACCGATACGAATAGACGCACGCACCCCAGCCGTGTATGAGCAGGGCCGGCGCGCCCTCCGCGCGGCCGCACTCCACGACGCGCATGCGCAAGCCCGTCGCCGTGGTGAGCATGTGCGTACGCACCCCGGCAATGCCCGCGGGATACATGGCCGACGGCGCGAGACGACCGCGAACCCGAGGAACCCTATCCAGCGGACGCGCCGTTAGGTGATTTCGATCGCGCGACCGATCACGCGTGCGATGAGGCCTATGCGGAACGTGACGTCCGTCCACCGCTCGTCGCCGGACAGACCGTCTTCGAGCGGGTACATCGGCCAAACGAAGGCGTTGGCGGACCGCGCGACGTTCGTCCCTTTGTGCGGATGCCAGACGCCATCGTGATCGCGATCATCGAGGAACCGGTCGAGCAGCTTAGACCAGTTCTCGTTCCGGCGGAGAAACCCGAGTCGTGCAACGAGCTCGAGCCACATCATCGCGAACGGCACATCCGTGTCGGCGACGTTACGATTGCCGAGCAGGTCGCCGAGTACGAGATGCGGCTGGGGCAAAATCTTCTTGCCGCAGAGCTGTACCGCATCCTGTCGCGGCAGCGCTTGCGATAAATGGTGATACAGACGATCCATTGCGTCATGATGCTCCGTGCGAAAGAGCGGCATGTGCGCGAGCATCGTCAACGCGAAGATCGATGGCGGCGCAGCTTCAGCCGCAAGCACGTGTTGATTGCCAACACGAGCGAAGGGTTTCTGTGCGAGCGGCGACCGCAGATAAGACGCGACGCGCTCGATGATCCGCTTTGCCGCTCCGCGCAGTCGCGGATCGCCTTCGTATCCAGCCTGCGCAAGGGCGGCCGCGGCTGCTTCGCGTAGGATGGCGCGGCCTCGTCGCGCAAGATCTTCGTCTGCCGGTCCCTTCGCGCCGAACTCGAAGAGCCACTCGGGATCTTCATCCTCCGCCAAGAGGCGAAAGAGAACGCGGCGCGCGAGAACAAGCGGCGGCGTGTCCTTGTCCCAACCGTACTCGAGTAGTCGGCGAACGGCCGTGATCGTTCCTACGCCTTCGAAGTGCTCGGCGCGGGGCCCAGGAACGGTGAGCATGCTGTGATTCCAGGTGCCGTCAGACGCCTGTATCATCGCCAACATAAGAGCTGGTCGATGCGTAAACGGCAGGAAAGACAACCGATCAGCAGACTGTGACGGAAGCCGTGCAACCTCGGTCATCGCCCGATAGCGGATCGGCGCGGAGGCGTGCTCGAGGAGCCAGCTCAGCGGAAACCGAACCGGCGCGTGAACGGCCGGCAAAGAAGAGATCGGAGGTACGGCGGTAGTACTCGGCGGCGGCAAAGTCACTGGGGCGCTCGCGAGAAGCTCGAGTGTCCGGTACCACGACAGCGTCGCACGACGTGGAAACCGCCCTGCTGAGGGCGGCTAAGCATAGCAGTTTTCAAACCATGCGCTAGAGGGCTGCGACGGCGGCCCCAAGACAGTTGCCGATGCGTGGGCTCCAGCGCACCCCACCCGGACCGTATCCCGCGGCCGAACGCGCGGCAGGAATCCCGTTTCCCACTCTCGAAGGAGAACCTATGAAGAAAGTCCGGTTGGCAATGTTGACGGTAGCAATGTTCCTCGGCATCACGACCGTTGCGCGGGCACAAGATCCACAGGGCCGAGGCAATCGCCCGAACATGTCGGCCATGTTGTTCAAAGACATAACGCTCACGCCGGCGCAGCAGGCGAAAGCCGATTCGATTTCGTCCAAGTATCGTGAGCAGATGCAGGCGCTCCGAGCCGGCGGCGGCGATCAGCAGGAGATGCGCGCGAAGGGCCGCGAGCTGCAGGAGAAGCAGCGCGACGAGCTCAAGGCGATTCTCACGGATGACCAAAAGAAGACCTTCGACAAGAACGTCGAAGACATGCGTCAGCAGATGCAGAACCGTCGTCCGCCGGGCAGCCTCTAAGCCGCGCACGACCGTTCTCGAATACAGACGGGCTGCCGAAATGGGCAGCCCGTCGTTTTTTTGTATGATTCGTTGCCGCGACACCTCCGACGGACGAGCCTTTTTGACTTTTCAGTGCGCCCAACCAAGGTGTTGCGATGCGCGGTGAGTTCGTGGATCTCAACGGCGTTCGGCTGTACTACTATGCGGCGGGCACTCGCGGCGCTGGCGAACCCGTCGTTTTTCTCCATGGCTTTCCCACCTCGGGTCACCTATGGAACGACGTGGTGCCGTTAGTGCCGTCAGGCCATCGCGTAGTCGTGCTCGATCTCCTCGGATACGGCCGAAGCGATCGCCCGCTTGGGCGTGCCGTCGGCATACGAGGGCACGCCGAGCGAGTCATCGAGTTACTGGACTTGTTGGGAATTAACTACGCCTGCGTTGTTGGACACGACGTTGGCGGCGGGATCGCCCAATGGCTTGCAATCCGGTACCCTCATCGAGTCTCTCGCCTGTGCCTGATCAGCTCCGTTGCGTTTGCTGAATGGCCAACACGCAACGTGAAGGTCGCGCGCGCCATGCTGCCACTCACGCGCCATCTTCCTGCCACGTGGCTGCTTTCTATCCTCCGCAGCGATCTTCTGCGAGGCTACCAAGATCACGATCGTGGTGTCCGCTCGATCGAGCTCTATGCGCGACCGTTCGCGAGTCCCGATGGACGGGATGCCTTTATGGAGCATTTGCTCGCTCTGAACAGCGGCGACACGGCGGCCGTGGCACCGCGCCTCAAGGAAATAATGGCGCCAACGGCGATTCTTTGGGGCCGCCATGATCCATTTCTTCCCGTGGATCTGGGCCATCGTTTACAGGCGGCCATCCCCGGATCGACGCTGGAGGTGCTCTCCGAGGGCTGTCATTTCCTTCCCGAGGACGCGCCAGCGCGTGTCGGCGACACCTTGAAGGCACTCCTCACTCGTTAGGCCTCGGCCTCAGGGATTACTCGTCGCAACACTTTCTGCCTTGAGTGCATCGAGCGAATAGCGACTTCCGGGGTTCCAGAGCATCCAACTGTCGATGCCGAGGTCGTGGCCGGCCCTCATCTGAGCGCTCACCTGTTCGGCACCATATCGTGGCGGCCCTAGCGTGAAGTCCTGGTACCAAGGCACGATGCGCGCGGCGTTCGGGATGCCGGCACTACGAGACTTCGCATCTCGCAGCGCATGCTCCAACGTCGCGTACGGATGGGCGTTCGGATTCGAAAGACCGTACGTCCCCGGTGCGAAGTGGGATGGATAGTCCATGGGCAATACCACGTCCACTTGATCGACGAACATCTCCCACTTCTGGCCTATGCCCATGTCAGTAGTGTCCGTCGCGCTCAAGCCGAAGACGTCGATCGTGAGCGGCACCCTCAGCGGCTTCACCAAAGTGCGCAAATACGCCAATTGGTCGTGGATGACCTGCGCGCGGACGCGGCCGTTCATGAGCGGAAAAACGGCTTCTCGAATGAGCCGGTCTTCATCGGGAAAGCGAACATAGTCGAATTGCACCTCGCTAAACCCGAGATTCACCGCTTCAGCCGCGAGATCGCCGGCGTATTTCCAGATCTCCGGATGTGTTGGGTCGAGCCACGGACGGCCATTGTTGTCGAGCCAAGGCAAGCTGTCGCGCTTGCGCTTGATCGACCAGTCGCGCTTGGCGCTGGCGAGGAGCGGATCCTTCGCAACGACGATGCGTGCAATGGGATACACGCCGTACATTCGCATCGTATCGAGCACAGCGCGCAATCGCCGGTACGACATGGGCCGAGTCGTGTCCGCTCCGATTTCCTTCGCGAGCGGGACGTGCGAATGATACAGCACCAGTCCCCGGTCATCCTTTACATCGATGACGAGTGCGTTCACCTCGGTTCGTTTGGCCACGTCAATCAACTGCCACATGCGTTCGCCAATCGCTGCCCAACGATTCACGTAGAGCCCACGCACCGGATTTGGCGTCGGCACGAGAGGCACGGACGGGCGTCGCACTGAATCGGCAACGACGACAGTATCGGGCTTCGGTATCGCGCTATCCGCCAGAGTGGGAACGGTTCCCTCTGGCGAAGGTGCGCCGCCGGGACGCGAACGAGCATCGGAGCCCGTACACGCCTCTCCAATTACGGCGATGCCAACCACCACAGCGAGATAACGTCGTCGCAAACGATTCCAGGGTTCCGGGAAGGCCGAGCGAAGGATTCTACACGTCCGGCACCGTCGAGTTCTCACGAGTGCGTGGCGACTAGAGCTTACGAACGTCCTCGGCGGCATCGAGGAGGTGACCAATGTCACGAGACAGCGCACGTGCCTCGCGTGTGGCGCTCGTTACGTCCTCGAGCGCGGAGCCGACACCAGCTGATCGCAGCTTGAGCAGATCGAGCTTCAATGTCTGCAGTGTGAGGCTCGCGCTTTCCAATTGGTCGAGCAGCGTTCGCCGACGCTCGAGCAAATCGTGCAGGGTGCTCCGCTGCCGGCGCAGGAGCGCGAGCCTACGATCGCTGTCGCCTGCGCGGCCATCTCGCTCGGCGCCAGCGATCCGTTCGTCGAGCGCGCCTAGCGATGTGCCGCTCACGTCTGCATCCAACCGGTGCAGTGTCGTGGCAAGTGAACCGACGCGCTCCATGAGACCGTCGATCGTCGGCGCGACATCCGGGAGCATCTCGCGCTCAACAGGTGAGAGCTTGCTAATGATATCGCGGATTTGCGAACCGTCATCGACGGCGCGTCGGACGATGGGGCCATGAGCGCCCGCGAGAACGTCCGCTGAAACCAGCGATGCGGCGCGATCGGGGGCGGGGAGTTGCTCTCTTCCCCGATCGGGTGCGGTGACACCCAACGAGGCGCGAATCTTCTCCCGCCATCCGCCGCGCAAAGCAGTCACCGGGCTCACGCCGTCAACCCACAGATTGCCCGCACGCATTAGCGCCGAGAGCACCAGATAGGCGGATGGGAAGATGAACCAGGGGAACCCCTGCATGGCGAGATTTGCGAAGAAGAGCGCGGGAACAACTACCAGGGCTTGCACAAGTCGACGGCGAAGTCCGAGCACCCGATTTTCGATGTCGTACCATGCCAGTTCTTGTCTCGAGGCCGCCGACGGCGGCGGCAGCACACTCTCGTACCGAGAGCTGCGCGCCGCCCGCCGCTGCTGCCTCGCCAACTGCCGTTCGACAGCCCACTCGCTCAGGCTCATTCCAAGTCCAACGCCTCTTGGACTTCCCGGTAATGGCGGCAGCGTCGGGAGCACATCGTCATCGAGTTGCATCGCGCGGCGCAGAAGCTGTCCGGGCCGCAGCGCCTCGGGGTTCTCGTGACCGTTAGGCGGCGCCGGCCGCGGCGCTCCCGCTCCGCCTGCAGGGACCTCGACCTTTGCGATCTCGTCGCGAAAGGCGCCCGCGGTCGGCCACCGGTCCTCGGCCTTCTTGGCGAGGGAACGATCGATGACCATCGCGAGTTGCGCCGGTACGTCCGGGCGGCGATCACGCACTGGCTTCGGCGTCTCCGAGAGATGCTTCACGAGCATCGCGGGGGTGTTCGCCGCCTTGAACGGTGTCTCGCCGATGAGCATCTGATACCCAACGACGCCGAGCGCGTATTGGTCGCTGCGCCCGTCGACATCTCGCTCGCCCATCGCCTGCTCTGGAGACATGTATGCGGGCGTTCCCACTGCAACGCCCGTCAGCGTTAGGCGTGCATCGCCGGCGGCGGCTCGTGCGATGCCAAAATCCGTGACGATGGCCCGGCCCGTCGCTCGATCGATAAGGATGTTGTCGGGCTTGATATCGCGGTGTACAACACCACATGCATGCGCGTAGTCGAGCGCGCCTGCCACTTCGCCGAGAATGCGCCTAACCGCTTCGATGGAAAGACGGGGCTCACGCGCTAGACGCGCGGCGAGGCTCTCCCCTTCCACGAGCGCCATGACGAAGTACACGACACCCCCACGTTCATCGACCGTATAGATCGGGACGATGTTGGGATGGCTCAGCTGCGCGGCGGTTTGCGCCTCCCGAAGAAAACGGGTGCGTACGTCATTGTTGAACGCGAGCTCGGGCGGCAGCGCCTTGATGGCGACGTGCCGATGCAGCCGCAAATCCAACGCGCGAAAAACGGCCGCCATGCCGCCGCGGCCTATTTCTGCCTCGATGAGGTATTGGTCGCCAACCGCGGCGACGACGCGGTCGTGCAAATAGTCGGTCACGAATGCGATGCGATGCGCCGACGTCGGCGACTACGGACCAGCAGTGGAACGCGCGGAACTTCGTCGCCCGAGTCGACTCATCTCATCCGCGACGTACAGCGCGCTATCGACGCTCTCCGCTAACGACATCGCATTGACCGCAAGCGTGGTGACATTCTCGTGCGTCTGCGCGCCGGCACGCAGACGCACCATGTCCAGCCGCATATTCTGGAGCGCGAGCGCACAAGTTTCGAGCTTCTCTGCCGCCTCGTTGCGCCGTTTGATGAGATCTGCCATCGCACGCCGCTGACGCCGTAACTGTGCGAGCCGCCGCACTCTCTCGTCACTCGCCGCACCTTCCAGCGGATTGGCGGCGCCCTCCAGGCGCTCGATCTCAGCTTCAACCGACTCCTGTGCGCCGGGCGCTAGGCTGCGCTCGATGGCGGAGAGCGACAGAGCAAGGGCCTCGATCTTCTCGTAGAGCGCCACAGACGACCGCAACACGTCGGACAATCGATTGCGCTCGGCAGGTGGCAAGGTGTCGAGAATTCGGGCAATCTCGTCCCGGTCGTGCGCCGCCTGTGCGATGAGATCGGTGTTCCGACCAGATCCTTGGGGAATGCGCCCCACGCGCGAGACCGAATTCCCTGTCGACGCGATCGGTCGCTCCGAGGTAGACCGTCCGCTACGGCGCGCGATCTTCCGCGCGCGCCGCTCCTCGCGGAGTCGATTGCGTTGCTTGCTGTCGAATATCGAACGGACGCCACGCACGCCTTCGTCGATCACCTCGAGCAGCTCACGCTCCCGCGGTTGACGGAAGACATCGCGCCAATCATAGCCGTCGGCCCAGAGCTTGGCGTACTTGAACGCCATGAAAATGCTCCAGATTACGGTGATGCCGAAGTAGTCGCGGTCGCCGACCAGCGAAGCGATGACAATGACACCATTGACGAAGAGATACGGCGCAAGCTTCCGGCGGAACTTCTGCACCGCGGGCGCTTCCCATCGCGCCATGTCTTCCACGGTGGGCGAATACAGTTCAGCATCATCGTATGGCACCGGCGCATAGCCCATGTCGCCGCCTGCGCGACTTGCCTGTCCGCGGCCCGTTGAGGATGCGTACGAATCACCGCCCGGAGTAAAGTTCGAGGGGCCAGTCCCGCCCGATGTTCGCGCACTCGGCATGGGAACGTTTCCCGTGTCGAGCGCGGCGACGAGCGCCGAGGCCGATGGGAAGCGGTTCGCCGGATCCTTCTCGAGCAAAAGCATCACCGCCCGCGCCAGATCTTCCGGCATATCGGCACGTCGCTGCTGCACCGGAATTGGACGCTCGGAGATGTGTTTCACCAGCATCGCCGGGGTGCTACCGGCAACGAATGGTGGCTCGCCGGCAAGCATCTGATAAGCAACGATACCTAACGAGTAGAGATCGCTGCGGCCATCAATGGTTCGCTCGCCAGCGGCCTGTTCCGGCGACATATAGGCTGGTGTCCCGATCGCCATGCCGGTCGCGGTAAGCCGGGAGTCGCCATCGCTGACTGCCCGCGCTATACCGAAATCGGTCACCATCGGACGCGCCGTTTGGCTGGCGATGATGATGTTGTCCGGCTTGATATCGCGGTGGACGACGCCACGCTCATGGGCGTAGGCGAGCGCGTCTGCTACATCGCGAAGAATGCGGCGGACTTCGTCCGATGGCAGCACGCCACGCTCGAAAATGCGTTTTGCCAGGTTGTCCCCATCTACGTACGCCATCACGAAGAAGACGAGGCCTTCGGTCTCGTCGACAGTGTAAATGGGTACGATGTTCGGATGGCTGAGCTGCGCAGCCGTCTCGGCTTCACGCAGAAATCGGGTCTTGATGTCGCTACGAAACGCAAGCTCCGGTGGGAGGAGCTTGATGGCGACCGTCCGCTTTAGCCGGCGATCCTTCGCGCGGTAGACGATCCCCATTCCACCGCGCCCGATCTCCGAGTCCAGCTCATAGTGGTCGCTGAGCACGCGCTCGACATGCGCGCGCAGCTCGGAGTCTGCGGACGAAACTACTGGGTCGGACACTCGAGGGGCTCGGGTAGCAACACGTACGACTCCGCTGGCCAAGCGAGAATGTGGCATTCTAGCACGCAGCCATAGTTCTGGAAAGGAGATACACGCGCCTTGAAGGCAGGTGCACTACGGCACCACCAGTTCTAGAAGTTGCAATTCCTGCCACCCTGACGCGATCGCGACGCACCCTGGAGAGGCGTTCTGCGCGTGTCGTCGGCACGTCGCCCATTAATCGATATGGCCCTTTGAGTTAGGCGTTTGTCGCGAGTATTGGAATGGAGTGTGCGAATTTGTCGGCATCAACGCGCATTCATGACAGGGCGCATTCTGCGCGAACTGCCGAGTGCTGCGTTTGGCAATTCGACAATTCATACAGGTCGGTATCATGGCTCAACGCCAGACTCTACCTGTCCTTCCGCTTCGGGGGACAGTGATTTTTCCGGGTTTGACCGCCCCGATTGCGGCCGGCCGGCCCGGCACCCTGCGCGCGATCGAAGCTGCGCTAAAAAGTGAGCGCCTCGTATTCGCCGTAGCTCAACGAGACAATACGGACGAGCCCACGCCGGACATTCTGTATTCGATGGGAGTCATCGCCCGCATCGGACAGATTCAGCGAGGGCTCGGCGGCGTCCAGTTGCTGCTCCAAGGAGAGCAGCGCGCCACCTCGCTCCAGTACTCGACGACGGAGGGATATCTCACCGCGGTCGTCATGCCGGTTGAAGAGATGAAGCCGTCCAACGAGGACGATGCCACATTCATCGCCCTTCATAAGGAATTACGCGAGCGTGCCGCCGAGCTTGGCGAGCGTCGTGGTCTTCCTGAAGAAGTGGTTCATCAAGTTCTGGATGCTGTCACCGATCCGGGTCGGTTCGCGGATCTCGTCGCTGGCTACATCGAGCTGCCTCCGCCTGAAAAGCAGGGGTTGCTCGAGACCTTGAGTGTCGAGGAACGATTGCGCCGCGTGCTCGTGCACGTTCAACGTCAAATCGGCCTGCTCGAGATGCAGGAGGAGATCAAATCGCAAGTTCAGGAAGAGCTGGGCGAGCGGCAGCGCGAGATGTATTTGCGCGAGCAGATGAAGGCCATCCAGAAGGAGCTCGGCGACGACGACCAATCGAAGGAGATTGCAGAGCTCCGCGACAAGCTGAATAAGCTCGAGTTGCCCCGCGAGGCCCGTCAGGAGGTCGAGCGGGAGCTCGGCCGACTGGAGCGTGCGGGACGAGAGTCCATGGAAGCACAGGTAATCCGCACGTATCTCGAGTGGATCGCCGAACTTCCTTGGAGCAACCGGTCGGACGACAACCTCGAGTTGCAGCACGCGCAGGTCGTGCTCGACGAAGATCACTACGGGCTAAAGGACGTGAAGGATCGCGTCCTCGAGTTCCTTGCCGTGCGGCAGCTTCGGGCGCAGCAGCTTGCGGAGGAGATGACCAAGACCGGCGAGCTGCCCGTCGCGAAGATGAAAGCGGCCAAGGACGATGCCACACCTCAGCTTGGCACGTTCGACGACGACCGAACGATGACGGATCCGAAAGAGGCGAAGTCCCGTGCGATGGCGAAGGGACCGATCCTGCTCTTCGTCGGTCCACCGGGTGTGGGAAAGACCTCGATCGCCAAGTCGATGGCGCGCTCGTTAGGCCGTGAGTACGTGCGCGTCGCGCTCGGCGGGGCTCGCGACGAAGCGGACATTCGCGGACATCGGCGCACATACGTTGGCGCTATGCCAGGGCGAATCATTCAGGGGATGAAGCAAGCTGGAACCAAAAATCCGGTTTTTCTACTCGACGAGGTCGACAAGCTCGGCGTCTCGTTCCAGGGTGATCCCGCGAGCGCACTGCTCGAGGTCCTGGATCCAGCGCAGAACGACAATTTCACGGACCATTATCTGGGCATTCCGTTCGACCTGAGCGAGGTGCTGTTCGTTTGTACGGCGAACTTCATTCAGAATATTCCCGGCCCGCTCCTCGACCGTATGGAAGTGGTCGACTTCGCCGGCTACACCGAAGCGGAGAAGGCGGAGATCGCGAAGCGCTATCTCATCCCGAGACAGTTCGAGGAGTCTGGTCTGGGTGACAAGAACGTCTCGATGACAGATGACGCCGTCGCGATGGTGATCAGCAACTACACTCGCGAGAGCGGCGTGCGTCAGCTCGAGCGCCAAATTGGCGCTGTCGCACGAAAGGTCGCGAGACGGTTGGCGACGGGGGACCAGCAGATGATCGAAGACGGGAAGATCGATGCGGAGGAGGTGCGCACGCTACTCGGCCGTCCCCGTGTTCACCCCGAGCGCGCCGCTACCGAGAACGAGATTGGCGTAGCAACCGGCATGTACTATACGCCGGCGGGCGGCGACATCATGTTCGTCGAGGCGGCAATTCGCAGACTGTATGGCTTCGGCCAGCGCAGCTCGGATAGCGAGAAAACGCAGGTGAGCGGCTGGGGGAACGTTTCATTGATTCTCACAGGCCAACTTGGCGACGTGATGAAGGAGTCGGCGCGAGCGGCGCTCACGTATGCGGCGACGCATGCCTCCACGCTGCAGATACCAGAGGACCGCCTTGGATCGATCGAGGTGCACGTGCACGTCCCGGCGGGCGCCATTCCAAAGGACGGACCGTCGGCTGGTACCACGATGGCAACCGCGCTCGTGAGTGCGATGTCTGGGCGTCCAGTGCGGAAGGACGTGGCGATGACCGGAGAGATCACGTTACGCGGACGCGTTCTACCGATCGGGGGCGTTAAGGAGAAGGTGTTGGGCGCTCACCGGGCGGGCATCACGAACATCATCCTGCCGAAGGACAATGAGGCGGATATGGAAGACATCCCAGAGGATGTTCGGTCGCTGCTCAGCTTCCACTGTGTGTCCACACTCGATGAGGTGTTCGACATTGCGTTACTCCCCACACCAACGGCGCACGGGCCGGCTGAGAAGACGCTGATGGAGGAGGAAGAGGAGGCCGCCGCGGGCGCAGGGAGCCGCTGACGTTTGACGACGGACAAGGAGGGCCGGGTCGTCAGCCGAGAAGCATCGGTGACGGCACCGGCCCTTCGTTTTTTTCGAGGCTCGTCAGTTCGCGCTCGCACCAACGAATGGCTGCAGTTGCCGCATCCGCGCCATTGGCGGCGTGAGCAATTGCCCAGTCAGCCTGCTCGAGCAAGAGCGTGGCCGCCATGGTGCGCGCAACGGTGAAGGAAAACGCGCGCGCCCACGACTCCGCGAACGCCCTACCCTCCTCGCCAAGTCGCTCCGCGAAGGGCTGGACGACGCCTAACGCCGTTTGAACCCGTGTCGACGAGCTCGAAAGCTGCTCGGACCGAAGACTCGAGAGACGCTCACGAGCATTTTCGAGGAATGCAGCGAGCGCATTGGTCTTCTCGAGTGCTCTCAAGACGTCGAGACTCAGCACGTTGGTCGTTCCTTCCCAGATCGACAGTACCTGTGCGTCCCGAAGCAGTCGCGGAAGGCCGGTATCCTCGATGTACCCGGCACCGCCGAACGACTCGATGGCTTCGCTGGCAACGGCGACCGCCTGCTTCGCCGTGTAAAGCTTGGCTGCCGGGACGAGAAGCCTCAACCGAGCAAGATCATCGCCGGACGCCGATGCGCATTCTTGCATGCCTAACAATTCGACGACGTGAAAGGTAAGCAGGAAGGCGGCGCGCCACTCCAGCTCCATCGCCTTGATTGTCTCGCGGTGGAGTGGATGCTCAATGAGCGGCTTGCCGAAAGCGATCCGACGCGTGGAATAGTCGCGTGCGAGCGCAATTGCCCGACGCATACCCGCGACCGCGGCGACGGCGTTGTAGACGCGCGTGACGTTGAAGAGCGCCGAGATTTTCCGCACTCCGTGACCAAGACCGCCAACGAGGTGCGCCGGCGTTGCGTCGAGAGTCAACTCAGCGGTTGGCAATGCGCGGGTACCCAGCTTTTCCTTCAGGCGATTGACCCGAATTCCACGCAAGCGCCCGTCGTCGTCACGCATATGAATCAGGAAGACGCTCAACGAGCGTTCGCTCGGACTCTCCTGCGCATACGCGAGGGTTATCGCGATCTGCGAAGTAGTCGCCGAGGTGAACCACTTCGTTCCGCTCAGTCGCCAGCCCTCGGCGTCACGCTTGGCGATAGTAGATGTCATAGACACGTCGGAGCCGCCGGTGCGCTCCGTCATCCACTGTCCGGACGTCCAGAAGTGCCTTGGATCGCGCGATGTCAGATGCCGAAAGGCCATCGCGGTGATCTCATCCGGATAAAGCTCGAGGACTCGTGCCGCTCCATCCGTCATCGCGAGCGGGCAGCTGTAGGTCGCGGATGATGGCGCGTAGAGATAGAGCCGCGCGAATTGATCGATTCGAGACAACGGTCCGTGCCTACGCTCGTAACCGATAGCGACCAAGCCTTCCTCCGCCGCGATACGATCGAGCGCACGCCACGCGTCGGAGACATCGATCCGGTCAACCCGCCGCCCCCATGCGTCGTAAGGGATGTGGCGCGGCGGCTGGGCTTCGGCAGCGGTGTCCAGAGCGAGCCACTCTGTTGCGGCGAGCCCGCCAATACGACGGAGTGCGGGCTCGGTCTCCCGACGCACTTCCTCGGGAAGTCGCCAGCGAAGGTACGCCGCGAGCAACGGATCAGCGTCGTATTGATTCGTTAAGCGCGGAGGCTCCTGGTAGAAATCGGACGCCATGGTCCGTCAGTAGAAAACGAGAGGACCGAATTGTGGGAAGCGCCAAGGATCGTTCTTGACCGCGACCGGTTCTGTGCCCGGAAGAAAGAACTCCACGTACCGGCGCGCAGACGGCGTAGTGGAGTCAGCAAGCGCGCCACTTTCGCGATCGAGCTCGGCATAAAGAAGGCCTGGAGGCGGCGCATCCCAGGCATTGGCGAATGAGGGCGCGTTTCCGCCTAACGATGAATAGTATTTGGCGACCATCTGTCCCCAAATTGGCGCGGCGAGCGAGCCGCCGGCCGCACCAGGGGCAATCGCCGTCGGCTGATCGAAGCCAAGCCAGACTGCACCGACGAGATCCGGCGTCATGCCAACGAACCACACGTCGGCATTGTCATTCGTGGTGCCCGTCTTGCCCGCCACCGGGATCGCCGATGGTACCGCCTGGCGCGCGGCGGCGCCCGTGCCACGATCGGCGACGTCCTGCATCATCCGCCGGACAATAAACGCAACTCGGGAATCCAGTACCGGAGTGAGCGGCGCGGCCGGAGCGGCGTAGGCCGCGCGGCCTGTCGGGTCGTCAATGCGTGTGATGAGCCGCGATTGCACCACGGACCCGAGATTAGCAAACGCAGTATACGCCGTCACGAGCTCGAGCGGGCGCACGGCTGACGCTCCGATCGCACTCGACGGCACGAGAGCCATCGGCGACGTGAAGCCCAAACGCTGAGCGAGTGCGGCGATGGTGTCGATGCCAACGCGAAGCCCGAGCTGCACGGCGACGGGGTTGCGTGACCTAACGAGAGCCTCGTGCAGCGTGATAGGGCCGAGAAACTGCCCGTCGGCGTTGCCCGGCTGGTAGTCGGGGCCTTTCCCCATTCGGATCGACAGCGCTGTATCGGGAACGATGGCGTTAGGCGGGATACTGTCCGCGATCGCGGCGGCGTAGACGAGCGGCTTGATTGCAGACCCCGGTTGCCGTAGCGCGAACACGCGATTAAAGGGCGACGCGGCATAATTGCGTCCGCCAACGAGCGCGCGCACGTCGCCTGACTTGGGGTCGATGACTACAACGGCCCCTTGGAGATAGGGTGCGCGCGTTTTGAGCGCGTCGGCCCATTTCGCGTGGCGATAACCGGGTCGCGCCTCGACGCGCGCCGTGCCGTCGACGAGCGCGGTGACGGCGGCGCGCTGAAGCGCAGGATCGAGGGTGGTATAGATGTGATAACCGCCATTCGCCACTGGTATCCCGGAGCCTTGCGCAGCCTGGCGAACCGCGTCCACGAAGTATTGCGATGGAGCGGACATGCCCGCGTCGGGCGCGGTGAGGATTGGCTCCGCGCGGGCGCGTTCAGCCTGCTCGCGGGTCACATAGCCTTGATCGGCCATAAGCCCGAGAATGAGATCGCGGCGGCTCTTGGCCCGCGCCGGAAAACGTGTGGGATCATACAAGACAGGCGATTTCGGCAGGCCCGCTAGCGTGGCTGCCTCGGCGAGCGACAACCGAGAGGCGGGTTTGCCGAAGTAGTGCCGCGCGGCCGCTTCGACGCCGAACCATCCGTGGCCAAGGTCGACCTGGTTGAGATACCCCTCGAGTATCTGGTCCTTCGTGTAATGCCTTTCCATCTCGCGCGCCGCCGCTTGCTCGCGCAGCTTGCGACCCAAACTGAGGTCACGTCGGTCGATGATGTCGGGGTGCATGTTGCCGACGAGCTGCTGAGTGATCGTGCTCGCACCACCGCGACGCTCACCGAAAATCTTGCCCTTTATGGCCGATGCAACCCCGATGAGATCAACGCCATCGTGTTGGTAAAACCGCTGGTCTTCGACGGCAATGAAGGCATGGGACAGATACCGCGGGAGCGTGCGTAGCGGTACGCTCGTCCGTACTTGCCGGCCAATCTCTCCCACGAGGGTGCCATCGCGCGCAAGCACGAGCGACGATTGCGGCTGCGGCACGAGCTGCCATGCCTCAGCCGTCTGCGTTCCGGTGGCCGGCGCGCCATTCTGTGAGATGGCCAGCGCGGGAAACAACGCGATCGCGATCTTCGCCGCGGTGATGAGACTGAGGAAACGGTTACGAACCGGTGTCATACGGGCGTGTTCTACCCTGTGGGCAAAGCAAAGATACAATTAAGGCATGCCTCCACTCGTCCACATCGCGATCGCCCAGTTCAAGCCCCAGAAGGCGGACTTCCGAGCGAATCTCGCGCGCTTGAGCGCCCTGTTCGGGCAACTCGAGGTGCTCGAGCCACATCCCACGGTGCTCGCGCTGCCCGAAACGGCACTCACCGGCTACTTCCTCGAAGGAGGTGTGCGCGAGGAGGCCATGACGGCAGGAGCGCTTGCTCGCGAGTTGGATGCGGCATATCGCTCTGCCGCGCGTTCGCCGCGATCACTCGATGTGACCCTCGGATTCTACGAGATCTGGAATAACAAGTTGTACAACAGTGCGATGTACGTGACGCTCGGAAACGGCGACCCGCAAGTCCGTCATGTGCATCGGAAGATGTTCCTTCCGACGTATGGCTTGTTCGACGAGGAACGGTTCGTCGAGCGTGGTACGGAAGTGCGGGCATTCGAGACGTCATGGGGAAAGGCGGCAATGCTCGTGTGCGAGGATGCCTGGCACAGCATGACAGCGACGATCGCTGCCCTCGATGGGGCACAGATCATTTTCGTCTGCTCGGCACCCCCGGCGCGTGGTCCGTGGCCGAGGACCGACGACGTACCTGGACCGGCTAGTGTGAGTCGGTGGGAGCGCCTCATCCGCGACATTGCGGAGGAGCACGGCGTGTACGTCATGCTCTCCAATCTCGTGGGTAGCGAAGGCGGCAAGATTTTCGCCGGCGCGGCGCTGGTCGCTGGGCCCAAAGGAGAAGTCCGTGGTCGCGGACCGCTCTGGGAAGAAGCGCTTCTCACGGCCACCGTAGATCTTGCTGACGTCACACGCGCCCGGGCGGACATGCCGCTCGTTGCGGATCTCGAGGTCATGGCACCGCACTTGGCGTCGAGCCTGGATGCTGTCCGGAATCGCACGCCGGTGGCGCTTCGCTATGATGGTCCGGCCTGCGAGCCCACGATCGAAGCGTCGCGAGCGCCCGCAACGCGATCATCGCAGACGAAGAGCACCGGTGCAGGCAAAGCAGCATTTCCAGTGGTTGCGGTAAGCTCGGGAGGGCGCGAACCGTCTACCCCACTCGAGATCGACGGCGAGCTCACGGCAGCGTGGCTCACGGAGTTCATCCGCGAAGAAATGCGACAGCGGAATTTCCAAAAGGCGCTGGTCGGTGTCTCGGGTGGTGTGGACTCGGCGGTGACAGCATATCTCGCGGCCAGTGCCCTCGGACCGACGAATGTCATCGGCATACGGATGCCGTATCGGACGTCAAGCGCGGCGAGCCTCGAGCACGCGCAGCTCGTGATAGACGCGTTAGGCATTCAGGGCGAGACGATCGACATCTCCCCCGCCGTCGATGGCTATCTGCACCATGTGCCGGACGCAGATCCGGGACGGCGCGGAAACGTGATGGCCCGCATGCGCATGATCACGTTGTTCGATCTTTCGGCGCAATACCGCGCCATACCGTTGGGAACCGGAAACAAGACCGAGCGACTGTTTGGCTATTTCACCTGGCATGCCGACGATTCGCCGCCAATCAACCCGTTGGGCGATCTGTTCAAGACGCAGGTTTGGGCTTTGGCCCGTCACCTCGGCGTACCGAGCGTCATCGTCGACAAGCCGCCGACGGCGGATCTCGTTGTGGGACAAACGGACGAGGGAGACTTTGGGATTTCCTACGCGCGGGCAGACGAGCTACTGAACTGGCTGTTGAGTGGATACAGCGCCGCGGACCTGATCGCGCATGGTTTTGATAAGAGCGAAGTAGCACTCGTAACCAAGCGCGTAGAAAGCACGCATTGGAAGCGCCGCCTTCCGACCGTGGCGATGGTGAGCCCGACGGCGATCAACGAGAGCTACTTACGACCAGTCGATTACTGACAGCTATGCGCTCCCGATGAATGCCTCTGCTTCGATCTCGATGAGCATATTCTCATCGATGAGGGCGCTGACCTCGACCATCGATGTCACGGGGCGGATGTCGCGAAACACGTCGCCGTGAGCGCGACCGATCGCCTCCCAGTCTGAGGCGATGTCGACGACGAACATCCGTGTGCGTACGACGTCGGAGAGTGAGGCGCCGGCCTTGGTGAGAGCAGTCGCGATGTTGGCGAGCGTCTGACGAGTCTGAGCGCCGGCGTCACCGATGCCGACGATTTTGCCATCAGGACCGGTGGCAGTGGTACCGGAGACGTGAACCCACTGGCCGACGCGCACTGCGCGCGAGTAGCCGATGATCGGCTCCCACGGCGTACTCGAAGAGAAGTTTTGACGTGTCACAGGCGTTAGGCGGCGCGAGCGTAGGCGAGGCTGACGGCACGACGCGCGCAACGCTTCAGTGCGCGATGTACGGCTCGCGCGTAATGAATGAAATTCATTCCGGCCCACGGATATCGCGCGAAGAATTCCGTCGGTAGGAGATCACCCTTCAGGCGATTACACCGGCCGCAGGCGGCGACGAGATTGCCTGGAGCGTGAATGCCGCCCTTGGCGAGCGGAAAGACATGATCGATGGTCGCTATATCGTAGTCGAGCGGCGCGGCGCAATAGACACACCGCCGACCGCAGTCCCGCATCATCGCGTGCTTAATCGCGCGCTTCTGGTGGCCACAAGGCACGCGCTCTGTGCGCTTGGCGCGGCGAGAGGTTCGAGGTAGTCGTGGAAGGCGAACGCGGTGATAGTGTCGACGTTGGGACAATTTCACCTCTCGGAAAAAGCGACGCCCCGCACCGGGAGTCGTTCCCGAGGCGGGGCGTTACGTAAACCGTAGAAATGCGATGTCGAAGGCCCGAGCTTATCGGCCGCTCGCGCGGCTGCTCGTCATGATCGGGATGTCGCTGTCGTAGCTGACTCCTGACGCTCATTCGCCTCCGTGTCGCGTCGCGGCGGCCGGTTCCCGGGCACCGCGCGCTGACATACAAATGCAGTGGGTATGCCAGGCTCGCAAGAGGTTGACGGTCGACCAGTCATTGACGTCACGCGACCGCCGCTAATCATGACTTACGCTACGGCGGGCTCCGTCGCGCCGGGGACCGGCTCCTCGATCACGTCGAAACCGCGGTGCCCATTCCATCGACCACGCACCGGATCGCGCAGCGCCGCAATGACGCGAACAGCCATCGCATCGAGGAGTGTTCGATCGGGCATCTCCGAACCGCCAAAGGGAAGCGGGATATCGAAACCGTCGCCTTCGCGTCGCGGAATGAGATGAACGTGGTAATGGAAGACGTCCTGACCCGCCGTTTTTCCGCTGTTCACGACGATGTTCATGTCGTCGCACTTGGTGACCTTACGGATCACGTTGGCGAGCTGCATCGAAACTTGAAAGAGGTGCATTGCCAGATCGGGAGGCGTGTCGACGAGTGATTCGTGATGTTGCCTCGGCACTACAAGGACGTGGCCTGCATTCACCGGCTGAATGTCCATGAACGCCAGCGCGTCCGAGTCCTCATAACAAATCGAGGCCTCACCCGCGCCGTGAATCAGGTCGCAAAAGGTGCAATGCACGTCTGCCTTACGCATCGTGTGTCCTCACGGTCCGGGTTGATACACAGGTTCAAACGCAGATCGAATGCCAGTGCTCGAGCCCGGGCGAAAGAGCCTATCAGCGCTGTCTGTAGCTATGGGCTCATGGCCATCGGGAAGAAAGCCATACGGTGGTTGGGGGGGCCGTCAGCAGACGGGCGCGGTGCGTGCTACCTTAACTCCGTCGTCCCCAACACGGAGAATTCGTCCGGCTTATGGCCACTCAGACGCGAGCCGAGCGCAAGAGCGCCGGCGGCCTCACCACAGAACAGCTAGTCGGCGCGTATCGCACCATGCTCCTGTCGCGACGGCTGGACGACAAGGAGATCCAGCTCAAGCGCCAGAACAAGATCTTCTTTCAGATCTCCGGCGCGGGACACGAGGCGGTGATGACTGCCGCGGGCCTCGTTCTTCGGCCCGGCTACGACTGGTTCTTTCTCTATTACCGCGATCGCGCGCTCTGCCTTCAGTTGGGAGAGACTCCAACCGAAATGCTCTTGTCAGCTGTCGGCGCGGCAAGTGATCCGAATTCCGGTGGCCGCCAGATGCCGAGTCACTGGGGAAAGAAAGAGCTCAACATCGTGTCCGTCTCGTCGCCTACGGGAACGCAATTCCTGCAAGCAGTCGGGTCCGCGGAAGCGTCGGTCCGCGCGAAGATGCTCGGCATCACGGAAGGATTCGAAAAGGACGAGGTGGTGCTCTGCACGACCGGAGATGGTACGACGAGTGAAGGCGAGTTCTGGGAGAGCCTGAACACCGCCTGCAATTTGAAGCTGCCGGTCGTTTACATCGTCGAGGACAACGGCTACGCCATCTCGGTTCCGGTAGAAGTGAATACACCGGGCGGTTCGATTTCGAAGTTACTAACGGGCTTCCCCGGCCTGAACATCCAGCAAGTAGACGGCTGCGATCTTGTTGCCAGCTATGACGCGCTGAAGAAAGCGGTGGATTACGCACGGAAGCGGAAGGGCCCTGCGCTCGTACACGCGAGGGTCATCCGGCCGTACTCACATTCACTATCTGATGACGAAGTCCTTTATCGTCCGCCGGAGGAGCGGGAAGCCGACGCCAATGTCGATCCGTTGAACACCTTCCCGAAGTGGCTCGTTTCCGAAGGTCATACTACGGAAGCAGACGTCAAGCGCATGCAGGAAGAAGTCGATGCCGAGGTGCAGGCAGCGACGGATGTAGCGCTCGCAGCGGAACAGCCGGCCGCCGATACCGTGTATGTGAATGTCTATTCACCCGATGTCGATCCGACGAGCGAGCAGTTCGATACGGAAGACGATCCGCAGTTCTCGGGCAATGAGACGACAATGGTCGATCTGCTCAATGCCTGCATGAAAGATGAGATGCGTCGTGACGGCCGCATCATCGTTTTCGGTGAGGACGTCGCCGACGTCTCGCGCGAAGAGAACATGCCGAAGGTCAAAGGCAAAGGCGGCGTCTTCAAGGTCACGTGGGGACTGCAGAAGGAGTTTGGTGGCGCGCGCGTCTACAACTCTCCGCTCGCCGAAGCGAATATCGTCGGACGCGGGATCGGTTTGGCGCTTCGCGGGTTCAAGCCGATCGTCGAAATTCAGTTCTTCGACTACATCTGGCCGGCGTACATGCAGATTCGGAACGAGCTATCAACGATGCGCTGGCGTTCTAACGGTGCATTCAGCTCGCCCGTTGTCGTGCGTGTCACCTATGGCGGCTATATTCGCGGCGCGATCTACCATTCTCAGACGGGAGCGTCGCTGTTCACGCACTGCCCGGGACTGCGCGTGGTGTGTCCCGCCACGGCCCTCGATGCAAATGGTCTGCTGCGTACGGCGATTCGCGGCGACGATCCCGTGATGTTCCTCGAGCACAAGCATCTCTATCGTCAGACCTACAACAAGGCTGCCTACCCCGGCCCGAACTTCATGATTCCGTTCGGCAAGGCGAAGGTCGTGCGCCAAGGGACCGACGCGACCATTGTGACCTACGGCGCCACAGTGCAGCGCGCGTTCGCTGCAGCGAACCAGTTGGCGGATCAGGGCATCAGTGCCGAGGTAATCGATCTTCGCTCGCTTGCCCCTTGGGATCAGGAGCGGGTATACGAATCCGTGAAGCGAACCAATCGCGCGATGGTGCTCTACGAGGATTCATTGTCGTGGGGCTATGGCGCGGAGATCGCCGCCCGAATCGCGGATGATTGCTTTGCATGGCTCGACGCGCCCGTAAAGCGAGTTGCGGCAGCGGACACCTACGTCGGGTATGCACCGCAGCTCGAAGATGCCATTCTTCCACAAGTGGAGGACATCAAGCGCGCGGTGGACGAGTTAGTGAAGTTCTGACCACCACGCGGCGCCGCGCGACCACCTCGCTCCCGTTGGTGCTTAACGGCACCAACGGGAGTTCGTCATTCGGGAAGGCTCAAGGCGTAGCGCGCTCGAAGCTCGGCTTTCCGCCCACAACCGTCATGACGATCTTGGTATCACGGATCGTCTCTGGGGCGATTTTCGTAAGGTCCCGATCGAGGATGACGAAGTCAGCAAGCCTGCCTGGCAAAAGCGAACCCTTCTCCTTCTCTCGGTACTCGGCGTACGCGGCGCCCCGCGTGTAGGCTCGCAAAGCCTCTTCGACCGTGATTTTTTGCTCCGGTATCCATCCACCTGGGTTCTTGTCGTCTAATGTGCGGCGCGTGACGGCAGCATAGATCCCCTCGATAGGGGTTGCTGGCGCAACGAACCAGTCGCTCCCAAAGGCAAGCCGAGCGTGAACGTCCAGTACCGATCGAAACGCATACGTCGTCTTGGCGCGCTCGTGGCCGATCACTTTCTCCGCCCACCGGCCATCGTCGATCGCATGGTAGGGCTGCATGCTCGCAATGACTCCGAGCGAAGCGACGCGCGGAATGTCCGCGGGAGCGATGTGTTGCAAATGCTCGATGCGGAAGCGGCGGTCGCGCGGACCGTTTTCCTTTTCTACGCGCTCATAGATGTCGAGCTGCGTCCGGATCGCCTTGTCGCCGATGGCATGCACGATTACCTGCAGGCCCGCTTTATCGGCGCCGGAGGTCCACTCATAAAGGTGCTCGGGCGTATTGACGAATAGACCGGTATCGTTAGGCGCGTCGGTGAAGGGCTGCAGCATCGCCGCAGTATGAGAACCGAGGGAGCCGTCGACGAAGCCTTTGAGCCCGCCGATATGGAGCCACTCATCGCCACGGCCATTGGCTGTCACCAACGACGCTAGCTGCTGCCACGAGGCGAGCGGCACGACGGCGTAAATCCGGGTCTTCATCCGGTGGGTGCGTTCCGCTCGCTGAAATGCCGTGAGATCTCCGAAGGTGCCCATGTTGTGCACCGATGTCACACCATTACCGGCCAAGTACGACATAGCCGCATCCACAGCGCGATCTACCTGTGCGGGTGTTGGCTCCGGCACGGCACGGTCGATAAGAGATTGCGCGTTGTCCTTGAGGATGCCCGTTGGCGCCCGGTCAGCGCCGCGGACGATCGTTCCGCCCGACACCTCGGCCGTGCTCGCGTCCACCTTTGCGGCGCGTAACGCGGCACTATTTGCTAAACCCATGTGTCCGTCGAGTCGGTTGATCCAGACCGGATTGTTAGGCGTCACCGAATCGATCCAGTCGCTGCGCGGAAGTTCGCCACCCCACTGCTCATGGTCCCAGTTGCCTTCGGTGATCCAAGTGCCTTGAGGAATCGTCGCCGCGTAGGCCTTGATGCGGCGGATGAACTCGGCCGGCGTCTTGGCGTCACGGAGCTGAACAGACGCCAGCCCGAAGCCGCCAGCAATGAAGTGGACATGTGAATCGATAAAGCCGGGGACGACCATCATGCCCTGCGCGTCGATAACGCGCGTCGCCGGTGTGACGAGCTTCTTCACGGCCGCGCTGGTCCCAACGAGAGAGATACGATCGTTTGTCACTGCAAGCGCGTCGGCCCAGGGACGGGCTTCGTCTCCGGTCCATACGCGGGCGTTGACGACAGCGAGCGTCGGCGCCGCTGCAGTCGAGGACGCCGAGGAGCGATTCGTGCGTTGACCGTGCATGACGCTCGAGGGAAGAAGTGCAGCCAGTACGGCGAGATGTCGAAACGACGAAAGGGACATGATCTGCTGGTAGGAGGGTAGCGGTCGAGGCGGGTCTCGTTCGGGTTGCGTCCGCTGAGGCGGCTCCAAGACTGACGACATGGCCGCAGCAGCGGAAGAGGTGTTGCCGCTTGACCGAGTGCCTCGAGTCGTGCACCATTCCTCTGAGTGGGGAGTAGCCGCCGGTGCGAAGACGCCGGATCGGTCGATCGTCAAGACGGAGCACAACAGGCTCCCGGTCGGCTGAGCGGCGCGCGCAAGCGTGCTACAGGCGAGACCACTACGGCACCGCGCGGTGTCGTAGTGGTCTCGCTTTTCTTTTTGCGCGGCGACAAAGATGGGGACGAGCCTGGGATGATCGGTATCGCGACGAACATGTGGTTTTGGGTCGTCTTCATCGCCTTCGTACTGGCGATGTTGGCGCTCGACCTCGGTGTCTTCCATCGGAAAGAGCATGTCATCCACCCGAAAGAAGCCTCGACATGGGTGACTGTTTGGGTCGCTCTCGCGCTGCTGTTCGCGGGCGGCCTGTTCTTCTTCTTCGGGCATCACGTCGCGCTGACCTTTCTAACGGGCTACGTGATCGAAGAGTCACTGAGCATCGACAACATCTTCGTGATGGTGTTGATCTTCGATTACTTCAAAGTCCCCGCGATTTGCCAGCATCGTGTGCTGTTTTACGGCATCCTCGGTGCACTCGTTATGCGGGGACTGTTCATCGGCCTCGGAACGGTGCTGCTCACGCGATTCCAGTGGGTGATCTACGTTTTCGGCGCGATGCTCATCGTCACTGGGATCCGGATGGCGCTCAAGCAGGACGAGGAGTTCGAGGGTGAGCGCAATCCCGTCGTCCGCTTCGCACGGCGCTTTCTTCCGCTCAGCGACGAATTCCGCGGCAAGCACTTCTTCGTCGTGCGGCGTGGACGCCGGCTCGCGACGCCGTTGTTCCTGGTCCTCGTGTTGGTCGAGGTGACGGACCTCGTCTTCGCTATCGATTCGATTCCAGCAATCTTCGGCGTGACGCGTGATCCGTTTATCGTCTTCACGTCGAACATCTTCGCGATTCTCGGTCTCCGCTCGCTCTATTTTCTACTTGCGGCGGTAGTCGATCGTTTCTACTTGCTTAAATACGGGATCGCGGTGATCCTGATGTTCGTCGGCGTGAAGATGGTCGGCGAGCGATGGATTCACATCCACATTTTGGCGTCGCTCGGCGTCATTCTCGGCGTGTTGGCGCTAACGATCGCTGCGAGCCTCATCTGGCCACAGCGCGACAAGGGGCCACGATTCGCGCGCACGCGACAGCAGAAGACCGGCTCGATGTTCGGCTCGGGCGCGCCGAGAGATTGAGTGGTCGCCGAATCAACGACGCTCCATCGCCTCGCGAATATCGAGCAGAATCTCGAAATAGAGCTGTTCGCGGCGATAGGCGAAGTCGAGTGCGGCCATCTGGGATTGGTCACCGGTGGCTTTCGCACGATCGAATGCCTCGCGGTACATCTCTTCTAAATTGACGAGGATTCGCTCGCGGGAGCGGGACATGCTGATCTTCTCGAGGGCGTTGAGGGTCAAACGAGGGAGCGCTTCGGAGATGGGTTCGCGGTCATCATCGAGTCCCTCGAGGAGATAGCGCCGAGCCGCGTCCATCATTTTGCGGCGTGAAGGCAAGGGGTTGTCCATGAAGCGACTGCGTATCTTCGAGCGCGATGCGTATCGATGCGTGTATTGCGGTGTGCAGTTCCCGGCCGAGGAGCTCACCGTGGATCACGTGGAGCCTCGCGTTCGGGGCGGCGACCGGTCGGACGGCAACTTAGTGACGGCTTGTAGAGCGTGCAACACGCTCAAGGCACATCGTCGCTTGAGTGACTTTTTGCTCGCAGAGAAGGTCGCACGTGACAACTTTTTTCTGTATGCGATTCACGTGTGGCCGCGCATTCTGCGTGCATTGCGCGAAGAGCTCGACCAATAGCCGCGTCGCGTTAGCGCAGTCCTTGCTCGCGCATGAGTTGCACAATGCGACGATCGTCAGTCGCATGTGGTGTGAGTGTCTCGACGGCATCCTCTTCGCTCGCGCTTTGGATCTCCATGAGCGGCGGTGGATGTCCGTCTCCAGACCGCGGTGTTCCTGCGCGACGATCGACCTCGAGCACCACGGTCACGGGACGTTCACCAGCTGTGGTGACACGACGAATGCGCACGGCTGGGCCGTGCGGAAGCGTGCGCTCGTACAGGATCCCGTCCATGAAGCGTGCAAGGTGCACGTGTTCTACAGCGCGCGCAACCGTTAGGGAGCTACATGGGCTTGCCGAGACGGAAGAAAACTGCCTCTTCGACCACTCGACCGTCGCGTAAATGCTCGATGACGATGCGCTCGAGCAACTCAGGTGTCACTCGCCCGTACCACACGCCATCGGGATAGACGACGACAATCGGGCCGCCCGTACAGACGCCGAGACAGGGCGTTTCGCCGCGCTTCACGCGAGCGGGACCGAACAGTAATCCCTCTCGATCGAGCAAGGCCGGCAGGCGCGCGTAGAGTTCACGGCCGCGACGGTCGGGCGCACAGAATCCGCCAACGCACACGAGGACGTGACGGGAGTACGGCTCGAGAAAGGGCTCATTGAATTTCATCACTCGGATAGCGCGTTCGCCGGGTCCTATGTCAATTTGTTCGAATGCTCGACACGATCACGGTCGGAAGTTTGACGTTGGCATCTGCGCAGCCACGGGCGACGGTGGCAGCGACGGCGCCAATCCTCTACATCCCAGGCTATTTCGCGTCGGCGTGGGTATATGAATCCTATCTGCCTTTTTTCGCCGCGCGGGGATACGCGGGGTTCGCGCTAAATCTGCGTGGGCGCGGAGGCAGTGCGCTTCCCTCGGGCACGATGCTCGGGCGCGTGACGTTGAGCGATTACATCGACGATGCGCGGCAGGCCGCGCGATGGCTCGTCGAGCGTATTGGCACCCCGATCGTCTTCGGCCACTCCATGGGCGGTCTCATCGCGCAAAAGCTCGGTGAAGAAGGTTTGGCGCGAGCGCTCGTTCTGCTCTCCCCCGCTCCGCCTCGGGGCATCAGTTTGCTGAGCGGCAGCCTCCTTCGCCGCCAGTTTCGGTATCTGCCGGCGATCCTCAGGTCACGCCAGGTGGTGCCGCGCCTCGCTGACATGCGCGCTCTGGTGCTCAATCACATCCCTGACGCCGAGCTGCAGGCGACGTTCGCGCGTTTCGTACCCGATAGCGGTCGCGCCGGTCGCGAAATGAGCTTCGGGGCCGTACGGGTCGACGCCGATCGCCTGCGTGAGAATGTGCGTAAGGTTCTCGTCGTGACGAGCGATGAAGATCGCTTCGTTCCACAGCGTGTCGCGCAACGAATTGCTCAGCGGTATCGCGCCCCTCTCTATGTTGCGCGTGGGCATGGTCATCTTCTGCAGCGCGAGCCAGGCTGGCGCGAGCCCGCGGAGTTCATCGCCGGATGGCTGGATCGGGAGCTGCCTCGCTGACAAATTCTCGGCGCGCTTACTCGGTCTACCATGGTCAAGTAGGTTTTTTTCATGCCGACCGCTGATGACTTTTTCACGATCGATCTGCGCATCGGCACGGTCGTGGAAGCGGCGAGTTTCCCGGAGGCGCGCAAGCCATCGATTCGCCTAACGATCGACTTCGGGCCGGAGATCGGAGTCAAGCGGTCGAGCGCTCAATTGACGGTTCATTATCGACCGGCTGATCTCGTGGGCCGCCAAATCGTCGCCGTGGTGAATATCGGCACGCGGCGCATCGCCGGAGTCACGAGCGAGGTGCTCGTGCTCGGCGCAATGCACGCTGCGGCCGAGGTGGTACTCCTCGCCGTCGAGCGGCCGGTGGCGAACGGCACGCGAGTTGGATGAGGCGCCGATCCGCGAATCGACTTTTTTAACGTGGCGACTTCAGCTCCACGATTGTTGACGAATTACGGCATCACCTGGAGGAACCGATGGCGATGGCGACGGAGCAGACGACGGTCGATCCCGAGATTCAGCGGAAAGGCTACGTACATCCCGACGTGCTCGTGACGACCAAATGGCTCGCGGAACATCTGAACGACCAGAACATTCGCATCATCGAGAGTGATGAGGATGTCCTGTTGTTCGACACAGGACACATCCCGAACGCGCAGAAAGTCGATTGGCACTCGGATCTGAACGATCCGCTCGTGCGCGATTACGTGAGTCGGGAGCAGTTCGAGGAGCTACTCCGTAGCAAAGGAATCGACGACTCGACAACTGTCATCTTCTACGGTGACAAGAACAACTGGTGGGCGACCTATGCGTTTTGGGTGTTCCAGCTATTTGGGTTCACGAACGCGCGCGTCCTCGACGGCGGAAGGACGAAATGGGAGCAGGAAGGCCGTCCTTTCACGACCGAGATCCCGCGCTTTCCGCGCAGCAGCTACGAAGCGCGCGAGCGTCGAGACGAGCCAATACGCGCTTTCATGAAAGACGTCCACAGACATCTCGATGATCGCGGCAAGCTGGTCGACGTTCGCTCCAACGACGAGTACACGGGGAAGAAGCTGCACATGCCCGATTATCCGCAGGAGGGAGCGCTTCGCGGCGGGCACATTCCCGGCGCGCGCAACGTGCCGTGGGCGCGCGCGACCAACGCCGACGGGTCATTCAAAACGGCCACGGAGCTTCGCGACATCTACGAAAAGGAGCAAGGCCTCGACCCTAACGATGACGTGATCGCGTACTGCCGCATCGGCGAGCGCTCATCGCACACGTGGTTCGTGCTGACCTACCTGCTCGGCTACGATCGAGTACGCAATTACGACGGTTCATGGACGGAATGGGGAAATGCGGTGCGAGCGCCGATTGAACGATGACGGTACCGACCTCCACGAATCCGGTGATCACGAAGAGCCGCGCGGTGTGGCGCGGTGAGCGTCGATTCGATGCTGGTCCGGAAGGACGAACTGTGCTGGTCGATGCTGATTCGAAGACGGCTCCAGGACCTGTAGAAACGCTTCTGAATGCGATCGCGACGTGCTCGGGCGTGGACGTGCTCGATGTGCTCGCCAAGCGCCGCACACCAGCGGAGCGCATGGTCGTGAACGTCACAGCGACGAGGCGCACCGAATCCCCCCGACGAGTTCAACGCCTCGACATCGAGTTCCAGATCGACGGTAAGAACATCGCCCTGGAACATGCGGAACGGGCGATCCAGCTGTCGTTCGAGAAGTACTGCTCCGTCGCGTCGTCGCTCGCCCCCGACATCATTGCCGAGACGACGCTCGTGCTCAATGGCGAAAAGCAGCCAGCTCTGCGGCGAAGAATGTGGACTGAGGAATCCGCCTGAGGTTTGGGGGGCCCATGGATTTGCGGCAACACGGAGCGTAAACTGGGTGACCATCTGTTTCCACCAACCCTCCTGGTCTGAGCGCCTCCCTCTCGCGGAAATGGGCCTCAGACGACACCATTGAGTCGTCATGGCGTCCTCACCCACGACCACGCTTCGGCGAACCGATCAGGAGCTGTCGCTCGTTCCACAACGAGACGCGCTTTCTCATGCCCTCAAGCAGAGCGAGGAGCGATTTCAGCAACTCGTAGAGCGCATCGCAGTCGGTGTCTTTCGGGCGTCGGCGAATGGTCGCTTCGTCGAGGTGAATCCGTCGCTGCCACGAATGCTCGGCTATGAAGACGAGAACGAGCTCTGCGCCGTCGACATAGCGCGTGACGTCTTCGACGATCCGCTCGTGTGCGAGAACCTGTGGGTGCGTGCGGCCCGTAGCGCAATCGATAGGCTAGCAGTGCGGTGGAAGCGGAAGGACGGAAGCTCACTTGCCATTCGTCTATCAATGCGCGCGGTTCCCGATGAGCATGGCCGCGTTGTGTTTTACGACGGCATCGTCGATGACGTGTCGGATCTCTTGCGACAACAGGAGTTACTTCGTCGAACGGAACGAATGGCATCTCTCGGTGCCACCTTAGCGGGTGTCGCACACGAGTTGAACAATCCGCTTGCGGCAATTCTGGGCTTCGCTCAGCTGTTGTTGAAGAAAGACGTCGACTCCGAAGCGCGGCTCGCGTTGGAGACAATCGACCACGAAGCCGGACGCGCTGGAAAGATCGTTCGGGATCTGCTGACCTTGGCTCGCAAGCGCGAGGTTGACCGGCGAGTTCGAGTGAATCTCAACGATGTCGTCGGCTACATCGTCGGCACGCGCCGCTACGCGTTGGAAACGCACGGCATCGCCTGTGTCGCGAATCTCGATCCGCACCTTTCGCCCGTCGTCGGCGACAGGACGCAACTCGAGCAGGTCGTGTTGAACTTGCTCAACAATGCCGAGCAGGCCATTCGCTCGGCGCGGGAGGACGGCGGAGAGGTACGGATCCAGACGCGAGTGGAAGGTTCTTCAGCGGTCCTCGAAGTGGAGGATGACGGTCCCGGTGTACCTGACGACAATCGCGATCAGATATGGGATGCGTTCTGGACGACGAAGGGTATCGGGGCGGGTACTGGCCTCGGTCTCACTGTCGTGCGTGACATCGTGTCGAGCCACGGCGGTGAGATAACCATCGCCGTGCCCATCGGTGGTGACGTGCGTGATGGGGCCCGCTTCGTCGTCCGGCTTCCGGCGCTCCATTGCCGTAGTGCGCACGACTTCGACTTTCTCGACCAACAAGCGACCCGCGCGCTCGACGTTTTGGTCGTGGATAGTAATACGCAGAACACGGCCTTTCTCGCAGCCTTTCTCTCCTCGCGCGGCCACGCCGCGCTGACCGCGAGCGATATCGGCTACGCTCTTCATCTCGCTGATCATCTTCCTTTCGACGCGGTCATCTGCGATTCGAGTATCGCAAACGGAAACGCAGAGCTTGGTGCGCTTCGTGCGGCCTCTGGATGCCTGAACGCCCGTTTCATCGTTGCGGCTGGGGACGCGAAGAGCATGACGCGCCTGACCTTCCCGCTACCGCCCGCGACCGGGCTCGTCATGCGTCCGTATGATCTCGAGGAGCTGCGACTTCTGCTCGAAGATTAGCGAATAGAAAACACGATGCCTGAAGACGCGCGCACGCCCTTGCCCGGTGGCGGCCGGGCAAACGCTCGCTTTCGGGCCGTTATGATAGCAATGGTTCCGGAAGCCGCGGCGCTCGACACTGCGGCGTGGATCCAGGCAGAAGCGATCATCGCGCGCGCTCTCGCTAGCCGTCCCGCCGGAGTCCGTCGTCAGCTCGGTGTGTTTCTTCTGCTACTCGACGTCATGGCGGTCGTCCGGCACCGACGTGGCCTGATCAGTCTCAACCCGTTCGATCGCGTCAGACTGCTCGAGTCTCTGTCCAAATCACGCCTCGTCCTGCTCAGGCGCGGGATGTGGGGGATTCGCACCCTCGCATTCATGGGCTACTACGCGCGTCCGGGGGCAGCAGGCGCCATCGGTTACCGCGCGTCAGCCGGAGGATGGGCTGCTCGGCGTGAGGTAACGGAGCAGGCATGATCGAGCGCGATTACGACATCGTCATCGTGGGATCCGGCGCTGGCGGCGGTACTGTCGCGCAAGCACTGGGAGGTCTCGTCGCTGATGGACGGCGCATTCTCCTTCTCGAACAGGGCGCACGACTCGGCGGGAACGAGTTCAGCGGACAAGAGCTCGACATGTCCAACGCCCTGTACGAGGATGGCGGCGGCTTCCTCACGGCGGACGGCACGATGACCCTTGCGTTCGGCCGCATCTATGGTGGCTCCACGGTGGTCTACACCGGTACCTCGCTCGTGGCGCCCCGGCGCGTGATCGAGCGCTGGAACATTCCGTCACTCTCGCACGCCGATCTCGAGGAGCGATCGCAACGCTACATGGCCCAGAACAACGTTCACTTCCTGCCTAACGAGGAATTGAACGAGAACAACCGCCTGTTCGTCGCGGGCTGCGAGCGGTCGGGATACCACGCGGAACAATTTCCACTGAACGTGCGTGGATGCCGTGGCTCCAGTCTGTGCAACTTGGGCTGCCCCAATGGGGCGAAGATGGGAACACATCGCGTGCAGCTGCCGGCCGCCGAGCGGATGGGGGTGGAAGTCGTGACGCGCGCCGAGGCACTGTGCGTGGAAGATCGCGCCGTCATCGCACGAGTCCGTGACCGTGGCCAAGGAGAAAAGGGCGGGCCATCGGAATGGCCGTCGGGGACGTACCGCATTCGGTCTGGACTGGTGATCTGCGCAGGCGGCTCCGTTGGCACCTCGGCCCTGTTGCTTCGATCGGGCTTGGCCCGCGTGGTGCCGCGTCTCGGCGAAGGCTTTACGTGTCATCCCGCGCACATTCTCGTAGCCGAGCATCAGCACCCTATCACGAACGACGTTGGCCATCCAAAGAGCTTCTACGTCGACCGGGCCGAAGAGGAAGGCTACGTGCTCGAGACATGCATGTATTTCCCCTTCGTCACGGCGAAGAACCTCACCGGTTTTGGTCCTCCGCACAGCGCGTTGATGCGAGCTTTCCCGCGATTGCAGATGATTCTCGTGCTCGCGTGCGATCGCGCGGTGTCAGGGAATCGGGTGAGCGTGACATCGGCTGGACGCCCCGTCGTGCACTACCGCTTCACCGAAAAGGTGGTGCGTTCGCTGATGGGCGCCACACAGGCCTCGGCCCGAATCTTCTTCGCCGCGGGAGCGCTACGTGTACATGCGCCGTCGGCTGATCCAACACTCATCGAACGTTCCCAGATGCATCGGGTCGACGCCTTGATCGACGAGCGCCACTTTCAAACCGGCCGCATCTCGATCTCGGCGGCTCACCTCATGGGCGGTTGCGGCATGGGCCGCAATGCACGCGACTCGGTGACCGACGCCTGGGGACGTGTCCATGGCATCCCGTGGCTACGTGTGGCAGACTCGAGCCTCTTCCCAGACGCGCTCGAGATCAATCCTTACGTAACGGTGATGGCGTTGGCGGATAGAACTGCACAGGCGGCGCAAGCTGACGCGGGAGAGTTGCTTGGGGGACGCGTCGCACCTACCACCGCCTGACAGTCCTACGCGTGTCGGGACCCGTGGGTACAGAGTGCACGTCACTCCGCGCGCAACGAAGCGCCACTAGCAATTCTTAACAGCTCGCGTGTGCCATTCGTCTCGACGCGACCGAGACAATATGCGTGAGGACATGTTCAGAAACGATGAAAATTCGTCATGAGTGTGTGCAACCTGAATAATGTTCTTGAAAGCGACTCATTGGGCCGATATATGTTCGGCCATGAGCCACTCACTCGATACACTCGACGTGCCCGTGACTGGGGCGGGACGCACACTCGACGACACCGATCGCCAGATCGTGGCCTTTTTGCAGCGTGACGCACGCATGGCCAACGCGGAGATTGCCAGGCGCCTCGGCATGGCGCCGTCGGCCATCTTCGATCGCATCCGGAAACTCGAGGACCGCCACATTATCGATGGCTACGAGGCGCGCCTCAACGCCAAGGCCGTGGGCCTGGGACTGACGGCATTCATCTTCGTCCGTGGCGAAGACACAGCAGGCGATCCGAAGATCGGCGCACTGCTGGCGAAGATTCCCGAAGCCCAGGAAATCCACCATGTCGCGGGCGAAGACTGCTACCTGATGAAGGTGCGCGTCGCGGATACGGACGCGTTAGGCACACTGCTGCGTGAGCGCATCGGCGCGATCAAGAGTGTTCGTTCGACCCGAACCACGATCGCACTCGGCACCCTGAAGGAGACCTATCGATTACCGGTCGGCGAGATCGAGGGGGAATTGCGACGATGACGGCCGCGTCAGCTCCCCCCAGAGCGCCACGGTCGCACGTCCTCTTCGCTTTCGCCGCCCTCTACACCATCTGGGGCTCGACGTACCTCGCGATCCGATACGCCGTGACGACGATCCCGCCCTTTCTGTTGGGCGGTTCACGTTTCGTCATCAGCGGGTTGATACTCTATGGATGGATGCGCTTCCGCGGCGCAGCAGCACCGACACGGGTGCAGTGGCGTGCATCTCTCGTCGCGGGTGTGCTCCTTCTTGTTGGGGGTAATGGAGCTGTCATTTGGGCGGAGCAACACGTGGCCTCGGGCCTCGTTGCACTCATCGTGGCGATTGTCCCGCTCTGGATGGTCTTGCTCGACTGGGCGCGACCAGGCGGCACGCGTCCAAGTCGTGCCGTCTTTGGCGGTGTCGGGCTAGGAGCGGCGGGCCTTGCGCTCCTCATCGGTCCCGACGCTTTGGCGTCGGGTAGTCGATCGGGACTCGACGTCGGGGCGTCGATTGTTCCGGTCTTCGGTTCGATGCTCTGGGCGCTCGGCTCGATATTCAGTCGCTATGCACCACGCCCGTCATCGGCGACGATGGCGACGGGTATGCAGATGCTCGGAGGCGGCGTGGCATTTCTGGTCGTGAGCGCCCTCGCGGGGGAGCCTCGCCACTTTCGCATCGCGCAGGTCACAACGCCTTCCTTGATGGGGTGGCTCTATCTCGTGACGTTTGGTTCGCTGCTGGGCTTCACGGCGTACATCTACCTGCTCGGCGCCACCACACCTGCGAAGGCAGCGACTTACGCCTACGTGAATCCCGTCGTCGCGGTGCTATTGGGGTGGGCGGTGGCCGGCGAGCCGTTCACGCCAAGAATGGCGATCGCCGCCGCAATCATACTTGGCGCCGTGGCCCTCATTACACTCGCGAACACGCGCCGCACTTCCCCTACCGCGATCGCCCGTTCACCCAACCCACGCGCACCGCGAGCTGCGCCGGCGTCGCGTTAGGCACCTCCTCGAGCGACCAATTGGCCGCGCCACGAATGAGCCGAAGCCCCGCCTCCGCCAGCACCGTGTCGAAATCGGGATCTTCGGTTCCACCGACATGACTCATGAACCACCCATGCAGGTCAGTTCCCGCGGCCTCGCTCACTGCGCGTTCGACATCATCCTCGGTGTAGCCACGCCCTTGCAAATAGTAGGATGCATTCGGTTGCTCCCAGCTCAAAACGCGAAGGTTGCGAAAGGCGTCGTCGAGTGAGCGTGCATTCCCGCTGCGCGCGCGAATGAGCAGATCGAGATAGAGGGCGAGACCAGCGCCTTTTGTGTAGTAGCTGAAGAAACTGTTGCGGTTGACGGCAAAACCGGGTTGTGCACCGTCCCAGAATGGTGCCTCGAAGGATGCCATTCGGGCTGACACCTCTTTTCGTCCTGGCGCGGTGAGATTCGGCCGAGCGATCGAGTTCGCGACCATGGAATAGAATCCCGCGGTTGGGAGGACGCCTGCGCGAAAGAGCGCCACCTGGCCATAGTACTGCGTCCATCCTTCGGCAACCCAGAGACTGGGCTGGTATCGTTCGGCCGTGTAGTCGAACGGCCCGAGCGCAAGAGGACGTACTCGCTTGACGTTCCAGACATGGAAGTACTCATGGGCCGCGCTCTCGATACCCGCCAGCGGTGTGTCTTCGTCGCGCCAGGGATCGCGATCGATGATTTGTGTGGAGAAGAGATGCTCCATGCCATCACCGCCCGGATAGCCGATATTGAAGATAAAGGTGTACATCTCCAGCGGCGGTGGACCGAACACCGTGTTCTCGTAGCGCACGATCTTCTGTACGTCGCCAACAAAACGGCGGCGCTGAGCCGGCGTCGACCCACCATTGTGATGCACCATCGTTCGATAGATGCGACCGTCGACCTTGAAGCTGTCGACCATCAGCGATAGCGCGACCTCCGTTGGTGTGTCGATGAGCCGATCATAATTCTCGAAGCGATAGTCAGCCTGATCGGGTGTTCGCGCGTCGCCGTTGACGATATGCCACCCTGCCGGCAGCGTCACGTGCAATGTGACGGGGTCGGGTTTGTGATCGACGACGTACATGAAGAGCGACGCTCCATTCCAGTTCGCGTGCGCCGTGTCCAACACGCTGAACGTTCCGGACAACGTGTTCGCGAACACGCGATAGTGAACTACGATCGAGCGCGTGCCAGCGAGATGAACGCGCCAGAGCGATCCATTCTCACGCACCCATTGCAATGGCGTGCCGCCGGATCCAACAATCGTTAGGTCCTGCATCGTCCGAGCGAAATCAAAGCGCGCGTAGCGACCAGGTGACCAGACTGGCATCTGCAGACGAAGGTCGCCTCCCGTGACATTGCCGATGTCGATCTGCACATCGTACAGATGCGAGGCCGGATCGGGCATGGCGAGGTGATAGGCAATCTCGAAGCGCGGTTCCGACGCGCGTTGCTCCTCGCGCGTTGAGGAACCGTTGGAAACCGTAGCTGGCGCGCGACACGCGCCGAGCGAGCCGATGACGAGCAACGACAAGATGCGGCGCTGCACGGATCCTCCATGTGGGAAGTGGCGCCGAGTTTGCGAGGCGCCGGCGTGAAGATTAGCGACTCGCGCGGCTGAGGAAGGCATGCGGATTGCTTGGTTTCACGTGCGACAACGAGGGCGGAGGGGTGAATGGGCGCAGCGTGGAAGGGGACAATCTCGTTGGGGCTGGTGAGCATTCCGGTCGAGTTGCGCGCCGCCGTGCAGACCGATCACGTCTCCTTCGGTGTGACGCCAGCGAAAGGTGGTGAGAAGCCTTATGCGCTGTTTCGCGAAGCCATTCGGACGACGTGGCCGAGCCGGATGAGCCGGAGAGCAGAAAGTTCTCGATCTGGTGTCCCCGTCTGCAGAAAAGCCTCGAGCAATCGAAGAAAAGCAACAGGCCGGCGCGCAACAAGCGCGCATCGGGCCAAGAGCCAGTGCAGGGCGGTCGTCGCAAGAGAGGGAGCCCGCTGAGCCAGGCACCGAAGGAACTCGCACGCGACGGCGGCGAACGGCATGAAAGCCGCCACGCCATTCGCGTCGTTTTCATCGTCGAGGCAGAGCGCCATGGCAGCCAAGAAAAATCCCGGCGCCACAAAGAAGCTGAGCGAGTACCGCCGCAAACGAGATTTCGCGAAGACGCGCGAACCGTCGGGAGAGAAGAGTGCGGCGCGTGGCACCACGGCGGCGCGCCGCCCGGCTCCAAAGAAACGGGCGCCCGCACTCCAGTTTGTCGTGCAGAAACACGATGCGAGTCACCTGCATTACGATTTCAGGCTAGAGCTCGATGGCGTGATGAAGAGTTGGGCGGTACCCAATGGACCGAGCTACGATCCGAGCGTACGGCGGCTCGCGATGGAAGTCGAAGACCATCCAATCGAGTACAACACCTTCGAAGGCACGATTCCACAAGGGGAGTATGGCGGCGGGACGGTGATGCTGTGGGATCGTGGCACGTACGAGGCGGAGAGCGGCGGCGGTGTGGATGCGCTTCGCAACGGCTATGCGCGCGGCGATCTCAAGTTCATCCTCCACGGCGACCGGCTGCAGGGCGGCTGGGTGTTAGTCCGCATGAAGCGTCCGGGCCGACCACAGTGGCTCCTCATAAAGCATCGTGACGAATTCGCAACGAGTGCGCATGATGTCGTCGGCGAAGTAAACACCTCCGTCGCCACGGGGCGCACGATGGAAGACATCGCGGCGGGGAAGAAACGGGCGAGCACACTGCGCAACCGTGCGCGCGCGACGACGGCAGCGCGGCGGCGTTAGCAGCAGCCGCCGCGCCGGGTCCATCACCTAAGGGTTACGGCTTGCGCGTCGAATCGGCGGGCGCCTTCTGCGCCTTCTCTTCCTTCTCGTGTTGTGCGTGCTTCTTGACCACGCCTTTGACACCGCCGAATTGCTTGTCTTTCAGGATCTCGCCAGTCATTGCGTCGACACGAAGGAGGCGAGATGTCTTCTTGCCGTTAGGCACGACGTTGATGTCGTAGACCAGGTGACCGTCTTCCATCTGCAACTTACCCGAGTTGACTTTCCCACCCTCTTCAACCTGCGCGAGCGCGATCGACTGCGCAGAATCGGCGCTGACCTTTGCTGACGACGCGACATTGGCGTCCACGTCCACCTTCAGGTTCACGCGCTTGCTCGTGCTGTCCGGCGTGCCGGCGCGTTTCATGGTGTGCGTGCTGTCCGTCGCGGTCTGAGCGCCCGCCGTGCCTGCCGCCAGCAAGCCAGCGAACGAGAGAATGACAAACCTCTTCATTTAGTCCTCCTACAGTGGGTGAGTATGTGGCCGCGAGATCGTCGGGCCGAGGGCGTCACCGTGCAGGTTTGATGCAAGTGCAGCAGAGAACGCTCATCTTCCGCGAAACGCCGGAGCACGCTTCTCACCGAACGCGCGCAACGCCTCCGCGACATCTTGTGATGCAAAGCACAGTTTGATCGCCGAGAGTTCGCGGCCGAGGTGTTCCTCGAGAGAGACGTCGAATGCCGAAGCCAGTAGACGCTTCGTGAGCGCGAAGGCGATCGGCGGCCCGGAGGCAAGCCGCGTCGCATAACTCACAACGTCGTCCGCGAAGCGCGCGTCATCGAAAACCGCAGCGGCGAGTCCGATGCGTGAGGCCTCGTCCGCGTCGAGATCACGGCCACTCAGCAAGATTTCGCTCGCCCGCGAGAGGCCGATCAATCTCGGCAAGAGATAGCTGACGCCCGCGTCAGGGCTCAACCCGCGACGCACGTATCCCGCGGTCACGCGCGCGCCGCGAGCGATTAGCCGGATATCGGTAGCGAGTGCGAGTCCAAATCCGGCACCAGCGGCGGCGCCGTTGATCGCGGCGATGAGAGGTTTCTCACACCGCACCGCGGCGAGCACCCACCGGCCCACCCACGCGAGCGGATCGACGCGGTCACGCAGGTCGCCATCGGGCAATGCCGGTGGCGCAGACAGGTCGAGGCCAGCACAAAAGCCCCGACCGGCGCCGGTGATGACGATGACGCGCACCGCGTCGTCGCGCGCAGCGTCGTCGATGGCTCGGGGCAACTCATCAGCCAGTCGCGCATTGACGGCGTTGAGTCGCTCCGGTCGGTTCAGCGTGATCGTGTGGACGCCCGCGCTCGAAGTGGCGACGAGAAGATGATCGTAAGACATGAGTTGTGGTGCTCCGGGCAGAATTGCATGTCGTCCGCGTCATCATGGCCGATACTCGAAGAAAGCGATGACGCCTGAACGAAATCTGGCGCGGGCAAATGAGCCGCGCGAGAACACGCGCTGAGGCGTGTCACATGATTCAATGAAGTCAGACGAAATGTGCGAACGATCACCGCCGTCCTATTTCACGACACGCGAAACTGTGAGAGCGGAAATTGTCATTCATCACGCACATCGTTCGTCGCGTCGGCAGCGTGATGCTCGCTGTAATCATCCAGCGCGCGTGGTCGTCCAGTACACAGAGCGTATGCGCAAGCGAATTCGCGACAATCATTGCCGATGCGCGCGCCTTGCACGACATCCGCGGAGTTTCATCGTATCACCTTTCACCGCGCGGGATCCTCGATGAGCCTTTTCAAACGCCGACCCGACCCGAACAATCTACCCGCGACTGACGCGGGATATTCCGTGCTCGACGCGCAACTGACGGTACGTGGAGATATCGAGACCGAGGGCACCCTTCGTGTCGACGGTCGCCTCGATGGATCGATTCGTCGTGCCGACATCGTCGTCATCGGCAATGGCGCCACCGTCGTCGGTGACATCTCGGCGCGTGAGGTCATTGTCGGCGGCTCCGTACAGGGTAACGTCACGGCAACGACACGCATCGAACTGCAACCAACGGCCGTCGTCACGGGCGATATCGACGCCGGCGCGATCATGATTCAGGAAGGTTGCGTCGTCCAAGGACGGCTCACCGTCACCAGCACGCCGACCGCCAAGGAGCGGCCGGGGAAGGCGAAAATGCGCGCGCCCATTCCGACACCGGCAACGGCCCTTTCTGGATCGGGAGCGTAGTCGAGCACGATGGCGACGACGGAACGCCCTCACCGACGCACCGGATGGACGATTCTCATTGTCCCACCGAATCCGCTGCGCAAAACACGCACGGTGCACATTCGCCGGCGTCATGTGCGCGCCGCGCTCGCCATCGCTGGCTTCTGCGCCTTGACTATCGCCGGCCTCGGCGTCGTCGTGTTCAGCGATTCGCTACAAGTGACGGCGACGGCGGATGAATTAGCGGACGCACATCAGATGATTCTCACGCTCACGGACTCGCTGCAGAGCATGGGAGATCTCGATGTGCCCGATGGAGAAGGCGAAGGCACGGCACATAACGCGAAGAACGTTGGAAGTCGCGTAGCGCGCGTCAGTGAAGTCGGTCTTGCGCGTCCCGCGCGCGGCATCGTTCTCCCTGCCGTCGGTCCGATCACAAGCCGATTCTCGCGATCGCGGTGGCATCCAATCCTCGGAATATTTCGCCCGCACAAAGGCGTGGACGTTGCCGCCGTGTACGGATCGAACATCAGCGCGCCAGCGGCGGGCCGTGTCGTCTTCGTCGGTCGAAAGCTGGGCGACGGTTTGATGGTGGAGCTCGATCACGGTAATGGCGTGACCAGTCGTTACGCGCACTGTAGTGCCGTGAAGGTGCGCGTCGGTGACTTCGTCTCGTTCGGAGACGTCATCGCGGCGGTCGGCTCCTCGGGCTTGTCGACGGCACCTCACGTTCATTTCGAGGTCCGTGTGCGCGGCGAACCGGTCGATCCGCTCAAGTACTTGATTACGGCACGCCTAACGCCGAAGGAAAAACCAGCGGATCCGGCGCCAGTCATACAGGCAGGTTCGCCGATGCCCGTGCGCCATCCGGCAGCGGACAAGCCCGCCGGAACGGGATCCTGACGGTTGCGGAGTGCGGCTAGACCAGCAGGGAGAATAGCCCGGCGAGCGATGCTCACCGGGCCATTTCATTTATACCCTCTACCCATAACCCGCTACCCGCAACCCTCTACCCGCAACTCAGACAAGCCCGCCCGGCAGAATGCCCTTTTCGCCGAATTTCGCGCGCACGCGATCTACGAGGCGAGTGATCTCGCGATCTCGGTCAGTCTCGACCACACGGCTATCACGGGCCTCGAAGAGCGTCAGCTGATCGGCGGTGCTGTCGTTCGCGAGCGAGGATAGGGCAACGCCCACGAGGCGCGCTGGCACTCGCCGAGCCGCGCGGAGCCGTTGCAAAAGAGACGTCGCGACGGTGAGCATGACGCGATCGGCAATTACCGGATGATCGAGCGTGCGGCTTGCCTGACGAGTACGGAAATCATGGTCTCGGATCTTCACACGGATCGTTCGCGCCGCGAGACCATCCGAACGGAGATCAGCCGCGGCACGGGTGAGCAACGCTAGCAGCTCTCGCCGTAACTCCGCCTCGTCGTCGATGTCGAGGGAGAATGTCTCATCTCGGCTAATGCTCTTCGCCTCGAGGTGCGACTCGACGCGAGCGCTGTCGATGCCGCGAACGCGCTCCGAAAGCCAGGCCGCTTCCCGTGCGCCTAACCACAATGCGAGCGTGCGCTCGTCATACTGAAGAACATCGGGCACCGTGCGCATGCCAAGCCGGGCGAGCCGTTCCTGAAAGCGCGGTCCAATCAGCGGAATCTCCGCGAGCTTGATCCCGCCCATGAATAACTGTTCCTCGCCCGCGGGAACGACATGCACACCAGTACCGTAGCCACTCGGGCCATGCTTCGCGTGTTCTACGGCGAGCTTGGCGATCAGCTTCGACGTTCCACCTCCGAACGAGACGGATAGTCCCGTCTCGCGAATGACGTCCCGGCGAATCCGCGCCGCTGTCTCGGCGAGAGGCTCGTTATGGTACAGCGCTTCGGTGCCAGCGAGGTCGAGATACCATTCGTCGATGCTCGCTCCTTCGACGGCGGGCGTATGGCGCTCGAGCACAGCGCGTATTTCCTTGTGCTTTTGCGAGCAGGCCTTTCTCGGGACGGGCACGCAGACGGCCTGAGGACAGAGACGGAGCGCGCGTGAGATCGGCATCGCGGAGCGCACGCCGTATTTCCTCGTCTCGTACGAGGCCGAGCAAACAACGCCACGACTCTCACGCGTGCCGCCAACGATGAGCAAAGGCTCACGGCCGGCGCCTTCCGGATCCACGAGCCGAGCCACGGCGACGAAAAAAGCGTCGGCGTCGGCGAGAAGAATCCGACGCGGAAGCGAGGTCGTCACCAGGCGCCACGCTCTCCCGCAAGCTCGATGACGCGGCCCAACCTGTCCGCGGCGTGGCGCCAATTCGTTTCGACGGCGGATTCAGCGTCATCGTGCCGCCCCTCCGCAATCGCGCCGATGATTGTTTCGTGCTCGATGACGGAGCTACGGATGTCGTCGGTGAGCATGCTGATGTACATCCGAATGTACCGTTCCGCCTGCGGCTTCACTGCGTCGTAGAGAGCGAGCAGTCGCGGTCCCGCCCCCGCTTCCACGATGCTCCGATGAAAGCGTTCGTCGGCATCGTAAAGCGATTCGTGATCGATCGGCGAGGCCCTCCCGACACGATGAAAGTCGGCATTGGCACTGTGAAGGCTCGCGCGCAAAGTCGCGCGCGCCTCTGGACGTGACGATGCGGCATGGCGGGCGGCGATTCCTTCCAGCGCGCCGACAACTGCCAGGAGCTCGTGCACGTCGTCACGTGTGAGCGGTGCGACAGTAAGGCGTGATTGCTGCGAGCCGAGGGTGTCCATGACGTAGCCCTCTTGCAGCAACCGCTGCAGGGCTTCGCGTACCGGCGTCCGGCTCACGCCGAGCCGCGTGGCGATCTCGGTCTCGACAATGCGACTGCCTGGCGCAAGAAGACCCCCGACGATCAGCTCACGAAGTCGGGCATACACCTGATCGGGACGCGAGCCATGCGGCGCGTCGATCGCCGCGCGGTCCGCGCCGTCCGTGCTTCCCTGGCTCTCGCGCGCCGATCGAGACTGCTTTGTCGAGGGGCGGCTGTGGTCCACCAAGGAGGAACTTGAGGCAGAATCGGTGGGCTTCCGTCTCGTGCTCATCTCGGCTTGCAATATACGACCAAAATGGCTGTCGGCGCACGGGCCGCAATTCGGAGGTAAGCAGAAAGTCCAACTCACATGTCGCGCGCTCGTCGAGTCATTTCGCGCGATGTACCCGATTCTGAAACTCGTGCGTTGCGAGGCGCGATCTTCTTGCGAAATAGAGCTCGCGCTGAAAGCGACTTGGTGTGCGCCAACGTTATATTCCAACCGTCTGTGAAATCTCGATTTCTCACGCGCGTGGGCGCGCTGTTGCCTGACGAGTTCCTGTCATGAGCTGGGCGCTTGACGAATTTCTTTCGAGCGTCGAGGAAGAGTTTGGCGTCGACATCGAGGACGCCGAGCAGTTGGACACTCCCGGTGCAGTGATCGACTACGTCGCCGCGACGACGAAGGCGCAAGACGGCATGGACGAAGAGGAACATCGCGACCATGTCGCGGCCATCGTGGGGGAGCTGATGGCGCGCACTTTGGGGGTTACGAGGTACCGCGAAGATTGGCGCTTCGTGGAAGACTTACGCGTGCGATAGCCAGTCAAGTCCGGCCAAGGTTTCTTGATCACTGGGGCTCTGATCCTTGGACCTCCTCGCGCAGCTTCAGATAGCTGTCGTAGCGCTCGACACTCACCTCTCCACGATCGACGGCCGCTTTCACTGCGCAATCGGGCTCCACGCTGTGGGTGCAGTCCGCAAAGCGACAATTGGGAATGAGCGGTCGCATCTCGGGAAAGCATCGATCGAGATGCTCGATGGAAAGGGCCCACATGCCCACCTCACGCAATCCCGGCGTGTCGACGACGAAGCCATTGCTGTCGTCAGGCAGGGGAATCATGACCGCACCAACCGTCGTGTGCCGGCCCTTGTTCACTGATTCGCTGATCTCTCCAACTCGCAGCGAAAGCCCTGGAAAAAGCGCATTGAGAAGTGAGGACTTGCCTACCCCGGAGGGTCCCGTGAACACGGACACTCGACCATCGAGCATGACACGCACAGCGGCGAGCCCATCGCCGCGTTTTGTGCTCGTGAAGTGCAGTGGATAGCCCGCGCGCTCATATGCACCAAAGCGCTCGTGTGCCGCGCTCTCACCAATGAGATCGACTTTGTTGACGATTATGCGCGCCGCGAGCTCATTCGCCTCGGCGATCACGAGAAAGCGATCGAGCATCCGCGGGTGTGGCTCGGGCTTGGCGGCCGCGAAAACGACGACGACTTGATCCACGTTCGCAGCGACGATACGCTCGCCATAGGCGCCCCCTGGAGCCCGTCGAGCAAGACGCGACCGTCGTGGCAAGATCTCGCATATTACCCATGCGCCACCGCGCTCGTCGGGCTCGACGATCACGACGTCGCCGACGGCAAGCTTCAATCGATCGGGCTCCGCCGTGCGCCGCGCCGTGCCTGACGGCTCCCGCTTCAAGCGCCCGCGGAGCGTCGCGTCAATCGTCAGAGCTTGGTCGACACGAACACGCCAACTTCCGCCGGTGCCGCTCAGCACACGCCCGCGTCGTGGGCCGGTCGTGGTTTCGCCGTCCGCCGCGATATCGCGCTCCGTCACATCGACTCCTCATCGCCAGGCTCGTCGTGCATTGCGTCCCACCACCGACGGCGATGCTCCGAGCCGCGCTTGGACACGATGATCTGCTCAAGAATTGCTCTCACGGCGGAGAGACTCATCGCGCCAATGCGATCTCGTGCATCCGACTCGGTATCGGCTGTGACCAAGTAATCCGTCTCCACGTGTCCTTCGGGCGACTGGGCGCCAATTCGTGCCCAGCGCACGAAAAGGAGATAGCCGGCATACGCTGTCGTCTCGTCCTCGGTACGGTCGACGATGATCTCCGCGCTGTACGAATAACCGTCGGAGCCCTCGAAAGCGGCCGGTCTCTCGTGCACGGCGACGTAGCCGCCGAGCGTGTTCGCATCACCTTTGGTGTGATCCGGTTGCTGAAAGCGGGCCATCGACGCAGAGCGCTCGATTCGAAGGATGCCGATGTTACGTAGAGCCGCGGTGATTCCCGCGGCTGACCATTTCTCGGAGCACGTTTCCAGTGATGAAGGCGACGTTCGCCGGACGCTCGGCGAGGCGTCGCATCAAGTATGGATACCACTGCGTTCCGAAGGGCACGTAGACGCGCATACCGTACCCTTCCCTAACGAGTCGCTCCTGAAGATCGCGGCGCACGCCATAGAGCATCTGAAACTCGAAGCGGTTCGACGCGATGTCGTTCTCGCGCGCGAACCGCTTCGCTTCGTTGATGATCGCCGGATCGTGCGTCGCAATGCCCGGGAAATTGCCAAGTTGCAGAAGGGTATGCATGCACTTCACGTAGTTTGCGTCGACGTCTTTCTTGTCGGGATAGGCGACGCTTGCCGGTTCCTTGTATGCGCCTTTGCAGATCCGCACGCGGCAGCCGAGCTTGATCGCGTACTCGACGTCGGTGAACGTCCGATAAAGATAGCTCTGCAGCACGATGCCGACGTGATTGCGAAAATGTGGATATAGCCGATGCTCGAAGAGGTGTAGTGTGCGATCCGTGTATTCGCTCGATTCCATGTCGACACGCACGAATGTCCTATACTCCTGCGCGCGCGCGAGGATGTCCTGCATTAGCGAAACACATAGCTCTTCGGAGATATCCAGGCCCATCGCGGTGAGCTTCACCGACACATTGGCGTCCAGACCCTGCGCATGAATGCGCCCGAGGATGTCCAGATACGCGTCGCGCGTACCCCGCGCCTCGCGCTCATTGGTAACACTCTCACCGAGCAAATCCAGCGACGCACGAATGCCGCGACCGTTCAGCGCGCGGACGGCCGTGAGCGCCTCATCGAGTGTTTCGCCGGCGACGAAGCGATTTGCGAATCGCTTCGCCAGCGAATTGTTCCGCACGAAATGGAAGACGCGCGGCTGGTTGGAAAGGTACAGGAGGGCGGAACGGAGCATCAGGGGATCGGCCGCAGTCGAGCTTGAACACGTTGCACGATGCGCACCACCGGAAAGGCGCGCTCGTTGGCCCACGGATCGAGCACGTTCCAGGTGACGAAGCCATCGTCACTTGCCGGCTCGAGGAGATACATCGCGAGAATGCCGAGCGGTTGGCCAACGCGCACGACATATGTACCGGCCGGGAGGGAACGAGACGTCGGAACACTCCACGATCCGTTGATTTGCCGTTCGAGATGGCGCTGGAAAGGCCGCGGCGCTGCGCTTGTGGAGTCGATCGAGAACGTCGTGACGCTCGCCTCGAGAGGCTGCTCGAGCTCCTCGACGATGAAGCCATGCATAACGAGTCGCTTGACGACCGAGTCGCCGATGTCGCGAGGGATGGCATACGCGAACGGCATCGGGACGGACAGCACGGGCGTAAAGCGATCGTAGATGGGCATGTCGACAACGCGCACACCGCCCGTACGCCTAACGCCGCGAGGTAGTCCGGCTTCGTAGCGCACCGAGTCTGCCGTACGAACGATTTCCTCGACGCGAATCGGGCCGGAGCGAATTGATGCCAGGCGTGAGCGAATGGGAATGACCGGCGCGGAGCGCGGATCGTTGCCCCAACCAGTCGTTCGAGTGTCGGCCTGGCGCGAAAGATCGACGATGTCGTCGGCGTTGTTGGCGACGAACGACAAGAGCTCGGAGACGAAATCATACGTCGAGGCGACGCGCCGCAAAAACGGGTCGTGGGAGTACGCTTCGCTCAAGACAGAGATACGACCGCGCAAACCGTAGTAATTCGTACCGAACCGCGGGCGGGAGTCATATGTCTCCCACGCGGTGGGCGCGCCCTGCTCCCGTGGGAAGTTGCCATAGTCGAACACCTCGAATCCGTGACGCTCGAGCATCGCGCGGCGGAGCGCGATGAGCATCGTGTCTCGCGTAAATGGGACCGTGAATACGGCGGCCGGATTGAGCGAGGCGGCGTATGTCAGCGCGTAGCCATGGTAACTGCCATCGGTCGTGTGAAGATCAACGAACACGTCCGGGTCCCATGTGCGAAACATCGCGAGCGACGCGACCGTCTCCGGCGCCTCGGCCTTGACATAGTCTCGATTGAGGTCGAGCCCCTGTGCGTTCGCGCGGGTGCCCACCAGCTCCGGTCCATTCTGCTCACCACGATTGCGCTCTTGCGGGGCAAATTTCTCATTGCCATCGGCGTTGTAGATTGGAACGGCGATGAGAATTATTGAATCGAGGACATTCGGATGGTCGGTGAAGAGGAGGTCGCGAAGCTGCGCCTGCAGTGCTTCTTTCCCTTCTACCTCACCGGCGTGAATGTTTGCCTGCACGTAGACGATCGGACGATGCAGCCGCTTCGCCTCCAGCGGAGTCGTCACGAGGGGGCGCGAAGCGACCACAAATGGGATGTCGCGCCCTTCACTCGTTTTGCCGATCGACCCGACGTGAATTTTAGCGCCAAGTACGCGAAGAGAGTCGATGAACTGTACAACATCCGCGTAGCGTGACGTCTCGGTAAAGTTCGTTCGCTCCGCGCGCGTGAGCGGCCGCGCCTTTGCGAGATTGCCCGGGTAACGGCTATGGACCGGTGCCTCCGTCGCTGGGCCCGATGAATGCGCGCATCCCGCGATCACGAAGAGTGATCCGAGCAGGGATCGCGCGGCGCTGGTTCGGTTCACGGCTTGTCGCAATACACTCGTGAGGCGCCTCGGCATCGCGTCACGTCGACCTTCCCCGTCAGAGAGACAGGGAAGTGTAGCGGAACCCGCCGGCCGCGGTCTAGTGACCTTCGCGACGTTAGGATGCGCGGCCGCCGTGCAGCACCGCACCGCGCGCGCGCGTCTGTGCCGCCGTGGCGGCATCCGCGCCGTTCTCGATATCGAGACGAACGTTCCGCTGGAACATGGAGTAATCGGCGTCGCGAACTCCCGCTCGCGTCAACGACAAGATCACATCCGACGCGACGGCCGCGGGCACCCCCCGCGCGATGAGATCCGTGACGACCGTGAGCGGCAGTGTCACGCGCGTACGTCCGGCGCGCTGCGAAGCCGAGCGTAGCTGCGCCAAATTCCGCATCGGAAGACCGGCGTGTAGTGCATTCGCGCCCGCTGCGATCTCGTCGGGAGTTGCTCCCGCGCCGAGTGCGGCGCGCGAAGTGCGCAACTCGGCGAAAAGTCCGCGTACTGCCGCAATGATGCGATCGCCGTCGGCGCCCTTCTTTTCCCCCTCGAGCGCTTTGTCGATGAGGGGTTCGGTGGGAAGCCGTGTTCTCTTGGCCGAGTCGACCACGACGACGACGGCAACGCGCGTCGACGAATCGAGACGCGTGAGCCGCATGTCATTGCTTTGTGCGAGAGCGCTTCCCGACGCGGCAAGATGAATCGACGACGCACCGGCGAGCATTATGGCGGCGCGGGTCAATCCATTCACCGCGTCGCGTCTCCTCCACCGACGACGAGCGCGGAATTGGGCATCCCGTAATCATCATCGAGTGCCCGTGGGGCTGTGGGATCGGTCACCCACAAGCTGTCGTCGACGACGAATGAGTACCGGTGATGACCCTCCGGAATTGCGGCCGTCACCGACCAGACACCGCCGCCCCGATGTTGCGCGCGATACTCCTCGTGCGACGCGTCCCAGTCGTTGAAATCACCGACGACCTGCACTTTCCGCGCGGTTGGCGCAACGAGAACGAACTGCACGGCGCGGCGCGTGCTCGCGCGTCCACTGCCACCCGACGCGATCTCCGGCTTGTTGGCCGAGAGGTGCGATGCTCGAAATGCACCAATTGCGTGACCCGCGGAAAGCGCCACGGCGAAGAGCACGGCCGCGGCGATGCCGGAGACGAGAGGACTCACCGTGATCGTGCGCGGACGCATCGCGCGGACCCAGGCGCTGTGCCGATGTCGCGGCAACGCACGGATGTGAGCCATCACGTCGCGATCGAACCGATCATCCAATCGCACGGGTCGACGCAGCTCCGCGACGACTCGCTGAACCCAATTTTCAGGAATGCCTCGCATCGTTCACCTCGGGCAGCCTACGCTCAACACGTACCTCGCGATCATCGCGAACGTCACTCAACAGCTCACGCAGCCGATCGCAGGCGCGCATCACGCGCATCTTGAGCGCCGACACGCCGGCGCCCGTCATCTTCGACATCTCTTCGTACCCCAAATCTTCCACGTACTTCAGGAGGAACGCCTCGCGTTGCTCGGGCCGTAATCGACTCAGCGCGCGATCGATTTCTTCGCGCCACGCCGAGCGATCGGCGGGATGTTCCTCCGCCGCCTCGTGAAGCGCCAACTCGTCGCTCACGAAGGTCCGTGCACGACGTCCGCGACGAGCGCCGATGGTCCGGCAGCGGTTTACGAGAATACGAAACAGCCAAGCGCCAAACCGCTCTGGATCTTCGCAGCGAGCGAGTGACCGATACGCCCGCGTGAACGCGTCCTGCAGCGCCTCTTCCGCGTCCTCGCGATTGCCCAGCATGTGCAACGCGTACCGCGCATACCGATCGCGATACCGCTTCACGAGCTCGGCGTAGAGCTCGGCGTCCCCCCGGAGCACGCGTGCGACGATCTGCGCGTCCGAGCTACCATCCATGGGAGAGGGACCTTAGCGAGCGGAGGTGGGTCACAGCGAGAGAGGGGATCGGGCTAGGACGTAGGAAACCCCAGGTTCTAAGTTCTACACCCTATCCCCTTCTACGTAACAGGCCGCCCTTCAGTTGGGTAGAACGTCTTTCCGCTGTTTGCCATCTCCACGAGGAGCTCGGCTGCCTCGAAGCGTGGGGGATGCCGTGTATTGAGCTCCTGCAGCTGCCGGACAACCGACGCGATACCAACAGTGTCGACATAGCGGAAGGGCCCGCCCCGAAAGGGCGGGAACCCGATGCCGAAGACCGCGCCGACGTCTCCATCGCGCACGTTTCGCAGGATACCCTCCTGGAGACAGCGTGCGGCTTCGTTCACCATCGCGAGCACGCAGCGCCTCACCATCTCGTCCGCGGGAATAGGGACGTGTTTTCCGGCATTGGCGCGCGCAGTGGCGCCAATGATCTGATAGATGGAGTCGTCGACATCGCCCTTCTTCCCGCTCGGATCGTACTTGTAGAAGCCGCTCCTGCCCTTGCGGCCCAACCGGCCCGCGGTGACCACGCGCCGCATGGCTTCCGACGGCGTCATGCGAACGCCCAGCGCGTCGGCCAGCACGAGGCCAACCTTACCACCAACATCGATCCCGACCTCATCGAGGAGCGTAATAGGCCCCACGGGGAAACCGAAGTCAACGAGTGCTTTGTCGATCGTTTCGATTGCCGCGCCTTCGTCTAGCAACCGACCCGCTTCGTTCATGTATGCCGACAACGTGCGTGTTGTATAGAAGCCCGGTCCGTCGTTGACGACGATGACGGTCTTGCCGAGCTGCTTCCCGTACGCGACCGCGGTCACCGTCGCCTCTTTGGTCGTGCGCGGGGTAACGATGACCTCGAGAAGGGGCATCTTGTGCACCGGCGAGAAGAAGTGCATGCCCAGCACTTGCTGGGGCCTCGCGGCCACCTCGGCAATGCGCGAGATCGGGATCGTGCTCGTGTTCGATGCGTAGATCGCATCGTCAGGGATCAGCGGCTCAGCCTCGCGCAGCACGCGATGCTTGAGATCGAGGTCCTCGAATACCGCTTCGATGACGAGATCGACATTACCAAAACCCGAGTACTCGGTGCTGGCGCCGGCGAGGGACATCATGTCGTCCATCTGCTGGCGGGTTATCTGCCTCTTGGTGTAGCGCTCCTTCACGACGTCGCGGACCGCGGCAAGGCCTTTTCCAACCCGCGCGTTGTCGGTGTCCTTGAGTCTAACGAGCGTGTTCTGTTGCACCGCGACCGATGTGATGCCGGCGCCCATGAAGCCCGCGCCCAGAACGCCGAGCTTCTCGACCGGCCGTGGCGCCGGAGCCGGGGCCGAGACGCCAGGATCCTTCTTCAGCGAGTTGGTGGCAAAGAACAGGAAAACGAGTTGATGTGAAACATCGGTCATCGCGAGCTCGCCGAAGCGGCGCGACTCCTCCTTGAAGCCGGCGTCGAGCCCTTCGTCGTAGCCACAGCGAATCACGTCGAGCGCGGCAAGCGGCGCTGGGTAGAGGCCGTGCGTCTGCTTCATCACACTCTGGCGCGCTTTCTTGAGCACGAGCGACCGTCCGAAGCGATTGCCTTCCAACAACAGCCCCTCGGCGCCTCGCTCGACGCGTCCCTGCGATCGCCGTCGCGTGCCGGCGCCAAGTTCCTTCGCACGCTGCACCGCAACGTCACGAAGAATGGCCGGGTGCACGACGTCGTCGACTAGACCCATCTTCAGGGCCTTCTTCGGGCGAACGTTGCGGCCGCGCAGGATCATATCCAACGCGTTGGGCAGTCCGATGAGACGCGGCAGTCGTTGGGTGCCGCCCGTCCCCGGAATCAAACCGAGCTGCACTTCGGGGAGGCCGAGGGCAGTCTTGGGCTGTTCGGTGGCTACCCGCCACGCGCAGGCGAGTGCGGTCTCCAGACCACCACCAAGACAGGCGCCGTTGATCGCGGCCACGACCGGCACGCGTAATCGTTCGAGCCGGGAAAGCATCTTCTGCCCAGTGTAGCTCGCCTGCTCCGCGTCCTCGGCCATCTTGAACTCGAGAAACTGCTCGATGTCAGCACCGGCGATGAAGTTGTCCGGTTTCCCCGAGATGAGCACGGCGCCAACAATCGACGTGTCACGTTCGATCTCGTCGAACATGACGCGCATCTCCTCGGCGAGACCGAGGCTGAGCGTGTTTACGGGCGCGCCGGGGACGTCGAGCGAGATCACCGCGACGCCCGCATCGCGGGAAAGCGTGAGGGAGGGCATCCTAACCCCTCGCCGCTCGCTCAACCACCATCGCGTGCCCCATCCCACCCGCGGCGCACACGGTCATCAGTCCAAACTGGCCGTCACGCCGGCGGAGCTCGTTAACCAGCGTCGTTAGGATCCGTCCACCGGTTGCGCCGAACGGGTGACCGATCGAGATCGAGCCGCCCATCACGTTCAACCGCTCGGGATCGACCTCACCGACAGGCCTATCGAAGCCGGCGCGCTTCGCCCAGTCGTCCGACACGAATCCTTGCAGATTGCAGAGCACCTGCGCGGCAAATGCCTCGTGCATCTCCACCAAATCCATGTCAGGAAGCGAGAGGCCGGCGCGCTTCAGCGCGACGGGCGCCGCGAGCACGGGACCCATGAGCAATTGCTCACCAGGATCGAGGGCCGCGTATACGTACGACCGAATGTACGCCAGCGGCTCGTAGCCTAACGACTTGGCGCGCTCTTCACTCATCAGAAGAACGGCGCTGGCACCGTCCGTGAGAGGCGACGAATTCCCCGCGGTCACCGTTCCGTAGCGTCTGTCGAACACCGGCTTGAGCGCCGCCAGCTGCTCCAGCGAGCTGTCGGTGCGAATCCCATTGTCGGAGGTCATCGCCTTCTCGAGCTTGGGCGGCAAGTAAACCGGCACGATCTCCGCCGTTAGCCGGCAATCGCGCGTTCCCTCGGCGGCTCGCTCATGTGAGCGCAGCGCAAACTCGTCCTGTGCCTCACGAGAAATGTGATTGATCTTGGCCATCTTCTCGGCCGACTCGCCCATCGTTTCGCCTGTCGTGGGCTCGGCGATAGCCGGCGTGATCGGAACCAGATCCTTCGGACGGATCGAGCCGAGCAGCTTCACACGCTGCGCGGCAGACTTCGCGCGCGAGAAGGCGACGAGTTTCTCGGACATCGAGCGCGAGTGCAGAATCGGCACATTCGAAAGCGATTCCGCACCGCCGGCTATGACGACGTCGTGATGACCAAGAACAATCTGATCCGCGGCGTCTGTGATCGCCTGGTTGGCCGAGGCACAGGCCCGGCTCACGGTGTACGCTTCCGTCCCCCGCGGCAGCATCGGCATCAGTGAAATCTCACGCGCGATATTTGGCGCGATCACCGACGGCACCACGGTCCCGTAGACCACGGCATCGACATGCTTGCCGTCGAGGTTGGCGCGCTGGATCAGCTCGGCCACGGCGAGCTTCCCAAGCTCGATTGCGGTGAAATCCTTCAGCGCGGTGCCAGCCCTGGCGAACGGTGTGCGCACGCCCGCTACGATCGCGACGCGGCGACCATTCGATCCGAGTGTTGCCATGCCCGGAAGTTAGGTGGCGCTGGGAATCGCGACCAGCGCCTTCGTGGGATGCAGTCCAGAGTGTGATTACCTTCGGGACGACATGCCTGCGCTGCTTTTGGCCCTGCTTACTGGAGGAATTCTCTGACGACTGGTGCTCGCGCAGATGTATCGCCAATAGCGCTCCGCCGCCGACAGCTCGAGTCGTTACGGGACGAGAAGTTCGATCTCCTTGTGATCGGCGGAGGCATTACCGGCTGCGGCATCGCCCGCGACGCGGCGCTGCGGGGGCTGCGCGTGGCACTGGTCGAGAAGGACGACTTCGCGAGCGGGACGTCGAGTCGCTCGTCGCGTTTGATTCACGGCGGACTCCGCTACCTCGAGCATGGGTTTCTTCATCTCGTTTTTGAGGCGAGCAGCGAGCGAAGGCGACTGCTCCGACTCGCGCCGCATCTCGTTCGGCCGTTGGAGTTCATCTGGCCGGTATACGCGGGCGCTCGCGTCCCTCAATGGAAGCTCAACGCCGGCCTCACGCTGTATGATGCGTTGGCACTCTTTCGGAACGTCGGGACGCATCGTCGATTGACGGCACGGCAGCTCGCGACACGAGAGCCCGAACTTCGCCACGACGGCCTTCTCGGCGGCGCTCGCTACTTCGACGCGGCCACCGACGATGCACGCCTAACGCTGGCCAACGCCATCGGTGCGCGCGAGGCCGGCGCGCTGGTCGTCAACCACGCGAGCGTTCGAGAGCTGATCGTCGACGACGGTATCGCGCGCGGCGCTCGCGTGGAGGAAATCCTTTCCGGTACGCATATCGACATCCGCGCCAGTGTCATCGTCAATGCCACCGGCCCCTGGAGCGACGAGCTCCAACGCCTCGATGACTCGTATCAGCGCCAAACCCGCGCCGGGGTACGCGGCAGCAAGGGAGTGCATGTCACAGTTGCGCGCGACCGCGTGGGCAATCACGGGGCACTGACGCTCCTCTCACCTAACGATGAGCGCGTCATGTTCATCCTGCCGTCCGGTCGGCAGACGATCATCGGTACGACCGATACGTTCACGGATTCGCCACCGGACCAGGTTCGGGCTAGCGAAAGCGATGTCGCATACCTGCTCTCGGCCGCCAACAGCTTCTTCCCCGCGGCACATCTCACGAGACAAGACGTCATCAGCGCCTGGGCCGGCATCCGTCCGCTCATCGCGGGCGGCGCAGGGGAATCCGACCCCGGCAATGCCTCACGCGAGCACGCGATCGCCGAGAGCACCCGCGGCATCGTGAGCATTACGGGCGGCAAGCTCACGACATACCGCGTGATGGCCGCCGAGGTCGTGGATGTGGTCCTCCAACGGCTCGGTAAACGCGTCACGAGCCGGCCGCCCACCCGCAGCACGCCACTTCCCGGTGGCGATCTCGCGTACATCGACGAAGCAGTGTCCGCGGCAGATCGCACAACGGCAGATCACGAACTGGCGAGCCATCTGGTGCACTCCTACGGTAGCCGATGGCCCGCTGTCATGGAGCAGATCGCCGCACCCGGTGGGGCCGACCACATTGCGGGCACGCGGTACACACTGGGTGAAATGCGCTACATCGCCCAGTGCGAGCTCGCGTATACTCTTGGCGATATCCTCCTCAGGCGCACGCATTTGGGCTTTGAGACGCGCGATCATGGGCTCGAGAGCGCTGACCGTGTGGCGAGCGGCGTGGCCGATATCCTGGGGTGGGCGCCCAATGACGTGGCCAAGCAAGTCGCAGCGTTTGCCGAGGACGTAACTCGAATCTTCGCGATTGATCCGTAGCGTCACGTCCGTGCGGAGCGCCGAATAGCCTTGCCGAGTGTGGCCGTTGCGTCGAGGGCGAGACAGGCGTCGAGTGCCGGAGCTATCGCCGTCCATGTCTCTTCCCGCCCCCGCCCCTGTCCTCGACCTTCCCGCCGCCAACCTGGCGCCGGTACGGGCCAACGGGCGCGTTTCAGTCGCCCGCTACGCGCCCATTCTCGTGGTCGTGGTAGCCCTGGCTGCGGGACTCGCCGCGGTTGACACGCTTCCAACCGGCGGCTTCTACGACGACGCGTTTTACGTCATCCTCGCAAAGTCGCTGGCAACCGGACACGGATATCGCAATCTGAATTTGCCCGGCGCGCCGTTCGCGACGCATTACCCGCCAGGCTATCCGCTCTTTCTCGCTGTGCTTTGGAAGATCGGCCCCGCATTCCCGGCCAATGTCGTCTTATTCAAACTTGCTAACGTTGTCTTTCTGGCGCTCGTCGCGGGTTTCGCCTATCGTCTCGGTCGCGAGCGGATGGGTCTCACTACCGGCGTGACGGTGGTGGCCGTGATCGTGGGAACGGCAACGACGCCCGCGCTCTACTTGAGCAGTATGGTTTTGTCGGAGACGCTGTTTCTCGCGCTCACACTCGCCTTGTTGCTGCGGGCCGAGCGTGTAACCACTCGTGCAGTCAACGCTCGAGCGGCGATCGGCCTCGGCACATGTGCCGGCCTCCTGTTCCTCGTTCGCTCGCAGGCGATCGCGCTGATTGGGGCCATCGCGCTCTCGTATGTCGTTCGGCGCCGCTGGCGCGAGGCCGGGGCGGCAATCGGCGCGGCGGGCCTCGTAATGCTTCCTTGGCTCGTGTGGACCGCCGTACACGACGGGTCCGTGCCAGCACTCATGCGCGGAGACTATGGATCCTACTTCGCGTGGTTTCTGGACGGAGTGCGCGAGCGCGGATTGGGTATCGTATTGCAAACGTTCACACGAAACGTCCCCAACATCTGCAGCCAGATCGTCCATCGTCTCCAGCCGCCAGCGAATCCACTGTCGGCGGTCGTAGCGTCGTTATGCGCCGCGCTACTTGGCCTTCTCGGCATCGCCCGACTCGTTCGGCGAGCACCCGTCACCATGGCATTTCTCGGCGGCTATCTGGTGATCGCGGCGGTATGGCCCTTCCCTCCACTCCGATTCCTGCTGGGTGTTTGGGTACTGCTGATGCTGGTGCTTGCAGCGGGCGTCGACGTCTTGATCGAGGGAGCACCTGGCGCAACACGGCTCGGACCCCACCGAGTTGTGATTGCACGAGCCGTCGGCGCATTAGCGTCGATCGTTCTCGTGGGCGGCATCGTTGCGTACAATGTGCGCGGCTATCAGCGGCGCTGGTGGGCGACTACGGAGGAGGCCAGCGCACGCTGGATCGCGCCGAAGATTTCCTGGGTCGGGTCGCACACGGATACATCCGCCGTCATCGCAACGGACCATGACGAGGGAGCCATTTATCTCTACACCGGCCGGCGCGCGGTGCCGCTGACGACGTTCTCCGCTTCGGAGTATGTCGACCCTCGCACGGTGGAGAGCGATGTAGCAGCGCTCCATGCGCTCGTGGCTCATTTCAAGCCGAACTACATCGTCCTCTCATCGGTCCGGCTTCAGCCCGCGGCCGCAGCAGCGAGTGTGAAGGGCGTTCCGTTAAACGACGGGGCGCACCAGATCGTCCCATGGGCCTTCACACTGAGTCGCTGATTCGCACTCCTCAATCGCCTCGCATTGCCGACAGTGGGTCGGCGCGGGCGGCGCGCCGTGCGGGTACGTAGCTCGCCAACATTGCCACGGCGAGCAGCAAGAGCAACACAACCGCGAATGTCAGTGGGTCGAGCGCGCCCACGCCGAACAGCAATGCGCTCAGAACGCGTGTGAGCAGAGCCGCCGCAACGACACCGACGAGCGAGCCCCCGAGCGTGAGCTTGAGCCCCTCGGAAACCACCATTGTCGCGATGCGTTGCGCAGTAGCACCAAGGGCGACGCGAACTCCAAGCTCGTGCATCCGCTGACTCACCGCGTAGGCGATCACGCCGTAAAGTCCAACGGCAGCCAATGTGAGCGCGACCATGGCAAAAATGCCAACGAGCATCGCATAGAACCGTTGGGGTGCGACGGCCGCGGAGACATACTCCGCCAGCGGGCGAATCGCGAACACTGGCAACTCTCGATCGAGGTCCCGCACTGCCGCGCGTGCCGGCTTCGTTAAACCGAGCGGCGGCACGCTCGTACGCAGTGATACGCGCAGATTCTCGAGCGGCGCCTGGGCATAGGGTATATACACTATTGGTGGTGTGTCCCGGTCGAGCGCGCCCTGCTTCACGTCCCCTACTATACCGATAATCGTCCCGCCGCGGCGATCGCCGTCTACGCTCCAGCCAAGGTCTACATACCTGCCAAGAGGATCCTCGTTAGGGAAATATCGGCGAACGAACTCCTGGCTGACAACGATCTCTTTGGGTGAGCCGGGTTGCGCTTCACGCGTATAGAAGCGGCCGCGGCGGAGTGGAATGCCTATGGCATCGAAGAATGCTGGCGTCGCCGACACGACCTGTGCGTCTGGCTCCTCATTTTTTTGAACCGGCGCGCGACCGCGCACGGAGAATGAAAGAGTAAAATCTGAACCGTCGAGCGGCAGTCCCGACGAGATGCCCGCCTGCCGGACACCAGGCAGCGCGCTGAGGCGCTCGTCGAGGGCGGAGACGAAATTTCGTAGCGCGGTGTCGCTCGCGTACGTTCGCGGAGGCAAGGACACCCGGAAGGTCAGAACATCGTCGGGGCGAAAGCCTGGATCGACGGAGAGAAGGCGCTGGAAGCTGCGCAGCAACAATCCTGCGCCCACGAGCAATGTCACGGCGAGCGCAACTTCAGCGACGACGATTGCGTTGCGTGCTTTCGTACTGGCATGGCGGGTTCGCGTTCCACGCGCCCCCGCGCGGAGCGCCGAGGCGACATCCTGACCAATGTGTGTCGCCGGAAGCAGGCCGAAAACGAGACCCGTTACGACGGTGACGAGCAGGGTGATCACGAGCGCCGTTGCATCGATGGCGGCACCGCCGACGCGCGGAAGATTCGGCGGCGCGAGTTGGAGCAGGGCCTTCATGCCCCAGGTCGCGAGCAGGAGGCCAGCCACGCCGCCGATCAAGGACAGGAGCACACTCTCCGTCACCAGCTGCCTAACGAGTCTGCGGCGCCCGGCACCGAGCGCCGTGCGCACCGCCATCTCGCTCTCGCGGCTGGTCGCGCGCACGAGGAATAGATTGGCGACGTTGGCGCAAGCAATGAGGAGAACGAATGCCACGGCGCCCATGATCACGAGTAGCGGCCGCTTCAGATCGCCAACGATTGCGTCCTGCAATGGCGCCGGATCCATGGCGAGGGTCTTGTACTTATCAGGAAATGCGTGGGCGATGCTCGTGCCAATCTGTGTCAGCTCCCGACGCGCCTGCTCGATCGTCACACCGTCGCGCAACCGGCCGATCATCGCCAAATACCGCGCGCCCCGGTGCGCATCGCTCAACTCCTTCGAACTGAAGACAAGTGGCATCCAAACCTCAGCGGTGAGCGGATAGCCACGCGCCGCGGGGATGACGCCGATGACGGTGACCTGTTCACCATTGATTCGAACGTGCCGCCCGACGATTCCCCGATCGGCATTGAAGTCGCGCCGCCAGATGACATCACTCAACACCGCTACCTTCGGCGCACCCTCACGATCCTCACCCTCAGCGAATGTACGTCCGACTTCTGGAGTGATGCGCAGGACGTTGAACCAGTTCGCGCTCACCTGCACGCCAACGAGCAGCTGGGGATCGGCACCATCGCGAGCGAGGTTCGCCGCCCGTCCAGTGTACATCGCGAGACTCTGCATCGTGCGGCTGCGCGTCCGAAAGTCCGCGAGCTCGGGAGGTGAGCCGGCGTCGGGAGCGCCATTGTAGATGAAGCGTACCCGCGTTACGCGCTCGGGCTGCGGAAATGGCAGTGGACGGAGAAGCACACCGTCGACGACGCTGAAAATTGCCGTGTTCGCGCCGATGCCCAACGCGAGCGTCAGCACCACGGTCAGCGTGAAGCCCGGGGCCGAGCGAAGCTTCCGCGCCGCGTAGAGAATGTCTTGACGCAAATCTCCCATGATCTCACTCCTACGCTGCGCCGCCTCGGTAGCCTGGTCGACGTTGGTGATGTATTGCCGCGCGCCCTCGACGTCACCGAATTGTCGCATCGCTTCCGCCCGCGCGGCATCTGGCGACATGCCTAACGTGCGAAGCTCGGCGGTGCGCATGTCCAGATGAAAGCGAAGCTCCTCGTCGACGTCGTCGCCGATTTGGCGATGCGTGCGCCATGGCAGCCGAAAGACACGCGGCCTCACGATTAGGCCGGCTCTAGCACCTTGAAGACCGCCGCGGCGTATCGACGCCAGTCGGCCTCCTGCTCGCGGAGCTTTCGTCGCCCGGTGGGCGTCAGTTTATAAAAACGTGCGCGGCGATTGTTCTCCGAGAGCCCCCAGCTGGCGGCGACGCAGCCAGCGCGCTCGAGTCGATGCAGCGCCTTGTAAAGGGGGGCGTCTTCAATCTCGATGACACCATCCGTCCGTTGCCGGATGAAACGGGACACGGCGTAGCCATGCATTTCACCCCAGACGAGCGTGCGTAGGACGAGCACGTCGAGTGTACCCTGCAGCAGATCGAGTGATTCCGTCGACATGTGTCTCCCCATACTTGGTACGGGGAGAATATGTTTCAGTGCCTCGCAATGCGAAAGAGCGCAGTCGTACAAGGCTGCGCTCTCTACTGATGATTTCGCGCTTTCGGGTGCTAGAGCTCTCTCGCGGTCGCCGCGTGAATCGTGGTCAGCTCGACCACTTTGAGCGTTCTCACCACGGTCGGCAAACGGAGCTGCGTGGTTTCTCCGACCGCCTTACCAAGGAGGGCGCGGCCAATCGGGGAAGCCATCGTCACGTGGCCCTCCTCGAACTCGACCGCGTCACCGAACACCAGGTGATAGGTCTCGCGCGTCTTGGTGCGCTGATCCTCGACTACCACTTTCGAGCCCAGGCCCACACGATCGGACGGAATCTGAGACGGGTCGATCTGTGAGAGCTTGCTCAAACGCTGGCGCAGCTGGCCCAGACGCGCCTGCACGAACTGCTGGCGCTCCAGCGCGGCCTTGTACTCGGAATTCTCGCGAAGATCGCCGAGCTCCACCGCTTTGCGAATCTCGTTGGGGAGCGTGACGTTGAGCTCGTACTGGAGCTTCTCTACTTCTTCGCCAAGCTTTTGCTTCAGTGCTTCGATCATGATGAGGCCGGGTCCAGTACAACAAAATGGACGCCCGGCCGTGGGGCCGGGCGCCGTCACTCGCAACGTACGTCGTGTCAGATACTTCCGCAAATGGCGGACCCACGCCTCGAGGCCCGGCCGCGCGAGGCAGAACGACTACTTTGCGGCATGATCGAGATTCAGCGCTTCGGTGACCTGGAGCGCGTACGCCTTGCGAGCTGGGGCAGTCGCATCGCCGGAATGGACGTGAGCGCGTATCTGATAGACGGAATTCTCGTCGACAGCGGATTTCCACGCGCCCGCGGCGCTCTCGCTCGCTATCTCGATGAACGGCAGGTTCGCGGCGCGATGCTGACTCACTATCACGAGGATCATGCGGGCAATGCGGCATTGCTCGCCGAGCGAGGCATTCCGCTTACGCTCGCGCCGCGAACACGAGAGCGCCTCACCGACCCTGCGTCGATCCGCGCCTATCGTCGCATCGTCTGGGGCAGCTCGGATCCCCTTCCCGCAAGCGTGAACTTCGTCGACGCACCAGAGGCCCTTTGCTTCGTACCAACGCCCGGTCACAGTGATGATCATCATGTAGTCTGGGACCCGAAGACGAGCACACTCTTCTCGGGCGACCTCTGGCTTGGGGTTCGTGCTCGCATCATGCACGTGAGCGAGAATCCATATCGCATCGTCGAGAGTCTGCGCTCGGCCCTGGCGTTGCGGCCGCGACGGATGTTCGACGCCCATCGAGGCGAGGTGCGCGAGCCGGTGCAGGCGATTGGGGCGAAGATCGGCTTTCTCGAGAACACCATCGCCGCGATAGAGGCTAAGATCGCCAACGGCTGGAACGACCGCGCAATCCTCCGCGACGTCCTTGGCGGCGACGAGCGCGTGGCGCTCGTGTCGGGCGGCGAGTACTCGCGATTGAATTTCGTGCGCGCCGTTCGGCGAGGAACCGGTCAGGTCCCTAGCGTCTAGTCCCTATTCTCCAGCAGCGTCCGCACGACGTCGCGATACGTGCGGCCGCTCACCACACGCGCTCCTCGGCGCAAGATGATCACGTAGTCGCCCCTGAACCACGGTTGCACCTCGCGAATCTGCCGGCTGTTGACGATGGCGGACCGATGAACGCGCCGAAATGCTGCGCGCTCGAGCCGCACCTCAAGACTCTGCATAGACTCGCGCACCACCAGCACACGCGGCGCCACACCACTCCCGAGCAGATGGATTCGGCAGTCCTTTCCAATCGCCTCGATCCACTCGATATCGTTAGGGTCGAGAAAGACGTGCTTTCCATCGACTTTGACAACGAGAGGCTGCGGGGGTCGCACTCCGGCGAGGCGCAGTAATTCTTGGACCGACTTGGCCGCCGACGCAGATCCCGCCTCGCGCCGCCGCGCGACAACTCGCTCAACGGTGGTGCCGAGCCGGCGTGCATCGAAGGGCTTGAGCAAGTAGTCGCAGGCGCTGAGCTCGAATGCCTTGAGCGCATACTGATCGTACGCGGTCACGAACACGACGAGCGGCAACTGCCCTGGCTCGAGCGATGCGACCACCTCGAGACCGCTCATTCCCGGCATCTGCACATCGAGAAAAACGAGGTCGGGACAGCTTTCTTCCAGAAGCTTCACGGCTGACGCCCCCTCACTCGCCTCGCCGACTACGACGATGTCGGGCCAATCGGCGAGAAAGGCGCGGAGCAACTCACGAGCCGGCTCCTCGTCATCCACGATGATGGTTCGAATCGCTTCAGAGGTCACGGGACGGCGGCAAACGCGCGAGGGGCGTTCAGCCCACGAGTGCGCAATGGAATTCTGAGCTCAACCTCGAACCCTCCATCCGGAAGCGTTTGCGTGACGAAACGCTGATTGTCGCCGTACATCTGCGAGAGCCGCGCCCTGATATTCGCGAGCCCGATGCCGTTGGAAGTACCGTTCGCATCGGACGTCGGTATGCCCGTGTAGCGATGTTTAACCACATCCGGGCCACTATTCAGCACACGCAGCCTGAGCGAGTCGTCGGCACGCTTGGCATGTATGACGATCGATCCCGCCGTCGCACGCTGCTCGATGCCATGACGAATGGCGTTCTCCACGAGTGGCTGGAGCACGAGACTTGGAACGATCGCGTCGAGCAGCTCCGGATCGACCTCAACTTCGAAGGCGAGCCGGCTGCGAAAGCGCGCTCGCTGAATTCCGATGTAGCGCTCGACAAATGCCAACTCCTCTCGGAGCGTCACTTCCTGTGTCGCGGTGTGATCGATCGACGATCGAATGATGTCGCCCAGCGAGGCGACGACTGCCTGCGCGGTCGCAACGTCGGTGATCATCAGCGAGGAAATCGTGTGTAACGCGTTGAAGAAGAAGTGCGGCTGAAGCTGCATTCGCAGAACGTTCAGCTCCGACTGCGCCAGCCGCGCCTCCAGCAGCACCTCGCGCGCGCGACGCTCGCGCAAATCGCGCTGATAGAACGCCGCGTGGAGTACGCCGGCAATCATTACGAAGATGAGCATGTTGAGGAGGATCGTTGCGGTGGCCCAGAAGACCGCGAACCGAAGCAGAGGCTGTAGTACTACTTGCCGCGGCACGAGTCCGAATTGCCGAACGACAATGCCGGTGAAAACCGAATGTGTCAGGCACAGAGCGAGGCCGAGGACGATCCATACGGCAATGCTGCGCGACCGCCTAACGGCGTCGTCTACCCGCCAGCGCCGCGCAACCTGCACCATGATCGGTGTCAGTAATGCCCACGCGAACCAGTCGAGCGCGTTGAGGGACAAGCTGCGGAGAAGGTCCGGCGCTGTGAGCCCGGGCCCCCGTCGCATCAGTTCCTGGGCCGTGCCGATCAGCGTCAGCGCCGCCGCGATCGGCCCGATGACAATCGCGAGGCGGCGCATCTCGTTGGATTTCGCGCGCGGTGTGGACGAGGCGTTCACGGCACCCAATCTCAGGCCTGCCTCGACCTGAGGGCAAGAATCAGTTTCGCGCGCTTGTCGCCGCTTCCCACGTCATTTCGTGGTCGACCATCGCGCGGCCGCGTCAGCCCTGGGCGGGCTCCTGATCCAGTTGAATCACGCCACCATTCGGTAGGTTGATGATCCACCGAACGAGCTCCGGCGCGCCGTCCACCAGCCACATCGTGCCGTTTAGCCTCGTCCCGTCGGCAGCGCGATCTTCCACGACCCAGGCATTGTGATAGGTCTTGCCGAGTACCGTGACGTCCTCACGCCTAACGAAGGAGTACAGGTGTGTCTCCACCGCCGGTGACGGCGGACCCCACAAAGGAACGCGGTAAACGGCGCCAACGCGACGAGGTAGCGATTCGGTGATCAGATCAGCAAGCGGCCGAAAGTAGGCCGGCTCGCTCAATGTCACATCGATCGGGACGGGACCGTTCGGTCCTGGGACATGACCCGATACCTTGGTGGCGTCGATCGTAAGCTGAGTCGCGGAGGTCTTTGGATCGAGAACGCGCACAAGCGCTAACGTCTTTCGATTGAAGACATACACCGGAAGTGGTGGCGTCGGTGTAGAAGGATCTGCGGCAGTGGGATGCACGAGGAGAAGGGGCGTCGTCCCGGTATCGGCGTAGCTGAAATTCCAACGCATCACGGGTGAAGTCCGTGTATCCGCGCCCAGCGACCATTGCTGGTGGGCAAGCGTCGACCCCGGGACGTGCTTCGAGAAATCGACGAGAGTAGAGCCGACGCTAACGTCGATGGTGTCCCTACGCGCGGCTTGGGCGTGCGCGGAAGCTGCCGGGATCAGCGAGAGAACGGCACCAGCGAGAATGTGTGGGCGCATGGGACGAGTGGAAGAGGTGGGCTCGACTCATCGGCAACCGCTGAGCGGTTGGGCGAGCGCCAACAATCTTGCCTTGCCCACTCGTAGCCTACTCAACTGGCACGAACGTGTAGCTGAGCAGAACGAACGCGTCCTGCCGCGGTACCAGCGTACGCTACCTATCGGTGCATTGGCAGGGTGGCTTCGGCCTCCTTTGCGCCGGCCGGACGGTGGCCCGAGTTCCGATACTCGCTCGTTAGGCGTTCGAGCATCTCTTTGCGGCGGTCGAAGAGCCGCTTCAAAGGCCGGCGGGTGTGGCGTGCATGTGCGTACGATGTGAGGAGAGGCAGCGCCACGGTGGAATCGAGATAGCAGACGACGGCATCCGGCAAGCGGTCGGGATCGATCTTTCCCCAGCTCACCGCTTCCGCGGGAGTCGCTCCCGAGAGGCCGCCCGTGTCCGGCCGCGCGTCGGTAATCTGCAGGAAGTAGTCGTGCCCCTTCTCGTCAATGCCGAGCACTTCCTGAATCTGCGGCTCTGTTTGAAGCATGAAATTCTTGGGGCTCCCGCCGCCACAGATCAACACTGCCGAACGCCCGGCTCCGCCTTTCTTGGTATTCGTGCGCGCACCACCGCGCTTTGCGTCGAGCACGATCGACGCCGTTTCGTTGACATCGAGATTGGGATCGATCACGCAACGATTGCCGTCCAACGCCAGCGCGGCAACGTTCATTCCGATCGATGAGTCGCCCGGCGACGAGGTATAAATCGGAACACCCGCCGCGTACGCCGCCGAGAGTAGCGACTTCTGGCCGATGCCTAACGCCTTTTCCCTCTCCCGTACGTACTTTCCGCAAAGGTTGTGAAACTCGGCGCTCGACATCGCGCGCTGGAAATCACCGCCTTGAATGATCGTGCGGAAAAAAGCGTCGGTGGAAAGCAGAACGTCGTAGTCGAAGAAGATGTCGTAGATGCGGACGACACCCTCCTCGCGAAGCACCACGTCCGACTCCTGCGCGTTGCCGCGGTGCATCGCGAGCCCGAGCCCGAAGTGCGTATCGTGGTAGAGATTCGCGCCAGTCGAGATGATCCAGTCCACGAAGCCGCTCTCGATCAAGGGAATGATTGCCGCCATCCCCAAACCCGCCGGCGTCAACGCACCCGTGAGCGTCAACCCAACGGTGACATTCGGCTCGAGCATCTTCTGTGTGAACAACTGACAAGCTTCGCGAAGCCGCGCCGCGTTGTACGCGAGAAAGCTTCCGTCGATCAGGTCGGCGACTCGTTCACTGCCGTCGATTCGGCACGGGTCGATGCGATCGCCCTTGAGAAACCGACTGGTCTCGTGCGCCGTGTGAGGGGCGCCGGCTCGCTCGCGTTCCTCGGCGGCTCGCTTCTGCTCGGCCTTCGGCCCCGCGGCCGACGCGCGCTTCCCAGTCTCCATTCCCGGCCCATGACGCGACGACTTGAAGCCGCCGCGCTCGCGGCCATTCCCCTGCGCGGAGGAACCGCGCTTCTTGCTCGCCATGATTCGCTCGTGATTAGAACGTGCTAACGCGCCGACGCGGCCTGGCTTGCCTGTTCCAGCGGCTGAATGGCGCGCTGCTGCGACTCGTATGCCTCGACGATCGCTGAACACGCTTCCTGCGGATCGTCGGTGAGCAGGATGAGATTGAGATCTCCTGGTGAGATCTTCCGCTCGCCCAAAACGCGCGACTGCAGCCAACGAATGAGGCCGGCCCAGTAGTGTCGGCCGAACATGATCACCGGGAACTGGTAAATCTTGCCCGTCTGAATGAGCGTCAGGGCCTCGAACGCCTCGTCCAGCGTCCCGAAGCCGCCAGGAAAGATGATGAACGCGTTTGAGTACTTGATGAACATCGTCTTCCGCACGAAGAAATAGCGGAAGTTGATGAGGGTATCGACGTACGGGTTCGCCCCCTGCTCGAATGGTAACTCGATGTTGCAGCCGATCGACCGGCCGCCAGCTTCGCGCGCACCCTTGTTCGCCGCCTCCATGATTCCAGGGCCCGCCCCAGTGATGATTGCGAACCCCTGCTTCGCCAGTAGCCGCGCCGTTTCCTGAGCGAGTTGGTACTGCGGATCGTCGGGATGCGTGCGCGCCGAGCCAAAGATCGTCACACCTTTGGTTACGGTTGCGAGATTGTCGAATCCCTCGATGAACTCGCCCATGATTCTCATCACGCGCCACGGATCGGTCCGCGTGAAGTCGGCTGCTTCTGTTGGCGCCTGCAGGAGCTTCTCGTCTTCGGTGACCGGCGCCACATAGCTGCGAATCGAGTCATCGACGATTCGAGTCGCGCCGGACGCTCGCGCGGGAGTGCTCTCGGACGGTGGAGTTCGTCCGGCGGCGCGGTGTCCCGCTTCGGTTCGCTCCTTCAGGTATTCCTGGGCCTCGAGTGCGGCCGCGGCAAGCAACTGCGGATCGGATCGCTTTCCGGCCGCCGTGCGTGGCGATTTGCGTCCGTCGCGGGGCTGGCGACGACGCTCCTTTGGCGCCCGAGCGCCGTTGTCCTCCATTACGCGCTCTTCGACCTCGCGGGCCGAAAGCGCAGGACTCGTGGGCGCTGTTGTCTTTCCACCAGTCTTCGCGCCGCGCGCGCCGTTACTCTTGTTTCTGGGCATTCGAGTACTGAAGTGACAAGGCGAGCGCAGCCGATTCCGTCAACGCGCCGACGATGAGCACAAGTCTATTGGGCTCGGGGGTCCATTCGCTAGCAAGGAATCCCACCGCGCGCGTGGAGGATCGCGCTTTGCGTAAAGCTCTGTCGTCAGAAGGCTCTTCCGTTGTCCTCGCAACACTGAATCGACGTGCCAGTCATCATCATCATCGCCGACGGCGTGCGGCCTGATACGCTCAGTACCGCCCTGACGCACTCTCGAGATCACGGTCCAGCTGCACCGGCTATCGCTCGACTCAGTCAGGAGGGTGCATTCTTCACGGTCACGTCGTGCTTTCCGACAGTTACGGGACCCGCATACGCGCCATTCCTCATGGGTCGTTACCCAGGCGGCATTGGGCTGCCCGGTCTTCGATGGTTCGATCGGAGCCGCGCGACCTGCTCCTTCCCAACCTTCGCGCGCAGCTACGTCGGTCATCAGATGCGGCGCGTCGATCGTGACCTCGATCCGAACGCCCCGACGCTTTTCGAGCTGTCCGATCGCAGCGTCGGCGCGCTGAGCGTCATCAGCCGCGGACTTCCATCGCGCGACCGCGTGACGACGTCCACCGCGCGAGTGGCCCGAACGCATTTCAGTGGCAACGTCCGTGGCTGGCTGGACATCGACCGCGAGATCGTCGAGGAGGTCGTTAGGCGGGTGCGCGATGATCGACCGAAGTTCGTCTTCTCCGCGCTCACGGGAATCGATAAGAGCTCGCACGCACAAGGACATGACGCGCCGATCGTCGGCGACGCCATTGCCATCGTCGACGAGCTCGTCGCCCGCATTCGCGACGACGCCGAACGGCTGGGCTACTGGGACGACACGCATGTATGGATCACCAGCGACCACGGACACTCGCCAGTGCGCCAGCATGACGACCTCGCGCGGGGAATTGCCGATCTCGGCCTGCGCGTCATGTCGCATCCGTGGATCTTCACCCTCGCTCCGCAAGCCGCGGTGATGGTGAGCGGCAATGCGATGGCGCACGTATATGTCGAGCTCGACCAGCGCAAGCGGCCACTGTGGGGCGCGCTCCGCCGTCGCTGGGAACCGCTCGCCAACGCGCTCCTCGAACGGCCAGCCGTCGACCTGCTTCTGCTGCCTAACGAACAGGCCGGCTGTGAGGTCCGTTCGCGGGATCGTGGCACCGCCGTCGTCACCACAGACGGTCAGCGGGTTGGCTATCGACGTCTCAGCGGAGATCCGCTTGGCCTAGGCGCCGATCTGAAACGTCTCGATTCGGGATCCGCATACGAGGCGACGATCGACACGGACTATCCCGATAGTCTGGTCCAGATTGCCACCATCGCCAATGCCCCGCGAGCGGGAGACATCATCCTTTCGGCGGCCCGCGATTGGGACTTCCGCGCCCGTTACGAGCCGATCCCACACGTCAGCTCGCACGGCGCGCTGCACCGCGAGCACATGCTCGTTCCGCTCGTCATGAATCGCCCGCCGGCGCAGGCGCCGCGACGAACGGTCGACGTCATGCCAAGCGCCCTCGCCGCGTTAGGCATCGAGGCTCCGGCCGGACTCGATGGCACGTCCTTCGTGACGCGAACGCGCCGCACCCGAGCCGCCTAACGAATCAGCCCGCGAGGAGATCGCGGTAGCACCGATACCATTCGTTCTGGAAGCGTTCACGAGGATCGTACGAACGCTTCTTCGCGAGCATCGCCGGCAGCTTGGGATGGCACGCGAGCACCTGGTCGGCCCGGGCATACCGATGGTAGGTGAGATAATAGCTCCCGCCGATGGCAGCGGCGTGATCGATCAACCGGCGAAAGGTCCGCGCCGAATCCGCTAAACCCTCGGGGGTGTGCGGCGTGTGGATGTTCAGTATGAGACAGGCCGACCGGCAGCGCGCCCAAGGAAGGAAGCTTTCGTCGTCCCGCTCGATGAGACGAACGGTTCCATAGACGAGGTCCACGGTGTGTTCACGAAGATCATCGCGAATCGTCGAGAGAAACTGCTCGAGCCGCTCGATCGGCACGAACAGCTCGGTGATCATCTCTGTTCCCGGCGCCTCGTACCCATGGGTCACTAACCGTGAATCGACGTCGGCGTGGTAGTCATCGAGATAGAGAGACAGCTGGTGCTCGTCGGACCAATACTCCTGACCCGACGTCGCCATGTAATGCGCGGCGTACAGATCGAACGCCCGCGACTTGTCCACGTGCGCCAGAAAGAGAAGCTGGCGCCACTGCCCGGACGAGAGAGCAAGGTCGCCGCCAACACCGGCGCGCCGTTCATCGACGGGCCGATAGCTCGAAAGGATGCCGCGATGCAGAAAGTCCGGCGACTCGGTATCGATTGCGAACTGGAAGTCCCCGTAAAGCGAGCCGGCGGCGATTCGCTGCTCGAACGCGCGGAGCAATCGGTCCGAAGTCACCAGCTCGACCACCCGCTCCAGTCGGCGCCGCTGTACCAGTCGAAGCGTCACCGATGCGATGAACCCGAACAGACCGTAGCCGCCGACCGCCAGCCCGAAAAGCTCCGCGTTCTCCGTACGCGAGCAGCGCCGAACATGTCCCTCCGCGTCGATGAGCGTGAACGAATCAATGTCGGCCACGATTGGACACATGGTTAGGCCGCGCCCATGCACGTTGGCCGACAAGGCACCGCCGATGCTCAGCCGGTCGGCACCCGTCTGCTTCTGACGAATGGTCCACCGCCTGGGACTCTCGGCTTGTAAGGCCGCCAGGCCACGCATCAGCGCCGGCCATTGAATTCCCGATTCGACCTCGACGAGTCCACGCTCGGTGTCGAGTGAGATGATCCGGTCAAAAGCACGTGTGTCGAGGAGGGTGCCTCCTTCGGCAAACTGCTGCCCGCCCATCGCATGCCGGCCTCCGGCGATACAGATCACGTCGTTAGGTGCGGCGTCCCGAATCACCTCGCGGGCATCGCCTACGCTCCGAATGTCCACTACGGCACGCACCTGGGTCGCGTTCAGCTTGGCATGAATGTCGTTCACCACTTCGGCACAGTAGCCGGAGACGCTGGCGTGATTCGCCCTCCGGGGAACCAGACTTGGCCTGATGGACGCGTCCCCGTTCGCGGGTGGCGTGTACGGCATGAAGAAGCCTCACTGTCGAATGGACGCCTCGAAGCTCGCCGCAAGCACGCTCCCACCCCATACGCCGACTGACGTAGCCATCGTCAACGAACGACGCAGACAGCGCCGCGGCTCGTTTCCGCGAATTACCTTTCACCGCGAAATTGCCGAAGATCACGACCATGCGTTGGCCACGACTCGCCCTCATTCTTGCGCTCCGCGCTATACGCCACCCTGCGCTTGCGGTGGCGCTCGTTCGCGTATCGTGGCGATTTCGGCGGCGGCGATGGTTTGCTCGTGCACCTTTTCTGCCGCTTCCCGATCGCGAGTACCTACGCTGGCGCATGCTCACTGCGTACGGCGATCCCGATGTCGTGCCTCCACCGGACGACGTCGCACGATATGCGCGCTGGGCTGTGCGCAAATGACCGTCGCCTCCGAGCTCTCGCTCGAGACGCGGATCAAGGCCCAAGCATTCGGCCTCGGCTTCGACCTCGTCGGGATCACCACGCTTGGCGCCGCCGAGACCGCGGACGCCTTTAATGATTGGCTAGCGCAGGGATACGCAGGCACGATGGGCTATCTGGTGCGCGGCCGCGACAAACGGCAGGACTCACGGCTTCCAGTGCCCGGCACGGTCTCGGCCATCGTTGTAGCCATGAATTACGGCGGACGCGAGCCCAGCGGTCCTGTCGCTCGTTACGCGCGCGGCGAGGACTACCACGACGTAATCACGGCACGTCTGCACTCGCTTCGTGATTGGCTGAGCGAAGAATCGAATCGCGCGCTCGCGGGTAAGGCCTACGTCGACACCGGGCCGCTCCTCGAGCGCGATCTTGCGCGACGAGCGGGCCTCGGCTGGTTCGGCAAGAATACCAATCTCGTGAGCCCGGCGTTAGGCTCCTTTTTCTTTCTCGGCGCGCTCCTGGTCGACATCGACCTCGCGCCGGATGCGCCATTCGCCGCTGATCGTTGCGGTACCTGCACACGTTGCCTTCAGGCTTGCCCGACTGATGCCTTAGTTAGACCTCGTGTGCTCGACGCGACGCGCTGCATCTCCTACCTAACGATCGAGCTGAAAGGTGCTATCCCGGTCGAACTTCGGGAACAGCTGGGCACCCTGATCTATGGCTGCGATGTCTGCCAGGACGTCTGCCCCTGGAACGAGCGCTTTGCGCGAGCGCTGCCGCACGACTCGGCGTACAGCCCTCGCGAAGCCTTAGCCGGTAAGGACGCGCGCATTCTTGCGCGCGAGTTGCTGACGATGACGCAGGAGGATTTCCGCGGCGCGTTCAACAATTCGCCTATGAAACGCGCAAAGTTGCGAGGGCTGAAGCGCAACGCCGCCGTAGTGCTCGGCAATGTGGGCAACCTCGACGACATCGAAATTCTCGAACACGCGCTCGAGGACGAGGAGCCGGTGGTGCGGGAACACGCCGATTGGGCGCTTGCTCGCCTGAAGCATATTGCAGGATGATCCCGCTCTCGATCCTCGACCTTGCGCCAATCGTCCAAGGCAGCGACGCCGCAACCGCGCTCAAGAACTCACTCGACCTTGCGCGACATGCCGAGCGCTGGGGCTACCACCGTTTTTGGCTCGCCGAGCACCACGGAATGCCGGGCGTGGCGAGCGCCGCAACCGCCGTTGCCATCGCCCACGTCGCCGGCGGGACGTCCACGATTCGCGTTGGCGCCGGCGGCATCATGCTGCCGAATCACTCCCCGCTGGTCGTTGCCGAACAGTTCGGAACGCTCGAGTCGCTCTTTCATGGACGCATCGATTTGGGCGTCGGGCGTGCGCCGGGATCCGATCAGATCGTGTCACGGGCGCTGAGGCGTCCGCCAAGCGCAGCGGACACGTTCCCTCAGGATGTCGTCGAGCTGATGGCCTACTTTCAGCCGGCCGCGCCCGGCCAGCGCGTACAGGCGGTACCCGGTGTTGGTCTCGACGTGCCCATCTGGATCCTTGGCTCGAGTCTCTATGGCGCACAGCTTGCCGCGGATCTAGGACTTCCCTACGCATTCGCATCGCACTTTGCGCCGGCGATGCTTCTCGATGCGGCCGACACGTATCGCGATCGGTTCCGACCATCGGCACAGCTCGAGCGCCCGTACTTCATGGTCGGCGTGAACATCATCGCCGCCGATACTGATGGCGAAGCGCGACGGCTCTTCACGTCGCTGCAGCAGGCGTTCGTGAACATGCGCCGCGGCCAACCGGCGCCGCTTCCACCACCGGTGGACGTCGGGGCGCTCACGCTCTCACCGATGGACGAGCTTGGCCTCGCACAAATGCTCTCCTATTCGATCGTTGGTTCGGCGGAGGCCGTTAGGCACGGCCTCGAGGAAGTGGTGGCGCAGACTGCCGCGGATGAGATCATCGTGGCCTCTCAGATTTTCGATCACACGGCGCGGCTTCGATCGTACGAGATCGCCATGCAGGCGGCGCGGGAGGCAATGCCAGGATTGCCCGCTACACTCGACCAGATCCGGTCATGAAGACCGGGAATGCCGCGTAGCCGCGCGTAGCAACGTGGATGCGGAACGAGCAGGCTCGCGGTATCTTGGCGCGTTCAGCCCGCAGTTCCCCGCGACTCTCACCGTCAAAGTGGAGGAACCCACGAATGCCAAAGTTCATCATCGAACGCGAGATTCCAAGCGCCGGCAGTATGTCGCCCGCCGATCTCCAGGCTATCTCGCAGAAGTCCTGCTCCGTGTTACAGGGCCTGGGACCAAGCATTCAGTGGGTGCAGAGCTACGTAAGCAACGACAAGATCACGTGCGTGTACATCGCCCCTAACGCGGACATCATTCGCGAGCACGCGCGGCTCGGCGGCTTTCCGGCAGATCGCGTGATCGAAGTGAAGACGATTATCGATCCGACCACAGCCGAGGCTCACGAACCGGTCCACGTCTGAACGGACGAAAAGCGCCAAGGACCTTATTAGAAAAGGCTCTTCGTGGAAATCCGCATTGGGGGCCGCTGATACTAGTGACACTGCTGTTGGAACCGCTGACGGTCACGTGTAGAGCGGCGATACGACATCCTCCAATGGATCGGCGCGCCGAGTGGAGCCTTCCTGCTCGGCGCGATTGCGCGGCTTCAGATTTGCCTGCTTCACCGATTCCAAATTCGCGTTTGTGAATCGAACTCAGGAGCAGCAATATGGAGACGACCTACTCGAGCCCGTTCGCTGTGGTGACCGGAGCATCCAGCGGCATCGGCCTGGAGTTGGCAAAAGTTTTCGCCGAGCACGGCTATGACGTGCTCATGACCGCCGAGGATGACGGGATCGAAGACGCCGCGCAACGCGTCCGCGGCCTCGATGTGAGCGCTACGACCTTTCGCGCCGATCTCGCGTCGTCGGATGGCGTGCAGCGATTGTACGACCGAATACGTGCCATGGGTCGTCCCATTGACGCCATTGCGATCAACGCTGGCGTCGGTGTTGGCGGCCCATTCGTCGAGACGGACCTCGAGAAAGAGCTCAACGTCATCAAGTTGAACGTTCTCTCAACAGTCCATCTCGCGAAGCTCGTGCTGCGCGACATGTCCGCGCGCAACGAGGGCCGTGTGTTGTTCACCTCATCGATCGCGGCCGACATGCCGGCGCCGTTCGAGGCCGTCTATGGGGCATCCAAAGCGTTTGTGCAGTCCTTTGCGGAGGCGCTCCGCAACGAGCTGAAGGACACTAATATCACGGTCACCGCTCTACAGCCTGGAGCCACCGATACGAATTTCTTCCGTCGCGCGGAGATGGAAGACACCAAGGTCGGGGCCGGGAAAAAGGACAATCCGGCTGACGTCGCTCGCGATGCGTACAAGGCGCTGATGGCGGGCAAAGACCACGTCGTCGCGGGTTCGGTCAAGAACAAAGTTCAAGACACGCTCGCGAAGTTCGCCTCCGAAAAGACAAGCGCGCAGCTGCACCGCAAGCAGTCTGAGCCCGGATCGGCGCGCGAATAGCGACGAGACGCAGCCTTAGCAGCATCACTCCCACGAGCGTCGCTTCGGGATACTCTCGCCGTCGCCACGGAGGTGTTCATTCCCACCGTGGCGAAGGGCGTGATCATCCGGCGGCCACGAATCGTTGCGATAGCCGAGCGACTTCAACTCGATCGAAAGGCAGTTCGTTGCCTGCAGCGCCTGCGCCGGCGCTATGGTGACGGGCCGCTGCTGCTTGACGAGATTCGTTACACTGGCGACGATACGACACCGAAGCTGCCATTTCTGCGAGCCTGCATTTTGGAGTCGGTGCGTCTATGGCCTACGACGCCGATGATCCTTCGGCAAACCAACGCGGTGACCTCGTGGAGCAATGGCGAAATGCCGGCCAACACAGGCCTGTTGATCTATGTCCCTTTCTTTCACCGTGATGAGGCACGCTTGAGCTTCGCGGACAGCTTCACCCCGGAACGGTGGCTCGAAGAGCCCGATGAAGCGCGCTGGCCACTCAGCCCATTCAGTGCAGGACCGGCGCGCTGCCCCGGCCAACAGATGGTATTGTTGCTGACGAGCCTCGTTCTGTCTTCACTCCTTCGCGATCGCGAGCTACGACTGCAGCCTGCGGGACGGCTCACCGCCCGCCGTCCTCTCCCGGCGACCTTGAATAACTTCTCACTTCGGTTCACGATCCACGCCCTTGAGGCAACACGCGCGCGCTCCTCGGCGGCGTGAGCGCGCGTCATCGCCTGGTGCCGCGGAGTAGCCGCGGCACCTCGGGCTGCTTATCGATGAGCATCTGCTCAACACGAACGAGAAACGCGTTCTCTCCCGGTGCGGTGGCCATCACGAGCTGCCTTTCCTCCTGGCCGATCGTGTCGACGTAGAACGGTCGCGTGAAGGCAACGCGCTGCGCCCAGGGCGACTTCGCGTCCAATCCACCGATCACCAGGTCCACCTTTCGCTTCTCGAGCTGAGAGAGCAACTCACCTTCCGGTCCGCGCACCCACTCGATACGCGTGCCAAGAGAATCCGCGAGGGAGCGGACCAGTGCCGGCTCCACGCCACCCGCACCGCCAACGGAGTCAGTTGTCCATGGCGTATCGACCACGACGCCGACACGCATCGAGCCGCGGCGCACACGGTCGAGCGTGCCCGCGCTGTCGCGCGGCAAGCCGCAAGCAACCGCAGAGAGTATGAGGGGTATGCACTGCACCCAGCGTCTCGTCATCCACCTACCTCCAAAAACAAGTGGACGTCGATAAGGCGAAGTCTGTGCCTCGCCGCTACCCCTTTCCTCGCGCTGGTCCAGCAGATATTTACTCGCAAATAGCATCACGGTCGTCGGTCTCGATTCCTCCTCGCTGACCGACACAGTTGTTCCTGTTCGCGATCCGCATTACCCCCTCCTCCCTCGCGTGGTGGTATCGCGCCGTTGCCGTTGCCCACTGCAAAAGATCGCTTTGTAGCGTTTCGACGCTCGCTACCGCGCACGCCGTTGCTCGAACGACAAACGGTTCGCGCCCGTGGCCTCGCGTTCGTCGTTTTTACGACGCCCCCCGTGGGTAATTCGGACATGCCGCCACTGCTGTGCGTGAACGGCGGCATGTTGTACGACCATTCCATGCTCTGGCCGGCGCTCTCGCCGCTGGCGCTGAAGCGGCAAATCATTCTGTACGACCAGCGCGGACGCGGGCGCAGCGAAGCACCCGGGGATCCATCGAGCGCTTCGATCGAGGACGACGCGGCTGACATCTCCGCCCTGCGTCGCGCCCTCGGGGTGCGACGCTGGGACCTCCTCGGTCACTCCTGGGGGGGCGGCATTGCGATGCTCGCGGCATCGCTCGATCCGGCAGGCACCCGCAGACTCGTCACCGTCGATGGAGTCGGCCCAACGAACGCTTGGATGAGTCCACTGCGACTCGCGACCCTTGCCCGGCTCACAGATGCCGAGAGGGCTGCCGTCGAAGCCATCCCGGAAAACGCGCTGGGCAGACCGGACCCCGAGCTCCACGCGACGTACTCGCGCGCAGTCTATCCAGCCTGGTTTCATGACCCGGAGATGGCTCGCTCCTTCGCGCCTCCCACGGTGACGAGTTTGACGGGGGCAGTCATTCTGGCTCGGCTTCGCCGGGATGGCTACGATTGGCGCACTCGACTGCGTGCCCTTTCTGTTCCGACGCTCGTCATTCACGGTGAGGACGACGCACTTCCAGTTGCTGTCTCAGCAGAATTGGAGGCGCTCCTTCCTCAAGCACAGCGCCAGCTGGTGCCTCACTCCGGCCACATGCCGTTCTGGGAGGCTCCGGATGTTTTCTTCCCCGCCGTTGAATCCTTCCTAGCCGCGCCGCTCTTAGGCGCCGTTCGCCGGTCGTCATGATGCGTGCAAAGCGAGCGTCTCTCACAGTCCTATATCTCGCGGTCGGCGTCGGCGCGTTAGGCGCCGTGAAAAAGACGCGCTCGCCCGAGGCGGCCGTCGTTCACGCCCTTACCGCATCGCGCGAGCAGAGCGCCGCCGGCAGTGTCGGCCGCGTGCTCTTCCCGCCACGATCCGGCGACATCGACGAGCCCGATCGCGCGGCGGTGCGTCGTCGGCTGCGACGTGACGAGCAGGGGACGTACATCTCCGAGATTCTGCAGCAGCGCGACTCTTCACTCGCACGCTGGCCCGATCGCGGCGATCGACCGCTCACCGTGTGGATTCAGCCCACTGCTGCCATCGACGATTGGATGCCCGGTTACGTGGACCGCGTTCGGGAAGCGTTCGAGGAATGGCAGGCCGTGGATCTGCCCGTTGGCTTCATCTTCGTCGATGACTCAGCCGACGCGGAGGTACACGTCAACTGGATCGATCACTTCAGTGAGCCGATCAGCGGGCGCACAAAATGGGCGCGTGACGATGAGTGGCTCATCACCGACGCCAACATCATCCTCGCTGTGCATCACCATCAGGGTGAAGTGCTGGACGAGGAAGCGATGCGCGCGATGGCGCTCCATGAGATCGGCCACCTCCTCGGTCTCGACCATACTCAGGACGCCACCAGCATCATGGCGCCCAAAGTTCGCGTGCGCGACTTGTCCGCCGCCGACAGAGCAACAGTGCGACTGCTCTATTCCCTGCCACCGGGGCCGGTGCGCTGACACTGGCCAGTGACCGGCCAGTGTTCAGTTGTCTCCCCACGTTCCATTCATGGGACGCATCGAGTACTGGCTCCTCGGCGTAGTTGGCGCCCTCATCGCGTTCATTGCGGTGGAGAGTGCGAAATCGACGCTGGAGCCGCGTCGTTATGCACTCCGGATAGAACAGGCGGGCCACCCGCGTGACATGCCGCTCGACTCCGGTGCAGCGGATTCCGGAAATGCCGCGGTCCTGACGGCGCCCACCACATTCGACGTTCACAGCGCGGTACGGAACTCACGAGCTCCGGCTCCAGCGCGGAATGCCGCCGACGTGCGCCGCCGCATCAGCGACGGGGCGCAACGCACGTACATCCTCGACATTCTCGCGTCGCAGGACTCGACGCTTTTTCGCTGGCCGGAGTTTGCAAACGATGGAGCGGGCCTGCGGGTGTGGATTCAGTCCAATCCGCACGTGCGCGACTGGTGGATCGGCTACGTGAACTCCACGCGCGACGTGTTCCTCGAGTGGGAGACGGCGGGCATTCCCCTGCGCTTCCAGTTTCCCAGTGATTCGACTGGAGCTGACATCACCGTCCATTGGATCGAGCAGTTTCCTCCCGACGAGCTTCGTATCGGGAAAACACGTCGCCTCGCCGATCAGAATGGGTGGGTGACCCATGCGGACGTCGTCGTCGCGCTGCACGATCGCGACGGTGACAGCTTTCCGCCGGGGGAGATCAGTGAGATTCTCCGCCATGAGATCGGCCACGCTCTGGGACTCGGCCACTCGCGCAATCGCTCCACGATCATGTATCCCGAGAACACGCAGCTCGACCTCACGGAGCTCGACAAGGAGACGCTGCACCTTTTGTACATGCTGCCGCCCGGCAAGGTGAAGTGAGGCGCCGACGTCTCGCGCGGAACTTGCTTTGGCTCTCGGCATGGTACGTTCGTTCGACGTCGCGATCATTGGCGGTGGACCCGCGGGACTCACTGCGGCGATCTGGCTCGCCCGGTTCCTCCACTCTGTGGTCCTCATCGACAGCGGGGATCCGCGCAACTGGGAGACCCGAAGCGTAAACGGCTTCCTGGGCCTGCCGCACATCCGCCCACCAGAGTTGCGCCAGCTCGGTCGTGAGGAGTGTCGTAAGTACGGCGTGGAGCTGATCGACGACATCGTCGTTGCATCCGTGAAGTTGAACGACGAAGAATTCGCGCTCGAGCTGGCAGAGGGCGAATCGCTACGCGCACGGAGGCTCTTGCTCGCCATCGGCATCCGCGACGTTTGGCCAGACCTGCCCGGCCTCGATCATACTTTTGGGCAGAACGCGCACGTGTGCCCCGATTGCGACGGCTACGACGCGCGCGGGAAGAAGATCGTCGTCATTGGCAGCGGACGCCGAGCCGTGGGAATGGCGCTCAACCTAACGACGTGGACGCGAGACATCATCATCTGCACGAACGGCCGGCCTCCCGGCCTCGATGTCCCCGAGTACTGCGAGAAGCTGGACGCGCTCAACATCCCAGTCATCACCGAGCCAATCCTCCGTGTCGTCTGCGAAGGGTCGTCCATCCACAGTATCGAGCTCGGCGACGGCATGCATCTCGACGCGGAAAAGGTCTTTCTGGCCATCGGCCAATTCCCCGCTGACGACGCGGGGACCAAACTCTCGCTGCAGCTCGGCTGCAGTCGGGACGAAGAGGGGCACGTGATCATCGACGAGCACTATCACACGTCGGTCTACAACGTCTTTGCCGCTGGCGACATCGTGCCGGGGCCGCAGCTCGCGATCTCCGCGGCTTCGGACGGCGCGATCGCGTCCTTGGCGATTCACAAATCGCTCGTCCCGGAAGGGCGCAAGCTGGTGCCGCTCGAGCGCTCGATGGCTACCAGCGAAGCGTGAGCGGCCGCGTCTTCTTCTGGCGAACGATCTCGAGCTCGAGCATGCGGTCGCTCCGGTGAGCCACGACAATTGCCCTGAGCTGAGCGACACTCGTTAGCTCCCGCCCGTCGGCGCGTACGATCACGTCTCCGCCTCGCAACCCGGACGACCGCGCTGGATCGCTGAAGACATCCGTGACGAGGACACCACTCGTTACGCCGAAGAGATGCTCGAACGTGTCGCCGCGAATCCCGGCCAGCTGTGCTCCAGCGAGCGGCGCCGTTTCCGGATCAAGGCGATTGAAGAGCACCGCGCCCCGTGCCACGCGCAAACCCGGTGCTCTGGGCGCCGCGCTGGGTGTCGCGAATACGAAAGTCTCGGCAATGCTGTCGGCGACCGCCTCGGGAGCGCTGAGTTTGCGTCGCTCGATGACCTGCGGCGGAGGCCTACTGACAATGAGCGGGAATTCGCGCTCGTCACCGTCGCGTCGCACGGTGACGCGAAGCCGGCGCGATGGCTGGAACAGTTGCGTCACGTTGATCTCCCGATCACGCAAGTCGGCACCGTCGTATGCGATGAGCTGATCGCCCCGCATGATGCCCGCGCGCTCGGCCGGCGAGTTCGGCTCTACTGAAATGACATCGGGATAGCCGAAGTAGCGGATGTACGCACTGTCATCGCGAACGACCATGCGCGAATGCGGCGCCTCGACGTTGAGTCCGATCCAACCCGGTTGGAGTGACATGGCGGAGTTCCGCAACTGACCCGTGAACACTGGCGCCGCCCCAATCAGCGCGCGTTTTCGCAGGGCTCCGTTCTCGGCCAATGACGAGCTGACCCGCGCTCGCACGTTCTGCTCGACTTGGCTCAGATCGGCGAGCGACGAGATCAACGTCCGCAACTCGCGCGAGAGCTCGATACGATCGGGGGCATCGAGACCGAGCTCCTCGAACTCCCGCTGGAGTGAATCGAGCCGTCCCTCGAGCTGCTGCCGCGTTAGGCGAATCACACGCACCAGATTCGTATCGCCCCGGCGCAGCTGAAACCGGTAGACGCGACCGCTGTCCCTGGTGGCCGCGGGCGTCTGTGCATCTGCGGCAGGCAGCGCGACACACGCGGCCGCCACGACGAAAAGCCGAACCCATCTCTGGCGCTGCATCGCGCCGCCCTTTCCGTGCATGGTCAATCCCATCAGAAGCTGTTCACCCGGACACCCGCGGGTAACGAAGCGTTCAGCTGCCGCAGCGTTGCCTCTCGCTGGCCGAGCGTCGTTAGGTAATAGCCGTTGATCACGGGATCGGCGGGCGACTCAGTGAGTGCCTGCCGCACCGTTGCGCCCACTTCGTCGAGCGTGGCCAACCGATGCCGCATCGCGGCCGGGCTGTCGGGAGAGAGCTCGGACGTGTCGTGGGCAGCGAGATAGAGGGCGGCGCTTTGGTACAAGGTCTCGTACCGTTCCTGCGCCGCGCGCGCTGCCTCGACGCTCGCGAACGTCACCATGGTGTCGGACTCGTGACCGCGCGCGTCGACCGCGCTCGAGCGCCGCACCGACTCGGGCAACACCGATCCGACCGCTGAATATCGGCCGTAGGCCATCCCGCCCAGCGCGATCAAGAGGGCCGCGGCCGCCTGCGACCACAGCCCAGTGAAACGGCGCGGCCGGCGGGCGACGCGCCATTCGCCGGTATCGATCACGCCGTCGGCGCGAAGCGCCGGCGCCAAGGCTTCCCACGTCGTGAGGGGTGAGCCGATGCGAGCGCTCTCGGCGTTCGCCATCTCGCGCAGGCTTCGATGAGCCGCGCGCTCTGCCGCGCATCGCTCGCACGACGCGAGATGCGCGAGCTCCGCCGAGGTCGGCGGCTCGTCGTACAGCGCCGCAAGGCGCTCATCAGGCAGGTGCGACATGTCCACTGTCAGTCCTCGTTTTTCTTCCATCGGATGCTGCGTCTACGAGATGAGCGAGCAGCTTCCGCAGCTTCGCTCTGGCTTTGAAGAGTTGAGACTTCGAGCCGCCCGCCGTGATGCCGAGATCGCGAGCGATTTCCTCGTGCGTGAATCCCTCCACGTCATGAAGCACGAAGATCGCGCGTGCCCCCGGTGAGAGCTTGCCCATCGCTTCCTCGATCGATGCGGCGAGGAACGACCGATCGGTATCCATCTCGACCGATGCGCTGTCCTCTTCGACCTCGGTCTCCCGGCTCGCCAGGCGCCTGGTTTTGCGCAGGGCATTGAGCGTCCGGTTTACCGCGATGCGATGAGCCCACGTTCCGAACTGCGAGTCCCCTCGATAGCTCGGCAGTGCGCGGAAGATCTGAATCCAGACCTCTTGCGCGATATCCGCCGCCAAGTCGTGGTCAGGGCCCACCAACCGCCGAACGACGAGGTCGATGTGCGGCGCGTGGCGCGTCCACAACGCCCGTAGCGCCGCCTCGTCGCCTTCGATCGCCTGACGAATGGTGAGAAGCTCGACAGTCATGACGGAAGATTGGTCACTGGCAGGAAGAAGAGGGTTGCCCGAAAGGCGCTAGAGATTAGGGACTAGGGTCTAGGAGGTCACCCTGTCAGATCGGCGATCCCTAGCCCCTAGTCCCTCCATCTCTAACCCCTCGCGGCACCGTTGCATACGTACCCCTTGCTCGTCCCGTTTCCAAGCGACATTATTTCCCCTCGCGACATCCCGCCTCTGGAACTTCTGTCGCGCAAACATAGTAATCTTCTTAAGTGCCCGGACGATCTGTCCTCCCCCGCCGTCCGGAGCTTCTCTGTCATTGTTGCACGGCATCTGCATTCTAGACGTTATCGAGCGTCTCGTTAGCGTCTCCTGGTGATTCAGCTCGACCGACCGGGGAGTCGTAGTGTTGGTTACTCTGCTGTTCTCGGCATTGACTCTCGCCGCCAGTGGCCCTGGTGGGCGCATCGGCGACGGCTTGCCTATCAAGGCGCCGCGCACGGTTGGCATGTCTGCCGCCCGACTGGCAAAAATCGATCATGTCGTTATGCGCGGCATCCAGGCCGGAGGCTACCCTGGCGCCGCTGTCGTCGTTGGACGAAAGGGAGCTGCCGTTTGGCAGCGCGGCTTTGGCCGCCTCGACTGGTCTGACGAAAGCGCGACCGTCGATCCAACGGAGAGTATCTACGATCTTGCTTCGCTCACGAAAGTCGTCGGTACCACGACGGCGCTGATGATTCTGTACGACGAGGGAAAAGTCCACCTCGACGACCCCGTCTCGAAGTACGTCCCCGAGTTCGCCGGCGGCGAGAAGGATCTCGTCACGCTGCGCTTGCTTCTGGAGCATCGCTCCGGTCTACCGGCTGGGCGCGACCTCTGGCGCATTGCGCGGAGCCCCGACGAAGCACGTCAGGCGGTGATCGAGACGCCGCTCGCCTACCACCCGGATCAGTTCTACGAGTATTCGGACCTTGGCGCCGACATGCTTGGCTTCGTCGTCGAGGCAGCTTCCGGTCAACGGCTCGACCAGTTCCTCGCCGATCATGTGTGGAAGCCGCTCGGAATGGACGACACGTTCTTCAAGCCGGCTGATTCGCTCCGCGTGCGCATCGCACCGACCGAGGTGAACCCGCCTCGAGGCTACCCGCTTCGCGGCGAGGTGCACGACGAGAACGCCTTCGCGCTCGGCGGCATCGCCGGACATGCCGGCTTGTTCAGCACGGCGTCAGATCTCGCTGTGTTCGCGCAAATGATGCTCAACGGTGGGCAGTACGGTGGCACCCGGATCATCGCCGACTCTACGGTGACGTTGTTCACGACTCGTGCTGCACGGACGCGAGCGCTGGGTTGGGACACCTGCGCCGGCGATGGAAGCTGCGGGAAGTATCTGAGCGAGCGCGCCTACGGCCACACCGGCTTCACCGGCACTTCGCTCTGGATCGATCCGGATCGTGACATGTTCGTCATCCTCCTCACGAATCGTGTCCACGCAGCGCGCGCTCGGCGGCCGGCGAAGGTCATCTCCGATGTTCGCGCTGATCTCTCCGACGCCGCGGCGCTGGCCGTAATGGATTACGGTGACGGCATGCTCGAGATGCCGGCAAAATTCCGGGCCGACCGCGCGATTGGTTGGAATCGTCCGGAGCGCGTTGCGCGAGTGCGCCGAAGCCGGGTGCACACGACGGTGAGCGCGGGCCGCATCGGCACCAAGTCGAGCAACGCCAAGTCGAGCAGCGCCAAGTCGAGCAGCGCGAAATCGCACGCCAAGGCGTACAGCTCCAAGTCATCCGCGAAATCGTCACGGTCCAAGAAGGGCGCCACCAAGAAGCCCGCCGCGAAGCACGCGACCACCAAGCGTAGCACGCATAAGAGCTGACGACCTCAGTACATCCAACCCAGTCCGATGTAGACGGCGGCCGTCGATTCACTCGAATGGCCCACGTCCGTCGCGACGATGAAGCTCGGGCCCACGCCGACGCGAACGCCGCCGCCGTAGCCAACATGCAGATCAGAGAACATCGTCGCCGTATTGAAGCTTCCGGACCACACACGGCCCGCGTCAGCGAACGCACTCAGCGCGAGGAAGGAACGCCTCTCGAATAGCGAAAAGTCGAGTGCGTGCCAGCGCAATTCCGAGTTGGTGAGAAATACCGCTTTGCCGATGTAGCGATCCTTCGGCACGCCCCGGATGCTGCTCGAGCCACCGAGCCCTTCCTGCTGCTTGAAGGAAGACTGAATGGTCGAGAGCTCGTCGAACGAGGGGCTGCCGGTTACCTGCTGGGCAATTACCCGCTCCGCCAAGGTCAATCGCGAGCCGAGCGGCACGTACTGACGGACCGTTGCCGTAAAGCGCGAGAATTCCTCGTTCGCGCCCACCGCCTTTGTCACGTCCTGCACGAGTAGCTCCGCCCACGTGCCGCTGTGTGGACCGATCTCTTGATCACGAGTATCCAATATGAAGCCGACGCGAACATAGTTCGCTTTCACCGTGGCCGGCGTCTGCCCGCTGTTCTCGAGGGCAAGAAGCGTCGTGCCGGAATCGTGGGGAGTTACGTCGAAGGACGTGCGGGCGACACCGATGCCGAACAGGAGTCTTACCTCTTGGGTGTCCCACACCGGCCGCTGAAAGTCGACGGATGCGCGAAGCCGCGAGCGGCCGTAGCGGTAGAAGTAGGGGTTCGGTGGGAGCTCGTTGGCCTCGTTATATACCGTCTCGTTGCCGACGCCATAATACGGCTGCGCCAACTGACGCTCGCTGCCGACGAAAGCGCTCATGCGCCAACCACCGGACAACAGCCTCGGTGCATCGAAGAATGCCGTGATGTCGCGTCGCCCTTCGCTTGTGAAGAGAAGGGTCGGCTGAATCGTGAACCGGTACGGCTGAACGCCGAGGCCGTAATTGTACAGCTCGAGCGCGGCGCCGACGCCGAAACCTTCGTCCGCGTCGAAGTTGAGCGCCGGGACTCCCGAGAGCTCCCAGCCGTGCGGAACCCGCGGCGCTTGCGAGCTTGCGGCCCGATCGTCGCGCTGAGCACCAGCGTTCGAAACAGTAATGAGGGCGGCGGCGATGCCGATCACCGAGAACGAGCGAGTTCGCATGTCGGAGCTCCCAAGGGGTGTGGGTTACGCCGGAAAGCTCGTGAGTTTTATCCAGCTCACCAATCCGCGACATGACGTAGCGGACGCATGGATCTGACGTAGGACCGATGCCAGAGCTCCATCTCTCACCGAATCCGAACGCTGTTCCGCCGTCGCTCGCGGATGCCCGGGAGCTGGTGCTGGAGTATGGATGGAATGCCACGGCCTATCAGATCGTGAATCCGGGCATCGCACACTGGTTCGCGGAGCGCGGGGACGCCGTAATCGGGTTCGTGGAGCGCGGCCAAACGAGCGTCGTGGCCGGGGCACCCGTTTGCCCCCCGCACCGCCTCGACGCTGTCGTCGCGGAGTTCGAGCAGGCCACAGCGCAGCGGGGGCGACGCGTGTGCTACTTCGGCGCGGAGGAGCGGCTCGAAGTGTTGCTGCGCGGCCGCCGAACACACTCCGCCGTTCTTCTTGGCGCCCAACCCTCGTGGAATCCGGCGCATTGGGCCGGAATTCTCGACGGCAAAGCATCGTTGCGCGCCCAGCTCAATCGCGCGCGCAACAAGGGCGTTACTGTCGCCCCAATGCCCTCGGCAGAAGCAACGCGGGAGCCGGCATTGCGCCGCGTGCTCGACGAGTGGCTGGCGACGCGCGGCCTGCCGCCCATGCATTTTCTAGTCGAGCCGGAGACGCTCTCGCGACTCGCTGACCGCAGAGTGTTCGTCGCTCGCCGAGAGCGCGAGATCGTTGCATTTCTCGTGGCGTCGCCGGCGCCGGCGCGGAAGGGCTGGCTCATCGAGCAGTTCGTTCGTGGTCGGAAGGCGCCGAACGGCACCGTCGAGCTGCTCCTCGATGCCGCGGTGCGCACGTTTGCCGACGAAGGATTCGAGTATGTCACCCTCGGCCTCGCGCCGCTCTCGCGTCACGGCATTGCTCGCGCGAGCAACCCGTTTTGGCTGCGGATGGTGCTTCGTTGGATTCGCGCGCATGGGCGCCGCTTCTACAACTTCGAAGGTCTGGATCGGTTCAAGGCCAAGTTCCAACCGGAGCGCTGGGAGCCTGTGTACGCGATCGTCAACCAGCCCCGATTCTCACCAAGTACGCTGTACGCCGTCGCGGCAGCGTTCAGCGATCGATCGATTGTCTCCACCGTCGTGCGTGCCATCTGGCGAGCGATCCAGACGGAGGTTCAGTGGTTGCGTCGGAGACTAAAGTTCGGGTAGAGGGTTGTAGGTTCTGGGTCGAGAGTGGAGTGATGATGAGCGACGACATTCAGAAACCAGTTGACGCGAACGGACCGGCGACTCCCGGCGACGACTCTGATGAGTCGGTGGCATCGCCTAACGATGCTCCCGATGCCGCCCTCAGCACCGATCGGGTGAAGATCGCGTTGCGCAAAGTGAAGGATCCCGAGCTTGGGCTCAACATCGTCGATCTCGGGTTGATCTACGACATCGCGATCACTGACAACAACATTCACGTCGACATGACATTGACGTCACCGGGATGTCCAGCCGGCCCTCAAATCATGACCGACGTCGAACGCACGCTACAGGCCCTTCCCGGCGTCGGTGACGTCGAGCTCAATCTCGTCTGGTCGCCATATTGGACGCCCGAGAGAATAGAGCCGAGGGTCAGAGCTTATATGGGACTTTGATCGAAGCAGTATCAGGTCGAAGTCCATAGGTGTTAGGTAGCAATGAACGAAGCGCCGATGCTGCACCTAAGGGCTCTTACTTGAGAGCTTCTTTCGATGCGGCTCCAATGCCGCTAGGAAGTCCTCGCCTAACTCTTCGATCTGCCAGCGCCGCAACTCCGGCAGCTCACGAAGCTCCTCCATCGTCGCGGGATTGCGACGCGCCACGGCCTCGAGTCGGTCCCGCGAACAGAGTACACCCGGATCCATGTCGAGCCGCGCTGCGGCGGCGTCACGGACCGTGCGGAGCGCCCCGGCGCGAGCGTCGAAATCGGGATCGCGCTCCCAGCGCAGCGCTTTGGGAAAGCGCGGAAGTTCGGCATCTGGCAGGTCGAGGCCGCGCCTAACGGCTTCGAGAATGTCCGTCGCGGCACGCTCGAGCAGCGACCGCGGCATCCCCTTGATCGCCGCCAATGCCTCACGAGTACTCGGCTTCGTGCGCACGACCTCGAAGAGCGGATCGTTGCCCAGCACACGAAAGGTCGCACGGTCGGCCTTGCGAGCGACGTCGTTGCGCCACGCAACCAGCTCCCGCAAAATCGCGAGCTCCCGCCGATTGAAATCGCGGGCGCCCTTCATGCGCAGGAATCCGGTGGACTCGTCGTCGTCGTCCCACCGGGTCTGTTCGAGCAGAGCAAACTCCTCGCGCGCCCAATCCCAGCGGCCGGCGCGCTGCAGCTCGTCCGCGAGACGATCACGCAGCGCCAGCAGGTGCATCGTGTCCTGCGCGGCGTAGGTGAGCATGTCCTGCGTCAACGGACGCATCGACCAATCGGCGCGCTGATGCTTCTTGTCGAGCTTCACACCAAAGTACTTCTCGAGGAGTGCGGCCAATCCAAAGGCGCGAATACCGAGTAACTGCGCCGCGACACGCGTGTCGAAGATGTTGCGAACGCTCCAGCCATAGTCCTGCCGCAACAGCCGCAGATCGTAATCGGCGTCATGGAAGACCACCTGCACTTTGGGACTCTCGAGCAGCTTGCCTAACTCTTCGGGCGTGCCAATCGGGAGTGGGTCGATGATCGCGGACTTATCCCGTGTGGAGAGCTGCAGCAGGTAGATTCGATCGACAAAGCGATGAAAGCTCGCCCCTTCGGTGTCGAGGGCGAGCAGATCGATGTCCGCAATGGAGCGGAGGAAGCGTGCGGTTTCTTCGGCGGTGTCGAGGTAGATCGCCTGATGCATCGTGAGCGGAAGGGTTCGAAGTCAAATGTAGCCGCTGCCCGAAACGTGGGTCCGGGGCATCCGCCTTGCCTCGCGGGAGAGTGATGACCGAACCATTGCGAAAGGACGAAGTGCAACAGGCCCGCCCCCAGGCAGCATCGCCATCCCCGTCAACGGGGCCCGCGCTGTATGGGGAGCGCCGCCGTCGCTCCATGGGTTGGCGCAGCAAGGACATTCTGCGGACCGCGGCGCTGGTGATGGCGATGTACGTCGGGCTCCGATTGCTCTGGTTCGCCAATGCGCTCTTTCTCACGGCCTTCATCGGCATTCTGTTCGGGCTCGCCGTCTCCAGCGGTGTGGATCACCTCGCGCGATGGCGGGTGCCGCGCGGCATCGGCGCTGCCCTCGTCGTGCTCTCGTTCCTCGGACTCCTCGTGGGGTTCGGGGCCTGGGTTGCGCCGACGATCCGAAGTCAATCGGTGGAGCTGCGTCGCCGGCTACCCGAGTCGATCGATCGCCTGGAGTCATGGGCGAGCCGCCACAACAGCGGCATCTTGGGAAGCGTGCTGGGTCCCGCGAGCACTGCGGCCCGGCACGATTCGGCGCAGACGACTGCGGGCACCACGACGGGGGCGAAGCCAGCCGCCGCCACAACAGCGGCCGATACAACCGCAAGCGCGTCGTCATCTCCCCTGCGGGATCGTATCAGCAAGCAGATGAGCGGCGCCACGCGATACCTGTTTCCATTTCTCTCATCGACGCTCGCCGTACTGGGCGGGCTGCTGATCATCATCTTCCTCGCCATCTATATCGGCGCCGACCCGGCGTTGTATCACCGTGGTCTGATGATGCTCTTCCCGCAGCGCGCTCGCCGACGCGCCGGCGAGGTGTTCTCGGCGATCGCCATGACGCTCCGCCGGTGGCTGGTGACGCAGCTCATCGCCATGGTGGTCATCGGCTCCGTCACCACCATCGTTTTGTTGTTGTTAGGCATTCGGGCTCCTTTCGCGCTCGGAATTCTCGCCGGTCTCTTCGAGTTCATCCCCACCGTGGGCCCAATCCTCAGCGCGTTGCCAGCCGTGGCGATGGGATTCCTCGACTCGCCGGAGAAAGCAGCCTACGTCGCGCTTGCTTTCTGGGGCATCCAGTTCGCCGAGAATCATCTCTTGATTCCGTTGCTCATGAAGGGCGGCGTGGACGTGCCTCCAGTGCTCACGATTCTGGCGCAGGCGCTCATGGCGATCGTCTTCGGGTTCATCGGTCTGATGTGCGCCGTTCCTGTACTCGCGGCGGTGATGGTCGCGGTGAAAATGTTGTACGTCGAAGGCGTCGTTGGCGAACCAGTCGCCGTGACGAATGAGGATCCGGCGAAGGATGCCGCACCGGCGTGAGCCCGCCGGCCAACGATTACCCACTGTTCGATCGTTTCCCGGCGCTACGAACACTGCCCCGCGCAAAACTGGGTCGCTTTCCCTCGCCCGTCACGCGCGCCGAGATGTTGGCGTCTGGCCTCTGGTTCAAGCGCGAGGACCTCGACGCCGAGCCGTTAGGCGGCAACAAGGTTCGAGCGCTGGAGATGCTGCTCGGTCCTGTTCAGAGGGGCGACGTCGTGGTCACCGTCGGTGCGGCCGGCTCGACTCATGCTCTTGCCACCGCGATCTACGCTCGGCAGCTCGGCGCCCGGGCACTGTGCTTTCGGTGGCGCCAAGAGATGAACGACACGGCGCGCCGCGTTGCCGATCGGTTGACGGCGGAGCTCGGAAGCTCGCGAATCGATCGTACTGTCGTTGCCTCGTACGTGCGCGCGCTCGCGGCGCGTTGGCGCGGTGCGCGATGGATTCCCGCCGGCGGTAGCACTCCCCTCGGCATCCTCGGGCAGGTCAACGCCGCACTCGAGCTCACGCGGCAAGTGGACGCGGGCGACCTTCCACATCCCGATCGCGTCGTCGTTCCTCTCGGTACGGGAGGCACAGCCGCGGGACTCGCGCTGGGCTTTGCGATCGCCGGGTTCGACACTGAGGTCATCGCGACGCGCGTTGTGCCTCGCATCGTCGCCAATGCTCGACATGTGAAGGGCCTGATCGCCCGCACGGCGAGGTTGATCGAGCGCCTGACGAGGACCACGATTGCCCGTCCAAATGCGCGCAGCGTGCGGATCGTGCATGAGTTCTATGGAGGGGCCTATGGCCGCGCGACTGCCGCCGGCAACGACGTGGCGCGGCGGTGTCTCGAGCAGACAGGCATCCCCATCGACCCGACCTACGGTGCCAAGGCACTGGCGGCAGCCGTGACAGTCGCCGAGCAGCGAGGTGGCAAGACGTTGTTTTGGCTCTCGTTCGACGGACGCTGGATGCGCGAAGACCCAACCGTCGAGCGCACGAACAGCGTTGCACTCGGATAGAGGGCATGCCATCGTTCGCAATCACTCACACGAACGAGACATGCCGACGCTTGCCGAAGTACGCTTTCACATTTACCCGACCGACTGCGACATGCTCGGGCATCTGAACCACGCAACGATGCTCAATTTTCTCGAGCGCGCGCGGTGGGCGCTGCTGGAGCCGCAGATCGATGTCAGAGAGTGGGCGAAGCAACCGGTATTCTCGGTCGTGCGTCACGTGGACATCGACTATCTCGCGCAATCGCTTCCCGGCGAGGATTTGCTCATTCGCTCCGGCTTGCTCGCCGTGCGAAACACGAGCTACATCGTTCGGCAGGAAGCGCTCAAGGTTGGCTCGAGCCTTCTCGTGGCGCGTGCGAATATCGTCTTCGTCACCATCGGACGCGACGGGCGGCCGGTGCGTGTGCCTGACGACTGGCGGAACATGCTTCCTCAATGGCCAGACGCCGAGTAACGCTTCAAGCTCTGTCGCGGTGACGACACGAACGGCCAACGCGTCGATCGGCTTCGATGAAATCGGCAGCGGCCAGCCGATTGTATTCCTGCACGCATTCCCCCTCGACAGCACGATGTGGGCGCCCCAGACGAGCGCACTGGCCGACGACTTTCGCTGCATAACGATCGACACGCGCGGCTTCGGCGAGTCCACGGCCACACCGCCATTTACCATCGATCGATACGCGGACGACGTCATTGCCGTCCTCGACCTGCTCGACATCGAGACCACGACGGTCGTTGGACTCTCCATGGGCGGCTACATCGCATTTGCCCTTTGGCGTCGTGCGCCTCACCGCGTGAATGCACTCGTGCTTGCCGACACCCGGGCCGGGGTGGACACGCCGGACACGCGACAGCGCCGTCACGAGCTGATCGCACTCGCGCATAGTGAGGGTCCCGGTGCCGTTGTCGAGCGGCAGCTCGTTGGCCTTCTCGGAAAGAGCACGCGCGAGCGCCAGCCCGATGTCGAGGAGAGTGTGCGCGCGATAGCTCAATCCGCCACAGTTGACGGAATCGTTGGCGCGCTCGAGGCAATGCTCGGCCGACAGGATTCGGTCCCGACGCTCGCGACCATCAAGGTGCCGACACTCATCGTCGTTGGTGACGAGGACGTGATTACGCCTCCAAAGGAAGCGCGCGCCATGCATGCGGCCATCCAAGAGAGTCGATTGGAGGTGCTCGCCGGTGCGGGCCATCTGAGCAGCCTCGAACAACCAGCCGCATTCAATGCGCTGATGAGAGAATTCGTGTTGAGTTAGGGTGGTTAGGTTTTATCGCATGTCTTCCCCGATCTCCGCCGCCGAGCAGACGCGTAGTGCGCGCCTTGGTGGACTGCTCTTTCGCAATCGCAGTTGGCTGCCAGTGCTCTTCATCGCCGTGCCGCTGCTTGTGCCCGGACACATGAACAGCGTGAACTGGTTTCTCGGGGTCGTCGTGATCCTGGCTGGCGAGTGGATTCGCCTGGCCGGAGTCGCTGCGGCCGGGACCGTTACGCGTCGGCGGTCACGGACTGTGCAACGCCTCGTGACGTATGGCATGTTCGCGTGGGTGCGGAATCCCCTCTATGTCGGGAATTTCCTCATCTGGATGGGATTCACCATCATCTCCGGCGTGTTCTGGTTTCTGCCGCTGGCGATCGTGATCTTCGCCATTGAGTATTCACTCATCGTGCGCTACGAGGAAGGCGTCCTCGAATCCATCTTCGGGGCGGAGTACCTCGCCTACAAGCAAAGCACTCCGCGCTGGTGGCCGCGTCCGCCGCGATCGGCGGAAAAGGGGCCACACGATTGGAAGGAAGCGTGGCGCAGTGAGGTCAGTACGTTTCTTCAGTACGCGGCGCTCACGGTGCTCTTCGTCATCAAGCAGCGACTCGTGGCACGCTGAGGAGCGGGTGCCAGATGGCCTCTAGCGGCTGGGCCGTCCCGGCGGCGTTTCGCTCTTGAAGACGTCCCGATTGATCTGCACGAACTGCTTCATGTTTCCCGGAACATCCTCCTCCGGGAAAATCGCCGTCACCGGGCACTCCGGCTCACACGCGCCGCAGTCGATGCACTCGTCCGGATGGATGAAGAGCTGCTGGTCGCCTTCATAAATGCAATCGACGGGACAAACGTCGACACACGCTTTGTCCTTTACGCCGACGCAGGCTTCGGTAATTACGTAGGGCATTGCTCGCTAGCGCTCGCAAGAAGCGGATCTGGGGTCGCTTATGCAGCCTAAGATAATCGGACTGCCACCAGGCTGAATAGGTGCCGAGCTAGCCTCGGCGCTCCCTACGCTTTTCCTCCTTCAATTCCGGATTCTCGCGATACAGCGTGGCCGTGCGCCCAATCACCTGGACCACATCGGCCTGCATCGCCTTCGCGAGGTCGTTCGCGGCGTCTTTGACGCTAACGTCATCATTGCGGGAGAACTGAACCTTCACGAGCTCGCGCGTGCGGATCGCATCGTCTACGGACTGCCGCACGGCGTCGGTGAGACCTTGGTGGCCGACGTGTACCGTGATCGGGAGATGATGGGCTTCCGCGCGCAACGCGGCGCGCGCCTTGGACGACAACATGGTCCGAAAGCTAAAACCGTTCGGCCTCGTCGCGCAGAATCGTGTAAGGATTGATCGGCTCACCGTTCCAGTACCTCCCGTCGTGCGGCATCCGCATGATCTGAAAGTGGAGGTGAGGGATGTCCTTCGGCGCGTTCCCCGTCGTGCCAACGAAGCCGAGCGTATCGCCCTTCGTGACGGTCATCCCGGCAACGAGGTTGTCGCGGTAGTGATCGAGATGGGCGTAGTAGTAGACGATGCGCGAATCGACGTCCGTGGCGTAGACGGTATTGCCGCCGGCGCTGTTCCAGCTGACCCGAAGCACTCGCCCATCATCGGCGGCGAGCACCGGCGTACCACGAGGCGCTAGGATGTCGATCGCCCGATGACGCCGAGATCCGTCGCGCGGCTCGTCGAAGGAATTCGACAGCTGATTGCTATGGATTCCCGCCACGGGGAGCTCGAGCTTTCGTGAACGTACGTACTCGAAGTCCTCTTCCGCCGAGGTGCCGAGCACCGCGGCGGTAGCAAGCGGAACCGGAGACGACGAGGAGCTAGGGCCGTCGGCGCGAGCTGGCCGCGAAGCCGACGTGGACGTCGAGCTTGGCGTCGGAGCAACGATGGGTACGCGCGGCCGCGCACACGCCGCGAAGAGAAAGGCTCCGAAAGGGAGCACGCAGTGCCGAAGCGCGCGCGAGGAGACAGTCATCCTACGATTGACGATCGGATTCGCCCAGCGTCGCAACGCTACTGCAGGAGGCGCTTGTCGAGTCCAACGCGAGCGACCACGGCCGCAAACCGCGGCGAGTGCCGAATCGGATCGAAGAACGGCTCGGCCAGCACTTCGGTGCTGAAGGACATGTCGTGCTGGGCCGCCGCCCGTTCGAGCATCGTGAGCGCGCGCGACGTGTCGCCTACACCGAGGTAGACCCGAGCCGCGGCGCCCGCCGCGCTATTCTGTTTCGACGTCGCCGTCTCGAGCCGTTGCGCTATCTCACGCGCTTGCGCGGCGCGACCAGCCTTGCCGTACGCATAGCCCAGCACGCCAAGAGTGAACGCATTCGCGCTGTCGAGCTGCCGCGCCGGCTCGAGCTGCCGAATGGCCTCCGCGAAGCGATTTCCATACAGCTGCACGGTCCCCGACATCATCCGTGTGACGAGCAGCGTGGAGTCGAGATCGAGCGCATGCCGCACCGCGGCCTGCGCCTGGATGTCCCGCTTCGCGATGCCAAGCGCGAGTCCGTATGAGCCGAAGGCGACGGGCGACAGCGGATCCAGCTCCGTCGCCCGTCGCAGCTGCGCGACGGCTTCGTCGATGCGTCCGTTGACGAGCAACAACTCACCATACCACTGATGAGCGGTTGCATAATTCGGGTCGAGCGAGAGCGCGCGCTGGTAGTCGCGCTCCGCTTCGCTCCACCGCCAACCGATGCCGAGCAGGTTCGCGCGCGATGCGTAGGACTCGGGAACGGTACTGTCCAACGCGACGGCTTTGTTGACGCTCCGCAAGCCCAACGGCAGCACCGAATCGACTCGGACATTGGCGTACAGTGGCAATACCGCGTAGACGTCAGCGATGCCGGTGTACGCCTTCGCGAAGGTCGGATCCTTCGCCGCGGCCTGCTCGAACAACGCGAGCGCGCTGCGCAGTGCGTCTTCGCCGCGCTTCTGGAAGAAGAAGCGGCCGCGGAGGTAAAGATCGTATGCCTGCAAGTCGTCCGTGCCGCGAGCGGCGGATGACCCGGCGAGCGCGATGGAATTGCCTAACTCCGGAGCTACGGCGGCGACGATCGCGTTCGAGATGTCGTCCTGCACCTTGAAGAGATCCGTGGCTTGTCGCTCGAACATGTCGGACCAGAGCGTCGCCCCGTCGGCGATGTTGATCAATCGCGCGGTGACGCGCAGCCGGCCGCTCTCACGCTGCACGGTGCCCTCGAGGAGCATCGTCACGTTCAGCGCTTTCCCGATCTCTTCCGGCGTGTTGTACTTGTCGCGCGCGGTGGTGGCCGCGCTGCGCGCCGCGACGCGGAGACCTTTCAGCTTGGCGAGCGCCGTCGTGATCTGCGCCGTCATGCCTTCCGCGAAATAGACGTCACTTGTATCGCCGCCGATGTTCACGAGCGGGAGGACGGCAATCGACTTCGGCGCGGCAGTGCGGATGGCGCTCGCGGCACCCACGGCTCCGTTCTGCCCATCGCGCGTGCGGAAGTAGGTGCCCGCGGCGAGTCCCGCGGCGAGCAACACGCCAACCACCCCGATGAACGACGCTCGTCGGCGCCATGACTGTGAGCTGGTTTTCGGCGGCTTGAGCGACGTGAACTCGCCGCTCATCACGGATGGATCGTCGAGAAGTCGAGCGACTTCGGTCGCGTTGCGCGGACGCTTCGCCGGATCCTTCTCCATCATGCGCATCAAGAGATCGGCGAGCGCGGGCGGCACGTCGTACCGCCGACTGGAGATCGGCTTCGGCGCTTCGGTGAGCTGCGCCGCGAGCAATGCTTGCGGCGTGCGTCCGTAGAATGGAGGCGCGCCCACGAGCATCTCGTAGCCGACAACGCCCAGGGCATAAAGATCTGCGCGATGATCGGTGTTCGGATCGGCGGCCGCTTGTTCGGGCGCCATGTACATGGGCGTCCCGAGCGAGGTCCCGACCGACGTGATCGTGGCGCCACTCCAACCGCCGCTGTTCGTAGGACGGCCGCCGAAGGTCGCTCGCTCTCGTGACGCCGAGATGGCCTTCGCAACGCCGAAGTCGGTGACCATCGCCGCGCCACCCGACAGCAGAATGTTGTCCGGCTTGATGTCGCGATGGATGACCCCGCGTCCGTGCGCATATGAGAGTGCGCGCGCGACGTCTTTGAGAATGCTCACCGTCTCGCGCACGGAGAGCGGGCCGCGCGCCATACGGCCGCGCACCGACTCGCCGTCAACGTACGGCATGATGAAGTACGGAAGCTGCTCCGCTTGACCCGCACTAAGCACCGGCACGATATGCGGATGCTGAAGCGCCGCCGAGAGCATGATCTCGCGCTTGAATCGATCGACGGAGACGCTCGCGGCGAGATCGGGCGGGAGCACCTTGACGACGACTTGGCGACCGAGGGCGTTGTCCGTGGCCACGAAGACGATGGACATGCCACCACCGCCGAGCTCACGCTCGATGGTGTAGCTCGTGCCCAACGCTCGCTGCAGGACTTCTCGGATGTCAGCCACTGAACGGATGCTCGAGAGACGCGACGGCTAAGGATACCGATGGTACTACACTAGAGACAGCACTCGTGCGGTAAGGGTTTCGTCCGCGCAACATGCCGGACGGGACCTTCACACTGATCACCGGTCCCTTACATTTTGAGACGCAACCGGCGCGACCATTTGATCGAGTCGGATGATGTTCACGATTCATGACGCATTGCGTCCCTCAGACGCGTGCGTACGACGAGGACTACGGATGCAACACGTCGATCGTTACGTACCGGCGGACACGAATGGTGGTTGGCCCGTTGCCGCCGGCATCGTTCTGCTCGCGCTCGCCTTGATCGCCTCGGTGACCTACATCCACAAGACAACCTACAAACATCCCACGGATGTCACCTGGCACGGCAAAGGCGAAAAGGGTCAGCCGATCGCGCCGGCTCGTTAGGCGAGCGGGGAGAGGGTAGAGGATAGAGGATAGAGGATAGAGGGTAGAGGGTAGAGGGTGGCGGGTGGCGGGTGGCGGGTGGCGGGTGGCGCGAAAGTACCAGGCATCACGCGCCACGCATCACGCATCACGCATCACGTGCCAGGCATCACTCGCCAGGCATCACGCACAACCCTCTACCCACCACCCTCGGCCCGCAACCGTTATTGTTCCCACGCGAAGCCGCTCACCAGCCGAACGAAGCGGCGCGCCGCTAAGTCCAGGCGCAGGATCGTTAGGCCGCCGCTGCGGTCCCCGTGGCCGCGGGCAGCGAGATCATCGATTCCGTCCCCGTCCGCATCGAACACGTACAGCGGATCGTGTGCGTGGAAGCGAAGGTCCGCGAACTTGATCGGAACCGTCTTCCCCGCCGTGTCGAGCAGCGCCACGCGCTCCACCGCGAAGTCCATGTCCGGCGTGCGCTTGTTCGCAACGATCAATGCACGGCCGAGCCCAAAGCACCCCGGCACCCACCAGCTTTGAATCTTCGCGGTCGCCAGCTGACGATCGTATGGTGGCGTCGCCGAGTCGGTGAGAAAGCGAACGAGCGAGTCGCGGACGGCGATCGCTCGTGTCATGAGATCCGTGGACAGCGTGTCCCGACTCGTGCAGGCGACCGGTGGCGGCCGCAGGCTATCGGTGCGAGGTGCGCCGGTTGGATTCGTCGTTGTTGTGACGTTCGTCACACTTCCCGTCGTGCGTTGCGATGTATCAGCTGTCGCCGAAGCTCGCGCCGTGGCTGTGTCGAAACGTGTCGCCGTAGCCGGCAACATGTCCTCCGCTCGCGCGAGCGAATCGAGCAGATGTGAAACGCTCACCTTCGCTACGATCCGTCCGTGCCAGCTGTCGAACCCGGTTACCTTCACCTGTTCGTCAATCGAGTACGGTCCGCGCAGCCGCAACACCGTACCGAGAGGAAGAGGCGACAATCGCGACACCGCCTCGATATAAGCCGCGCGCATCGCCGAGTCGGACTTGAGATCGAGGTCGATGCGCCCGACGTCGACGAGCATATGCTTGCCTCGCGACGCCACGGGAAACCAGGTGCGATCGCGTGGGATGAATACGAGACCGTTGGCGATGCTGTCGGCCAGCGGCGACAGCGGACCGCCATGTCGATGCAGATGCAGCCCGGCGTCGATCGCCGCCGAGGTGCTTTGCTTGGTCTTCGTCGCTCCCTGTTGGGACGCCGAGGTCTGCTCCTTCAGCGTCGCGCTGTCGACCACGACGGCGAGCTGCGAAGCAGCCGCGCTATCCGCGTCCGCGGAGCGCGCGGAATCCACCCGGCGCAGCGTGTCGGCGACGCGTGCGCTGTCGAGCGCGCGAGTGCTATCAGTCGCGGTGACAGTGTCGAGGCGATCGGTGCGTGCACCAGCGACGCACGCGAGGGCAAGACAAAGAACCCCAACGAGGAGGGGTCCGAGGACGAGCGAGGCAAGTGAACGCTGCGGCATGCCGATGAAGCGGGGGGATTCGAACGCCTCCGTAGACGATGATCCTTCTGCCGCGCAACAAGAGGTCGGTGTCGCGTTTCGATGCGCCCTGATCCACTGAAACGAAACGCCCCTGACCGGGGTTCTTAAGTCAAATACTGCGTTGAGCGCGTTCGGCACGAAGGTCGCTGTGTGTTGCGTTGACAGTCGGTGGCCGACTCTTGAAGAGACGTGGCAATGCACGCGCTCTGTTCAGGAGTCGCTCACTATCACATGGATCGCATCGATCGAGAGTGGAAGCATGACGTGGCTCGAGTACAATGAAGCGCTGCAAGAGCTTCGCGCGGATTCTGAGGTGGTGGTGGGGACGGGAGCGCAGGCCACCTGGCGGGTCCGCCGCGCCGACCTGATGCCGCGGCATTTCATCGTCTCCACGGACACCGATCGCGCGGTGATCCGTCCCTTTTCGAGTGACGCGGTTGTCACCGTGAATGGACGCCAGCTGCCAATCGGCGAATCCGAGTTGCACGACGGAGATCTCATCTGCGCCGGATGCGGCGAGTTTCGCTATTGGGGCGCCACGCCTGGCGAGAGCCGCAGCACGATCAAAGCGCCGGTTACCGGTCACCTCATCGACGCGCGTCGCAATGCGGCGCTGTCACTCGATCGGGTCTCGACGGGAATCGGCAGCGACGACTCCAACGCTCTCGTGATCGACACCGCGTCGGCGACGAGCTTTCACGCTGAAGTTCGCCGCGAGGCCGGGGGACATGTCCTTCGAGCACCGCAATCGGCGAGCGTTACACTGAACGGCCGCCCCTTCTCGACGCCGAAGCTTCTCGAGGAAGGCGACGAGATAGAGATCGCCCAGCAGTCGTTCCGCTACACGCGAGCGCCGCTGCCCGAGACACTGACTGCCGCGCCGCAGCACCGCATAACGAATACGAGCGAGATGAATGTGCCGCTCGCGTCGCGGCACGTCCGCCCGTCGTCGTCGTCGGATATCTCGTCCGTCGTGATGATGCGGACACCGATGCGGGCCGTGGCCTTCGTGAGCTCGGTGATCGCCGCGGTTGCGATCGCGACGCTGCTCTTCCTGCACCGCGGCCCCTAGTCGCTACTCCACTCGGTCGAAGCGCAACCCTCGCACGCGTCCGGCGTTCACGACGAATCCCGTGATACGGCCGGACGCGTCGCGTGTGAACTCGGTGACACCGATCGGGCCGCGGAAGGCGTCGCTGTAAATGGGGCGCATAACGATAGAGCCGGGCCGCCGATCCGCGATGGTGAGCGAGCTGTCGCTCGCGACAATGCGGAACTCGGTGTCGAGCTCCGAGCTGCGATATCGCCCGGCAAACGCCGCGAGCTGCGCCGGCGCGGGCCTGAATGGCGTCATGCGCGTGTAGAGCTGCGGGCGGCCCGCTCCACGTCGCAATCGCATCGTGTGCCCCGCGGCGCTGCTGTCGAAGGTGACTTCGCCCTCGACCCCACGAATGCCGAAGCGATTTTCGGATAACGGAACGAGCTCTGTCGGCGCACCCTCGGCGACGACGAGCTTGCCTTCGCGAATTCCCAGTCGAATCACGTCGCCGGTCTCGCGTCGATAGACGCCGGCGAGGCTCGTTAGGCGTGCAGTCGGGAGGGAGATCTCGCCAGCCTGTCGAGCCTGGGAAGGCTCCGGCGCGAGCGCGCTGCCCAAGTACAGATCGGCGACCTGCCTCGTGAGCATTCCAGGGTTGGAGTTGCTCGCGTTGCAGAGCGCCGCCACGGCGAGCTGCTGATCCGGATAACGCTCGACGTCGGCCCGGTAACCAGCGTCCGCGCCGCTGTGACCGACTTCGCGCACGCCTCTGTGCTTCGCAACCGCAAGACCCATAGCGTACCCGCTTGGCGTTCCGTCGTTGAGCACTGCCACTTCCTGCATGCGAGCGAGAAGTGCTGGGGTGCCAACGCGTGGCTCGGCGAAATTCTGCTCCCATCGCAGCAGATCCTCGGCCGTCGTGAAGAGGCTCGTTGCGCCGTAGGTGTCGAACACGGGGATGCTGACGCTCCATCCCCCGCCCTGCCGGGGCTGATACGCCGAGGTACGATGCGGAACGAGCATCGTGTGATCATCGTGAAAGTGCGTTTGCGTCATGCCGAGCGGCTTGAAGATTTGCTCATCGGCGAACTGCCGCAGGGATTTGCCGCTCACGCGTTTGACGATGACGCCGAGCAGCGTGAAGCCGCTGTTGCTATAGAGGTATTCCGCACCGGGCTCGAAGTTCAGAGCGCGCTGACGCGTCACGGCCCACATGACGTCGTCCTCGGTGATGAGATCGTCTTCGCGCCAGCCCGCGAGCTCCAGCAGCGTCCACTGATCGCGAATGCCACTCGTGTGGTTGACCAGGTTGCGCAGCGTGATGCGCTTGCCATAGTCCGGCAGCTCGGGGATGTATTTCCTGACATCGTCGTCGATGGAGAGCTTGCCTTGCTCCTCCAGGAGCAGGATGGACATCGCCGTGAACTGTTTCGAGATCGAGGCCACGTGGAAGATCGACGCCGGCGTGATCGGCACGTCGCGCTCGAGGTCGGCCATCCCGTAGCCTTTCTGGTAGCTGATCTTTCCGGCGCGCGACACCGCGAGGATGCAACCGGGCGAGTCGCGGTGATCGAAGCGGGAGAAGATGGCGTCGATCTTGGCCGGTGCGGGGTCCTGAGCGGACACAATGGCCGGAACGGCCGCGAGGAGGACGAACGAGAGAGAGCGCATGAGCTTCGGGGGCGCGGGACGGGGGAGGCGGGGCGCGCTTTGTCATTCTGAGGAGCGCAGCGACGAAGAATCTGCTGTTGGTCCGTCGCGTCGCACCAGGGCATCCGCTCCGGTGCTCTTTCTCGCCGCTTCGTCGTTCAAGAAGTTGATGCCAGCCCTCCCAGGGAGCTTCGACGGTATTAGACCCGGGACCCGGTGGATCAATTCTGGCTTTCAATCTTCCCGAAACCCGACTAATTTTGTCCGGCATGGCAGCGGCCGCTCGGCGCGAGCGTTTCGCTGTGGCCAATGAGAGGCCAACGCGTTCGGATCCTCGAACGCAAGTGACTGCGGGTGATGGGGTTGTGGCTGATCGGCGGCCACCTCCGCCCGCGATCGCGCCACCCTGGAGCGCGCATGAGCTCTTCGATCGAATCACTCATTGAGAAGGAATACGCGGCCGGCTTCGTCACCGAAGTCGAGTCCGACACGCTCGCCCCCGGGCTGAGCGAAGACACCGTTCGCATCATCTCCAAAAAGAAAGAGGAACCGGAGTGGATGCTCGAGTGGCGACTCAAAGCGTTTCGCCGCTGGCAGTCGATGTCCGAGCCGCACTGGCCCAACGTCAAATACGAGCCGATCGACTATAAAGGCATCAGCTACTATTCGGCGCCTAAGAAGCAGAAGACGCTGGGGAGCCTCGACGAACTCGATCCCGAGATCCTGAAGACGTACCAACGGTTAGGCATTCCCCTCCACGAGCAGAAGATGCTCGCTGGTGTCGCCGTCGATGCAATCTTCGATTCCGTATCGGTCGGTACGACGATGAAGAAGGAGCTTGCGGAGCTCGGCATCATCTTCATGTCGTTAGGTGAGGCGGTGCGCGAGTATCCGGAGCTGGTGCGCAAGTACCTCGGCTCTGTCGTTCCCTACAGCGATAATTTCTTCGCTGCGCTGAATAGCGCCGTCTTCTCTGACGGCTCGTTCGTGTATGTCCCGAAGGGCGTACGCTGTCCCATGGAGCTGTCGACGTACTTCCGTATCAACGCGGCGGACACGGGGCAGTTCGAGCGGACGCTGATCGTTGCGGACGAAGGCGCGTACGTCAGCTATCTCGAGGGATGCACGGCACCAAAGCGAAGCACGAATCAGCTGCACGCCGCGGTCGTCGAGCTGGTCGCACTGCCTGGCGCGACGGTGAAATACTCCACGGTCCAGAACTGGTATGCCGGTGACAAGGAAGGGCGGGGCGGGATTTATAACTTCGTAACGAAGCGCGGCAAAGCGTTCGCCAACTCGAAGATCTCGTGGACGCAGGTCGAGACCGGCTCGGCGATCACGTGGAAGTATCCGAGCGTGATTCTTCAGGGCGACAACTCGGTCGGCGAATTCTACAGCGTGGCGGTGGTGAACAATCGCCAGCAGGCGGACACCGGCACGAAGATGATTCACATCGGCAAGAATACGAAATCGACGATCGTGTCGAAGGGCATCTCAGCCGGCGAGGGAAATAATTCCTATCGCGGCCGCGTGCAGGTGCTGCCGAAGGCGAGCGGCGCACGCAACTACACGCAGTGCGACTCGATGCTCGTCGGCAATCGGTGCGGCGCGCACACGTTCCCGTACATCGAGGTCGCGAACAACAGCGCGATCGTCGAGCACGAAGCGTCCACCTCGAAGATAGGCGAGGACCAGATCTTCTACTTGAAGCAACGCGGTCTCAGCGCCGAGCAGGCGGTGAGCATGATCGTGAGCGGCTTCTGCAAGGAAGTGTTCAAGGAGCTGCCGATGGAGTTCGCGCTCGAAGCGCAGCAGCTGTTGGGGATTACGCTGGAAGGAAGTGTAGGCTGAACAACGAGGGGCTAGGGCCTGGGGCTAGGGGTTAGCGAACCCTAAACCCTCGTCCCTACGCCCTAGACCCTATCTCTCAAATGCCTCTACTCGAAATTCAGGGCCTCACTGCGTCGGTCAGCGGTAAGACCATCTTGCGCGGGATCGATCTCACGCTCAATGCCGGCGAAGTGCACGCCGTGATGGGGCCTAACGGCTCCGGCAAAAGCACGCTTGCGCAAGTGTTGGCTGGCAACCCGGCATACGAAGTCACCGGTGGCTCGGTGACCTACAAGGGCCGGGATCTGCTGGAAATGCCGCCCGAGGAGCGCGCGCAGGCAGGCATCTTCCTCGCTTTTCAGTATCCTGTGGAGATTCCGGGCGTGTCGAACGCGTACTTCCTGCGCATGGCGTACAACGAAGTGCGGAAGGCACGTGGGCAAAGCGAGGTCGATCCACTCGAGTTCGCGGACCTCATGGAAGAGAAGCTCGCGCTCGTCGAGATGGATCCGGCGATGCTCAGCCGTTCGGTGAATACCGGCTTCTCCGGTGGTGAGAAGAAGCGCAACGAGATCCTCCAGCTGGCGGTGCTCGAGCCGAGCCTCGGGATCCTCGACGAGACGGACTCGGGCCTCGACATCGACGCGCTGCGCACGGTAGCTGATGGGGTGAATCATCTGCGCTCGGGTGAGCGCTCCTTCATCGTCGTAACGCACTATCAGCGTTTGCTCAACTACATCGTTCCCGACTTCGTTCACGTGCTCGCGAATGGGCGGATCGTGAAGTCGGGCGGCAAAGAGCTGGCGCTGGCGCTCGAGGACAAGGGCTACGATTGGCTTACGGAGCCGGCCGAGGTGGGCGCGTGACAGCGGAGGCAACGATCGCCCGCACGAGTACGGCCGTGACGCCATTCGAGGAGAGCTTCCGCGCCTTCGAGGAAGGCGACGGTGCGCAGGCGCCGGCGAGCGTTCAGGCGCTGCGCGGGGTTGCATTCGACGCCTTCCGCAAGATTGGCTTCCCGACGACGAAGAACGAGGATTGGCATTACACGAGCGTCGCGCCCATCGTCGAGCACGACTATCTGCACATCACGACGTCGAGCGGTGACGTCCAACGCCCGGCGCTCATGCCGTTCCTGTTCGGCCGCAGTGAATGGCACACGCTGGTCTTCGTGAACGGCCGCTACGCGCCCGAGCTCTCCAACGCCGAGTCGTTGCCCGCGGGCGTTCGGCTGCTCGATCTCCGCCGCGCGTGGCAGGAAGCACCCGAGCTCGCGTCGCAGCTGGGCCAGATCACGACGTACGAGGATCGCGCATTTACGGCGCTGAACACGGCGTTCATGAACGACGGCGCGGTGGTGCACATCGGCCATGACGTCACCGTGAAGACGCCCATTCATCTCGTCTTCGTCACCGATGCCGTGGCGGCGAAGTCGATGATGCACCCACGAAATCTGATCGTCGTCGATCGTAACGCGAAGGCAACGGTCATCGAGAGCTACGTGTCGCTCAGCGACGCGGTCTACTTCACGAACGCCGTCACCGAGGTTGTCGTCAGCGAAGGGGCGACACTGCACCACTACAAGATGCAGCGGGAAGGGATGCGTGCGTTCCACGTGGGTACGATCGAGACCCGCCAGGCGCGCGACAGCCATTACGTGTCGTTCTCGTTCGCGACCGGTGGCTCGTTGAGCCGCACGAACATTTACACGGCGCTGAATGGCGAGGGCTGCGGCGCCACGCTGAATGGGCTCTACATGCTCGATGGCGAGCAGCATTGCGATCATCAAACGCTCATCATGCACGCCCAGCCCAACTGCTACAGCCGGGAGCTGTACAAGGGTGTGCTCGATGGACAGTCGCACGGCGTGTTCAATGGCAAGGTGTACGTCGATCCCATCGCGCAGAAGACGGACGGCAAGCAGACCAACAACACGCTGCTGCTCTCCGACAAGGCGCAGATCGACGCCAAGCCGCAGCTCGAGATCTTCGCCGACGACGTGAAGTGCACGCACGGCGCGACGGTGGGCCGGCTCGACGAGCAAGCGCTCTTCTATATGAAGAGTCGCGGGGTGAGTCGCGACCTTGCCCGACAGCTGCTCACCTACGCTTTCGCCGCCGACGTCCTGGAAACGATCGAGCAGGACGATGTGCGCGAGGAGCTCGAGAGGATGAGTCTGAAGCGTTTTACGCGAGTGGAGGCGATCGGCTGAGGGATTAGGGGCTGGCGGATAGGGGCTAGAGAGACAGCCCTCGGTCGTAGCCCCTAGTCCTCTTCGGCCCTAGCCCCTCATGAGTAACCTCGACGCCCTGTACCAGGAGCTCATCCTCGAGCACAACCGCCGCCCGCGGAACTATCGCGTGATGGAAGGTGCGGATCGCGTCGTCGAGAGTCACAATCCGCTTTGCGGGGATGCGTTGACGCTATGGCTCAAGCTCGATGGTGATCGTGTTGCCGATGCGAGCTTTCAGGGGAGTGGCTGCGCGATCTCCCGCGCATCGGCGTCGTTGATGACGGACGCGGTAAAGGGTAAAACCCGCGCCGAGGCGGAGCAGCTATTCGAGAAATTCCACGCGCTCGTGACGGGGAAGCTGACCGCCGAAGGCGATCCGGCGACGGTGAAGTCCTTGGGCGGGTTGCGCGCGTTAGGCGGTGTGGCGCGCTTTCCGATTCGCGTGAAGTGCGCAAGCATGGCGTGGCACGCGCTGAAGTCGGCGCTCCAGGCCGACGGCCCGAAGGTGGTCACGACGTCGGAGACCACAGCATGACGGCGCCGCGAGAGACGGGTGAGTCGTTCGAGACAGTCGCCACGGTGGACGAGCTGCCGGAGGGCACGTTGCTCGGCGCTCGTCTCGCCTCCGGCGAGGAACTGTGCTTGTTCAACTACCGCGGGCGCATCGGCGCGGTCCGAAATGTCTGCACACACGCCGAGTTTCCATTGTCGGATGGGTCGTTAGGCAACGACGGCACGATCGAGTGCGTGTGGCATGGCGCGCGCTACTTCTGCCTAACCGGCGAGGTGCGCCGCGGCCCGGCGGTCGATCCGGTGGCGGTTTATGAAGTGCGAGTGGAGGAAGGCGTGGTGAAAGTGGCCGGGAGAGACTCGTGAAGTACACTGAAGGGCGGACCGAGAAGGGCGGACCGAGAAGGGCGGGCCGAGAAGAGCGCACCGAGAAGAGCGCACCGAAAAGGGCGCCGGCGGGGCGTGAAGCAAGACACCAGCGAAGCCTTGCGCAGCGGACGCACTTCCCGCTCCTCGCCGCCAACCCCGGTCTGCACTACCTTGACTCGGCGGCGACCTCGCAAAAGCCGCGCGTCGTGCTCGACGCCATGCGCGAGTACTACGAGCGCGACAACGCCAATCCCCATCGCGGCGCCTACGCGCTTTCCGTCCGGGCCACCGATCGCTATCACGAGTCACGCGAGCGCGTCGCCCGGTTCCTCGGCGTGGCGGACGTTCCTCGGCTCATCTTCACGCGCGGCACGACCGAGTCTCTCAACCTCGTGGCGACGGCGTGGGGCGCGGAGCACGTCGCGAGCGGTGACGAAATCATGGTAACCGCCCTCGAGCATCACGCCAACTTCGTCCCGTGGCAGCAGCTCGCTCGCGCACGTGGAGCGACGCTCAGGATCTGCGGCCTAACGAGCGACGACCGTGTCGATCTCGAGCAGTTTGCGTCGCTGATCACCGCACGGACGCGTGTTGTCGCGTTCAATCATGTTTCGAACGCGCTCGGCACGATCAATCCCGTCGCCGAAATGGTCGCGATGGTCCGTAAGAAGGCGGCGCCGAACGCGGTGGTTGTCGTCGACGGCGCCCAGGCGGCCCCTCATCTGCGTCTCGAGCTGGACGGTCCCGAGCTCGGCGACGTCGACTTCTACGCGTTCAGCGGTCACAAGATGCTCGGCCCCATGGGGATCGGCGGTCTCGTTGGAAGGAGGTCGCTACTCGAGTCGATGCAGCCATACCAGATGGGCGGCGACATGATCGAGATCGTTGGCGACGACGAGACGACGTGGAACGTGCTGCCGCACAAGTTCGAGGCGGGTACGCCGAATGTCGCCGATGCGGTTGGCCTGGCGGCGGCCTGCGAGTATCTGGATTCGTTAGGCATGAGCGCCGTGCGCGAGCATGAGCTGGCGCTGCTCGCGCGAGCGACCGGGCAGCTTTCGGCGATCGAGGGCATTCGCCTGTACGGGCCGAGCGATCCCGCGCTGCGCAGCGGCGTGGTGTCGTTCACGCTCGAGGGCGTGCACCCACACGACATTGCCACGATCCTCGATGGCGAGTCGGTGTGCGTGCGGGCGGGACATCATTGCGCGCAGCCGCTGATGCGGCGGCTGGCCGTGCCAGCCACGGCGCGGGCCTCGTTCTACGTCTACAATGACGAGGCGGACGTCGACGCGCTTGTCGCGGGCCTGCGACGGACAAAGGAATTGTTCGAGCCGTAGCTCCGCGAGCCTTCCCGGGCGTGTCAGACCCCTAGCCGGCGCACGAGCATTTGCTACAATCTCCGCACACCCAAAAGCGGAGGACACGTGCGCAGATCGTCATTGCTTTCCATCGCCCTACTCATCGCGTCGGCGGCAAGAGCGCAGTCACCTGCGGCGCCAGGCCGGCCTTCGGTCCATTGGGAGGAGCTCACCGCAGCCGACTTCCGAGACGCGATCGCGCGGGCCCAGGGCACCTGCCTGCTTCCCTTCGGCATCATGGAAAAGCACGGGCCGCATCTCCCAATCGGCAACGACCTGCTCAACGTGCGTTACGCCGCGCTGAACGCGGCGCAGCAGGAATACGCGGTCGTGTTTCCAGAGTACTACTTCGGCCAGATCTTCGAGGCGAAGCATGAACCGGGCACCGTGGCGTACAGCCGGGGGCTGCAGCTGCAGATGCTGCAGGAGACGACGAACGAGATGGCCCGCAATGGCTGTAAGAAGATCATCATCGTGAACGGCCACGGCGGCAACAACAGTCTCCTGCCGTATTTCGCGCAGAGCCAGCTCGAGGCGCCGCACGATTACGTCGTCTATGTGCAGGGGCTGGCGCGCAGCGGCCCGGGCGAGCCCAAACACAAGTCGGACCGATCGACGGACATGCACGCTGGTGAAAGCGAAACGTCCGTGAGCATGATCGCGCGACCCGATCTCGTGCACCTCGATCGCGCGACGCAGGAGTCTGGTGCCGATCAGGGACGCGTGAAGTTGCCGGACGATCTGTACACGGGCATCTGGTGGTACGCTCGCTTCCCAAATCACTATGCCGGTGAAGGCGCCGTCGCGTCGCGCGAGCTCGGCGAGTTCGAGACGAAGACGTGGATCAACGCCATCGTGCAGTCGATCCGCGCCGTGAAGGCGGACCAGGAAAGCCTGCGCCTTCAGAACGAGTTCTTCGAGCAGAGCAAGCACCCACTACAGACCCCGCAATAGGCACCGCGGTGGGTACTTAGGGAGAGTCGCACGCCGATCAGGTCGTGTCGAACGTTCGTCAAAACGAATCGAGCGTTCGTCAATGCAGCTCGAGCACGAGTTTCAACGATCTGAGCGTACGTCTGAGGCATCTCTGGAGAGTCTGAGAGAATGTTTAGAAGAGACTGGGGCGATGTCTAAGAAGTCTGAACCCGTGTTCAGGCAGTCCGAGCGTACGATCGAGGCTGAACGAGCGTCTTTCGATGCGAGTCGACCGCCCCTCGCATTCCCTCGAGGGCAATTGCACCGGCATCGAAGCGCAGCGCAACGGGGTCTAGGCGCCGTGCAACTAGTCTGGGCGCAACGCAACGTTGGCTAGGCGTCCTACAACGCCGTCCAAGCACATGTCGATAGGAGCTAAGCTCCGGTGATCGCGATCTGAGCGCCGCACAATGCCTTCTGATGGAAAACGGGCTCGCCTCTCGGCGAGCCCGTTGCCCTCTGGACTTCACACAACGCCCGGCTAAGAGCAGCGCAATGTTCTACGCGGCCTTCACAACGCTCGCGGGCGACGTGGCAACATCAGCCGCGGACGTCTGAACGAGAACCGAGCGTGCGTCGACGACTGCGACCGGTGCCCGCACGGCAACTCCCCTCACCGTAACGCGCTTCAGCTGCTCCCACTCGGCCAGCTTCGCTGGCTCCGAGCGAAGTCGACGAGTGACGACGGCGTCGATGATCGACACAACGCGCCGCCCAAGCGCCAACTGGCTCCCCACACCCCGTGTTGCTGCCACCTGTGATGCCCGAGCAAGGCCCCGTCCATCGAAGCCAGCCTTGAGCGACACGGCGGCTGCCGTCATTTGCTCGATGAAATCGGAAGGCAGCCCGCTTTCGAGCAATACCTGCTTGTAGATCTCTGCCTTCTGCGCCATCGCGGCCGCCGCCGTGATGAGCTCCGGTGTCGAGACGTTCTTCCTCGGCATCATCAGCACGCCGATCCCCGGTACCGTGCCGCGCAACGCGCGCGCTACCTTCGCGATCGGTGCCATCTCGTATGAGAGTACCTCACGCCGCTTCTCCGTTTCATCTTTCGAGATGAGAAGCGTTTGCGCGTGCTGCGTGTCCTGCGCCGCGGCGTGATCCGTTATCCGGCTCACGATGCTCGTGAGCGTTTCGACTTGATGACCGAGTGACGGATTCTGCGCGACGTGCTGCGGATTCGCCGTGAACCAGCCTTCCACACGGCGGAACGACTGCAGCACCCTCTCTTGATACGCGTTCATACTATCCTCCTCTTGTAAATGGGTTGGCCTGCGGCATAAACGATCCACTCTCGACTTGGGCCGGTTGTCTCTCCGGCTGATAGTCGGCGCGCGGTTGCTCTCGGCCGCGCGGCTTCTTCTCGCTCTCTGATGCGACACCTCATCCCGCGACGCCGCGGGCGGCATGACTCACCGAGGCCACCGCGCGGTACTCGTTAGGCGTGGTCGGTATCCCCTGGGCACGCCCCGGTCCGCGTACGGGCTCGCGGCCCGTGAGTCGGAAGGCCGCGAGCCAGGCAACTAAATGAGCGCATTTTCATGGCGCAAGGTGTGATGTGCACTGAACTTAGGTCGCAGTGCGCTCGACGGTGGTCGCAGGTCGCTAGGGGACGATCGCGGGGTGCTGAATGGCGGCCACGGTTCGCTCGACGGCCGGCGCAGTGGACGCGTTGCGCGAAGGTCGACGTCTGGCGCGATGCAACGACATTCAGGTCGAACATTGCCAATGCCGGTACGACGACGGATTGCAGTCGCAAAGTCGGCACGACCAATGTTTATTAAGTTTGTAACGTCGGCCTCACCGACGCCGCGAGTTGCTCGAACAGTGTCTCGAGAGGGTTTTCATTGACGGAGTTGAGGGACGCCACGTGGCGCCCCTCCTCTGACACAGAATGGCTCCCCGGCCGTATGATGTTCGGTCCTTATCGGAGCCATTGAATGCTGTTCTGGTCGTCGGTCCTCGAGCTGCTGCGGGTGGCCCTTTTCGCCCTCGCCCACGTGTGCGGTGGCAGCCTGGGCGGCGGTATACTACTGTTATCGTTCATCGTACGACTCGCCCTTCTGCCGCTGACCCTTCGTCTGGCCATTCGGGCGCACGAGTATCAGGTCATCGTGAAGAGACTGAAGCCGCGCCTCGACGCGCTGCAGTCGCGGCACGGCGCAAACCCCGCTCGCCTCGCGCGCGAGACCCGCGAGCTGTACTCGGCAAATGGAATCGGCATGGCGCCGAAGGGAACATTTCTCGGTGCCGTAGTGCAAATGCCGATCGGAGCGGGGGTGTATCAGACGATCGCGTCGATCGGCAAGCGTGCGGTGCGATTCCTCTGGGTGCATGATCTCAGCAGGCCTGACGCACTCGTCGCGTCGATCGCCGCGGGACTCACCGGCGCAGCAGTTATGGCCGGACCCTCGTCGCCGACCTCGCGACTCACAGCGGGCCTTGCGGCGCTGAGCACCTTTCTCATCGCCTGGCGCTTGAGCGCCGGTGTGGGACTCTATTGGGTGGCGTCGAACATCGTGGGTGTCGTGCAGTCGGCGCTCGTGCGGCGCGCGGCGCGCACGGGACAGCAGGCCTAACGAGCCCAAGGGGCGCGGCATGAACAAGACGAGACTCGAAGCATTCAGCGACGGGGTGATCGCGATCCTCATCACGATCATGGTGCTCGAGCTGCATGCGCCCCGCGGCGGCGATTGGACAGCGTTGCGAGCCGTCCTCCCGTCGCTCCTGAGCTACATCCTGAGCTTCGTCTTCCTCGGCATCTATTGGAGCAATCATCATCACATGCTCCAGGCAACGAAGCAGATCAACGGCGCGACGTTGTGGGCAAACTTGCATCTGCTCTTTTGGTTGTCGCTCATCCCCTTCACGACCAGCTGGATGGCCGACAACCATTACGACCCAGTGCCCACGGCCGTGTATGGGATCGTGCTCTTCCTCTGTGCGATCGCGTACACGATTCTCCTTCGCACCATCCTCGCGGCACAGCCGCAGATGAATGCGCGCTTGGCGGAGGCCATCGGGAACGATCGCAAGGGGAAGTTTTCGCTTCTGTTCTACATTGCCGCCATCCCACTCGCGTTCGTGCACCGGTACATCGCGGACCTGCTCTACGTCGCGGTCGCGCTCATCTGGCTCGTACCGGATTCTCGGATCGAGTCCTATTTGAGTGCCGTGGAGCAAGAGCCGGCTGCATAAATCCGCTTTGTCCGCGCCGAGTCTGCTAGTGGTGTCCGGCCCTGTCCGCGTCGAGAGCGCGGGGCTGGGATTGCCGAGGCGTGCGATGCCCGACGATAGAACTCAGGTCGAGCGCAAAACCTCGACAGGATCGGCTTGCGCCGCTTGGCGCACAGGGCCCAGCGATGCAATGAATGCGACCGCGAAGAGGAGCAATTCGGCGCCTACCAGCGCGTACGCCGCTCCGTACTCCACGAAGGCCATGCCATCCACGATCGGGCGCGTAAGCCAGAGCGCGACGAAGGCGCCGATGCCCACGCCGGCGAGAGCCGTGACCGCTGCATCGTGAAGCACGAGCCGGATGACGTCGCGCCGACGCGCGCCTAACGCGATGCGCACCGCGAACTCCCGCAGGCGTCGGCTCACCGTGTAGGCGAGCACGCCATAGAGACCGACCGCGCAGAGCACCACACCGAAGCCGGCGAAGGCGCCAAAGAGCCACGCGAAGAAACCGACAGCGTCGCGTTGACGCTCATAATTGTCGAGCCACGGACGAACGGGAACTTCCCACGCTGCCGCCAGCGCGTCCCGAATCTGCTGTTGGACGGCGATCGCGAGTGCCGCGCGGCCGCGGTCACCATCAAGGCCGTCACCGCGCACAAGCAGCTCGCGGGCGATCACGCTGTCGTTAGGCTCGGCCACGTACACAACGGGCTCTGGCGGGAGATCGATGTCCCTTCGCGGCATGTACTCGATGGACTGGGCGACGCCAATGACGCGCAGCCACGGCGCCGGCGACTCCTTGCGACCGAGTTTGATCATTCGACCCACCGGATCATGTATGTCCGGCCAAAGGCGTGCCGCGGCCATCTCGTCGACGATGACGACGGGGAGCGAACCGCGCGCGTCGCCAGGCGCGAAGTCGCGCCCCCGTACGATCGGGACGCCGGTCGTGCGGAAGTAATCGGGACTGACGACGAGATAGCCGTTCGAGTTCAGCCAGGTATTGCCCGACTTCCCTTCCTCGGCGATGATGATCTTTCCGTCTGGTGTCCCGTCGTGGCGCGTCGCGGCGAATCGCGCGTGCGTGAGGCGCGTCATGCGTATGACGAGATCATCGTAAAACCGACTCTCGGTTCCTTTCGCGACGGCCTTGTTGGGAGGAATGTTGGCGATGAGCAGCTGCTTCGCGGCGTAGCGGAAGTCGAACGCGGCGAGCTTAACGACGACCACCACGAAGAGTCCGGAGCAGACGAGCAGCGCCGTGGACAGCGCTACCTCGAGCACGATGAGTGGATTGTAACGATCGCGTAAACGACCTGTGGTGCTCGCGGAGCCTTCCTTCATAGGCTCAGCTGGATCCGTGGCGGCGGCCCGCCAGGCGGGCAATGCGCCAGCACAGAGGATCGTCACCGCGGAGGTGGCCAAGGCGAAGCAGAATACCCGCCAGCTCGGCACCGGCATGAGGTCGCCGAGCTGCGCCACGATTGGAATCGTGAAGTGCGGAAGCACGTACAGCGCCCACCACGTGAGTAGGATGCCTAGCGTCACGCCGCCGATGCCGATGAGAACGCACTCGCCCAGCACATCACGAACAATGGCTCGACGGCTGGCGCCAAGCGCGACACGAATGGCCGTGTCTCGGCGGCGGGCCATGCCGCGCGCGACCAGCATGGTCGCGAGGTTCGCGCAGGCGATGATGAGCACCATCGTCACCGTGACGACGACGAACGACGGATAGACGAGCGGCCCGGCGTAACCACTGACGACGTTGACACGCGCGGAGAGCGGCCGCTTGGGAGAATACTCAGCCGTTAGGCGGGCCGCGACCGCCATGAGCTCGGCGCGCAGCATGTCCACGGTCGCCCCTGGGCGAAGACGCAGGATGGGAAAGGGGCCGATGGGTTGCGTCGCCGGATCGACGGGTAGCGCGTCGAGGGGAAGCCAAATGTCCGTCTCGCCGTACGGTAGATGAACGCCGCGCGGCATGACGCCAATGATGGCGTACCGGGTGCGAGCGACCTCCATCGTGAGGTTCTTGCTCAGCGCTCGTGCCTGAAAGAGACGGTTCCACAGGCGAAAGCTGATGACGGCTCCCTGCGTTGCACCGGCGCCCGCGTCAGAGCGGTCAAATGCTCGGCCGAGCTGTGGGCGAACGCCGAGCAGCTCGAAGAATTCGGGCGACACGCCAACGGCCGAGTGATATTCGGTGGCGGAGCTGGTTTGTACGAGCGCGCCACGAATGAACTTGTAGGTGGCGAGCATGTCGTACGAGTGCAGCCCTTCCCGTACCGCTTGCAACCGAATGTCCAGCCCTAACGCGCGCTTCGGATCACCACCGAAAACCGAGGGGAGGATGATGCGCTCGGAGTGGGGATATGGGTCGTGCGGATGGAGGACCGCATCCGCGAGCGCGAACATCGTCGTGTTGAGCGCGAGCGCCAGCCCGAGCGAGGTGACGGCGACCGCGGTGAACAGAGGCGCCTTGGAGAGGGATCGGGCGGCGGAGCGGAGGTTGTCTGCGAAGGAGCGCATCGCAGATCGACGCCCGAGCCAGGCGTGGAGCAACTGGCACCGCGGTTATCCTGAGCTCAGCGAGGATGACATCATGGCTTTGAACCGAGCTTGTCCAATGTCCCCTTCGCCTGCCGGTCGTTGGGATTGATCGCGAGAGCGCGTTGCAAGCTGTTCTTTGCGGCGGCGGTGTCGCCGGCCGCGAGCTGCGCCTCGGCTGCCATGCGGAATGCGAACGCCGAATTTGGCGTGAGCTCCGTGTTCAAGACATAGAAACGGAGCGCGTCGGCCGTTTTACCACGAGCGCGCAGCGCATTCCCAACGTCAGCAAGAGGGACCTCGCCGAAATCGTACGACGCGCGGCCATAGTAACGCGTTCGCAGGGCACGGTAGACCGCTTCCGCGGAGTCGGCGCCTGCCGCATCGTAGGCGTTGAGGACGACTTGCTGAATCGGACGCGGCTCAGCGACGCCGCGATGACAGGTCATGCACGACACGTTGATGGGCGGCGTCCGTCGCTCGGCGAGCTTCGTTAGGTATTCGCCGTTGATCGCGCCCACCATGCGGAGCATCTCGCGGGCCTTGTTCTTGGTGGGCTTGTCGTCGGACACGAAATTGAAGCTCGAGAGCGGCTCACCCTCGTTGCCGACGTGACAGTACGTGCAGCGAACACCCAGAGCGCGCGTAAAGCTCGCCATCGTGTCGATCAACGTCCGGACGGGAATGTCCTTTGGAAATACTTTGAGATTCTCCAGCTTCGTCGGAGGGAATGGCCCTTGGGCGCCGGCGCCCCGAGCGGCGAGGATAAACAGAGCGAACGGAATGAGTCGACGCATGAGGTGACTGGATGGCTGTGAGTTCTGTGGCCCGGGGAGACGTTCGCCGCGGGACGAACCGTACGCGATCGATTGAATCTTCCTCGCTTTCCCCGAAGGGCAAGATCTTGCCGAGAATTGAGAACCCTCGGCAGCGACGGTATGTCTATATATAAAGTGCACCGAGCACAATTCGCTTCGTCCCTACGAGTCATGACCAACATCAAGCTTGCGCTACGCACGCTGTTCAAGACGCCGTTCGTCACAATCGTCGCGATCGCGTCGCTTGCGCTCGGCATTGGCGCGAATGCAGCGATTTATTCGCTCTTCGACCAGATGCTGCTGCGGCCGTTGCCGGTGCGCGCACCGGAGGAGCTGGTCAATCTCGCGGCGCCTGGTCCTAAGCCAGGCTCCCAGTCATGCAGCAACGCAGGTAACTGCGATGTGCCCTTCAGTTATCCCATGTTCCGGGACCTCCAGCGATTGCAGCAGGTCTTTACGGGACTTGCAGGTCACGTCGGCCTCGGAGTGAACCTTTCGTATCACGGGCAGACATCGAGCGTAGATGGCATGCTCGTGTCGGGCTCCTACTTTCCCGTGCTCGGTCTCAAGCCCGCGCTGGGGCGGCTTCTGTCGCCACAGGATGATCAGGCGATCGGAGCGAACTTCGTCACGGTGTTGAGCTACGCGTATTGGCAGAGTCGCCTTGGCTCGAACCCCGCGGTGATTGGCGACCAGATCATGATCAATGGTCAATCGATGACGATCGTTGGCGTTGCGCCGCCCGAATTCGACGGGACGACGCTCGGCGAACGACCATTCGTGTTCATCCCGCTCACGATGCGGGAGGTGATGAATCCAGGTTGGAAGGTCTTCAATAGTCGCACGAGCTACTGGCTCTATGTTTTCGGCCGGCTCAAGCCTGGCGTCACGCTTCAACAAGCGCGACGCGGCATCAACGCGATTTATCAACCGATCGTCAACGACGTCGAAGTGCCGTTGCAGCAGAACATGAGCACGCAGACCATGGTGAAGTTCCGGTTGAAACAGATCACGCTCGAACCGGGCGCGCGTGGACAGAGCCTCATGATCGCGCGGATGCGCGTGCCGCTCCTGCTCCTTTTCGGGATCACAGGCGTCGTGCTCCTCATTGCATGCGCCAACATCGCCAATCTGCTGCTCGCGCGTGGCGCGAACCGCGCGATGGAGATGGCGGTGCGTCTGGCGTTAGGCGCGAGTCGACGACAGCTCTTCGCGCAGCTCATTACGGAATCCTGCGTGCTCGCCTTGCTCGGTGGACTCGCGAGTCTCTTCATAGCCCGGTTGACGCTTCAGGGCGCGCTGGCGATGCTGCCGTCGGACACGGGGGCGACGCTCCACGCGGAGCTGCGCGTTCCGATTCTCGTCTTCGCGGCGTTGATGGCGATCGGCACGGGATTGCTCTTCGGTCTCTTCCCCGCTCTTCACAACACGCGGCCCGATCTCGTGTCGACGATTCGCGCGAACACAGGACAGCTCTCGAGCGCGCGCGGCAGCACGCGATTCCGTACCATACTCGTCACGGCGCAAATCGCGCTCTCGATGGCGCTACTCATCTCGGCGGGACTCTTCATCAAGAGTCTTGCAAACGTGAGTCGTGTCGATCTGGGGGTGAAGGTAGACAACGTCGTCACCTTCGGCATCTCGCCGCAGCTCAATGGGTACGCGCCGGCCCGGACGCGAGCGCTCTTGCAGCAGACGGAGGACGCGCTGGCGGCCACGCCGGGCATCACCGGCGTGGCGGCGTCGATGGTCCCGTTACTGAGTGGAAGCAACTGGGGCACCGACGTGCAAGTCGAAGGATTCAAGTCGGGGCCGGACATCGACGCCAATGCCCGGTACAACGAGATCAGCGCGGGATACTTCCGCGCGCTTGGCGTGTCGCTGCTCGCTGGCCGGGAGTTCACCGCGAGTGATGTGGCGGGCGCTCCGCCCGTGGCCGTGGTGAACGAAGAATTTGCCCGCAAGTTCAACCTCGGCCGCAACGCTGTGGGCAAGTTCATGTCGACGGGCCGTCGATCGAAGACGCTCGATGTACAGATCATCGGGCTCGTGCGAAACGCGGCGTATGCGAGTGTGAAAGACGATCCGCCGCCGCTCTTCTACACTCCGTATCGGCAAGACACGACGCTCGGCGCGTTGCACTATTACGTGCGCGGAGCGAGCAAGCCCGAGCAGCTTCTGCGAGCGTTGCCCGCTGTCGTGAAGCAAGTGGACCCGAACCTGCCGATCGAAGAGCTGAAGACGATGCCGCAGCAGATTCGAGAGAACGTTTATCTCGATCGCATGATCAGCCTCCTGTCATCGGCCTTCGCGGCGTTGGCGACGCTGCTCGCCGCGGTGGGACTCTATGGCGTGCTCGCGTACACAGTCTCGCGACGGACGCGCGAGATCGGCGTACGCATGGCCCTTGGCGCCAATGCGTCGCGCGTGCGGCGCATGGTGCTTCGTCAGGTGGCGATGATGACCTTCGTTGGTGGACTCATCGGTCTCGGGGTCGCGTTGGCGTTAGGCAGGACCGCGCAGTCGCTGTTGTTTGGCTTGGCGGCTCACGACCCAGTCGTCGTCATCGTATCGGTTATCGTGTTGGTAGCTGTGGCGATGGCCGCGGGTTTCGTACCCGCCTATCGGGCGTCGACTGTGGATCCGATACGGGCGCTGAGGTACGAATAGGCGCCACTGGCATCCTAAGACCAAGAACGGACGTGTGGTCTTGGGATGCCACCTCGCGATAAGTGATGCCTAGCGCTCAGGGGCTTAGCGCAACAAGATCTTGTTGCACTTCTGCACCCGACCCTGATTCAGAGAGCCAAGAGTGCGTCTTCATCTGACAATTCTCCTCCTTCATGCTGGCGCCGTCACCGCGACGGCTCAGCAATTCGCGGCAAACCCGAAGGTCGACAAGATCTTCGCCGAGTGGGACAGGCCTTCATCCCCCGGCTGCGCGTTAGGCGTGCTGCAGAGCGGGAAATTCGTCTACGAGCGCGGGTATGGGATGGCGAATCTCGACTACGACATCCCGAACTCGCCAAAGCTCGTTTACTACGTGGGCTCGGACTCGAAGCAGTTCACCGCGGCGAGCACTGGACTCCTCGTACTCGACGGCAAGATCGCGCTCACCGACGACATCCGGAAATACATCCCGGAGATGCCGGACTATGGGACGCCGATCACCATCGACCACCTCATTCATCACACGAGTGGCATTCGTGACATCTACGGACTGATGTCGCTCGGTGGCCTCCGCATCGAGGATGTCTTCTCTGATTCAGAGGCCGTCGCGCTCATCGCGCGGCAGAAGGAGCTCAACTTCAAGCCGGGTGACGACTACCTGTACAGCAACTCCGGCTACTTCCTGCTCGCCCAGATCATCAAGCGCGTTACCGGTCAGTCGCTGCGTGAGTTTGCGGACGAGCGGATCTTCCAGCCGCTCGGCATGACGCACACGCATTTTCACGACGATCCGGGGCATGTCATGAAGGGGCGGGCGATGAGCTACGAGTCCGACGGCCATGGCGGCTATCGCATTTCATACTTGCAGAACTTCGACAAGATCGGCGCGGGTGGCCTGTACACGACGGTTGAAGATCTGCGGAAGTGGGACGAGAACTATTACACGCATCGAGTGGGCGGCGACGCACTGCAGAAGCTCATTCACACGCGCGGCATACTGAACAAGGGCGACACGCTGACATATGCGTTCGGGAACAATGTCACCACCTATCGTGGTCTTCGGATCGACGAGCACGGCGGATCGCTGATGGGCTACAAGGCTGAGATTCTGCGATTCCCCGATCAACATTTCAGCGTTCTTGCAACCTGTAACCTTGGCTCGATCAATCCTGGTCCGCTCGCCGAGCAGGTCGCGGACGTCTATCTCGGTGCCAAGATGATGGCAAAGCCGGAGCGACAGGTCGCGGCGCGGCGTGGCCAACGCGATGTGGCCTTGGCGGCCGAACTCAGTCCGGCCGAGCTCACGGTCTACACGGGTGACTATTACTCGAACGAGGTCGACGCGACGTACCACATCGCGGTCGAGAACGGGACATTGGTCCTCTCCGCCCACCACGTCCCCTCACAGAAGCTGTCCTCGACGGCGCCGGATGTCTTTCGTACTGAGAATGGCTTGACGCTCCACTTCGTGCGAGCAGGCGCGGACAAGCCGAGCGCGTTCACCATCGAAGCGGGTCGGGTCCGGAATATCCGCTTCGTGCGCCCTTAGGGCCCCACGTGCGACGCGCTACCCGCTACCGTATTTCTCGGCGAGCTTGCGAACTGTCGTAATGTTGCGGACGGTCATCGGGACGCCGAGCGCGCGCGCGAGTACGGGCGCTTTGACCTGCGAGTCACTGAACCGCGTGCGGCAACCCCAATAGAGCTCGCGTCGATGAATGTGGAACTCATCGACCGGCGTGCGGAGAGCGAGCACACCGCGCGTCGTCTCCTTCGTGGGCGATGACGCGAGAAAGCCGACGTAGAGTGTATGCTTGGCGGGATCGATGACGTCGCGCGCGAATGCCTCGTGCCTAACGACCGCGTCGAGCTCGGTGGGCGTGCGGACGAAGGTCCCCACCTCGTACCCGAGGACCTTCTCGAGCTCGAGCGAAATGCGCTCTTCGAGCGCGGCGGCGTCACGCTCCTTCGCATCGAAGATGACGTTCCCACTGGCGATGAACGTTTCCACGTTCGTGAAGCCCATCTTCGCGAAGTACTTCCGCAACGCATCCATCTTCACAGTGTGCCCGCCGACATTGATCGCGCGGAGGAGCGCGACGTAACGCTGAGTCGATGGCGGCATATTACTGGTCCGAATGTTCCTTGAGTGACTCGTCCGCGGGCGGATAACGCAGGTCGAGCTTGTCGAGGCAGTCCGCGATCGTGCGGGCAACGAGCCAGTCGCGTACATCCTTGTCGTCCGCGGGAACGACGTACCATGGCGCCCATTTCGTGCTCGTATGCGAGAGAACGCCATGATAGGCTTTCGTGAACTCGTCCCAACGCGCGCGGTCGTCGAGGTCCCCTGGACGGAACTTCCACCGCTTCGTCTCGTCGACGAGACGCTCCTCGAATCGCTTCTCCTGCTCGTCGCGAGAGACGTGCAGGAAGAACTTGAGGATCACGACATCGTTCTCGGTGAGCATTCGCTCGAACCCGTTAATCTGCTCGTAGCGCGCCGACCACACCTTCTTGGGTACGAGATCGTGGACGCGTGGAACGAGAATGTCCTCGTAGTGCGAGCGGTTGAAGATGCCGATCATGCCACGCGCCGGGATCTGCTGGTGCACGCGCCAGAGATAGTCGTGTCGTCGCTCGAGCTCCGACGGCTCCTTGAAGCTCGCGACAGTGCACCCCTGCGGATTCACCGCGCTGAAGACTTTGCGAATGGTTCCGTCTTTGCCAGACGCGTCGCGTCCCTGCAAAACGATGAGCACGGCGAAGCGCGCGTCGGCGTAGAGGACGCGCTGCAGATCGGAGATGCGATCCGTCTCTTTCTTGATGGCATCGTGCAGCGCGTCGCCCTTCTTGGCGCCGTGCGGCGGCTGTGCGTCAGGGTCGTCGAGACGGATTTCGTCTTTGTCGCGAATGGGATGGAGCTTCATCGGCCGCAAACATGCGCCCGAACGACGCGAGGAGTCAATCGCGGCACGGCGAACCGGCGCACCTCAGCGCACTCCGGCCAGCGCCGCAACGATCAGCGCGGCCCATTGCGGGCCGAGATATCCCATGCGCCCGTCGTCGTAGGTCTCACCTAACGAGTGAGCGCCGTTGCCATTGCCGCCGCCGTCGATGGTGATGGCGGGGACGCCGAGACTCATCGGGAAGTTGGCGTCCGTACTCGAGGCCCCCGACTTCGGAGAAAACCCCAGTGTATGACCAGCCGCAAAGGCCGTGGCGACGATGCGTGACGAGTCTGTCTGCGTGCTGTTCGCCGGCCGGATCCCGATCGTATCGATAACGAGTGACAATTTGGCCTGCTCGGCACGGCTTCCGGTCTGCCGCGTCCAGCGATCGTTCTCGGCGTCCAGCGCACCGGAAAGGATCCTGAGCACCTGTTTATCGAGCGCGTCGAGTGCTTCAGCCGTCTCGGAGCGCATGTCCAGGTCCATTGTCGCCGAGAAGGGAATGGAGTTGACCGACGTACCGCCAGAGATGACGCCGACGTTGAATGTCGTCTTCGGTGACGTCGGCACCTGGACGTCCGCAATGGCCGCGATCGCCCTGCCTAACGCGTGAATAGGATTCGGGATGCCGAATGCGCCGTAGCTATGGCCGCCGGGTCCCTTGTAGGTGACGCGATATCGCTTGCTGCCCACACCGTGATGCTTGAGGTCGAGGCCCGTACCGTCCACGGAGATGAAGTAGTCGATCTTTCCTTTCAGCGTGTTCGTGAAGAGGTAGCGCGTGCCGCGCAGGTTGCCCTGCCCTTCTTCGCCGACGTCGCCAACAAAGTACACCGTGCCCGTGGTCTGCACGTTGGCACGCTGGAAGGCTCTCACCACCGACAAGACGACAGCGAGCCCGCGACAATCGTCGCCGATGCCCGGGCCCGCGAGCGCGGTGCCGTTGCGCTTCACTTTCACGTTGGTGCCCTCGGGGAAGACGGTATCGAGATGTCCCTCGATCAATACGGTTGGACCCGTACCAGTCCCGCGTCGCTCCGCGATGACGTTGCCCACGCTGTCGATCCGCACGTTGGCGATGCCTAACGCAATGAGACGCCGGCGAAACTCAGCCGCGCGCGTCGCTTCCTTGTACGGAGGCGCGGCGATCTCGCAGATGGAGATCTGTTGATCGAGCGTCCATGCCTCCTGCGCCTTGATCGTGTCGAGCGCGGCGCGCAGTCGCGGATTCGATGACGGGATAGGAAGTGCTTGGCCGGCGAGTGTCGTCGCCGTGGCGATCGTCAGCAATGCTGGGAGAGCGAGTCGCATGGGAATTTGTCGTTGGGTGTGCCTTGGATGCTAAGTCTACACGGCGCAATGACACAGCAGATCCTTTGCTGCGCTCAGCAGGACAAAGATGACAAGCCGTCAGCAGATGTGGACTGCTGTCGCCTTGAACGAGGCGACGACCTCACGCCCTCGTTCGAGCCCCAACTCCTGCACAGCGCGTGTCGTGACAGCAGAAATGATCGGCGTTCCGCTCACGTCAACGGTGACCTTGCTCAGCGCACCAGCAGAAACGATCTCCACCACGCGGCCGCGAAATTGGTTACGTACCGACGAAGCGATCGCTTCCATCGAGAGCATCACGTCCTCGGCCCGCAGTATCGCGTGCGCCTTCCCCGGCACTGCGTCGCCTAACGCGTACAGCGTGAGTGATCCTGTATCGAACGCCAATGGATGCTCGGCGAACTGTCCCTGCGCGGCGTCTATCCAGTCCGGTGAGATAGCGCGGATGGGACGCGCCGTGCCGGCATAGATGTTCTCCGCCCCGAGGAAGCTGGCAACGTACGGTGTAGCGGGTCGGCGAAAGAGGTCGGCAGGGTCGCCGGACTGTAATAGCCGTCCCTTATCGAGAAGAATGGCAACGTCACCAACGAGCCCTGCCTCGTCGAAGTCGTGCGTCACGTGGAGAACGGTGCATCCACGATCGAAGTACATCGTGCGGACCTCGCGCCTAACGGCTGCGCGGCTGCGCGGATCGAGTGCGGCGAAGGGCTCGTCGAGCAGAAGGACCTCGGGGCGTCGGGCGAGCGCGCGCGCGAGGGCGACGAGTTGCCGCTCTCCACCGCTCAAGCCGCGCACGTCCCGTCCAGCCACTTCACCCAATCCAAACCGGTCGATCATCTCGGCGGTGAGAGCGGGGTCGCTAGCACCATAGGCGACGTTCTGCTGCACCGTGAGATGTGGAAAGAGATAGGCGTGCTGGTAGACCAGGCCCAGAGGTCGGCGCTCTGGAGGCAGCCCCGTGACGTTCACGTCGCCGAGTCTAACGGTGCCACCACGCAGAGGGACCAGCCCGGCGATCGCTTCGAGCAACGTCGTCTTCCCCGCACCCGCGGGGCCGATGACGACGCCGTAGGCGCCCCGCGGCACATTGAAAGTGACATTGTCGAGCGTGAAGTCGCCGACGCGCGCGGTGAGACCCGAAATGGCGATCATTGAAATGCCTCAGTCGTCGCGTCGCAGTGCGCGCAGTGCGGCAAGCGGCAGAATCGCGAGCAGAACGAGGACTGCCGCAACCGGCAGCGCACCACTCAAGCCCGACGACGTGAAGCGATCGTAACTCAGCACGCTGACGACCTTGGGGTTGTAGGTGAGAATCACGATTGCACCGAACTCGCTCACCGCGCGCGCCCACATGACGAGGCCACCGGCGGTGAGTCCTCGCGCCGACAAAGGCAGGGTCACTCGGCGAAATGCTCGCCACGCATTGTCACCGAGCGTGCGCGCGACAGCCTCGAAGCGATGGTCGACACGGGCGAATGTCTCGCGCGCCGCGTTCACATAGAGCGGGCCGGCCACGAACAGCATCGCGCACACAATTCCGAAAACTGAGCCCGTGATACGCAGGCCCAGTGTGAGCAATACGCCGCCGAGCGGACTGGCGCGACCGAGCACGAGCAGCAGGGCGATGCCCGCAACCGGATGCGGGATCAGCAGCGGCAAGTCGAGGATCGCCATGACGAGCGCGCGGCCGGCAAATCGCCGGCGGGCGAGGAGATAGGCGATTGGAGTACCGCCGACGACCGCACAGACCGTCGCGGCGGTGGCCGTGAAAAAAGTCAACCCGAGCGCGCCGCGGAGCTCCGGATCGACAATGAGCTGCCTAACGCCCGACCCTCCACCCGCGCCGACCAGTCCGATGAGCGGCGCAACGAGAAAGAGAAGGAAGAGCGATGCGAAGAGCGCGCTGGCGACCGTCGCGGCGGGTGACAGCAGCGTACCGCGAGCCGTCGTCGTCGACGGCTCGCTAACGGGCAGCGGCACGAATCGCGACGGACCGAACAGCCGCGGCAGCTGACGAATCGCCGCGCCGATCTGGGCGCGCGACAGCGAGCAGAAGGGCAGCGGCGTATGTACAAGGCGAGCGCACGGGGCAATAATCAGCTGTAACTGGCCGGCCTAGCAAGAGCCGGCGGCCGCGTGCATACGCGAAACCTTTGTCCGGCGGCGACGTTGATTGGTCGAACCCCCTACCGCCGGGTCGGCGTTGTACGGCTACTGTAGTACAGGCCCGACCTTCCCCCACCTCCCCCTCATGCGCGACACAGATCTCGCCATCGATATACGTGGCATCACGAAACGGTATGAGGAGCATGTCGCCGTGCGCGACCTCTCGCTCCAAGTGCCGCGAGGCGCCGTGTACGGTCTCCTCGGCCCCAACGGTGCCGGCAAAACGACAACCATCCGTATGCTGCTCGACATCATCAAGCCCGATTCGGGCTCGATCCAGATCTTCGGGCAACCCAATAGCGAATCCAAGCTTCTCAATCGGGTGGGCTATCTGCCGGAGGAGCGCGGTCTGTATCGGAAGATGCAGGTGCGCCGCATCCTCCGCTTCCTTGCCGAGCTGAAAGGACTCAAACCTGGCGACGCCGACACCCGCATCAACGAATGGCTCGAGCGTTTCGGCCTAACGACAAAAGAGCACGATTGGGGCAACTCGAAGATCGACGAGCTGTCCCGCGGCATGCAGCAGAAGGTGCAGTTCATCGCGACGCTCATTCATGATCCGGACCTCGTCATTCTCGACGAGCCGTTCAGCGGTCTCGATCCGATCAACGCGCAGGCATTGAAAGACGCAGTGGTCGAGCTCAAGCGGCGCGGCAAGACGGTCATCTTCAGCACGCACGTGATGGAGAACGCCGAACGGATGTGCGACTCCGTGTGCATCATCGCGCACGGCGAGAAAGTGCTCGACGGCGAAGTGACGGCGGTTCGCACGAGCGCCGGAAAGCACAACATTGCGCTCGCGCTGGTCGGTACGAGCGGCGCGCGGCCCAGTGAGAATGGCGTCGGGCATGTCCTCGGCGACACCCGACTCGTGAAGCGCTTCGACGACAACAATCGTTATTTCGAGATCGAGCTGGCACCTGGGGCCGATCCCCAAGAGCTGCTCCGCCGACTCGTGGAAGCAGGCGCTCGCATCGAGCGCTTCGAGCTCATTCTCCCAACGCTCCATCAAATTTTCATCGAACGCGTCGGCGCAAGCGGCGTCGAGACGGGGATGTCCGGTCATGGATAAATTTTGGGTTGTCGCGAAACGCGAGTATCTCGAGCGCGTGCGATCGCGCTGGTTCGTCGTGATGACGCTGTTCGTTCCCGTGTTCATCACGGCCATCTTTCTCATTCCCGCCTGGGTCACGGCGCGGAGCGCGGCGGGCGGCTCGTCGCGCAACATCATCATCCTCGACGCAACGGGCACGGGACTCGGAAAGCGCGTTGCCGACGTGTTGACGCGCGACACCACAGCCGTGTCGAGCCGTAAGGCCGAGCCACTGCCCACGCCGGAGGTCCGTGAGGTGACGGCCGCTGCGCTTCCGGCGGCCGAAGACTCGGCGACTCGCGCGGTGATGAATCCCAAGGGTGTCGTCGGCTATCTCGTGCTGGATGACAGCACTACCTCCTCGCGCAAGGCTCGCTACGCGGGGCGTAATGCGTCGTCGATCGTGGATACGGACAAGTTGAAGGCCGCGGTTCGAGAAGCGTTCACCGGCATCATGCTCCAGCGCGAAGGCGTGAAGCCGGAGACGATCGCGTTGATCAGCAATCTCTCATTGAACATGAGCCAAACGAGGATCGACGAGCGCGGCAAAGGCGGCTCTGGTCAGGCCGCGATCTTCCTCGGGGTTGGCATCGGCATACTGCTGCTCATGTCGATCATCTTCCATGGACAGAACGTGCTGCGCGGCGTCCTCGAGGAGAAGTCGACGCGAGTCGCCGAAGTGGTCATCTCGAGCATCAAGCCCGAGATGTTGCTTGCCGGAAAGGTCGCGGGCGCGGGTGCGGTCGGATTGACCCAGCAGGTTCTCTGGATAGCGATTTCGGCGTATCTGATGACGAACCTCGCTCCGGTGGTCCTCAAATCGGCCGGCGTGCCGATTGCGGGCGGCGGCGGAGCAGCGCTCGGTATCTCGTTCGGCGGCCTGACGGTGGGTCTGTTCGTGGTCGTCGTGCTCTACTTCCTGTTCGGATTCATCTTCTACGCCTCCCTTCTCGCCGCCGCGGGCTCGATGGTGAACACGGAGCAGGACGCGCAACAAGCGGCGATGCCCATTATGTATCTGCTCATCGGCAGCTGGCTGTTCGTCAACTCGGTGATCGTGAATCCGACGGGGACGATCGCGAAGGTGCTGTCGTGGCTTCCCTTCTCGTCGCCGATCATCATGCCGATGCGGATGGGCCTGTCGCCGGTACCGTGGACGAGCATCGTGGGGTCGCTCGCGGTCTGCGCGTTAGGCTGCGTGTTCGCCGTCTGGCTGGCGGCGCGCATTTATCGGGTGGGGATGCTCATGTATGGGAAAAAGCCCTCCCTCGCTGAGGTAGCCAGGTGGGTTAGATACGCCTGACGCGTGACGCGGGGCGACAAAAATAGGAAGGCGGGCGCACCCTGGGTGCGCCCGCCTTCCTATTTCGCGCAGTAATGACGCCGTTCTCGGCTCGCTTTTTCGGTTCGCCTTTTTCGGCCCGCTTTCTTGCGTAGTTGATTGGTCAGTCCGCCCGGCCCGGCTGCATGTTCGCCATATCCGACGTCGGGCCCGTTCCGTAACCGCCTGACGAGGCGACCATGTTCGAGCGGCGAACGTTGGACTGCGAGCCGCTGGGCGCGCCGATGGCCGATTTGAGCTCGTTCACCCAGCCATCGATCCGATCCTGCAACGCGCCATGCACGCCCGTCATCAAATTCGCCACGATGTCGTCGAGCGCACTGCTGATCTTGGTGCGTGAACCCTTCGTTGCCGCAATCGTCGCCACGGCCGCCTTCGTATCGCTGCCGGACGTGCTCAGCGCCAAACCGGCGCCGAAAGCGAGCGCGAGCACCGGCCAGGGATGTTCGCGCACGACCTGCATCACGTTGAGTCTTTGCTCTAGCTCGGTGAGTGTGGTAGACATCCGCTCGCGCGTCTGTTCGATGTCGCGGCGGACGTCGGCCGTGGTCTCAGCCATGAGGTCCTCCAATTGGGGCTAGGGTCGACGGACCGGGGTTTAGGGAGTTCATAATCCCGTCGGCCCACTCCGGTCATATCCTGAATCCGTGAATTCCATCATCGACTGCATCGCGCGCCTTAGCGTCGCACGGCGGCGACCAATTCCTCTTTTGTCTCGCGTATCGTCGACACCGTTTCCTCGGGCGCCAGCTCCGCCGGCGACAAGAGTGACAATCCGCGCTTGGCAAGCCATGCCGCGAGCCCGCCGGTGATCACGACGACGAGCAGCGCTGCAAGCCAGTACAGATCCCGCGGCAACCATTGATCGCCGATGAGCAGAATCAGACCGGCGAGAAACGCGAGTCCGCCCAGCAACGCGAGCACCGCTGCCGTCGCCACGAGTGCGGCGCCGCGCCCAATGGCATTGAGCGCTTCGACAGTCTCGATACGAGCGAGACGAATCTCATTCCGCACCAAGCCGACGCCCCCCTCCGCAAGATCGCGAAGGAGGGAGCCGACGGGGCGACGGCCGTTCACATGCACAGCGACCGTCATATCAGCCTCCTACTTGCGGAAGGCTTTGCCAAGCAGATAGCCGAGGCCGACCGCGATGAGCAGCGTGCGACCCGGATGCTCCTTCACTTGACGCTCCACGCCGGTGCGCATGCTGTCCATATCCGCTTCGCGCAGCCAGTCCGCCGTCGCCTGCATTCCACCAGCAACACGATCCGTCACTTGGCTCACGCCATCGCCGCTCACGCTCACGTCGGTCGAACCAGCCGAAGCACTCAACTGCCCACGGCCACCGCGCTGACGCAGCTTGTCGGCGCCCGCCTCGAGTGCATCGGCGAGCTTGTCCTTCGCGTTGCCCGCACCTTCACGCACGCTCGACCCAACGTCGGCCAGCTTGTCTTTCGCATTGCCCGCGATGTCGCGAGCGCGATCGGTGATGCCAGCCGCGTCGCCGCCAGACGAGCCACCATAGCTCGAGCTGCCGGTGCTTGCGGAGCCGCTGCCGCTACTCGTGCCGGCGCCGTAACCGGCCGAGCCGGTCAGGTCACCGCTGTTGCCATAACCACCTGTCGATCCTGCGGCGCCCCCCGCCCCACCAGAGCTACCGCCAGTGTACCCGTCCGCGTTTCGTTCCATCGCCGCATCCTCCAGAAGTTGGCACACACCTGTGTGCAGGGGCCGTGCCTTCGGGTTCCCGCAGTGAATAGTCGTTCTGCTTTTATTTCGCCGATTTTAAGCCGCTACACCGAAACTGCCGAGTGAATTGGGTCGACCGGAACGTGAGTTGCACGCGTGGTCCCGGTCACGAAATGGAGTAACTCATCATGCCACGCGGAGACAAATCGAAGTACACGGATAAGCAGAAGAGAATGGAGGACCACATCGAGGAAGGCTACGAGAAGCGCGGCGTCGGCAAACACGAAGCGGAACGGCGCGCGTGGGCAACCGTGAACAAGCAAACGGGCGGCGGAAACAAGTCCGGAGGCTCGGGCCGTGGCAAGCCTGACTCGAGCGCGGGCAGCATGTCCCATGCGGAACGCAGTCGTGCCGCAAAGAAGGGTTGGGCGACGCGACGCCGCGAATCCTAACGAGTGCCGTCGAGGGCCGACGCCGTTTGCCGGAACGCGGGCATCCCCGCGAGCAGCAATCCGATCGTCAGTGACATACCGATGACGTTCACGATCACGAGCGAGTACCGAACCGCGAGCGGATCGTGAAAGACGTGGTCGGTGAGCACCGCGACGGCGGTCGGCCCGAGAGTTCCTGACAGGAGACTCAGCACGAAGAAGTAGAGGGCCGCGCCCTGCGTGCGAATGACTGGCGGAACGATCTGCGCCACGGCAGCGGAGGCAGGCCCCCAAGGGAAGGCGGCGAAGAAGTTCACCACCGCAAGCCAAACGACGGCGTGCGCCGCTGTCGGCATGAGCGGATAAGCCGACGCGGCGACAAGCATTCCGGCGGCGCCCAGGATCCCGACGCGGAGCGGCGCATCGGCGTAGCCACGCCTAACTAGCATGTCGGCCGTGCGGCCGCCGGCGATCGTGCCGGCGACGCCCACCGTCATCGTCAACACGCCCTGCACGATGCCGGCGCGCGCCGGCGTCCAGCCATAGGTCCGCACAAGGAACGTGGCGAGCCATGCGGCGATCCCGAAGTTCACCGCCGCGGAGAGCGCGAAGCCCACGCCCAGCGTGACGAAGGTCCTCAAGTTGTGCCGCACATAGGGCAAAAGAGCGACTGCAGCCGCCTTCTCCGCACGCGCGGTTAGGACGCGGCTTCGCGGATCGCGCACGGTGAGCATGAGCGCGGCGACGACGATGCCCGGTGCTCCGACGAGGACGAAGACCAGCTGCCAAGGCCGCAGTACACCGACCAGGGGCAATCGCGTTCCTCCCGCCGCCGTCACCATGCCGACCACCCAACCGCCAATGAAATACGCGAGCCCGGACCCGAGGAAGGTGCCTAACGACCAGACACTCATCGCCAGGCTCACTCGCTCGCGCGGAAAGTAGTCCGCGATGACGGAGACCGATGGCGCGCTGAGTGTTGCCTCGCCTACGCCGACGCCGATCCGCGCAAGCAGAAGCCGCGGATACGTCGACACGATTCCCGACAGCATCGTCATCACGCTCCAGAGCGCGACGCCACCCGCCATGATATTGCGCCGGTTGCCCCGATCCGCCCACCAGGCGATTGGCAGGCCGAGCACTGTATAGAAGAGCGAGAATGACAGGCCGATGAGATAGCTCATCTGCGTGTCAGTGATCTGCAGGTCCCGCTCGATCGCCGGCACGAGAAGACTCAGCACCTGGCGGTCGAGAAAGCCGGATACGTTCGCCAGAGTGAGCACGGCGACGACGTACCACGCATAACGAGACTCGGCAGGGCCTGGCGCGGGCATCGGTACAAGCTACAGCCCACGGGCTCGCTGCGAGTGTAAGAGGCTGATCGTCGCGGCCCCGCCGCGGCGCCACCCACCGCAACGCCTTGACGGACTGCGACCGCGAACGATCTCCTTGCCCCTCGACGGAAAAGTTATGTCTGAGGTGTTGGAGGGGCGGCTAAGATCGCACTAAGGCTTGCCTTTGATCCTGCGGAGGCTGCCCACGCTCACCGGTCGAGAGCTCCTCTGCGCTTCTGGCATTCTGTTTCCACCTCATCCGCGATACGCAGCAGAGGATGCATGCCTTACGAGGAGCTTTCTTCCCGCAAGAGCTGTCGTTCAGCGCTCCGAAGTATCTGACGTGTCGAGGTCTACCGCCGGCAGTCGAAGCACGAAGATCGATCCTCCGCCCGGCCTCGGCTCATAGGCCAACGATCCTTGCTGGATCTCGGCGAGTCGGCGGGCGATCGAGAGACCGAGACCCGCTCGGCCCACATCGGGCGCCGAGTCAGCATGGCGATAGAAAGGTTGGAAGACACGTTCCGCTTCGGCCGGGGGAATGCCTGGTCCCTTGTCCGCGACCGTGAAGACGAGCGTGTCGGCGTCGCGGCGGACGCCGAGCTCCACGCTATCCCCAGGCGGCGTGTAGCGAAGTGCGTTCTCGAGGAGGTTGCCGAGAATGCGCAGCGCGTGCGTGAAATCGAACCGGCCGATGAGCGCGGGACTCTCGAGATCGACCACTGTGCGGATCATGCGGCCATCGAGGAGAAGACCCTGCGCCTGACGTTGCGCGGCACCGATGAGATCTTCCGCGGTATTGATCTCCGGTGCGGCGCGAAAGGCGTCGCCCTTCATGCGCGAGAGGTCGAGCAGATCGGCGACGAGCCGCGTTAGGCGATCGGCTTGTTCCTCGATCGCGGCGGCCGCAGTGTCGCCACGAAGAGCGGCCGTCTGCGCGAGCGCCTTGATCGTCGTGAGCGGTGTACGCAGGTCATGCGACACCGAGGCGAGCAAATTGTCCTTCATCCTGTCAGCTTCGCGGAGCGCCGCCGCATGCTCGGCTTCACGCACGAGCCGGGCGCGCTCGATGCCTAACGCGGCGTAGTACGTGAGCGCGGCGAGAAAGCGCTGCTTGGGTGGATCGAAGATGATCGGCTGCTCGTCGCCAAGAGAGAGCACGCCGACAACGCGGGACTGCACACCAAGCGGCAGAAAGAGCTCACGCGCCCCCGGTGCGGCGCGTTCCGGGCCGAGGGCGCCGTCCACGGCGAGGGTCAGCGGCTCGCCACGCTCCGCGGCGCGCTGGACGAGCGGGTCCGGCTCGCGGCGGCGGGTGTCGATGCCCTCTTTCGTGATGCGCTCACCGAAGCCGCGCTCAGGCGACCAGGGCCAGATGGCACAGCGGGCGACGCCGAGCGTCGATTGAATGACGTCGACCATGTGGACGAGCGCGTCTTCGGCGCGGCCGGCATTGAGCGTCTCCGACGCGAGCCGGGAGAGTGAGGTGACTTCGATGGCGCGATTTTGGGCTTCGACTGCTTCGGCCCGTGCGCGCGCCAGCAGCTGCGTGGCGACGATTGCCGTCGTGAGAAAGGCGATGAGCACCAACCAATCGAGCGGCTTACCGATCGCGAACTCGTTGTACGGCGGCTGGAACAGATAATCGATGAGAATGAACGCGAGCACCGCGAGACTGAACCCGAGCGCGCGGCCGCCACTCGCGCTCGCGCCGAGCACGATGAGCAAGTAAATGAGGACGACATGCGCCTGATCGATACGCGACTGTACGACGTACATCGCGATCGTCCCGCCCGCGAGGATGACGATCCAAACCAGCCAGGCGAGCAGCGGGCGCACCGGATGGAGTCCGTCGTGGCCGAGGGCCGGGAACCGGCGAAGAAGCCGGGCGCCTAACGACGGTGCGACGCGGTTGGAGTGGAGGACGCTCGTCACGTCAGCGCATGACGTCGGCGCGATAGCCGACGCCCGGCTCGGTGATCACGATGCGCGGCGACGCCGGGTCGCTCTCGATCTTGCGGCGCAGATTCGTGATGTGGACGCGCAAGTACTGTTGCGGACTACCGAACTGCCGGCTCCACACCGCGTCGAAGATCTGCTGATGCGTCAGCGTTCGACCGCCGGCACTCACGAGCGTATGCAGAATCTGCCACTCGATCGGGGTGAGGTGGATCTGACGCGCGTCGCGCTCCACGCGACGGGTGACCGGGTCGATGGTAAGACCGTGAACCGTGATCGGGGTCGGCGCCGCCCCGGCGGCGGCGCGGGCACGTCGTAGCTGCGCGCGCGCGCGCGCTGCCAGCTCGAGAACGCTGAATGGCTTCGTGACGTAGTCGTCCGCGCCAGCATTGAGCAGTAGAACTTTCTCATCTTCCGAGTGGCGCGCCGAGAGCACGATGATGGGCGACGCCAGCAAGCGTCGGAGCTCACGGCAAACGTCTACGCCGGCGCTGTCGGGAAGCCCGAGGTCGAGCACGACGAGCTCCGGTCGCTCGGACGCCGCGGCGCTGATCCCCTCCGCGCCGGTCGCGGCTTCATCGATATGATCGGCGACCTCGCGGAGCGCGTTGCGTACCGCGCTCCGGATCTGCTGCTCGTCGTCGATGATGAGAATGTTGGCGGCCTTGTCCATGCCCGTGGTCGTATGGTCATGGGCCCGCCCGCTCGCGCCGGCGCGCCGTAAGAAAGACGTCGATCTCATCGGGCCGCGCATTGACGAAATCGAGACGCACGCGCCCGTCCGTGGTCTCGCTGATGGTGCCTGGTATCGCGCTGTTCGTGATGTACCAACCTGGCGGCAACAGCACCGCGTTGGCTGGCCGACCAAAGGAACGATCCCACACGAGCATGTCGCCGTCGAGCCGGTAGCCGGCGCTATCCGTATACGTCTCATACATCCGCAGCCGCACTGACCCGTTCGGCTTCACGGCCGCGAAGTGAAAGACCACCACTTGGGTCGAAGCGGTCACGTCGAGAACGTCCAGACCGGATTTGCGGATCGCGTCGCCGCTCACGACTTCCCACTTCAGCTCCTCTCCCGTGTCCAGGATGCGCGCGGACGGACGCGAAACGGTGCTGCCGGCGCGCACGACGTTGAGATACTTGTCGACACCTGCCCGGGACTCTGTATAGTCGTGATATAGGTCGAAAGCGTGAGTCTCCGGCTGCTGGAGGAAGTACACGATTTCGCGCGATTGGTGTGCTCGCTCATCGAGGGGAAGGCGACGAACTGGCGAGGTGGCAGCACCGACGGCTGCGGAACGGAATGGTGAGGATAGACGGGGCGAATCGGCTGCTCGTGCGCCAACAAGCCGTCTCGCTTTCAGAATGAGCGGCGCCTCGGCCGGGAGCGCGTTCCAGAAGCTGATCGCGATGCGACCGTCCGACTCTTCGATGACCTGCGACGGCACGTTGCAGGAGACGAGCTCATAGCCCGTCGGCAGCACCACCGCGTTGCGCTTGATGCCCAGTGGCCGCGCGAAGACGAGGAGCCCGTTCTGCTCGTAGTAGCTCTTCGGGTCGAAGTACGTCTTATCGATGAGGATGCGGGCCTCACCGTCCGGTGGAACGGGGCGCGCGAGTCGCACACGGATGTACTGCGAGGTGGAGTCGCCTCCGCGCACTCCGCCAGCGTGAGCGACGTCCGCGTGAACGACATCGAATGGGAGTGGAGCGCCGGTGAAACGATCGGAGACGTGCTCGTCGCTCGCGACGCTTCCTTTGCGGATGGGATTGAAGAATTGCGTGGCACCCGCAGTGGTCGCTGTTACTTCGTACGCGATGCGGAACTTCGATGAGCCGGGCGCGAGCAGCTCGTACCGCGTGTAATCGTCTGCTTGCGTCTGTATGGGGACGACTGGCTGCTGCGCGCCAAGAACTGCGAAGCGCAGCGAGATCAAAGCGGCGGGGAGCGCGAGACGCATTTGGGTGGCGGGTGGCGGGTGGCGGGTGGCGTGGCGCGGGGCGCGGGGCGCGGGGCGCGGGCTGCGATGACCGTGTAGCTCAACGCTCAACGCTCTACCCCTACCCTCTACCCATAACCCGCATCCCGCAACCCGCAACCCGAACGTGGCACAAGCCATGAACCTGTTCGTTCACTCACGGTGGCTCACTCCAGAAACAACAAGGCTGGCGGCGCGGATGGGCGGGGATGACGGTCGCGGATCGAGGCGAAGAGTGAGGGCGACATTTATCGGCCGGATCGCGTTCGTCGCGTGCTGTACCGTAACGGCGATCTTCGGCTGTCGCGACCGCGGTGCGCGAACCAGCGCCGACAGCTCCAGTGCCAGCGATACCACGCGCGGCACGACAACCGTAGCGGCTCGGCAGCCCGCAACGGTTCCGCCAACCAAGGCGGTACCATCACGTCCGAGCACGGCGCCCGTCATAGCCGCGCCCTCATCGGCGGCCGCTCCACCCGCGGCCGTTAGCGCCGAAAGCGCATCGATGCGGGCGGCGCCAACCGCGGCGACGACCGCACCGGCTGCGCCGGCTGCGACTCCAGCTCCGGCGCCGCCACCCGGCCCGTCAGCCCTTTCGCTGGCACTCGCGAAGCTCCCGTTCCAGAACAACGAGCGGCTCGAGTACCAGGTGAAGTACGGATTCCTCGGCGTCGGCAGCGCAGTCCTCGAGGTACTCGGCTTGGATACCGTGCGCGGCGCTCCGGCAATCCACGCCGCCTTCAGCGTGAAAGGCGGCGTCCGTATCTATCGAGTGAACGACAATTACGAGAGCTGGTTCGACCCGACGACGTTTTCGACGCTACGCGCGAAGCAGAGCATCGACGAGGGATCATACGACCGCCAACGGAATTTCGAGTTCTTCCCCGATCGAAAGACATTCAGGGAGAACGACAAGCCCGAAGCGCCAACCGTCGCCGATCCGCTCGACGAAGCATCGTTCCTCTTTTATTTGCGCAGCATTCCGCTCGAGGTGGGGAAGACCTACGAGCTGCCGCGCTACTTTCGTCCAGACAAGAACCCGGTGAGCGTCGTCGTCGTGCGCAAGGAATCCGTGAGTGTGCCCGCCGGCCGGTTCGACGCAATTGTCGTTAGGCCGGTGATCAGGACGACGGGCATCTTTGGCGAAGGCGGTCGCGCCGAGATCTGGTTCACCGACGATAGCACGCGGACGCTCGTGCAGCTCAAGTCGTCGCTCAAGTTCGGGTCGTTGAATCTCTATCTGCGGAATCGGCGGCCTGGTGTTCCGTGGGAGGGCGCGGCGACGGTCGCGACGCCTGCCCGATGAGGAGCTCCCCGTGAGATGGTCATTGCGCGTCGCGCGCATTGCCGGCATCGGCATCTATGTGCACGTCACGTTTCTGCTGATCGTTCTCTGGATCGCTGTGCAAGAGTACGACTCGGGAGTGCGCGCGGTGGCGGGGGCACTACTCTACATCGGCTGCTTGTTCGCGATCGTCGTCCTTCACGAGCTTGGGCACGCACTCACCGCGCGTCGATTTGGCGTTGCGACCCGTGACATCATTCTCCTTCCGATCGGCGGCGTCGCTCGCCTCGAGCGCATGCCGCGCAACCCGCGGCAGGAGCTGGCGGTGGCACTTGCGGGGCCGGCGGTGAATATCGCGCTCGCGATCACCCTTTTCGTCATCGTTCGCCTCACGGGGCAACTCCCTTCCATCGAGCTCTACGACTTCGATGTCTTCAGCTCGGTGCGGGTGTTTCTGTATCAGTTCGTGCTCGTGAACGTGGTGCTCGCGCTGTTCAATCTGCTTCCGGCTTTCCCCATGGATGGCGGGCGCGTGCTTCGCGCGCTGCTCGCGATGCGAATGAGCAGCTATGCCCGCGCGACGGGCATCGCGGCGCGGATTGGCAGAGCGCTGGCGCTCTTGTTAGGCGCCGCGGGCCTGTACGAGCTTCGCAATCCATTCTGGGTGTTGATCGCGCTCTTCGTCTGGATTGGCGGGCGCAATGAGGCGGCCGCGGTGCGCGATGTCGAGGTAGTGCGCGCGGCGTCAATCCTCGTAGTACCGGTCGATCGTGCGCCGCACGAGCCTGTCGTAGAGTGACGCGAGCTGGAGGCGGTCGTGCTGCGACACCGTGAACTCACGCCAGAGGGACCGTAGGCCGATGAGCATTCTTTCCGGTCGGTAGTCGGCGTCATGCGCGGCGGTTGCCAATTTCGCCGCCAGCTTCTCGACCTCGGGGTTCAGATCGCGCCGGCCGTCCAGATGCGCGGCAACAAGGCCGCGAAGCTCGTCGATTGTCGCGGCCGGAATCCACGCGTGTTCTCGTGAGATTGCTCGGCCGACTTCAAGGGGGCGTCTGTCCACGCTCGTCCTCCTTGGCCGCGCGCCGCCTCGTTATGCGACGCCACACTCGCGGTACGCGCGGCGGCCGTCATCGGCCATGCACGACGCGCGAAGTTGCAAGATTGCTAATCCGTAAAAGCAAGAGACGTGCCCGAAAAGACGCCCGGGCAACGCGCCGCGCGCACAGTGTTTGCCGACACGTGTTCCTGATGCGCCCAAGGAGAGCGACGGATGTCCACCGGGAATGAGAAGCGCCAGCGGAAACGATCGACGCGTGTTCGGCGCAGCGAGGCCGCACCCACGGTCGAGCGGCCCCGTCGCGCAGTCGACGAAGCAACCAGCGAAGCGGCTCGCGAGCACTATCAGAGAGAAAAAGAACGGCGCTCCGCGCGCATTCGACCACCCGAGCACCCGCTCGAGCAGGCTCGGCGAGCATACAATGCCCTTCTCGCCGCGGACGCGGAACGCGCAAAGGGCGGACGGCCCAAGAAGGGCGGCGCGCCGGTGCGACGGCCGAAGGTCGCGAGCACCGACGCGGAGAACGAGGAATAGGCGCTAGCTTCGTCACGTCCGGGCGTAACCGTTCCTGGGTTCCGCGAGTCGTTACAGCAAGTCATCCGACGTCGAGGACGTGATGGTGAATGATGGAGGGCGCGCCGCGCCGCCTCCCGAGCTGCTCTATCTGCTGCACGGAGATCCCACCGACTTAGCCGAAGCGCTCGCGGGCATGCGCGCTGCGGACGTCGCCGACGCGTTGCGAGAGCTTGGTCCAGAGGCCGGCGCGAAGGTGATGGCGGCACTTCCATTCGATCTGGCGGTGCAAGTCTTCGACGAGCCGGAGCTCGATCGACATCGCGCGGGCATCGTGCAGCGCATGGATCCAGACGCCGCAGCGGCGCTAGCCGAGGCGATGTCGGCAGACCAACGCGCCGATCTCGTGCGCGAGCTGAAGGAGCCCGATCGCGCGAAGCTCCTCAAGCTTCTCGATCCATCGACGCGTCGTTCACTCCAGATGCTGCTCGAGTACCCGCCCGAAAGCGCGGGCGGAATCATGACGACGGAGTTCGTCTCGATTCCGGCGACGTGGATGGTCGAGCAGGCCTTACGCCACATCGCTGAGGTAGGACGAGCCAAAGAAACGGTGTACGCAGTCTACGTTATGGATCCGAACGATCACCGCCTCGTGCACGTAGTCTCACTGCGCGAGCTCATGACGGCCGAGCACGCAGCGATCGTGACGTCCGTGGGCGATCAGCGAAAGCCGCTCTGCGTGAAGCCGCTCACCGACCGTGAGGAAGTCGCACGAACGATTTCCAAGTACAACCTCTTGGCCGTGCCGGTGGTCGACGAGGGTGGTCATGTGCTCGGCATCGTCACGGTTGACGACGTGATCGACGCGATCGTGCGCGAGCAGACCGAGGACGCGCAGAAGTTCGGCGGTATGGAAGCACTGGACGCGCCGTACATGGAGATGAGCCTCCCCCGCATGATCAAGAAACGCGCGGGGTGGCTTTGCGCGCTCTTTCTCTCGGAGATGCTCACGGCAACGGCGATGCAGCACTTCGAGGGCGAAATCGCGCGCGCGGTCGTGCTTTCGATGTTCATCCCGCTCGTCATGAGCTCGGGCGGCAACTCCGGTTCGCAGGCGACGTCGCTCATCATTCGCGCGCTCGCGCTACATGAAATTCGGCTTGGCGATTGGTGGCGCATCGCCGTGCGCGAGCTTCCTACGGGACTCGTGCTCGGCTCGATTCTCGGTGTGATCGGCGTCATCCGCATCGAAGCGTGGCAGCACTTCCATCTTTTCGATTATGGCGTGCACTACCATCTCGTGGCGCTCACGGTGGGCGGTGCGCTCATCGGCATCGTCTGTTTCGGATCGTTGGCGGGATCGATGCTGCCGTTCTTGTTGAAGAGGATTGGCTTCGACCCGGCGAGTGCATCGGCGCCCTTCGTGGCCACGCTCGTGGATGTCACGGGGCTCGTGATCTATTTCAGTGTCGCGCTGATTGTGCTGCGGGGGACGCTGCTGTGAGCCTCCTTGCAGAACGTTGGGCGCGATGGGGCGTCCGTGCTGCGCACGGAGCGCTCCGCGTGGGTCGCCGCTAAGAAGTGCGGCGTTAGTCCGCGCCCACACTGCTGAACTGCCGAACTGCAATTATGATTTAGGAATGCGCCGGATGTTTCTCACCGTTATGCTCTTCATCGCGCGAGGAGTCTTACACGCCCAAGCGAGAATCCCAACCCCGGATGAATGCTACGGCTTCAAGTTCGGGGGCTGGAGTCCTCCACTGAAGAGCGTGGCGAGCACCTACAATCCCGGCTACGACCCCACCACGAGCGCACCCGCTGGCTCGCCCCGGGATTGGGCAGCGCGTGTGGCGACCGGGCGAGCGAGTGCTGTTGCCCCGGATTCGGTGCTTCTCCTCTTTCCCGCCTGGTGGCCGGCTGGGGTTTCGATCGAATGGCTGGAGCAGCGCGGCGATACGCTCCTCGGGCGGGCGGTGGCTCTGGTCGCCGATGGGCGGGTGAAGAATCCGGTGAGCACCGTCCGCGGCGTGCGTGTCGCCTGCCGGCGTTCGGAGTCACCCCCCGACACCTCGCGTCGCGGTCCGTGACCTGAGGGCTCCGGTCGCTGTCCATTCCATATGAAACTCGACCGAAAGTTCTATCTCATTGCGCCGACCCTCGTACTGGCGGTCATCGTGGCCGGGATGTTCTTCACGACGTCGCGGCTTCGCGTGATCGTGGAGGCGAGCGACAATTGGCAGCAGCGGAGCGATTACATCGCACAGGTCGAAGTGGGCCGGAGGCAGCTCTCCGCGGACAAAGCGGTGCATCTCGTGCGACTCTCGCTGGAGGCCGAGCGCCGCCGCAGCGCCGCGATCGTCGCCATCCAGGAATTGTTGCTGACGCTCACCGCCATGACGCTGGCCTGTTGCGTGGGGCTGCTCTGGGCGATCCGCGGTGTGCCGCGTACGCTGCCGCTTCACGGGCCGGTGCTCTTCAGGACTTCTCCTTGATCGAGCGGACTTTAATCGAAAGTCCCGAATACTTCGCCGCGCCGGCGTCGATGATGTCGCGCACGGCTTGAGTTGTCGACTGCGCGAAGTCGTGCGCGGGCTCGTCCTCGCCTTCGATCCAGAGTCGCACGTCGAGAATGATCGCCTTCTTCATCGGTCGCTCGTGAGTGGAGTGGTGGTCGCGTAATCACTGCAGCGGCAGCCACTGGCCGTCGCGCTGGACCTCGATGCGCATCACGGGGTGGATTTCCCACAGTGTACCCCGTGTCTTTCCTAGTTGCTCAGGATGCTCCGGATCGAGCATCAGCCAGCCGCTCACGCGAACGAGCGTGCTGTCGCGGACGAGGCGGCGTACGCCGCTCAACGACCACTCGGGGTGTCGTGCGCGGATCACAGGCGTCGTCTCGACCACGATCGAACGCCGACGATCTTTGCCCGGCTTTTCCGAGAGCCAGAGGTGCCAGTCGCGAAATCGCGTTTCGGCGCCGTGGCAGTTGGTGGCTTCGGGGCCTTCCTGCTTCGAGGCAACGAAGTAGCCTTCGACCACGACAGGGAGCCCTTCCTGGTGGGCGACGGCAATCGAGTCACGCCAACTCCACTCGCCGCGCATTCGCCTAACGACGTCGCGAGGCCAGGCGAAGCCGAGCACGGATGCAAATGGAGTCGGGAGCCACGTGGCGCTGTCGATGCGGTTCTTCAGGCGATTGAGCCCGCGGTCGCCGCCGTCGCCATCCGCTGGGCATCCCTCGAACGCGCCGCTCACTGGCAGGACCTTCCTCCGCGCGGAGCCCGAAGACGTATCGCGCCGGACGTCGCTGATTCCGGCGCTCGAGTGCACGACGGCGGTAGGCTTCGAGAGCCGGCGCGCGACCAAAACAACGCAGCCAGCAACGACGAGGACGAGGAGAAGTCGCCTAACGATGGCCGCACTCCCTATATTGATGGTGGACCAGCCCACTCTCCATGCACACCACACGGCTTTACTACACGGACTCCTATCTCAGGAGCTTCGACGCGCGCGTCGTCGAGATCGCGGACGATGGGCGACGCGTGTACCTCGATCAAACCGCCTTCTATCCAACGTCGGGCGGTCAGCTCCACGACCACGGAAGTTTAGCGGGAGCCACGATCGCCGACGTCATCGACGAGGGGGAACGCATCGCGCATCTGCTGGAGACGCCACTCGCCGGCGATGCGAGCCAGGTGAGAGGAGAGATTGCGTGGGACCGGCGATTCGATCACATGCAGCAACATACGGGACAGCACCTCCTTTCCGCGGTGCTCGAGGAGGCGTTTGGCTTTCACACCGTGAGCGTGCATTTCGGACGCGACTATTCATCGCTCGACCTCGACATTGATACCGTGAGCCCCGAGCGAATCATGGAGGCCGAGGCGCGCGCGAACGCGATTGTCGCCGAAAATCGGCTTGTGTCGACAGCGTTCGAAGACGCCGCGCAAGCGAGTGGGCTGCGCAAGGAGAGCGATCGGACCGGCACGCTGCGCATCGTCACGATCGACCGCCTGGATAGGAGTGCCTGTGGCGGAACGCACGTCGGCACAACGGGAGAGATCGGCGCGATCCTCATTCGAAAGGTCGAACGGGTGCGCAAGTCGGCGCGTCTGGAGTTCGTCTGCGGACTGCGCGCGGTGCGCCGTGCGCGTGCCGACTTCGAGGCGCTGACACGCGTTGCCGGTGTGCTCTCGGCGTCGCTCGAGGACGCGCCATCGCTCGTGAGCGCCCAGAGCGAGCAGTTGCGCGCGGCGGAGAACGAGCGCCGCCGTTTGGAGAAAGAGTTGGCGGGATTCCGTGCGCGCGCACTCTACGACGCGGCGCCGGTGGACGACCGCGGCTTGCGTCTCGTTAGGCAGGAGGCGGCCGGCATGGAGGAGCTGCGCACCCTTGCTCAGGCGATCGTTGCCTTGCCCAAAGCGGTGCTCGTCGGCACGATCGCGGAACCGCCATCGCTGCTCTTCGCCACGGCCGAGGATACGGGTCTCGACGCGGGCCGCCTGCTGCGAGAGGGCGTGACGAAGGTCGGGGGGCGGGGCGGCGGCTCGTCACGCATCGCTCAGGGAAGCGTCCCCGACGCTGGACGTCTCGCGGAAGCGGTCGCGAGTGTGTTGAGCGTGCCCTAATATCGCGTCCTGACGTTTGGATGTCGTAGGGAACCCGAGCGAGCGTTGCTGGTATCACGCTCGCCAGGCATACTTCAGTCTGACAGCGAAGGTGGTGGCTGTCACGGCTCGTTCCCGCATGTTTCGACTTCAACATAGGACCCGCACAGTGTCTCGGATCCATCGATCCTCGGCGCGGGCGTATGGACTCGGTCTGACCGTGGCCCTCGGCGCCTCGCTCCTGACCGTTCCGGCGGCGCCGGCCCAGAAGCCGGCGAGTCAAACGACTCGCACGCAAATCAGCATTCCGTTCGAGCATTATCAACTTGCGAACGGACTCAATGTGATCCTCTCGCCGGACCATGCGGTCCCGACGGTCGCCGTTGACGTGTGGTATCACGTCGGCTCGAAGAACGAGGTGCCAGGGCGCACCGGCTTCGCGCATCTCTTCGAGCACGTGATGTTCACCGGCTCGGGGCACGTTCCGTATGGCCTGCATGACAAGCTCACGGAGGGTGTGGGTGGCTTCAACAACGGCTCCACGACGAACGACCGTACGAATTTCTACGAGATCGTCCCGTCGAACTATCTCGAGTCGGCGGTGTGGCTCGAATCGGACCGCATGGGCTTCCTGCTCGACGCCCTCGACACGACGAAGCTGAACGCCCAGCGCGATATCGTGAAGAACGAGCGCCGGCAGAGCTACGACAACCAGCCCTACGGCCGAACGAGCGAAGTCATCAGCGCTGCCATGTATCCCAAGAGTCATCCGTACGAGTGGCCTGTCATCGGGAGCATGGCCGATCTCTCCGCCGCCTCGGTGGAGGATGTGAAGAATTTCTTCCGGTTGTACTACGCGCCCAACAACGCGACGCTCACGATCGCCGGCGACTTCGATCCGGCGCAGGCGAAGAGTTGGGTGCAGAAGTATTTCGGCGACATCCCGCGCGGCAAGCCGATCGTTAGGCCGCAGGTCAAGCTCGTCTCGATGGCGAACGAACGGCGGCTCACGCTCGAGGATCGCGTGCAGGTTCCGCGGCTCACGCTTTCCTGGCCAACGGTAGGCGAGACGCAGACGGATGATCACATCCTCGACGTGCTGGCGAGTGTCTTGTCGGCGTCGCGAACGTCCCGGCTGCAGAAGGAGCTGGTGTACGATCGCCAATGGGCATCGGCGGTCGGCGCTCAGCAGCGCACGAACGAAAATGGCGGCGAATTCCGCGTCACGGTCACGCCGCGGCCGGGTCATACGTTGACGGAGCTCGAGCTGGCGACGGACAGCATCATTCAGCGACTGCAGCGCGATGGCCCAACCGCGGACGAAGTTGCGCGCGCCAAGGCAGGCATCGAGCTGGGCTTCGTCAGCGGTCTCGAATCAAACCTTCAAAAGGCCGAGATCCTCGCCAATGGCTTTGTTTTCCATGGCGATCCCGGCTTCTATCAGAAGGAATACGCGGAGGCAGAGAGCGTGACGCCCGACGAGGTGAAACGCGTTGCCAACCGCTATCTCACGAAGGGGCGCGTGGTGCTTTCGGTCGTGCCGTTAGGCAAGAAGCAGGACGCGTCCAAAGCCGATCAGAGCCAGACCGTGACCGACGCAGGAGAAATGCGATGAGTGTGTACTCTTCAGCGCGCCGGCTCCTCGGCGCGGGATTGATCGTTGCTCCGGCGCTTGCGGCGACGGCCCAACAGCCAAGGCCGGCCGGTAAACCGGCGGCATTCGATCGCACGGCGATTCCGGGACCCGGCGCAACGCCGGCTCTGCGTGTGCCGACATGGACATCGACGAAGCTGGCCAATGGGGCGCAGTTCATCGTGTCGTCGCGGCACAATCTGCCCTTGGTGTCGGTGACCATCGACTTCGTTGGGGGCGCCGATCAGTACGATCCGCCGGCGAAGCCCGGTGTTGGCGAGTTCGCCGGCGTGATGCTCACGGAAGGCACGTCGACAAAGAGCGGCGACGACATCTCGAACGCGCTACAGCTGCTCGGGACGGGCGTGCGCATCGGCGTAGGCGGTGAGAACGGCTCGATCAGCTTTCTCGCGACGAGCGACAAGGTCGAGCGCGTGCTGCAGATCGTCGAAGACATGCTCGTCAATCCCGCATTCCCGAACGACGCGATCGAGCGGTATCGCGCCCGACGATTAGTCGCCCTCACTCAGGCGAAGGATCGGACCTCGGCGATTGCCCAGCACGTCTTCCCGAAAGTGCTCTATACCGACGCTCATCCTTACGGTCGGTCGGTCACCGAGCAATCGGTGACGGCGATCACCCGTGACGACATCGTCAATTTCGCAAAGGCATACTTCACGCCGAATCACGCGATCATCACCGTCGTTGGCGACGTGGACCCTAACGCGGTGCGCGCAACGTTCGACCGCGTCCTTGCTCCGTGGACTGGTGGCGGAGCAGCCCCGAGCTTCTCCTATCCGACGGTGAACGCGCCGAAGGCGACGACGATCTATCTCGTCGACAAGCCCGGTGCCGCACAGTCGAGCTTCGCCATTGGGCTGCCTGGCCCTACGCGGAGCACCTCGGACTACTTCGCGCTCGAAGTGCTGAATACGATGCTCGGCGGCATGTTCCAGTCACGGTTGAACGCGAACATCCGCGAGCAAAAGGGCTACAGCTACGGCGTCGGCTCGCAGTTCGCGTATGGCAAGGGCCCGGGAGCATTCGAGGCGGGTGGTGAAATCGTGACCGCCAAGTCCGACAGCGCGTTGATCGAGTTCATGAGGGAGCTGCGCGGCATTCGCGGCGGCCGGCCGGTAACGGACGACGAGCTGAAGACCGCCGAGGACAACCTCGTGCAAAGCTTACCGCAGAACTTCGCGTCGGTGCGCGCGGTGAACAGCTCGATCACCGATCTGTATCTCGAGGACCTGCCGCAGGACTACTACCAGAACTACGCGCGTAACGTGCGCGCTGTCACGAAGGACGACATCACGCGCGTAGCGAACAAGTACATCGACGTCGATCACCTGGCGATCGTGATCGTCGGTGATCGCAAGCAAATCGAGCAGCCGCTCAAGGCGACAGGCATTGCGCCGGTCACGGTTTTGGATGTGAATGGAGATCCGGTGGCGGTCCCCTGAGCGGTGCTGGGTGCTAGGCTAGGGTATCTCCGAACCCAGCACCCAGCACCCAGCATTATTTCACGTCGATTCGCCGCGCGCGTGACTGCTGCTGCGGAGGTTTCGGTAGAGTCACCTCGAGCACGCCGTCACGGAACGTCGCGTTGCATGCCGTCGCGTCGACGTTGTCCGGCAGTGGGATGGCGCGATAGAAGCTTCCGTAGCTTCGCTCGCTGCGATAGAAGCCTTCCTGTTCGTCCTCCACGTCACTGTGGCGCTCACCGCGAATGATGAGCGTATCCTCATCGACCTCGACGTCCACGTCCTCGCGTGTGAGACCCGGGAGATCCGCGCGAATGACGAGATTGTTGCCGCGCTCGAAGACTTCGACTTGCGGCGCCCACAGACTGCCTTGTGCGAGCGGCGAAAGACCTTGCTGACCGGTGCGCTGTATGCCTTGCGGCCGTCGAGCAGAAGGAGCAATCGACCCACCCGCCGATCCACCGCTAATCGCTCGCGACGGTGACTGGCTCTGCGACCAGTGCTCCGGATTCAGGAGACTGGAGGCGAGCATGCCGGGATGGGTAAACCCAAAATCAGAGAAGAGGCGATCCATGTCGTCCATCATCCGGCGCATCATCGCGAAGGGACTGGAGCTCCCCATCGCCGCCGTAAGCAACGGCGCGGCATAACTACGCTGGTTGCGACCGACACTTCCGCGCTGCGGCGACGCGCCAGGGCGCATGTTGCCCTCCTCTCGCGACGTGCGCAGCCCGCGCTCCTGATCGCCGCGCGAGGAAGGAGTACTCGCGGCTCCTAAGCCGGCGCCCGCGTGCGAGCTCGTGCCACTACCAGTGGACCCAAAACCGCTGGCACTGGCGCTGACGCCGCTTTCACCGCGCGGAGTGCTCTGGTTGTCGCGCTCTTGGCTTTGGCTCGACGTCGCGCCCGAGCCGGTCGGCGCACTCTGCCGAGTCGCGGACGCGGTATCTGCCGTCGCTCCGCTCTGGCGGCTTGAGGACGTTCCACGAGGCGACGAGGGGCCCTGCCGACTGGCTCCGCTCGTTGCCGATGCTCCGCTTTGTCCGCGTGGCGCACTCGCGCTGCTGCTGGAGCGTCCCGCGTTTCCCGTTGCCCGACCACTCGTGCCTGCTCGTCCGCTGCCGGTCGCGCCGCGCGCGCCGGATCGTTCGTCACCGCGACCACCGCTTCGTGATGCCATGTTCTCCTCTCCTTTCACGTTCAGCTGTCTCGTACTGAGTGCCGATCGCCTTGCCAGCGTCGACGAGTTGACCAGTTCATCAATCTTGTAACTGATGGCGGCAAACGAAGTGCCATCGTGCGCCCGGCATTGTGCATCGCAGCAGTCGAGCGTACATTCCGCGCCACTGTTGGGCGACTGCCGCCCGACATCCTCGATCAGACCGATGCGCCAGCACATGTCCACAATGCGCCCCGCTTTCGTATTTGTCCGCGCCGACTCGGCGCCGGCCAAACGAATCGTGCACTGATCGATCGACCGCTCGCCTGAGCCCGAAGAAGGGGCGGCACCGATCTCGGTGCCGCCCCTTCCACGTTTCACGTACTGGTCATCGTATGTCATCCAATCTTTCTGAAACGCTCGGCGCACAACCCATCGCGGCACCACCGCCAGAGGTAGGATTCTGGGCGGGAGTGCGCGAGGCGTTGCGCGGATCGCGTCGAGACTACACCCAAGGTCCAATCGGGCGAGCCATCCTCGTGCTCGCGGTCCCAATGGTCCTCGAGATGGTGATGGAGAGTGTCTTCGCGGTGTGCGACGTGTTTTTCGTATCCCGCCTAGGGGCCGAGGCCGTCGCGACCGTGGGACTCACCGAGTCGATGCTCACGATCGTCTACGCACTGGCCATGGGGCTCGCCATCGGCGCAACGGCGATGGTGGCGCGGCGAATCGGCGAGCGCGACGGGGATGGTGCGGCGCGGGCCGCCGTGCAGGCGATCACTCTCGCCGTGCTGGTTGCGGCGGTGCTCGGCATCGCCGGCGTGATCGCCGCACCGCAGCTGTTGTCGGTCATGGGCGCTTCATCCAACGTGCTCGCGATCGGCACGACGTACGCTCGCGTCATGCTCGGCGGAAACGCGACGATCGTGTTGCTCTTTCTCGTGAATGCGATCTTTCGCGGTGCGGGAGACGCGGCGATTGCCATGCGCGTCCTCTGGTTCGCAAACGCAATCAACATCGCGCTGGGACCATGTCTGATCTTTGGACTGGGTCCCTTCCCCGCGCTCGGCGTGAAGGGCGCGGCGATCGCGACGAACATCGGTCGCGGTGCCGGGGCGTTGTTCGCGCTCAGCCGCCTGGCCCTGGGACGAAGCGAACGTGTCTCGATCACCCGGAAACATCTCCGCATCGAGCCCACGGTCATGCTGCGATTGATTCGTCTTTCGGCCAGCGGCTCGGTGCAGGCACTCGTCGGAACCGCAAGCTGGATCGGGCTGATTCGTATTCTCTCGACTTTCGGGAGTGCGGCACTCGCCGGTTACACGATTGGCATCCGGATCATCCTGTTCGCTCTCTTGCCATCGTGGGGCTTGTCGAACGCCGGTGCAACGATGGTCGGTCAGGCGTTAGGCGCAGGGAAGCCGGATCGCGCCGAGCGGGCGGTCTGGATTGCCGGTTTTTACAACATGTGCTTTCTCGGCATCGTTGGAATTCTCTTTGCGGTGTTCGCGCAGCCCATCGCGGCGATCTTTACGAGCGACCCGGCGGTGGTGCCTAACGCCGTGGACGCGTTGCGCATCATCGCACTCGGCTTCGTGTTCTATGCGTACGGGATGGTCCTCGCCGCGGCGTTCAATGGGGCGGGCGACACGTTGACTCCAACGATTCTCAACGTCGTCGTCTTCTGGTTGTGGGAGATTCCGGTTGCGTACGTGCTGGCGAAAGTGTTGGGATTCGGGCCGCGCGGAGTGTATTTCGCGGTCGCGGTCGCCTTTTCAACTCTCGCCGTCGTAAGCGCGGTTCTGTTTCGGCGCGGAAGATGGAAAAGCCGCACTGTGTAGGCGGAGGCGGCTTTGTTGTTAGCTAAACACTAACTGCTTCTTCGCGGACGAAGAAGCAGTTAGTGTGTCCGAGCGACCAGGAGTCGTATTCGGCGCCAAGAACTAAGGAGTCTTCGTCGCTCCGCCGCCCGTGCCGCCCCCCGACGTCCCGCCACCAGCGGCTGCGCCAGAACCGGAGCCTGAGCCACCACCGCCGCTCTGACCCGGCACATTCACGTTGAGGTTCGTCGTGCTGCTATGGCGTCCGAAGCCGCCGCCGAAGACAAACCAGGCGATAACCAACAACAGAATGATCACGACGATCGCCCACACCGCGCCGGAGCCGCCGCCACGCGACTCGCCGCTCGAGGGCGTTTGCTGAATGTTGACGTCCGCCATTGTTCCTCCCAGTTCGAGGGCTCACGCGTCGGCCCGATGATCCGCCGGCCCCCTGCCGGCGGCGGCAAGCGTCCACGGCTTCCGGCGCTTTGCCGGTCTCGTCATATGCGTGGCGCGTGCCAGAGATCGCTGGGAGCCGGTCTCTGCCGAGGTCTAGCCGTTGGCGCGTATCGGCTGCAGCCTTATGCCGCGAGGTCCAGCATGCGTGACATGCTGCTCCGCCCCGCTCCCGCTCTGGATTTCAGATGGAGAGACCCATGCGCCGATTTGTTCTCACGATGTGCTGTTTGCTGGTTTCGGCCATTCCGGCCGTCATGTTCGCGCAGGAGACGCCCACCGAGCGAGACGCCGCACGCTCCGTGGTTCGGAAGCTCGATAGTCTCGAGCACTCGTTGGACGTCAACGCGCTCGTCGCGCGACTGACGGCACCGAACCCTGCCCGCGACGCCGTCGCCGCGCGTGCCAAAGCACTGATGGATGGGGAGCTGCTCGCTCTCGGCGACGACATCACCCGTCATCCCGAGATCGGCTTCGCGGAGACACGGTCGGTACAATTACTCACCGATTATCTCCGAAAGCACGACTTCGACGTGCAGATGGGAGTCGGTGAGCTGAAGACGGCATTCGTCGCGCGCTATACGAAGTCGAGCGGCGGCCCACAGCTGGGCATCATCACCGAGTACGACGCCTTACGAGGGACGAAGGGCGCCTTCCACGGCGATCAACATTCGACGCAGGGCCCAATCGGTATCGCGGCGGCGATCGCGATCGGAGAATATCTCGTCCGCACGAAGACGCCTGGCACGGTAGTGGTGTTCGGCGCGCCCGGCGAAGAGATGATGCCACCGAACGCGAAGACGGTGATGTACGACGCTGGCGCCTTCAATGGAATGGACGTTCTCGTGCGCAGCCACTCCACGAGCGCGACGAGTCGGGCGGCGCCGGGATTCGGCACTTGCTGCATGAACATCGACGGCGTGAAATACACGTTCTTTGGCGCCCCGGCGCACCAGCTCACCGCCTGGAACGGGCGCAATGCGCTCGAGGGGGTGATCCACCTCTTCAACAACATCGACGCCATTCGCAGCAATTTGCGGCCGGAAGCGCGCATCCAAGGCGTGATCACCGAGGGTGGTGCGGCGCCTAACGTCGTGCCCGACAAGACCGCGGCGGACTTCTACATTCGCTATCCAGACGAGGTCTATCTCGCTCAAGAGACGGAGATGGTCGACAATGCGGCACGCGCAGCCGCGCTGGCGACCGGCACACAAGTGAAGATCGACCACTACGGCCACAATCGCGACGGCGTCGGCATTGCCACGTTGGATGAAGTGGCGTTCGCCTATCTGAAGAAGTTCGGGGCAACGGGCGTGCTTCCGGAGCCAGGAAAGCCGCAAGGCTACGAGGAGACCGGCAGCGTCTCGAGCAATATCCCGGGCGTCGGGTTCAGCGCGAAGACGTCGAACTCGCCGAACCACACCTACGAGATGGAAGCCGATGCGCTCACGGAGGTCGGCCATCAGGGGTTCGTCGCCGACGCGCAAGCGATGGCCGCCCTGCTCTACGACTTTGCAACGCGCCCCGAGTACCGCGCGGCGGTGAAGCGTGAGTTCGATTCAATCAAGGCGCTGCACACCGAGTATCTGGACGCGTTGCGGCGTGTGTACGTGGTGCCGAAGGTAGTGGGCGATCGATGATCGTATGCTGATCGACGTCCACAACCACTTCTATCCGCCGGAGTACCTGGAGGCGCTGCGCGCCGGCGACAGCGTCGTTCGCGTAACGCTCGACGAGGCGGGAAATCCATGTGTTCATTACCCCGGCGACTACAACGTTGCCGTGCGTGGACATCGTGACATTACGTACCGCGCCGAGGTGCTGGAGCGGGCGGGCGTCGATACGCAGATCATCACCCTGACGACGCCTGGCACGCATGTCGAAGAGCCGCGACGCGCCATTCGTCTTGCGCGACTGGTAAACGATGCCTTCGCCGCAATCGTGCGCGAGCGCAGTCCTCGCTTCGCGGCACTGGCAACGCTGCCATTGTGCGACCCTGCCGCCTCAGTCGTCGAGCTGCGGCGCGCGATGGAGGAGCTGCGATTTCCGGGCGCCATGCTCTTCAGCAATGTCAACGGCGTCGCGCTCGCTGACGAATGCTTCGAGCCACTCTACGCCGAAGCGAACCGCCGCGATGCCGTAATGCACATCCATCCGACGAGTCCCGTTGGGGTCGAGGCGATGACCGACTACTGGCTGATGCCGCTCGTCGGGTTCTTGCTCGATACGACGCTCGCGGCCGCGAAGCTGGTCTTTGCCGGAGTCCCCGAGCGTTATCCACGCATCAAATGGGTCCTCGGCCACTTGGGTGGAACGATCCCGTATCTCGTGGAGCGTCTCGACCGCGGATGGCGGGCCTTCGGCGAATGCCGGGCACAGATTACCCGACCGCCGAGTGAGTATTTGCGCAACTTCTATTTTGATACGGTGAACTTCGATCCATGCGCCTTGCGCTTCGCGGCCGATTTCGCCGGCGTGAGCCAGCTCCTCGGCGGCAGCGACTATCCGCACGCAATTGGAAGTATCGAGCTGATGAAGAGCAGTATCGGAGACGCCAACTTTACTGACGCCGAAAGGAAACAGATCCTCGGAGAGAATGCGGCGCGGGTGTATGGATTGCGAACGTCATCCTGAGCGCAGCGAAGGATCCGGCTACAGTTCGCGCCCCCGCTTCCCTCCTCGGCTCTCGATGAGCTCCACGATTTGCTGGGCGCCGGCATCGGCGGCGACGTCGAGCGGCGTTCGACCGTCACCACCGATGATGTTCGCATCGGCGCCGTAGTCGAGGAGAAGCCTAACGAGGCGCAGCCGATGCGTCTCGTCGAGGTGATGTGACCCCTCTACGTCGCTGATGCGTGTCCAGGCGGCCCAGTAAAGCGGCGTGACGAGAGGAACTTCCCATTGATTGCGAAGGCTATTTACGGACCCGGGATCTTCGCGCAGCCGAGCCTCCACATGCTCACGCAGATCGTGCGCGGCGGCTTCGTGGAGGTCGATCTCGCAGTGAGCGCGCATCCAGTCGAACACGGCCGTCTGCCTGTTGTGCTGTGCCCAGGAGAGCGGAGTGGAATTGAACGGGTTGTCGCGATTGCTGATGTCCGCCCCCTTCGCGACCAGTCGCTGCACCATTGACAGATCACCGCTCCATGCAGCGCGGTGCATTGCCGTGCCGTTGTTGACGCCCGTCATGTTCCAGTTCCCATCCTTGTCGAGCAGGAAATCCACCGCGTCGTGATGCCCGTTGACATACGCGAAGAGCAACGCGAGGCCGATCGCGTCGCGCTCAGAGAGCTGACCGCCTTTTGCTCGCACTGCCATGAGCAAACCACCATCCTCGTCGAAGGAGCCTTCGAGTAGATCCATGCGCCCCAGCGCGGCCGCGACGCAGACGTCCGGCTTCGCACCGAGATCGATGAGCTTTTCTGCAGCGCGCGTAGCGTAGTTGGAGAGCGCGACGTGGAGGATGTTTTGCTTTCCCCAATTGGGAATCACTGACTCCATGGTTCCCAGATCGAGCGTCGCGCCACGATCGATGAGGAGTTGGATCAGCGGTCCCGAGACATTGGCGTCGCTCGCCATCTTGCTCGTGACGAGCAGTCCCATTGTCGTACCAGCGCTGCGGCCGAGGGTGACCGCGTCAGGGTCGGCGCCGCGGTCGATGAGCAGGCGCGCAATCTCGACGATGTTCGCAGGGATCTTCGTTGCGCGGCTCGGGTTCCACGCGACGTGGTGGAGGAGCGTCGCGCCGGCGAAATAACCGTAAGGCGGCTCGAGGTTCGTGCGGGCGCTCACGAGCTCTGGATTTCTGTCGAGGAGCTTCCGGAGCCGGTCCACGTCGCCGGCATCGATGGCCGCCAGCGCCTCCTCGAAGCCGGGGTGCGGTGTGTACATCGCGACCCGTGTCGCGGATTCGACGTAATGCTTGAGCGATGACCAGCTCTCGAAGCCGTACTCTCGGGCGATGACGAGCTGCGCGTCAGCGAGAGCAAGTGTGCGGCCGACGACCGCTGGCGGAGTCTCCTGCTTCAGTCGCGGATGGTTGGCGATGATCCGCGCGGCAGCCGATTGTTTTCCGGCGCGGTGGAGCTGATGGAGCTCGTTGGCCTGGCGCTTCAGCTGCGCGAGGCTGGGCCGCGGGGGAAGGGACCTGATAGGCATAGGCGCTCCTTTCGTGGAGAGCCCGATGTCCGCGGTGCGGGCCGAAAGAAGCGTGACTCGAACGTGCTTCGACTCGTTAGGTGGGACTCGGTCCCTTTCCGCGGACTGGAGGCGTCCATGGCGCCATTGAGAAACTGCTCCGCGCGGGGGGAGAGGTCAACCGGGTGGGGAGGGTAGAGGATGGAGAGTAGAGGGTTGTGAGTGGCGCGTGGCGCGTGGTGCGTGGTGCGGGGTGCGGGGCGAACAGCAGATCCTTCGCTTCGCTAGGATGACACCCAACCTTGTCATCCTGAGAAGCCCTTCGCTTCGCTCGAGGGCAGGCTCCGCGACGAAGGATCTGCTTTTCGCTCAACCTCGCAACCCTCTACCCTCTACCATCCGTCAAAGCATTCTCTTCTGCCGTTTCCGTCGGCGGGACTTGGACGACCTTTCGTGCCGGCTCACGTGCGGCTTCTTGCCCAGAGCGCTGAGCGCCAGCTCGGCCGTGTGCCGGCCGATCGACCACCGAATTCGTCCGCGGTGCTTCCGCTGCACGGTCTGGACGACCGCCGCGACCTCCGCGGTCGTCGCCATCGGCGGCTCGTCGATCTCGTTAGGTGCCTCTTCCTTCCGATCCGGCATGGTACCTCGCGTTCCTCTTCCAGACCCTGACGGACTATAGCTAATGGGCTACCCAGTAACACATACTTCTAGGCGGTTACCGCACATTCAACCCGCTCCCGATTCGTCCTATGGCTAGCTCCACGGCACCCGCCTCCGCCACCGAGATCGACCTCGCGCATCTCTCGTTAGAAGAGCTGTGGATGCCCTTCACGGCGAACCGCGCGTTCAAGCGAGCGCCGCGGCTTCTCGTCGAAGCGCATGGTATGTACTACACCGCCGCCGACGGACGGCGGATCCTCGACGGCACGGCGGGGCTTTGGTGCGTGAACGCCGGGCACTGCCGCGAGCCCATAAGCCGGGCGATCGCCGACCAAGCGGCGAAGATGGATTACGCGCCTGGATTCCAGATGGGCCATCCGCTCCAATTCGAGCTCGCGTCGCGTCTCACGGAGCTGCTCCCGTCCGGCGTCGACCGTGTCTTCTTTGCCAACTCTGGCTCCGAAGCTGTCGATAGCGCGCTCAAGATCGCTCTCGCGTACTGGCAGGCGAAGGGCCAGCCGAATCGAACGAAGCTCATTGGCCGCGTGCGAGGCTACCATGGCGTCGGCTTTGGCGGCATCTCCGTCGGGGGCATCGACAGTAACAAGAAACAGTTTGCATCGCAGTTGCTGCCTAACGTCGATCATCTTCCGCACACACACGATGCTTCGCGCAACGCGTTCAGCCGCGGCCAGCCGCAGCACGGCGCCGAGCTGGCGAACGAGCTCGAGACGCTGGTGCAGCGACATGGGGCGTCGACCATCGCGGCAGTCATCATCGAGCCGGTCGCTGGATCGACTGGCGTGTTGATTCCGCCGAAGGGCTACCTCGAACGCCTGCGCGACATCTGCAGCCGTCACGGCATTCTCCTCATTTTCGACGAGGTGATCACCGGCTTCGGGCGCCTGGGCGCTCCCTTTGCAGCGACGTATTTCGGCGTCGAGCCCGACATGATGACGGTCGCAAAGGGCATTACGAACGCCTCGGTACCGATGGGCGCCGTGTTCGTGCGACGCGGCATCCACGACACCATCGTCGAGGCCTCGGAGCAAGGCATCGAGTTTTTCCACGGCTACACGTACTCCGGCCATCCCCTGGCCAGCGCCGCGGCACTGGCGACGCTCGGCGTCTATCGTGACGAGGGTCTGTTCGATCGCGCGGCGTCGCTGGCGTCGTATTGGGAAGACGCCGTGCACTCCTTACGCGGATTGCCGCACGTCGCGGACGTACGGAATCTCGGTCTCGTCGCGGGCGTCGAGCTCGAGTCGCGGGAGGGCAAGCTTGGCGCGCGCGCCTTCGAGGTCTTCACGCGATGCTTTTACGATGAGAATGTGCTCATCAGAACGACGGGTGACATCATCGCCCTGTCGCCGCCGCTGATCGTGGAGAAGGAACAGATCGACGAGATCATCGGCGCGGTCGAGAAGGTGCTCAAGAGCGTAGACTGAATAGTGAGGGTAGAGGGTAGCGTGGCGCGTGGCGCGTGGCGCGGGACGCGGGACGCGAAAAGCAGATCCTTCGCTTCGCTCAGGATGACACCCCAACCTGTCATCCTGAGGAGCGTAGCGACGAAGGATCTGCTTTTCGCTCTACCCTCTACCCTCTACCCTCTACCCTCTACCCCTCTACCCCTCTACCCCTCTAGCCCTCTAGCCCTTCACCGCCCGTTGCTTTAGCCAGCGAATCTGTCCGCGGTGATTCAGCTCGTCCTCGAAGACATGAAACCACTTGAAGTAGTTGTTGACGCGACGCCCGGGACCGAAGGTGCTGGTTTCATCGAGCCAGGCATCGTCATGGCGCGCCAGCTCCTCGAGGGTGAAGGCGCGCACTTCCTCGAGCGCCGCGACGTAGTGCTCCAGCGGCTTGCCCCGAATCTCCTCTCGCCCGCGATCCCCTAGCTGCCCGGCGGCGGCCCATTCCGCGTCATACTTGGGCGACGACACACCACGCCCGTCGAACGTGACGCGCTGATAGGCCACTTCTACGCTCGTGATGTGCGCGAGCAGGGCGCCGATGGAATTGCTGCCGCCGTCGTGCACGTAGTCCAGTTGCTCGATTGTGAGCCCTTCCACCGCACGCAACGTCGTTACTCGCGTGTAGGTCATCATCGCCACCAAGCGGCCCATCCCCGGCGAGAAGCCGGGACGGGGCCCGATGACAAGCAGATCGGATTGTTCCATGAGAGTTCGCCGGGTTCGCGTGGTAGCGCGTGAAGCTCGCCGACCGGAACGCCACGCGCTAGCTTCTCGCGCCGCCCTCCCCTGGAGATCGATGATGCGTGCACTCGCCTTCGCACTTTCGCTTTCACTATTGCTTGCCGCGCAGGTGTCGGCGCAGTCAGCTGCAACGAAGCCGCGGGCGCGCGACCTCGGCATCGCTGCGCAAATCGGCGGCACGCCAGGCGCGCTCGACGCGATTACGGACGTCCCCGGTGTCGAAGTCGGACACACGACGCTCGTCTCGGGCAATGGCGCGCTGGTCGTGGGCCAGGGACCGGTCCGTACGGGTGTCACGGTGATCCACCCGCGCGGCAAGGACAATCCCGACCCCGTGATGGGCGCATGGTTCACTCTCAACGGCAACGGCGAGATGACCGGAACGACTTGGCTGCAGGAGTCCGGCTTTCTCGAGGGCCCGATCGCGATCACGAATACGCATTCGGTAGGCGTGGTGCGCGATGCAATTCTACAGTGGCAGGTGAAGCGCCCCGGCTTGCAGCCGTGGGGATTGCCGGTCGTGGCCGAGACATACGATGGCCGCCTCAATGACATCAACGGCTTCCATGTGAAGCCCGAGCACGTGCTCTCGGCGTTTGAGGGTGCGAAACCAGGCGTCCTTCCCCTCGAGGGCAATGTTGGCGGTGGGACC
>JBJMNO010000004.1:0-40254 GCA_045804225.1 Gemmatimonadaceae bacterium
ACTTCAGCTATGAGCTCTGAAGCGGCGAGCCGCGAGATTCAAGAGGTCAGCCCAGCGATGAGCGCTTCCCCGACGCGTCGTCGTCCTCGTTGCTGAGCTTCTGATAGCTCGACGCTGGCTCTGATAGCTGAGGTAGTTCTCTTGATTCTGTCAGCTGTCAGCTTGCCTCTCGCATCTGGGCTCACCACACCGGGTGTGATGCATGCATCGCCACCTCGAATACGCCTGAGCTGATGGCTCCTCGCTCGACAGACATCCTTACGCTTTTCTCGAGACTGGTGTCGATTGTAATCGGCAGCGTCCGACGTGTGAGTGAGCCCGCGAAGGGCGCAGCAACGGACGCGAACCGATCGGGCCCCCCACGCACGAGGAGCATGTCGATGGCTACGAAGAAATCACGCTCGACGGCCAAGTCGGCTCGCCCAACTACCGTGGCCGACTACCTGGCCTCGCTTGCCCCGGAAAAGCGGGCGGTGATCAAAGAGGCCCGCGCCTTCGTCCTCAAACACATTCCCAAGGGCTACGCGGAGTTCATGAACTGGGGCGTGATCAACTGGGGAATCCCGCTGGAAGAATTCTCCGACACCTACAACGGCCAGCCGCTCTGCTACGTGGCCCTCGGCGCGCACAAGAGCTACAACTCGCTCTACCTGATGGGCGCGTACAGCAGCTCGAACGGCGAGTACACATCCCCATTCTCCCAGAAGCTTCTCGTGGAAGCATTCAAGAAAGCCGGGAAGCGGCTCGACATGGGGAAGTGCTGTCTGCACTTCAAGCAGCTCGATGATCTCGAGCTCACTTCGGTCGCGACGGTGATCGCTATGTCGACGCCCAAAGAGTACCTCGCGTACTACAAGCGCGCGAAAGAAATTAGAGTGCCATAAACTCCCACGACCATCGAGGGAAGATGAATAGCTCCCGAGCGTGGAAGGCATGTCGTCCTTGGCTTGCAGAGTGGGCCGTCGTAGCGGGGGTGCCCGGGCAGTGAGCCGCAGCCGCGTCGCCTGCGGCAAGGTTAGCTGATACGCTTGCGCGTCCCGCCCGCTAGACGCAGCTTCGTTCACTCGTCACCATTCGAGCACCGCCATGGCATACGTCGACACCCAGCTATTCATCAACGGCCAGTGGCAGGAGCCCGCCGAAGGCAAAACGCTGCCGGTGGTGAATCCGGCTACCGGCAAGGAGATCGGGCGTGTCGCTCACGCCGGCCGGCGCGATCTGGAGCGTGCGGTCGAGGCGGCGCAACGCGGCTTCGAGGTGTGGCGCGAGATGCTGCCGGCGGAGCGCAGCAAGATCATGCGCAAGGCGGCGGCGCTGTTCCGCGAGCGCGCCGGCGAGATCGCGCCACTCCTCACACAGGAGCAGGGCAAGCCGCTCGCGGAGGCGAAAGCCGAGACACTGGCCGGCGCCGACGTCATCGAGTGGTTCGCCGAAGAAGGCTTCCGCATCTACGGCCGAATCGTGCCGTCGCGCGTGAGCGTCACGATTCGGCAGATGGTGATGAAGGACCCCGTGGGCCCGGTCGCAGCGTTCACACCGTGGAACTTCCCGATTAACCAGGTGGTGCGCAAAGTGTCCGCCGCACTTGCCGCGGGCTGCTCGATTCTCGTCAAGGCACCGGAAGAGACGCCCGCCGCGCCGGCGGCGCTGATCAAGGCGTTCGCCGACGCAGGGCTGCCGCCAGGCGTGCTCGGTCTCGTCTACGGTACGCCGGCCGAGATTTCGAGTTTCCTCATTCCGCACCCGGTTATCCGCAAGGTCACTTTTACGGGTTCAATAGCGGTGGGGAAGCAGCTCGCCGCGCTCGCCGGCCAGCACATGAAGCGCGTCACGATGGAGCTCGGCGGTCACGCGCCGGTGATCGTCTGCGAAGACGCTGACATCGCGCTCGCGGTGAAAGCGACGGGAGCGGCGAAGTTCCGGAACGCCGGCCAGGTGTGCATCTCGCCGACGCGCTTCCTCGTGCACCGCTCAATCGTTGGCGATTTCGCGCAGGCGCTCGCCGAGCACGCCAAGGCGCTGCGAGTGGGCGATGGCCTTGCCGAAGGCACGCAGATGGGTCCACTCGCCAATCCGCGACGGATGGACGCGATGACGACGTTCACCGAGGACGCCGTGAAAAAGGGCGCGAAGCTGCTGACCGGGGGTGAGCGCATTGGCAACGCCGGGAACTTCTGGCAGCCGACGATCCTCGCCGACGTGCCGAAAGAGGCGAAGATCTTCAACGACGAGCCGTTCGGCCCTGTCGCGGCGATCCAGCCGTTCGACACACTGGACCAGGCGATCGCCGAGTCGAACCGGCTGCTGATGGGGCTCGCCGGGTACGCGTTTACAAAGTCACTCAAGTACGCCGACGTGCTCGCGCGCAAGCTCGAAGTTGGGATGCTCTGGATGAACATGCCCGCGATGCCATCCGCCGAAATGCCGTTTGGAGGCGTCAAGGACTCGGGCTACGGTTCGGAGGGCGGTCCGGAAGCGCTCGAGGCGTATCTCAACTCGCGCGCGGTGATGATCCAGAACGCGTGATGGACTAGAGTCAGCGCCGAGGCGAGCCGAGGCGCGCGATGCCGGCGCGCGCACTCTCCACATAGCCCTGAACTGGAGGCTCGCCCCGTTGCCAGGCGTTGATGACGAACTCATACGCCTGCGCTGCCTCATCGCGACGTCCCAGCCTTTCGGCGACACGTCCGCGATCGAGCGAGACGAGCGGCTCCAGCGGCGACTCGGCGCCGTCCGGGAGCTGGCGCAGACTCGTCAGCGCCTCAGTGAGCCGGCCGCCCGCCGCGAGGAGCCGGCCTCGCGTCCACCAATCGGCATAACAGATGGAGCACATGCTGTCGGGCAGGGCAAGGAACTGCCTCAGTGCAGCCGCGGTATCGGCACGTCCGAGCGAGAGGTATGCCTCTCCCGCGGCGACATCGTATGTAGCGCGCGGCCGGCTCACTGGCGGCAACGTTTTCTCCCTCTGTCGGGCGCGGGCCACGTACGCGCGAAGCTCGACGGTGTCGCGGCGTGCTGCCCACCAACCGGGCACGAACTGCGCGGCGTCAGCGGTGTCGGCGCCGATCACGGCCAGGCGCGCTGCGAGGGAATCCGCCGGCGCGGCACCAATGTAGGCGAGAATCACGACGGCGCGACTTTCCATGTTGCTCGCGAGCCGAAGCGCTTCGCGAAGATGGCCACGCAGCGCGAGCTGCGCAACGAGTCGTTTACGATACGCCTCTCCACCGGGTCGGGCGAGAAGAGCGCGTGTGAGCATCAGCGCCGTCTCGGCGGAGTCTGGCCAACGGCGCAGCGCCGTGCGCGCCGAGCTGATCACCCTCGTCGCCACAGAGTCGAGCAGCTGCTTCATGTCCGAGCGACGATATGGACTCAGTAATTGATCCAGCAGCCGCATTCGCGCCACGGAAGGCTCGTCGGGGTGGCGGCGCAGGAATGCCTCGGTGTACCGGCGCGCGAGCGCTGCTCCGCCCACGTTCACCGCGAGCTCCGGCATGTGCTCATAGGCCGGCGAGAAGGCGGAGTCGAGCGCGATGGCGCGGTCGAACGCCGCGAGGATGTCCTGCTCGCGCACCGTGAGAGCGCCAAAACCGAAGTGATAGGCGCCTTCGCCGACGGCGTACCAGATCTCCGGATCCTCCGGATAGGACTGCTGCGCCCCGCGTAGCATGGCGAGCAGCCGCTTGGCGAACGGCCACGTGACCGCGTCGTTAGGCACCGCGCTCGCCGCGGCGAAGAGCGAATCGGCGAGCACCAGGAGGCTGTCGCGCGGGCCGAGATGGTGATTGAGTGCGCCGGCGCGGAGCAGATATTGGTCGGCAACGCTGTCCGACGCGGTGCGTTCCCAGCTGAGAACCATGCCGAGGCGGTGCAGCGCGAGAGCGAACGCGCTGTCGTGCGCGACAGCCTCCTCATATGCTCCTTGCGCGGAGTCCCACTGCGCGCGCCGGTAGAACTGCTCGCCGCGCAGGAATGACTTCAATGCCTCGATATTGGCGGCGCCCACGAGCGGCGTACGGCGCACCGCGCCCAATGAAACCCAGCCGTCCAGGACGCGCAGTGCGTCGACGGTGAGCGAGTCGGTGAGCCTGTCCATGCGCTCCTCCGACTCCCCACGCTGGACTGTCTCGAGCCGGCCGGTGCTCGCGTCCAACAGCGTGGCCGCCGCGCGCACGGAGTCGGGACCCGCCGGCACGACGTACCCGTAAACGACGATGCGCGCTCCAGTGCTGCGCGCCAGCTCGAGCGCCGAAGTGCGATCGGCGCGGCCACTCCAGTGCTGCAACGAGAGCGACGTCGCGACACTGCGCAGCGGGCCCGCCCCGTCGAGGTTGTGCGCGAGAATGTCCATCACAGCCTCGCGCCAGAACTGAAGCTTGGGTTCCACCTCGAAGGGCGCTACGGCAATGGCATTCTGATCGAGCCGGCGGCTCGAGGATCGTCGATTGACGACGAATATTGTGGCGATCGCCGCAAGGAGAACGAACGCCACCGCGATGGCCGGGCGTATGGAGCGGCTAGTGCGGACCGGGAAGCTCACCACCGCGGCTGGTACCTTGGGGACTGAGGTCGCCGGAGTGAACGCAACCGGCGTGTTTGCGACTGCTTCGGATTCGGTCGCGATCTTTCGCGGCACAGACGACGGCACCTTCTCCCCGCTGCGCAGTCGTTCCGCAAGCGACACGATCGCGGGCTCGGGGCCGGCTCCGAGCTCCTCGCGGACGAGCGCCTCGTGGATACGCGCGTGTTGCAGCGCACCCGCGCGGTCGCCGCTGTCAGCCAGCGCTTGTATGAGCTGCAGAGCGACGCGGGCGTTGAGTGGATCCTGAACAGAAAGACGCCGCCATAACGAGACCGCTTCCTCGAAACGACCCTCACGAGTCGCCTCTTTCGCGAGCCACTCGGCGCTGGTCGCGAACTGCTGCGCGCGAGTGCGGCGTTCGGTCTCGAGCCAGCGCTCGAACTCTGGCGCTCCGCTGAGACAGAAGCCTTCGGCGAGCGGTGCGGTGTAAAGCGCGACGGCGCGCTCCCGACCTTCCCGGTCGCGTTGCATGACCGCGGCGTCGAACGCCGCGACGTCACTCGGAAGAAGACGTTGATTGAGGCGCAGCTCGGTGCTCCCCTCGAACAGGTCCGGTGCCGCGAGGTCGCGACGGAGAGAATAGAGCGCCTGCCGCAGCGCCGATCGGGCACGATCGCTGTCGCTTTCCGGTCAAAGGAGCGCAAGCAGCTTGTCACGGCTAATGCCATGTTCCCCGGCGACGGCGAAGAGCAGGAGGAGCGCGAGTGGACGCCGCTGTCCAGCCGCGCCGCCGAGCAGCTGCGCTGCTCCCTCGATGCTGAGTCCTCCGAATGTCCTGAGGCGCATGGCTGCCTCCCTGTATCGTTAGGCGATGTGCCGCGAATCGCGGCAGGCGCATTGAGTCGAGGTCAGGCCGCGACAGCGGCCGCCGTTTCCGCAACGGGAAGGGCGAACGAGAAAGAGGTGCCTTTGCCGAGCGTGCTGTTCACCCAGATCCGGCCGTCGTGCGCTTCCACGACACCCTTCGCGATAGCCAGCCCGAGCCCCGCGCCGCGTCGATCACCGCGCATCCCCTGCCAGTAGCGGTCGAAGATGTGCGGGAGCTGATCGTCGGGAATTCCCGGTCCCGTATCGGTCACGGTGAACACGACCTCGCGGGATGCCGCGGCGAGGCGACAATCGACCCGGATCTCGCTATTCGCGGGCGAGAACTTGATTGCGTTGCCGATCAGGTTGGAGAAGACCCGCAGTATCTGGTCCGCGTCGGCGTAGATGCTCGCCGGTGTCCCAGCACGCTCGCACGCGAGCCGGATATGCTTCGGGTCGGCGAGTGGCTGGAGCAGTGTCTGGACGTCGGAGAGCAGATCGGATATCGAGCGCGTTGACCTTCGAGCGCGAAAGCGGCCAGCATCAATACTCGACGCGTCGAGCAGATCCTTGATCATCGTGCTCATCTGGCGTGCGGATCGCCGGATGAGCTCGAGCGCGTCCACCTTTCCCACGCGGCGGTCGCTTCCCGTCTCCAGCAGCATTGCGGCGGCCATGTCGATGGCATTGAGCGGGTTTCTCAGGTCGTGCGATACGACGCCGAGAACCTCGTCGCGAGCCCGCACCGCCTGCTGTGCCTTTGCATAGAGCATGCAGTTCTCGAGACTGACTGCTGCTCGGCGCGCGAGATCCTCCGCCGTCACGAGGTCGATGGGGCCATACTGTCGTCCAGGTTCCCACGCTCCGAGGGTAATCGCTCCAAGGGTGCGATCATCGGAGATCAGCGGCACCGTCAGGAGCGAACGGAGCCCGAGCTCGTGAAGTCGGTTGCGTTCGTGCGCGTCGCCGCCGATGGCGTGAGCGAGATCGCCATTGCCGTTGCGCACGAGCACCGGTTTTCCGGAGCGCACCGCCTTGAGAACTGGATTCTCCGCGCTGCCCGTTTCGCTGGAAAGAGGTCCCTGCGCACGCAGCAGCTCGCCCTGAGCGGCGTGCGCCACGGTGACACGTCGCAGCCGATTGTTCTCATCGACAACGTGCACTAGGCAAAGGTCCGCCATCGCGGGCACGATGTGACGCGCGAGGTTTGCGAAGCCGGACTCGTATTCCAGAGAGCTGTCGAGGAGTACGCTGGCCCGAGAAAGGAAGCGCTGTCCGTCCTCGGCGCGGCGGCGCTCGGTGACGTCGATCATCCACCCAATCATGCGGAGTGCCGTACGTCGCGCGTCACGGGCGATGTACGCCCGGTCGAGCACGGCGGCATACGAGCCGTCGCCGCGACGAAACCGATACTCATCGGTCCACGTCTCGCCGATACTGCTGGTCGCCTCCTGGATGCCGCTCACGATGCGCTCGCGGTCGTCGGGATGGATCCGCTCGTACCACCACTCGCTTTCGCTCCTCACCTCTTGAGGTGCGTACCGAAAGGTCCGGTGGGCGGCCTCGGACCAGCGGATCTCACCACTCACGAGGTCCCACTCCCAAAGCACGTCGCTCGTGGCACGGGTGGCGAGCTGGAATCGCTCTTCACTTCTGCTCACGCTGAGCTGGTGCCGACGTGCCTCGACCTCGACCATCGCCACCGCAGCGAGGTCTTGGAGGTTCTCGACGTCTACGGTGCTCCAAGTGCGCGGTACCCTGTCGATCGCGCAAAGCGTACCGAGGATTGTCCCCTCTTCGCTGCGCAGCGGTACGCCAAGGTACGCACGGGAGTCTGTCGCCTGAATTACCGGGTTCTGACGTAGACGCCGATAGTGCTGCGCATCTTGTATAAGTATCGGCTTGCCGCGGGCGATGACGTACCGACAGAGTGAGTCCGTAGTGGGCACGACGCCGCCGGCGATCCAGGGCTTCGAGAGGCCGACGCTACTCTTGACGAACTGATGCTCGCTGCTGACGAGACTGAGCATAGCGCCAGGTGTGCGCACGGTTTGGCAGGTGAGTCGCGTGAGCCGGTCGAACGATTCTTCCGGTGGCGAGTCGAGGAGACCGGTTGCCAGAAGCGCGGCGTTTCGGGCAGGGTCTGAAAGGCGGGATGTGGTGGCGGACGTCATTCTCTGATCCTCCGATGGGGCGATCGGTTCGGCATGCAGCTCTGGCAACGGCAGGGTGCCGTGCGGCGATTGGCTGCTCTTGCGATGCGAGAAGATCGGAGGCGCCCGTGAGACGGGCGTGAGACTCTCGTGAGACGCGCGTCAAATGCGCATCAGAGCGCAATTTGCGCGTCAATTCGCGCGCGCCAGTGGCGAGATAGCCGAGCTCCGTACGACGGACGAGTCGAGGCGGCAGCGCGAGTTGCGTCCTGCTCGAACGGGTTGAGTACTGGCCGCACCGAATGCATCGTTTCGCCGACCGCTGACGGCCGATGGCGGATACAAACCTCTCGACGGAGCTCCCGTGCGTCGTCACGTGATTCTGGCATTCGCGACATCGGCGTTGCTCGGTGCTCCCATTCTTGGCGCCCAGCCGTCGCCGCGCCCCGATCGCCCGCTAGCGATCACCGACGCGCTCGGCGCTCTCGCGATCAATGGACGCATGCCGGTGCTGGCGTCGCCCGATGGCGAGTGGGTGGCGTACACCGTGTACGACGCGCGGCGAAGGCGCTCGCCGGGCGACGAGCGCTTCAAGTACTTCACGCCGACCGGCGCATTCAGCGAAGCCGTTGGCTGCGAGGTGCGTCTCACCAATACCCGCACCGGCGCGACCATCACGTTAGGCGACGCGCGCGCGACGACGTCCAATCCCGTCTGGTCGCCTAACGGGCAGTGGCTCGCGTACTACTCGGATAAAGGCGGCACGTCGCACCTCTGGCTCTGGGACCGCGCAACGCGAACGAGTAAAGCGATTACGGCGGTGATCCCGCGCCCATTCTTCGGCTTCGCGGGCGTGCGCTGGAGCGAGGACAGCAGGCGCGTGGTGCTCAAGGCGCTGCCGGCGGGCGTCACGGTTGCCGAAGCGGCGGAGGGATTCGTGGCTGCGCCGAAGGCGTTGGTGACGCGTGAGCCGGGATCGACGGTGGTCGTCTATCGATCGCCAGCGGCGCCGACCGTTTCGCAGACTGGGAGTCCCGCAGCAGTGGATCCCCAGACTGCGGACGTGCAGGCCGACTCGCAGCTGCTCTATCGCTACACCGCCGACATTGCCGTCGTGGACGTGCCGTCGGGCGCTCTGCATCGCGTGGCCAAATCCGTTCCCGCGGTGGGCTACTGGCTCTCGCCTAACGGCGAGCACGTCGTGTACAGCGCGCTCACCGGATTCATCAAGAATACGCAGCAGGGCGTGTACAGCATCTTCGCAACCGAGGTCGGCGCGACGACGACTCCGCGCGTGGTCGTCCGCCGGTGGCTCGCCGAGTATGGTATCTCGCTGTCCTGGTCGCCGAATGGGCGTTCCATCGCTTATACGAGCTTTGGGCAGCTCGTGCGTCCGAGCGAAGCGTACGTCGCTTCGATCGATGGTGGCGAGCCGACGCTCGTGACGCGCGGCACGCACCCGTCCGTCGGCGACTCGTATCGCGCGCCGCTCTGGACGGCTGACGGAAGCGCGCTCGTGTTGCTCGCGGGCGGTGCCATCTGGCGCACGTCGATCGCGGACGGATCGATGCGAGAGATTGGACGCGTGCCTCGGCGAACCATCACCGAGGTCGTCGCGCGCGGCAACAATGTGGGCCGGCCGTTTACTGACAATGATCGCTCCGTGCTCGTGACGACGCGTGACTCGGCAACCAAGCGTGTCGGCTTCGCGCGGATCGATCTCGCGACTGGTGCCGCGACACAGCTCTTCGAGCGCGATCAGTACTTCAGCGAGCCGCTCTGGTCCATCGATGTCACCCCCGACGGCTCGTCTATCTTTTATATCGCCGAGGATGCGCAGCACGCGCAGGACGTGTGGGTGGCGGGACGCGAGGCAGCGAATCCGCGGCGGCTGACGACGTTGAACCCGCGGCTCGACAGTGTGTCGTTAGGCACGAGCCGGTTGATTCGGTGGGCGACGTCGCGCGGTGACACGCTGCGTGGCGCGCTACTGTTGCCGGCGTCGTACACGCCCGGCACGCGATACCCGGTCGTCGTGAAGCTCTACGCCGGATCGATGCTGTCGAACAACGTCAATCGCTTTGGCGGGTCCGGGCCGGGCGTGGAGAACTTTCAACTTCTTTCATCACGCGGCTACGCCGTTCTGTTGCCCGACGTCCCGCAGCGACTCGGCTCGCCAATGAAGGACATCGCCGACGCGGTGCTGCCGGCGCTCGACTCCCTGGTCGCGATGGGGATTGCCGATCCGAACGCCATCGGCGTCACGGGCCACAGCTACGGTGGCTACTCCACGCTGGCGCTCATCACACAGTCCACGCGCTTCAAGGCGGCGGTGTCGAGCGCGGGACCGGCGAATCTCGTCGCGATGTACGGAGAGATGAGTGCCGACGGCGGCGCCTTTGGTATCGGCTGGTCGGAGACGGGGCAGGGACTCATGGGCGGCACGCCGTGGCAGTTCCGCGATCGCTACATCGAGAACTCGCCGATCACGTATCTCGATCGCGTAACGACGCCGCTGTTGATCGTGCAGGGCGGGATTGACCACACGGTACCACCTTGGCAAAGCGACGCCGTGTTCGTCGGCCTTCGCCGGCTCGGCAAGGAGGTGGCGTACGCGCGGTACGATGGTGAGGATCATTGGGAAGGCACGTGGTCGCCCGCGAATGCGACTGACTATTGGAAGCGCGTGATCAGCTGGTTCGACGAGCATCTCAAGCCGGCCGGCTCGACGCCGTAGCACGGAGGCGTGGCGCGTGGGGCGTGGGGCGTGGCGACGCCGTATAAAGAATCGCTGCAGCGTGAAGGAACGATAGCATTCCGCACCGCACAGTTTGACCAGCAGGCACTCTCCTGGCTATTCCGATCGCAGTGGTCCTGTGCTACCTCTGGGGCATCGTCTTGCTGACGGTCGCCATAGCGGCGGCGTCCCCCATGTTCTCGGGACACGGCTTCGTGATCGCTGCGGCGCTGTTCCCGTTAGTTGTGCTGATCGTAGCAGTCGCGTACTTCGTCACCGGGTACTTCATCCATCGACGTCGCCGGCTCGGTGCATGGCTCGGCATAACCGTGGCGATTGTCACGGCCCTTCTGCAGTTTGTCATGCACCTCGATTTCATGTGGATCAACTTGACTCCTGCTTGGCTTGTCGTAGACGCAGTCCTTCTCGTCGTTCTCCTCGCCAACTGGCGGCGCTTTGACCAGGCTCCCCGATGAACATCCTCTTGTGGGTCCTGCAGGTTCTCGTCGCGCTGATGTACGGAGCGTCGGGCGTTATGAAAGTTTTCATGTTCGAGAAGATCAGCGGCGACGTGCCGTCGTTCGGCGCCTTGCCGCGGCCCGCGTGGACCGCGCTCGGCATCCTGGAGCTCGTGTGCGCGGTCACTCTCATCGCGCCTGGTGCCCTCCACTGGCAGCCGCAACTGACGGTCCTCGCCGCCGCCCTGCTGGCGATCGAGAGCCTCGTGTTCATCGGAGTGCACGTCAAGTATCGCGAGACCACACCCATGATCATGAGCGGCGTGCTGGGCCTCGTCATGGTGTTCATCGCCTACGGACGAATCGTCCTGCAGCCGATCGCCTAACAGCCGTGCCGTGGATCGACTGATAGGGCGAATCCCGAACGATGGCAATTCTAATGTCGGCTAAACGAGGAGCTGTAGTTGATGGCACTCCTGAGTCGTTGCGCCTAAGTGCCAGGTGGGAATTCGAGGAGCCGGCGCTCATCGTGCATCGGCTCTGCGTTCGCCCCGGTCTCCAGGGTACGGGCCTCGGTCGGCGACTGATGGAATTTGCCGAGCACCATGCAGGTGCTAACGGGTACCGTAGTATTCGACTGGATGCCTACTCGGGAAACGCCTCGTCCGTCTCTTTTTATCAGAAACGCGGCTATCGTCAGGCGGGGCAAGTCTTCTTTCCGCGTCGGACGCTCCCATTCTGTTTGTTCGAGTGGCGCGTCGATGGCTAGCGACTAGCAAGGAGAGCACGATGTCCAAGGTTGTCGCAATCATGTCCATGTCGCTCGACGGCTTCGTTGCCGACCGCAACGATGGCGTGGGCGAAGTGTTCGACTGGTACGCGAATTCGGGGGACGTCGAATTCCACACCGGTGGGTCGGACCCTATGACCTTCACGGTCTCCGCGCCGAGCGCCGAGCATCTTCGCGGTCTCTGGTCAGAGCTTGGGGCGGTGCTCACCGGTCGTCGCACCTTCGAGGTTGCCGACGGATGGGGCGGGAATCACGCGTGGGGGCCAGCATTCGTAGTTACTCATCAGATCCCCGACGGATGGCCCCGACCCAACTCCACTGTCCACTTCGTGACCGACGGCATCCAGAGCGCCGTGAAGCAAGCCAAAGCCGCTGCGGCAGGGAAGTCCGTCGCCGTCCACGGCGCCGACACTATTCAGCAGCTCTTGAACGCGGGCCTTCTCGACGAAATCAGCGTCGACATCGCAGCCGTGTTTCTTGGCTCCGGGGTTCGCCTCTTCGATCACCTCGCCCAGACGCCAGCCATGCTCGGCAATCCGAGGGTGATTGCCGGCGTCGGGGTTACGCATTTGCGCTACCCAGTGCGAAAGGCGTAGTTATAGCACACCTCTCTCGCCAAGCCGTCGGTCTTCGCCTCGACACTGACATGACCTTCTCAGCGAACAACGAGCTTGCCCTTCACGTGGCAGATCCCGCCACAGCCGAGCGCTTCTACACCGAGACGCTCGGCTGCGTTGTCTTCGATCGCACGCCAGACTGCATCTCGCTGACCAATGGAGCACTTCGTTTGTATTTGCTGAGAGATCCCCAGCGGTCGCACGATGCCGTCATCCCATCATTCGATGTCCCAAGTCGCGCGGCAGCGCTGGAGCGCCTCAAAGAAGCAGGATGCTCATTCGTGCCAATTGGACCACACGCGCCCGGTGAGTTCTACGTGCGTGATCCGCATGGTGTCATCTTCGATGTGATCGAACGTGACGGTCACGCGCCGCGGCCTAACGAACGCTGAGACGAGCCACTAAAGTCATGGCGGTGTGGCAAGTCGAATTTGCAATCGTTCCGCGACACGTGGTCGCGTCGAAGACACGCGTTGCTCTTCCGCAACTCCTCGATACCGACTGGTGGAGCAGCGAGCGCCTTCCCGCGGGTTACACTCAAAAGCTCGCTGCGATCGCGCCGCTCGGCTCCTCCTCGGCAGCGGAGCTCCAAACGTGGGGCGACGAGGATGGAAATCGCGTCGACATCTGGTCTGAGAACGGAAAGCCGGTGCGCATGACGGCTCGTGTCGACGTTCGCCGGCTGGACGCGAGATTTGGCGCGATGCTCCTGCAATTCGCACGCGTCGCCGACGCTGTTCTCGTTCGTCGGGATGGACTAGTTGTGGAACCGCTCGTCGGAGCCTTCGGCGCGGCGTTGCGCACGTCGGATGCCTGGAAGTACGCAAACGACCCAGCAGCACACTTTGCTTCCTACGCGGAGCCTGAAGACGATGATGAATAGGCTCCGTCGCACTCGCCTAACGTCTACACCCCGTCACTGGAGCATTGGATGCGCATCGTACTATACGTGATCGGCGCGCTCTGTCTTCTCGTAGGCGGCGTCTGGTTTCTCCAAGGCGTGAACGTGCTGCCGGGGAGCTTCATGACGGGTCAGACGAAGTGGGCCATTTACGGCGGCGTGTTGCTCGTTGCCGGCGTCGGCCTGTTGTTCGCCGCTCGGCGCCGCCGAGTCTGAGGTTGCAGCTCTCTCCTGGCGTCCACCACGTACGTCCGCCAAAATCTAGGGCGACGCGAACGCAAAACCACGACGCGAGAGGATGCAATTGAGAGTGCCAACGCACGACGCCATCGTCGTCGGATCCGGAATCTCGGGGGGATGGGCCGCGAAGGAGCTCACCGAGCGAGGTTTGTCCGTTCTGCTGCTCGAGCGAGGCAAGAACATCGAGCACATCAAGGACTACCCGAATGCGCAGAAAGCCCCGTGGCAGTACGCGCATCGTGGGCGCCGCACCGAAGATCTCATTCGCCGCTATCCGGTGCTCCAGCGCGCGCGCCAGCTCAATGAGAAGAATTCCGATTGGTGGGTGAACGAGGAGGAGTCGCCCTACACCGAAGCGAAGCGCTTCGACTGGTATCGCGGCTACCACGTTGGCGGACGCTCGCTCATGTGGGGACGCTGCAGCTTCCGTCTCAGCGACATCGACTTCGAGGCCAACGTGAAGGAAGGGCTGGGCACCGACTGGCCCATCCGATACGCCGACATTGCACCCTGGTACAGCCACGTCGAGCGCTTCGCCGGCATCGCCGGCTCTACTGAAGGGCTGGCGCAGCTGCCCGATGGTGAGTTCCAGCCGGCGATGCCGCTCAACTGCGCCGAGCAGTTCGTTGCTGACGGCCTAACGAGGAAGTTCGGTGGTCAGCGCCGCCTCATCTCTGGCCGGACGGCGAACCTCACTCAGCCACTTCCGGGGCGCAGCCCATGTCAGTACCGCAACGCCTGCGGCCTGGGTTGCCCGTACGGCGCGTACTTCAGCACACAGTCATCGACGCTGCCCGCGGCAATGAAGACGGGCCGCCTAACGCTGCAGCCATTCGCGATCGTCACCGAAGTGCTGTACGACAAGGAGCGGAAGCGCGCCACCGGCGTGCGCGTGCTCGACGCGGTGACCAACCAAACGACCGATCACCAAGCGAAGATTGTTTTCCTCTGCGCGTCGACGCTCAATTCCACCTGGCTGCTCCTGCAGTCTGCGACCGACGTGTGGCCCGGTGGCTTGGGCAGCAGCTCCGGTGAGCTCGGCCACAATTTGATGGACCATCACTTTCGCGTCGGGGCGCAAGGTCGCATCGAAGGGTTGCAGGACAAGTACCTGTACGGCGGGCGTCCGAACCCGTCGTACGTGCCGCGCTATCGCAACCTCTTCGGCGACAAGCGGCCCTATCTCCGCGGCTTCGGCGTCGAGGGCGGAGCGGGTCGCGACGGATGGACGCGCGCCGTGGCCGAGCTGGGTGTGGGCGGCGCGTTCAAGGATCGGATGTGCGAGCCGGGTGAGTGGTCCATCGGCGGCACGGGCTTCGGGGAGATGCTGCCTAACCACGCAAACAAGGTCACGCTCGACCCGGAGAAGAAGGACAAGTGGGGACTGTCGGTGCTGAAGATCGACTGCGCCACGGGCGAGAACGAGCGCCTCATGCGCATCGACATGGCGAACGACATGGCGGAGATGCTGGCTGCGTGCGGCGTGAAGGACGTGCAGACCTTCGACGACCCGTACTTCCCGGGCATGGGGATTCACGAGATGGGCACGGCGCGCATGGGCACGAGCCCGAAGAATTCGGTGCTCAACAAGCACAATCAGGTGTGGGACGCGCCTAACGTGTTCGTCACCGACGGCTCCTGCATGGCATCGACGGCGTGCCAGAACCCGTCGCTCACGTACATGGCGCTCACGGCGCGCGCGGCGGATCACGCGGTGAGCGAGCTGAATCGGCGGAATCTCTAAACGTCTCTATGACTTTCTCACGCGTGCCAGTCGCTGCGACAATCCTCGCCATTGGCGTAGCCCTCGGTGGCTTCTTCGTTGGAAATGGGTTTGCCCGAGCGAAGGCCGCCGATCGATATGTCACCGTGAAAGGCGTGGCCGAACGGGAAGCGCGCGCCGATCTCGCCATCTGGCCTCTGCGCCTCATAGGCGCCGACAACGACTTGGCGACGGCGAATGCAAAGCTCAGCAAGAGTGTCGCAGGAGTGAGGGAGTTCCTGACGCGTCACGGGATCGACACCAGTCAAATTCAAATGGCTGACTTTTCGGCCGTCGACGCATTAACAAACGAGAACGACTCCAATCGGCGACCCACGAATCGGTACCTTGTGCGTCAGACGATGATGGTGCGATCGAATCGGCCAGATGAGGTGCTCGCCGCGAGCCAGCGCATCAGCGAGCTCGCCGCGGTGGGTGTCGTGATCTCGTCAGGCAGCGAGTACGGACCGGGAGCGGGGGGGCCGACCTTCGTGTTCTCCGGTTTGAACAAGCTCAAGCCCGCCATGATCGCCGACGCGACCGCTCGGGCGCGCGAAGCGGCCGCGCAGTTTGCTCATGACTCTCACAGTGAGCTCGGAGGCATCCGCCAAGGCAATCAAGGTGTCTTCGAGATCCTGCCGCGGGACCAAGCGCCGGGAATCAACGAGTCGAGTCAAATAGCGAAGATTGTGCGAGTCGTCGCGACAATCGATTACTACCTGCGCTGACACCCTTCTCTCGGCGAACTTAGGCGATCCAGACGGTGCGACCGCTTCGTTATTCCATCAATGTCACATTGGATGGCTGCGTTGATCACCGGGCGGCCATCCCAAGCGAAGATATCCATCGTCTCGCAAGGGAGAACATCGAGCGTGCCGACGCCCTCCTTTTTGGTCGCGTGACGTATGAGATGATGGAGACAGGGTGGCGATGGCCAGCACCCGCCGGAGGTCGGCCTGATTGGATGGAACCCTTTGCCCGCACGATGGACGCGGCAAAGAAGTACGTGGTATCCAGCACTCTGGATCGCGTCGATTGGAACTCGGAGCTCGTACGCGGGGATCTCGGAGAGGCCGTTCAGCGACTCAAGCGGGAATCGGGTGAGGGACTACTCACCGGAGGCGTGACGCTTCCGCTAGCCTTGGCTGAGCTGGGATTGATCGATGAGTACGAGTTCGTCATGCATCCCCGGCTCGTAGGCCATGGGCCGACGTTGTTCGCGGGACTATCGAAGCACATCGACCTGAAGCTCGTGAGTCGGCGCGAGTTCGACTCTGGGCTGGTGGCTTTGCGATACGAGCCGAGAAGCTAGCTAGCGAGCGAACGCGGCGTCGACTACGACTAGCAGCGGTGAGCGGCTTGGGAAACCAGCTCCCGAGTCACTATTGGCCTAACGATTCGTGGCATTCTACTTTAGCGATTGAGAGACCGGCTCACGAGTGTGGTAGCGTGGCTACGACGCGCGAGAAGGATCGCACTCGCCGCGAGAGCACCGCCACCGATGATCGTGGGCCAGAGGCCCAGAACTGGAATGACGAATGCGCGAGCGAGGCCGGCGTTATGGCCGCGCAGATAGAGATGGGCAAGCCACGGCAACGCAACGGCCGTGGCGCCACATGCTCCCGTCTGAATAGCCGAGAGCGAACTGAGATCCCTGCGCTTCCGGGCGATAGCCATGAGCAGCACTGAGAAAAGCGCTCCGCTGGCGGCGCCCCACATCGCCCCAAGGTAAGCACCTCTCGCTGCGACAAGCCACGACGGCGGGTGAAGGATCACGCCGTTCCTCATGACGTAAAGCACGTATCGAGAGCGCCAGAGTGCCAGCGTGGCACTTACGATTCCCCAGGTGCCGGCCCAAAGGCCAGACATTACGATGAAACCACGAAGCCGCCGCAACATGATTTGCTCCCGCGCCAAGACTCGCACATGACTATTTCAGCATAGTCCGTGACCAGCTCGATGGCCAGCGTGGAGCTTACTTGCAGGGGCCCGAATCGATAACGAACGCTGTTCTCTGAACGGGGCTATTGATTGTCTGCGCTTCGCGCCCACTCTTATGTAAACCTTTGGGCTGAGCACATGGCATCGCTCACGATTTCGGATCGACCCGCTCGCATCGCACTAGTAACGGCGGGCCTTAGCCTGGCTGGTGGTATCGGCGGCGCTTTCTGTGCCGCGGCTGCCGTTGCACTGATCGCCGGAATTGAAGTCGGTTCCGGCGCGCTCGTGTCGCGCGACTTTGCGAGACTTCTCGGCCTGAGCGCAGCATTCGGCGCGTTCGCGGGAATGATTGGTGCGCCGGTTCTCAGTTGGGCCGTCCTCCGACGCGTGCCGCTCGGGCGGGCTGCCGTATTCACCACCATCGGAACGCTCGCAGGAGCAGTCGGTGGTGAACTCGTCCAACCCTTCAACCCGTATGCCCGGACCGTTCCGGGCGTCCTCGTCGGAGCGCTGCTCGGATTCATCGGTGGGGGCATCGTCGCTCGGCTGCGCACGGGCGACTCGGACACCGCTATTCCGGCCGAGGATGTTAAAGAACGCTGAAATCGATGGAAGGGTTTATTGAATTGTGAGGCCTTTGACCACCTTACGAGTCGTGTCACTCAGGCGTTAGGCAACTATACAAATAAGGGCGAACATGGCGAAGGTCACCGGAATCGGCGGCGTCTTCTTTAAGAGCACCAACGACAACGCTGCGCTCGTTGAGTGGTATCGGAAGCACCTGGGCATGTCGCTGGCGGACTTCGGCGGCGCTATCCTCAAGTGGTCAGACGACAAGCGCGAGGATCAAGGTCTCACGGTGTGGCACGTCGCGAAGAAGGACAGCAAGTGGTTCAGTCCGAGCACGTCGTCCTTCATGATCAACTACCGCGTCGACAACCTGGGCGAGATGCTCGACCAGTTACGCGCGGATGGCGTGGAGATCGTCTCCGGGCCGGAATCGGCCGAGAATGGCTCCTTCGCGTGGATCATGGACCCGGACGGAAACAAGGTCGAGCTCTGGGAGCCGAAGGCCTGGGACGCGAAGAACAAAGAGGGTTGAGCGATGACACGTTAGACGCGGCAGTGAATGACGCCGTGCAGTGCGCCCCTGTGGCTAATTGGGCCTAATCGTTAGATGCCGCGGCGTGACGCGGCCCGCTGTCGCCGCACCCACTGCAACCACGGATCGTCCGCGCCGCGAATCTGCTCGTTCACAGGCGAAAGCAGTGCCCAGTACGGCGTGTAATAGCCGCTCGGCGTGAGTCGGAGGAGAAGGAGGAACTCGCCTCCGCGACGATACTCCGAGGCATAGCAGCTACCGCGCTGTCCGGCGCTGCGGACTGGGACGAGATAGTGATCACCCTCTCCATATCGCACCGCGCGGGCGCGGACGATGAGATCTGCGTCGTGAACGATCGATTGGACCCACTCGAGGGTTCCAACGTGCGGCGTATTCTGCGCCTGCACGAAGCTGCACATCCGGTGCGGCCCGCTCGTCACGAAGGACGACGCGAGCATCGCCGTGGCCAGTACCAGAGAAAACTTGAAGCCCCGCAACGTCAAACTGAGTTGCGAGGCTTCATATTTCGCGCCGCTGGAGCGACGGATGGAGAAATAGGTGCGCTGGGTGCTAGTGCTAAGGGCGCGGGAACAGCAGATCCTTCGCTTCGCTCAGGATGACATCCCTGTTTCAACCCACAACCCACAACCCACTACCAAATCTTCACGCGCTCATCCGGCGCACGGTACATCTTGTCACCCGGCTGCACGTTGAACGCCTTCATGAAGGCGTCGTTGTTCGTGAGCGGAATGAAGGCCCGAGCCATGCCCGGCGAGTGTGGGTTCGTGAGCAGCTGGTTGCGTAGCGCCGCGTCGCGGAACTTCGTGCGCCAGATCTGCGCGTAGCCGAGGAAGAAGCGCTGATCGCCCGTGAAGCCGTCGATCACCGGAGCTTCCTTCCCGTGGAGCGAGATCTTGTAGGCGCGGTACGCCTGCGCGAGACCGCTGTTGTCGCCGATGTTCTCGCCCATCGTTAGGCCCGGATTGATGTGCAGCCCGTCAATCTGGTCCAACGACGCATACTCGGCGCCCAGCTTCTGGGTGCGCTCCTGGAATTTCTGCGCGTCAGCCGGCGTCCACCAGTTGCGGAGGTTGCCAGAGCCGTCTGACTTGCTCCCCTGATCGTCGAAGCCGTGACCGATCTCGTGGCCAATCACCGCGCCAATTGCGCCGTAGTTCACCGCGTCGTCCGCGTCCGCGTTGAAGAATGGCGGCTGCAGGATTGCGGCGGGGAAGACGATCTCGTTGTTGACGGAGTTGTAATACGCATTCACCGTCTGCGGCGTCATGCCCCAGCGGGTGTGGTCAATGGGACGACCGAGCTGGCTCGCCATGTCGGCATAACGGAACCGCGCCGAGCGCATCGCGTTGCCGAACAGGTCGTTGCGGTCGATGACGAGGTTGGAGTAGTCGCGCCACTTGTCCGGATAGCCGATCTTCACGGTGAAGTGCGCGAGCTTGTCCTGCGCCTGCTGCTTCGTCTCGGGCGACATCCACTCGAGGCTGTCGATGCCAACCTTGTACGCCGCGAGGATGTTCTTTACCAGCGCGTCCATGCGCGCCTTTGCTTCGGGCTTGAAGTACTGCTTGACATACAGCTGGCCCGCTGCCTCGCCCAAGGCACTCTCGACGACACCAACGCCGCGCTTCCATCGCGGGCTCATCTCCTGCTGGCCGCTGAGCGTCTTGTTGCGGAACTCGAACCGTGCGTTCTCGAACGCGGCGGGGAGCACGTCCGCGTAGTCGTCGAGGAGCTTGAAGGTCATGTACTCGCGCCAGGTCGAGACCGGCGTGTTGGCGATGATGTCGTTCATCGCCTTCGCGTAGTCGGGCTGGTTGACGATGACGTCTGTCGACTTGCTCAAGCCCGCCGCCGTGAGGTACGCGTTCCAGTCGTAGGAAGGCGTCGTGGCAACGAGCTGCGCGCGTGAGAGTTTGTTATACGACAGGTCGCGGTTGCGCATCTTCGCACGATCCCACTGCGGCGTGGCGATCTGCGTCTCGAGGGCAATAATCCGCGAAGCAGCGCCGGCAGCGTCCGGCTGATGAGCGAGCGTGAATAGCGTCTCGATGTACTTCGAATAGGCCGCCTTCACGGCGAGCATCTTCTCATCGGTGCGCAGATAGTAGTCGCGGTCCGGCAAGCCGAGGCCTGACTGTCCGATCTGCACGATGTTGACGGTGGATTGCTTCGGGTCCTGACCGACGCGCACGCCGAATGGATTGGCAATTCCGATCTGTGCGAGCTGCGCGAACGCCGAAGGCAGATCCTTCGTCGATTTTCACCGCGGCGATCTGGGCGAGAGTTGGCTCGAGCGGCTTGGTGCCGAGCTGCTCGATGCGCGCCGAGTCCATAAAGGAAGAATAGAGATCACCGATCTTGCGCTTTTCGGAGCCGGCGGGGGCGTTCGACTTCGCCGCGTCCTCGACGATCTGATGAACGGCGGTGCGGCTCTTCTCGGTGAGCTCGTTGAAGGCGCCCCAGCTCGAGGCGTCGCCAGGGATCTCGGTATGGTCGAGCCACGCGCCATTGACGAAACGGAAGAAGTCGTCTTGGGGCCGGACGGCACGGTTGAAGTTGGTAGTATCGATGCCGAGCGCGCGAACCGGAGAAGCTTGCTGCTGCTGGGCGGAAGCGGACGCGGCCAACAATGCAGACGCGACCGCGGCGAGCGGGAGACGAAGAGGGCGCATGGGAGGGGGCTAAGGGCTGGTGCTGGGGCTGGAACTAGGTGCTAGATGCTAGCGACTTCTGTTTACACATGTACGCGCGGTGTGGTCCCTTTCGCTGCGATCCGCGGTGATTCGGTGCCGACCGCGACCGTATGACGCGAGAGCATCCAGCACCCAGCACCCAGTATCCAGCACCCAGTATCCAGCACCCAGTATCCAGCACCCAGTATCCAGCACCCAGTATCCAGCATCGCCTAACGATGACGCGCCAGGCATCACTCGCCACGCGCCACGCGCATTCAAAACTTTCTCATTTTGCGGCATCCTGCTCGCGCCTGCATCTAGAGCTCGATTCGCTAATTGGGGGCCCCTGTGCTATATTCAGTGAAGCTGGCGAGCAGCCACTGAGCTGCCCCCTTAGGTGCACCGCAGCGTGTAGGACGCGCGGCCCTCCCGAGTCACTCGTGGTCAGCCTTCTCCGTTCGCAGGAGGCACGATGGCTCGTCGCGCAGCAGCTTCCGAAGCTCGCTCCTTAGAATCAATCGCCGACGCCGCGGATCTGAGATCCGTTCTGAGCGCCGCTCTCGCCTCGCAACCGGTGGATGAGGCGGCGCTGCGACGCGGCGTATGGACCTACGTCGGCGGCGAGCGAATTGCCGGTGTGCCACCGGGTGAGGTGATCCTCGCCCTCACGCGCGTGATCGCGGAGAACAATCGGACGTCTCGCGATGAGACTCTGGAGCTCACCCGCCGCGTCATCCTGTGGTGTGTCGAGGCGTACTTCGGCCACTTGGGTGGCGACGGCGTTGGCAGCGACGAGAGCGTACCGTCGGATTCTCATGCCACTCGCCTTCTATGAGCGGCGCCTTACGGGCGCTTCTCAGGACGCATTCGGGCGAATGATCCTCATCGCCGAACGCGATCGCAATGTTAGAGAGCTCGAACAACACTTTCTCGAGCGTGCCGGATTCTCGGTCGAATTCGCGGACGATGGTGCCGTAGCCCTCACCCGGTCGCGGCTTGCACTCCCGCAACTCGTCATCACCGAGATCCTCATTGCAAAGCTCGACGGCCTGCAGCTCTGCCGGGAGCTGAAACAAGATCCAACGACGCGGGACATTCCCGTCATCGTGTTCAGCGTGCTCGCCGCCGAAGCGCGAGCCAAGGAGGCCGGAGCGAACGCCTTCCTGCGCAAGCCACTGGTGCCGTCGGTACTCCTCGGCACCATTCAACGACTCGTCGCGCTCGAGGCACATTCCCTCACGGAATCGCAATGATCACGCTCGCACCGCCACCACCCGAACGCCGCCTGGCATCCCGGTCCGCGGACCATATGTCGGACCGCATGACCTCGGGCAACACCGAAGCCGACTACATCCTCAACGGCGGCTTTCCGCTGAACTCCATCAACATCATCATGGGACATCCAGGCTCGGGCAAAACGATCTTTGCCGAGCAATTGATGTTTCATAACGCGTCCGACGACCGGCCAATCCTCTATCTCACGACGCTGTCCGAGCCGCTGGCGAAGGTCATTCGCTATCTCCAGGGCTTCGAGTTCTTCGACGAGAACAAGTTCGGCTCTCAAGTCATCTACGAGGATGTCGGCGAACAGCTCGCGATGGACGGACCGAGCGCCCTTCTCCCGCTGCTGCGTGAAGCGATTCGTTCACGTGCGCCGAAGATCATCGTCATCGACTCCTTCAAGGCGGTGCACGATCTCGAGCCGGATAGCGGGAACCGACGTCGCATGGTCTACGAGCTGACGTCGCTCCTCACCGCCTACGGCACCACCGCGTTTTTTCTCGGCGAATACACGGAGGACGACATCCTTCGCTATCCGGAGTTCGCGGTGGCAGACGGTATCGTCGAGATGTCACGTCGGCGGCTCGGAAATCGCGACGAGCGATACTTTCGTGTGTACAAGCTTCGTGGCAGCCGGTATCTCGAAGGCGCGCACGCGTTCAGCATAACGAGCTCGGGACTCGACATCTATCCGCGTCTCGTGAGCCCTGCTCTCCCCGAGGGATATGAGCCGGCGACGGAACGTGTGTCGATCGGTGTGCCTGATCTGGACAAGATGCTCGACGGCGGATTGTGGAAGGGAACCACAACGCTGCTTGCCGGTCCGTCCGGCGCAGGCAAAACCACGATCGGCCTTCAGTTCGCGCTGGACGGAGCCCGCCGCGGAGATCCAAGTCTCTACATGAATTTTCAGGAGAACCCGTCGCAGCTCACGCGGACGATCCGCAATCTTGGCGTGGATCTCGACGCCGAGGCGCAGGCGAGATTAGACCTTGTGTATGCCTCGCCGGTGGAGCTGCAGATCGACAGCATCATCGTCGACATGTTTCGTCGGATCGAGGAGAATGGCGTGCGCAGGCTGGTGATCGACGCGCTCGGAGATCTCGCCAGCGCGGCCACCGATCCGCAACGATTGCACGACTATCTCTACGCGCTCGTCCAGCACTTCGCAGCGCGTGGCATAACGAGCATCCTCAACGTGGAGACGACCGGCAACACGATCGCCGGCCAGACGATGCAGAACGCGATGAGCTACCTCTCGGACAACGTGCTGCTGTTGACGGTAGACGGCGAGGAGCGCACGCGGCGAGCCGTTCGCGTGCTCAAAACGCGCGGCAGCGCTCACGATCTCCGGGTCCGCGAAGTGGAGATCCGGCCCACCGGCCTCGTAGTGCTCGAATGATCACGGCGGACAGCTCCGCCGGCATCAACCCCCGATCCGACCAGCTGCGCCGTCTCGTCGACATCAACCGCGCGTTCAGCGACCGAACATCGCTCGACCAAATCGCGCGGTTCACGGTGGAACAAGGCGCCGATCTCCTGAGCGCAAAGGCCGGAGTGTTGATGCTGCTGGACTCGGCGGAAGTGCTCAACGTTCGCGCCGCCCACGGTGTCGATGACGCGCGAGTGGCACGCTTTCAGGCGCCCCTCGATGACGAGGTCACGGGGCGGCTGCTCGGACTGCTGCAGGTTCCGGAAGCGTTCCTGATCGCCGTACCACTCGTCGTCGGCGGCAAAGTGACAGGACTGCTCGCCGTCGGTCTTGCGCAGGCCGCGACGAGTCTCGACGAGTGGCTACTTTCGGGGCTCGCCGATCAAGCCGGTGTCGCGTTAGAAAACGCTCGACTTGGCGGCGAGGTTCGTTTGGAGATGGAAGGACGGCTTCGCGTGAGCGAAGGCGCGACGAATGCCAAGGATCGCGCGCTCGCCACGCTGGCTCATGACATTCGGAGCCCGCTCTTTGCGATCGAGGGCTACTGCAACGTGCTCGAGGATGGCCTGTACGGCGCGATGACGGAGAAGCAGATCCACGCGATAGGCCGTGTGCGGATGAGCGGACGGCACCTGCTCTCGCTACTCGAGAATGTGATGGACATGGCGCGCCTAACCGCTGGGGCAATGACCGTGCGGGCGGAGCCAGTCAACTTGCTGGGCATCGCGCGTGATTCCGTTGACATCCTCATGCCCGCGTCATTCGTCAAGCGTCAAAGTCTCCGACTCGAGGCCGGCGCCGACATTCCAGTTATCGGTGACGCGGCGCGAATCCGTCAGGTGCTCATCAACCTCATCGGCAATGCCGTCAAGTTCACGCCGGTCGAGGGTACGATCACGGTGTCGTTAGGAAAGTCGAGCGACGCCAAACCCCGCGCTGAACTTCGCGTCACCGATACCGGGCCGGGTATTCCCGAGGCGGAGCGTGCGGCGATCTTCGAGGCCTACTTTCGGAGCGCCGCCACGGCGGGCGCCGCGGGTGTGGGACTCGGGCTGGCGATCTCACAGGCACTGGTCGAGCAGATGGGTGGCTCGCTCAGCGTGGAGAGCGAGATGGGGAAGGGGTCGTCGTTCATTCTGCGCTTCCCGGTCGCATCGGCGTCCATGCCAGCTGCCGCGCCTCACTAGCTCATCATCGAAACAATTGCGCATAGTCGCCGCGTGTCTCCGCATAACACTCGCACGAGGCGCGCTCCAGTGCGGGACGATCGAGTACTGAGATATGCCCGCGGCGGTAGCGAATGATGCCAAGCTGCTGCAGCGTGCGCGACGCCGCGGAAACGCCTTCGCGCCGCACACCGAGCATGAAGGAAAGAAACTCCTGGGTGAGATCGAACGCGTCCCCGCCGCCGACGCGATCGTGCGTCATGAGCAGCCAGCGCGCGCAGCGTTGATCGATCGTGTGCAATCGGTTGCAGGCGACCGACTGAGCGAGCTGGTTGATGAACGCCTGCGAATAACGTCGCAGGAGGGCATTCAGCGCGGGACTCTCCGCGACTGCCGCCGCCAGCGCGAACACGGGCAAACGCTGTGCATCGCCGGCGATCTGGGCAAGACATTGCGAGCTCATCGCGCCGTCGCCGAGGAATGCCGACAGCCCCACCAGGCCTTCGTTCCCCACGGTTGCCGCCTCGACGGCGCTGCCATTCTCCATCACGATGATGAGCGAAAGCACCGCCGTCTCGGGGAAATACGCGTGCCGCGGCCGAGCGTGGGGCTTCGAAATGACATCGCCCGCGCTCAAGGTCACGCGCCTCAAGTGCGGTACCAGGAGCGCGTAGTCCGTGGCCGAGAGCGCGCGCAACAGCTGATTTGCTTGCTGCCGGTCTACGCCTCGCTCAGGCAGCGGGGATCTGCCGGCGTCAATTGCCATGCGCGACTCGGGCGCCGGCGTTGGCGAAGATCGCCACCTCAACGCGGCGATTGAGCTGTCTCCCGACCTCGGTGTCGTTCCTGCTCACCGGTTCCAACTCTCCGCGTCCGGCCGTGCGGAGCCGGGCGAGCGTCACGCCCTGGGTAGCCAGAAAGCTCGATACCGCCATGGCCCGGCGTTCCGACAAGCCGAGGTTGTAGTCGCTGGCGCCCTCCGAGTCCGTGTAGCCGACGATGAGCAGATCAGTATTCGGATACTTGCTCAGGCTCGCGGCGAGATTGCGGAGATTTTCCGCCGATGCCGCACGTATGACATCCGAGTCGAAGTCGTAGAGCAATCCGGAGGCGAAGGTGACCTGAATTCCTTCGCCGATGCGCGCGACGGTCGCACCCGGGATGTTTTGTTTGAGCTCCTTCGCCTGCTGGTCCATCTGGTTGCCGATGATCGTTCCAGCGACACCGCCCACGACAGCGCCGATGATCGCGCCCCTGGTGGTCGATCCGGTCTGATGGCCGATGACAGCGCCGACGGCACCGCCGGCGCCTGCTCCGATGACGGCGCCCTCCTGTTTCTTGCTGAATGCAGCGCAGGCAGAAACCACGAGCGCGATAACAAGGCACGTGATACCGCGCCGGGCAAAACGGCCGGCCGAAAGAATTTCGAGATATTGCATAACGAGCCTCAATTGTGGAGGGTGGCTCCCACGCCGTGAAAGTGGACCATGGTCACTCGGCGATGCGGAGCGCGCTCAATGAGCAGTCGATCAAACAGCGGAGCAGGGGGCTGCTCCCGCTGACGGACATCGGCCGGAAGCGTCAGACCGAGGCATTCTGTGCGGTACCGCGCTCAAATGATGTGCACGGTGAAGAGTAGCGAGGCCCCTGGTCGCCGCCTATCGCACGAACGGGGGACAGAGCAGGAGCTAGCTCCGCGTGGCGACGTTATCGCCGCGAGTACGCCGCGATCTGGAGGCGCGTATGCAACGCCAGCTTCTCCATGACGTTGCGAACGTGACTCTTCACGGTATGCGGCGCGATCGCGAGCCGCTGGGCAATTTCTTTGTTGCTCAGCCCTTCACCGATGAGCGCGATCACCTCGCTCTCGCGGGGCGTCATGCGGACCTCTTCGAGCGTCTCCGCCCTTTCGTGCCGGACCGCCGCGTTCGCGATCTGGGAAAAGAGGGATTGCGTCATCCGAGGTGGCAATACCTTGTGGCCGGCCGCCACCGAACGAATCGTGTGGACGAACTCGTCGAAGGTGGAGTCTTTGAGCACGAAGCCCGAGACGCCGACATTCACGAACTCCACGATGTCCTCGTTCACGGGGATGATGTCCATCACGATGACCTTCGCCTGCGGGGTTCGGCTGAGCAACGCCGCCGCCACGTGGAGACTCTCCTGGTCACGCAAGCCCACATCGAGAAGCCAGACGTCCGGCTTCGTCTCGGTGAGAAAGGTCACGTCAGCGACAGCCGACGTGACGACGCACACATCGCCGACGTCGGCGAGCATGGCGGCGAGGGCTTCGCGCACGAGGCGATTATCGTCGATGATCGCAACCGTAATCGGGCTGCCGACGCTCAATGGAGGAGAAGGGTAGGAGTGGTTGATGAGTGTGTAATAAATCTCCGAAAGGTGCGAGCAACGAGCCGGCCTCTTCTTGACAAGCTATGCTCGGTAACCCACATTACCACCACTGCGAAGTTGCGCACCAGCGCAGTGTGAGTGGCAGTGGACCGCTAGCCATTCCAATTGTGGCGCCTCTGGCGACGCCTCGTCCAAGGGGCGATCCAATGGCCGCCACGTCCGACGCCGACTGTCCGCCCAACAGAGACACGATTCTCCTGCACCTCGCGTCGCATTCCGACTCCGTGCCTGACGATGCGTCCGGCGCAGTCTCGAATGCGAGTCGCCGATTGAGAGCGCCGGCGGCGTTGAGTGGCTCTTTGACCGATCTTCTCACCGCCGAGGAGGCCGCCGATCTCGTCGAACAGCAGGCGCTCGCGGTGCTTGGCGCGAGCAGCGCTGTCGTCGTCACACTAGCGCAACTCGCGCCTCGCGCACGCGACGTCCTCACGCTGGTTCACGCGATTGGCGTCACGGCTGACGTGACAGCCATGTTGCAGGAATTCTCTCTCGACGCCCCTCTTCCGCTCGCGGAAGTGGCACGTACCGGTGAGCCCATATTCATCGAGTCCCCGCTCGCGCTTCGGCGCTACCCGGAGTGGGGCGGTGCGCTCATTCGCGCGGGTGCTTGTGCCGCTGCCGCCGTCCCGGTGTGGGCCAATCGTCATCTCCGCGGAGTGCTGGGCCTCACGTGGTCGACGCCACACGTGTTCGATGAGGATGAGCGCGCGTTCGTTGTCTCGCTTGGCGTCATGTGCGCGCAAGCCATCATACGCGGCCGGCTGACGATTGCCGAGCGACGGGCCCGCGAGACGGCGGAGCTGGCGAACCAGGCCAAGACAGAATTTCTGCGCACGATCACCCACGAGCTCCGCACGCCGATGACCGCTGTCATCGGCTATACAGGACTGCTCGCCGACGAGGTGTCGGGGCCGGTCAACTCGGTACAGAAGGACCATCTGCGCCGCATGCGCAACTCCAGCGAGCATATGCTCGCGCTGATCGAGGAGCTGCTCGGCTTTGCCAAGCTCGATGCGGGAGAGGAGGAGGTGCGGGCCCAACGTGTCATCGCCGCCGAGGTCGTGGACGAGGCCCTCGGTGTCATCTTGCCGCTTGCTCAGAAGAAGGGTCTGCGTGTGCGTGTGGAGATGCCGGACACGCCAATCGAGCTTCACACTGATCCCCTCAAGCTCCGCCAGATCCTGGTCAATCTCCTCGCGAATGCGGTGAAATACACCGATCAGGGAGACGTCCTGCTCATTCTGCGTATCGACGGCATCGGTGCCGAGCTGCGGATCTATTTCGAGGTCACCGATACCGGCCGTGGAATCTCGGCCAAGGACCAGCAGCGCATCTTCGAATCGTTCTGGCAAGTTGATCGAACACTGACGCGGACATCCGCTGGAACGGGCCTCGGCCTGGCGGTTGCCCGCCAGTTGGCGAGGCTCCTCGGCGGCGACGTCGTTGTCGCGAAGAGCGATCTTAGGCAGGGCAGCACGTTCATCGCCTCATTGCCGCCGCGCTACGTGCCCGCCATTCCTCGGCATCCTCTTGCTCGTTAGGTGTAACGTCAGCGACTGCTTATGGACAGCCAGTACATGTCCTGTCTGCTGTAGGTAGCGGTCCTGCCGGTGCGATGACATCGAATCTGGCTCTCCGGCATTGGCGACGCCTCGAAGGAGAGCTGGTCGATGAAGCCAGCAGCGGATCGGTGCTCCGCCTGGCAGCACTTGCACTTGAAGTACACGCACATACCGGTTGCCTCGGGGGTAAAGGAACACTCATCGAGCGGCTTCCAATGCTCGGGGATTAAAAAGATACTCAACAAGGCGGTGCCCCGCCGCGATTTGTTCAGTTTTTGCTCGCATATCTCGGTGCGATGCGCTATATTGGTGTACGACATACGCGCGCTCCTCGCGCGGACACGTTCCGAGCGTTCGAACGGGCCTGCCACCTCGCGTGTCGGCCCTTTTTTGTTCTCCCCCAGGGCCCGTCGTTCGGGAAATCCCGCCGAGTACGCCGCAATGATCGGATTCTCAACCCTGTCGAGGCCAACATGCCGCGTGGCGAAACGCCGTCGCGTCCTGCTACAGGCACGGTACGGTGGTTCAACATCGCCACCGGGCATGGCTTCGTGACATGCGATGCCGGCGGCCCGGATTGCTTCCTCCATCAATCCAGCATTTGCGAGGAGGATCAACGCCGGATCGAAGAGGGCACACGTGTCGCATTCGATGTAGTCGAAGGGCTTGGCGGGCCGCTCACTGTCAACGTTAGGCGGCTTTGACCAGTGATATCCCCGAGGCTTTCTCAACGGTTACGTCACCCAACCAAACATCAGCCTGCGTTCGCACCATCGGGGATGTTTCTTGCATTGTCAACTCGCGGTGGTTTAACAAACGCGAACAGCCGGAGCACGTGTCGTATACCGGAGTGGTGCGATGAGTCTTGCGATCTTTAGCCCTGCATCGGCGCGGCCGCCGATACTCGTCGTCGACGACAACGCCGCCGAGTCGGCGGCGACGATCGCCGCGCTCGCGGCAGGCGGATTCGCCGGCGTCGCGGAGGCAGCGGGCGACGCCGCCCTGCGCCATGCGCGTCACTCACTCACCCGCGTGTTGGTTTCCGAGCTGTACGTGCCGTGCGCGGAAGGCTCCTGTCTCGTTCGCGTACTCAAGGGCGACCGCGCGAGGCTACCGCGTCTTCACGTACTCGTGCATACGCGACACACCACGCAGTCGGATACCGAATGGGCGCTCGCCGCGGGCTGCGACGCCGTTGTTCCCAAGGGAGCGGCGACGGCCGTGCTGGTGCGTGAGGTGCGGCGGCTCGAGGGCTTTGCGGCATGAGCGCGCCAAAGGGATCCGAGCCGGTCCGCACCATCGGGGTGGGGCTGAGCTTTACCGACAGCGAGGCCGTGCTCTGGACGGTTACGGAGCGCGAGGGCCTCGGCGTGCCGGGGAGTCGCGGCGCGCGCTGCCTCATCTTCCAATCGCCGGAGGCAGTGCGCCGTGTTTGGACATATCCCGCCGGCTGGCGTGATCTCCTTACGCCGAGCCTGATTGCGCTGAGCTGGTCCCGCTGAAGAGTGAGACGCGCGTTCACGTCACACGCGCGTCCGCTACTCGTTAGGTCGTTGGCCGAGCGTGACGACCGCGCCGGGGGGTCGGTGATGTGGCCATCAGATGGTCCACCACGTTTAGAAACCGCTCATCGCCGGAGCGCGTGATGACGTACCCATCGGCGCCGATGCGCCATGCCCACCGCCGATCCTTCTTCTTTCCGTGCCTCGTGTACGCGAGAAGCTTGGTGCGGAGCAAGTCCTTCGATTTGCCAACGTCTCTCGCAAGGCATCGGGACGTACCAACGCGCAGATAGAGCTCTGTGACGATGAGACCGATCTCCGAGCAATTGGCAACGCTCATGGCTGTCGCGGCGTCAGGTGCCTCGACCACGGTGTAGCCCCTGCCCTCGAGGCGACTCCGAAGCAGGCTGGATTCGCTCTCTGCTTGAACAAGCAATATGGTGTTTGAATGCATAAAACCTCAGGGAAAGAAGGGTGATTAGGAGGTTGTCATCGGCTCGGTTGCCACCTCTCTGGCGGCCGGTACGACGAGCCTTCCGTTGCTGATGAAGAGCCTCGTGCCGTCTGACGTAGTCATGACGTCGTGCCCTTGCCTCGCATCGCTGACGTTCGACGATACGGTCTCTGGCCGCAGCACCGGCTCCGGCGGCCAGGTGACGATCCTCGTCACCCACGTGGCGAGCATCGCCGCACCGACGCCGATGAGCAGGGTGGGAAGCGTTCCACTGTACCCCGTAATCCCCAACACACGCAGCGGGACGGCAGTAGCGACGGCGCCGAGTGCTCCCGCCGTGAGATCGTTGACCGTTCGCCCACGCGTGAAGGCCAGCCCAGCGCCGGTGAGCTTTCCCATTGCGAGACCCAACAGTAGTAACGCGATGAACCACACGATGGTGTTCATTGTTCGGCATTCCTTAAAGAAGAGGCGTGGTGCGTGGCGCGTGGTGCGAACAGCGGATCCTTCGCTTCGCTCACGATGACACCCAACCTGTCATCCTGAGGAGCGTAGCGACGAAGGATCCGCTTCTCGCTCTACCCACAACCCACACCCAGAACCCTCTACCCTCAACCCTCTACGCTCAGCCCGTTCAGCATTCTTGCCGCCGTGTCGAAGTGTTGCTGCACGCTGAACGTTTTCGGGTCGATCACGGCCTGAAGGGCGCAGCCATGGATGAAGCTCACGGCCACGGCGGCGACACCATCGGGACCGACGAGGGACTCCGCGATGGCGCGAAATGCAGAGCGGTAGCGCTCGATCGCCGCGCTCACCTTCCGCCGAATAGCAGTACTGCGCACGCCAAGCGCCCAATACTCGAGAAAGAGGCGAAAATGACGCGGGTCGTCGGATAGACGCTCCATCTCGGCCCACAAAAGCGCGCGCAACTGCTCCGCGGGCCGCGTTAGGCGCTCGATGTCCGCGGAAACGCGGAGCACCGTCGTCGCGTCGAGCACGGTGTCGAGCAGAGAGTCGATCAGTTTGTCGCGCTTGTTGAAATGGAAGAGCACCGTTCCGTGACTCACCGCGGCGCGCTCGGCGACGGCGCGGACGGTGATGGCCTCCACGCCTAGCCGCGCCGCCACTTCGTACGCGGCGCGGAGAATCTCTTTGCGGCGATGTTCCTCGGGAGCCTTGTGGCCTGGCATTAGAGTTCTCGTAATTCCGAGGGGCTCCAGCCTAGTACATTCCGTCCATGCCACCACCGTGACCGGCCGCCGACGCGCCGTTCTTTTCTTCACGTTGCTCGACGATCGTGCATTCCGTCGTCAAGAGAAGTCCGGCGATGGAGGCCGCGTTCTGCAGCGCCATGCGCGTGACCTTCGTTGGATCGATGACGCCCGCCTGAATGAGATTCTCGAAGGTATCGGTGAGTGCGTTGTACCCGAACGCATCATCCTTCGATGCGCGCACCTTCTCGACCACGATCGACGGTTCGCCGCCGGCGTTCTGCACGATCATGCGAATGGGCTCCTCGATCGCGCGACGTATGATGTCGGCACCGATCTGCTCTTCGGCGTCCTGCAGCTTGAGCGTCTTGAGTGCCCGCTGCGCGCGAATGAAGGCGACACCACCACCTGTCACGATGCCTTCCTCGACGGCGGCACGCGTGGCGTGCAACGCATCCTCGACGCGCGCCTTTTTCTCCTTCATCTCGCTCTCGGTTGCCGCGCCGACATTGATGATGGCGACTCCACCGGCGAGCTTCGCGAGACGCTCCTGAAGCTTCTCTTTATCGTAATCAGAAGTGCTCTTCTCGATCTCGGCCTTCAGCTCCTTGATGCGTCCCTGAATTTCCTCGTCCGAGCCCGCACCGTCCACCAGAGTAGTGTTGTCCTTGTCGACGACGATGCGCTTGAAGCGGCCCAAGTCCGCGACGCTCGCGTTCTCGAGCTTCAAACCGATGTCTTCACTGATAACCTTTCCGCCGCTGACGATGGCGATGTCCTGCAGCATCGCTTTGCGGCGATCACCGAAGCCCGGCGCCTTCACCGCGCACACGCGGAGCGTGCCACGGAGCTTGTTGACGACGAGCGTGGCGAGTGCTTCGCCCTCGACGTCCTCGGCGATGATGAGCAACGGACGGCCCTGCTGCGCCACCTTTTCCAGCACGGGCAGCAAATCCTTCATCGATGAGATCTTCTTGTCGTAAACGAGAATGAGGGGTTCCTCGAGTACTGCTTCCATTCGTGCCGGATCCGTGACGAAGTACGGGGACACGTAGCCGCGGTCGAACTGCATGCCGTCTACGGTCTCCATGGTGGTCTCGAGACCCTTGGCCTCCTCTACCGTGATGACGCCATCCTTGCCGACCTTCTCCATCGCTTCAGCGATCAAGTTTCCAATTTCCGCATCGTTGTTGGCGGAGATGGAGCCGACTTGAGCGATCTCTTTCTTACCGCTCGTTGGGACGCTGATCTTCTTCAGCTCTTCTACCACCGTAGCAACCGCGCGGTCGATGCCGCGCTTGAGCGCCATCGGATTGGCGCCGGCGGTGACGTTCTTGAGGCCTTCGCGGAAGATCGCCTGCGCAAGGACGGTGGCGGTGGTAGTGCCGTCCCCGGCGTTGTCACTCGTCTTGGTCGCGACTTCCTTCACCATCTGCGCGCCCATGTTCTCGAGCGGATTGGTGAGCTCGATTTCCTTCGCTACCGTGACGCCGTCCTTGGTGACCGTCGGCGCGCCGAATTTCTTGTCGATGACCACGTTCCGGCCTTTGGGGCCGAGGGTGACCTTCACCACGTCGGCCAACTGATCGACGCCGCGCTTGAGCGCGGAACGCGCGTCCGTATTGAATTGCAGATTCTTTGCTGACATGGAGTGGATTCCGTAGTGGAGAGGATGTTCGTTGAGCGTGGTACGTGGCGCGTGACGCGTGGTGCTATCGAACACCTAGCACCGAGCACCCAGCACCAGGTGTGTTAGCTGATTACCGCAAGCACGTCCGTCTCTCGCAGGATGAGCAGTTGCTCACCATCGATGGTGACTTCGGTGCCGCTGTATTTCCCGTAGAGCACTCGGTCACCGACCTTCACGTCCATCGGGACGCGCTTGTCCTTCTCGAACCGACCAGGCCCGACGGCAAGGATCTCTCCCTGCTGGGGCTTTTCCTTCGCGGTGTCCGGGATATACAGACCGCCGCGCATCTGTTCCGCGTCGTCCAGCGCCCTGAGAACGACGCGATCGGCGAGCGGCGCGACTTTCACGGCGGTCGTTTGCTTGGTGGTCATGCGAAGTGCCTTGGAAGGAGGTGCACAGCGGGGACGGCACGCCGTGTATTGACCAATCGGTCAATGTAAGGTAGCATGTATTGACCACGTGGTCAACAGCGATCTGGGCCTGTCGTGCCCGGCTCTTCTACCCGAGGTTCCGTTCGACGATGAGCAATGAAAATGATGTGGCGCGCTGGCCGGCCCACGGCCCCCTGGCCAGCTCCCGAGCCGTTGCGGACGAGCCCGCGCCCTTTCCGAAGGTGACCACCGAGGCCCCAGTCGAGAGCGCCTTTGTGGACTGGCGGGAGCGGCTCACCGGCAACCTCTCGAGACGGAGCGATGGTCGCTGGCAGCCCCTCACCTGGACACATGGCGCTGGGTCGGCCCTCTGATGCTGTTTCACCCGACAGACTATCGATCGGTCATCGCGAGCGCGTTGGTCGCGAGGCCGTTCGACGAAGAATCCGTACACGATTGCGTGTGTACTTACGTTCGCGCCGAGCGTGATCGAGGACGAACATCGAGCGACGTCATCGTGGCACTCACGGAGCTCGTCGAGACGAAAGGCCTGGTATCCCGCGGAGTTCGCCATGCCCTCACACGGCAGGTGATCCCCTGGTGTGTCACGGCGTACTTCGCGCCTCGCTGAGCGCATTTCACCGATTGCCGCGAAGAACATCTCGCGCTTCGATCGGGAGCCGCACACGAAAGATTGCGCCTCCTTCGTGTTCGTTCTCGGCGTGTACCGTCCCGCGATGCCGTTCCACGATCGATTGCACGATGGCGAGACCCATCCCGAGCCCCTGCTTTTTCGTGGAGAAGAATGGCTCGAACGCACGCACCTGCGCCTCGGACGATAAGCCTGGCCCAGTGTCTCGCACGAAGATCTCGACCTCTTCGCCACTCTTCACCGCGGACGTTCCCAACACGACATCGCGATTGCGGGGCGACGCCTGCGCCGCTTCCATCGCATTGAGCACGAGGTTCAGCACCACCTGCTGCAGTTGGACGGAGTCACCGATGACCGGCGGAAGATTTGATTCGAGCGAAAGGGAAAGCTGAACGCCGCGCTGCAGCGCGTCGTACATCAGTACTTCCGCAGCGCGCTCGCATACTTGGTTGAGATCCACAGACACCGCGACCGGATCGTCCTTTCTCACGAGCGAGCGAATACGATCGAGAACTTCCACGGCACGGATGTCGTCGCTCGCGATCTCCGTGAATGCCTCGCGCGCTTCGCTCAGGTCGGACGGCGTTCGGTCCAGTAGCATTCGGCCTGCTTCGGCGTTCGCACGAATCGCGGCGAGCGGTTGACGCAGCTCGTGTGAGATCGCCGCCGTCAGCTCGCCCAGCGTGGCCACGCGCCCGATGTGTGCGAGCTGATCTCTACTCTCGTCCACCATGCGTAACGCCCGCAGTCGCTTTCGGCGCTCCATGAGCAGCAATGCGATCAACGCGGACTGCGCGGCGATGAGCGCGGCAGCCGCAAGCAACAGGATCCGGAAGCGCTGCCAAAGCGTGGGTGTGCGAAAGAGAATTTTCGTATCGGCCGGAATCCGGCGTTCGGCGATTCCCCAGCGCTCCAGTGCGCGCCAGTCGAGGACTTGCACCGGGCGAACGGCAACCGTCGGAGGCAGTGCCAGCTCGCCGGATGCACGATCGAGTACGCGCAAGAGAAGCTGCCCCGTTCGGACGCCATCATCTCCGAAATCCATAACGGCCCCGCCCACGATGCCGTCGCCGACCCAGTTGCGAACGATCCCGTACACGGGACCCGATGCCCATCGAGTGACGCTGGAGATCAGGTCGCCCGAATTGAAATGTTGTCCGCTCGTGTCTCGCGAAAAGCCCGACAGGATCGTGATCGTACGCGATGGCAGCGTGCGCATGCGCTGCGGCAGAGATTCGTACGTCCAGTCCCGCCACACGACCAACTGCATGCCACCGACAAGCGGAGTCAAATCCCGTACGCCGTTTGCAAGCAGGACGGAGTCACCGGGAGTGGTCCCTCCGATGAGGACGACCCTCTCGGCATCGGGCTGAAGGGCGCGAGCCAGCCGGAGCGTTGCCGCGAAGGGCATGAGATGGTGTACTCCCGTCACGTTCTTCGGCAGGGCGGAGAAGTCGACCAGCTGCTCGAACGCCAATCCGTACACCACAGGGGCCCCCGGGAAATCCGTGGCCATCCGCTCGATAGCGAATTTTAGAGCCACCGTTCCGGCCGCGAGGATCGCGTCGAAATGGAATCCGCGATACTTCCGGACGATGTAGCGGACGAGCTCTTCGCGGCGAGCATTCTCTGGGAACCGCCCGAGGTCTAGAAGCTCATCGTAGAAAGTCACGCGCGGGGACGACTCTGATTGTATCGTCGCGCGTAATGCATTGGTGAACGCAATGACCCCCGGTGCGTTCGGGTCGTAGCCGTAGAGCACAAGCACACGCTTCGGCGCGGGCTGCGCCTGCGCAAGCGACGCGATGCTGAAGAGGGCGGCCGTCAGCAAAGCACAGGGGCGAACCATACGCGCTCTCATCGTGAGCGAGACTCTCGTTGCTGCGCTGCCCGTTGTTCGCGCACGAGCTGAATGGCGGCGATTAGCTCACTGAGCTCGAAAGGCTTGGAAAGGACCGCGTCGAAGCCGGCCGCGAGCGCATTCGTGCGAACCACTGGGGTTGCGTCTGCCGTGACCGCAATGAGTGGCAAACGACAATCCGCGGCACGCAATGCGCGAGCAGCTTCGAACCCGTTCTGGCGCGGCATGCGCAGGTCCATCAAGATCAGGTCGAAGGTCTCGGACAATGCCTTGTTCGTCGCCTCCAGACCGTCGCTTGCGACAGTCACCGACGCTCCAGCCGCTTTCAAGAGTCTCCCGACTGCCCGCTGCATTTCGGGATGGTCCTCCGCGTACAGCACGCGCTGCCCTGCGATCGCGTCCACGCAGGGCCCCCTCGGCAAGCCCTCCAGCGGCGGAATCTCGTCAGTCACTCAAATCCATTCGCATTGCGGCAGACGGTCGGTTTGCGCTCGACCCCTCTCAACACCATGCCAGGCCGGCCACGAAAGCGCCAGGCCAACAACCACTAAGAGTGGGTCGCGACGCCATCGTTGAACTAGGGAAGCCAGCGTTGTTCAAGCTGCTCTCGAAATATGTACTGAATGGTACAGAACCGTAGTACGAAACGGTACAGAAGCCCTCTAGTGTGTACGCCATGGTACGCAGATGAGTTGATAGTATGCTAAACACAGGATTGTGTCGTATCTAGAGACACGCTAGAATAGGCGAAATGATGAAACACTCTCATTCAGTCTCTTTCGCTCGGAGCGCCAGGTAATGGAATCGACTCGCTCCGAGACCGCTGTCGACACACTCCGCGCCCGGCCTCGCCTCAGCGCCGAGGGGCTCGCGGTACTACAGGCCGCTCTCGAGAAAGAAGCCGGACGGCGCCCTCCTCGATCGTCAGCGGCGCTGAGACACGCTATCAGGCGCATTTGCATCGATGCACGACGCACAGATTGGCGTCCGGAGTGGCTCCTTGTTGCATTCAAGGCGGGGGTCAACGCCCTTCCGGCGGTGCAACGCGTGGCGCGGGGACCAGACCGCGACGAGCTTGTCGCGGATCTGGTATCGCTCTGTATCCAAGAGTACTACCAGATCACGCCGTTAGGCGACCAAGAATATTGTGACCGTGAGCACTACGACGACCTCGGCCCCGCTCCCGCCGACGCGCATTCCACCTAACCGCCCCGCCGAAGCCACTGTGCAAGATACGATACCGTACGGTGGGAAGCGGCTCCTTTCACCCCGGGGAAGCGTATAAGTCGCCAGTTCCCACTCCGGACGCGCACACTTCATGCTTACACCACGTCGCCCAGCGAAGCTGAATTCCGAGGAGCTGTACCGATGGGCGAGAAGCGCGAGGCCGTCCGTGAAGACGGGCAGAGAGCGGGAGATGAACGGGTGCAGCGGGGCACCGCCAATTCTCAATTCGGTCGTCGGATCGATTGCGGTAGTGTGGAGGTAGCCCAGACCACGGCTATGCCGCCCACCCGCAACTCCCGCGGCACCGGTATGCGCAGGGATAATTGAGAAGGAGTCGCGCGGGCATTCCTTGGGTCACAATAGAACTCGGGTGCCTGCGGTAGTCCTCATGACCGACAAGTGAGAGCGAACTGTGGCTGGCACGAACGGAAAGCATCACTCGACGAGGAAGCGGGCACCATCGAGCCGCGACGGCGCTCGACGCCTCGAGCGACAAGCCGAGCGCTTTCGCCAGGCTCCCCTGCGACCGTCGGATCCGGATTTGCGGCCCAAGGGCCAGCTCCTGATCATCGGAGGTCACGAAGACAAGGAAGATGCGAAGTTGATCCTGCGCTATCTCGCACAGCACGTGCGCGGTGGATCGCTGGTCGTCTCCGCGCTCGCGAGCGAAGAGCCGGAAAGCATGTGGCGCCAGTACCAGAGAGTCTTTCGTGGGCTTGGCGTACGACACGTACGGAAGCTCTCCATCGAGTCGCGCGAAGAGGCGGAGTCGCCGAAGAGTCTCCGCGTGCTCGAGGACGCAACCGCTGTCTTCCTCACCGGCGGTGATCAGCTGCGCATCACCAGCCTGCTCGGCGACACTCCCGTGTACTCGCGACTCCTGGAGATCTTCTCGAACGGCGGAATGATCGCCGGCACCTCTGCGGGGGCCTCCGTGATGAGCGAAACCATGCTCGTTGGCGGTGGGCGGAACGGCTCGCATCGCATCGGACCAGATCTGCAGTTGGCACCGGGTTTCGGGTTTGCTAAAGACATGGTCATCGACCAACACTTTGCCGAGCGCGGACGCATTGGCCGCTTGTTCGCGGTCGTGGCGCAGAATCCGCGCGTGCTCGGCATCGGACTCGACGAAAACACCGCCATCGCCCTTTCGCCAAACTCCGACTTTCGTGTCTTGGGGGAGGGGGCCGTGTATGTCGTCGATGGCTCGTCGGTAACCGATTCGAACATCGCCGAAGAGGACCGCGACCGCACGATGTCCCTCTACAACGTGACCGTTCACGTGCTCACGCAGGGTGATCGATTCGCGATCAAGACGCGAACACCGAAATCTCGCCCCGCGAAAGAGGTGGACGCCGAGCTCGGCGTCGAGACGTCCGGCTGACCCATGTTTGTCCTGATTGAAGACGCCGAGGTCTACGATCCCGAGCCGTTGGGCAAGCGGTCCATTCTCATTGTCGATGAGAAGATCCAGAAGGTCGGGTCCGTGGATCGCGCGGCGCTCGAGCGGGTCGGCGTCGAAGTCGAAGTCGTGAATGCCGATGGGTGCTTGGCGCTCCCTGGATTCATCGACCCGCACGAGCACTTGTTAGGCGGCAGCGGGGAAGGGAGCCTGGCGCTGCAGACGCCGATGCTCTTCCCGCGGGAGATCCTCCGCGCCGGCATCACGAGCGTGGTCGGCACGCTTGGTGTCGACACGACGATGAAGACGATCGCGGGGCTCCTCGCGCGCGTGAAGACGCTCCGCGAGGAAGGTCTCTCCGCGTGGATGTGGTCGGGCGGCTACAACGTCCCGCCGACCACGGTGATGGGGACGATCCGCGAGGACATGCTCTTCGTGGACGAAGTGATCGGCGCGGGCGAGGTCGCGATCTCTGATGAGCGAAGTCTCAATCAATCGTCACAGGAGCTCGCGAAGCTGGTTCGCGATACGCACGTCGGCGGGCTGCTGTCGGGGAAAGCCGGCCTCACGCATTTCCATGTTGGAGAAGAGGAGAAACGACTCCAGCCGCTCCAGGAGCTGATCGAGGAATTTCACGTCAAACCGGAGTGGCTCTACCCGACGCACGTGCAGCGCAACGAGCGACTCCTGCGCGAGGCGATCGATCTCGCGAATGCCGGCGCTGCCGTGGACTTCGACGTCGTGAACGAAGACTTGGCGAAGTGGTTCCGGTTCTATCTCGAGAATGGCGGGCCGTTGGAGCGGCTGACCGTTTCGTCGGACGCGGATTCGAGCACGCCCGACATCTTCGCCGAACAGATCCGAGGTCTCGCCACGACGCACGGGTTCTCGCTCGATCTCGTGCTGCCGCTCGTCACGACCAATCCGGCGAACGTGCTCAAGCTGAAGGGGAAGGGGAGGATCGCCGCTGGCTGTGATGCCGATCTGCTCATCGTCGCCCCCGATACGCTCGAGCTCCGCGACGTCATCACGCGTGGGCAGTTCGGGATGAGGAACGGCTCCGTCGTTCACCGCGAGAAGTTCCTCGGCAAGAGTAAGCGGGCCGTTGAGATCCTCGGCGACCAAGCGCCAGCCAGCGCGGTGGCGTCGATGCTCGCTCGCTGAGGCGTGATGCGTGATGCGTGATGCGTGGTACTTTCCCGCCACCCGCCACCCGCCACCCGCCACCCGCCACCCGCCACCCGC
>JBJMNO010000005.1:0-190056 GCA_045804225.1 Gemmatimonadaceae bacterium
ATGACGACACAGTCAACGATCGACGCGAGCGAAAGGAGGACACGAGATGACTCGATCCGAAATACGACGCGTGCTCTCGCGGGAGACATATGACGCCGACGATGAGGCGGTCCTGCGTGCGGAGTTGAATGAGCCCGACACCGCCGACTATGGGCTGATCACTCGCTATCTCGCGAACGAGCTCTCCATGGCGGACCGCGAGCTGGTCGAGGAGCGTCTACGCACCGACGCGAAGTTCCGTCTCCTCGCCGAGCCGCTGATCACCATCTGGAACGTTCCCTACCTGCTCGACGGCAAACCCGATCCTGTCGTTGCAGAACGCGCGGTGGAGGAGTTCAGGAAGCGGGTCGCGCTGCGTCAGCGGAGGCTCACCAGATTGCGGCAGAAGAGCAGCGCGACGTGGGAGTACCTTCGTCCGACGCTCTTCGTGCTCCTCTTTGGATCGATCCTTGGATGGCTGGAATTGCGGATCAACCCGCCGCGATGGTTCCCAGTACCGAGCACATACCTGCACGCCGACGCGCCGGAGAACGAGCGCCGCTCGGAGACACTGCCTGACGAGACCCGCATGACGCTCGCACCCGGGGCACATGTGAGCTACCCGCGCCATTTCTCCAGCTCTGTTGAGCGTACGCTGAATATCGATGGTGAAGGTACGTTCACGGTTGCTTCGGGTCCGCGCGGGCCACTCAAGGTGGATGGACCGGGTGTCGAGGTCACAGCATCCGAAGGACGTTTCACGATCCAGGCCTTTGGAGCGGTGTCGTACGCATATGTGAAAGTGCACGAAGGCCGCGCCGAAGTCCGGGCACGAACCCTTTATGGCAGCAGCAAGGTGGTGACATTGCACGCCGGCGAAGGCGTGCGCGTTGGTCCGGGTTTGCAGATCGAGCCGACCGACGTACCGATTGGAGCTAGCGGTGGGAGGAGACCATGAGCACGATGTCGTTGATGGGAGGACGAAGCGTGGCTTGCGCAATGCGAGCCCGATCGCGAGTCGCCGCGCTGACGCTGCTCACTGCTCTCGTTTGCGGAGGAGTGACGTCGCAACGCGCCTTTGCACAGGATTCAACCTTCAAGAAGTGGCCAAGCGAGCTCGCGTCGCGCGGCCCTGCGCTCCTCGACGGCATCGCCAAAGACTACGGCGAGCGGCCATTCCAGATCGAGTTCAGGCAACGCGATGAGATCAACATCGTGTTCTGGAATCCCGCCTTCTGGCATGCCGTCGTGCCGTCGAGGGAGATCCCGAAGGAAACGCTTCCGATCGTTGAAAAGGCATCCCGGTACGTCGCCGACTACGTGTGGACATCGTTTGCTCGAGACGCGGGCATCAATGTCGTGAGCGTCACCTTCGTGCGCGTGCGCAAAGAGCACTACAACGTGTTCCTGGTTCGCGAGGTGAGAGCGCAGACGGTGGCGGGCTACTTCGACCGCAAGCAATTAGAGACTGGGAAGCCGGAGAGGGCCACGTTGTCGATCGTCGATTTTGACGTGTCCTTCCACAGGTATGACGATTTGTTAACGAAGACCTCAGTGACGCATGACGGGCAACGCGCCACACCGGCGAAGCCCAGGCGGTAATAGATGCCATACGCGAGTAATACATCGGAAAGAATCGGCCGCTGGAGATCAACATGTCCGACATGGGCAGCTTCCGCACAACGAGGAGACTCACCATGACTCAGTCGAAGAAGCGCGATCCGCAGATCGACCTCGAGAGGCAAGGCGTAGACGTTGAGTCGTTCTTAGAGCGGCGTGCGCGTCAGGTCGCAACGGCTCTCCTTTGGTCGCCAACGCCGCCGCTCGAGCCCAGTGATTTTGTAAATTTCCTCGCTAGCGAAGTGGGCACCGATTCCGCGCACATACTTGTGGACCATGTCCTTTTTATCGTCCAGGAGACTGGGGAGCCTGACCGCTGGATCTCCGAGCTAGGACGCGCTCGGGACCGGGGCGACCTCAGCCCATCGGTTGCGCACTTTCTCATCTACAGGCTCGGTGAGTTTGCGATGCAGCATTTGAGCAGCACGCATCCGGTGCTCTCCGAACTCAATACTCAGATCAGGCGCATCGAACGGGAACACGGACTCACGGAAGACGAGTTCTGGCATGTGAACGAAGGGCCGCCCGAGTGGCAGGCGCTGTGTGAAGAGTACGAGACAGTCTCCGACGAGCTGGTGATGGACATCTTTCTTCGCAATGGTGAGCGTGAAGTCGCCGAAGCATATGCGACCGGTGACGGAAGACAGTTCGCGTTAGGTAGGGCCCAGATCATCGGTATTTGAGAGCGGCGATGGCGGAGTGATCAGGAGGCCATCGCTCATCTCGATCACGCTCACCTCGTCGCCGGACTCGAAGTGAAACCTGTCCAGCATTCCTCGTTTTGCCACGAATGTGTCGCCTCCTTACAACGTATGGAGCGTGATCTTCATCCGTCGCGCCACCGACACCATCCGGGCATCATAGCTCGCCAGCGAGACCTCCTGTCGCTGCGAGCGCAAGAACTCGATCGACGCGAGGTGCAGGGCGTCGAGCGGCCGCACGGGTAAGGGAAACGGCTCCAGGGCACGCGCCAGCACCGGCGGCGCGAGCTCGAGGAACGCGAGCCGCTGTAGCAACTCGCGCGCGGCTTCGCCGTGCGACGCCGCCAACCCCCGCGCGTGCAGCCGGTTCCACAGCTCGTATTCAACGAGCCGGCTGCTCACGAGCATTTCGCGCCAGAGGCCGGGCGGCGGCGAGCGGTCCTCGGCCAGGAGATGCGCCAGTGCCACCGAGGTGTCGAGATAAATCACCGCTCCTCGCGGTCCGCATCCAGCTCGCGCAGCAATGTCGCCAGTGGGGCGAGCGGCACGCGCGGCGGGACGCCCTCCCCAACAATGAGCGGTGCGGAGAGCCAGCCGCGCCGCATGGCCTCGGCCAGCAGGGCATCCGAGGTGAGGGGACCGCGGCCTTCCGGGGGACGCAGCTCGGCAACGACCCGATCGCGATCCGTCACGAGAACGGTCTCCCCTCCAGTCACGAGACGGATGTACTCACTCAGCCGATTCTTGAGCACCTTCAATCCGACGGTTCGCATGCGTGGCAATGTAGCTTCCAGAAGCTACCTCTGCAAGATTGCTCGCTCCGCTTCGCCCTCGAACCCGGGCGCGGCCCGCCTGCCCTCGATCTGTTCGTCGCCGCGTGCTTGCCACGGCACCGATAGCCAGACCAAGTGGATTCCGCCCAAGCAGTCATGGGCGCGGGTTCATAGACTCGCAGACTCCATACATGCACAGCCCTGACAAGGGGGTGACTCGCGAGTCTTCGTTCAGGCGCGCATATTGGCAGCGGGCATGATGAAATGTTCATTGAGCCGACGTGTGATGCAGTTCCACGACGTGGCGACCGCATGAACGATCCTCAACGGACGATGTCTAAGGCGTCGAAGCGATCGGACCCGGAGCCCATCGCCAGCGAGCGCACGTACATGATGCGAGGCGCGCTCGCGGGTTTCACCATCGGCTTGGGTCTGGTCATCGCTACTCTGGGGGACGTCGGAGTGAGTGTTCCGTGGTTCCTCGTGGCTGCGACGCTCGTTGGATCGGTCGCCGGCTTGGATCTCTACCTCACGCGCAACTGGAGGCAATTCGGTCGATTCACACCGATGCTTCGATTGACGCTTGCGTGTACCGGTGCCGCCGGGCTCACGTCAGCACTCGGCGTTCTGCTCGGCTTGCTGTCGCGGCCGCTCGCGTGGTCGTTTACGGCGGCGGCAGCAATCGGCGCACTTCTCTACGCCATCTATGATTTCGTCGCGTCTGACTAGTCCTCGCGTAGGATGACTTCACCAGGACAACTGCAGCGCATTCCATCGTTGTTGATGGTCGCGAGGTTACTCGCCTGTGTGCTGACGCGGAGCCAGGCGGCAATCGCGCAAGCGCCTCCGACAGTCCGCCCGGGAACGTACGCGTTACGTCTCTGCCGCGTCACGTGCGATGCGCATTATCCGAAGAACACGATTCGGAGCGGTTGGATCGTGCTCGACAGCGTGCCACTCGACATGTCGCCGTTTCCTGACAGCGTGCGCAGAGGCCTCGAGCTTCACTACCTGATGCAGGTCGAGCGCGGCCCGGCGAATGGCTGCTTTGTTTTGCATTCCAAGCGCATGGACGTCCGCACGTACGCTGGGACAGCGGGACTGCTGCATTGGGAGCGTGGTCGCGGCGACTCCGTGACTTTCCAACTCTATCAATCGCCCGACGCCGGTCACGAGGTACAGGTCGCGCCGACGACGACCGGTTTTGCCGGCACCGGTCATTCGTGGGGTGCCGGTGTTGCTTCGGTCGACTATCCCGAAGATCTGGTGATCGGAGACTACCTTGGGCCGCCGAAAGCGGCGAGGCGCTGCGAGGACGCCGGGTACGATTTCCTCGCCGAAATGCGCGTGGCCGCTGCGACTGCCGATTCCATGTTTCGCGGCCCGCCTTGCGACAGTGCTCGCGCAATGCGCGTTGCGTTGGATTCCGTGAACAAGCTGAACGCTTTTCGCTCCCAGATTCTCCGCTTCGAGCAAACCGGAGGATGGACTCGCATCGTGACCAGGCCGCGCGACAGTAGGCGGCAGTACGGCACGGTCATCGGTCTCGACGGGCGTTGCCGGATTCGTAGTCTCGCCCCTTGAGCCCTGCCGCGAGGCGAACCGGCGCTCGAACCCGACCGTCAGTTATTGCCGCAAGGCCGCCGCGCGGCGATCATCAACTAGCTCGGCGCCTAACGAGGCGCCGTTGCGCTGCTTCACGGGCCAGTGACCGCCGCCGACAGGCGCGCGAGGACTTTGCGGAGCGGCAACCCCGGACGGCCGGGAAGAATATTCCAGCCGTTGAACACGACAATCATGTCTTCATCCGGCAGAGCGACGGGCAGCTGTCCGCCGAATCCCGAGCCGCCCAGATAGTAATGCGAGGTGTCGCGGCCGAACGGCAGAAGGAAGAACCCAAATCCATAGAAAGGTGCCGCGCCTGGACCGCGGCCCGTCGCGATCGCCGGCGACGTCGAAGCGCGCACCCAGTCGCGAGTCAGCACTTGGCGTCCGTCCCACTCACCTTGCCTCACGGTCAGATACCACAGCTTCGCGAGATCGCGCGCCTCGAGATACAAGCCTCCTTCGGTATCGGCCAGCCCCGTCGCACTGCGCTTCCAGTACCAGCGCTCGATGCCTAACGGCGCGAAGAGATGGCGCGCGGCGTACTCCTCGATGTCCACACCCGTTGCCCGGAAGAAAACGTAGGCGAGGAGCGCAGTCGCTCCGCTGTTGTAGTTGAACGCGCTGCCTGGCTCGGCGGCCATGGGGCGATCGATCGTGTATTTCACCCAGTCGCCGCTCTCCTCGAGACCGACCGCGGTGTTCTTAGGATCGGTGTACGGCAGCGATTCATTCCAATCGATGCCGGAGGTCATCGTCATCAGATGACGCACGGTCATGCGGCGCTTCCGTGCGTCGATGTTGCTGACCGATGCGGTATCGAAGAACGACAGCACGGGTGTGTCGAGACTGGGGAAATCACCTCGTGTCACCGCCGTGCCGATGATCATCGACGTGATCGTCTTCGTCACCGACTGGAGCGAATGCAGATCGCCGCGGCGGTAATACGGATGCCACCAGGCGTTGTAATAGTTGTACGGGCCCGTGAAGTCATGTTCGTTGAGCGGACCATGAACGTGGACTGAATCGCGATAGAGGCTGTCGTAGTTGTGCTGGTACGCCCGGTCATAAATGAGGCGACCATGTCTGATCACGAGCACGCGATCGATGTAGCCGTACGCCCCCGACGTGATGTCCGCGTCGATGCTGTCGAGCACCGCCGAGTTGACGCCCATCGCCCGAGGCGTCGCGCGCGTCCACGCTTTGGTTGGCCACGCGGCCTTGGTTCGCGAGGCGCCTTGCTGCTCCTGGCCCCATGCGTTCCGCGTGACGCTCGCGAGAAGGCACGTGAGCACGAGCAATGTGAGGAGCCGGCTGACAGCGCGCATAGATGCCTCCCGATGTTTCGATTGTGTGGTGGCGCTGCACGATTGGCGTTTCCTCGACTGAACGCAATGACGAAGTGTGTCCTGATGTTCCTCGTCGGTGCGTAAGGAGAAGAAACCATTGCCACTCTATACTTCTCGTTGATTCGCCAACCCTCGAACGCCAAACGATCTGGAGCCGATGTTACCTGAAGTCGAACAGCTCGACGCGATGGACGAGTCGATGTGGGGATTGCTGCAGCGCAACCTCTCCGGAATCACGGAGCTCGAGGCAGACTGGCGTCCGCACCCCGACGCGAATCCGGTGCGCTGGATGCTTGGGCATCTCGCGTGGTTCGAAGAGTGGGCGCACGACGCGTTGGCTCGTGACGGGTTGTATCGCACCGCGCGCGACCCCAGTGCCTATCTCGATGGGACGGTGCCGGAACTCCTCTCGCGATTCACCGCGGCGCGCAATCGCTACCGCGCGCGGATCGCCGCACTCGACGCGACGTCGCTTAGCCGGCGCTTGAGTTATTTCGGCAAGTACGACGTGTCGGAGATCGAGCTGCTCCGCGTCCATGCGCTGCACCTCGCCGGACATCGATTTCAGATTCGCTATGTGCGTGGTACCTACAGCCGGGCGCACGGCACGCGTAAGGCGGACTTCGATCCGTGGTAGTCCTTCTGTGACCACGCCGGCGGACGCCAAGTTGTTAGAGTATGCGCATCGCCGGACTGTTGACACTTTACCTAACAACTGCCTGCGTTGGCAATCGCGTCGCTACGCTCGACGCGTCGCGATCGATGTCACTAGACGCAGTCAGGTTGACGACGCCGGACTCGGCTCGATTGCTGGCGCCTGATACGCATGGCCTGATCGTGCGGCTTCCGACGTCAAAGGCATCGGTGCGCCCACGATGCTTCGATTGTGGGCCGCACGTATCCGCTCCGTATCTCATGATCATCGATGGCACCACATATCGATTCCCTGAGGACTCGGCGCGAATACTTCGGGACGGAAAACAGTTCCAGCCGAGCGTCATCGAGAGCCTCGACGTAATCGCCGGCGAGGTGGCGACAGAGCGCTATCATAGCGCGGGTCGTCCGGTCATTCTCATCAAGATCAAGCAGGCCGCGAAGCGCTGATTAGGCTTCCAGATCCGCCCGCCAAGACGCGTGCTTGCATGTTGTATATACATTGCGTATATTCTTGAATGCGTTTTGAATGGGGCGCAGCCAAGAACGAACGCAACGTCCGCGAGCGCGGCATCGCGTTCGGGGATGCGCTCCGCGTTTTTGAGGACTGGACGTTGGAAGCGCTGGACGTGCGGGAGGACTATGACGAGGACCGCGTCATCGACTATTGGCCTCGTGAACGACGTGGAGTTAGTGGTCGTGTACACACTGCGCCGCGGACCTCACAAGAATCATCTCGGCTCGGAGGGCCAATAAACGTGAGCGCAAAGCGTAGTGGCACGCACGCCCGAAGTAAGAAAGCAAAGGCCAAGGCGGCAAAGAGGGCGCCAAGTCACGTCTTGGCGCGCGACACCCTCGAGTACCGCCTCGATGCGGTGAAGGCTGGTTCCCACACTGATTGGAAGCGGTTGCGCGAGATGCCGGACGAGGACATTGCCGCGCAAATCGCCGCCGATCCCGATGTCGCTCCCGTGCTCGACGAGGACTGGTTCGCTCGAGCCGAAGTGAGAGCGCCTCGGCAGACGAAAGTCGCGATTTCTCTGCGCGTTGATCCGGATGTGCTGGGATGGTTCAAGGGGACGGGCGGCCAATATCAGTCACACATGAACCAAGTGCTCCGTGCGTATGTGGAGCACCAACTGCACAAGACGCCGCGGGCGAAGACGCGGCAGTAGGCGAGGATCAGCCGCTACAGCAACTCCACGACGTCACGAGCGACGGGCGCGGGACGATCACCGCCGGTCGCGTTCGCGCCGGACGGCGACCGCCGGCGGCTCGTCGATGGCCACGGGTGCGAGCGCGGCCAATCGCTCCCGCAGCTCGTCAGGCGCGAGTTGTGACGCGAGTCGAGCCAACTCCGTGCGGACATAGTCGGAGAGCGTCATGCCCGCGCGCGCGGCACGCGTCCTCAGGGCGCGGTGCAAGGCGTCGGGCACGTGACGGATCTGAATCGTCTTGGCCATGCAGGCAGCATGTGTGCATGTGCAGCACATGTCAATCGACACACTGCAACAGGGATGCGCGCCCCGCGCCGCGAGGTCCATTCAAAAATCGACCTGTGTGACACAACGGTCACAACTTCGCGACTAACACGCCCATTTCGAAGTTTAGTATCTCGAAATGACGGAACTGTCACACTGGCCTCCGTGAGCACCCTTTGCGTCGAGGTGAGCGCCGCTCGCTCACACATTGAATCGGATGCTCAGAATGTCGCCGTCCGCCACCACGTAGTCCTTGCCTTCGAGCTTCATGTGCCCCGCGTCGCGCACCGCGTGCTCCGACCCATACTTCATGAACTGAGCGTACGGTGTCACCTCCGCTCGAATGAAGCCGCGCTCGAGATCCGAATGAATGCGACCGGCGGCCTGTCGGGCGTGTGTCCCTCGACGAATCGGCCACGCGCGAACCTCGTCCTCGCCAACCGTGAAAAACGACATGAGGTCGAGCAGTCCGTACGCCGTCCGGATGAAGCGCGACAGTGCGGGTTCGCTGATACCGAGATCCGCGAGAAACGCCGCCTGATCCGTCGCGTCCATCGCGGCTATCTCGGCTTCCACGCTGGCCGACAAGACCATGCCCGCCGCCTGCTGCGTCTCGAGCGTGCGCTGGATCTCAGCCGGCATCGGCTTCGCGGCCTCCTGCTCGCTCTGATTGAGCGCAACGAGTAAGGGCCGGTCGGTGAGCAAGCCGTATCCCTTTAAAAGCTCGCGATTGAGCGTTTGGGATGATATCGAACGAATCGGCAGCTCCTGCTCGAGCGTCTCCTTCATTTTCTGGAATGCGGCAACCTCCATCGGATCGAGCTTCTCCTTCCTTGCGCGGTCGAGCCGTCGTTCCACTGCGGTGAGGTCGGCGAGGACACACTCCGTGAGAAAGGCCTGAAGATCGGCGACCGGATCGGGCGCCCGCTCCACCGCGGGGTTCGAGAACGCACGCAACACGAGGCAGAGGACGTCCTGTTCACGGATACGCTCGAGCGCCTTGCGCGAGAGTCCCCTGCTTTCAGCGCCGTGCTCGCCGGGGATGTCGCTAAAGACGATCTCGGCGTATGTCGTCTTCTTCGGCTTGAAGATCTTGGTGAGCGCGTCGATGCGCTCGTCCGGTACCTTCACGGCCCCAAGGTGCACTTCGCCACCGAAACCGGTGGGGACGTGGAGCGAGGTCAACGTGTTGAAGACCGTCGTCTTGCCGGAGCCGGCGAATCCAACGAGACCAACCTTCATTATAGAAGTACTCGAAGACGGCGTCGTGCTGCGGGCATGGCCATAATGTGCTCGGCTCGGCAGTGGTCGAACAAGAGGTCATCCACCGGCAGGCGGTAGACGAAGCAATTGTCCGTCACCATTTCATTGCGGCACGGTTGTAGTTCCAGTCACTGCGGACGGATCTGGCGAGTACGCAATTACGCACTGTGGTGAATGAGGGGTGCGCTCACATGACTCAATCTCAGGGACTTCCCCTGACGTGTGTGACAGTATCGTCAAACGGCCGCCATTAACGCGGCCAAAGGCACAGTCTACGTCACACACGATTCGTGGCTTGCAGCTCGGTTACGTAGTTCGTCGTGGCGATCGGCTCTATCTGTCGGTGTTACTCCTCTACCCCATCGTGGATTCTTGTCAAAGTTCGGGCGACCATCCCACGGGCCGAGTGGGAGCGGAGCGACACTCCGTCGTTTGCGCACAGTGTCGTAACGCATAGCCTTCAAGCATCACGTTGAGCTCGAAGCCCACGGAATGGAGAATCTCCACCTTGATGCAGGCGACGGTGAGCTGTGCGGCGTTAGGCGCTTTGGTCAGGAAACAGCTACCCTATGAAGGCGAACGCCTTGAAGGGCAGGTTGGCTTTGCACGTACTCTTCGGCGATGACGTCATGGCCGCGGCCCTCGTCGACCGGCTTGTGCATCACTGTCACATCGTCAACATCCGCGGCAACAGCTATCGGCTACGTCAGCATGCCGACTTAGCACGGCGGCTCCATGGCTCCTCATCAACAGCGGCCGTCGTCAGCGCCGAGCTCGAATCCCGGCGAAGTGTGAAGAGCAAGCGACAGGAGGAACTGCACACCCGTTAGGGCTGGTCGCCCCCAACTGTCGCATTTTCATCCGCCATGATCTGTCGCATTTTCGATCGCCATTGACGGACCGAGCACCCAGCGCCGAGCACGCGCTTCAACGAATGCAAGAGGCCAAGCTACGGACGCGGATGCGGCGGCCTCCTCTGGGTGGGCGAGATACGCTCCGCGGTCGTCGCGGTCGAGCAAACTGAGGAGGGCTTACACGACAGGAAGAGGAGATGTGAACCCTCAAAAAACATCGATGCATGCAATGATGCGCGGCGCGGGAGTGCACGCCGTTCCGAGTCCGCGCGGGGCAACGCATAAGCGAACGAAGTCTGTGGGACGTTCCGTCAGTCGCCATGCCGGCAAGGAGTTCGTCGCGCCTTGTGGTTGGTCGGCTGATGGCGGGTGCGAGAGGTGGAGCACACCAGTCCCAGCGCAAGGATGGACGGATCGCCGCGAAGAACAGCTACCAGTCGGAACCGTGTCCGCCGAAGAACGGAGATAGAATTGTAATGACGAAAGCTGCAGTGCCGACGTCGCACAGTAGCGGCGGCGGCACTGCCTCGACGACCTCACATCAGCCTGGAAAGGCAAAGCGCGAAGTGACCCAAGTGGGGCGAAAAATGAATCCGGTAAGACTCGACTCCTGAATTCGCTTCACGAAGACGTCAGACACAAACACATACGCCAGTGGTAGCTGCGTGATCTTGAAGATCGGCGCATTAATGAGCGCTTCCTCATTAAAGACGTACTTAGTTATCGACATGACTCGGCCAGTCGTGAACCGTATCACAGATGACTGCTGCTCGTCGAGTGCATCAGTCACACGCGTGACATTGTACGCCATGTATTCCTTCCGTGGATAGCGCAGTGGAAGTAATTCACCATTCGGCCTTAGCAGATCGAGAAGCACATCAACGGCTGCGGCGCTAAATACCGGCACCGTCCCAAGAAGTGCATAGTCCGCCAGTTCGGCGCAGCTATCATCCTGATCAGCAACCTGCATTTGGACCGGTGTCCAGTTGTTGGCGAGCGGCCGCCCATCAAAGGCCGTATTAATCCACCCATCCGCTTCAGGTTTGGACAGGGCGAAATCGCAATATCTGTTTGGATCTGTCTTGAGTTCGAAAATGCGCATGATAGAATCGGTCAGCTAGCGAGGGGACCAGCCGCTTTTCACAGCATCTCTGAGTGCCGTCAGGGTTTGAATCACTTCCTGTTTTGCCTGAGCGTTCGCCAGCGCCTGGTTCACCGCCCTGCTTTCAGCGCCGTGCTCGCCGGGGATGTCGCTAAAGACAATCTCGGCGTATGTCGTCTTCTTCGGCTTGAAGATCTTGGTGAGCGCGTCGATGCGCTCGTCCGGCGCCTAACGACCTACCCGGAGCTCGCCTTCGTTGGGCAAAGAAACGTCCCGGTTGCTTACGTGAAGAAGCCGACGTACCGGAAGCGTGACGAGTCGTCTTCCGGGACTCACGACGAATTGCACGAAAAGGAAGTCAAGTCAGTCTAGGACTGACTTGACTCTCGACTTTCTAATAGCTCTGCAACAACGAATCTTCGCTACTGCTCCGACTCTGTGCCATCAACGTCCTTCAAGTACGTCTCGTAGCGCACCGCCCAATTATTCACAAGGAAGACACTCACTGTAATTCCCAATAAGTCGAGAATGCCTTTCTCAAAACTGGAGAGTGTGGCCCGGTCCACCCAAGATCCAGCAGCCCAAACAAGCGCTGCGAGAGCGCCGAGCCTAACGCTCGAGAGAATGTACCACTGGCGTCTAGACATCCGCATAACGAGGAGCTATTCCAGGTAGCGACGGCAAGTGACCCAAGACCAACCGCACCACAATATACGCCGCCGGCGTCGGAGTACGTCGAGCACTCGGAGAATGAGCCCGGGTGAATGTTGGTCGTTCGAGGGGATGCAACCAGAGAGACCGCAGTCGGCCTTCTGAGACCGGCCACGTTACCTATGGCAAACAGCACGCAGTCCATCGCCGCGTCTCCCGCTCCAGCTCATGACCGTTGATGCCGAGAAACACGTACGCGGCCATGAACGCCACGCGCTTGTCGCCGTCCACAGAGCCATGCTTCTTGACCAAGCCGAATATGTACGCGGCGGCGAGCGTCGCGAGATCCGGTTTCTCAGCGTATGCCCACTTCTGTTGCGGACGCGCTCGCGCCGACTCGAGCAAGCCTTCATCGCGCACGCCCGCTGTTCCGCCGTGCTCTCGAATCTGCGCGTCGTGAATCACCTCGAGTACACGCCGCGTCAGCCACCCCGGTTCGCGGCGCCGAGGCATCAGCGGGCCAGTTGCCTCATGGCATTGCGATACCTCTTCGCGCCACGCTCGTAGGTAGCCATTGCTGCAGCGAACTCCGGATCGTAAGGAGTGATCAGGAAGCCATCGCTCGTCTCGATCACGCTCACTTCGTCGCCGGCCTCGAGGTGAAACCGGTCCAGCATGCTCTTGGGTAGCACCGCCGCAACCGAGCCCCCATCTTCTTGAGTGTTTGCCGTCGCACCATGGTCCTCCGCCCTTGATTGCCCTCTCGTGAGATCGCTACTACAGTTAAACTCGCCAGTTGCCTACGGGCTGGATCATCGCCGCCGAACGCACGCCGCCTGTGTCACGCCGGCGGCGGTTGGGGCGGTGCGATAGGCGCGGGCGACGACGGATTGGCCATCGCACACCATGCTCGGAGTTGATCAGGCGTCGCCTTGGCCCAGCCCCCCGGTATGTCGGGAATTGGCACGAGTCGGCGGCGTTCGCCGTCTGCCGCCTCGAACGCCAACCAACCCGTCGTCGTCTTCGACCGGGGGTGCGCTCGACGCTCGCGGAACCGTCGCCGCTCACGCGTCCCTAAGGGTGCGCCTGCGTCCTTCTGACGACGCTCAGCGAGCGTGGGATAGACGTCCCAGACGACCCAGTATCGTCCGGCGTCGTCGGCAAAATCGCGGCAAGCCATCGTCGGCTATTCGGCGTGGGGGATAGCCGACTATATAATGCTCAGAGTGTTGGTATGGCCAGGTCGGGAATTCTACAGACGGGGTCAGAACCGCCAGACTCCGAGTTGACGTTCCGTCTCGGCGTTGTATCGGCTGATAACGTCGTCCAACGACTCGAGCAAGAAGGCGAGCTCAAAGATCGCCATCACGGCGTGATCGGCAGCGCGCCGAGCAGTTTCGACCGCAATCTGGGTCGCAGTTGTAAGCGAGCCACTTGCCGTCTTATCAACCTCGACACGGCCGAGCGGCTCGGGCTCGCGGTGCTCTATCGACATGACTTGATCCGGGAATCAGGCACTCGGGTCGACGATCGGGATCAACACGCAGCAACGTTCTTGCCACGTGTCGCGAAACGTCCGAGAAGGCGCCGTGGGGCATCTGGTGCTCGTTCCTCGAGGTGAAACCTCATGGGGCGAATCAAACGAGCTATAAGTACGTTGCCTTATGGGTCCGACCACTGGAGACTGGTCGTTCTTGAACAAACGCGAACGTGCCGTGTGGCCGATCCTGACGCTCGCTCTCACGGCCTGCGTCCTGCCACTCAACGTCCAGGAGTCAGGATCGCCGGTACTCGTCGGTATCATCCGTCGCGACGACGGCGCGCCAGCGATTGGCGCGCGAGTAGCCATCACCAACGACCAAGGCCGCAGCTCGTGCGCCCACACGAGTGCTCGCACCTTCACCGACTCGGCTGGTGTCTTTCGCTTTTCGCCGACAACGCGTGTTCAGCGTTGGGTTATGGTCGTCCCAGCGTTTGAGAGGTTCTTCAACTGGTACGGTGTCTGCGCCGGCCCCGCGGACTCGGCTCTCGAGCTCGCGTACGTCGGGTATGTCGGCGTGCACTACGGTGGTGAGGGGGCCGCCGTGGATACGCTGAACTGCCTTCAGTGGCGATGGCACGGACGAGCGCGTGCGACGTGCACCGGTCCGCACGCTGAGGACAAGGTGCAATGGGGTGGTGGATGGTCCGACGCGCGAGGGTCAGGGTACTATCGAATGATCGCCGTTAGTCATGGCGCGCAGAGTGCGGAATCCGGCGTCTACGTGCAGTGGGTGCAGCGTGTCGCCGCCGGTCAAGCGGAAGTAGTACGCGAGACGATTGGAATCTCGTTGACTCCAGACATGCTCTCGAGCCTCACGGCGAAGTTGTTCGTCGAGAGCTCGGGCGTGGCGTGTGTCGACGTCCGAACCGTCCAGCGCCCGCCGCATTGGTATAGCCTGGTGGACCAAGTGCACGAAGCAAAGGAGCTGCGAGGGCCCGGCGACAGCCGCACCGTCGTCTCCTGTCCATGACCCGAGGGATGTCACGCAAGAGCGAGATCACCTATGAGGCGCCGCATGCTGAATAGAACCGCCATCCTCGTGCTGGCCGCGGCGATCCTCGCCATCGTTGCTCCGATACCAACGTGCCTAACGCTGGCCGTCGTCGGTGTCGTCGTCCTCGTCGGCGGCTACGTCTCCGTTGGCGCCCTAACGGGTGCCGTCATCGCCCCTGTGCTGATCGCCATCGGCATCGGCATACCGACGCGAGCTTTCGCGATCAGTGTTGTCATCGGACTGGTGGTCATCCTGAGTCAACGCGCCCACCTACGTCGCCTCCGGGCCGGCGTAGAGCCTCAACTCGGCAAATTCTTCACGCGCTCCATCCCTGGTGCAAAACCCGGCGTGGGACTCTTCGCCACTCCCGCGCCGCACGGATTGCTCGGCCGCAGCGCGATGACGCCTGGTGCGGTCTTCATCATACTGCTGTCGGTCCTAGCTGCCATTCTCGTGGCGGGAGCATTGCGCGGTTCTGCCTAACGACACAATCGGATTTCCAGCAAGGCAGCTTATTTGTGATAGCCCGCACGCTCGATGACCTGATCGACGCACTTCATGGCTATGAATGAGAAAAGAAAGGCTTCAAGGCCGATCATATCGTCACAAGCGCTATTGAACGAGAGAGCGCTCACGACTTCGGCTGCGCTGTCGACTTCAGGGCAAACGGACACGAGATAGATCCCGATCCCGAAAATCCGATCACGAAAAACCTCATGGGGTTGAAGGGAGACGATTGAAAGTGGGGCCTAAGCTGGCCCGATCCTCCGCACTTTCAGCTGCCGAACTGGAAGGCGTTTAGGTCTAAGCCCTGTAGCTTCAAACCTTAGGGAGGAAATCACTAAATGCGTTGTCATGGAGCTGCTACTGCTTTCGTGATGACCGCGGTACTCACCCTGCTTGCCTGTGGTGTGCAGGGTAATGGTCGGCAGAGCGTTCGCGACACGGCTGCCAGGAGTGCAGCGACATCTGTCGTTGACGCCGGGAAATCACTGAGTTCGACTGGAGACTTGCCCGTCACCCTACCTGTCTCCGAGAGCACGCCCGTTGGCGTCCGGATCGATAGCGTCACGATCTGGCTCGATTCCACGCGCATCGGCGCGGCGGTGAAGGCACTCGGGCCGAAGGCAGCGCTAAGGCGATACGACCCGTGGGAAAAACTCTTCGTAGCATGCTACCGCATCGCGGACCGCGGCGTCGCATATGTCCTACTCAAGGCGGGATATGCTGATACCGGGCGTGTGGTTCAGGCCGTGATCACTCGGGACCAGGATAACATGGAGCCTGACTTACGATGTGCCTCCCTTCGTCAGCCTTCACTACGCGTTTCGAACAGTCTTGGCCTGAAACTCGGGATGAGGCGCACTGAAGTCGAACGCCTGCTGGGCACGTCCGGGGATACTACGCGCGGTGTGGACAAGTACTACACCGAGTACACCCTTGGACAAATTGCGAAGGACGCGTCGGCGGCCGGCGCGGAGCGCGCACTCCACGCGGAAGTCGTTACCAACCTTGTGTATCAGCGCGATACGCTGATCAAGATCAGGATCCGCCGAGGCAAACCCGTACCGAGGTTCGTGGAATAGCCATCCGCCGTTGTTGCCTAACGACTCACACCGGCTCAAGCGCCACCCCAGTTGCCTCCGCAAGCACTGCACCCACGGCTTCGCTCACAATAAGTGCTGCGGGCCAGCCATCGATCCGGAACATCTGAGCCAAGCCTACCTTCGCCGGATCGATATGAATATCGCTTAGCGTTAGGTATACGCCGTCCAAATGTGGAACCGTAGGGTCAAAGGGCCAACGGACAACGGTTGTTCGTGATTCGTCCACGCAGCGAACTCGATGTAGCACATTGATGATACTGTATTCTTTCCTCTCTCCCTCGATTATCACCGGGAATGCTTGGAAGTCGCGTGGCGCCGCGCGCTGGAGCTCACTCACGAAATGCGTTGCCAACACAGGCATGTTGAAGGGGCCCATCGTGAAGTCCTGAGCCGCACCGGTACGAGCCATCGGCAAGCGCAAAAGGCCCAGATCCTTCATCGGCCGCGCGCCTAGGAAGAGTTGCGCATCGAACTTTTGACCATCCTCAGTCACGGGGGACCCCAGATACCAACGATCGGGGTTCCCCTGATTCTTATCATGCAAACGGTAGTAATTCATTAGGCTAAGCTCTACTGGTCGCCACGAGTGGTTATCATCACGTTGATTGGCGTCCCTGACATCATCGCCTGCATGCCCAACTGTCGCAATGTGGTGCGGACGGCTCGGCGCGAGAGCAGTAGCCGAGCGTGGCGAGAGTTTAGAAGCCGCTGGACTTGCGTGAGACGCGCGCTCGGCTCGACCGCGCCATCGAACGGAGCGGTGCATAATTATGGTGCGCCGAATCTGTTCGTTCTGCAACAGCGATCCAGCGAGAAGAGTGGAGTGTCGGCTGCATCTCGTTCATGAGGGCGAGCCTCGTTATGAAGTATTGGATGAGCCGGGGTGCTCTCTGCTTTGGATACTCTGGACTCGCGCGCATTGCGATTCTCCCACGGAGCTGACAACCCGCGCGCCCGCAATGATCTGCTCGCGGTACCAAGCGATCGAGACGCAACTGTGAGAAGAAGTGGTCTTCACACAATCATTTCGCGTGATTCTATCTTTTTGGATATATCCTGATAACGGGGGGAGGGCGTTTGGATGCCATGGCTAGACTAGCGCTACCTGCCAGGCTGATCGTCGCGACTTCCGCCTGCGTGTCAACACTGGCTTGTAACAGAGAGAGCCTTCGCGCCGATTCCGCAAAACGCATCGAAACAGAGTCGCGATCAGCTGCGCGTCCTCTCAATGCGCGGAGCTGTCAGCAGGTCGGCGAGGCCAGAACGATTGCTCCGGCGGAAATTCTCGCCTTGAAGGGAGAGTACTCGATCATCGTGGTTACCGCTGAATCGCCTCCCAAAAACTTCAGTGGTAAGCTGGTGATATTCACTACCGATTCAGCTCACCGCTTCTTTCTTACTCGGCAGGCATCGCATTTCGGTCAGTCTGCTCGTCGTCCTGAATTGCTGCTGTACGGCTGGACGAACTTGGAAACCGATCGCTTTGCACCACATGCGGTAGCTTACCCTGCCTCTTCTCACGATCAGGACCGTCCTGGAGTACAGGTAGATTCTCACGGCATCATGGTGTTAGGAAACGCTGCGGCACCCGCAACCATGGACGTTGTCGATATCGGGATCTACTTCACGATTGTGTCTATTGACAGCATCGAATTCTCAGGAAGATGGGCGGCCGGCTATGCCTTAAGACCGCTTCCACACGGTTATTTTTGCGCAATTCGTACGCATCTGTAGTTGCGCCGATTCTGTGGACACTCTGTTACCCCATCCGTCGTTCGTGTTCGTCAGGCAGAGATGCGTTTCGTAGCCACGCTGCGGCAGTTCACGGTCGAATAGCGCCGGTGGCGGTTGTGCCGAACTTCAATAAATGCGAACAGGCCCGCGTTTCGCGGCACGACCCCACCACGCTTCGATTGACAACCCATCCGCTCCAATCGGCGATAAATAGTCGCGCGATGTACGCCGAGAATTTCGGCAGCCGCTCCGACATTCCACGAGGTCTCATCGAGCACCTCGAGTAATCGTCGTGCGAGGAATCCTTGACGGGTGTCGTTGAGCCGACTTGGAAGCGCGTTGGCGAACATTCCTGCGTGCAGCAGTTCGGATCGCGAGATAACCTCGCTTTCTCCCAACGCGGCCGCGCACTCGATGACCGCCTTGAGCTCGCGCACATTTTCGGGCCACGTGTGCTCTCTGAGCAGATCGATCGCGTCCTCTGCCAGGAACCGTGACATCGGCCCACGGCTTCCTAGACAGTGCATCCTGGCCGCGGAGTGCTGCGCAAACCCCGGCAAGCGCTAGCAGCGACAGAAGACGTTAGGCGCCACGAGAACAGCTATGGGAAATCACTTGTCGGAAGATGCAAGAATTATCGACAAGTGCCGCACTCGCACACCAAGCTCGGTACGGTCTTGCGTCGACCGATCCCGAGCATGGTCAGCGGCTGAACGCCTGATCGGTGGCGCCCCAGGACCGTGGAGCCTCTGCTCAGACTGAACCGATCAAGCAATCAGAGCGGACGCGCGATCGGTCGCGCAGAGAGCATCAACCCGTCCGTTCCGTTTAAATCCCACGAGAAGTCACGCTCGTCATGGAAATCTCCGAAGACAACAAGGCATAGCCCATTCGAGAAGACTACTCGAAGGTCCCAAGCGGGTGCTTTCGCAGCCGTCGAGACCACCTGTAGACCTTCGAACACTCGAATGAGTTCCCGCAATCTCCCGGTGGCACCGCCATCGACGTTCCAATCAAAATGAATCGCCGCATCATCTTCAACGCGCCACGGCGAATAAACCGTGATGCTTCGACGCCCCGTGGGCAGTTCCTTTGGAACCGCGTCCTTAGCCAGTTCCAGCGTGCCGAAGTCGAGCGAGATAATCGAACCGTGAGGGTTCTGCGCTCGAACACATGGCCAGCCGATGATTTCTCGAAGCGCGACGTGAAGATCGGACGTCATGTGTCGACTAGGAAGGACTAGTGGGGTTTCTTAAACTTGGAGTGGTTCGCAGCTTCTTGTACCGCGGGGGCGAGAAAGCAAAATGTACGCAGTTTCAGCGTGATTCCGCTGCAGGAGTCGGTTGCGCGCGCACGCGCCGACCCGCACATCACGCATCGGCCGAACAATGGTCGTCCGGTCACGCGGAGCGGCGCTAGGAGACGCTGCCCTTCAGGTGATCCGACAGGCGCAACGTGAGCGCAACAAGTGTCAACGTTGGATTCACGCAACCCGCCGTCGGGAACACCGCCGCACCGGAGACATACAGATTCGCGATCCCGTGCACACGGCAATTCACATCGACCACGCCCTGCTTGGGATCGGGATGCATGCGCGTCGTACCCATGTGGTGCCAGCCGCCACCTAACGAGGGCGGCCAGACCGCGTGTGGCGGCTGCATGACCCAGTCGCGCATCTGGAGGCGGCCAACGCCGCTGCGACCAAGCTCGGTGCCCAGCTCCTCGTAGAATGGGCGGAACGACCGGCGATCCAACTCCGTCAATTGCCAATCCAGTCGAGCGCGCGGCATGCCTAACGCGTCGCGCTCGCCGCTCAATGTCACCCGCGATGCGGGATTGGGTGCTTGCTCCTGACGCGTCAACAACTGGAACGTCCGCGGCACCGTGGTCTGGGCCGGACCTTTCAAGGCATCCTCGGTGAGCTTGCCCGTGTGGAACATCTCCACGAGCTCCGGCGGAATCGACTGGAAGGTGCTGAGTCCCGGCTGGGCGAGCGGCGACGGCGTGAGTGAGACCGTCGCGTTCAGGATACGACGTCGTCGCTGGACGTCCGCACTCAGCGCGAGCTCGCCACGGGCTTTCGTCCGCCCCCATCCAAAGTCGTACATCTGAACACTCGGCGGCGTCTTGCCTAACGTGAAAAGATTGCCACTGGGCATCTCCAGATGCTCCATGAAGAAGCGGCCCACGAGATCGTTGGCGTTGCCCAAGCCGGCACGCGCCTGACCATTCGAAGCCAGGAGAAGGCGCGCATTCTGGATGGTCGAGCAGGCGAGCACATACCCCTTCGCGCGGACGCGGTGCTCCTTGCCGCCGAGAGTACGGGCGCGGAGCTCCTGCACCGCGCTGACACCCTCGTTGGCGATGATCTCGACAACGTTGGCGTGGGTGTACAGATGCACGTCCGGCGCGTCGACGATCCGCTGTCGGTAGAGGACACCGAAGCGCGCGGGTGGGCTGAACTGCCACATCTTCGTCCACGCGACGCTCCTGTTCAGCGGGAACGGCACGAGCGACGGATCCCGCCGTCGCCACCCCTCGGCGGTCCACTCGTTAGGCCCGAGCTGGAGCACGGGTTGGGCGCGCGCGTAGAACGGGTCGAGCTCGGCGCGCGCGATCGGCCACCCACTGTGGGGGACCCAGTCGCGCACGGCGAAGTCCTGTGCGTCGAGCGTGGAGCAGAAGCCGGCCCAGTGGCCCGTTGTACCGCCGAAAAGATGCAGTCGCGCGGACTGGAGCGGAAAGTAGGGCAAGCCGACGTTCTCGCCGCGGTAGAGCTCCTGCATCTTCGGGTCGAAATCGAAGCCGCCACCCTCGAGCAGCAGCACGCGCTGGCCCCTACCGATCCACTCCAGCGCCATACTGATTCCCGCCGCGCCAGCACCGACGATGCACAGATCACCTTCGATCAGGCTTCCCGTCTCGAGCGCTTCGGCATCGGTATGCATGCTGGATTGGCGTTAGGCAGCGAGCGACGCGAGGAGAGCGCACTGGCGCGCCTCGGTGACGGAAAGAATCCAGCCATCGAGCACTACCGTACGGCCATGCGCAAAATCGTCCTGCACCAGCGTAGCGATGGGCGGGTTGGTGAAGCCGAGGCGCGCCGCCAGTGGGCGCGAGCCGAGGAAGGCGTTTCGAATGGCGCTCGTATCGGCTTCGGAGCGGTGAAGGGCGCGATACCGCTCGCCGATGTTGCGCACTTCGGCGACGCCTAACGTGGAGAGAATGTCGGGCCGCGCCAGCGACTGGACATCGTACTCGGCGCCGGGCTTGCAGCCCGCGCTTGCCACGCCAACGGCTATGGCGCCAAGAAATCGGAGGAACTGCCGGCGATCGATCATGTGTCCTCGACCCTCATGCGGGTGCGCGACAACATTGCACAGACTGATGCGACCGGCAAGGCCAACTCGCTGTGGCGGCTCACGCATCTCACCCCGATGGTGAGCCGAGATGCAAGAAGGCAGCTCCGAGCTCACAGACTCGAGAGAACTACCTCAGCTCGCAGCGCGAGGCGGCGAGCGATCACAAGATCAGCTCAGCACCGTGCATCCATCGCGCTTGCGGCTGAGCTGTTCGGCTCGCGGCTCGCCGCTAGCTCTGGCAGCTCAGGTAGTTCTCTTGATTCTGTGAGCTGTGAGCTTGGGGCTCGCCTCTGGGCTCACCGTCGTGGGCGAGATGCCTGCACCGCTAAAGTGGACAGGAGTAAGCTGCCAGCTCAGGTAGTTCTCTGACCTCTCACAGCTCCCAGCTTCCGTGCCGATATTTGAACAAGATCCGTTAGGCGCCCACCAAGAGAGTGATAGCGACCGGGAGGCTGCGACTCTCCGACGGTGACGCCATCTCCTAGTGACGCTTGCCTCGATGCGACGAACTTCCGCGTGAGCGCTTCCGGTGTCCGGCTGGCCTCACGGATCGCGACGCTTCACGGAGGGCATTCTTTCGGGTTGCTCCATCGCTCGTCGCATCACCCTTCGCCCGATCTACCACGTAGATCGTCAGCGCGTTAGGCGTCTTCTCGGCAACCTGCAGGAGTCGCGACGCAGCGCCTTCGGGAAAGCGAAACCCCTGCTCCCAGCTGCGCACGGTGCCCAGGCTCACGTTCAATGCCTCGGCGAACAACGCTTGCGACAGCCCGAGCGCCAAACGAATGCCTGCGATCTCTTCTTTCGTATATGAAGGTGCTTTCTCGGCTGATGCGTCGCGCGAAGTACGCGGGAGATCATACGCCGCTGTCGGCCTGAGCTCACCACGCTTGACCGCGAGCGCCTGTTCTGCGGAGGCAATCAGCCGCGCCTCGATGCTTTTCTTCTTCATGGACAACTCCCCAGTCTGAACGCTGTGCCGCCGAGATCGACTCTGGCGACTCAAAGTTCCTGAAGCAGAGACTTCAATCTCTTGCGCCCTGCTTCGCTGATCTCGTCTGCTTCCGTCTTGGCATAGGCGAGACTCATCAAATAGCGGTGTGTGGATGAAGTGAAAAGGCTGACCCTCCGCCATCGTTGTAGTATACTACCACGTGGTACACTTGACGAGCGGCTCTCATCGCGAGCTTGTGCGCCTCTGCATCAAGGTATCGCCGTCCAAATGATCAGCTCACTCGAGTAGACCAAAGGCCATTAGCGCCCTTCAGCGCATTCGCTGACCTTCCGACATCGATGCGAATGCTGCCGAATCGAGGAGATCGTCGAAATGGCTGAGAAGCACAACGGGACCAACAACGGGGCGCACCCAAGCGCCATGGCCATCCCGCCAAGAGGCTACGCGAAAGAAGTCCGCGGCCGGTACGGCCCCACTTTCCCCAAGACTCCCGCGAACTTCGGCTTCACCATCATCGCCAAGATCAAACCCGGAACCGCGGACGAGATTCGCGCTTACGGAAAAACGGTCGAAGACGCCGTGGCTGGTGCACCCGATGTACTGGAGCCGCTGCAACTCCACTATCTCCGCTGGGTGCTCTTCGACATCGGCAGCGATACCTACTTCATGTACCAGGGCATCTTCGATACCGACTTCGACAAGTACACCGAAGACGCGATCGCGCTGTTCAGCGCCTCTGGTATAACGACGATCTTCACGAAGCTCGAGGGCTTTCCCGACGACTGGAAAACGAACCCGCCCGCTTTTATCAAGTTCGTTCGTGACCATCACCACCCGAGCTTTCTCGAGTACGCTGAATATCCGTACGTGTCGGCGCGCGAAGTGAAGAAGGCCCTCACCATGAGGCGGGCGTTTTCAGTCCTGCTCGACGAATCACAATAGAAGCGGCAGTTCCAACGATGCCTCCGAGAGAGGCCTCGATCGTGTCCGATCAGTTGGAGTTGGACGACCTGCAACATTTTCTGTTGACGCGCACGCCGGCGCTCGCCGCGCGTTACGAGTTTCTATCATTTGACGGCGTGGACGCGGGCAAAACATGGCTCGCCGGCTTGGTGGACAAGGTCGGCACGGCGTCATGCGTCGGCACAGCGTCTCCCGACGCGAGATGGGTCACCGTTGCACTCACGTGGAATGGATTGCGCGCGCTCGGCGTCGACGATGCCGCGCTCTCTACTTTTCCCGAGGAGTTTCGCGAAGGATTTGCCGCACGCGCCGAGATGTTGGGAGTCACCGGCGACAGCCATCCAAACCACTGGGACGGCTCACTGGCCGACCCGGCGTTTCATGCAATGGTCATTCTGTTCGCGCGTGACACCGCGGAGCGCGAGCGCTGCGAGCGCGAGCACGCCGAGTATCTCGCGCGGATCGGTGGTGTTCGTGTTCTCTCATCACTCAACCTGCACGCCCTGCCGCCGTACGGTGAGCCGCGTGAGCACTTCGGCTACCTGGACAGGTTGACGCATCCGTCAATCGAAGGAACGAACGACCCGCCCACGCCCGGATCAATTCCCGCGGTCAAGGCCGGTGAGTTTTTCCTCGGCTATCCGGACGAGAGCGGAGGAACGCCGGCGTTGCCGGAGCCCGAATCGCTGACACGAAATGGCAGCTACCTGGCTTATGTCAGGCTGCAAGAGCACGTCGGGGCATTTCGCGACTTCCTGCGAACGCATGGTGGACCCACGCGAGATGAGCAAGAGCTCATGGCCGCCAAGCTGATGGGTCGTTGGCGGAGCGGCGCTCCGCTGGTGCTCCGCCCCGAGTCCGACGACCCGGCGCTCGGTCGCGACCTGCAGCGCACCAATGACTTCAACTACGCGAAGATGGATCCGCACGGGTACGGCTGCCCGGTGGGCGCGCACATTCGACGCATGAATCCGCGTGACACGGCCGACAACCTCGAGCGACATCAGGTCATTCGCCGCGGCGGTACCTACGGCTCACTGCTCCCGGAAGATGCCCCCGATGACGGCGCGGATCGTGGGATCGCCGCGTTCATGGGATGCGCCAGCCTGGTGCGCCAGTTCGAGTTCGCAATGAACGTGTGGGCCAATGACCCGAGCTTCAAGGGACTCGAGAACGAGCGCGATCCCTTCGTCGGCACGCACGATGGAACGTTCGACATGACGATCCCGAAACGGCCGATCCGGAAAAGGATCGCTGGCATCCCCGCGTTCACGACCATCAGAGGCGGCGCTTATCTGTTTCTGCCGGGTATTCGCGGACTGCGTTTTCTCGCGACCTCCGGATCATCAGCAAAATTATAACTGGCGCGAGGCGCAGAATAATGGCACAGGCAAAGGTTCGGCCTCGCACGTACAACCAGGTGCTCGTGCCGCGGAAGTACACGCCGGGCAAGCGGCGCGTGAGCATTTACTGGACGTGGAGCTATCCCTGGGAATCCAATCGCGATGTCACCCAGCTGGATAACCGATTCTCCACTATTACCGAGGTGCGACGCACCGCGTGGCCCGACTACGAGGGCATCGAGTACTCGGCGAACATGTTTCTTCAGGGGATCGCCGGCACGCTCGAGCTGTTTCATCTCAGTCTGTTGCGGTTCCAGAACCTTGTCGGCGAAGTGACCGGACATCCCGTCGCCGTCTATCAACGCATCGATCAGGCGGGTCAGAAGCAGCAGCTGGACCATGGTGTCCTCGACGACACGGACACGATGATGGTGTTCGGTCTCGACCACCTCGTCACCGAGCAGGAAGCCGCGCCTGAGGAAATCGAGGCGTTGCGGCAGTTCCTCTCTCGCGAGGGGACGTGCCTGATCCTCGGGCCGCACCACGACGTGGGATGCAGCAATGACTTCACGCAGCGCGCGATGGAATACGCGCATCACGGCGACCCGCTGGTGCCGAGCCAGCAGCGCTTCGGCAAGTATACACGTTCGCTCATGAAAGGCCTTGGCGTACCGGTGGAGAATCGGTATGGTCTTCGGCCGGCAACCGTCGCGGGAACGACACACCTGCAGCCGCTCCTGAAAGCAAGTGACCACGATGCGCGTGGCTGGCTCGACGGCGTCTCGACCTTCAACTTCCATCCGCATCTGCCGCACTACGCCGTCACCACAAACGATGCGAGCGCCATTCACGTACTGGCGCGACAGCCGATCGATATGACACATCCGCATCCATTCACCGAGGCCGGGAACCGCGACTTCAACATGTTCCTGTGGATGCCTCCGACGGGCGACCGTGCAGGCGACATTCTTCTCGCGGACTCGACGATCTTCACGACGTTGTTCGGCGGCGACGAGAGCCTGGAGCGCTTCTGGAATAACATCGCGGCGAAGTAGCCGCGCCCGCGCTGATGGGACCACGAAGGCTGGCGCACCTCCTGTTCCTCATTGCGTGTGGCGGCGCCGAGGCGGTCGCACAGACGCCGGTCACCGGCCACTACCCTCCAGGGCAGTCGGGAATTCGCGGCGCAAGTACGCCCGACCCGAGTTTCACATACACGAACTTCAGCCGGCTGTTCACCAATCTCCTCCTCGTGGACGCGTTAGGCGGCCAGAACATCCATGAGCTGCGGTACGCGAACATCAGCATGTTCACATGGACGACGGACTGGACGCTGTTCGGATTGCGATATGGAGCGCTCGCCGGCGTCCCGGTCGCGACCGGCGATCTGTCGTCGCCAGCGGGCGAGTCCGGATTCGGGCTGGGAGACATACTCCTCACTCCCGTTTCTCTCTATGGGAAAAGCGCCTCGTTCGATTACCAGCTTCAGTTCACGGTGTGGACGCCATCAGGAGAGTTCTCGCCTGGCGGAGCGAAGAATCGCGGCTCCGGCTTCTGGGCGCTCGTCTATTCACTGGGCGGAGTCTATTACCCGGGCGGAGCGCGAGATCGGTGGAGCATCTCGGCCGTCGCGCGGACGGAGCAGAACTTCGAGCAGCGCGGCTCCGGGATCACGCCGGGCGCCGACATCGTCGTAGACTGGGGCATCGGGCGAATGTCTCGTGTGGCCGACCATCAGCTCGACGTCGGTGTATCGGGTTTCGGGGATTGGCAATTCACAGCGCAGCAAGGCGGGGCGCCTGGCGTTGACGCCCTGCGCTACCAGCTGCTCGGACTGGGACCTGAAGCCAGTCTGTCTCTCCTCGAGCAGCTCACCGTTCGGGTTCGAGCGCAGTGGGAGCTCGGGGCGCGGAACATCACGCGTGGAAACAATCTCTGGATGATTTTCAATTATCGGCTCCAGGGAGGGGCGTGAAGGGGCCAGGGGCTAGGGGCTAGGGGCTAGGGCCTAACGCCACACGGAGTCCATGACAGTATAGCCATGATGGCGCGGAGGCCCTCACCCGCCTGACGCGTCCGCACGATCGTCGCCTGGACGGCCGCCGGCGGCATCAGGCCCTTGGTCGTTAGGCCGGTCACGGCACTGGCCCAGCATTCGTTGCTGTGAGCTCCACCTGTCATGCGTTGTGGAGGCGCCTAGCGATCTCGGTCAACTCGTCGGCGGCACTAGGTGGATCTCCCGTGCGTTCTTTACGCTCTGCTACGAGAATCGGTACGGATCCGGCGTTGGAGAAATTGGCCGGTCATCGACAAGGGTCGCGAGGACACCGACATGCTCGCATATTTCTGCCATGAGCATCAACGACACATCCGCGGCAGCCCAGGCAGCCGTCGATCGGCGCTACGCCGAGATGTCGTACATCGAGAAGGCGGATTGTCTGCGAGCGATAACACTTGCCGCGAACCAGATGGCATTGGCTGGGCTGCGCCTTCGCCATCCTGATGCGAGCGAAGGCGAGCTGCTGTTGGCACTCGCGAGACTACGGCTCGGAGACGCTCTCGTCGACCTCGTGTACGGCAACCGCTGAGGCGAAATGGCCCCCGGTGCGTTGCCCGATCCGCTTGCGGTCGCGGTGATCGTTGCCCAGCAACTCGAAAAACTGCACGTTCGGTATGTGATCGGAGGGTCGTTTGCGAGCTCTCTCCACGGCGAGCCGCGGTCCACCAACGACGTGGATATCGTCGCGGACCTCGAGGAGGCAACGGCCCGACTGTTCGTCGACTCTTTGGGTGACCCTTTCTACGCCGACGTCTCGGCCGCGATCGCGGCTGTCCGAGCGGGGAGCTCGTTCAATGTCGTCCACATCGAGTCGGCGGTAAAGGTGGACATCTTCGTGGCAGGAGCAGATCCCTTCGACCAAGAACGATTGCAACGGCGTCAGCGCATCGCCGTGAACGCATTCGGGAGCGACGCGGCGTTGTACGTCGACACGGCGGAAGACGTCATTTTGCGAAAGCTGGAATGGTACCGGCGCGGCGGTGAGACGTCGGAACGGCAGTGGCGCGACGTGCTCGCCGTTCTCCGGACGCAGCAACCCCTCGATGACAATCATTTGCGGACCTGGGCTGATCGCCTCGGAGTCGCCGACCTGCTCATTCGCGCGCGTGGCGACGTGAAGAGAGGTACGCCGTGAGCGTTGTCAAACGAGCCGGACCTCAGCCGCTCTGACAAGCGACGCCGTCGAAGGAAGAGCGTTAGGTGCGCCGACAGCGATGAGACTCTATGAAATCGCGCTGATCGCGACACGCGCTGATCGCGGTCTAGCGCACTTCGAGTGCATAACGAGAGAGGAAATAGATTGCAAGAAATCTCCACTGGAGATGAACATGTCCGAGATGGGCAGCTTCCGCATTACCATCGCCATCGAGCATCCCGCCAAACGAGGAACGCTTCGGTCGGTCGATCACGTTCTCGTCGATACAGGGAGCGAGTTCACCTGGGTGCCGGGGACAGTGCTCGCGGAGCTAGGCGTCGCCCGCGAAGGAGTGCAGCGGTTTGTCGTCGCCGACGGACGCGTGCTCGAGCGGGGGATTGGCATCGCGATCGTCCATGCCGAAGGGACGCTCGCTCCCGATTGGGTGGTGTTCGCTGAGGAGAGCGATCTGGTTCTCCTCGGAGCGCATTCGCTCGAAGGGCTCAACTTGCGTGTCGATTCGCGCGCGAAGCGGCTCGTGCCAGGCGGACCCATAGTCACGGCCGCGGCCTGGGCGCGTCGCGCTCAGGGCGGGACGCCGCATCCAACACGAGTGTATGGCCTACTTACAACGTATGGAGCGTGATCTTCATCCGTCGCGCCACCGACAACATCCGGACATCATAGCTCGCCAGCGAGACCTCCTGCGCCGAGGGCTCATTCCAAAAGTGGAATGAGGTCACGACCAAGGCGCCGTTGCCGATTGGCCGCGCGTATGCAGCGGCGTGGCTCGCCCTCAGTTGATCGTAACGTCGGCACCGCGGCTCGCTCACCAGGACAATCGCCCATCAGCCTCACGCGAGAGCGAGATCAAGCCGCGCATCATTTGAGTGTGCATTCCTTTCGCCATCTATCGCCTTGAAGTGATGACGCGGCGGGGGCTTTGTACGTGGTACCCTTCGCACGGAGAGGACACGCGGCTAAGCCTACGTCTATGGTAACGGTTGACGTTATGATCGCCACGCGTTACTATTGCCAGTGATCCACAGTTTCGGCAACCGCGACACGGAACGACTCTTCCGCCGAGAACGAGTGCGACGCTTCCCGGCCGAGCTCCACCGACTGATGCTGCGCAAACTGGGGCTCGTTGATGCGGCCGAGTCGTTGGAGGACCTGAGGGTCCCGTCCGGCAACCGCCTGGAAAAGCTCGCGGGCGATCGCGCCGGCCAGCACAGCATTCGCGTCAATGACCAATGGCGAATCTGTTTTCGGTGGAAGGACGGCGCACACGACGTCGAGCTTGTCGATTATCATTGACTAATCAATCCCGGCGGGCGAAGGACGGTTACCATGGCGGCACATCGCAAACTCGCACCTATCCATCCTGGCGAAGTACTCGCGCTCGATTTTCTCGAGCCGCTTGGTGTTTCCCAGTACCGGTTGGCCAAGGACGTCAGCGTACCGGCGCGCCGGATCAATGAGATCGTCCATGGCGCGCGAGCGATCTCGGCGGACACGGCGCTGCGGCTGGCGCGGTATTTCGGCACGAGTGATCGCTTCTGGCTCAATCTGCAGGCGCGCTACGATCTCGAGATCGAGCGCGATCACCTCGGCGCGAGACTGGAGAAGGAAGTTCGAGTTCTCGACCGCGCTAGCTGACGAAGGGCGCCCGGCCCGACAACACGGGTCAGCGATGACATGCATAGAAACGGTCATTTTCTATGCATGTCTGCCCGGACGCCTATACGAAATCCAGCCTTCTAAACAGCTCGATTGAGTAACCCAGGTCCTCGAGCGAACCGATAGCGGGCGAAGACGCGGCAGTAGGCGAGATATCGCGGTCGTATGGCGGACCCTGCGAATATGCAGGGTGCCGGTGCTGTGACTTCCGTGTGCTCCTTCTCGACTTAACGCACGCGCACGAAGCTGACACTCATGCGCGCGACTTTGGCCGAATCTTTCTGCCACGGCTCCGTTGCCGTCGTGAAGAGCGTGTCGCCGTGCAAGCGATACTGCAACCGAGTGGACGACCCCACCGCTGCAAGGTCCGTCGCCTCTTCGACATGTTGCGTGAGTGTCTCGCCATCGAGCGTCAACACGCCGGCGTTTGCGATCATGGAATCGTATCGCGCGGCCTTCGCCCGAGCGTCCACCGGGTTGCGACCTTGCCCATTGTCACTCTTCTGATCGAGAGCGAAGGTGCGGCTGTAATACTTTCCGTGAATGACGAGGAGACCTTTTGCAGCGGAGCGACGGTAGCTTGTATCCGGCGAGCTGAACTCGGTGGTGAGATGGCGCCACACCCCATTCAACCGCGACGCCGGCTCCGGTGGCAGGCGCAGGAAGATTAGAGTCTCGCGAACGAGCTTCGTCTTGTCCTTCTGCCACGGAAAACTCTCCGTGCTGAAGAGGGTGTCGCCGTGAAGGGAGTACTCGCGGCTCGTCGACTGGCCAACGAGCGCCGGAGCCTGCGCCTGCTGAAAATGCATTACGAAGGTCTTCCCGTGAACATCGATCGTGCCGGCGCTCGCGACGACCGCGTCATAGCGTGCCGCTTTGGTCTCGACATCCTTCAATTCGCCCGCCTGTTGAACACCGTTAGGCGGCTGCGTCACGAATGTCTGGCTGATGTAGCGTCCGTGAATCACCGCGAGGCCGGTGAACGCGGGAATGTCGTAGCTCGTATCTGGCGCGACGACGCGGCCGCCCACGCTTTTCCATGCTCCGTCGAGCTTCGGGGCTTGCGCGATGAGCGACTGAGGCGGGGTGACTACGATGAGGGCTGCCGCGAGTGCTACAGAATGAGCACGCATCCGCCGCTCCTGTGATAGGATATTCACAATGCAGATATCCTGGCAGGAACACAACACTCGCGTACGACTAAACGCGTTACGATAGGGTAATTCGAGTTCTCTTAATCGCTGATCGGAAGTCGTAGTCCTGGCTGTAGCCTCGATACGACGCGCCATGAGATAACTTCGGCTGCTGCTGGAGGACTTCCGACTACTTCGGCTTCATCCGCTACAGGGCCAGCAAGAGCGGACCACCGTCCCGGCATAGACGACGCGAGCGATGGCTGGTATTGTCCTGCGCATGCGCACTCTCTCCACCTCGCTTCGAGCTTTCTCAATAGCGCTGCAGCTTGTCATAGGGATCCTCACCGTACGACCATCCTCCGGCTTTGCCGCGCAATCCGCTCGCGACTCCACGACGCTCATCATCCTCGGAGTCGACCACTCGGCGCAACTCGTCGCGCCGGCCTACAACCCAGGCTACTTCCGTGCCTTCTTCGATCGCGTGCGGCCGGCGGCGATCTGTGTCGAGCGTTCGCCCGAGGAGTTCGCCCGCGGTGATTATTACGAGTTCACGTACGAAGTTCAGCATATCGCAGTGCCTTACGCCCGTGCCCATGGCATCGCTCTGTACCCCATTGACTGGCTGCCGTCGAAGGATGACGAGCGCCTCGCATTCGGCCGCCTCGAAGTTGTCGACCCACCAATCGTTAGGCCCGCATCCGATTTCCAGTCATTCTTGACGATGGACAGTTCGACGCTGCACCACACGCTCGCGATCGGTGAGTCGGAGGAGGCACGACGTGCGACGCAGAAGTTCTTCGAGGCGCCCCGCGCTCGTGGAATGCGTGATTTCCCGCGGCGGCTGGACCTCTATCGCACATTCATGCAGGCGATGCGCATTCGCACGGCACTGCGCGAGCATGCCGAGAAGACCGTGCTGGTCGTCGTCGGCGCGATGCACAAGGAGGACATCGAGTTCATTCTCGCCGGTACGCCAGGACTTCGCATCGTACAGCCCTCCGCCTACGGATTCCCGGCGGCGACGGACGCAATGGCGCAACTCGAGCGCGTCGATCTCGCCGCCATTCTCTCTTTCAATATGTTAGGCCTCCAGAGCGAAGGCGCTGTCGACTGGACGTGGATCGATAACGTGCTCGATCGTTTCAAGTCCGGCCAGCCGGCCACACCGGAGATCGCGCTCTTGCAAACACGACACGACGCCCTCACCCATCGTCTGGCAGCAGCCGCCGCGGCGAGCACCTTTGAGCGGCTTGCGACTTCGACCGATTCGGCCGCGACCTTCACCTTCACCGGCGTCGAAGATGCTCGGCGTATCGACTCGTATTACGATCCGTTCGGCAATCTGCGCGTGCGTCAGCGGGCGATGATCGAGGCGGCGCGAGAATGGGTGCGCGCCGGCCAGCAGGATCGTGCTCGCCGCCTGTATGAGCAACTCATCGACAGTCGCCAGTGGACGGCGCTTCAGCGAGCGGAGCTCTCTGTCTACTGGGATCGCTACATCATGCGCAGTCCGCATTCGTCATGAGACTCGCCGCCGCCTCGATGTGCGGCGGCCGTTAACTATCGACGGCTCCGCGTGAGAAGTGGCGCCGACATGGCGTCGAAGGCAGCCGAATATCAGGGCACGAGCCTCACCGTGTTCAAGAAGCTGAACGGTGTTTGGAAGATCCTCATCGACACGAACATCAGCGAGGTGCCGCCACCGATTCGCGTCAACAGAATCGACGCTCCCATTAAGCTTTCTCCGGGGCCGCCGGAGGCAGCCGGACCAAAAATCGCCAGAAGAATCACGACAGCGATGGCAATCAGGCCGGCTGCCATTCCAAGCAGTGCGCTAGGAAGCATGGATTTCATCAGTGGCTCCCATCTCATTGGGAGAATACTCATGGCTTACCATCGTGCCTGTGCTTCCTTCGCCGATGCTGCTTCCTCCGCGCAGCCAGGGGCGGCTTTGTGTAGCTTATCGTCATGATGGACTGGGCAAGTCGGAAGGTCGTGAACTGTCTCGACAAGCGCCGTCTCCAAGCCCGAGTAGGCGGCTGCATACGTTGTTTTCCTGGCGCGCCGTCAGGCGGTCATCTCTGGGACGCGAAGCGACTGCAGACCGGACTGGCGTCCTGGGCAACGCTTGGTGGGACGGACAATGGCGATATTTGCTTCTATTCGGGGTGTCACCAACTTCGATAGGCGACGCCTCCCTTCCGAGGCGGGATAGTGGCATGGTTCCCTTGTTGCGAGTGAACAGCGCGCGTGGACGCATCATCGGCCTCACAGCACTCTGCATCGTCGGATGCACACGATGTGGGAGTAATCGCGGCGCACGGAACTCGAACTTCCCGCCCGATAATCCGGCGTCGTATGTGCGTGTTGAGGGTCCGCAACGCCTCGAGTTGGTAAGCGGGTTCGCGCGGGTGCACGTGCCTTTTGCTTTCCTGAGCCCGGGCGAGACTGTCTATCTCGAGCGGTGTAGCGGGAGTGCCGCATGGCAGTTGGAGCGTTGGACAGACCATCAATGGCAGTACGCCTTCTCCCCCGACTGCTACGACGTTGCAACGCCGGCCATTGTCATCACAGGTGCGACTTACTCAGATACCGCAGTAGCGATTCTTCAGGCACATGCACCGGATCCGCTTAAGAGGTCACTGACGGCCGGCGTATATCGCCTCGTTCTCTTCGCATTCTCGCACATGGGCGATGAATCGACCCTGTGGACGCTCGGTGACACGTTGGCCCTAGAACGCCGCGCATCTTCTCCATTCGAGATTCAGTAAAATGGTCTAGTTTGAAGAGAGCACGGCAAGCCCGTCTGGGGCCGTGGCCACGATGTCAACGGTCGTAGGATACCCTGAACAAAATGGCTTGCTTCGCATAGCAGCGTGCACGACCGGTAAGGCCAGCGCGCGAATGAGACGAGGCATTGTTAACACCTACTCATTAGAGCTTCGCCGCAGCGAGTCAGCGGCTGGAAGCGTGCGCTTGCGTCGAAGGACAGGTGAGCAGGCAAGCCACACAAGTACGCCTTCCGCCAAGAGACGGGTATTCGAGCCGATATCCGCGTCCACGATGACAGCTCGCTCCATCGTTAGGACCCGCTTTGGTACTCCGAGGCTGCTGGTCCACCTCCCGGGAATTCCGTGATCCGTTGCGAGGGAGGCGTAACGATGGCCTGTCGCGCCGCACGGTGGGCGTTTGGTTGTGTAAAGAACAAGACGAGCACTGCGAACGCAGCCGCTGCCACCCGGACGCTCCCCAGTCTGTATCGCCATTCGATCGCCAGCATTACGACGACGGCAAGTCCAAGGAGTGTTGTTGCCGTCATGAATTGCATCGTCGGCCGCCGCCGCGGCGAGGTTACCGGGTCCAAAGTAAAGTGATTCACGGTAATATCGCTCAAGGGCTCGCGACTAGGGCTCTCGGGCGGAGTCCAGCTGAGACAAACTGCATCGTTTATCATCGCTCGGAATCTCGATCTTGCATCATGAGCTTCCATCAGGGCTGCCATTGAATGATGACTCGACGACATCTTCGCTGCGCGTGGCCGATTCTGACCGTCGCCCTTACGGCCTGCGTCCTGCCGCTCAACGTCACGGAGTCGGGGTCGCCGGCACTCGTCGGCGTCATTCATCGCGATGATGGAACGCCAGCGGTTGGTACGCGCGTCGCGATCACCAACGACCAAGGCCACACGTCGTGCGCCCACACGACTGCGCGCACTTTCACCGACTCCGCTGGTGTGTTCCGTTTTCCGCCGACGACCCTCGTTCAGCGCTGGGTTCTGATCATTCCTCCAGTTGAGAGGTTCGTCAACTGGTATGGCGTGTGCGCCGGTCCTGCGGACTCGGCTCTCGAGCTCGCGTATCACGGCATCGTCAGCCTGCAGTACGGCGGCGAGCGGGCCACGGTTGATTCGGTGAATTGCCTTCGGTGGACCTGGCGCGGACGAGCACGTGCGACGTGTACCGGTCCGCGCGCTGTGGATAGGCTGCAGCGAGGCGGCGGATGGTCGGACGCGAACGGGTCAGGCTACTATCGATTGATCGCTGCCGGTCTTGGATCAGAGAATGGGGAATCCGGCCTCTACGTACAGTGGGTGCAGCAGAGTGCCACCGGTTCGCCGGAAGTAGTCCGCGAGACGGTCGCCATCCCGTTAGCCCCTAACAGTCTCTCGATCCTCGAGGCGAAGTTGTTCGCCGAGAACTCGGGGGCGGTGTGTGTCGACGTCCGAGCCCTCCGGCGACCGCCGCACTGGTACAGTGTGGTGGACGAAGTTCACGAAGCGATTGAGTTGCGAGGGCCCGGCGATAGCCGGAGCGTCGTCTCCTGTCCATGAGTTCTTTTTTTGATAACGCATGCCGAATACAGCAGCCTTACTCGTTCTCGCCGCCGCGATCCTCGCCGTCGTCGCGCCGTGGGACACTGGCCTAACGTTGGCCGTCGTCGCTGTCGTCATCATCGTCCGAGGCTACGTCTCCGTTGGCGCCGGCGCAACGGAGACGCTGGTCACGTTCAGCGGCGTGACGATCGCACTGGATCGATAGCGCCCAGGCACGAGCCCCATCACTTCATCTGCGCCAGCCGCAATCGCGACCGGATCAGCGACGTGTAGAATAAGCTGAACTCCTGCGATGCCAGTGCGCGATCGCGGAGTGCCAACGCCGCGGGCTTGTGACCGAGCTGCATCTCACACTGGGCGCGCGCATCGAGCACCTCGAACGACGCCGTGTCCGCCGCCTGGGCGAGCTCCGGCAACGCGCGCGCACACTGTTTAGCATTCGCGAACGCCAGGCCGCGCAGGTGATGCGACCATGGAACGCGCCCGTCCACGCTCGTATTGTTGGCCAGTCGGTCGCTGGCGGCGAGCGCCGAGTCCAGCTGGCCCGCGAAGCCGTAGGCGCGCGCACGCATGAGGAGGGTCACAGTCGAGTCTTGCGCGTCGGTGGGCCGTAGTCGGTCGAGATACATGCTCACCGAACGACCGTCGCCATAGGTGGCGTTCGCAATCGCGAGAATTGCGTCGAGTCGATCCGGCCCAGCGCCGTTTCCGATAACAGTGCTCTTCTCGCGCGCTTGCTCGAGCAGCTGCATCCCTTGCCGGTTGTCGCCGGTGGCGAAGTAGGTACCGGCGAGCTCCGTCATGTACATCGCGCTGTCGTAGGCGCTTGTCACGCGTGACAGCGCTTCGGTCGCCACCGCGCGGGCCTCGACGTACTTGCCATGCATCGCGTACAGCTCAGCGAGCGCGCTCGCGGCGTCGTTGCCATAGTCGGCATGCGCGGGCAGAAGCGCCATTCCCTTTCGGTATTGGACTTCGGCCTCGGCAGTGCGGCCAAGTTGTTGAAGAAGGCCGCCGTAGTAACCATACGATGTTGGCGTTTGCGGAGCGACGCGAATGTACTCCTGCGCCGCGCGCAGGGCGCCGGCGGTATCGCTGGCGGCCATCGAGAAAACGGCGGTCGCAAACGCGAGCGGTCCGTACGTCGGAAACTTTGCTCGATAGGCACGGGCCGTGTCGAGTGTCGGCTTTGGATCGGCCGGGTTGAACATCGCCCAGATGTATTCGGCGGGGATCGCCGGCTCGTTAGGCATGAGCTGCATCGCGGCGCGAAGAAGGACACGCTCCTTCTCGCCATTGTGCTGCGCCTTCTCGCGCCAGAATAAGGCGAGGAGCCCTTCCTCGGTGGATTGCCGCGCAGCGTCGGCGACAGCGAGGTCCCGATCGATGAGCTGTTGTTGCGTCACCGCGTATTCACCGGTCGCGTATACACGCGCCAGCGCGAACCGATCGTCGAGCGCAGCGGCGCGACGGAAGTGATTCAGCCCGCTCGTGTACGTAGCACTTTGCCAGTCCTCTAGACCTGCCCAGAACTCCGCCTTCGCGGCCGCGGAGCTGGTCGTGAGCGCGAGTCTGCCCGCTGCTGCACTGCCTTGTTGTTGGGGGTTCTGACCGCGAGCGGGTCGATGAGCGATGGCAGCGGCGGCGAGGACAACGAGAACGACGGACGTACGGGCGCGTCTCATGGTGACCTCCTGGGCACGGATGTCGACGGCACGCACTCGCGAAGGCAGCATCGATCTCGCGATGGGTCGCGAGTGTGTAGCGTCTGATATACCGCCAATCCGTACTTGGCGACATACGCTGCGAGGTCGGAATGGCGATTACCGTTTGAGAACGCAGTATTAAACACTGCTCATCAGAATCAATTGGCGCACAACTACCTGATACAAACCCTCATCGCTGAGCTGACCTCTTGAGAGCTCGGGGCTCGCGGCTAACAGCTCAGAGCTCAGGTCGTTCTCTCATTTCTCTAGCTGTCAGCTTGCTTCTCGTACCTGGGCTCGCGCGACCGGGTGAGATCTCGACCAGCGACATCGAAAGAGCCCGAGCTGATCGCTCAGCTCTTCTCAACTCGTCCGTCCTTTACTTTCGGTGAGCCCAGAGGTGAGGGGCAAGCGGCGACCTGATGGCACACGCGAGCTCCACAGAGACGGGCCGACAACTAAAAGAATAGTTGACATCTATCTTAGTGCGCCTTATATCAACTAAAGACCTAGTTGATCGGAGGAGCACCGCGTATGGCGGCTATCACGTTCACCGACCGCGAGCTCGACGTCATGGCCGTGCTCTGGAGCAACGGTAGCGGTACGGTCAGTGAAGTCCGCGATGCGCTCGCGGACGATCTCGCGTATACCACCGTCCTCACCGTGCTGCGCACGCTGCAAGAGAAAGGATACGTGCGCCCGATCGCCGAGGGCCGTGCTCACCGCTACTTCCCCACCGTCACCCAAGAGCAGGCCGGCAAGAGTGTGCTCGGCCGCATCCTCGATAAAGTCTTCGCGGGTTCCACCGAGTCGTTGCTCACGCAACTGGTCTCCGATCGAGCCATCCATTCGGACGAGCTCCGGCGACTTCGCCAGCTGCTCGACGACCGACTCAACGCGTCGCAGAAGCGCGGGAGGAAACGATGACGAGCGTTTGGATGGCCTACGCCATCGGGATCACGGGCATCACCTACCTCGGCGCGGCGACGGTCGAGCACCTGCTCTGGATCTGGCGAGCGCCACGTCGCATTGCCTGGCTCGTCGCGCTGCTGCTCGCTGTCGCGGCACCCGTCGCAATCCCGCTCTTGCACGGCGCGTCGGCCGTCGCATCGGCAGCGGCGCCTTTGACAAGAACGCGCGAGGCGCCGCGCCTAACGATAGTGCCACCGGCGAGCGTGACTCCCGTGCGACCGGTCTTGACATTACCGCCACGCGCCGGACTCGCGTCGGCCAGACAGCGCTGGGCGATGCGAGTAGACTCGGCGATGCCGTTTCTATGGCTCGGCGCATCGGTATCGTTGCTTCTCGTCGCGTTGATCTCGTATGCACGGCTCACATCGCAAAGCGCGACATGGCGAGCGATGGACATCGAGGGCACACCGGTGGTCGTCAGTCGACACTGCGGCCCGGCGGTCTTTGGCATTCTGCGCCAGCGCATCGTGATCCCGAGCTGGTCACTCTCATTCGAGCCACGCGCGCGGGCGCTCATGCTGCGCCACGAGCTCGAGCATCTCCGCGCGCGGGATCCACAATGCCTCCTCATGGCAATGCTGATGGTATTGGTCTTCCCGTGGAACGCGGCGCTCTGGCTCGTCGTGAGGCGACTCCGTCTCGCCATCGAATTGGACTGTGACAACCGCGTCTTGCGCGCAGACGTCGACACGCGCGCGTACGGTACGCTGCTGCTCGCGGTCTCCAGTCAGCGGAGTCGCGAGATGCCATTCGCTGTTGCCTTGGTAGAGCGAGCATCGACGCTCGAACGGAGGATCAAAGTTATGACCGCTGTTACGCCACGCCATCGGTTTCTCGTCTCGATACCATTGCTTCTTGGCGTCATGCTGCTCAGCGTCGCGGCCGTCCGAGCGCCGAGTCCGCCCGCTCCGTCACTCGGGAACCGCGGTGCGGTGAATCGAGAAGCGCAACCGGTTGCCAACAGCATTCGCACCGCGGTCATTGAACGAACGAGCGTTGCACGCACAACGGCTCACGCAGTACCGCCGTTATCAAAGGCAGTCGCTCGACACTTGCCACGATTAGCAAGTCCTGAATCGCTGGCCCGCATGTCGGCAGCTTGGGAGAGCGCGCCGATCGAGCTGGTGATCGAGGCCTTTAGAACGATCTCACATCGTCGCATTGTGATGGCACCTAACGTGACGGGTCTCATCACCTCGACGGTGATCGATCAGCCGTGGCCACAGGCGCTCGAGGCGGTTATGGCGCGTCTTGGACTGCACGTGGAGTTCTTGGCGGACAGCAGCATCTACATCGCACCCCGCCAGGAAAAGCCGCCGCGATCCGCGGAGACCGAGCATGGATTCCAGCTATCTCGCATCGTCACCGGGTTAGTCGAGGACGCGCAAACGGGAACGCCGATCCCGGATGCCCGCATCAACGTTGCCGGAGTTCAGCTGCTGGGTGGACCTAACGAGGTGGCCAGCGACAAGGTTGGCCGCTTTTCGCTTCGGGTTGCGGACGGCGAAGTTTGGCTCGACGCGTGCGCCCTTGGCTATGCGTTTCGCCGAGTGACGCTGGCGCCCACGACCACCGTCGCTGTCTTCCAGGGTACGAGGGAGACCAAGCCTACGTCGTCGGAGACAGCGCGACTTGACGACCTCGGTGCCATATCCTCAAAGGCAGACTGGCAGATGTTGACTTATGGCCTTCAGGTCACCGCGAAGAATGGAACGGTCATGCGCATCCCGATCGCAACGAACGGTGTCGCACCCGTACTCGTCATCGACGGCGTGGTGGTCAACAACTATGGGGTCCACAACTGCGGCTCGAAGCGACGTTAGCTTCGCGTTAGGCTGTGTCGAACCCGCCCCGCTCATTCTGGCGCGCCGCAGTCGCCTTCTTGCTGTTGCCAGGCACGGTGGCCTTCATCGTACCGGCGTTGCTTCGACCCGCGACGGCACAACTTCATCTCGTCGGCATGCCAATTCTTCTCGTCGGCGCGTTCTTGTTGCTGTGGTGCGTGCGCGACTTCTACGTCGCCGGTCGCGGCACGCTTGCACCCTGGTCGCCGCCGCAGCGTCTCGTGATCATCGGGTTGTATCGACTGTCGCGCAATCCCATGTACATCGCGGTGCTGGTGATTCTCTGCGGGTGGTCGACGTTGTACGCCTCGAGGACGCAGTGGCTGTATGCAGTCATCGTGGCGGTCGCCTTTCACCTCCGCGTGATTCTTGGCGAGGAGCCCTGGCTCGCGCGAACGTATGGCTCGGCGTGGGACGCGTATCGCGCGCGGGTACCGCGCTGGCTTGGTCACCGGGGCAGGTCAACGCCTAACGTTGAGCATCGGATATAACTGTTTGGTTCTGAGCCGAGAGCTCTACGGGTGAGGTCCCGAAGAGTGACATCGAAAAAGCCCGAGCTGATTGCTCACCTTCGCAGGGCGCCGCCGCGCTTGCGAGGTGTCATATCCGGAGTTTCATCCGGTGCGCCGTGCCGACGGCAGAATCTCCCCCCATGCGCTTGGCAGTTCCTAACCGTCCGCTATCCACGGGACGGGCGCCAATTCATACAGTGTCGCGAGACCCGCCTCCGATGTTCGAAGAAGCGACCATCCTCCGCGGCCGGCCGCTTCCTGCATTTCGGAACGCGTGGGCATCCAGAGCTCCCACCACTCCCCCAGCTCCCCTCGATACTCGAGTCGAGAGCGAGTGAGACCGACGGGGCGACCAGCCGCGCGATTTCGCCGATGATACGAGAGGTGTTCGGGGTCTGTTGTGTTGAGCGGATCCCGCACGGCAGCGATCAGTCGGCCACTAGACTTTGTAAAGGTGCGAAGCCGACTGAGTCGCTTCGGCAGCGTTGCTGGATCTTTGTTGATGCCCAGCGTGTTTCCCATGCAGATGATAGCATCGAACGAATCGGCCGAGGACTCGAAGAGATCAATGTCAGCAGCGCGCGCATCCCGGCAGCCTCGCGCGCGACAGACATCTACCGCCCCGGGTGACGAATCGATCGCGGTCACGCTGACGCCACGCTGCTCGAGAAAGAGGGCGTAGGTGCCGGCGCCACAACCGAGGTCCAGCACCCGGCCACTTAGCTCATTCAGCGCGCGGACTTCGACCACTTCCCGTGGCTGATCAAAGTATTCAGCGGCGGAGGCAATGGTGTGCCGTCGCCCGTCGTCACGCACAAACGTGTGCGGATGAATTTCGCCACGCCAGTGATCAGCGAATATTCGTCCCCAGAGATCCATGGCACTCGAAATTGAGATCGCTAGCTAATGCCAGAGTTCAGCTGCGCGGCGGCGGCCCTGCAGTTCTGGACGCGGCTGGAGCGCTGCGCGCCTGCTTCAGCTGCATGACTCGTTCGACGCTATTGCGGCAAACCAAACGGCGGTCCGTTCGCGGCAACTGCGCCTATGCGGTAACGCGGTACTTGAGCTCCTCGGCGCGCCCGATGAGAAGTCCTTCGGGGCCGCCGATGTAGCAGAGCCGATACACGTCTTCGTACTCGACCACGTCGCCGACGAGCTGCGCGCCTTGCGTGCGAGTCGTGCGAGCGTCTCGTCGATGTCGTCCACCGTGAACATGACGCGTAGGTAGCCGAGCGCGTTCACCGGGGCGTTCCGGTGATCGGCGATGACGGGCGGGGCCAGGAAACGCGAAAGCTCGAGCCGACTGTGGCCGTCTGGAGTGACCAGCATCGCGATCTCAACGCGCTGGGACCGCAGTCCGGTGACACGTCCCGCCCACTCTCCTTCCACCGTGGCTCGCCCTTCGAGTCTCAGGCCAAGCTCGGAGAAAAATGAGATGGCGGAGTCGAGGGATTCTACCACGATGCCTACGTTGTCCATCCGCTTTAGCGCCATCCATGTGCTCTGATTCGTGACCGGGACGTCCCGCTGGTACGCCACAAGAAAGCTGCTATCAGCGTGCTCATACAAGCTCTCATCGCTGAGCTGACGTCTTGGAGCTCGGGGCTCGCAGCGTTAACAGCTCAAAGCTCAGGTCGTTCTCTCATTTCTCTCGCTGTCAGCTTGCTTCTCGTACCTGGGCTCGCGCTACCGGGTGAGATCTCCAATCGGCGCGCCGAAGCCCAACATCGTGAACTGATAATGTGAGCAATCAGCTCCGGCCCTTTCGATTGGCGCATCAACATCTCACCCGGTACGGCGAGCCCAGAGGCGAGAAGCAAGCGACGAGCTAGAGAAATGAGAGAACTACTTCAGCTGCGAGCTATCGAAAGAGCCCGGGCTGATCGCTCAGCTCTTCTATCGCGTCCGCACGATCGTCGCCTGAACGGCCCCCGGCGGCATCAAGCCCTTGGTCGTCACGCGAATCACGGCGCTCCCCCCTGACGTGATGGAGAACCTGTAGTACGCACTGCCACCCCCGTTGAGCGAGACGCTCTGCGATTGGCCATCCGACAGGACGCCTACTGCGCCGAGAAGCGGATACGGTTGCGCAGACCCGGCGAACGCCGGATACGCCGAGCGCAAATTCCAACTCGGCTCGACGTACATCGAGTCGACGCCTGGCGTTGCATCGTCCGTGTAGAGCGAGAGCGACCACGCGTTCAACATTTGTCCCAGGTTCGGGCCAAAGACACTCGCGAGATTATCGAATCCGGCGACCTGCGAGTTCACGAGGCGGAGCCAGACGTCACCATCCGCGGAGCCCCGATGATCCGCCGCATAGCGCAGAAACGACCAAGCCGCGCCGTACGTTCCGGTTTGATCGCTCGAGGAGAATGGCGAGTAGCTCTGCGGCTGTTGAAGGAAGACGGCGAGTCGTGAAAGATTCGGCGCCATGTACATGCTGAACAGTCCATCGAATGGCTGTGTGCCGAAGTGTTCCGCGCCGATATTCTGCCGCGGCGCCAGCCCGGCGGCACGATAGAACACGAGCTCCTGCGCGATGTCGCTGAGGCCCTCGTTGAGCCACACCTCCTCGTCGGCGAACGCGTCGTTCACGTAGAGGCGGCGGCCGAAGTTGACAAGATGCTGATTCTCGTGCGCGAGCGTGCCGATGGTCAAACTGTCGATGAAGCCGACCGAGAACGCGTTGCCGTTGACCGCTCCGTTGGGATCGGGCACGGGCATATAGATCATCTCGCGCTCGTTGCTCGCCGCACAGTACAGCTCACCGTTGTAGATCCGCGGAAGCAGATCGCGAGGATGGAAGAAGCCGCTCACCACCGAGGTCGTGCCCGATGGGGTGAGCGCATTGAGGGCCCGTGTGAAGAAGAGGATCACCTTGCCATTCGCGTCGAGATCGGTCGGCGCACCGAACGCCGCATCCTCCACCGCCGCAACGAGCGTGTCGTATGTGACGGAGATACGCGCGTAGTCCGCGCTGGAAAAGCCGCCCGGCGGATTGCTCGTGTCCGCGACTATGATGGCTCGCGCACTGGTCACGATCACGCGTCCCGTTGTGCTGACCGGTGATGCGCAAGGGTCGGTGTTGGTGTTGAGCTGCACGAGGTCACCAACACTCAGGTACGTCGGAACCGAAGACAAATTGGGTGAGAGCGCCCGCTGTCGAATCGCGGCGCGAGCATGAGATGCCATCGGCATGACCACGCGTTCACCGAGCTCGCGCATCCGGCGGTCGAACATGAGGTCGCGGCGGATGGGTGCCGTTCCCACGATGCGGCTCGCCAACGGTATGCGCGACGGGCTGGTGGTCGTCGCCGCGAGGCCAATTCCCATCACGTCGAGGGGAATGGTGCTCGATCCCTTCGACGTGCCATACCACGGCATGACCAGATACTCATCCCCGCCGCCGGCCGAGGTGATGCATGCGCCATCACTCATGCTGACGTCGAGCGACTGCCCGATCGCGAGTGCAACCGGTGCGGAGGAGCCAAGGCACGGCGACGCGCCTGGATTCGCAACCATCACGTATGCGGTGTCTGCCAGACCGTTAGCGCTCGCGATCGCTCGACCGACCGACAGCCCCTGCTTCCCGGTGACGAGACCATTCTGATCGATCGTGAAGACGCTCGGGTCGGCGGACGTCCAGGCCACGGCTCGGCCGGCGACCGGATTACCGTCGCCGTCGTAGAGCGACGCGTGCAACCGCATCGTGTCGCCGACTGCGGCGAGCCGAATCTGTCCGGGGGTGATCACGAGCTCCTCGGTCATACTGCCGCCACCGGTGGGCGCAAGCGCCGGCTCGTAACATGCGGCGGCACTGACGAAGAGTACAATCGAGCAACGAACGAACGCGGGACGGATAAGAATGCGAGGCATGGGAATAATCCTGATTGAGTCACGAATCTCCATGCTCTAGACGCTTGCCCCGCCCGCGCGGGCACACCCGAACGTCATTCATTAAGGACTCTTGAGCCGGAGAGGGATCCTTCCTGGAATTTGGGGAGTCGAATTCCTCGTCACTGTGATCGCCGGCGGGGGTCCTCCGGCGCACTATGGACAACCCCGCCATTGGCTCCCTGCGCCGTTAGGCATCACGACCGCATGGCAGGATTGCCGATAGCTGCCCCTCCGGATCCCCCACCCGCGACCACCGACCGCCAAGGGTTTTGGATTTACTCACGCTTCAGGTCCCGATCCGCTCGTAGCCTGTCTCCCGTCCCTTGCTCTAAACGACCGCGAGAGCTATGTCATCCCGCGACCCAGCCCCCCGCGGCACCTATTGACCGTCAACGCGCCAGCCGAAACCACTGTCGATTTCCGCTCGCTTCTCATCGCCGAGCTGGAACACGCCGGCTTGATCCCCGATGCGGAGCGCGTCCTCACGTGCCGGCGCGAGGTCTCGCGGATCGGATATGAGGAAGAGGCAGCACTCGCTGATCTCGTGGGCAAAACGCTCTGGGCGGAAGCGCTTGCGCAGCTGGGACGCCCATACCCACACGCGGATTGCGAGCGCGTCCTCGGCTTCGGCGCGATGCTCACCGCGTTCATGCTGCCACCGGTGCGCATCGATGACGCGCTGAGCCGGGAAGTGTGCTCACTCGGCGCGCACGCCAATCTCCTCGTCAGCCTCTTCGATCAGGTCGCGGACGAGTGCCCCGGTGCCGCGCTGCCACTCTCACGAGCCACAGTCCAGAATGCGTGCGCGAAACGGGGCCGCGTTAGGCTCATCTGGCACCGTCATGCTGGCCCACCCGTCGCTCGGCTGCTCACGCGCTTTCTCTCGGCATACGTCAGTCGCCTCGATCGTCTGCCCTATACGTCTCACCATCGAGCGCTGCGTGCGCTACACACGCGTGCCATTATCGCGATGCATGCCGCCGAGCTCGAGACGTTGTCGTCGGCAAGGAGTGCGTCGTTCCGCTCCATCCGCCGCAAATCGGCGCTGCCGTTTGTCGTTATGGGAATGCCGGCCTGGCTCGGCGTCGAGCGCGGAACAGCAGCGACCTTCCATGCACATCTACGATGGCTTTATAGACTTGGAAACTTCTTCGGCTTCATCGATGACGCTGCTGACTTGGGGGCCGACCGCGCTGCTGGGCGTCCGAACCGTGTTGCCCAGCTCCTCGCACGAGAACCGGATGAATGTGCGTGCGACGGTTACACGGCACTTGCTCGCGGCATCGCGAGCCAGGGGAGGCGTATCATGGAGCAGCGGCGTGCGTGGGCGAGCCGCGCTGCTTCGGTTGCCGATGATGTCTTGACCACCACCCTGCTCTCGTGGCTGGATGCCATACCGCGTTGAGCAAATGACGTCTTGCTGGCGTACCCACACCCTGAGCGAGGAGCTGACATGTCTTTCAAGACCCACACCGAAGGCGGTGGATGGTTGCAAGGTCCCGCAACGACGGTCACCAACTGCAACGCGAACGAAGTCACCATGGTTCGCGCGGCCTTCGGGTTTCTTGCGAAGACGGGGCAACCGTGTGTCGCGGGCATTCCCGGCCTCGGCGCGCTGTCGGCGTGCCTCGGCGGCAAGAGCGAGCAGAGCCTAACGATCGATTGTCGTGGGCCGAGCTGTGGGGGATCGACACTGGCAACGGGGACGGCAGCCGAGATTGATATGTGCAGCAGTGCGTTCACGAGTCAGGCACAGGCAGATGCGGCGCTGTTTCACGCGTGCGTCCTCTCATGCGGCGGAGTGGAGATCGATGCCTGGGCACTCGAGAACAACTGCTACGCCGGCCACGGCACGCGCGACCCGAACGCGAATGAGCGCGACAATCTCCTCATCCAAGGCGCGGGCAGCGGGGGCAGCAACATCCTAACCGGTACGTTCGTGACGTGGAACAGAACCACCGGCGCCGTCACGGTAACGAGCTCCGGAGCGCCACTGAGCGTCAACACGCAGGCCTACACGGGTCCTCTGCAACTGAAGGTCGGGGGCTCGTGGCCGTGAGCTTCACAAGGTGGGCGAGTTCCGCCATTCGTTCCCTCGGCACGCGGGAACGAATTCGGCGGGACGCGACGTTCACCATGCAACCGCTCGCTGCTCCCCGCACGGAGTGGGAGCGGTTGGCGTGGCGCGGATTAACATTCCTTCTCGAGGAGTGGCAAAGCGAGTTCCGCGAGGCCGGTCACACGATGATCTTCCCGCACCTGCTGGGCTTCACGGGAGATCGCGAACGACACTACGGCGACGTGTTTCAGCGCGCGCTCATCGCGGACGCGCTGTGCGATGTTGATGATTCTCTCAACGGTGCGCTGCGGCCGGCGATCGAACGAGAGGTGACGTACCTCACGAGCCAACGTCTGCGTCGTGGCGTTGGCGGGTGGAGCTACTTCCCCACGCTGCCGGAATTGCCGCCTGACGCCGACGACTTGGGCCAGGTCGTTCAGCTGTTCGTGCGCTCGGGTCACGCGCGCCTCGCCGACGTGCACGCAACCACACCGCTGCGCGTGCTCTTTCGCGATTGCATGCTCGCGGACGGGTCGTTCGAGACGTGGATCATTCCCGCGCGCGACCGCAGCGCGGAGCAAGAGCGCCAGCTCGACGCCGCGCGCCAGCACTGGGGCACCGGTGCCGACGCCGAGGTCATGGCGAATCTGCTCTATGCGCTCACCCTGTACGATGCGCCACGTTTTGTCGCCGAGTGCCGTCGTGGCGCGGAATGCGTCGAGCGGTTGCAACAAGCCGACGGGAGCTGGTCGTGCCGCTGGTACTTCGGACCTTTCTATGGCACCTATACCTGCACGCGACTCATCCACGCACTATCGCCGCATGCCGATTCGCTCGAGCGCGCGGCAGACTTCCTCCGCGGCGCTCAGCGACCCGACGGCAGCTGGGGCCAACCGTCGGCTCGCTCTGGCGACGCGCTCAGTACCGCGCTCGCGCTCCTTGCCCTTGCGGTGGTGCAGCCGGCCGGCCGTGTCGAGAGTCAGGATGCATTGCGGGCAGCGCGGGCGTGTGCCTGGCTCGAGGACAATGGCGAAGGCGACGCGTGGCCGAGTTGCTCGTTCATCCGCCCGTCTTCGTTGCATTCGTATGGCAGTCGGAGCCTAACGACTGCCTACGTGATGAAGGCGGCGGTGGCCTGGGGCCGTGTTTCGCAAGAGCAGATCCGCGCGTGATCAGCCGCGGTCGGGGTCAGCCCATCAACCATGACGCGATGTGTGCTTGTTCTCGTTAGGCACTACGGTCCCGGGCCCTTTTCCTTCGACGTCGCACCAGCCATGTAACGGCCCAGCCGGCGAGTCCGGCCAGCGTGAACCAGCTCACCGGGCCGACGTACGCATGGACCTTCACGTAATTTCTGCCAAGCAGATAGCCCAGTGGCGCGAGGACACCACACCAGATGAGGGTGCCGGCGAAGTTGGTGAGTAGAAAGAGAAGAACGTTCATCTCGGCAAAGCCTGCCGGGAGCGAGACCAGTCCGCGCACTCCCGGAAGGAGCTGACTGAAGAACACCGCCCGGCCCCCGTGTCGCTTGAAGCGGCTCTGGGCCTTCCGTAAGTCGTTAGGCCGCAGGAGGAGCCATCTTCCGTGTCGGCTGATCCAGCTCGTGACATGCGTCTCCCCGAGCACTCGCGCAATCCAGTATACCGGCAGCGCGCCAAGAGCAGATCCAACCGAGCCGGCAATCACCACGCCCCATATGGTCATCCGCCCGCGGCTGGCCTCGAACCCGCCGAGAGGCATGATCACCTCCGATGGAAGCGGCAGAACGACGTTCTCGATCGCCATGAGGATCGCGACTCCCCAATAGCTCAACGAGTCGACGAGATGGATGATCCATCGCGACATCGTTACGCGCGCACTCCCGGATCGTTAGGCACGGCGACTTTGCGCTATTGCCGCGGCCACAGGCGATGGCTCGCGAGCGCAGACTTCGCCGGCTCACCGTGGATGAGTGCCTCCAGCGTCGGATAGACCAACTCTGGATTGGCGTTCGGATGCGCCTCCTCAGCGATGTCGTGAGGCAACCCGTTCGAGCGCGGAAATTGATAGACCACCGCAGTGGCTCCATGCAGCGCCCAGCGGCGCGCGAGCGCAACGGCCGGCGCGGTCTTGACCGTGTGGTCGTTCGCATTCATCACGAATATGATGTCGTGCGTGCGGGGCGGGGTCGAATCGGATGCTTCACGAACGGCGACGCCAAGCCATAGGACCTGCGCGATGGCGCGGGTCGACACGCCGAGCTCACGGTCAGGACGCAAGGAATCTGGAGAATCGTTTCGTGTCAGGTTAGGAATGTGGAGGGCGAGATTCATCAGCGGTGCGCCAAGAAATGACGGCACACGACCAATCTCCAGCAGCGGCGCAACGATTACCGCGCGGCGGACGTCCGGACGGTTTTGCGCCACCCACGCCGCGACCGTGCCCCCCGCGCTCACACCGACGACGACGACTGAGTCACCGAGTCCCTGGGCTGCATCCACTGCCGAGTCGGCGCACGCGCGCAACTCCTCAGCGGTGAGGCTGGCCAAGGTCCTCGCGTTGCCATTGCGCTCGGCGTGATGCGGAAGACGCGGGATGTAGATGTTATCGCCGGCTTCGTAGAGGAGAGCCCCGAGGTGCTCGTACTGCTTCGGTGAGTTCGTCAATCCGTGAAATAAAACGACGATACGCGCCGTCCGGGCGCCATGGATCATGAGGATGGTTCGCCCGCCAGGGGCTGCCACACGATCGTCAGCCTGCTGTCGTGTCACGATGCGGTTGACTGCATCGCGATAAGTCAGTGCGGGCGATGGGTGTGAGCTGAGATCGGCGGCGCGTGGCGGCACGAGCGCAGTGAGCGCGATCAAGAGGAGCGCCGCGCCCGCAACCACCTCCAGCCACATCGTACGGGTAGGCCTGAAGGCGCGGTCGGCTGAAGGCGAATCGTTCGGTAAGCGCGCCGTGCGTCGAGCCATTTTCAGAAGTGGGCACGAGGATCAGACAACGCGTTGAGCCTGGTCATCCTTGCGTCACGTTCAATTCCCGTACCGCTCACGTCGCTAGGCGACGTGACGAGCAATTACGAATTCGAGTTTACGGACACTAACCTCCGGCCAGTGCGTGGCAGGCGTATAAGTCCGAGCCTAACGACTGCCTAGGTGATGAAGGCCGCGGTTGCCTGGGGCCGCGTATAGGTGCTCGGTGCTCGCTCCGCCCAGCCGCTGGCGCTCCCACGCCAAGATCCGATATTGATTCTCTGCGCGATCGACTGATACGGACGGATCATCAGGAGCGGCTACTATGAGTGATATGGGAACGTTCCGAACGACGCTTTCTATAGAAAGCCCGGCCCGACGCGGCGCGATCCGCAAGTTGAATGACGTCCTGGTGGACACGGGCAGTGAGTTGACCTGGATTCCACGCTCTGTTCTCGACGAGCTGGGAATCCCCGCCGAGCGGCGCTACCGGTTCGTCGTCGCCGATGGGAGAGTACTCGAGCGCGACGTCGGATATGCGATCGTGCACGTCGAAGGCGTCGCGACGGCGGACGACGTCGTGTTCGCCGAACCGGAGGATCTCATCCTCCTCGGCGCGCGCTCGCTCGAAGGTTTGAATCTGCGCATTGACCCGCGCTCGCGCCGTCTCGTTGGTGCCGGGCCAATCGTCGCGGCAGTCGCCTGACCACGGCAGGTCCTCCATTCCAATTCGCTCAAAACGGCCGAACCACGCACTGCTTCGGCACGCTCACTAGACCGTTCGGTCGACGAGCACCGCCGCGAGGTCGCCCTCGCAGACCACGGTGCCGTCGACCAGGGCGGCACCGTGCACTTTGCGCAAGCGCCCGCGTGCCTGGGTGACCGTAATCTCGAGCCGCAATTGATCGCCCGGTCGCACCACACCATGGAAGACGGCGTTGTGAAGGGAGGCGAAGTAGACGAGCTTCGTCGACTCGGCGTCTTGCTCCTGCGCTGCTTGCGAAGTCATGAGAAGCACCGCCCCTGTCTGTGCCAGCGCCTCGATGATGAGGAGGCCTGGCATCGCTGCCTCACCGCTTCCTGAGCCCGCGGCAAAAAACGGCTCATCCATCGTCACGTTCTTCACCCCGGTGATCCGAACATCTCGCTCCATCTCGATGATGCGGTCGACGAGAAGAAACGGGTATCGGTGCGGCAGTGAGCGCAGCAACGCGTCGATCTCGATCCGCTGATCAGGATTGTCCGACATGAGTGAGACGTAGCGGCCCGCGCGACGCGTCGCAACACGTCAGCCACATCCCGCAGTCTGCGCCGAGCGGGTTGGGTACCGGTAGCAAGTTGCCGCTGGGCCTCTGCCTCCTACCGAACGCACCACGGAGCGACAACATAAAGCGAGGCCCGGCCAGATCCCCTGCCAACCCACACTTCGGGACACTCATCCGCTCGGAATCCAGATCAACTTGGGCACCGGCGTCGCAAACGGTGTAATGGTGGTCCGCACACCAGAAGCCTGTGCAAGGTTGGTTCGCGGTATCCTGACCAGCACGTTGTCCTTCGCGCTCGACGAGCAAAACGAGTACACGGCGCTCCGAGAAGAAATTTCCGGCTGTGTATTTCGAGTGATGACCGTGGATGCTATGTTGACTAATACATTTTGGAACTTCTACCTCAGCCCCGCTGAGTGAGGCGCATGTCGTTCTCTTCCAAGCGTTCATCACCTTACGAGCCCAAGCGGCCCCCGTCGCCGCAAAGACCGCAGCCGGTGGCGGATCCCAAGCCAAGCGGGCCTTACAATGCTGGATCGGTACGGGTGAAGCCTCAAGAGATTCGGCGTCCGCATCCGAAGGGATGAGTTTATCGATTGACGCATCGCGAATGTCCGCCTAACGGCGCTCCAGGTGTTAAGTGCCTTAGGTGATCGCGCCGAGCTTCGCTCGGCATTTTTTTGGCTGCCTTGTAGCTGAACCTGGACGTTAGACCGCGGACAGGAGAAACACATGCGCCGCTGCGTTTCGCTATCTGTCTTCAGCCTTGCCGTCCTTGTTTCGGGGATTGCTTGCGGGCCGGTGAACACCGTGCCGGCTCCCGTCTCCGCCGCCGCCGCGATTCAGTACTACGATCTCGAGATACCCTCAGACCTCGAGATCCGGAGCGTCGACTTCTCCGCCACGACGTTCTCCGAGGTGGCCGGCTCGCAGGGCGCCACTACGAGCTCGGTAGGCGGCCGTGCGTTCGTGAAGGTTTACGCGGTGCATCGAAGGACCGGGGAGCAATTCCTCCTCTTGTACGAGGACATCGAGCATCGCAGACGGCCAGTCCAGGTCATCCGCTTTCTCCCCAGCCCCGACAGGGCGCGGCCTGACTCCTCGCGCTGATGGCGCTGGTATATGCACTGCCGTCGGATCGCGTACGGTAACGCTATCATTGTCGTTCCCCTTGCGGCGAGTTGACTCGCGAGGGCCGCGTCGTGAGTAGTCGCTAATAAGACCGTCAACGCTCCTTCTTCATGCTGTTTCAGGAATTGACCAGGCCTTTCGCAGAGACGACATTTTGATGCCGATGCCTGGTAGACAAGACGCCTCCCGGTTCGCATGGCGGTCCAACCTCCTCCGAAGCCTCGTACCGAGCACGCGAGTGCTTGGGACAACGATCGGCGGCTGGGAGGTACTGGGAGGGCTACTTGGGACAGCGGCAATCCTCAACCTATTCGGTGAAATCTCGAATACGGCCGCTGCAAAGACGCTATTTGCTCTGATACTGGGAATGTGCGCTTTCAGCATCGTTGCGGGCGCGATGCTCCTGCTCGGCGTGTCAGCTGGTCGACCATTGTCTTTGATCGTCCAGGGCGTCCAGATCCTCCAATTCAGCTTTGGTTGGTGCCGATTCGAGCTGCTGATCGGACCACGACTCCAGCTTGGGTTGCTGGAGGGATGGAGGCCTGCGGCCTTCTTTACAACGTTGCCGTCATTTCACTTGGGAATCGGCGGCTGGTCCGTGCCCTATTGCGCGATCAATTTATTCGCTCTGGCTTCCCTGATATTTCTCGTTGAGTTCTGGAAGCCAAAAGCAGCGCCTCCGCATGAGCGGCCCGCTTTCGATACGCAATAGTCTTGCGCCTAACGAACATTTTCGATGAGCGTTAGATGGAAGATGGCTGCACCACATTGCGGGCGCGTTAATGCCCTATGAAGGATGCATTAGTCTTCCCATAACGACTCCCGTCGCCAAGTGCGGATCAGCGAAGCTCCGCCGCGCGCTCCTCGCTGTACGCAACCCATTCGCGCCCCGTCGCCCGCAGGTCACAGCGGCAAAACGGTCTACTTCTGCGGCCCACTCCGGTCTGTAGAGCGGCTTCTGTGATCCTCGGCTCCCGGCCGGAGCTCCACGCCCATCGCAAATCCCGGCACCGTGTCACCGCATAAGAACTCGCTCAACGCCCCACTCGGCGCGAATTGCTGCGCACGCGCGAGCACGAGCGCGAGCTCACGGCGCTTGAACGAGGCGCTCACATTGGCCTGCGTGCCTCCCCTCGCCGTTCGGAGCTCTGGGCCGATACGTTCTGGATGCGACCGCAATGCGCCCAGGGCGATGCCGCCCGACCACACGAGACATGTCGCAGCAAGCAATTCCGGTAACAGAACCCACGCGCGATACCGACGCACGATGAAGACTGCCATCGGCAGCTCGATGAGGAAAAGCACAACATGTGTCTTCCATAGCGTCCCGTCGGCGACGGGGAGCAGTACCCAGCTGAGAATGACCGGCACCAGCAGCCACTTGAGGGAGACGTTCGCTGTCGCGCGGGTCTCCCGCGCGTCATCCGATACGCGGATCGCCCGTTTGATCACGATGGCGACAGCGACTGTGATCCAGCCGAGTATCGGAAAGATGTCGAACATCTAACGGGGACGGGGAAGAGGCGCTGTCGTCTTGTCGCTAGACGATTCGACGCGTACGCCCGTTTCCGTACTGCATTTGGCCCCGCGGCACTGCGTTCTCCACGAATGACGTTGTGTTCGCCTAACCGGAGGATCTCATCTTCCTCGGCGCGGCCTTCTTTGTTGGCCGTGACTAGCAGGACTGGTGATTCCGCTGGGACATCGAAGTGAATCGACAAGCGCGGAACGCGTCGTGCACCGCGCTCGCCCCGTTCATGGCGCTGCGATAGGCGCGGCGCGGCGAATCGGGCTCGGCACGACGGAGGCACAGATGGCACGCAGTCACGGCAAGGGCGATCAGTGGGACAATCCACGCGACGGCGTCGGCCGCGCGGGCCGACCCATCAAGATGCACGGCTCGGCCGGTGAGACCCGCGGCCACGTCGCTGGTCAGCAGTCGGGCGGGAAGCGGCCCGCGACCAAGACCGGAGCCGCCAAGAAAGCACCGAAAAAGGGCGTGAAGGGCGATTAGCACGCGCTGCGGGCGGCTCCCGATTCCAGTTTTGGCATGAGGCGGCCGCAACGTGCACTGCGGGCTGGCATGCATGGTGCCGCCGGCCGACACGCGACCGGCAAGCGGATCAGAGGAGCATTTCTCACTCGTGCTCGATCATTCGCCGACTGGCTGGGCGGCCCACTGCGAGAGTGGATGCTCCTGGAAGGATGTGACGCTCCAGTGCACCAACTGCAAAGTGAGCATCGACGCCGACGGTATGTACGGCAGCGACCTCCCGGCGAGGTCTCGCGGGTTCGCGTTCGTGCTCGACGATAGCAATGGATTGTCCGCGCATGGGGTGCGGGGAACACGCTGGGCGAATCTCTCGTGGGGCTGCACGACTGCCGTCTGTCGCTCACGCATCAATGAGGAAGGCGTGCACGTCGCTTCCTAACAAGTAGCTTCACTGAGAAGTGTTTCCCGCTCCCCGTCCCGAGCCGATCCAGGGCACCGTTGGCCGCGCGGCGCCGCCGTAGGAATCGACGCTCCGAACTGCTTATCGTTAGGTTCCCGACCGCACCTGGATGTTGCCCCGCTGGTTTGGGAAGATCCGAGCATCCGGGATGATCGGCACGTCACAATGCCTGCGCGCCAGTCCTTCGCTCGACGTCCCGAACAGACTCGAGCCGCGATCCGGTGGGTCGTTCTCCCCTTCTCCGTTATCCACCGCCGTCACGTATCCGTAGCCGCTAGTCGTGGTGCCCGTATTGTCCACTTCCTCGCCGACAATAGCGACACGCGCGGTATTGCCGTTCACTGTCACACAGATCACGTCCCCATGCGCGCGAAGCAACCACCCTCCGTCGGGCGAGACACGCTCGTACTCGAGCGTTCCGGAAACGCTGCCGTCCAATCGTTTGAGTGCATTGACCGAGAGCTTGTTCGTATTGCCGTTTACACCGATCACCTCCCAATGGCCCGTCACCGACTCCACGACTGGATTCGGATCACGCTCTGTGAGAATGCCCGGTCGCGCGAACTGCCGCACTTCAGTCGGTGTCTCGAGACCCGCGCCACATGCGGTCGCTACCGTCAGGAAAGCGAGACCGATGTGCGCTGTTTGGATGGGGAACCGTCGCATACCTCCTCCGTGAATTGAGTGTCTTCGGGCCTGCGGTGCCTCCGCTCCGTTGTCGCACCAGCCCAGTATTGCGCTGTCACTTCGTCGACACGACCACCGTGCTCGAAGCAGAGCCCGTTGCGCCTCCATTGTCGGACACGCTCACGGTGACGACATACGCGGCGCTCTTTGCACCGCCGCGCCTAACGACGCTGAAACGGTGCGATGCGGAGAACGAACCGTTCTGGCTGGCGACAGTGGTGGGGCTGGTCGATGTGCCGTCGCCCCAATTCACAGCGTAACTCCAGCTGCCAAGCAAACCAGGATCAGTAAACTTGAACGATATGGTAAACGTGGATTGTTCGGAGATGCTGGTTGGCGCGCTCAGAATAGCCACGGCGGGCGCGACATCTTGAATCGAGACCTGACTCGCGTATTCGGTGACGCCGCCGTCCTTGTCGCGAAGCTGCGCGCGGGCCGTTCGCAGCCCGGGGCTGAGCGCAGCACACGTGAGCGCACTGCTCACGGCGACCGATTGATATCCGCGGCCGTCGCCGCAGTCGAGTGAAAGCTGCAACGTCGCGACATCGCCCGGCGCATCCGATATCTGGCTCATCCTCATGACATATGAGCCGCTGCCCTCTGGGAGCGAGGTGGGAGAGATCGTGAGCAGTCCCGCCGGCGGGTCGTTGGCGACGGTGACCGTCGTGGACGTCGTGCTCGATTGGCCGGTGCTATCGCTCACCGTTAGGCGTACCGTGTACGCGCCGCTGTCATCGTATTTGTGCCAGACACTTCCACCCCCACCCGTTGCGCCGTCACCGAAATCCCACTGATAGCTGAGGACCGAGAAGTACGGGTTTGTGCCCTGGCCGTCGAAGACGACCGTCTCGTTCTCGTGTGGCGGATTGATCGTCGTGATCACGCTCGAGAGCGGTGGGGCATCGAAGCCGGTAAACGTCCAGGTCTGATCCACGCCGGCCCCTCCTGGGTGGATGACCTGGCCGAATACCTGCAGCGATCCGTTCTCCTCCTCACTCAGCAATTCCCCGTTTGCCCAGCAGAAACCCTGTGGTAACGTGCCGTAGCTCGGGTCATAGTCTCCAAGCCCGATGTCTGGTGTCACGTTGAGCAGCACGCCGGCCGACCCGTTAGGCGAGGATGGCCGCCAGAGATAGATGCTTATGGTTGGTCCGCAGTAGTTATCGACGAAGCCGGCGCCGTTCGCGAGGACGTTGCCGCGATTGTCGATGTCCACGATATTCAGCGGCCCGTACGGCCCGTCCAACGCGACGAACGAGCCGGTGGTCCCGTTAGGCGATGCCGGTGTCCAGACGCGCGCTTGACCGTCCGAACCAGTGACCACGACCTGACCAAAGTCGTTCACGCTACCCGCCGTCGAGCCGCCGACGCCGGCAGCGTCCAGCAAGACGTAATTGCCGGTCGTTCCCCGTTCGGAGTTCGGCGTCCAGAGGAACGCGTGCGCTGCACCATTCGCATCGGTCGCTGTCCCGGCGACCTGACCGAATTGGTTGATCGAGGTGCTGTGCGCGATGCCGCCCGCGATCGGGAGAGGCAGCTCGACGACCTCCAAATTAATCCAGAGCACGATTCCGGACGGAGCGTCACCGACAATCTCTCCCGCGTCATTGATGTCCGACGCGGTCGCTGGACCATGCGGAGTATCGGTAAGTCTCCGAAATGTTCCGGTCGTGCCGTTATCCTGGTCGGGCGTCCAGAGAAAACTGCGGGAAAATGCTCCGGACACGAATTCGTTTCCCACGACTTCACCGCGCTTGTTGATCGCCGCCGGATGTGAGTCGGTATTCGCCGAGCCGTCGGTTGTCCCCAAGTCGTAAGCGACTCGGTGGAGACTGATCGCCGAGTGATACGTCGTGCCGACATAGAGCGAGCCCAATACCTCGCCAGCGGTATTCATGTCGACGGGGCCGGTTACGGCGAGGCGGTCGCTAAGGGTCTTGTTCGGTTGCTCTATACCTCGGTGCGGCGCTAGCGGAGCGAGCAGGTCATCATCCTGGCACGCATCCACAGCAGCGACCATCGCGAGCAAAACCACCAGGCGCACGATACCATTCACTCTTTTTTCGAAGTTGCTCATGACTGGCCTCTCAGACGTGCCGCGTGAGTGTAAAGCGCGCCAGCTGGATGGCCCCGGCTGTTATTGCGGCGGCCCACGCGGCGCGTAGGTTGGAGGATGACCACGGGGCCTTACTGGACTCTTTACAGGTCTTACCGCATTGGGTAAGGCGCGTCCCGCAGGGTCGAGGAGGGACGCTTGACAATGCCAGCGATTCGTTTGAGCACGCTTGGCCGCGTCGGTTGTACCAAGGATGACAGCGAGTTGATCTCCCTGACCGCGCAGCCGCGTCGGGTCGCGCTGCTCATTTATCTGGCTCTCGCGGAGCCTCGTGGGTTCCATTCACGCGATCGGCTCCTCGCGTTCTTTTGGCCGGACTACGATGAACCTCGCGCGCGCAACGCGCTGAGTCAGGCGCTTCACTTCCTGCGACGCTCGCTCGGCGCGGACGCGCTGGTGAGCAGCGCGGAAAATCAGCTGCGCTTGGATACGCAGCTGGTGTCGTGTGACGTCATCGAATTCGAGAACGCGCTGGCGGCTGGACGCACGGCGGCGGCGGTCGATCTATACCTGGGCCCGTTCCTCGAGGGCTTTCACATTTCCGCGGCCGCTTCGGAGCTCGACGGTTGGGTGGACCGTGAGCGCCAGCGCCTCGGTCGGCTCTATGCCGGTGCGTTGCAGAGACTGGCTGAGGATCGCGAGGCCGCGGGAGATTTCGTCGGCGCGGTAGAATGGCACCGACGATTGGCGGCGCATGATCCACTCAGCTCGCGGATAGCGTTAGGCTTGATTCGCGCGCTTGCCGCCGCTGGCGAAACCGAAGCCGCACTCCAGCATGCACGGGTGCACGAAACGTTGTCGCGTGCGGAGCTCGACGCATCGCCGGATCCCGCGATCACGACAGTCGTCAACGAGCTACGGCAGCGGATCGCCGTGGCGGCGCTGGTCGCCGATCGCCTTGCCGGTGAAACCAGCGCGCCGTCAGGACCGAGTGACGGCGGTGCGAAAGGGGGCGGCCTCCTTTCGCGAGTCACCGCACCTTCGAGCTCGGTGTTGAACGGCCGGCGCAAAAGGCAAGCGATGATCGCAATCGGCGGGGTGCTCGCCGCGTCTCTCGCATTTGTCCCGCTGGCCAGTTGGAAACACGCTGCGGCGATACCACGCATCGACTGCGTAGCCGTTCTTCCAATCGAGAACCTTACTGGCGATACGACGCTCCAACACTTCGCTGAGGGGATGACGGCGGCGACCATAACCGAGCTTGGGAGGTATGAATCACTCCACGTCATGCCCCGCACGTCCGTCATATCGCTCGAGAAGAGAACCAAATCGATCCCGGATATCGGACGCGCCTTGAAATGTGACGCCATCGTCGAGGCGAGCCTAACGACGACGGGCAGTGTGGCGCACGTCGACGCCCAGCTTTCGTATGCTCCCGACGCCCGCCTCCTGTGGACAGAGTCGTACGAGGCCGACACGAACCAGATGCTGTGGTTGGAACGCCGGGTGATCACCGCGGTCATTCGGCACGTGCGCGCCCTGGCCGCTGAGACGAATGGGACCGCGGCGCCGAAACGACGCGTCGATTCGCTCGTGTACTCTTCGTATTCGCGCGGGCGAAATGAATTTCGGAGCTGGAACGCGCTTTCCGTACGACTGGCAGTCGGGCTCTATCAGCAAGCGATCGCCCTGGACTCGACATTCGCTCCGGCCTATGCGGGATTGGCCGACGCATACAATCTCATCGGCTGGCAGGGCTACGGCCCTCCGGAGTACGTGGACAGCGCGCGCATGTTGGCCGAGCACGCGCTCGCGCTCGATAGTGCCTCGTCCGAAGCGCACACCACAAGAGCGTTCATTCTCACGAGCGACGGAGATTGGACACACGCGGAGTCGGCATTCAAGCGAGCGATCGCGCTCGATGACAAGAATGCGTTGGCACATCAGTGGTACGGCGTGTTGCTCGCCATCCTCAATCGCAAGGAGGAAGCCCTCCGAGAGATCCGACGAGCGCGTGACCTCGATCCGATATCGCAGGAAATAGAGGGAAAGCGCGTCGTGCTCCAGTTCTTCGCCGGAGTGCAGGCGTCCCTCGGCAATCCTGGCAGACTACAGGGCTGGGCGGACCCGAATCACCCTGCCGCGTGGGACGGGCGTGCGATCACACTCGCGCGCAAAGGACAATGCGCGGATGCGTATCGGGCGATTCGACGTGAGCAAGAACTTGCGCCGGATAATACCATGACCTTGGTCGGGCTCGTATTTGTGCACCGAGCGTGCAAGGATTCGTTAGGCGCGGATTCGCTGCTTGCCCAGGCAAAACGACGTCGCGACGCCCTGTTGATGGCGGTCTACATCGCGATGCCGCACATCGCGGCGCGGCAGCCGGATTCCGCCTTCGCGTGGCTCCATCGGTCGCGATGGGGAGTTCAGACCTACTGGCTCCTCCGCACGAGTAGCCTCTTGGATCCGCTCCGCTCCGATCCGCGTTTTCCCGAGTTGCTGCACACTCTACACCTGCCGTAGACGGGCACGCGAGTCAAGGCCTGCGCGGCGCCCCACAGCCGAAGCACGTCCAGCCGGTGTACCGGTCGCGCCCAGTGGGTCGTCTCGGGAATAGCTGTTCCTTGAGTAACTATGGATTCCGCATCTGATCCGCGAGAGCAAGGCGATGTCCGCCCAACCGCGGGCGCCTCTCTGCCATATACCTTCGACACAGTGAGCGTGTGGCGCCGAATCGCGCGCATCGCTTTCGCGCTGCTCGCCAGCCTTGCGATTCTCGCCTTGTTGGCTGCGCTCATGGGCAACATCGCAGCGGCCGTGCAGTTGGCCCTCGTACTGAGCATCGCCGCCGTATTCACGTGGAAGCTCCGCGGCATTGCGTCGTTCGGAGCAATCGGAACACTCTCGCGAACGGAAGTGACGGCGCGTCCGGTGAGCGTTTACGGAATTTCGATGCGAGTCCCCGTGGGCACGTTTCCAATTACCGCGTTCCGGAACCTCCGTGTGGAGCGGCGGCTCTCGAGTGGGCGCACGTCTCCAGTGCGGGATCTCGCCAACGTGTTTCTCTCCAGAACGGGTGAAGCACCCGACATCCAGATTTATTCCGGCGACGCCGACGAAGGTCTACGCTTGGCGGCAGCTTTGGCGCAGCAACTCGCGATCTCTGTCGTCGAGACGACTCCTCCGGGAGTGCGGCGGTTCGATGTCACCTTTCGCACCAAAGGCGAGATGTAGCGGAGAGCGTTACATCTACGAGGCATTGCGTCGCCCAAGATCGCCGGTGAGGTATGTGTCCATTTCGGGACTATTCGCTTCTCATTCTTCGCGGCAGTGAGCTGACTTTACGCGCTCGGCTGCCCCGAGTAGGCAGATTCTCGAGAACTGCGTCGACATTAGAGTTTGCCCCTACCCATCACTCGTCAGTCACCACTCGTCACCCACCACCATCGGCTCTTGCCGCGCCAACCACTCCTCCACACTATGACGGCATGACGCCGCGCCTCGCTCTTTTGTTGAGACTCTCCATCGCCACCGCCGTAGCGTTCACGCTGGCGTGCGGAGGAAAGGATGGGCCCACCGCGCCGCAGATCGGATCGGTAACGCTCTCCAAGGACACCGCAACCCTCGTCCCTAACGCAACGGCACCGCTCGGCGTCGCCGTCAAGGACGTCGCCGGGAACAGTCTCTCGGGGGCCGTGGCGTGGACAACCTCCGACCCATCGCATGTCACCGTCTCCGGGTCGGGCGTCGTGACCGGGGTCGCTGTCGGAACGGCGACGATTACCGCGACGGCGGGTACACATTCCGCGTCCGCGTTGGTGACGGTGAAGGAAGGTGCGGTGATCGGTGCGGCCGGAGGTGTCGTTACGGCACTCGGCGGGACCGTGACGCTCATTGTTCCCCAGGGCGCCCTCACCTCGAGTGCGCAGATCACGGTGCAAGCGGCGGCGAATCCCACACCCACACCGCGCCTGGTCACCGGCACCGCCATCGAGCTGGGGCCGAGTGGGCAGCAGTTCGTGACGCCGGTGATGTTGAGCATTCGCTATACCGCAGCCCAGTTGCCAACGAGCGCGTCGGAGCTGCTGCTGCGGATCAATCACGATGCGGGCGGCATCTGGCAGCCGGTTCCCGGCAGCACGACCGACGTGGTCACGAAGGCCGTGAACGTGAGCCTGACGAGCTTGGGCATCTTCTCGGTGCTTGCATCGCCGATCACCGGCATAACGATGTTTCGCGACCAGGCCACGCTGGAGGAGGGCGCCACGCTGCAGCTCGCCGCGTCGCCCCACGATACCAACAACGTCATCGTGAGTGAGACCGTTCTCGAGTGGCGGTCGAGCAACACCAATGTGGCGACCGTCACGGCGAACGGCCTGGTGACCGCGGTGGCCCGCGGTGGACCTGTCGATATTACGGCGACAGCGAATGGGCGCACGGGGACCACCGGCATCACCGTGACGATCGCGTCCGGACCGCGCATTGCCCTGCTCCCGACCGTCGCATCATTCATTGGCGCGACCGGTGGCGCGAGTCCCGGCGCCAACACCATCGACGTCACGAATGGGGGAAGCGGGACACTGTCGGGGCTCGCCGCGACCCTGTCGTATGCCTCCGGCGAGCCAACCGGTTGGCTCACCACGAGCCTCAGTCAAGCGACCGCCCCCGCGACACTCACCATCACACCGAACAGCGCCGGCCTAACGAGTGGCATGCACCAGGCGACGGTGACGGTGAGCTCGAGCGTTGCCGATGTTCCTCCGCGAACTCTCGTGGTGACGCTGACGCTGCTGGCGCCGGCCATCCTCGTCAATGGTGGGGACAACCAGGCGGCGATGGCCGCCACGCAAGTCCCCGTGCCGCCAACAGTGATCGTGCGCGATGGCTTTGGAATGCCGATGGTTGGCCTGAGCGTCACCTTCACCGTGACGGGAGGCGACGGCGTGCTCACGTCGCCTGTCACGACGACGGACGTCAACGGCGGCGCCAGTGCCGGCAGCTGGATCCTCGGGAGCGTCGCCAATCCGAACGCCGTGACAGCGACCGTGAGCGGTCCTGGATTCGTCCCTGGCAACAACTCGATCACCTTCTCCGCCACCGGCTGCGAAGGCGGCGGCGGCGCCTCGAGCTACGCCATCACGCTCTGCTTCGTGACCGCCATGACAGCGTCGCAGCGTTCCGCATTCGAAGATGCCGCCGCGCGATGGAGCTCGCTCGTCACCGGCGATCTCCCCGACGTACCCGTGTTGATTCCGCGCGCCGCATGCGGCCCGAATTCGCCTTCGCTCAACATGCTCATCGATGATCTCGTGATCTACGCGCGCATCGAGCCCATCGACGGGCTTCATGGCATACTGGGCGCCGCGGGACCATGCTTCATCCGCTCCAACAACGGTCTGTCGCTGCTCGGGCAGATGCGTTTCGACATCGCGGACATGCCGGCGCTGGAGGCGAATGATCAGCTTCGCTCCGTCATATTGCACGAGATGGGTCACGTGCTCGGGTTTGGCTCGTTATGGCAGGAGCATGGTCTGTTGGTCAATCCATCGAAAGTCGGTGGTCCGCCGCTCGACACGTATTTCTCTGGCGCGAACGCGATCGCCGCCTTCAACACCATTGGTGGCAGCACCTACACGGGCAGCAAGGTGCCGGTGGAGAACATGTTCGGCTCGGGAACGATCGACGGGCACTGGCGCGAGTCCATTCTCGGGAACGAGCTGATGACGGGATTCATCAATGGTGGCGTGAGCAATCCACTCAGCGCCCTCACGGTGCGCTCGCTCGCGGACCTCGGCTACACAGTAGACGCCACCGGCGCCGACCCGTTCCAGTTGGCGCTGTCTCTTCAGTCGATGGCCGCCCCACTTTCGGAGCAGCGTGCATACGGTAACGATGTCATCGTCGTTCCGTTGCGGCGCGTCGACTCGCGCGGTCGCGTCGTGAGTATTCACTAATTGGATGGTGGGTGAAGCAAGCATGTCATCCTGAGCGCAGCGAAGGATCTGCTGTTCGGACCGTTCTCAATGCCGACGTTTGTCGTAGGGTGCCGATGATCTCAATCGATTCGCCTCTGTCGGCAGAGGAGCTCCGCGGCGTTTTGACGGCGTTCGAAAAGGAGTGGCGAGAATCCAAGATGCCGGCAAGCGGCTGCAGTCGGAGCCGCCGCAGTATTCGCTCGGCTGCCACTGAGGTAACGCGTTAGGCGACAACGAGTCACGTGGTCAGCCGTGGCGCCCTCCGTGTCGCCATAGCATGAAGTCTCAGCCATCGCTTGTCACTCTTGATTCCCGGCATTCGGCAATGAACCCACATTTGGTATTCCAGATCTGACATGAGGCCCTTAACAACTGTCGTCTCGGACAGTCGCTTGGCTGGGCGGATGCTCCGCAGCCTCCGCTGGCGCCCGCTGGTATAACCGAGGTATACTAGTGGTATGAAAACGGCGATCTCTTTACCTGACGATCTGTTTACGGCGCTCGACGCGCTGGCGCGCAAGCTCGGTGTGGCCCGCAGCCGCCTCGTCGCGGAGGCGCTGGCGGAGTACCTGGCCAAACATCGCCACGCACGAGTGACGGAGCAGCTCGATGCGGTCTATTCCGCCGAATCGCCGGCAGTCGATGAGCCGGTTCGTCGTGCGCAACGTCGTGTACTGAAGCGAAGCGATTGGTGATCGAACGCGGCGACGTGTGGTGGGCGGACCTGGACGAGCCACGCGGATCCGAGCCCGGATTTCGCCGCCCACTCGTCATCATTCAAGTCGACGCGTTCAATCGCAGCCGGGTTCGGACAGTCGTTTGTGTCGTGCTGACCTCCAACGTTCGCCTCGCCGACGCCCCCGGGAACGTGGTCATCGCCAAGCGCGACTCCGGACTTCCGCGAGACTCAGTCGCCAACGTTTCGCAAATCGTTACGGTCGATCGTGATGTGCTTACGGAGCGAACTGGTAAGCTGCCGGCACTTGTGCGCGAGCGAATTGACCGAGGGTTGCGACTCGTTCTGGGACTGTAAGCCCGCTCGGCGACGTTCGCCTATCCGCGGATTGGCTGTCTAATGTGCACGTGTGCGGGTGAAGATCTGGTAAAGGTGCCGACGCGTTGGCGCTTCGACGGGTTTCGCTCGACGATTCTTAACAGTCAGGCCTTGCGCCATACTGGAATCGCCATACACCGTAGGTACGTCCGCATCATGTGAAATCGTAACCGGGGGTGGCCCAATGCGACGCATCGTGTTTCTGATTGCCTTCAGCATTCTCGCACTCTCAGCCCCACGCGCGGCTGCTCAGTCGCGTCAGCAAGGCACCGCCCGTAACATGAAAGACAGCCTGCCGGCCCGGGTCGTTCAACGCGCTATCGACGCATTCACGCGCCGCGACCTCGACGCGACGTTCGCCACCTTCGACGCCGTATTCACGCACGAATTCCTGGGCGACCCCGCGGGTGCAAAGCGTGTGCGACGCGCGGAGTGGGTTCAGCAGATGAAGAGCGACACGGCAATCGTGCACATGATGAACACGATGAAATTGATTGACGTCAGGCGTGACGTGTTCGGCCCGTATGTCAACGACGTGTGGTCGTTTCGAACTCCCGACGGAAAGGTCGTCAAGCATTTCGAGCTGCTCGAGGTACGGAACGGAAAGATCGTTCGAGAGATCGAGGGATGAACAAGATTGTGGCGTGAGGGACCTGGATAGCTCGTGGCTGGCTCATTCCGGCGAATCCAGTGAGAGTGATCGAGCTCTGCTGAGCTAATGGATTTCTATCTTGTTCCATGCGACGACGTCGGTGAAGGCGCCGGCCTCGTAGCTGCGCTGAGTCGACAGCTCGCATCACCGCGCGCTGATCTCCGTGACGTCGGACCGATCGAGGTCGGCATCCGCACTGTTGGCGCTCGCGCCGAGGTCTACGTCAGCGCCGGTGCGCTGGAGTCTATCGAGCGTGCGTTCGCGAGGCCGCCGATTGTAACGAAGGTGGACACGCTTCCCGTAGACGTCGTGTGGATCCTGCACGACGGTGACAAGAAGTTCCTCGGTCGCAGCGACGTCCTCAGCTCGACGTCCAGGAGCGGGGATCAGCCGTGAGTCGGCTTTCGGATCGGCAACAGGACCTGGTTTGCGGATTCCAAGTTTGTTAATCCTTATTTGGCACGACGGTTAACCTCTACCCATAACCCGCTACTGGCCGACCGATGCTCGACGACATCAGACTCGCCGCACGGGCAATGCTTCGCGCCAGAGGGCTCGCTGCTGCCGCGGTGCTGTGCCTTGCCCTCGGCATCGGCGGGACGACGATTGTCTACAGTGTGACGGCGGCACTCGTGCTGCACCCCGTGCCGACGCCAGATCCCACCGGACTCGTTATGGTAACCGAGGTGCCGCCGGCGCATCCGAGTTCTGACGAAGCAGAGATGGCGCCCGCAAACTACGTCGATCTCGTCAAACGCAATCGCAGCTTTACCGAGCTCGCCGCGTTCACGAACCTCGACGCCAATCTTACGGCGATCGATCGGCCGGAACGCGTCTCCGGCTTTCGCGTGACGCCGAGCTATTTCCGTCTGCTGCGCGTTCATCCCGCGATGGGCCGCGCGTTCACCGACGATGACGCACGCTACACCGACTCGCCTAACGTCGTCATTCTCAGCGATGGACTCTGGCGCCGGCGTTTCGCGGCCGACCCCGCCATACTCGGCCGCGTAGTGCGGATCAACGACCTGCCGCGAACGATTGTCGGTGTGATGCCGGCAGACTTCGTCTTTCCAGCGGGGGCCGAGCTGTGGACACCACTCTCGGTAGCCGGCGACTTCGGTCGGGAGCGCGATGGACGGTTCTTCCGTGGCGTGCTGGCGCGGCTTCGCGATGGCGTATCGTTAGGTAGCGCGCGCGCGGATGTGCACCGCATCATGCTGCAGCTCCAACTCGAATACCCCATCGATGACGGCAAATGGGATATGCGGGTGGAATGGGCGAACACGTTCTATGGTCAGCGCCCGCGGCCGTTCATGTTGGCGGAGCTCGCAGCCGTAGCATTGGTCTTGCTCATCGCGTGCGCGAACGTCAGTAACCTGCTGCTCGCCCGCGCGACCACGCGAGCTCGCGAGATTGCCGTGCGTGTCGCGTTGGGCGCGTCGCGCCTGCGCATTGTGCGCCAGCAGCTCGTCGAATCATTGGTGCTTGCGTTCGCGGGTGGTCTTCTCGGCACGCTGCTCGCCGTGTGGGGCATCGCGGCCGTACGCACGATTCTTCCCGACGAGCAGGCGCGACTCAATCCAGGTTGGACTCGCCTGCACATCGACGCCGGCATGCTGGCGTTCTGCGCTGTCGCGTCGGTCGTCACCGCACTGATCGTCGGCATCGTGCCAGCACTGGTCGCGAGCGGCGCCGATCCACACCACGCGCTCACCGAGGGCGGACGCACCGTTTCGCCGAGCCGGTCGCGACATCGTTTACGCGGTGTGCTCGTGAGCGTTGAGATGGCGTTGGCGCTCACGATGATCGCGGGAACCATCGTGACGGTGCGAGGTTTTGCCGCGCTCGCGAACGAAGCGCCGGGCTATCGCGCGGACCACGCGCTCACGATGCAGCTCACGGCGCCATTCGCTCGGTATGCAACGACAGCCGCCGCCGAGGCGATGTACGATCGCGTGCTCGATGCGATTCGCGCCGAACGCGGAGTGCAAGAAGCGGCAATCACGACGATCCTCCCGCCCGAATGGGGCGAGTATCGGTCACGGATCTTCCTCGAGGGCGAGCGGCGGCCCACGCGCGGCGATCCCGCGCGCTCACCACGCTGGCAGATGGTGACGCCCGGTTATTTCGCGGCGATGGAGATCCCACTCGTGAGCGGACGCTCATTTACCCTTCATGACGACTCGACATCGTCCGCGGTGCTCGTCGTGAGCGAGTCGATGGCTCGCGCGTATTGGCCGAACGAGAGTCCGCTGGGCAAGCGAATCGGATTTGCCGGCAACGACACCTCGATGGCGACGGTGGTTGGCGTCGTCGGGGACGTGCACTTCAACCCCAACGTCGGTTCAGCGACCGGGCCGACCTACTATCTGCCCGTTGCGCAAGCGCACGCGTGGCGCACGATGTCGCTCGTCGTTCGCACGAAAGAGGATCCGTCGGCATCGACGCCCGTCATCGAGCGTGCGATCGCGAGTGTTGCGCCAACGGTGACGCCGGGAAGCGTCTTCACGCTCGAGCACCTTCAAGAATCGTCGCTCTCTCCCCAGCGCCTAACGAGCGAGATGATGGCGGCGTTCGCAATCGTCGCGCTTCTCCTGGCCGCGATCGGCATTCATGGCGTGATGTCCTACACCGTTGCCCAGCGCACGCACGAGATCGGCGTGCGCACCGCGCTCGGCGCGCAGTCGTCCGACATCTTGCGCGGTGTGCTCGGCAGCGCGACGCGATTTGTTGTGATAGGCGTCGCGATCGGTGTTGCGGGCGCTGGTCTCATGACCCATATGCTGGCGCATCTATTGACGCAGCTTTCGCCGAATGATCCGGTGGCTTTCGGCGCCGCAATCGCCGTGCTCGTGTCGGCAGCGCTTGCAGGGAGTTATCTCCCGGCCAGGCGCGCGATGCGGGTGGATCCCGCTATCGTGCTTCGACGGGACGGATAACCGGTCGCCCGTCATCCTTTCCGCTCTTCATCAATCGTTGCTGCCGTTGCGGCTCGTAGTCGCTCACACGGATCACCTGGGTGTTCGCCGCACGGTCGCCGATGCGGCGACCATCGTTAGTGGCGAAGACCGCGATCGGCTCGATCAACTGACCGACTATGGGAATCACGCCGAAGATCAATCCCACGAACGCACGTTGAGCCGATTGTAAGAGGGTGCACGGCTCGTTCGTTTCGGTGCCGACGACCATCAAATCGTTCATCTTCTTGCCGATGCTCTGCCCATTCCCGCGAGCGTCCTTCGTGGCGCCATAGTAGAACGCCCACGTCACCGTTGCCACCATGTTGATCGTGCGGCTCAAGGGGCTCTGCGCGACGTGGAAAAGGAAATCGAAGACCGCAGCAGTGATAACCGGCCCCGCGCCAATGATGCCGTCGACGATATAAGCGGCCAATCGCGGCCCGAGCGGCGCCTTTGGATACATGTACGACAGCCGCGGGGCTCCGGAGATCGTCACCGGTGACGCAACGGGTGGGTGAATTCCTCGCCGCGAGGCCTCCTCGACAAGGGCCCGAAGCGCGTCAGGCGTTAGGCGCACCGGATCGGTTTGAAGGAGCGCCTGCAGATCGTGGTTGCTCGAATGCGCGTACTGGGCGCGATATTCGTCCAGCGCGGTAGGCAAGCGTGGCTCCTCAACGATAGCTCAGAGCCTCCATGCTAAGTTGTTCGTCGAAAACTGCAATGACTCCTGGTGCCCTCTTCATCATTCTGCTTTCGCTCTTGGTTGCTGCGCTCGTGACGGGCGCGTTTCGGTGAATCCAGTTCCGTGAGTGGCATGAGGTCCGAAGAAAGACCTCCACGCCGCGAACCAGCGGCTGGTAGATGACCTTACCCGTCGGCATCGCCTAACGTCTTGGCCGCAGCCGACGCTCGCGACAACGGCTGCAGCTATCGATTTGCGCGTGCCGACAGGGTTCTTGGGCCGGCCGGCACACCAAAAGCAGATCCTTCGCGTTGCTCAGGATGACAGGTTGGATTCCGTCGCGTTGCTCAGGATGACAGGTTGGATTCCTCGCGTTGCTCGGGATGACAGGTTGGATTCTCGCTTCCCGCCTCGCGCGAACTTGACGCGCCCCCAACCCGTCGGCATGATAGCGACGCAAGGCATGGCATACCGATGCTGTGTACCACAACGCGGGAGAATTTCCATGCGCAGTGCTGTCCTGGTGTCCCTGCTCGTCATCGGCCTTCCCACATTTGCGAGCGCACAACAAACCGCGAGCGTCATCAGCGGCGTCGTGCTCGCCGATCAATCGCTGCGGCCGCTCGCCGGCGCGCAGGTCAGCGTCGTTGGGACGCGACTCGGCGCATTGAGCGACGCGAATGGCCGCTTCCGCATCCCTGGACTCGAGGGCGAGAACGTCTCACTCGACGTCCGGCTCATCGGTTTCCAACCGACGAAAGTCTCCGCGCGCGTGGGCGACGCGAATATCCGCGTGCTCTTGAGAGAAGTCGCGGTCTCACTCGATCAGGTCGTCGTCACGGGAACCGCCGGCGTCACCGAGCAACGCGCCATGGGCAACCTGCTCGAGAAGGTGCAGACGGAGGACGTCGTGCGCACCGCGCCCGTTCTCACGTCACAGCAACTGCTCGAGGGCCGAGTCGCGGGACTTGTCGTCCTGCCGGGATCGGGGAACATCGGCACGGGCAGCAACATCCACATTCGTGGCGTCGCCAGTCTCTCCCTCACGAATCAGCCGCTCATCTACGTGGACGGCGTGCGCGTGGACAACTCGGCCTCGGGCGGTCCATCGATTCGCGACGGCGCACAGATGGCGCGCATCAACGACATCAATCCCGAAGACATCGAATCGATGGAAGTCATCAAGGGCCCAGCGGCGGCGACGCTCTATGGCACCGAGGCATCGAGCGGCGTCATCCAGATCATCACGAAGCGCGGGCGCTCCGGCGTGGAGACGTACGATTTTGCGGTGCAACAAGGCAACACCTGGCTGTCGGATCTCGAGCACAAGGTCCCGACGCTCTATGGGCTCGACGCCGCCGGCGCCCTAACGAGCGTCAATCTGTACGAGAACGAGAAGGCCGCCGGACGCAATCCCTTCCAGACCGGCACCATTCAGGGTTACAACGCTCGACTCACCGGCGGTACGGACGCCGCGCGCTACTACGTGTCCGGCGCATACGACCGCTCCACGGGCATCGTCTCGTACAATTGGCAGGACAAATACTCCGGCCGAACCAATCTCAGTCTCACGCGAAGCGAGAAGCTGCAAGTCACGGCCGACCTTGGCTACGGGCACAACATCACGCGCCTCGGCCAATCAGCCACGGGCTGGGATCTCTGGAGTAACATCGTGTGGGGCTCGCCCGCGCGACTCAACACGCCCACGCGCGGGTTCCTGCGCACTCCCCCGGAAGCGTCGGCGCAAATCGAGTCGATGGAAGACCTCGAGCGCATCACCGGCAGTTTGCAACTGCTCAACAAGCCAACGTCGTGGCTGAGCCACCGCCTCACGATTGGTACCGACGCCGCGAGCTCCATCAGCTCCGTGCTCTTTCCACGTGATCCAAAAGGCGCCGCCTACTTCTTCGGCACACTGAGTCTCGGACAGAAAACGGAAGACCGCCTAACGACCACCTTCAACACCATCGACTACTCCGCCACCGCCACCGCCACTATCCCATTCGGTCTATCGTCGGCAAGCTCCTTCGGGTTTCAGGACTACTCCAAGCGCTACGCCAGCGCCGAGGCGGTGGGGAAGTCATTTCCATCGCCATCGGTGACGTCAATAGGAGGCGCGGCGATCACGACGTCGACGGAAGACCTGATCGAGAACAAGACGGTCGGGTTCTACGGTCAGGAGCAGATCAGCCGAGCCAATCGATTGTTCCTCACGGCGGCATTGCGCGGCGACAACAACAGCGCGTTCGGCGCGAACTTCAAGCACGCGCTGTATCCAAAGTTCAGCGCCAGCTGGGTGGTGAACGAAGAACCTTTCTGGCATTTGAGCAGTGTGAACGCGCTTCGCTTCCGCGCGGCGTACGGAAAAGCCGGAAAGCAGCCGGACGTCTTCGCGGCACAGCGTCTCTATCAGCCGGCCACTGGTCCGGGTGACGCCGCCGTCGTCACGCCACAGGCAATCGGCAATCCCGATCTCCGGCCGGAGGTCAGCACCGAGATCGAGGTAGGATTCGACCTCGGAGCGTTCGACGATCGCATCGGCATCAACTTCACCTACTACGATCAGATGGCGCACGACGCCATCGTGCAGCGTCAGGTCGAGCCCTCGCTCGGCTTCCCCGGTTTCCAGTATGTGAATGGCGGCAAGGTCGCCAATAAGGGCACAGAGCTGTCGCTCGACACGCATCCGTTGCGTCGCAACGCACTGGCATGGGACGTTGGCGCGCAGATCGCGACGAACAAGAATCGCGTCGTCACGTTAGGCGGACTGCCGCCGATCTCGCTCGGCAGCAGTCAGTTCGACCGCGTCGGCTATCCGGTCGCTGGGTTCTTCGCCAAGCGCGTGCTCTCCGCGCAACTCGATCAAACGGGCAAGCCATCCAATCTGATCTGCGAAGGCGACGCCACCACGAACAACCAGCCGGTAGCATGCTCGGCGGCTCCGCTGGTGTACTGGGGCACGCCGACCGCGCGCTGGAATGGGAACGTCAACACCAGCGTCACGCTCTGGCGCAGTCTGCGCCTCTACGCAATGGTGGACTACCGTGGTGGCCTAACGATCAACGACGGCGACGTCTCCGCGGCGCACACGGCGTTCCGCAACAGCAAGGCGATCAACGAGAAGAAGGATCCGATCCTCATGTCGTACGATCAGCTCGGCACGATCGACCAGCTCGGTTTCTTCAACGCGGGCTTCGCCAAGCTGCGTGAGCTCTCCGCGACGTACACGTTCAGCGGCCGGCCCCTGCAGCGGTTAGGCGCGTCGGGAGCGTCACTCAGCATCGCCGGTCGTAATCTCGCGACACTCTGGCGCGCGCAGAAAGACATCTACGGAGAGGTCATTGCCGATCCGGAGATCGGCATTCCAAGCAGTGAGCTGTCGAACTACGTCCAGTCGGTGGTGCCGCCACTCACGCAATTCGTGGCGACCTTCCGGCTCACTTTCTAGCACATCGAGGAGACCATGCGTATTTCGACATCTGCTTGCCTGGCGCTGATCGTGGGCAGCCTTGGCCTCACGGCGTGCCGAGGAATCCTCAGCGTCGATCTCCCCACGCGCGTGTCCGCCGGCGTGCTCGACGATCCGGCATTTGCCCCGACGATGGTGCAGGGTGCCATCGCCGACTTCGAGTGTGCGTACACCAATTACACTGCCGCCACGGGCTTGTTGACGGACGAGTTGATCGAGTCCACCGGATTCATTGCCTGGTTCAGCTGGGACCTGCGCCGCATTCCCTCGAGCAACTTCAGCCTTGGCGGCAACACCTGCACTGGCGCGGGCTACGGTGTGTACACGCCGCTGCAGACGGCGCGCTTCTCGGCGTCCGACGCGTACAAGCGAATCAAGGGCTTCGCGGACGCCGCCGTGCCTAACAAGACGTTGCTCCTGGCGACGGCCGCTGCCTACGAAGGCTATTCGTTGACGCTGCTCGGTGAAGGGTTCTGCCAGATGGCCGTCGACGGTGGCCCGATGATAACGCCCGCACAAACGCTGGCGCTGGCCGAAGCACGATTCACCGACGCGATCCAGCTCGCCACTACGGCGGCGAACGCTTCGATCCAGAACTTTGCAACTCTCGGCCGAGCTCGCGTTAGGCTCGATCTGGGCAACAAGGCGGGCGCCGACGCCGATGCGAAGCTGGTGCCACAGGGGTTTGTTCTGAACGCAACTTTCGACGCCGCCGCCGAGCGACATCGCAACCGCGTGTACGTGGACAACTTCCTGAACCTCTACACGTCCGTCGATCCGCGCTTCCGTAATCTGACATTTGGCGGCGTTGCCGATCCACGGGTTCCCACCAAGAATGCGGCGCGCCTTGGCAATGACGGCGTGACGCCGCTCTGGCAGCAGCTTCGCTATACCGGCGAGACCTCTCCGATGCCGATTGCGACGTGGGGTGAGGCCCAGCTGATCATCGCCGAGGCGGAAGGCGGACAGGCGGCAGTGGATGCGATCAACCGGCTGCATACGGCGGCCGGCCTTCCGGCATTCAGCAGCACGGACGACGCAGCGATTATGGCGCAGGTTTACGAGGAGCGGCGGCGCGAGCTGTTCCTCACTGGCCACCGCATCAACGACATGCTGCGCCTCAACATTCCCTTCGACACCGGCAACGACGCGAAGGGCCAGCCGTTCGGGACGACGACCTGTCTCCCGCTTCCCGATGTGGAAACACTAAACAACCCCAACATTACGCATCCATGACAGTGCGCGGCATTGCGACCCTGTTCGCTCTGCTTTCGATCGGAGCGAGTGCGGCTCAGGCACAAGACTCGTCGGTTATCGAACATCCAATGTTCGTGCGGTACAACGTCCGCGTTCCCATGCGTGACGGTGTTCACCTCTCGATCAACGTCTTTCAACCGCGCACCAAGACGAAGCATCCCACGGTGATGATCCTCACGCCGTACGGGAAGGATCTCGGCAAGCCGTTCGAAGAAGCGTGGACATGGGTGAAGCGGGGCTACGCCTTCGTCTCCATCGACACGCGCGGGCGCTACGACTCCGACGGCTCGTTCACACCCAATCGGGGCGACGGTCCGGACGGCAGCGACGTGATGAACTGGATCGCGAAGCAGTCCTGGTCCGATGGCCGCATCGCGACATACGGCGGATCATACCTCGGCAAGGTGCAGTGGGAGATGGCGAAGCAGAACAATCCCCATCACGTCGCCATCATGTCGTACGTCTCGCCCGCCGACGATTGGAATGACGAGTCGCGCTACAATGGCGTGCCGAAGCTCGACCTGATGTACACGTGGATGATGGGCATGTTCGGTCGTGTCGGCCATCCCGCGAATGGATTCGACTGGGGCAAGATCATGCTCGGCTTGCCGTTGACGTCGCTCGACACCGCCGCCGGCCGCGACATGCCCTTCTGGCGCGAGGTGATGAAGCACGATCGCCTCGACTCGTTCTGGCAACCGTCGCAGATGACCGGCTCGTATGACAAGTTCGACATTCCAAGCTTCAACGTCACCGGATGGTACGAAGGCCAGCTCAAAGGCGCGGTGCAGAATTTCACGAATGCGGTGAAGCACTCGAAGACGCCTGACGCGCACATGCTGGTGGTCGGTCCGTGGCTGCACGGTGTGAATCGCAATCGCGTCATCGGCGACCGTGACGCCGGTCCGCACGCGATCATCAACCTCGACAGCATTCGCGATGCGTGGCTCGACAGTCGCCTGCTTGGCGCGCCGAAAGCGGATCTGCCGCACATCCTCTACTTCCTGCCGGTAAAGAACGAGTGGCACAGCGCGACCTCGTGGCCGCTGCAGGGCACGACATTCACATCTTATTATCTCGCCAGCGGCGGTACCGCCAATAGCTTGAACGGCGACGGCGCGTTAGCCGTGGACGCGTCCGTGCAGCGCGCTCCGTCGGACACCTTTACCTACGACCCCGCGCATCCCACACCCTCGCTGAGCAGCCGCACTGCCGGCGCGCGTGGAGGTTTGCCGCAGGGCTCCGTGGACAATCGGAAGAACGAAGAGCGCGGTGACGTGCTCGTCTACACGAGTGAGCCGCTGGCTCAGGGCATGGAGGTCACGGGCCCGGTTCACGCCACGATCTACATCTCCAGCAACGTGGTCGATACGGACATCGCGATGAAAGTGCTCGACGTGTATCCGGACGGACGAGCGCACAATCTCACCGAGGGCATCGCGCGTGCGAAGTATCGCAACTCGTACACTGCGCCCGAGCTGATGAAGCCGGGGCAGGTGTACAAGATCGACGTCGAGCTCTTCCCCACGAGCAACTGGTTCGAGGCGGGCCATCGAATCCGTATCGAAGTCGCGAGTAGCGACTTCCCGAACTTCGCGCGTAATCTGAACACGGCGAACTCCGACTCGGGAACGGAGATCAAGGTCGCGCACACGAAGATTCTCCACTCGCGACAGTATCCGTCGGCAATCGTCTTGCCGATCGTCGGTGCCGGTCAGACTGTCACGCTGGTGCCGTGACGCCACGGCGACTTTTTGCGATTGCATCGGCGGTCTTCGCCGCGCTCATCACGAGCGCGGCGTTGCCCGCGCCGGTATATGACACTGTCATCACCAACGCGCGGGTGATCGATCCCGAGACCAAACTCGACGCCACGCGTAACGTCGGCATAGCGAACGGAAAGATCGCCGCGATCTCGAGTGCGGCGCTGGGTGGCCGAACGACGATCGACGCACACGGTCTCGTTCTCGCGCCGGGCTTCATCGACGTTCACGCGCATGGTCAGGACGCCGAGAACTATCGCTACTACGCGATGGATGGTGTGACGTCTGCGATGGAGCTCGAGCTCGGGACAGACGATGTGGATTCATGGTACGCCGAGCGCGCGGGAAAGGCGCTCGTGAATTACGGCGTATCGATTGGGCATATGAAGACACGCATGCGCGTGATGAATGACTCGAGCCGCACGTACGCCACAGGCGACGCGGCGCATCGTGCGGCAAGCGATTCGGAAATCGCGGCGATCCGTGCGCGCATCGCCAGTGGTCTGGCCCGCGGCGCGATCGGCGTCGGGTTCGGGCTCTCCTACACGCCGGGCGCGTCGCGATGGGAAGTGCTCGAGGGCTTTCGCGCTGCCGCGGCGGCGGGTGCGCCGGCCTTCGTTCACATGCGCTACATCGGCGAGCAGGAACCCGGGAGCAGCGTGGCCGCGCTCGAGGAAGTGCTTGCTGACGCGACCGTCTCCGGTGCATCGCTGCACGTCATGCATGTGCACAGCAACGGCCTCCGCTCTACGCCGCGATTGCTGCAGATGATTCGTGAGGCGCGCGCGCACGGCATCGACGTCACCACCGAGGCGTATCCCTACACCGCGGGGAGCTCGGGAATCGAGTCGGCGCTCTTCGATCCCGGTTGGCAAACGCAGCTCGGGATCGATTACCCGGATGTGGAGTGGGCCGCAACGGGCGAGCGCCTAACGGCGGCGACATTCGATCAATATCGCAAGCAGCACGGGATCGTGATCGTGCACATGATTCCCGAAGACGTGGTGACCGCCGCCATCGCGAGTCCGCTCACGTTCATCGCGAGTGATGCGCGCATGCAAAACGGCCACGGTCATCCGCGGAGTGCGGGGACTTTCGCGCGCGTGCTCGGTCATTATGTTCGCGAGACGCACGCGCTGTCGCTCATGGACGCGCTGACGAAGATGACGCTGATGCCCGCGCGCCGCCTCGAGCACCGCTTGCCGGCCATGCGTCACAAGGGTCGTGTGCAGGTCGGCGCGGACGCGGACTTGGTGCTCTTCGATCCCGCCCGTGTGACGGATCGCTCGACGTACGCGCAGCCGGCGCAGTTCTCGGTAGGGTTCGAGTATGTGTTGGTTGGCGGTGTGCCGGTTGTTTGGCGAGGGCAGTTGAAAGAGGACGCGCAACCGGGCCAGCCCCTGCGCGCCCGCTCGTCGTCCTGAGCCCTTGCCTAGGCTCGAGGCTCGACGGAATGGCAGTGTTGCCGATAGCTGCCCCTACGGACCTCCCGCCCACGATCCCACCCCGAGCCACGCGTCACGCACCACGCACCACGCACCACGCGTCACGCACCACGCGTCTTACGCACGCAGCAGTCGCAGATGCCGGATCATCTCGCGAGCGCTGGTACTCTGCGGAGACACGGCCAGCGCGCGCTGATACGCATCGAGCGCACCGGTCGCGTCATTCGCCAGCGCCTTCGTCTCGCCGAGCCCCTCGAGCACACCGGGAGTTGTCCCAAACAGCTCGGCGTTCAACGTCAGGAGGGCAAGCGCGTCGGGCAGACGTCCCTGTTCGGCGAGCTGGTGGCCCAGAGCGTCCAGCTGGTCGGCGCCGAAACCAAACTTTGTCGAATGGCCCGCGCGCAGCTCGCGGTACGTCGCGATGGCGGAGTCGACACCCCTGGCTCGGAGAACACGATTTACGGTATCGGCGACGCCTGGTGGATTGCCGCGGCCCCACGTCCAATCACTGTACGACTCTCGATTGGCGCTGATCTCGAGCAACACGTCCACGGAGTCCGACAGCATGTTCGTGAGCGGATTGTAATCGTGATTGAAGTTGTTGGTGCCGGCGATTCCGAAGGATGCCCGGCTCAGTTTGAGCGTCGCCGAAAACGCGACGGTGGGCGTCGTCCCAACGAGACGTGGAGCGAGCAGCATCTTCGCGGGCAGCACGACGCGCTTCGTCACTCCATGCATCGTGAGGTTTCCAGCGATCGTCGCTCCTCCTTTGCTGGGTGTTATGCGGTCACTGACAAATTCGATCGTCGGGAATTGCTTCACGTCGAAGAAATCGGGACTTCGGAGATGGTCGTCGCGAAAGTCCATATCGGTGGTGAGACTCTTCGTTTGAATGACCACGGAGACCGAGGAGCGTTCCGGTCGGCGCTCGTCGACGATCACCGTGCCCGCGAAGTCCCTGAAACGGCCGCGAACCTTCACCGCACCGAGGATGGTCGGCGCAAAGGCAACGGTGGAGTGCATCGGATCAATCTCGAAGCGTTGCATCGCGAGGTCGTGCGCGGTCTGCGACCAGGCGCTCGGTGCGAGCACTGTCAACGCGGCCAGGATAGAGGCGGCGACGCGTGCGCGTGCGATCATGAGAGTTAGCATGCGGTGAAGGTGCCCAAGTTTGGCCGCGCCGATAGGGGGCCGGGGCGATCGGCTGAATTTCGTGCGTAAGACGGCTGCTCATCGAGCCATGACGCGTCGCAGGCTTTGAACGGCAAACAGGCTTCGAGAGGTCCCTGAAACCACAGACACGGCCCTGAAACCACTGACTGGTTCCGTGCGCACGCAGAGCTTCCCGAGACATTTCACGATCAGCCCAAATTTGCTAATCCAGACTTGGCATGAGCTTTTCCGGGGACCAGAGAGGCAGTATTGCGCGTCACTGGGCGGGCCTGCACCTTCAGTCTCCCCGCTGTTGTTTATGCCACTCCAAACTTCCCTGGTGAGGCTCGGTTTATGGTCGCGACACGAATGGCGGTCTCGATAGCAGCGGCGTTGTTTCTCACGGGTTGCGGCGCAATCTTACACGGTACGCGGCAGAATATTGACGTGCAGTCGTCGCCGGCCGGAGCAAAACTGGAATTGTCTCCAGGATCAGGAACCTTCGCGACGCCCACGACACTCAACCTCGAACGCAAGAACAGCTACGTACTGACGTTCACAAGCCCAGGCTACAATCCGGCCACATTCGATCTTCATAACAACATTGGCACAGGAACTGTCATCGCGGATGTCCTTCTCACTGGGCTTGTCGGAGTGCTGGTCGATGGAATGACCGGCGCATGGTACGGGTTAGAGCCAGAGTCGGCGAACGTTACGCTCACTCGCTCGACGACTGGAGGAACGGGACCCGAGGAGATCCATGTCAGGTTGAGGGAGGCCGATGGCAAGGGTCGCGTCGAGCTGAAGTCCGATGCACCGGGCATTCTCGTCCACGTGGAGCGTAAGTAGTTCGAGCGCTGCGCTATCACGCCTTTGGCACCCTCTGAGTTCGGATTGATCGCGGGCGTGCTCCCCCGTTAGGCAAGGATGTTCACCGCCCGCGCGGCGACGAGCGCGAGGGTGAGGAGCGAAACGTACGCCTCGAGCATCATCAACAGCTTCATCCTGCCGGTGAGCGGCATCGTATCCGTCGGTGAGAACGCCGTCGATGTATTGAACGAGAGAAAGAGATAGTCGACGTACTCGGGCTGCCTCTCGGCACCGACGGTTCCAGGCGGGAGTGTCATCTGCGGAAAGATGAACTCGGATGGACCCACGTGATCGGCTGGCCCGATTGACGGCCCGCCGCGGTCGAGCTGCCAGTACCAGAGGGAGAAGACGATGACGTTCGTCGCCCAGATGTTGAGCGCATCCAGGAGCAGCTGCCGGCCATTGTGCGGCGTGCCGCCGAGCAGTGCGCTGAGCAGGAGCAGGAGCGCTCGGCCGTTGGCGAAGCTGACGACAGCGACGAGCGCAATGCCAAGCACGATGTTGAGCTGGCGATACCGCGCCGCTGCGTCCCACTGTTCGCTCGTGCGGGCGTGCCGTGCGAGCAGATCGGCTCGAAGGGTGAGCACGATGAGTGGAACGAGCAGGATGATCTCGACGATGGGCGCCAGCCATCGGCCGCCGTATCCAAAATCGTTGATCAGTGAGAGCTGCAATGTCACGACGATCGCGACCGCTCCACGCACGAGCCAGCGGTCGAGTCTCGCTGGACGTCGGGACTCAGAGTCGTCGGGCATGACCTCTGTAATCGACGCGCCAGGCCGCGCCCCTGCCATTGCACCATGGCCGTAGCTGATTATCGCTGCGTTAGGCACCCAGTGAGGCTTCCGAGAACGTATCCGCCGTGATCTCGTACACGAAGCTCTCCAGCCCCACCGAATTCGGACGCATCCCCGCCCGCACGCCGCCGATCTTTTCGATCGCGCGCTGTGAGCGGTAGTTGGTCGGCCCGATCAAGAACACCACGCTGTCGACGAACTGGAAGGCGTGTCGCAGCATGAGTCGCTTCATCTCCCCATTGTATCGCCCGCCCCAATGCGAGCGCACGAGAAACGACCAGCCGATCTCGATCTCGCTCGGGGCTTCGTCGTATCCGTAGAAGCGAGACGAACCGATGACGCGTCCCGCCACACGATCCCTCGCGACGAGCGCCCCGCCGCTCGCCATCGATTCGTCGAAGAACTTGCGAAAGACCTCTGGCTTGTAGCGATCGCTCGCGGGATGTTGCTCCCAGATCAAGGGATCGGACGCGGCGGCAAAGAGCGCGTCGAAGTCGTCGGCGCGCAGGGGGCGCAGTGTCAGCAGTTGTCCTTCGAGATTGGGCTGGAGATCGAATGGCATGATCGCGTGGTGGTTAGGTATAATATCGGCAATACTGCCATTCGCTCGACGATGCCTGACGCCGCGCGGAAGCCATGGCAGTATTGCTCATAGTGCCCCGAAGGATCTCCTGCCAGCGATTCCACTCGGACAAACCAGATCCTTCGCGGAGCCTGCCCTCGAGTGCAGCGAAGGGCTCAGGATGACAGGGAGGGCAGCATTGCTCATCGTGCCACGGAGGATCTTCCGCCCGCGATCTCTAGCGATAAACGCCGACCTGTTCGCACCGCCATCACCACGTCCACGATCGCCTGGCTCGACGCGCGGGCATCGCCCTCGTTCACCGTCAATGACGCGTGCGTACTGTTCGCGACGATGCGGTGCTCGACATTCGACGACAGCCTCGCGAGATCGTCCTGTAACGGCAGCCACCCGTCCTGCGCCTCGCGGAGCGCCGTGAGCACGATGAGCGGACGCTCATCCAGTGACTCGAGCGCGCGGGCCTGCCGCATGAGCGCCGGAGCCTCGGCCCACTCGTCGCGCTGACTGCGCGCGAGACGCGCCGTGGACCAGAAGGCGCGTTCTACGCGCCGCGACTGCAAGGGCAGACTGTCGAACGCCGAGCGATAGGCGATGCGTCCCACGCCGAGACGTGCCAAGGAGGGGAAGACCGCCGACACGCGGCGATACGCCTCGTAGATCGTGGGGTACGGGTGCAGACGGGTGAACATCTCGGTGCTCGTCCCGTCGAGAAGCACCATGCCGGCAACCTGCTTCGGGTAGCGCGCCGCATAGTTGAGCGCCGCCAGGCCACCGAACGAATGACCGGCCAGCACGAACGGTCCGTCGACCTGCGCGCGCTCGAGCAAGGTGTGAAGGTCCGTCGTTAGGGCGACACCATCCTGTGGACCAGCTGCGTCGTCGCTCCAGCCACGCCCGGCGCGATCCCACATGCACACTCGCGAGCTGCGCGCAACGGTCGGTGCTATCCAACCCCAGTCTGGCGTGAAGTCGCCCGCGCCGGGGAACAGCACCACCGTGGGACTGCCCGAGCCTACACAATTGAGATGCAATCTCCGGCCGCCCACGTCCACCAGTCGGCCAGGCATTGGATACTCGGCGCGATCGATCAGCTCTTGCACATTCTCGTACGTGGCGCCTAACGCGGAGCACGCAAGGATGGCGAAAACCGGATACAGAAGCCACACGCGCGTGCGGCTGCGCAACTGCTGTCTTGCGCGTATCGTCATCCAGACCACCAGTGCAAGGAGTACGGGCGGCCAGATCCACGCGAGGGCGGCAACCTTCACCGAAGCAGGCCACGCAACGAGCGCCGCGCCCGCGACGAGGAACACGCCGGCGGGTAGTGCTGCCCAGCGTTGGGGTGGCTCGGTCCACGCCGTGGACAGCACGGCGAGCAACGCCCAACCCAGACCGAACGCGACGAGCACTACGCCGCTGATGACGTTCTCGGGTGCGCCGGCGAATGGAATGGCAACAAGGATGATTGCGGTCACGAATCCGGCGATGAGGGAGCCCGCCACGATCCGACCGATTCGGTTCGTCATGATTGTCTCGGCGTTAGGTTGGCGTAGGCTGCGGCTCGTTATGCCGCGGCTTCCAGTCGTACTCCATATACTCGGCCGTCTCGGCCGCGACGGCCTGACCGAGCAGCTTCGCGACGACGTGGAGCGATGCGTCGATGCCGGCCGAGATGCCGGCCGAGGTGACGATGCGACCGTTGTCCACGAAGCGGGCGCCCCGTAGGACGCGGGTCGAGGGGCTCGCCTGAGAGAGCTCGTCGAAGGCGACGTGATGGGTGGTCGCATCGAGGCCGTCGAGCAGCCCCGCGCGGCCCAATAAGAGCGCTCCCGTACATACCGAGAGAATCGCTTCCGCGCTCTCCGCCTGACGACGAATCCAGTCGAGCAGCCTCGCGTTGTGCATCTCGCGGCGCGTACCGAAGCCGCCGGGGATTACGAGCACGTCACAACGCGTGGCCTCGTCGATCGACACGCTCGGCCGCACCTCGAGACCGTTGCGCGTGCGCACCGGCACTCTGGAAAGACCCACCGTCTCCACTCGGAATGGCGCCGGGCCGGGTCGAAGCCCGGTGACGCCGAACACCTCGAACGGGCCGGCGAAGTCCAACACCTCGACCTCATCGAAGATGAGTACTTGTACATGAAGCGGCGGCAATGGGGTTCTCACGGTGACTGGGTCAAAGTGCAATCGTAAGGGAGTGCAACCATCTTCAGATCCAGTGGCTCATTGCGCTTAACGGCAAATGGGTCGATGCTTGTGGCGGCCATTGGGGGAACGATGTCGACGCCCGTATCGCTGGAGACATTCGTGGGTGCACCGGTGCATGCCATCACACAGGATGGCATCGCCTTCTATGACAATGCCTACGGGGTGGGGCATGTCATTCCTCTCCACGTGCACGCGGAGCCTGTCCTCAGCCTGGTGCTCGCAGGTGAAGGCGTGGAGGAAGTTGGCAGTCGCACACGCACTCTTGCCGCGCAGGATCTCCTGTTCACACCCTCGGGCGCCCCACACGGCTACCGCTTCGGCGTGAAAGGGCAATGGTTCAACATCCAGCTCTCCGATGATTGGCTCGCGCGCAAGACCGATGGTCAGCGCGCGCTTCCCGCTACTTCGCAGATCATACGAGGCAATGCGGCCTCCGTGTGGGCGGCGCGTGTTCGGTCCGAGGTTCGATTGCGCGACTCCGTATCGAATCTCGCGATCGAAGGTGCGATGATTCTCATGGTCGCCGAGCTGGCGCGCCTGCGCGACGAAGGTGCGCCGACGCGACCTCGGTGGTTGCATCGTGTCGAGGAAGCAATCAACGCGACGTGCACCGAGCCGATGTCGATCGATGAGCTGTCCGCAATCGCCGGCGTCCATCCTCGTCACCTCCTCCGCACGTTTCGTAAGCATCATGGAACCACGGTGGCGACCTACGTTCGGCAGCGGCAGTTGCAACAAGCACGTGAGGCGATTGCGACCTCGACACATCCTCTCGCGATGGTCGCCCTGGACGCGGGGTTCGCGGACCAGTCGCACTTCACGCGCGCGTTCCGCAAAGCCTATGGCGAGACGCCGGCCGAGTATTCACGGTCCTTCCGGAGTCGCTGATCGGTTGTCAATCGGCGCCAGCGCTCGTCGGGTGACCAGACGCCTAACGCCGCTCCCGTCGCACCGCCCCAGAGAGCGCTCGTGAGCGCCGCCTGCGCGGGCCCTGGATCGCCTGCCTTCCGACGAATGCTCGTAGACGCGGCGCTGAGCGCTGCGCCAATGAAGGCCGGAGCGATCGCGCCGCGCATCGCCGACATCCACCAGGATCTCCGACCCTCGCTCACGTAGACGTCATGGATCGAAGAGCGTGGTATTCGAATTGGCTCGGCGTCGGCGCGCATCACGAGGAAGAGCGTGTCGCCGCCGGTCGGCACCGTGGTACCGATCATGGATTGAACGTGCCGGCGTCCGAAGCGTGAATGTTCCGTAGATGCAAACTCGACACGGACGCGCATCTCGCGGCGTACGGAGTCGGTGGCCTGCGCTCGCAGTGTGATGGGACTCGCGAGGAGGAGCAGAGCGATGGCGTAGCGGGTGCGGGTATTCATTGGTTGTCGCCTCGGAAGAATGTCGGTCGTGTGACTCTATGTTAGGCTCGGCACGATGGACATTCTTGAACCGATCGGACATCAGGTCGCCGAAAAAGCGGCGGCCGTCGAGGCCTCGCAACGCCGTGACACCATATCCGCGATGAACTTCGCGTCGTCGCCCACGCCGCCGAGGAGCGACGAGTTGAGCCGATGCTGAAAGCGGAGGCCGAGGAAGTAAAGGCCCGGCGCCTCTGCAACTATGCCGCGCTCGTGGCGAGGAAAGCCGTCGGCACCGAAGACGGGGAGATCGATCCAACTGTAGTCCGGTGAGAAACCGGTGCACCACACGATCACGCTCGGCTCGAGCACGACGTCACCGCACAAGGGCATGCCGTCGCGCTCATTCTCCAGACGTTCGACGCGAGTGACTCCTGCCTCGCGCAGCGTACGTTCCGGAATTCCGATCAACGCATCTGCACTGCTTTGTATGGATCTTCGCATGCGCTGACCGAGGCGTGTCGCTGTCGTGGCGCGCCTCATCACGGGCCATAGCCAATCGAAGACGTCGCGGCCGAGCAACCGGCGCGGCATGTGGCCGGTGTCGCGACCGGCGAGCCACACCTTGCGACTCTGCGACAGCTCGAGTGCGATCTGCGCGCCGGAGTTCCCCGCCCCGACCACGAGCACTTGTCCATCCGGCAGCTCGAACGGATTGCGATACTCGCTCGAGTGGAGTTGATGAATCGCTGGCGACAGTCGACGGGAAACCGCGGGCACGCGGGGCCGCTGGAAGGCACCCGTCGCGACGATCACGTTCTCTGCTTCGATCACCGTGGCCGAACGATCCATGTCGATGTGAAAGAGCTCACCATTCCACGTGAGGCGACTCACTCGCGTGTCGAGTTGCACCGGCAGGTCGAATCGCTCCGCGTAGCGCTCGAGATAGTCCGCGACTTCCTCCTTGTCCGCGAGATGCGACGGCGTCGCGGGAAAGGGCATCCCCGGCAGGCCGCTGTATCGCGCGGGCGTGAAGAGGCGCAGCGAATCCCAGCGCTCGCGCCAGTTGTCGCCGACGCGCTGCTCGTCGCCGAGAATGGTGAAGTCGACGTCGCGAGCCGAGAGATGGTAGCCGACGGCGAGACCACTCTGCCCCCCGCCGACGACGGCCGTTTCGTACCGTTCGACGCGGGTCATGGCACGATGAGGTTGAAGGCCAGACTGTCCGTGACGCCCGCGTTGGTGATCGTTAGGCTCACGTTCCACCAACCCGCGCGATCGAGCCGCAGTCCGGCTACGCGGAATGTGCCGTGCCCGAGATCCGTTGCCGCTGGCCAATCGCCCATCACGCTTGGCGATTCCGGCATCCAGCTTCGGAGTGCGAGTGTTGCACTGGCCAGCGTGTTCCCGTTCGCGGTCACGATGAGCAATCGCCAATCGGCGATCTGTCCGGTCGCGGTGATCTCCGGCTGGAGCGTGGCGCGATAGCGGCGGTTGTGCGACGGCACGTCGCGCAATTGCGCCACGAGCGTTCCCGTGCGGATCGACTCGGCGACCGACGAGACTCTCGGTTCCCGGTACGTGAGCCACGCCGCCGATGTGGCGACGAGGGCGGCTCCGAGCGCGAGCGACCGCAGTTGCCAGCAGGTTGTCGTCATGGATTGCGGCGTTAGGCGGCGCATGTGACCTCCGGACGTTGATAGTCGCAGCAGCACGACTTCGTTGCCGCGCAGCTCGTCTGTGATAGTTGTGTGGAGGCGGCCGCTCGCGCGCAGCGCCAGCAAGCGGACACCTCATCCGACATGGGAACACCGAACATCCGCGACGCGGCGACTTCGTCGGGCGCCACGGCACGAAGCGCGGGCTTACCGTTCGGGTCGAACGACAGCTCGGCCACGGTAACGAAGCCGGCTTTCCGAATCCCCGAGCCGGACGCACGATTCTCCGGAGCGTAGGCGATCCAGAAACGCTCACTTTCATTGGATTCGGCGGCAACGATGGCATCGAGCAGCCGAGGATAGATGCCGAGGCCGCGGTGTGACGGGAGCGTCACGAAGTTCCAGAGGTATCGGTCGCCGCTGGGGATCTCGAAGCGAAGTCGCAGCTCGCCGATCTCGGCTTGGCGCGTTGCGACCCAGCCAAACGACACCGGCTCGCCGTTCCAACAAGCGACGTAGGCACGGTGTCCAAGCTCGAATCGATGAGCCATGTCGATGATGTTCTTTCCTTGCAGGCGAGCCATTACAGCCGGCTCGGTTTCGCGCCGCGTGGAGAGCTGCGGAAGAGCAGGCATCTCAGCGATGCTGTCATCTCGGAGACGGAGAGCGAGTGCCATTGTGAAGTCCTCGGGTGAACGAAAGAGCCACGTCGTTTGACGTGGCTCCAGGATATCGTTCGCCGGATGGACCTTCTTGAACGGATCGGCCATCCTGTTGAACGTAGGGGCTGACCTTTTGCTTCAGTCGCGAAAGCTGGTGGGAACCGCGGCCGGCGTCGTGAGGGTGCCAAGGAACGCAGACAGCTGGCGGAGCTCGATGGGCGAGAGGTGGAGCGGCTTCAGCTCGCTCTTCCCGAATGGCGCTGTTGGGGCGCGGTTGTAGTGGGCGAGCACTTGGTTGACCGTCGCGAATTGCCCCGCGTGCATATAGGGAGCGTGATTGGCCACGTTGCGCAGCGACGGCGTCTTGTACGCGCGAGTAAGCTCTGCCCCGTCGGTGACCGCGAAGCGCAGCTCCTCGCAGTCGTCGGCCTTGGCGTCGCTGTAGCGACTGGTGCAGCTGAACTCTCCCGCGAGCGCCTGCCTAACGCCAGCCGTACGGCCGCTGTCCGGCGCCGCGTTCGTCTGCGGGACTCCCGTGTTGTGGAAATGCTGATCGGTGAGGAGCGCGCCGTTGTGACAGTTCGCGCAGTTGGCCTTGCCGATGAAGAGACGAAGTCCCGCTTCCTCATCCGGGTTGAATGCGCTCGCGCTGTCGTGAGCTCGGCCCGCGAGCTCGGCGTCCAAGTAACGATCGAATCGCGATGGCGACGGCTCGATGCGGCGCTCGAAGGCAGCGATCGACTTGCCGATGTTCGCGTAGACGCGGGAGATCTCGTCACGCTGCATGGGAGCGATGCGCTCCCAAGCAGCGCGTGCCGAAGAATCGGCAACTGGCCCAGCACGACGTGGGACCGTCGCCAGCGCCGGCAGCGCGCCGAACGTTGCTTCGTAGGCGCCGCGATAGTGCTCGGCGATCACGTGCGCGTACTCGGTGCGCGTGCCGCCATGTTCGACGGCGCTCTCGAGCGGGCCGAGTGCCTGCTCCCACAGGCTGCTCGCGCGTCCGTCCCAGAAGAACCACGCATTGTGCGCGGTGCCGGCGATCGGCATCGTGCGCCGCGCCGTTGTGCCGACTCCGTGACCCAGTGGTGTGCCGTCCTGGAAGTCGCGTGACGGAACGTGACAGGTAGCGCACGACACTTTGCCGTTGCCGCTGAGCCGAGTGTCGGAGAAGAGCGCTTCGCCGAGGGCGGCGGCTCGCGGGTCGTCACCGAACTTGTTGCTCGGGTCCGCTGCGAGCGGCTCGAGACTCGTTAGGGACAGAGATGCGAGGAGCTTCCGCTCGTCCGCGGTCCAGCGTGTCCCTTGGCGAGCGCCGTGCGCCGCCGCGACCGACACGAGCGTGGTGCCGAGCAACCCGACGGAGACCGACGCGATGATCGCGAACGCGGCACTGCTGCGGATTTTGTTAGGCAACGTAGACATGGTCGGCTCAATGTGGAGGGCTCGTTACAGCTTGATGTTGAAGACCACGGAGTCCGTGCCCGCCGCCGACGCGAGGTGGAACTTCACGACCCACCATCCGCCCATGTTGAACTTCATGCCGTCGATGACGTAGTCGCCGTTCGCGAGCTCGCGTGTCATGCGCGGCTTGGTGGGCAGTCCGTGACCGTGCTGCGGCATTCCGCCGTCGATCGCGATCTGGCAGGCGTCGACCGGCGCGCCGTTCGGCGTCTCGACGTGAAGTATCCAGCGGTGCAGCTTGCCTTGCGGGATGGAGTCGCCTTGCGGCTTGATCGTGGCGCGATAGAGACCCGCGTCGCTCGTACGGGTGCGAGAATAGTCGAGATCCTTCGGCGGCCGGGCGAACATCATGCAGCCCGTGGTCAGCAAGGAGACGGCGAGAACGATCCGGAATGGGAAGAGAGCAGAGCGCATATAGACCTCGCGATGATCGGTTCGAGAACGAAGAAGCCACGTCCTGTGGACGTGGCTGTAGGGTACCGGTCGCGAGATGGACCTTCTTGAACGGATCGGTCATCCCATTGAACGTAAGGGCTGACTTTGCGTGTTCGTGGGCTGCTGGCCGGGCAACACGCGCAGGAAGCGCCGCCAACTGGGTGACACTTCTGTCATATTCGCTCGGTTAACTCGCGACTGGCTAAGTTGGTTGTCTCACTTTGACAGAAGTGTCACCACACGGTTTTGAGACCCCCAGCACGCGCCGCCCGCGATTCGGCTGCCCTGCGTCGCCGAGCGAATGCGCAACGACGCGCAACCGTTCGATACCGCGCTGACGGGTCTCACGTACCAAACTCGGTACCATGAGAGCGCCGCGTCCCGACGAGACACTGAAAGCGCAGCTCGGCCAAGAGCTCTGCACCATTCTTCGAGAATATCCGCGCGATCTCGGAGCGGCCCTCGTCGACACGCATCCCACCGAGCTCTCTCGGCTCCGTCACGCCGATCTGCGCCGCTTCTCGCTCGCGCGCATCATGCGCTACATCGCGTGCGCTGGGTACGACATCGAAGTCCACCTGAAGCGGAGGGCACGCCGCGAACAGCGCACCGCACCGCGTTTGCCGACCAGCTCCGTGGTGCGGTACGACTACTATGGCCGAGCCGTATGAGTCGCGGAGACGATTCGGCCCTTCCGCACCACTAAGGCGATCGAGTTCGCATTCACGGCGTCGAGCGCTGGCTTCTCGAGAACGATGAAGAAGGATGCATCGTGTCCATCGTCGAGCGTCATGCGGCGGCGCACTCGCACAATACCGGAATCGACAGTACCAGCGACCACGTACGCGCCACGCAAATCGATCACGGAATCGACCGGCTCTGGCCGACGCGATGTCACTACGCTGTACACCGTGTAGCGTGTTCCCTCATCGAAGGTGGTGCCGTTGTACCAGCGACCGTTCCGCCACTCGTACACTGGCGTCTCGGATGCGACGACTGGAAAGGGCGTCCGGCGGCTGGCGGACACGCATCCGGCGGCAAAGATGATGAGAGCAGAGCGAAGGTGACGTCCACGCAGCATACAAGACACTATATCCGCTACGGATGTAGCGCTAGATGCGCAACGCGACGCCACTCGCGCCAGGCGGCACGCATCGCTCACTCCACCTTGAGCACTCGCGCCGGATCCACGCGGCTCGCCCGCCGCGCCGGCAGCAACGAGGCAATCGCACCAACCGTGAGCAGTAGCAGCGGCGCGCCAACGAACGTGAGCGGATCACCAGGCTGAACGCCGGAGAGCAGCGTCTGCAACAATCGGCTCACGAGCAGACCGAGCACGAGCCCGATCCCCGCGCCGATCAACACCAGCGTGATCCCCTCCCTCATTAACAGCCTAACGACCGCGCCCGGCTGTGCGCCGACGGCGATGCGGATGCCGACTTCGCGCGTGCGCCGCGCCACGGCATAGCTCACCACACCGTAGACGCCAAGTATTGCCAGGACGAGCGCGAGTCCGGCAAAGAGAGTGAACGCGATCGCGCCAAGGCGCGCGGGGAGCACCATCGCCGCAATGTGGCGCTCGATTGTCTTCGCCTGGATGAGCAATAGATCCGGAGCCGTCGCCCGGAGAATGCCGAGCACTTGCACAGTGGTGCGCTCCGCGTCGCCGTCAGTGCGTGCGACCATCATCAGACTGGACTTGAGCTCCTGCTTCACGTTAGTGAAGAAAAATGCTTTCGGAGGCTCACCTAACGAGCGCACCTTCGTGTTGTGGGCGACGCCGACGATGCGATACGCCACCGTGTCGGAACGGAATGTCTCGCCCACCGCGCTGCGCCCAGGCCAGAAGCGCTGCGCCATCACCTCGTTGACGATCGCTACCTTCGGCGCGGTCCGCGTATCCGTGGCGTTGAACCCTCGGCCGCGCACGATGTGAACGCCCAAGGCATCGAAGAGTCCCGAGTCAGCCGTGGCGTAGTCGATGTCGAATCCAAGCTGGCCTTTCGGCGGCGCAAGCCCCGCGATCGTTAGGCTCTTGGACTGCTGGCTGAGCGGGTTGAGGAGGATGTTGTCGATGACTCCTACAGCGCGGACCCCGGGAATCGCGGCGCTTTTTCGTTCGAGCTCGTCGATCATGAGCCACGTGCGCGTCGAGTCGTAGCGGTCGGGGGGAATCGTGAACCAGACCATTGCCGCCGGTGCCTTTCCGAAGCCCGGGTCCATGTTCATCTGCGACTGGAGGCTCCGCAGAAAGAGCGATGCGGTGACGAGGAGCAACAGCGAGACAGCCACCTGGCCGACAACGAGCGCGTTGCGCACCGTGAGGCGGCGCGCCGGCCCGCCGCCGGCGTTCTCGTTCTTGATCCACTCGATCACCCCCGGCCGCGTGGTCTGCAGCGCGGGCAGTAGCCCGAAGAGAATCCCCGCCGCCGCCGACGCACCGATCGCGAAGGCGAGCACGCGCGCATCGAGGGAGACGTCGAGCGTAATTGGGACGGGCAGCGGGAGATCGGCGCCAAGGAGGGCGCCGAGGGCGATGCGCGAGAGGACGACGCCCGCCACTCCGCCAACGAGCGCGAGGAGCAGCGACTCCGTGAGCAATTGTTGAACGAGTGCGCGGCGCGTCGCGCCGATGGCGAGACGGATCGCGACGTCGCGTTGGCGGTCGCGCGCCTGCGCGAGGAGGAAGCTGGCGAGATTGGCGCAGGCGACGAGCAATACGAGTCCCACGACGACCATGAGCGCGGTGGCCGCGGGGACGATGACACTGTCGAGCATCGGATTGACGGCGATGTCCGACAGCGGCACGACGGTGAGCGACGAGCCCGTCCAGTCGGTGGGATAACGACGCTGCATATCGGCCGTGAACGTCGCCGCGGCCGCGCGCCCTTGGGCCATGGAGACGTTAGGCGCGAGTCGCGCTTTGAGGAATGCCGAGTGATTGCCGCGCGCCGTCAGCTGATCGCCGAAGCCGGCGTTCATCAGATTGATCATCTGGATGGACGCGTAGAACGTCGGCGAGACCCCAGCGAGCGTTCCCGCGTACGTCTTCGGCGTGACGCCGACGACAGTATAGTCGCGGCCCGCGAGCCGCAGCTTCTGTCCCACGACGCTCGGATCGCGATGGAAGTAGCGCGTCCAGTAGTCGTAGGAGATGTCGACCACCGGATGCGCGCCGGGCGAGACGTCGTCGTCGGGACCCAGCAGTCGCCCCACTGCGGGTCTGATGCCGAGCAGCGGGAAGTAGTCGCCATTCACCAGTTCCCCCGTCATCGTCTCGACGTGGTCCCCCATGTCCCTAGCCACGATGCCGAACTGCGCGATCGACAGTTGAGTAAATACTGAACGCGTGGCGGCGCGAAAGTCGCGATAGTCCGGATACGAGAACGGCGCGTACGCGAACTGGGGCTGCCGCTGGTAGATCTCGGCGATCTGCTCGGGCTGCGGAATCGGCGTGCGCCGGAGGAGGATGGCGTCGATGAGGCTGAAGATGGCCGTGTTGGCGCCGATGCCGAGGGCGAGGGAAAGCACGGCGACCAACGTGAAGCCGACGCGCTTGCGGGATCGGCGGAGGGCGAGGCGGAGGTCGGCGAGGATGCGATCCATGGAGCAAGCCTTGGGCAGGAGGAGGCTAGACGCGGACGGCCGTACGGCGCGAGAAGGCGAGGGGATTCGGTGAGCGCTACTCCAGCATAACCTTTCCGAGCCCGGTCAGGTGATGACAATGGTCACTGGCTGAGCCATTTCGGCCTCGCTTTCCGCGTTGTGTGATGGAAGGCCGAGTGCATTCCATAAGATTGAACGCCGCGGAAATGAGGAGCAGTCATGCACGGACGACATTCCCTTCCCTTTCTTCTTCTCTTAAGCCTGCCAGCGGTCGCGCTCGGGCAAAGCGACAGCCTGGCGAGAGACTCCGGCGCGAGGTGTTGGCGCGGAAAGCCGGCACCGGCCTGTCATACTTTCTGGATCACCGAGATCAGCGCCGAGTACCCGCTGTTCTCAACGGCGACGACGTACACGGACACCTTCGGTTCATTCAGCCAGACCTTCACCCGGCGCGACGTGTCGCCACGCCTCCTCTGGACCCTCGGACCGATGTGGAACACCAGCCCGAATCGCGCGCTCGGTATGACGGTGTCGTACGGCATCGTCCACGACGGCGGTCGGGTGGCCCTCGAGGGGCGTCGTCGCTACTGGTTCAGCACTAAACGAAGCTTGGATCTCACCGCGGGGCTCGTTCGCATGGACTTACCGCCGCTACCAGGGACCATCGTCAACTCTGGCTACGGTGTCACTGCCGGTGCTTATGCCGTGGGCGGAGACGTCATTCACATCAACGCCCGCGCGGACCTGCTATCGGCCGGCAGCAAAATACACGCGGGTGGCAGCGTGGGCGTTGGCTTCGGCAGCTTCGGCGCCGTGGATGCAACCCTCCTGCTCGGCGCGCTGGTCGTCGCCCTGGCCGTGGTGATCGTCCACAACGGCGGCTCTTGATGCGCCGCACGTTAGGCCGGTGCGATGGGCGTCACTCGCCGCCCAATTGATCAACCGAAGGGTTCATCGGTATCGCGTAAGACCCTCGAGTGAATGAGATATCGGTTGCCGTCCGGACCGTGCGTGATGTCGTAGAGGTGCGTGACCTCGGGGTCGAGCCCGTCGGACCACGTGAGGCGGTCGCCCAGGAACACCGTGCGACACTCGCCATCCAGTGGCCCGCCGACACACTCGAAGCGGCCCTCCCGCGGGTACTCTAATGTCCCGTAGTCGAAGAAGAACCATCCCATGCCGCCGAACCTATGGCGTCACCGTCACGCGAGCGTCATATGCCTGGCACGACGCGAGTTACTGCGCCGAGTCCGAGCACACGAATTGGGCAATCTTCCCCGTGTGCGCTCCGCGAGGCGCCAATCGCGAGCGGGCGGAATACGTCAACAGATCGCGAATGACCATCCGCTGCTTGGGGCCTCGGCCAGCCAGCACCGCCGCCGAATCCGCGGCGGCAATCTGGTGCCCCTGTTGGATCGTGTCGCGCTCCATCCGGATGCGATCCTCGTAGTCGCGCAGGTCCTGCGCGCAGCGCGCGCGATCCACAAAAGGATGGCTGCAGGCGCAGGCGCCGAGGGTTGCCGCGACGAACACCGGCAGGAGGAGTCGCACTCAGTCCCTTGGCAATTGGTCAGACGCGCGTCGCGCTCACGCTCGTTGGACGATACGCCCCGCCCATCGTCTCGAAGATTCTTCTACCGCTAAGAGTTCTTGACATTCGCACGTTGCCGATTGGAGTGACGAGCGACATAGTCCCGGATGGCCCAAAACGACACGACTGATCGCAGCGCGGTGGGAGAGGAATATGCTCCCGCCAACGAGGGGCGCGGCGGGCGACGCCACGGGGAGGCGGCTCGGGAGCGTCGGTCGGGGCCATCGGCTCTGGCCGCGTGGAGCGGCCGGCGGCTCGCACTGTCCTGTCTCGCGTGGGTTGCGATCCTCGCGACGCTCGTCGCCATTAGCGCGGTAATGAGCGTCGTGATCGACCACGGGACGGAGGAGCTCCGCGCCGATATCACTCGCGCCAATCTCACCGGCCTTCTCGCGGTCGCGACGATCCCGCCACTGTGTCTCACATTTCAGTGGTGGCGAATGCGCAACCGTCGCCACCGGGCTCGGGCCGGCGCGCGCTAGTACGTACTCGATCTCAATGATGGATCCACGGCCACGTCTCGGCCACGGCGCCACGCGGCGGGGCCTGACCGATCGTGTCAGGCTCCGGCAGCGTATTTGGCGGCGCTGCTGCGTTCGAATACAGCTCCAGCCCCGATATTACCGAGCCGTTCGCCCAGAGAATCACGCCCACCGGCACGCCATTCGTCGTGACCGCCGATGCCTCGACCAAGGGTGAGTTCCCCACCTCGGGATGCACCAGCGTCGCCGCCGGCGCAAAGAACACCGACGGACAGCCACAGTCGCAGCGTTCGGTGACCCGCAAATCATCGAGCCCCGCCACGAAGCACGAGTTGCCCAATCCCGCGTGGTCGAGCAGCCCCTGCACGAAGGACCGCTCGGCGTCGGTGAGCTCTCTTGGATCGACCTTCATACCACCTTCATACCATCGGTGGGTGTGACGCCTGAGCAGTGGCGCGTGGCCCATGGCGAGTGGCGCGCCACGCATCACGCGCCACTCGCCACACAACACTCGCGACGGATCACGCCGCCGTGGTCGAACAGGCGCTCGGTGAATAGTTCGTGTTTCGCAGCTCGTTGAACGGCACTGGGTACGCAACGTCGCTGCCGTACGTGAGCCCGCCGCGGAAGAACGGGCCGCTCGGGAACACCTGGTTGGTCGTTAGGCCGTACTGCCGTACGAGGCGGCGCAGGTCGCCCTGACGATGGCCCGTGTTGAAGAGCCAGAATGCGCGTTCACTAAACAGCAAGTTCCGCCGGGCCGCGAACTGCTGCGCGGCCGTCATGCCTGCCGTCGCCGGATCCGTGAGCGGTGCGAGCGTCGCCGCCGCGCCATTCACGAAGAACGTCTGCTTTTGTCCGGGATAGAGGTGGCCCAGCAGCGACGTCACGTTCGCGCGGAGATCGTTCAAATTCTGCATCATCGTCGCCGCGTCGCCGGCTTGCAGCGCCGCTTCCGCTTCGATGAGCCGCGCCTCGACGCCCGACGCCAGCGGCACATCGGCGTCGAAGTTCGGATAATTGTCGTTCACCCAGCAGAGAATCGAGCTCGTGAAACACCGGCCGCTGTCGCCATTCTTCTCGAATGGAACGCGTGGATCCTGCGCGGCACGGAAGGGAAGCCCTTCCGCGTTAGGCGCCGTCATCGCCGGGTTCGCGATGTCGGGACGGAGCACCGTACCCGTCGCCGTCGTACCGCCCTCGAGATTCGCAACACCGTAGCGGCCGTTCTGCATCAGCGACGCGATCGGATTGTTCTCATTGCCCGAGTTCGACGAATGCTCGAGCAGGAACACGTACGACGTCGGCACCGTGGCGACGGCCGCCGCCGCAGCCGCGAACTGGCCGTTGTTGAGCAGCGCGCGTGCCTTGCCGATCATCGCCAAGCTGGATGTCGGATCGAGCACCAGCGCCTGGTTGAACTTGATGACCGCCGAGTCGTTCATCTGCGCCGTCGAGAGCGGCGCGCCGTACACGACCTGGCCCGGATCGACGGCGCCCGTATCGGGAAGCGAGCTGAATGGAACGCCGGAGCACCAGCCTTCACTGATCGTCGTGAACACGTACCCTTCTACCGCGCGCATCTCGGCGCGCGTCGCGGAGTCGGCGGTCGCCGTCCCCGGCGTGCTGAAGCGCGCGGTCTGCGCCGCCGCTCGGCGCGCGTTGAAGCGCGCCTGCATCAGGCGCGAAAAGGCAGGATCGGAGATGTTGCCTAACGCCGTTGGCTGCAAGTTGCGGCTGTCCGCCGCCTGACGAGTGGGGAAGGTGTCGCCGTAGTAGAACTCGTCGCTGATCACCGCTGACGAGGAGAGAAAAGCATCGTCGCCAAAGCCGCTGTAGCCGCCGATGAACTCCACAAGGGCGCCCTGCACCAGCCCGGGCGTCGCCGCCGCGGTGTTGATGTCCTTCGGTGTGAGCAGAGCGGGATCGGTGACGGTGACGAGCTTGTTCGTATCACACGCGCTGGCGGCCACCAAGCCGGCGAGCACGGTGAGGCGACCGAGCATGCGATGGCGCGTGAGCGCCGGGAGATATGACTTCATGAGTTGATTTCGCGTTGATCTCTGGGTGGTCGCTGATGAGTGGTCGCTCATGGCTTGACGTCGAAGCGGATCGTCCACGTGCGCACCGGCGGCTGCGTGTTGAACTCGTCCTGCGTGAAGTTGGAGCCGCCCCCCGTCTCGTTGATCTCGGGATCGATGCCCGTGTACTTGGTCCAGGTGTGGAGGTTGCGACCGGAGAGCGAGAGCGCCGCACCGTGGCCACCGGTGAATCGATTCGCCATCGACTGCGGGAGATCGACACGGAAGGTGAGCTCGCGCCATTTCACGAATCTCGCGTCCTCGATGTAGCCCGCGGGCGTGGCACTGATGTACTGGGCGCCGATGAACGCGGCTTGTGACTGCAGCGACGCGGTCGGATTCGAAAGCCCGCTGCACTCGCCGTAGTACGGGTTCGCGTTCTGGGTACGGCAGCGGAAGTACTCGGTCTCGTTGAGCTGGTAGTTGCCGGCGCGCCGCTCGAAGAGCGACGACACGGTCAACAGCTTGAAGAGCGTGACGTCGAAGCCGAGACTCTGCGTGTTCGTTGGCAGCGACGGTCCGATGTACGACACGCCTAACGACTTGCCGAGGCTGTCGCGAAGAACGCGCGAGGTATCAGCGAAGACCTCGTTGCGCGTGAGCTTTCCGTTGTGGTCGGCGTCGTTGTACGTGATCGGTAGCGCGAAGAAGCCGCCCGTTGGATAGCCTTCGCGGTGCGCCTGGGCGCCGCGGTTGAAGACGATGGGCGGAATGCCGGCGCCGAGCTTCTCGATCTTGTTGTGGAGTATCGTCGCTTGGAACCGGCCAGCGATCGACAGGTTGCGGCGATTGAGCAGTTGTGCATCGAGCCCGAGCTCTTGGCCGGAGTTGAGGACGCTGCCGAGGTTCTGGAAAACGGACCCGGTGAGACCAGCGGACGGCGCCAGCGGCACCGAGATCAGCGCGTCCTTCGAGCGGCGCTCGAACAGCGTGTACTCGAGGTTCACCTGATTGCCGAACAAGCCCGCGTCGAAGCCGCCTTCGGTTTCCGTCGTGCGCTCGATCTTGAGATTCGAGTTGCCGGTGTTGTTGAGCACGAGCGCCGGCGTCTCGGTGTTATTGCTCTGAACCGCAGTGGAATTGAAGTACGTGAGCGCGGTACCGTATGCGGGACGCAATCCCGCCTGGCCGATGCCAGCGCGGAGACGCAGGGAGCTGAGCGCGGGCACGTGCGGGAAGAAGCCTTCGTTCGAGATGAGGTACGACGCGTTGAACTGCGGGAAGTACGCGAGGCCCGAGACGAGACCGCTGTTGTTGTCCGAGCGGATGCTCCCGGTGAGGAACAGCTTGTCGGCGAACGCGAGATCTTCTTTGGCAAAGCCTGACACCGTGCGATCGTCGGTCTGCGATTCATCCACCGCGAACTGGCTGGTCGTCGCCGCGCAGGAGCGCGTGCCGGCGGGAATGCCAACGCCGTAGCAATCTTCGCTCTGGAAGAGATTCCGCTGATAGGCCGCACCGACCGTCGTCGTCGTGGTGATCGACGATCGGAGATTGAAGTTGGCCGCCGCGGAGACGTTGGACGTGTAGAAGTTGCCATTCGCGCGCGTCGCTTCGCGGAAGCCGAGGATGTACGATTGCGCCAGCGGCAACTCGTTAGGGTCGATCGTCTGCTGATCGAAACGGCTGTAATAGTCGAGACCTGCGTTGCCGTTGAAGCGCAGCCATGACAGCGGCGTGAAGTCCGCGTTTCCGCCAACGATGAAGCGATCGACGCCCTGGAGCGCCGTCACCAGCCGCTGGTCGGGCGTGTTGTAACCGAAGTAGGAACCGAGGCGGCTGCCCGGCGTGCCCGCGGTATCCGTCTCCATGCCCGGGATGTACTCGGCGGTGCCGAGCAAGCCGTTGATGAGCGGACTGAAAATGCTGTTGTCGTTCGACAGACGCGACGTGTTGCTCTTGATGTAACCGATGTTGACCGAGACGTTCGTCTTCGGATTGATGCGCGCGCTGAAGTTCGAGCGCAGGCTCGCTTTCGTGAGCGTGTTGGGGCGAAGCACGCCGTCGTCACGCTCGCCATCGCCGGAGAGGAAATAGGTGAGGGCCTCGCTGCCGCCGGACACCGCCGCGCCGCCCTTGCTGCGCGTTCCCGTTTGGAAGGGCGTCGTGCGCGGGTCGCGCAGCTGATTGAAAGAGAGCACCGCGTCCTGCGAGCACGTGGTGAGGCCGCCGATCGTTTGGCCCGTGGGAATGCCGGCGCGATAGTTCGGGCAGATGTCATAGCCCGCGCTGGACCCGAGAATCGTGCGGATGTTGAGAATGCCACCGTCGGGAATGTCATAGTGCGGCTGCGACGAGTCGAAAACCGACAGCGCCGCAAAGTTCATGGGATACGGGCTGACGTCCTTCGACCAGCCGCCCTCCATGAACGCGCTCACTCGGCCCGGACCCGCGCGTCCCTTCTTCGTGGTGAAGAGGATGACGCCGTTCGCCGCGGAGCTGCCGTAGATCGCGGCCGCCGCCGGTCCCTTGAGGACCTCGACAGACTCGATCTCTTCGGGATTGATGTCGTTCAAGCGCGAGTAATCCTGTCCGCCTAACGAGAACCCGCCCTTCCCGTTCGAGATCTGGACGCCATCCACGTAGATCAACGGCTCGTTGGAGAGAGAGAGCGAGTTGGCGCCGCGAATGCGGATGCGCTGCGAGGCGCCTTCGGTGCCCGCCGCGGTCTGCAAGTTGACGCCGGCGACTCGACCCTGGAGCACGTCGGAGACGGTCTTCACCGCCCCCTGCTCGATGCTGTCGGCCTGGATGTGACCGATGTTCGTACCGGCCTCGAGCCTGGTCTGCTGCTGGCCGGTGACGGCGTTGACGGTGACCGCCGTGAGGGTCGTGGCGACCGTCGAGAGGGTGAAGTCGACTGTGACCGTCTGCCCCGCGGCCACGGACACCACGCGCGTCTGTGCACCGAGGCCCACTCGGCGCGCGATGATGGATTGGCTGCCGGCCGGGACGTTGGCGATAGTGTACCGTCCCGCCGCGTCCGTCTGGGCGCCGCGCTGGGTGCCGCCGATGATGATGTGCACGTCCGACAGGGGGGCCAGGGTGCCGTTCTCGAGCACTCGGCCGGTGACGGTGCCGCCTGCGTTCTGGGCGACGAGCGTCGCCGGGCTACTCGCCACGGCGAGCGCGAGGATTGATGCGAGCCACACTCCCTTCATGGATTTTCCGCTCCGATCGTTGGTGCCTCGGTGATTGTGGCGTCCGACGTGGCGTGCGGACGCCGCGCAGCACGCCGTGCGACGCGAGGGACGCGACGCCGGATCGTGTGCGGAGATACGACTTCACTGATTTGACCTGATCGGGCCCGGGGATGCCGCATTGGGCATGCCACCGCATTATCAATCACGACGACAGGTCGGCTAGGAGCACCAAGCGATCGGCTTGCCCCTGAGCGCCTCCCCTGTGGCCCACGGCGGGAAGGAAATCGGTGGACCAGACAGTAACAAGGTTCTTAGCGTTGTCTTAATGCCTCGGCGTCCACCAGTCGCCACTTCCTATAGAAGCCGACAGCTCCTCGAATGTACGAAGCCTGATGATTCGACCCGGTTCGATTGCGGACGCATGCTCAACCGGGCTTAGCATGGTGCTTTTCGGCAGAGCACCAGTGGTCGCCGCGGCGACGAGAATTCAACGCCGATGTGCCTTCCGGGCCGCGGCTTCAGCTTTGATCGCCTTCTCGATCGCGCGCTGAAATGCGGGAGAGACACGCGTCGCGAGCCGCTTCATCGCCCAGTTGATCTCCGCCGCTGGTGACGTCGGCGACTCCGCGCATTCCCGACATGGCGAAAACTGTACGTATGGAAACACGTCATGACGAACGTGCGGCCGGTCCGCGGGAGGTATCGTCACCGGCGCATTCTCTTTCGCCAGCCGAATGAAGTCGTCCGTCTCCTTCGCGCCGTACTGAGTTTGATACGCACGCACGACGGCCTCGGACATTCGGACGCCCATCTCGAAATACTCACGAACACAGCACGCGGGGTAGCCGAGGACTTCCGAGACATCGGTCTCGCCGTCGGATGCTTTCATGATCGCGGGCTCCCGGTCCTGGTCACGGTATACCCATAGCACCTGCCCCTCCCGCGCCCGCGCTTCGCGATCGCGCTGCCGCTCCCACTCGAAGAAGCGAGGATCATAATTCGGAGCACGCAGAAAGCGCGGCAGGAGTGGACCCGTCTGCATAACGAGTAGCCCATGCGCCGTGGCCACGCTCCGGAGAGCATGCATGAACGTCTTGCTGCGCATGCCCTGCCCTTGGAGATGCGCCGGCTTCTCTCCCGCCGCCACGGCGACGATCTCGAGATAGTCGATGAGCAGCTCGAGATCGCTCGCCTTCGCTTCGCGGTCGAATTGAAGTCCTTGTAGATCGCGAAGGAGATCGCGCAAGTGGGTAGAGGGCTGCGGGTAGAGGGTAGCGGGTTGTGGGTGAGCGACTCGCCACTAACCCCTTCCCACTTCTGCACGGAGTGTAAGAGTGGTACGTGAGGAGTGGGAAGTTCTCCGTAATGAATCGCCCGGCGGCCGCGGCCCGCCGCTACTGCCTCCGTCAAATGACGTATCCCGATCCCCCCGTCCAGCTCTTACATCTAAAGGCGTGAAGCTCGTTCGTCAGATGCCATAGGGTCGGCGCGCGGCGATGCACCTCAAAACGTACCAGTCAAACGAGCAGCCATGCGTTCTCGCCTTTCCATCTTCCTTCTCCTGACCGTCACGAGTGTCACTCTCGCTCAGGGGGACAGCCTAACGAGACATACCGGCGCGCTCTGCTGGCGCGGACAGCGGGCGCCGGCGTGCCACCAATTCTGGATCACCGAGATCAGCGTCGAGTACCCCTTCGCGACGACGACGACGAATCACACGACAACGGAGGGCCCCAACATCTATAGATACAGTCAGCACGACATCTCGCCCCAGCTGCTCTGGACGGTTGGCCCGATGTTCAACACGGGGCCAGATCGCGCCCTCGGCGTAACAGTGTCGGCCGGCTTCGTGAGCGGTGGTGGACGCGCGGCCGTCGAGGTGCGCCGTCGCTACTGGACCAGCGAGCAAAGCAGCTTCGATCTCTCCACGGGGCTCGTGCGCATGAGCGTGCCGAACCCGGGACACTTCTCGCAGGGCGGCTACGGCCTCACCGCCGGCGCGTACGCGGTGGGCGGCGATATGATCCACGTCAACACGCGCGCGGACATGGTCTTCAGCGGCAACCGATTGCGCGCCGGCGGCAGCATCGGCCTCGGCGTCGGCAGCTACCCCGCCCTGGGCGTGACCGCCGCTCTCGGCGTGCTGACTGCCATCGTGATCGCGGCCGTAGCCCGAAACGGTGATTTCTGATGAACGCCTAACGGGGTACGGATAAAAGAGCGACAAGAACGAGGGGATACGGATTTTACTGATTTTGCGAATTGAAGCGAATCGCTCCTCGGCAGTGAGACGTCCACTGTGAACGAGCCCGGACAATGTTTTGGGCACTGCACACCCGCAAAGCCACAAATGTCATCCTGAGCGCAGCGAAGGATCTGCTGTTGCGAGTGGCACGCGAATCTTTCCGAGATCGTTCCCAAAGAATTCGTGCGGCTCATTCACTGCCGGCCCGCAGCCGCGCCCCGCACAGCGCATCACGCGGCACGCGTCACGCGCCACGCCTCAGCAGCGCGATCTGCCCGCCATGATAGACCGCATGCAACGCTGCGGTCTGGAACAGCTGGCCGAAGTCGTAGGTTCTGCCGGGTACGAGGGACGTCAGCCGTTCGTCGCCGAAGTCCGCGATGCGCTGCGCGAGTTGCTGATGGTTGTCGAAGAACGCGCGGACGCTTCGCCGCCACACCTCGTCGCTGTCGTCGCGCGCGGGAGGCCAATCCACCTTGGTGGCCATACCCGGCCAAGGCAAAATCGGTGTGCCTTCGGTTGCCCTCGAATACATTTTGACCCACGCGTCCACGTGGGCGACTATTTCGCTGATGGAATGGGCACCCGCGATGGGATGCGCGCGCGCCTGCTCGGCCGTGACACCTTCGAGAATCTCTCGAAGGGATGGCCCATACCACGCCTCGCCGTCGATAGAAGTAATGAGTTGAGCGGCGATGCGCTTGCATTCGATATTCATTGGAAATGACCTGCGTGCGGTTGATGGCGATCGATGTACCGTACAGTCAATCCACTGTCGTTACCAGACCCACACGTCGCGAACTGATCATGACCATTCGTGCTTTGACTCCCCGATGGAGCTGACCCGCGTTGCTCCATTCCTCGAGTACCTCCAGCGGGTACACGAGCGGAGCCGTCGCGTGATTGCGCGGATCCCACCCGAGCAGCTGGAGTGGGCGCCGGCGCCAGGAAAGTTCTCCTTCGGCGACCTCGTTAGGCATCTCGCCGCCATCGAACGATACATGTACGCCGAGACAGTAAACGGGCGGCCGAGCATATATCCTGGGCATGGACGCGAGCTGGCGGACGGTTGCCAGGCGACGATCGCCTTCTACGATCGATTGCACGACGAGTCCCTGCAGCTTTTTGGTCAGCTCACCGACGCGCGTCTCACGGAGAAATGCCTGACGCCCGCGGGTAGTCCGATCAGCGTCGGGAAGTGGCTGCGCGCGATGATCGAGCACGAAGCGCACCACCGAGGGCAGATTTATCTCATGCTCTCGATGGTCGGCGTCAGCACGCCGCCACTCTATGGGCTTACCGAGGAAGAAGTGCAACAGCGCAGCGGTCACTAATCGCCGGTTGCTGCTTGTACGTGCGGAGGACGCTTTGAGCAATCCGAGGAAGAACGCCGAACAGATCACGCAGCCCGCGGAGCGAAAGACGAAGTCTGCCGCGACCGTTGCCGTGTATTTCACTGATGACGCGGGACTACGCTACCGCGTGTACGACACCACGTACACGAAGGACAAGCATCGCCAGCACCCGATCGGCGATCCGAGCGCGGCGATGCGCATGTTCGTGCCTCCGTCGCAAGAGGAGATGCTGCGCGCGTACCGATTCAAGAAGGACGAGTCGCGCGCACTCGACCCGCAAACGTTGGCGCGTCAACTGCGAGACGCGGAATATGCTCCGCGAGTGAAGCCCGACAACAGTCATTTGAAGCCGTGGTGAGACGCGTTGTGGCAGGTGAGGTCGATAAGTGGGCGGCGTCCAGTGGCGTTGCGGCCCATCGCGCATCCTAGCCGGCACGTACTTTTCGGCGTTTCACGAGCTTCCGCATCCGCGAAGCTGAATACAGCTTCATGCCATTGAAAGACGATCGCTCAATGGCATTTCGCGGAGGCGCATCATGCAATTCGGCAAGAGTGTGATTGTCGCGCTCATTGGAGTCGCCATCGCGCAGCCAATGTTCGCCCAAGCCCTTCAACAAGGTCGTCAGGTCATCCGCCCCGACTCGGCACATTTTTCACAAGTACTCAACGGCCGAGCTACTGTTGTCGAATATCGTGGACGACGCGCGGTGAAGCTCGTGCCGTCTGGCGACACCTCGGCGAGAGCCGGAGACATGCTTGCCATCCTCGCGGGCCAGGACTTCAAGAACGGAACGATCGAGGCCGACGTCGCCGGTGCGCCGCTGCCCGGTGCGTCTCAGGGCGCGCGGGGGTTCATTGGCATCGCTTTTCGTACGGGCGAGCATGCCGAGTGGTCGGAGATCTTTTACTTACGTCCGACGAACGGACGCGCCGACGATCAGCTCCGTCGCAATCACTCCGTTCAGTATGTGTCCCCTCCCGACTGGAGCTGGCATCGACTCCGTGATGAGAGTCCCGGCGTCTACGAGTCGTACGCGGATCTCGAGCCAGGTGCGTGGACCCACATGAAGATCGTCGTCTCTGGCAAGACGGCTCGGCTGTATGTGAACAACGCCGCGGAGCCGTGCTTGATCGTGAACGACTTGAAGCATGGCGACGCCGGTGGTCGCGTCGCGTTGTGGGCGGAGTTCGAGACCGATGCCTACTTCGGTCCGATTAGTATCTCCTCACGCTGACGATGATGCCATAGGCGGTGCCGACCGCGATCATCGCCTCGAGCATCGCGACGGCTGGGGGCGGGGCCTGTGGACTTCCTGCGCTAGAAGGGTTGACGCAGCCGGACAAGTCCGCCCAATTCGCTCATGCTGCGCGACTGCGTCATTCCCCAACCTGAGCGATCAATGCCCCTGACTCATGGCCGAGCTCTTCTTGCAGCCGTCTTGTTGTTTGGCGCGGCGACAGGTGGCAGGGCGCTGATCGTGACGGACGGGTACAGTCAGTTCGAGACGGCGCACGCCGCGGCCACTAGCTTGGTGTCGTCGGACGCCGTTGAGCCGATGCTCATCATCAGCGTCGGGGTACCTGTCTCGCAAGGCGAGGAGGCGTCCGGGCGCCGGCGCGTGTACGAGTTCTCAGCGCCTGGATGGCCGATGACCGATCCCTTCGGTAAGGCGGTGACGTCATTTTGCGCAGCGATGCACAGCCCGGCCGGCCGGTGCAGCGTATGGCGACGGCGAGGTCTTCCGTGATGAGACGCGCTGGGCAGCGTCGCACAAAGATCTGCCGATTGGCGTGTTCATGGCATCGGGAACGCTCGAGATGGCCGACCCGCAGTACGAGGCTCTGGGTCAGATCGGCAGCGGCCCACCTCGCCTGACCGCGGCAATGAAGCAGCACAACTATCCGAGCCTTCGCCTAACGACGGAGATCCTTCCTGGCCTCGGCCACGGCGACGGAGCGGGCGCGGCGCTGGTTCGTGGTCTGCGGACGCTGTACGCCAAGGATTCGGGCGCGACCGGGCGTTGAGGGACCCTACTCTAACTGTCCGGCGGCGCGCATGGCAGCAACCATCGGAGCGATAATGAGCGAGTGCGTCTTTTGCCGCATCATCGAAGGAGAACTGCCAGCCAGTTTCGTGTATCGAGACGATCGCTGCGTCGCCTTCATGGATATCCAACCCGTGAATCTGGGGCACCTGCTCGTGGTTCCCGTCCGACATGCCCCTTATCTCGCTGATATCGATGGGAACGCGGCGGCCGATCTCATGCGAATCGCTCACTCAGCCGCGGCAGCGTTACGCGCTAGCGGCCTGCCATGCGAAGGTGTGAATTTGTTTCTTGCTGATGGCGAGGCCGCCATGCAGGAAGTTTTGCACGTGCACCTGCATGTCTTCCCGCGGTTCCGGGGCGATGGATTCGGTCTAAGATTCAGTCCTGAGTACTACACGCGGCGTCCAGAACGCACACGATTGAATGAGATCGCGGCGACATTGGCGGCGCGAATGAATCCACGGTTGACCGACTCCCACTCGCCGAGTTCTTGATCCAGCTGCGCTGGGCGCCGAATATTTTCGTTGAAACAGGATGACCAATGGCACGAATGGTCGTGATCTACCGCACGCCGAAGGACCCGGCTGCTTTCGACGCACACTACTTCGCGGTGCATGTGCCGCTCGCGAAGAAACTTCCCGGCCTGCGCAAGTACGAGGTGAGCAAGCGGCCAATCCTCACGCCGGCGGGTGACCCCGCGCCGTATCTCGTCGGGATACTTTACTTCGATGACGTTACTGCGATGCGTCGCGCCTTCGCGACGCCTGAAGGACAGGCGTGTGCCGCCGACCGGCGGGTGTTGGCGCCCGAGGATGATGACGTGCAGATGTATCTGTTCGACGCCGTCGAGGTGTAGCGCTGTTATCGCGCTCGCGCACTCGCGCGGAACGCAGCATTCCCCAACTAGCCGCCTGCCTCTCGCTTAATCGCTGGATTATATGACGCCCCACGGCAAGATCTGCTATCTCGAGATTCCGGCAAACCGCGCCGAGGATTCGGCGCGGTTCTATTCGGACATCTTTGGGTGGAAGGTGCGTGAACGCGGCGATGGGAACTTGGCATTCGATGACGCAGGCGGGGTGAGCGGCACGTGGGTGAAGGAAAGTGATCGGACACCTGATGAGCGCACGCGGATATACATCATGGTGGATAGCATCGCGGAGTCGTTGAAACACATTGTGAATGCCGGCGGCCGCGTGCTCACGCCGCGCACCGACATCGGGCCGAACATGGGGGCATTTGCCGCCTTTGCCGATCCGGTCGGTAATGAATTCGGTCTCTACGAGGAGCCGTAACGACAATGCGTTGACGCGCACACCACCTCACGTTGCATGCTTCGACGGTTGGAGACAGCGCTAAGGCAGAGTACAGGCGACATCTTCGGACAACAGTGAACATGGCCGACTTTCATCCGCGTTGTCCCAAGTGCGAGAAGTTGATGGACCGCGGGCACATTCCAGACCTCGCGCATGGCGCCGTGCGGCCCTCGGCCTGGGCGCCTGGCGAGGCTGTCGAGCAGCGCTTCCTCGGGGGAATCAAGTACAAGGCGAAGGAGACGATTCCGCTCAGCGCCTACCGATGCTCGGCCTGCGGCTATGTCGAGCTCTACGCACGTCCTGCCTAACGGCTCCTGCCGCGCTTTCCGGCTGTCTGCTTGTGGCGCAACATCGATATCGGCTCACTGGAGCCGGCTCATACGATTGGATGTAGCAATTGACTCAACTCATCTCGGGGAGAAGTGACATGGGGAATCCAGCAAAGAACACGATTTGTCTCTGGTACGATCGCGACGCCGAGAGTGCCGCGCGGTTTTACGCGAAGACCTTTCCCGATTCGACAGTCGGCGCCGTGCACCGCGCACCGGGAGACTTTCCCTCCGGGAAAAAGGGCGACGTGCTGACCGTCGAGTTCACCGTGATCGGCATTCCCTGCCTCGGGCTCAATGGTGGACCCATGTTCAAGCATAACGAGGCCTTCTCCTTCCAAGTCGCCACCGCGGACCAAGCAGAAACGGATCGCTACTGGAACGCGATCATCAGTAACGGCGGCGAGGAGAGCGCATGCGGTTGGTGCAAAGACAAATGGGGCTTGTCCTGGCAGATTACGCCAATCGCGCTCACGAAGGCGATCACCGATCCCGATCCCGCGGCCGCCAAACGCGCATTCGACGCGATGATGGAGATGAGGAAGATCGACATCGCAACGATCGAAGCTGCGCGCCGCGGTTAGTGTGACTACTCCGCCCAGCGCCGCGAATCGACAGTTCAGCGTGCAATGACCGATCATAGAACGCCTTCTTTCGTCGCATTGGTCCTGGCGCTGGCGACGGCCGCCTGCTCTTCGACGAAGCCCGCCGGCAAAGGCGCCGTCGATACATCACGCGTGGTCGAGCGCCACGCGCTCGATCTCGACGGCGATTCGGTGCCCGACTCGATGCTCGTATTCCGCGGCGACAGCACCGCTCCTGGCGCGGCGAGCAGGATCGAGTTGCACTTGTCGAAGGCGGGCACCCGCGTGCTACAGGACTCGACCCGCTACGACCCGGCGCCGGAGGAGTTCAACGGATACGGCAATCTCCTCACGTCACATCTCGTGTACGCGGCGGATTTCTATCGCGCGGGGCGTCTCGTGTTCCTGTTCGGCAGCAAAAAGGGATGCTGCCAGCAGAGCCTAACGATCTATCGCGCCGGCACCAATGGTCCGCAGAAATACTTCTTCGATCCCGAGATCTTCATCGACCGCTCGCCGGTGCCGCAGCCCAACAAGATCGCCGTGCTCGCGGGCCGGCGATTGAGCGAAGCAGTGGCTCCGCCATCCAGCGAGTACACCTCGGCCGTGACCTATGCGCCGGTGATCGTCTACCGACTGGAGGACGCGCCGCGGATCGACACCGCCGCCACGCGCGCGCTCACGCGCCAGGAGCTCGGGGGCTTTGCCGGCCTGACCTCTCGCACCGACGTCGCCGCCCTCACCCGCGGCAACGGATCGAAGCTGCTCTGGGATCTGAGGCAGCATCAACCACTGCGGTGAACCCTCGACGGTTCCACGCGAGAGCCGCTTTGGCACCGAAGCCGGGCTTGGAATCCCGGAGCCGATGGCGCTCACGCAAGCAAGAGCGCCACATCACGCGAGTCGAGCTTACTTGAGCCGTGCGTCCGTCGACCGCGGCGCCTTTACACACGTTGGCCAGGTCGTCGGGAACCCGCGACCGCCTCGGCCACCGCCCCGTCCAGCGTTAGGCGCATTCGGCTGGGCCTGGGCTTGCGCCTGCGCCTGCTGCGCCAAGGCGACGAGATCGACGCGCTCGCGCGTGATGAACGTCGGATCCTCGGACGCGAGATACGCGAGCATCGCTGTCAGCGTCGCATTCGATTTGAGATCGTCGAATACGACTTTGTCGTAGGTGTCGCGGTTCGTGTGCCAGGTGTAGTTACCGTACTCCCACGGCAGGGCGCCGAGTCCGAATGCCGGGAGCCCGTAGCAGGCGAAGGAGAAGTCGTCGCTGCCGCCCCCCGCCGGACGACCGGCGCCGGCGAAGTTGACCTGGGTCTTCCATTCGGTCGGGATCTTGTTGAGCCACTGCTCGATGTGCTGCGCCGCGTTAGGCAAGCCGCCGCCGCCCAGCCGCACGATGCGACCTGTACCGTTGTCTTGATTGAAGAGCGCCTGCAAACCCTTCAACACTTCCGGGTGGTCCTCGGTGAATGCCTTCGAGCCGACCTCGCCCTCCTCTTCTCCGCTCCAGTGGCCAACGAGAATCGTCCGCTTCGGGTTCGGGTAGACCTTCTTCAGAATGCGCATCGCCTCGAGCATCGTCAGCGTGCCGGTGCCATTGTCCGTCGCGCCGGACGAGCCGTCCCAGGAATCGAAGTGCGCGGACAGCATCACGTACTCGTTAGGCTTCTCGGTGCCCTTGATCGTCGCGATCGTATTGAATACCGGCCGCTCCCCAAGGAGCTCGGCGTCGAGGTTGAGGCGAAGCTGCGGACCCTCGTTATTCTCGGTGAGCCGGAAGACGAGCCCATAGTCTTCACAGCTCAGCGCGATCGTCGGCGCATGGGTATTGTAGGTCTCGAAGATCTCGATCGTGCCCCAGCCACCGCTCTGGCGCTGGAAGTCCAGCTTCGGCCGCGACGTGATGACGCCCGCCACGCCGCCTTCCTCCAGCCGCTTTCCCAGCTCGCCGCCACCTAACGCGAGGCTGTAGCCGGTGCCACGCACGTTGCGTCCGCCCCACTCGCGCTGAATCCCCGCGGCGAGGCTGTCCATGCGCTCCTTGGACTCCGGCGTCGCGTTCTGTGCCCAATCTTCCGGCGGGCGGCAGGTGGGCATCGGTGCGGACGCGAGAACGAGCTTGCCTCGCGCAGTTGGTAGCCAGCGCACGAACTCGGTGCTGTCCGCGAAGTGCGGCAGGATGATCGGCGAGGCGACGAGGTCCTTCCCGCCTGTGCCGGGGCTGTACCCGACCATCGTGCCCTCGAGTGACCGCACGCGTGGGGTCACGAGATCGATGTGCGAGTACCCGCGGCGCCAGCCGCGCCAGGTGCCGTATTGCTCGTTGCGCGCGTCGATCCCGAACGACCGATATGTCTGCACCAGCCAATCGTTGCCCCGCTTCTGGTCAGGCGTGCCCGTTAGGCGCGGACCGATCGAGTCGAAGAGCAGCTGCGCCAGGCGCATGGTTTGTGAGCTGTCCATGCCCACCGCCCAGATCTTCTTTATGATCTGGTCGTCGGTGGGGAACGTCTGAGCGCGCGCGTCGCGAGCCGACGTTGCAGACGCCGCGAGCACCAGAAAAGCGATGACGGATTTACGCATGCGATGACGAAGAGTGCGAGGGAGAGATTGGGCAGCAGGACTTTGAGCACACGCTCATCGCTGCGGACGCACGCGAGTGAACAGAATGTTGAAGACGCGCACGGCGCTCACGCTGCCGTTCCCGTCGGGAACGAACGTCAATACCATCGGACGTGCGCCGCCGGTGGCCTTCGTGCGGAATGCCTCGAAGTTCACGGGCTCCAGCGCCGCGGGGGGATCCGTCACGATTGCCGCCTGGAGAGCGCCGTTCTCGAATGTCACGTGCACCTCGCCATAAGCCGAGTCGACGTACGCGCCGGCATAGCGCTCGAGGGGAAGCGACGGCGCGGTCGACGCCGCCCGTCCAGCCTGCACGGCGTTCGCGCGCGGCGGGCGGGCAAAGATTGGCTTGAGGTCAATGTTCCAGTCGCGCCGCGGTCCGTTCTCGAAGAGATCGAACACGCTGTACATCAATCCGTGGCGGATCTCCGCGTGGTCGAGGTTCTCGAGCACGTAGACGCCGAGCTTCTTGTTCGGCTCGATGCCGATGATCGCGCACAAGCCGTTGATGCTGCCGGTGTGCATCCACACCTGCTGGCCGCGATAGTCCTGGATGAACCATCCCAGACCGTAGCTGAAGAAGTCCGGCTTCGCGAGCTGCAGCGCCGGATACTCCTCCATCGGTGCCTCGATCTGTGGCGTCACCAATTCGGCGAACGTTTTCTGCTGAATCAGCCGCCTGTTGCCGATACGTCCGCTGTCGATCACGAACTTCATCCACTTCGCCATATCCGAGACGCTCGACCACACGCTTCCAGCAGAGGCCACGCCGTCCGTTGAGCGTATCGGTACGACCGCCACGGAATCGTTGATCAACGCGTGCGGCACGGCGACGTTAGGCTTGCCCGTGATCATCGAGACCAGCGGCTCGGTCTCGTTCATGCCTAACGGCGTGAAGATGCGCGTCTTGACGAACTGCTCCCACGGCATGCCCGAGACGCGTTCGATGATCAGGCCGTTGAGCGCGTACATGACGTTGTGATATTGCCACTCCGAGCGGAACGAGGCCGTCGGTTGGATGTAGCGCAACCGGTGGATGACATCCGTCTGACTGTAATTCCAGCCCGAGGCCCAGAACAAATCAGTGCCCGGGAGACCGCTGCGATGCGTGAGGAGGTCGCGAATCGTAAGCTCACGCGTGACCCATGGGTCGTACAGCTGGAGCTCGGGGATGTACTTGGTGACGGGATCGTCGAGCTTGAGCTTGCCCTCGTCCACGAGCATGGCGAGCGACGCCGACGTCATCGCCTTGGTCGTCGAGCCGATCGCAAAGCGCGTATGTTCGTTCGCTGGCTGCGGCATTCCTTTCTGCAACACGCCGTAGCCTTTCGCGAAGACCACCGAATCGTCCTTCACCACCGCGATCGCGAGCGCGGGGACGCGCCAGTCAGCCGCCGCCTTTGCGACGTACTTGTCGAACGCGGCCCAATCGGGCTTGACCTGCGCGCCAAGCGCCCGCGCCCCAACGAGCAGCGTTAGCGTCAACCATCGATATGCACTCACTTAAATGGTCCGTTTTGGAGGAATTTGAATTGAGTCTCGCGAGCCTCAGCCAATGATGACGGGTGGTACGGGTTGCTGGTAGAGGGTGGTGGGTTGACGGTTGATCGTAGATCGTCTTCTATGCCGCGAGGCGAACGCAGCGTATTATGTCGCCGGTAAGTATTCCATCCCTCCCTGCCATGCCATGTTGAACTCACCGGCCGTACTCCTCGGAAACAGGCGCTGGGCCCGCGCCCCTCTTCGGCAAGTTGCTCTCGTTGCCTGTTGCGCTTTCGCCGCTCGGACCGCGGCAGCACAGAAAGCGGCGTTTACAATCGACGCCGCGCTCAGTGCACCATTCCCCAGTGGATTGACCGCTGCACCCGCCGGCGGGAAGATCGCGTGGATCTTCGACGCCGAGGGCAGCCGTAACATCTGGGTCGCGGAACCGTCGGCGAACGGCTCGTTCACATCGAGACAGCTCACGAACTATCCCGGCGATCTCGGCATCGAGATCGAGACGCCCGTGTGGAGCTTCGACGGTCAAACACTCGCGTTCGTGCGCGGTGGTGAGCCGAATCCGCGCGACCTGCCGCTTGGTAGCACACCTTCTCAGATCTGGGCGATCTCACTGAGCGACACCACACCTCGGTTGATTGGCGACGGCAGTCAACCGACGATGTCGCCTAAAGCGAACGTGTTGGCATTCGTCGCCCGCAATTCCATCGCGACAGTTCCGTTGGACGGCAGCGCAAAGCCGCAGACGATCGTGCGCGACCTCGGACGAGATGGATCGCTCGCCTGGTCGCCTAACGGCACGCGCATCGCGTTCGTGAGCAGCCGCGGCGATCACAGTCTCATCGGCGTGTACGACCTTGGAGGGAAATCGATCACATGGCTTGCGCCGAGCGTCGACAGAGACGTGGGTCCCGTGTGGTCACCCGACGGCAGCAGGATTGCTTTCGTGCGCATTCCTACTGGAGCGCCCGGCCCATTCTCATCGACGCGTGCCGCCGAGCCGTGGTCGATCTGGATTGCCGATGCCTCGACGGGGAAGGGACACGAGATCTGGCACGCCAACGCTGCCGCCGGAAGCCGCTTCTACTCTTTGGAAGGAAACTCGGCCTTCGCGTGGGGTGCGGACGACAGAATCGTGTTTCCGTGGGAAGGAAGCGGTTGGGTGCATCTCTACAGCATCGCCGCGACTGGCGGCACGCCAACACTGCTCACACCCGGCGACTTCGAGGTGTTCAGCGCCGATCTCAGTCCGGATCGAACGCACGTCGTCTATTCGTCGAACCAGGGCGACACCGATCATCGCCACATCTATGAAGTAGCAGTGGCGGGCGGAACGCCCACTCCGCTGACGACGGGCGCCACGATCGCCGACCTCCCGGTGTTCACCAGCGACGGACACGCGGTCGCATTCCTTCACGCCGATGCCAAAAACCCAATGCGACCCGCGATCGTCTCGCGAGCCGGCAGTGGGTTCGGCCCTGCACAAGACATCGCGTCGCAAACGATCCCCGAGGAGTATCCGGGCGCCGCGTTCGTGGTGCCGCAGCCCGTGACGTTCCGGTCACCCGACGGCATGCTGGTCCACGGCCAACTTTTCCTGCCGCCTAACGGATCGCAGGCCACGCGACATCCCGCCCTGCTCTTCTTCCATGGCGGTCCGTATCGCCAGATGCTACTCGGTGCGAATCCGATGGGTGCGTACTCGTACATGTACGCCGAGAATCAATATTTCGCGAGCCGCGGATACGTCGTACTGTCCGTCAACTATCGCGGCGGCACAGGCTACGGCCTGAATTTCCGCGTGCCGCCCAATTTCGGACCGTCTGGCGCGAGTGAATTCAACGACATTCTGGGTGCAGCGAATTTTCTCAAAGCGCGAGCGGATGTCGACGCCAAGCGACTCGGCGTATGGGGTGGAAGTTACGGTGGCTACATGACGGCGCTCGCGCTCTCACGAGCGTCCGATGTGTTTGCGGCCGGCGTCGACTACGCGGGCGTGCACGATTGGAAGGATCTGTTGAAGGTCTACGCTGCGGCGGGGGCACAATCCGCATCGGATAGCGTGGCATGGAAATCCTCGCCACTCTCGTCCGTGAAGCGTTGGCGCTCGCCCGTGCTCGTGATCCAGGCCGACGACGACCACAATGTGCCATTCGATCAAACTGTTCTGCTCACGAAAGCATTGCGCGAGCAGAAGGTGCCTTACGAGTTGATCGTCATTCCGAACGAGATCCACGATCTGTTGCTCCACCGGTCGTGGCTCGCGTATTTCCACGCGCAGTCGGATTTCCTGGACAAGCACCTGCTTCGCTGACGCCTCTTCAACCGGACATTCCTCATCAGCTCGAGCGACTTCGACGGTCGCGTCGCGATTGTCACCGGCGCCGCGCGCGGTCTCGGTCGCGCGGCGGCCGAGCGGTTGTATGAACGCGGCGCGAGCGTAGCAGTCAACGTACGCGACGCCGCGCGCGCAGAAGCCTTAGCTGCCTCGCTCGGCGATCGCGCGCTCGCGCTACCTGGTGACATCACCGCGGACGGTGCGCCTGAAGAGATCGTCCGTCGCACGCTCGAGCGCTTCGGACGTGTCGATGTTCTGGTGAACAACGCGGCCTTCGCACGCTCGACGCGCTTTCCCGATCTCTCCGCCAAGGAGTTTCGTGAGGCGCTGGAAGTGAATCTCACGGCGCCTTTTCTTCTCACCAAGGCGGTGCTGCCAACGATGCGAGCGCAGCGCTACGGCCGCATCGTCAACATTTCGTCATCGGCAGGACGGATGGTCAGCACGTTAGGCGGAGCGCACTACACGGCCTCCAAGGCCGGGCTGCTGGGGCTGACGCGCGCGGCGGCGAAAGAATTGGGCAAGTTCGGGATCACCGTCAACGCGGTGTGTCCCGGCATGATCGACACGGAGCTGACGCACGAGAACGCGGCACCGGAGCTGCTGGACCGCTTGGCAGCGAGCTACCCGGTTCCGCGCCTTGGTACTGCGCTGGAAGTTGCCGACCTCATTTGCTTCGCCGCGTCCGAGAGGGCGGGTTACATCACCGGGACGTCGCTCGATATCAATGGCGGCGATCTGATGATGTGAGCGCCCAGAATTCCATGATGACCCGATAATGAAAGAGAGTACCCGCGTCCTCGTGGCACTCGCCGCCGCGATTGCCATCGGCGCACTCATTGCCGCGTTAGGCAGCAAGGCATTGCTCGGCGCTGCCGATGCGCTCGCGCCTATCGGGACGCTTTGGGTGAACGCCATTCGGATGACCGTCATCCCGCTCGTGGTTTCACTGCTCATTACAGGCGTGGCATCGGCTACGGACGTCGGCGCGATCGGCCGCATCGGCGGTCGCACGCTCATCGTGTTCGGTCTACTGTTGGCGGCGATGGCCGTGGTCGTCGTTCCGCTCGCATCGGCGCTGTTCGCGTTGCTGCCGCTGCCGTCGACCGCAGCGGCTAAGCCCGTGCTGCCTGCCGGTGCCGTCGAAGCGGCAAGTCAGCTCTCGACAAGCGGACAGAATCCGAGCTTCAGCGCGTGGCTGACATCGTTGATTCCATCCAACCCCATCGCGGCAGCGGCCAACGGTGCCATGGTGCCGCTGATTCTCTTCACATTGATCCTCGCCATCGCAATCGCGCGCAGCCCGGAATCAACACGCACTCCGCTCGTTACGCTCGCACGCGCCCTCGGCGAAGCGATGCTGGTGATCGTGCGATGGGTAGTGTTGGCGGCGCCCGTCGGCGTATTCGCGCTCGTGCTTCCGCTTGCCGCGCACATGGGCGGCACTGTTGTGGGCGCGATCGGCATGTACATCGTCGGCTACTCGGTAGCAACCGTTGCCGTTACGCTGCTCGTCTATCCGATCGTCGCCATCTTCGGTGGCATTTCCGTGGGTCGCTTCGCGCGAGCGGCGCTTCCCGCACAACTCATCGCGTTCAGCTCCAGCTCATCGATCGCGTCGCTTCCCGCTCTCATCGAGAGCGGAGAGCGCGGACTGTCACTCCCGCCTCGCATCACCGGCTTCGTTCTGCCGTTGGCCGTGTCGACGTTCAAGCTCGCCGCGCCAACGTCATGGACCATCGGCGCGCTGTTCGTCGGGTGGTTCTATGGTGTCCCGCTGCACGCGCGCGAGTTGGCGACGGTCGCCTTTGCCGCGGTCTTTCTGGCCTTCGCGGCGCCCGGCGTGCCACGTGGCGCGTTCATCATGTTGACGCCATTGTTTCTCGCGATTGGGTTGCCGGCGGAAGGAATTGGCATTTTGATCGCGGTGGATGCTTTACCTGACACGTTCGCGACGGTGTTGAACGTGACGGGCGATCTTGCGGCGGCAGCACTGGTGGCGTCGAGGGTAGAGAGTAGAGGGTTGCGGGTCCCTGATGAACAGCTTCAAACATAAATCTTCCCTTAGCCCAAGCCTTGCATGACGCAGTTACGGAAGTACTCGTTGGCCGGTGGCGTTTTCTACCTGCTCACCTTTGTGTCGATCCCCACACTCGGCCTATACCGAGCGGTGCGAGGTCCGAACTTCGTGACGGGCTCGGGGCCGGACACGCCGGTCATTCTCGGTGTCGTACTCGAGATGATCGTCGGTCTCGCGGGCATTGGAACCGCGGTGGCACTCTATCCGGTCGTTAGGCGGCAGGGCCAGGCACGTGCGCTGGGCTTCGTCGCCTCGCGTACCTTGGAGGCCGCGACGATCTACTTTGGGATCGTGAGCCTCATGTCGATCGTTACCTTGCGGCGCACCGGCGCGGGTGCCGGTGCGCTCGTCGTTGCCCAGGGATTTGCGGCCCAGTACCAATGGACCTTCTTCTTCGGCCAGAGCTTCATCCCTGCTATCAACGGTGTGTTGTTAGGCACTCTGATGTATCAATCGCGCCTCGTGCCGCGGTGGCTTCCGACTTTGGGATTGATCGGAGCGGCTCTGCTCGTGGCAGTGTGGTTCGCTGTGCTCGTCGGTCTGGTGCCAGCAGTAGGTGCCGTCGCGGCGGTTGCGGCGGTGCCCATTGCCGTGTGGGAGTTCTCGCTCGGCGTCTACCTGACCTTCTGGGGCTTCAAGGACGTCCCGATCATCGCTACTCCCCAGCGTACTGCGGCCTAACGAAATGGTGGAACTGTCCGCCGAAAGGGCCCTCGTGAAAGCAAGAACACACATCTGAGTGCCGGCTGTCGATAATCCGGTACCGGACGTATCTTCAGCTTCCCCCCTCGACCAGTCCAATCAAATGATGCGTTCCTCCCGCCTCGCCGGCCTCGCGATATTCGCCGGCCTCTCGTCCGCCTCTGCCCAACACTCCACCATCGCGCGCGACGCCTACCGTCTCCGCGCCGACTCGCTCATCTACAGCTACCTCGCTGAATCGCACGCGCCGAGCGCGGCGTTCGCGGTGATTCGGGGGAGCGATACGCTGGCGTATGGCGCGTCTGGTCTCGCCGACATGGATGCTCGGCGCGCGCCGACGGCCAACACGATCTACGAGATCGGGTCGATCACGAAGCAGTTCACCTCCGCGGCGATCATGAAGCTCGTCGAACAGGGCCGTGTTAGGCTCGACGACGATCTATCGAAGTACGTGCCGCAGTTCCCGCTGCAGGGCAAGAAAGTAACGATCCGTCAGCTATTGAATCACACGTCGGGCATTCACAGCTACACGTCGGAGCCGTCTTGGCAAAAGACTTGGAACAACGAGCTGTCGCCGGACGCGATCATCAAGTTCGTCGCTGCCGACACTTTCGACTTCGCGCCAGGCAGTGCGTGGCGTTACAACAACACCGGTTACGTTTTGCTCGGCATGGTGATCGAAAAAGCATCTGGTCAGAAATACGCGAAGTATCTCGACACACAGTTCTTCAAGCCGCTCGGTCTCAAGCAGACCTCGTACTGTCCGTCGCACACGTCCGATCCCTCCTTCGCGCTCGGCTATAGCAAGGGACCGAACAGCACGGTGCGCGCAAAGTTCCTGGACCTGTCGCACCCATTCGCCGCCGGCGCCTTGTGCTCGACAGTCGGCGACTTGGCAAAGTGGCAGCGCGCGCTCGACAATGGGAAAGTAGTGTCGCCCGCGTCGTACGCGCTGATGACGACGGACGACACGCTCAACAGTGGACGCAAAGTCAACTACGGCTTCGGCCTCGTGCCGGCGATGTTCAACGGCCACAAGACCATCTCGCACACCGGCGGCATCAACGGCTTCGCGACGGCCGGGATTTACGTGCCTGACGACAGCTTGAGCATTGTCGTATTCACGAATTACGATTCCGAGTCGCCGCAAGGCGTCGCGCAGAATCTGCTTCGCGTCGCGTACGGCGAAGACCCGGTTGGACGCCGCGGAGCCACAGCTACGCAAGCGGCGTCTCCGTCACTCTCGACCGCCGATCGCGACGCGATTATCGGCAATTACACGTTGCAGTTGCCGGGCGGGCAAACGCTGCCGATGAAATTCTTCCTCGACGGAACGCGCATCATGGCTCAGGCTCAGGGTCAAGACGCGAACGAGATTCGCTACCTTGGCAATTACGAGTTTGGCGTCGCGTTCGATCCAGCGCTGCGGTTCACCTTCACGATGGATGGCGGAAAGGCAACGAAGGTGACGCTGTTGCAAGGCGGAGCGAAGATCGACGGTCCAAGAGCTCCGTGACGTTGCGGGTTGCGGGCATCGGTGCTCTACCCAGAACCCGCAACCCTCTGCTCTCTACCCACAGCCCGCTGGCGCTACCGCAGCCGTAGCTCCTCGGCGATCCGATCCGCGATCGCATCGAGCGTGTTGAAGATTTCGGTCGCGAGTTGAGTGAAGGCGGTCCGACGTCCCAAGCCGGGTCGGCGCCAGGATTCTGAGAACCGCGCGGGGTTCGGCGGAAAGGATTCGGCGGAAGCACCGAGTGCGGTTGGCGGTTTGCGCGGAGGAGGAACGAGCGCGCCTTCGGCTTGTGTCGAAGGCGCATCGTCAGCCGACAACGACTCCGGTCCCGCTGGACGCTCCGCGCCCGGTTGCTCGTTAGGTTTGGACATACGTGGATACCTCTCGGGTTCCTTCGCCAGCCGATCTCGATACCTGGCCTACGCGGCGGTGGTTCGATCCGTTTCCCGTTCAGCCGATTTCGCTGGAGGGTCGAGATCTCTCGCTCCGTTAGGCGAGGTGCAGCGGCGACGCGAGCGGCAGCGTCAAGAGCGCGTGGCCACTGTCCACATATCCCGCGCGCGCGTAGAGCGGCCGCGCCGCATGAGAGGAGTCGCCCGTCTCGACCTGCAGCACGCGCAGGTGGCGCTCGACGGCGCCCGCGCGCGCTGCTTCGAGCAAGGCGGCGCCCGCACCGCGTCCGCGCGCTGTCGGACGCACGTACAGGTCGTCGATGAAGCCCCGGCGTCCCCCGTACTCCATGCTGAAGGTGACGGCGACCACGACGTGCCCGACGGCCGTCCCTTCCCGATGCGCGAGCCAGACGCCTCCCATCGTGGGCTCGGCAAATAGCGCTTCGAAAGCGCGCGCCGCCGCGTCCGCGGGAAGGGCAATCTCCGCCTCCGCATAGAAGTCGGTCATGAGCGATGCGAGAGTTGGAATGTCTGCGGCGGTGGCGGCTCGGATCTCGAAAGGCACGTCGTCTCCAAGTTTGCACTGGATCTGGACCGGCTTTTCCCCAATTCTGATGTTCGCTGAGATCATCACAGTCCGCCAGCGCACCGCCGGCATATGAGTGCAACGTCATCGTCCTCCGCGCCCCTGAGTGGCAGCATTTACGACGGCTTTTCACCGAGAGGACAGCGTGCTCTCGCCGACCTCCGTGCGGCGTTCAAGGACACTGGCTTCTACGCTGAGAAGGAGCGTTGGACCGAACGAACGTTGCGCGTCTATCCCGAGCGGCGCGCCAAATATCCGCTGCTGAATCCTGGCCTCGCGGCGTCGAGACAGGGACGCCCGATTCGGGTCGAGCATCCTTCTATTATATGCCCGCTTTACTCCGACGGGGACGAGGGAATCAGTCGCTTGTTGCGTGCGATGCCGGCGATTGACGGCTGCCGTTTCACGCCGGGCGCGCGCCGCATTGGGCGATATCACCTGCACGGAGCGTTCGTGCTTCCGCTCTCCTTCATCGGCTCACCGCGCCAGCAGATCATCGACTTCACACCTAACCACGCAGTTGAGCAGATTGCATCTGCATCTAAGTAGCTTGGGATTCCATTCCGCCTAACGGCGCACAAAGTATGTGCGGACTGATTGGAAAGATGCACATTTAGCGAAGCTCCGCGGCGCCCTTCTCGCTGTGTGCAACCGCTCTCGCCCCGGTTCTGCGCAGGTCACAGCCACCGGTGCTCGCTCTTGGTTGGGCCCCGGAGCTCCGAGACAAAATGAAGGCGGCGACGACACCGTTATGGTGTACAGTGGCGACGACGCGCCTAACGACTGCGCGCCACCTCGATTGCGGCCGCCTCACCAACGGCGGCGCTTTCCGGCGCCGATATGGCGAGCGGTCGCCCGGTCTCCAGTAGTGTCTTGAGGCTCGCGAGCGCCTTTGGCCAACCGCCGGAGATGCCTTTGTACACGCCCGAGTCCTCGGGGAGGTCGTCATGGATCACCGTGAGCTTCACCTCGCCGCCTAACGGCTCCAGCTCGAACGTCACCTTGCCGTAGCCTTCGTTGCGCAAGGCATCATCGAATTCCACGCGCCAGGTGAACACGAGTCGATAGGGTGGGCTCGCCTCGAGCACGGTGCCGCTGTCGGACATGTTGCCGTCTCGTCCGTAGTATCGCACGGGCGCGCCGACCTCCCACGTGCTCTCGACGCGCCGGCCGAACATATAGCGTTCCGTAAACTCGGCCGTTGTGAGGGCGCGGTAGAGTCGGTCGATCGACGTTGCGATGTACGTTACGTACACGAAGCTGGGCCTAGTCATTGGGTCATTCCTCGAGTGCGCGTTTCAACTCCGCGAGCGCCGTGACGCGCGTCTTCTCGTAGTCCGCGATCCATCGTCGCGCGATCTCGTGGATCGGCGCGGGGTTGAGATAGTGCAGCTTCTCGCGCCCGCGCCACACGGTGACGACGAGGCTCGCCGCCTCGAGCACCGCGAGGTGCTTGGTGACGGCCTGTCGCGACATATCGAGGTGCTCGGTGAGCTCGCCGAGGGTCTGCCCGTTTTTCGCGCGCAAGCGATCGAGCAGGAGCCGCCGGCTTGGATCAGCGAGCGCTTTGAAGACGGCGTCCATCCGCCGTTAATATGCAACTAATTGGTTGCCTGTCAAGCGTTGACTCTGTCTAGCGCAGTCAGGGAGGCAACAGCTGGACGAACAGCTCGACCACAGCGGCGTGGGCGACGGGCAGCAGCACCTTCACGGAAACGGAACGCCCAAACCGGCCGTTGCCCCCCAGAGCCTTTGGCACAGTCCGGCTAACCATCCCCCATCGTCTGGCCGAGGATCCCCGCGCACTCTATAGTAGGACGTCGCAAATCAGGATTGCAGCCGTGGACGCCTTTGAATTACGCCATCGCACACCCCCCGCCGCTCCGCGCGTGGAGCGATCTCATACGCTTGCCGATCGTTACGTCGTCGAGGAGCACCTGGGACGCGGCGGGGCGGCGAACGTCTACCTCGCGCGCGATTCGCGCTACGATCGCCGAGTTGCAGTCAAGATCCTGACGCCGGAGTTGGCGGCATCGATCGCGGCCAAGCGATTCCTCAAGGAGATCGTCCTCACCGCGCGTCTTCAACATCCACACATTCTCACGATCCTCGACTCGGGCGAGCTCGATGGCCTGCCCTATTACGTCGCGCCGTACCTCGAGGGCGGATCGCTCCGCGGACGTCTCGACCGCGACCGCCAGCTCACCATCGATGAGGCTTTGCTGATCATTCGTGAAGTTGGTGACGCGCTCGACTGCGCGCACGCACACGGCATCGTCCACCGCGACATCAAGCCGGACAACATTCTCTTTGCTGCTGGCCATGCGTGCGTCGCCGACTTCGGCATCGCCCGCGCGATCGACCGCGCCGGCGACGAGCGACTCACCCGCACTGGCATCGCGATCGGCACGCCGGAGTACATGAGTCCCGAGCAGGCACGCGGCCAGCCCATCATCGACGCACGCAGTGATGTGTACAGTCTCGCGTGCATGCTCTACGAGATGCTCGCCGGCGTACCGCCGTATGTTGGACGAACGCCGAGTGCGATCATTGCGCAGCTCAAGGCAGAGCCGCCGCGGCCGTTGAGCGCCGTTCGCTCCGACGTTCCGCAGTTCCTGACCGACGCGATTACCCATGCGATGCAGGTGAAGCCGGACGCTCGCACCGATTCCGTCCGCACCTTCTGTGAGGAGCTCGGCGTCCCACTCGGCGCCGCGGCGCGTACTCCCGTGATGGGAAGCCCCGCCATCAATCCGGCGACGGACACGCTCACGGGACTGCCCAAGCGCCGCCACTTTCGCAAGGAGCTGGATCGGGCGCTCGCGAGCGGCGCACGCTGCGCGGTGTTCTTTCTGGATCTCGATCGCTTCAAGCAGATCAACGATACGCTTGGCCATGCTGCCGGCGACGCGGTACTCTGCGCCGTCTCCGAGCGCGTGCAGTCCGTCATCGGACCTGACGCAACCTTCTGCCGCCTCGGTGGAGATGAATTCACGATTCTTGTGCCGGTCGTCCGCGAACCGGAGACGTTGACGCCTCTCGCCGCGCGCATACGAGATGCCGTCGTTCAACCCGTGTCGTTCGGCGACAAGGAGATTGGCGTCTCGACCAGCATCGGCATCGCCGTAGCGCCTGACGACGCCGCGTCCCCGGAAGAGCTACTGCATTGCGCCGATACGGCTCTCTATGCGGCGAAGGAGCGGGGGAGGAATGCCTTCGTGATGTATAGAACGCTTTCCGAGAGTTGATCGCGGTCAGGGAGTAAATCGACATTGCCGCGGGTGTGTTTCGCCCCGCATTCCTTGGCCTTCCTAGTTCGTCGCCCCGAGGTCCACCCCCTCATTGCTCTTGCTGCAGAGCTGCTCCGCCCGATCGGCGAGCGCTCCGACGATGGAACGCGTTCGCCGCTTCCAGCGCTCGGCGATCCCGAACCAGAGTGCGCGCGCGCTGACAATCGTGCCCGAGATCGCCGACGCGGCGACGATGCCGCTCGCGAAGAGCGCACTGTCGGTGACGTTGATCGCGATCGCCACGCCGCCTAACGCGGCGAGCAACCCGATGCCGACGCTGCCCATCGCCACCGCCACGGCTTGATCGATTCGCTCCGTGGTCAGCGCGATACGCGTCTTTCCCGACCGTGGACCCAGCGTGAGAATCGTTGCACCTAACGGCGAGCGCGCGCGCCACTCGACGCCGTCGAACACTTGATGGACTTCGCCGTGCAGCCCCAGCTCCGCCCGCGCCTGATCGAGCAGCTCGCCGATATCGCTCGGCGTCAGCGCTCCCGCCACGTTGCGCTCGTCGTGAAAGCGCGTCGGCGCGCCGAGCCATCCGACCCGCACCGGTGGGCGCCGCAGCTCGGAGACTGCTTCCGTGACGAAAGACGCATCGATGCCGACTTCGGCGGCGATCTCCTGGATCTCGCGCATCGTGCGCTGCGCGCCGCGGCCGTCGGCGCCTTCCTGCAGCTCCGCCGCGCGCTTGAGAATGAGCGCCATCTCCTGCTCGGAGTAGCGCTCACCGGAACGCGTCGAATCCTCGTTCGACGAGGACGACGAGGCGGGTGGCAAGTCGGGCATGACGCGGAATATGCGCGCCCGCTGCCGCGACGGGCAGCGTCAATCGCGCGACTCGCGTCAGGCGCCTGACTGCGGCTGCGCTGGGGGCTCAGGCGATACCGGCTCGATAGGGTGCGCGAGGTCACCGTCCTGTCTCATCCGCCGCCGCACGGACACTGCCTCTTTCGCCGCCTCGGCCGCAATCGCGAGGGTTTCCTCAATCTTGATCAGTTCGCCCGTGTTGACACTGGCTACTGGCGGCGCGGCGCAGACCTCGCCGAGCGATTTCTCGATTTTGTCCTCGAGCTTCTCGAGCTGAGGACGAAGCGGAACTCCGGGATCGACAGGCACTTTACCCCCTTGTCGGGCTACGTGCGCCGCAATGGGCATGCCGAGGAGCCGGCCGGCGATCAGACTATTCAGCTCCCGCGGCAACGACAGAACGAACGTCGATCCTTTGCCCACGGTACTTCGCACTCGCAAGTCTCCCCCATCGCCCGCGCGAGATTTCGAGTGATCGCCAAGCCGAGGCCCGTCCCGACAGTGGCTGCCCGCGGTCGAGTTGAACAAACGGCTCGAAGATCGATTCGAGCTTGTCGGCGGGGATGCCAACGCCTGTGTCGCTCACGCGTACTTCCATCGCCGTCGGCTTCACGGCGCAGAGTATGGTGATCTCGCCGTGCGGTGGAGGTGAGCTTGATCGCGTTCGATGGCAGGTCGATGAAGATTTGCTGAAGCCTCTCCGGGTCTACCTTCGCCGTGAAGCTCGGGTCGCAACACTCGTAATGGAAGCGCAGCTGCTTTTGCTCGAGCTGCGGCTGCACTAATGCCTCGAGCTGTCCCAATGACTCGTTCATCGAGACATCCTTGATCGCGAAAATTGACGCGCCCGGCCTCGAGCTTCGCGAAGTTCAGGATGTCATTGATGAGGGAGAGCAGGTAGCGCTGATTGCGCTTCACGCGCTCCAGGTCCGCGAGCTGCGCTTATGCGATCGGCCCACACATTCCCTCGACGATGAGATCCGTGTAGCCGCCAATCGCATTGAGCGGCAAGTGCCCTGGCGGCATCCCGTGATACGGCGGCATCTGCCCGTAACGCGGATCCTTGGTGCTGTCATGACTCCGATGCTCGTTCCGCAAAAGGTCGGCGCAAAGATCGGCGTCGGCCGCGGATGGCCGAAGTTCTCGAACGCCGAGCGCGGCGCGCCGCATAGTGTGGAGAGGGTGAACTTCTCGCCTTGCTTGTCGGTGACGTTGTAGAAATGCTCCGAACTGCGCACCGGTGAACCACCTCTTCCATTAGCGCAAGAAGCAGAGTGGACTCCCGCGTCCCCTATGCGTCACTCGCTCACGCGCAGGCCGCTACTTCCTTTCGTTCGCGCTGGGCCGGAGCTACTCGTCGACTTGTACCGCCCTCGACAGCCCAATGACGTGCCAAAAGATGTCTCGCACCTTCTCATCACTCAGACCGACCTCGCGCGCCATTGCCGCCGCGCGGCGAATCACCTCGGCTTCGCGCGCCGGATCGAGAGTCGGTAACCCCGCCACTTTCTTGATCGCTCCGATCTCCTTGCTGAGCGCGACTCGTTTCTCGAGCAATGACACGAGCTCGCGGTCGAGCCCTTCGATCTGCTGACGGCAGCGGCCAAGCGCGTCGAGCGCCGCGTCGCGGGATTTGGGCGGAGAATTGGCGTCGGGTGTCATGCGGCGGCTCCCGCCTTCGCACCGGAGCGGCTCGGCCCTAATGAACGACCCGCTGCTTCGGCGAAGGCACCGAGTCGCTTCATCAGCTCGCGAAACCCTTCGAATGACAGCGACTGATCGCCATCAGAAAGTGCGTTCGCTGGATCAGGGTGCACCTCGACAATCAATCCATCTGCACCGGCGGCGATCGCTGCAAAGGAGAGCGGTGCGACAAGATCGGCAACGCCGCCGGCATGGCTGGGGTCGACTATTACAGGTAGATGTGTCTCGCGCTTGAGCACTGGCACCGCGGCGACGTCCAACGTATTGCGTGTCGCCTGTTCGAAGGTACGAATGCCGCGCTCGCAAAGCACTACGTCTCGATTTCCCTGCGCCATGATGTACTCAGCGGCCATGAGAAGTTCCTTGATTGTGGCCGACAAGCCGCGTTTGAGCAGGACTGGGCGTTTGACGCGGCCAAGCTCGGACAACAATGAAAAATTTTGCATGTTCCGCGCGCCCACCTGGAGCATGTCCGCGTGCTCGGCGACATCGTCGATTTGCCGCGGGTCCATGACCTCGGTGACGACCGGCATCCCCGTCGAGCGTCGCACGTCGGCGAGCATCTTGAGTGCGCTGGCGCCGAGTCCTTGAAAGGCGTAAGGAGAAGTGCGCGGCTTGAATGCGCCGCCGCGCAGCATCACGCCGCCCGCGTCGCGCACGGCTTCCGCGCTCTGGCGCAGCATCTCCGGATTCTCCACTGAGCAAGGACCGGCAATCACAGCGATGGCGACTCCGCCAAACGCGGCGACGCGACCCGGTCGCGACGGATCGTCGCCCACGCGGACGACTGAGGGCGCGGCCACGAACTCCCGCGATGCGAGCTTGTACGGCTTGAGCACCGGCACGACGTCCTCGACGCCAGGCATGGAGCGGAGCGGGACTTCGGCGAGCAGCGACTCGTCGCCGATGCAGCCGATGATCGTGCGCTCGACGCCGCGGGAGAGATGAGTGCGCATGCCGCGCTGCTCGATGCGCTCGCGAATGGCGTCGAGCTCGGCGTCGGAGATGTTGGCGCGGGTGATGATGATCATGATGCGGTACGAGGTGATGGGTGTTTGGTGCGCAGTACTCGAAAAAAAAGGCGGCCCGCTGTGGCGGGCCGCTCGCTTTCGTGTGTGCTAATCGACTACATCGTCATGCGCACGCGCGAACTACGGCCCGAGAGGGGTCGCATAGTAGTAATAGCCGTAGTAGCTGGCGCGGATCGACATGACCAAACGATACCACTCGTTCACGTGATTCGTCAAGCAGCGCGACGACTTTCGCTACGCCGGTGCATCGAGTAGCGTGGTGCCAGCCCCTCCTACAGGACTCTGTTCGAATATGAAGATTGGTCTTCTCGCCCTTGTTGGCGTCTTCGTGACTGTGACGGCGCAAGCGCAAGTGATCCAAGGGCGCGTAGTCGATGACCGTCGCAAGCTGCCATTGCGCAATGTGACGGTCACGGTCATTCCCGACACTGGAAACGCTTCGGTCATGCTCGCTCGAGCGACTACGGACAGCGCGGGTGAATTTTTCGTCGACGCACCAGCCGCCGGACGATACCGGCTTGGGCTGAGTGATGCAGACGGGCATACGTTTGTCGCGCCGGTGTTCTCGATCGCCGAGGGCCAAACGGTGCAGCGCGAACTGGTGATCCCTTCGACGCGCACGTTCTATCTCGAGTTCGAGGTCGAGCATCCGGTGGCCGCGCAGGAGGGATACAGCCATCCCAAATACCCACTGGAGCTGCGCAAGGAAAACCTGTCGGGTGAGGTGCTGACGGAGTTCGTCGTGGACACCCTGGGGCGTGCCGATATGAAGACGTTCAGGATCGTACGATCGACTCACCTCGAGTTCTCTGACGCGGTGCGAGAGTGGTTACGTACGGCACGCTTCACTCCCGCGACCATTGGTGGGCACAAAGTGCCCCAGCTCGTACATGAGCCGTTCATTTTTTCGCTGAACTACTAGCGTTCATCTAGTTAACACACGCTAAACGTCGGTCGATTCGTCCAGTGATGCATAGCACACTGTCCGAACCTCCGTTTCGTCGGCGCGTTCTGACTCGTCCCCCTTCGAGCAGGCGCATCGCTACTCAGCGGTGCGCCCGGAAAGCACCCCCTCCCCCCTCTCGAGGGCGACTCAATGTTCGAATCGTTCGCGGATCTCTTTCCGGCTAATTGGCGCACCACCATTCTGGTGCTCACGGGGCCATTCCGGTGGTTGGCCTGGTGGCAGGGCCTGATGATGCGGGGAATGATCGGCCACGATCAGACGCTCGGATTCATCGCCGGCGAAGCACTTCTGATCGTCCCCATCCTTCTCATAATGGCTGGTACGTGGAGCACCGTGACGTCGCTCTACACCGTGCCCTTCCGCTCGGGGCGAGGCGGGTTTCTCACCTTGTTGTTGATGACGTGGTGGGACGCCGGTCGCTGCATCCTGTTCTTCTATACTGGAATGATTCGCGTGATCCTGGCGCTCGTGGGCTGGATTGTCGGCGCCGTGCGATTCGGTCTCCGCATGCTCAAGGCGTTGATCATCGGGCTCGTTAGGTCGCCGATCACGTTGATCCAGAACTCATCGCGCGCCTATTTCGAGGCGGGCGGTATGCCCTGGGTCGCGTTCCTGATCCTCCTCCTCTGGTCAGCCGTCGAAGCGACGATCTTCACCTTCACGCTCACGCCCACGCTGAAGGAAGTCTTCGACAGCCTGACAGGCACGGAAGTCAATCCGCGCGTGATGCAGCCGATGCTCTGGCTGTTCCTGTTCATGCTCGTGGCTGGCAGCTTCGCCTGCGTCCATGTGATGAGCGAAGCCATCAAACAGAAAAAGATCGGCAACATCATCTCGATGTTCATCGTCGAGAGCGCCGTCATGTTCTTCGAGGTCATGTTCCTCTACCGGGAGCTGATCGACGCGATCACGCCATGGATTGCGCAGCAGTCCGGCGGAACGGTGCAGTTAGGCATGGGCGCGACGATTGCGCTCGCGTCTTTCGGCTGGATGGGCGTTCGCGGTATGTCCTGGTTCCTCTTCGGACGCTTCGGCACGCCGGCGTTGATCGCGATCCTGTCCCGGCAGAACATGGAGCATGGGAACGCGACGAGCGTGAAGCGCCAGGAAGCGCCGGAGTTGTGGCGCGCACCGGTGGAAGCGCTCAAGGCCGAGACGAAGTGGTTCCACGAGGAAGCACGTCGGATGTCGGAGTTGCTGGCGCTGCCGGTACTTCAGCTCTTCGCGGCCGCACTCAACTTCGCGGTCGTAACGGTACAGTCTCGTCCGATGTTCCAGCTGCCTTTCAAGTCGATAGACGACATTCTCCACGCCACGCCTGGGGCGTCTGGCAAGCCGGAGCTTTCGGTTCGCACGGGCGCCGGCATGCGTACGCCGCGAGATCCAATGGCGAGGATAGCTTCGTGAGACATCACGCTCTTTACCACAACAGCGTCAGCGCTCTTCCGAGCAAAACCGTCAGCGCGGACGAACGCAGACACTTGGCGGGCGAACGCGAACAAAAAGCCACGATGTGTGCTGCCAGCGAAAGTTTGTTCAGTGCCCGCGTCAGTCCGCGATCACGCTTTACGAGGCGTCTCGCGATGCTTGCTGGCCTCGGGGCGCTGGCCGCCTGCGGCGCCCCTCAACAAGGGGGATCGAGCATTCCCCGCAACACGCTCGTCATCGGCATCGACGTGAGTGGTTCCTTCGGCAAGAACTACGAGAGCTCGATCGACTTTACCGCGAACTACATATACGCTCATCTTCACGGGCTCGGTGGCCTGAAGCAGCCGACGGCGGTGTTCGTCGGCTCGATTGGCGGCGAGCATCCGCAGGAGACGAAGTCCTTCCAGCCGATCGCGACGTTCGAGAATATGAGCGTCGTCGAGATCGCGAAGTATTTGCGCAAGGAGTATCCGAACCGCGATGGGTTCACGGATTACAATCCGTTCTTCGCCCGCGTCGCGACACTCATTACGCGTCAGAATCTCGTGCTCGCGCCGCTCAACATCGTGCTCGTCACCGACGGCGTGCCTGACACTCCCGCGGCCAAGAACGACAGCCTCGGCAAGTACCAGCGCATCGACGTGAGCAAGCTCGAATACTTGTCGAAGAATGTCACGGTGCGCGTGCTCTATCCACGTCCTACGATCGCGGTGCGCTGGGAGAAGCAAGTCCCGCGTCATCGCGTGCGCATGTGGACCGTCGACGACGAGGTGATGGCAACCTGGAAGAAGCACTACCACCAGGGTGCGTCATCGGAGGAGCAGGCCGAGTTGTGGAAATGGATTAACGATAACGTGGACTTCCGCGTGCGGAGTATCTAACCAGCGCGTCATGCTGAGAAGCGAGGCGACGAAGGAGACGTTCAGGCTAACGCTCGCTCAGCAAAGGTCGGCGGCCTTCGCATCTTCGACACTTGCTCATAGGCGTATGCGAGCTTCAACAACGTCGGCTCAGTCCACGCGCGTCCTACGAACGACAGACCAACGGGAAGCCCCTGCACGAGACCCATCGGCACCGTGATGTGCGGATAGCCCGCGACTGCGGCCGGCTGCGTGAAGCTTCCGCCGCCGCCTCCGTCGCCGTTCACGAGATCGATCGGCCACACCGGGCCTTGCGTCGGCGCGATGAGCGCGTCGAGACGATTCTTCGTCATCACCGCATCGATGCCCTCACTCCGAGACAACCGCAGGCACTTCGCGCGAGCGTTCTTGTACTTCGCATCGGTGAGCGGACCTTTCTTTTGCGCCATCTCGAAGAGCTCCTGACCGAAGTACGGCATCTCCGTCGCGGCGTTCTGCTCATTGAAGCGAATGATGTCCGCGAGGGTCTTGTACGGCGCGCCCGGGCCTAACGCTTCGAGATACGAGTTGAGATCGGCCTTGAGCTCGTAGAGTAATACCTCGAGCTCCGCATCGCCGATCTTGGCGGGGCTCGGCATGTTCGCCGGGTCGACGACCGTTGCGCCAGCGTGCTTGAGCACCTCGATTGCTTGCTCCACGAGCTTGTCCGTTTTCGGGCTGTAGCCCATGTATGTCTCGCGTGCGACACCGATGCGCGCGCCACGTAAACCGCCCGCGTCGAGAAAGCGCGTGTAGTCCGTGTAAGACTTGCCGGCGCTCGGCTTCGTGGCGTCGTCGCGTGGATCGACTCCCGTGAGTGCGCCCAAGACAATCGCGACGTCGCGAACCGTGCGTGTCATCGGGCCAGCCGTGTCCTGCGAGTGCGAGATCGGGATAATTCCCGATCGGCCGATCAGCCCAACCGTCGGCTTGATCCCCACGAGTCCACACGCCGCGCTTGGCGATGTCACGGAGCCATCGGTTTCTGAACCGATGGCGGCAGCACAATAGGAGGCGGCAACGGCGCCGCCCGAACCCGAGCTCGACCCCGAGGTGCTTCGATCGAGCGCGTACGGGTTCTTGCACTGTCCGCCCCGCCCGCTCCATCCACTCGACGAGTGGGTGGAGCGAATGTTCGCCCATTCGCTGAGATTAGTCTTTCCTAAAATCACCGCGCCGGCGGCGCGCAGCCGCTCGGCCACCCACGAGTCTCGGGACGGGATCGAGCTCGCCAGCGCGAGTGACCCAGCCGAGGTGTGCATTCTGTCGGCCGTGTCGATGTTGTCTTTCACGAGAATCGGAATGCCGTGGAGCGGCCCGCGCGTCTTTCCCGCTTTGCGCTCATTGTCGAGCTGGTCCGCAATGGTGAGCGCATCAGGGTTCAGCTCGAGCACGAGATTGAGTGTCGGCCCTTTCTTGTCTAATTCATCAATGCGCGCCTGGTACTGCTCCACGAGTGAGCGCGCGGTGTATTTCCCCGACGCGAGCCCCGCCTGCAGGTCGCCGATGCTGAGATCATCGAGGGGCGCGCGAGGCACATTGGGAGTGGTTAGGACATCGCCGCTCGGACGCGCGGGGAGACGCGACATGTCGACGCCGAGCCGAGGCCCGACGAGGAGGGCAGCAGCCGTGGTCCCGAGGAAGGTGCGGCGCGACAGCTCGTCATCAGTCATCGAACGTCCTCGCAGAGATGGGAGAGGAGGGAGAATGAAATATCGCTCAGTTCGCGCGCGCCATTGGATCCATGCTTCGGAACGCGCGCCGAAGCTGAGCATCGGTGAGGAGCGGCAGTTGGATGAGTACTGGCTGGCGGCCATCGAATCCGGCGATCTCCGACGCGTGCAGGCGCATCCAATGAATCAAGCCAAGCATGACGCGTGCATTCGCGCGACCGTGCGGCGTGGCATCGCCGATGTTCGGATGCACGATCGATGACATCACGATCTTCGGATGGTCGGCAAACCCAACTTCCGAAAGCTTCGCGCGGAACTCCCGCTCCTCGGGGGACAGGGCGGGGAAAATGCCATCGTCGATCGCGTGACGGCCCTCGTGCGCGACGATCGAACTTTCGCGAATGAGTCGGGACACCACGCCAACGAACACGCGACCGAGCGCCGAGTCGGGGACGCCGGCTCGGCGAAGCGAATCGATGATCGCGTTTCGGCCATCGCGACGAAGCCTGCCGGCAACGCCGGGCATGTACGCCACCGAGTCGGATCGCGCAACGACGAAATCGACGATGCTGTCGTTCGCGATGCTCCGTTGTTCGTGCTCGCGTCGCGCCGAGTCGGCGCTCACCCAGAGGCTGAGCGCGTGTTCGACGAAGATCGGCCTCACCTGTACGATCGTATCGCGGCGTTGCCAACCGCCATGTCCGCCCGCGTCGTCCCACGCCCAGCTCTGCAGGCCGTTGGTGACGATGCCGTCGATGACGAGGAATGTGACGCGCGCGCTCTTGCCATACTGCGTCACCGATCGGGGCTCCTCGCTGATGACGTGACCCATGTGCATGTCGTAATAGCCGCCAGTGATACCGAGTTGGATGAGCGCCCCGAAGCGACGTCCCAGCTCAGCGTCCGCGGCGGCGGGATAGAACGGGGGCGGTGCGCCCTTCCAGGCGAGGTGTGGCCAGAGATCGTGTAGCGCGTGAATGTAGAGACGCGTCAGCTCCTGTGCCTGCGCACCTTCAACCAGCGTACGACGATAATACTCGATCGCCTCACGCTCTATCTGCCGGCAGTACTTCGCGTACTGGAGAACTTCGCTGCCTAACGGCGCGACGAGCGCCGCCGCATCGAATAGCCGGGCACGCGTCAACTCGCCGGCGATCCGTGTGCGCACAGGCCGTGGTGTCGCGTCGCCTCGCCAGGCCGGAAGCACCGCATCGAGCTCGGCGACAACCGAATTGATTGGCGATCGGCTGCCGCTGCCGGCCACTTCGATGAGATAGTACGAATCGATCGCCGCAGCGGCGCTCTTTCCATCCCCGGCGACGAGTGCGTCGAGCAGGAGCTCATGCGCTTCCTCGACACGTCCCGGCGTGCGTCGAACGAGCTCGCGCAACGCCTCCACCGCGGCTGAAGCGCTTGTCGTATCCATTGGCATTGCGACAGGCGCTTCGCCTAAGAGTTCGGCGAGCGCAGCATCGGAAATGGCGCGGCCCATCTGCAGAGTTGCGGCGCGGCGCGCGATGTCGTCCGACGCCGAGCGGCGCGCGCGAGACGCAAGATCGTAAGCCTGCTTGTAGCGCCCTTCGACATTGGCGAGACGTGCCATCTCGACAAGCGTAGCCGACGTGTCACGTTGCGTGGCCAGCGCGCTCCCGAAATGGACTCGCGCCTCGCCGTCTTGTCTGTAGAAGCGCCACGCAATGATGCCGAGCATGCGTTCCGCCACCGCCCGTCGCGCCGCGTTCGTGTCTCCCGCCGCCTCACGGAACGCGTCGATCGCTACCCTGATCTCCTGACGCTGCAACGCGGCCTCGCCCCGGAGCACGAGCGCAGCGCGCTCGCGCGAGTATTGCGCATGGAGAGCAGTGGGGACGAGGAGCAGGACGAGGAGTATGCGCAAAGGTGGCAGCCGGAGTTGTCGTCCTGAGGAGCGCAGCGACGAAGGATCTGCTGGTCCGCGCTCATGCGGAAGGGTGGCCCTAACCCTAACTCCAAGTACACGACCTCTTCAACATTTCACGTCTTGGCGCTGTCGAACGGTACAGGAAGCTTGACCCAGACTCACCAACCCACAGAGATCTCATGCGGTTCGTCACGAGTGTCCTTTTCGTTCTGATCTCCACGCCTTTGGCAGCGCAAGAGTATACGGCCGAACGCAATGCGACAGTCCCGGCAGGTCGCGCCGACCACATCGAGGTGATCGCGCGCGCTGGGAGTCTTCGCATCGAAGGCCGCGCGGGCGCCCGTGATGTCTCCGTCCGCGGAACCGCGCGTGCTTCGTCGCGGGCCGGCCTCGCAGAAGTCAAGCTGATTGCCGAGGAGCGGCAAGGGACGATTTACATCGAGGCCGACATTCCGGAGCACCGCGACTGGAACGACGATGACGAGCACCAGGCATTGGATCTTGTGATCGAGGTGCCGCGCGGCCTGACGCTGGACGTCTCGGACGGCAGCGGTGACCTCGAGATCCGGAATGTCGGTCCGCTTGATCTCAAGGATGGTTCAGGCGATGCAACCGTGGAGCATGTCGGGGGCAATCTGCGCGTGCAGGACGGATCAGGCGAGTTACACATCACGGACGTAAAGGGTGACGTGGATGTGACCGATGGATCGGGCACGCTCGAGATCCGTGATGTCGATGGCGGCGTCGAGATCGGTCAGAAGGGCTCCGGATCATTGAGCATAACGAGCGTCGCGAAGTCGGTGCGGATCCACACCAAGGGGTCGGGCTCGGTGGAAGTTGCGCATGTTGGGGGCGATTTCATTGTCGATCGCCTGGCGAGCGGCAGCGTCGATTACTCGGATGTGAAAGGCCAGGTCGACATTCCGGACCGTCGGCGGCATGGCCGCTCGAATCGCTGACGGATCGCATGAAAAGGAGAACAGCAGATCCTTCCTCGCTCCGCTCCTCAGGACGACAACCAATGTCACTGTCACCCTGAGCGAAGCGATGGGTCTGCTGTTGCGTCCGCGTTCTCAGCTTCCGGCCAGCTTTTCTTCTTCGCCAGCCTCCATGCGATAGACGTGTTCCGGACCTGGAAACGTCCGCGCCCGGACCTCTACGGCATACCGCCTAACGGCTTCGATCATGACCGCCTTCAGCTCCGCATACCGCTTCACGTATCTCGGAACGTGTGCGTCGTACAAGCCAACGAGGTCATGAAACACTAACACCTGTCCATCTGTCTCCGGCCCCGCGCCGATGCCTATGACCGGCGCCCGCGTCTTGCCAGTCACAGCGCGCGCTACCGGCGTCGGCATTGCCTCCGCGACAATGGCGAAGCATCCTGCCGCATCCAGCGCAAGCGCGTCGGCAATGATCTCGCGAGCCCCCGCCGCCGTGCGGCCGTGCACGCGAAACCCTTCGCGGTCGCCAGTCTGCTGTGGCGTGAGCCCGACGTGGCCCATGACCGGAATCCCCGCGGCGATCACGGCGCGCGCGCGATCCACCGTCGCACCGCCACCCTCCATCTTGATCGCGTTGCAGCCTGCTTCCGTAAAGCGACGTGCCGTCGTCACCGCCAGCTCGTTGGAGCGTTCGTACGTCCCAAAGGGCAGATCGCCAATGAGTAGCGAGGCAGGCGCGCCTCGCCGGGCCGCACGCGTCAACATCAACATCTCCTCGACACTCACGACCCGCGTGGATTCGTAGCCGAGCACCACCATTGCCGCGGAGTCGCCGACCAGGATGAGGTCGACGCCCGCTTGCTCAGCCACCTGCGCGGTGGCGAAGTCGTACGCGGTCACCATCACGATTGGCGCGGCCCGGCCCTTCATCGCGCGGACCGCGTCAATCGTTAGGCGATGCGAGGGTTCGGTCGTTTCCATCACGGTGCGTCGACGATGCGATTGTCGATGAGTCGCACGCCACCGACTTTCGCCGCAACGGCGAGCAGGACCTCACCCGAAACCGTCCGTAGGGGAGCGAGCGAGTCCGCCGACACGACGGCGAAGTACTCGGGCTCCACGCGAAAGCCTTTCATGGCTTCGCGACCGCTCTGCTCGACGCGCGCCGTATCGCGCTCGCCGCGCGCAATCACATTGGCGGCCGCGTCGAGCCCGTGCTTCAGTGCGAGCGCCTGCGCGCGCGCCGTGGCGCTCAATCGCACGTTCCGGCTCGACATCGCGAGCCCGTCCGGCTCACGCGCCGTGGGGCACACTTCGATGCGAATGGGGAAGTTGAGGTCGCGCACCATGCGCCGGATGACCAGCGCCTGCTGCGCGTCCTTCTGGCCGAAGTACGCGATGGTCGGTTGAACGATGTTGAACAACTTTGCAACCACCGTCGCCACGCCGCGGAAGTGACCCGGACCGCGCGATTCACCCTCCAGCGACTCACTCAGCCCACCCACCGTGACCGTGGTGGAAGAGTCGTGGGCGTACATCTCAGTTCCGGCGGGCGCGAAGAGCAGGTCGACGCCGGCACTCTGCGCCATCGCCGCATCACGCGCCTCGTCGCGCGGATAGGCCTCGAGATCCTTCGGGTCGTTGAACTGAGTGGGGTTTACGAAGAGCGAGACCACGACGATGTCACATGCCTCGCGGGCTCGTCGCATCAGCGAAAGATGCCCTTCGTGGAAAAAACCCATCGTGGGAACGAGGCCGATCTTTGCATTCTCGCTGCTGCGCGGCTCGAGCACTTCGCGCAGCTCGTCGATCGTGCGAACGATGCGCATGGTCACTCGGTATGCGCGAGCGTGCGTGTCGCCAACGCGAGAGCTGTCCAGAGCGGTAGCAACTCCGGCGCACGAGCCGCGACCGCCGCTTCCTGTCGCTCGGCGGTCGCCACATCTCCGCGCACGATCGGGCCGGTCAGTGCTTTGCGCGCGCCCGCTCTGGCCCAATTCTCCACCGCCGCCCGAACGAGGGGGGCCAGCAGCTCGCGTCGCACGCCGGCGAGCACCGCCAGGCGTTCGGCCGCCGCCTCGAGCGTCACCAGATAGTTCGAGGCCATGGAGGCGGCTGCGTGGTAGAGATCCCGATCGGCATCCGCCACCGCAAACGGCTTCATCAGCAGCCGTTCGGCGAGTGCGACTGCTACCGTGCGCGCCCGTTCGGTGCTGCCCGCCACCGCGCATCCCGCGCCCGCAAAGGAAACCGAAAGATTTCGACCGGCAACTGTCATTAATGGATGCATCGAGAACCCTTCGCGGCCGCCGAGAGGGGCAAGGGTCGAAGCGCCGGAGCAATGTCCCACCAATCGCCCCGGATCGATGAGCCGAGCCGCCTCGGCGATCGAGCTGTCTGGAACGCAGAGAAGGACGATGTCCGCCCCTTCGCCATTGGAACCGCGACCGACCGGGCCGCTGACCTGGAGCTCGGCCCCCCGCATCGCCGAGGCCAGCGCATGACCCAGCCGGCCAGCGCCAACGATCGTAATGCCCGCGCCCGTCAGTGCATCCATGCGCAGAAGATAGCGCCACCTGGTGGGAGGTAGAGAACGGGGCGTGGCATCTATTGAGGGAACCATGCGCAGTGCCATAGGTTATGACGTAGTCCGGTCACCCTCCGGTCCCACCAAATCCTCCAGGCTGTGCTCAAGCGCCTCCTCTCTTCGTTGGCTGTCGTTGCGTGTGCGGTTGCTTCCGCGGGCGCGCAAACGCCTGCCCCGGCCGCTGGGCCCGCGGCCGGCGGTGTCATGACCATTCGTGGCGCCGTGCTCGATAGTCTCCACGAGGTTCCCCTTCGTGGCGCCCTCGTCCGCGTCGACGGTACCACTCGCGAAGCATTCACTGATTCCGTCGGTCTCTATCGGATCGACAGTGTGCCGATGGGCGTACATCGCCTCATCGTCATTCATCCCTTGCTCGATACGTTGGGCATCTCCCTGGTGACGCCGCAGCTGGCGCTCGCGGCCGGTGAGACACGCATCATCGAGCTCTCGGTTCCCTCGAGCGAGACCCTGGTGTCGCTGATGTGTACCGCGGCGCGACGTGCACTCGGGCCCGCCGCGCTCGTCGGCTTCGTGCACGACGCGGACACCGACGCGCCCGCGCAGGGCGCAAAAGTCTCGCTGCTGTATTTCGAGTCTGACCCGCTCGGACTGAAGAAGTCGCCGCGCGTGCGCGAGCAGCAGATCGGGCCGGACGGGCGGTATCGCATTTGTGGTCTGCCGCCGATTCTGAGCGGCAAGCTGCAGGTTTTTCGGAACGGAGTACAGACCGGTGAAGTCCCGGTGCAGCTGGGCGATTCCGCTCTGCACACCACGCAACTGTTGGCGATGCGGAGTATGAGCATCACGTCGCAGGCGCCAGTGGTCGCCGCGGCGTCGTCAAACGACACGAGCGGCAAGCCGGCGATGATTCAGCGTGGCCGCGCGCGTGTGGCTGGCAAGGTCCTGAACAAATACGGTCAGCCAATCGCCGGCGCACGCGTGGAGCTGCAGAACAGCGGCGCGGCGACAAAGACGCGAGCAAACGGCGAATTCACGCTGGACAGCCTGCCGTCCGGAACGCAGACGCTCGAGATCAGGCAACTCGGCTTCTCGCCGACGGAAGTCGCGGTGGAGCTGTCCCAGACGTCTCCGCAGAGCGTGACCGTGAAGCTGGCGGACTACGTGCCGGTGCTGAGCGAGATGCGGGTGACGGCGTCGCGTGAGCACGGCCTGAGCGACGTTGGATTCGCCGATCGGAAGCGCAGCGGAATGGGCTACTATCTCGATTCCGATCAGCTCAAGAATCGGCAGATGACGCAGTTCAGTGACATGCTGCGGACAGTGCCGGGTATTCGCGTGCAACCCGGGGCCAACGGCACGAACATCATCAGCAGCTCGCGCGACCCAACGGGTGGTTGCGTGACCTTCTACGTCGATGGCGCTCCGTGGCAGCAGATGACACCGGGCGATCTCGATACGTACGTGCGTCCGGAAGAAGTCGCGGCCCTCGAGGTGTACAACGGCGCGACGACACCGGCTCAGTTCCAGTCCGCTGGAATGAGCGCATGCACGACGGTCGTGATTTGGACGGAACGAAGGATCAATCGGAAGCGCTGACCGCTAGTCTTCGCCGGGTGACACACACGTTCACCGCGCAGGACCCGGAGTACGCAACCCGCGTGCGGCTCAGCTTTGGCGAGCAGCGTGCGATGTCCACGATCGGCGCTTCGTTAGGCCCCGTGGAGCCGGGCGCGGTGGACATCGTGCTCCCGTTTCGGGAAGATCTCACGCAGCAGGACGGCTTCCTCCACGCGGGGATTCTCGCCACGGTCGCCGATAGCGCGTGCGGCTATGCCGCGCATTCGCTGATGCCGGCGAATGCGCGGGTACTCAGCATCGAGTTCAAGCTCAACTTGCTCGCACCCGCGGTCGGCGAGCGCATCGAGGCGCGCGGGCGAGTAATTCGCGCGGGCCGGACGATCACAGTGTGCCGTGCGGACGTTCTTGCGATAACTGGTAAGAGCGAGAAGCTGGTTGCGACGATGACGGGGACGATGATGACGTTGAGCTAGTCTTCGTTCTTCTCTCGCTCTCGAGCCTCGATCTCGGCGTCCGTGACTTCTCCGAATTCGTCCAGCGGCTCTCCCTGGTGATCCGCGACGTGCTGACGCTCCTGGGTTTGACCGCGCTCGGTGTTGGCGATGTTCGCGCCAGCAAAGCTTCGCCCGCGCATGATGTCCTTGCCCTCTGTCGACCGCTCTTCCTTCTGCGGGTCGCCCTGCGTGTCATTGGTTCGATCGCGATCCGTCATTGCCGATCTCCACTCGTAAAGGTCATCGAGCGCCGGTGGGTGTACGCGGGCGCGCGAGTTACATCGGCAGCAACCGTTCCATGATCGAGTCCAGTGGCGCGCAGCCTGCTCGGTCAGCTTCCGTGCAAAGGGAACCCAATCGCTCCGCCACCGGCGCGAACAGGCCGTGGTGGCGACAGCGTTGGCTGACGATCGCTGCCGGCTACTCGTTCGCCTTTCTGGTGGGCATGACGGCGGCCGCATGGGCCAAACGCTTCGGCGATTGGCAGCATGGCACGAAGTGGGAGCGATGGCTCATAATCGCGTTTCACAATCACGCGCCACCGCCTTGGCTCGACAGGATCATTCTCGCGTCGCCTTGGCTGGGAACGAATATCACGCTCATTCCTGGCGTCTTGGTCATCGTATGGTGGCTCTGGGTTCGCTTGAAAAAGCCCCATCTTGGAGTGCGGCTCTTCATCGTCCAACTCGGCAGCTACATCCTCAATCCCGCCCTCAAAGCGCTGTATGGTCGACCTAGGCCTGATCTCTATCCGCGTAGAGGGTGGTACGGATGGTCGTCCTATCCGAGCGGCCACGCGATTGCGAGCATCGCGGTCCTTTTCACCCTCGCTGCCATTCTCTATCGGGAGCGCGGCTGGAAGTGGCCATACCCGGTGCTTGCCACGATCTCCTTGATGAGCCTCTACTCGCGCATCTACCTTGGCGTGCACTGGCCCATCGACGTCATCGCGGGCGCACTCGTCGGCCTCGTATGGCTATTGATGACCTCGATCGCTTTTCGCGAGGACCACGCGCGCGGCTGAGCGGGCTTACTCGATTGCCGTTTTCACTCGTGACGCGTCGACGTTGCCGCCGCTGAGTACAGCCACCACTCGGCGACCTGCTACCGGAATCTTCTCAGTCAGCACCGCCGCGGTCGCCGCGGCACCGCCACCTTCCGCGAGCAGCTTCGCCGAGAACAGGATGTCCTTCATCGCTGCCATGATCTCGTCGTCGGTAACGAGCACGACGTCGTCCACATAACGGGCAACGATCGGATAGGTGACGTCGCCCGCCATCGGGGCCGCCAGACCATCGGCGATTGTCTTCATCGATGAGAGCCTAACGGGTCGCTTCTCATCGAGGCTCTTTCGCATGACGGCGGCTCCCGTGGGCTCCACCCCGTAGATGCGAATGCGCGGGTTCTGCTCCTTGATCGCGATCAGGATACCGGCGATGAGGCCTCCGCCGCCGACAGGTACCACGACGTCATCGATGTCGTCGAGCTGCTCCAGGATCTCGAGACCAACGGTCCCCTGCCCAGCGATTACTGCCGGGTCGTCGAACGGATGCACGAAGGTCAGCTTGCGCTCCTCCGCGATCTCGTGCGCGCGCGCGAATGCCTCGATGCCGCTCGCCCCATGGAGCACGACTTCCGCTCCATACCCGCGACTCGCATCCACTTTCGCTTGGGCCGCGGTCGTTGGCATGACGACGGTGCAACGCACACCCGCATCTCGCGCCGCCCACGCTATGGCCTGTGCGTGGTTGCCCGCCGAGACGGTGACCACTCCCGCCGCGCGTTGTTTATCATCGAGCTGCGAGATCCGATTGAGGGCGCCGCGCACTTTGAAAGAGCCCGTTTTCTGGAGGGATTCACACTTGTGATATAGGATCGTTCCTACCCGCGCACCGAGCCGCGTGGCGGAGAGAAGGGGTGTGAGATGAAGGCGTGAAGAGACGCGGTCGCGGGCGGAGCGGATATCGGAGAGGGAGGGCATGACGAATTTTAAGACATTCGCTTCTGGGGGGCGCCACCATTCAAAGCGTGAGCGCGAACTAAGGCGAACAACTAACCAACTGCGACTTACGCTGACCCCTCCTCGGCAACTCCGTCTTTGAGAGATTGTTGCCGATCGAGTGTCCCGACCGGAGGCTTATGCGTCCTTCACCGGATATGAGCCTCCCCCGTCCTGGCTGCCTCGTTCGATCGTCCCTCGCTTTCTTGGGGATTCTTTTCGTTCCACTGGGGATATGGTTCCTCCGCGACGCCAGGCATCGTTACGTGACCCAGAGCATCGCCCTATTCGTCGGTGCGGTGCTCTGCTTCTATTTTGCCTTTCGGCGGGATACTTGGCTTTCCACCGCCCTCGACGGTCTCGACGGCTAGTCCCGGCTCGCGGCATTCGGTGGTGCCGTCGATCTTCTCTGTTCGGAGCTTCGCATGCGTGAGAGATTACTCATCACGATCCTGCTCGGATTGCCGGCACCCGCGTTCGGACAGTGGGCGGCAAACGTCACGGGCACGGACGCCGAGCTTCGTGGACTGAGCACGGCGGGGCCGAACGTCGTATGGGTGAGCGGCACCCGCGGTCGGTGGGCACGAACCACCGACGGCGGCCGGACGTGGCGCACCGATAGCGTCCCTGGCGCCGCGGGACTCGATTTTCGCGCGGTGCATGCGCTCGATGCTCGCCGAGCTTGGCTCATGAGCTCTGGCGACGCCGACAAAGGGCAAGCACGCATTTATCGCACGACGGATGCGGGCGTGCACTGGTCGCTCGTGTACTCCACGGCCCAGAAGGGTGTCTTTCTCGACGCGATTGCTTTTTGGGACGCGCAGCACGGTATCGCAATCAGCGATCCAGTGGACGGCCACTTTTTCGTCGTAACGACGAATGACGGTGGCACCAGTTGGACCCGGATCCCTCCGGCCCGCCTTCCCGCGACACTGCCCAACGAAGCGGCATTCGCGGCGAGCGGGAGCTGCCTAACGGTTTCGGGCGAGACGAATGTCTGGATCGGCACCGGTGGCGGGACAACGGGTCGCGTGTACCACTCTGCCGATCGTGGGCGCACCTGGACGGCTGCCGACACGCCGATTCACGCGGGCAGCGCGTCGTCCGGCGTCTTCTCGGTGGCTTTTCGCGACGGGCGGCGTGGCGTCGCCGTTGGCGGCGACTATCAGATGGTGCGCGGTGGCTTGCCTAACGTAGCCATCACCGAGGACGGTGGCCGCACCTGGCGCGTTGCCAAGGGTCCGCTACCCGTGGGATATCTCTCCGCGGTTTCCTTCGTGCCCGGTAGCTCCAACGTCGTCGCGGTTGGTCTGGCGGGAACTGCGTTCTCAGGCGACGGCGGCGAGTCCTGGCTCATGGTGGACAGCGTCGCCTACAACTCCGTTCGTTTCGATGGTACCGCCGGTTGGGCGGCCGGACAAAAAGGCCGTGTTGCGAAGTGGAGTGGCTTACTGGGTTTGAAGATCTCTAAATAGTCACCGGGAAAGCCACGAGTGGTGGTGGTGAGCGATCAGCTCGGGCTCGTCGATGTCGCTCCTGGAGATCTCACCCGGCATGGCGAGCCCAAACCTTCATTTCTCTTTGCCGAAATTTCACGAAGACCTCTAAACAGATACGTGCACAAGCCGCAACAGCAGCCAGAGTACGACTGTCGCACCGACGCCTGACGATATGGATTTGATCCATACTCCGGTCGCCTGGCGCCGGGCCTGGGCCTTCTCGTCTTCCGACATCGGACCAGCCGGTTCACGCTCGCCGAGCGCGGCACGCATCACTCACGTGCGTTCTCGCGCTTGGAAATAGCCTAACGCCGCCATCGCGAACGGTATGACCAGCAACGCGTACCACCCGTCTCGCGCGTGGAGAACCACCATCGCGACGGCCGCCGCGATCGCGATCACGAGCCAGACAATACCACCCGTACGACGACGCGCCGCGCCGCGGTCGTCGATGTTCGCGACATGTCCAACGTTAGGCATCGCTTCTCACCTCCGCTTGGGTCGTGGCGACGACTCCCCGCACTGCGCCAGCAGCTCGCGGGGAGTTCCCGCCATCGGATATAGATCACGCGCCGATCGTGCCGCCGGGCGCGCCCGGTCGCAGCGTCCCGCGTTCAAGTAGCTCTCCGCGAGCCGCATGTGAATGCGGTAGCTGCCCGGGTCGAACAGCGACGCCCGCTCGAGGGCCGAGGCGCGCGTGCTCGCGGTCACCGTCGCCATGGCCGCGATCTGGAAAGCGCCGCGGCCGATCGCTATGACGCCATATACAAAAACGATTACGGGCGCCCATTGCCTAACGCCAGTCGTCACCGTCGGTCGTGTCGCCGACTGCGCGACAGGCTCGGCGTAGACGCCCAGCATAAGCCAAACGAAGAATGTCGGCGGCGCGATGAGGAGGACGGCGTCGAACATGCCCACGACGAGCGTGGCGATCACCGTCGCGGCCAACGCGAAGGCGCCGAGGACAGACTCCGTGCCTCTCGCGACGCGAGCGTGCCAGGCCGCGAGCGCGAGGAAAGCGATGAACGTCAGCACGAGCAATGCCGTCGCCGGCAAACCACGCTCCGCGACAAAAGCGACCCAATCGCTACTTGGCCACGGATTCGACGTCATTCCGTCATCGGCGCTGGTGAGCGACGGATCGCCGCGTGATGCATAACGTGGATACGTGGCACTCCAGTTTCCGGGTCCTACGCCCAAGATCGGGTGCGCGAGCGCCACGCGTATCGAAGTCGTATACTGCACGAGCCGACCATGACCGCTGCCTTCCTGATAGTTCACCATACCGCGTACAGACTCGAGATATGGCGAATCGCTCTTCCACTCGAGCGTGTTTGGCAATGCCAGCGCGAGCACGACTCCGACCACCGTGGCGATACCGAGCACCATCGAGCGACGCGATGTCTCACGTGCGCTCCAGCGGGAGCGCGAGAGCCACGCCGCAATGGCGACGGGGACCCCAGCCGCGACGAGCGCCAGCCAGGCGGCGCGGCTGCGCGACAGCACCTCGGCCGCCGCAATGACACCGATGAGGAGTGAAGCGAAGAGCGAGGCCGCGAAGCGCCGCGTCGTTAGGCCGCAATAGAGGATCGTTGGCGCAACGATGGCGCCGAGATGGGCCATGAAGTTGCGATTGCCAAACGTGCCGCCCGGCGACCGATTGAGGCTGAAGTATTCGGACGTAACGCCATATGCCTGCATCAAGGAGGTTGCTGCCCCAATCGCTCCCGCCAAGCCGATTATCCACAGCACGGGCCGACCAAGACCGTCGCGACGGAGCACGCGTCCCACCCAAAAGAGCGCCGCACCCGAGAATGAGATCGCGAGTGCACGCGTCGACAACCAATGGTTGTCGGCGATGACCGCCGAAACCGTGCTCAGGGCCAGGTAGCCGATGATCAGCCAGTCGATGCGCGCGAGTGAGAGTCGTCCACGCGGAATGAGACAGCAGAATGCCGCGCCGACCGCGGCGATGTGCAGCACTAGCTCCTTCGGCACGAAGTAGCGGTCGAGGTCGAACGCCTTGTAGGGAAGCGACGCGAGCACGACGGCGATGGCGCCGGCTTGCACGAGAAGGAGTGCGATGCGGTCGGAGCGTGGCGGTGAGATCGATGACGGGGGCATGCGGAGGGGAATGAAAAACCGAGATCCGCGTTAGCGCCAGGAGGCATGTCCCTACGAAGCGCGGCCGAGCAGCGAAAGACGATCGTTCGATCCGCGCGTCTCTCGCCCTCGGCCGTCCCATCAAGCGTGTAGCTCGGGTTTTGGCGTTCGGTTCGCCTTACGAGTTTTCGTCGTGCATCCGCGTGCGCTCATACGCGTCACGAACTGCTTCTTTCACCTCGAGCCACGTGCAATCGGAGTCGCCACGCGCTTGATCCCAGCCACGCTCGAGATCATGCTCCACTTCCTGATCCCACGCGCGGTCGCCGTAGAAAAATGCCGACTCGTGGCCGTACTTGTATGCTGGCTGGTAATACTCATACGTCCGATCCGCCTGAGCGTAGGGACGCTCACCGTAGTTGTCACGCCAGTACTCGTCCTGGCCACCCCAATCGACTTTCCGTTTTCCGCTCGACGTGGTCGAGTCGACGCGGTTCTCGAAGTCCGCCATCTTGCCCTCCCCGGCTGAAATGTCTTTTGGCTGACTTCGGTGCAAAGCCCGAGCCTGCCCCTGGCCCGATCGCTTCCTATCTTTCAACGCCTCCGCCTCAGGGACGAAATTCATGAATCGCCGCGATTGGCTTCAGCTCGCATTCGCATCCGCAGCAACCACCGCGTTCACGCGGGGCGGGGCGCGCACGCGCGTCGCGACGAAGATCACCGTGTACAAGAGCCCGACGTGCGGCTGCTGCGCGAACTGGGTGGCGTACATGAAGAAGAACGGCTTCACCGTGGACGCGCACGACACGGACGAAGCGATGCTCGAACAAGTGAAAGCGACTGCCGGGGTACCCGCTCCGCTAAGAAGCTGTCATGTCGCACTAGCCAACGGTTACGCGTTCGAGGGTCACGTGCCGGCGGATCTGGTGAAGAAGGTACTCGCGGAGCGGCCAAAGATCCTCGGGCTGGCAGTGCCAGGTATGCCGGCGGGCTCGCCGGGGATGGAAATGGGCCCCCGCCATGAGTCATATGAAGTCATGTCCTTCTCTGGATCTGGTGTGGCGGTGTACGCGAAGCGGTAGCCGCTTTTCCACGTGATCTCACAAAGAAGTCTGGTGTATACCCTTACAAAAGATTGTCCGGCCCGCCGCTTGCTGCGGTCGGGCTCGGCGCTTGCTTTCACGCATACGGCGCCCGTGGGCGCTGTTTAGTCTTCTCTCAACTTCGTTCGATCATGCCCTCTTTTGCACGAGCTCGCGTCGCGGGCGGCCTGTTGGCCCTGACCCTCGTCGCGACCGCGGCTTCGGCCGCCATCGGCCAGGCCGCGTCCGCGGCGCGCACCGCGCCGACGCGTCCGCGATTCGATAGTACCGGTGTTGCCGACACTTCGATGTTCGCGCCACTCAACCTCCCGCCTGGCAACGAATATCGCAGTGGCTCCGGCGCGCCCGGCCCGAAGTATTGGCAGCAACGCGCCGACTACGATCTCAAGGCGACGCTCGATACGACCGGTAAAGCGTTACGCGGCGAGATGACGCTTCGCTACACCAACAACTCGCCAGACACGCTGCACTTCATCTGGTTCCAGGTCGAGCAGAACGCATTCAAGTCGAACTCGCTCAACTCCTACGTCTTCCCGGCCGAGTCGCGCTTTGGCGCGCGGAACTTCGAGGGTGGCGACGTTGTCGATCGCTTCGAAGAGGTGAGTGCGAACGGCAAGGGCGCGCGTCACGCGCTGAAGTTGCGCACCGAGGGCACCGTCATGAAAGCGGATCTCGCCGAGCCGCTGGCGCCGGGCCACACAGCCACGATTAGCGCGGCGTGGCATTTCAATGTTCCTGAACATGGCGCCGACCGCATGGGTCGCGACGGCCCGCTCTACGAGCTCGCCCAGTGGTATCCGCGCGTCAACGTCTACGACGATCTGCGCGGTTGGAACACCGAGCCCTACCTCGGGCAGGGCGAGTTCTATCTCGAGTATGGCGATTACACGCTCGACGTCACCGTGCCGGCGGGCTACATCGTCGCCGCGACAGGTGCGCTGCAGAATTCACGCGACGTGCTCACGACGGCGGAGATCGCGCGCCTCGGGCAAGCCGCCAAGTCCGACAGCGTCATCCACATCGTGACGCAGCAGGACCTAACGAGTGGTGCGGCGCGCCCGCGCAAGACCGGCACAATGACCTGGCGCTTCACGGCCAAGAACGTCCGCGATGTCGTCTTCGCCGCCTCGCCCGATTACATGTGGGATGCGTCGAGCTACAAAGGCATCCTCGCCCACGCCTTCTATCGTCCCAGCGCGATCGAGCCATGGAAGGACGGCGCGGACATGTCCCGCATGTCGATCCAGGAGTATTCGGAGCGCTGGTTCATGTACCCCTATCCGCAGATCACGGCGGTCGAGGGACCGATCAGCGGCATGGAATATCCCATGGTCGCGATGGAAGCGAAGAGCGCAGACAAGTACGACCTCTACAACGTGGTGACGCACGAGATCGGGCACATGTGGTTCCCGATGATCGTGGGGTCGAATGAGCGAATGCACATGTGGCAGGACGAAGGCTTCAACACGTTCATCAACACCTTCTCCGAGGCGCGTCGCTATCCGGAGAAAGGCGACCAAATGACGCGCGCCGCTTCCGAGCGCGGGCTCGTGACGCAGTACATGGAGCACAACGTCGACGAGCCGCTCGAGATCAACCCTGACCGCATCAACCCGCAGCTGTTAGGCGAGAACGCGTACGTCAAGACCAGCGTCGCGCTGCAGCAGTTGCGGCAAGAGATCCTCGGCCCCGAAGCATTCGACGACGCCTTCCGCACGTACATCCAGCGCTGGGCATTCAAGCATCCGTCGCCAACGGATTTCTTCCGCACCATGGAGGATGTGAGCGGCCGTCGCCTCGACTGGTACTTCCGCGAGTGGTACCTCGAGAACCCGCACTTCGATCAGGCAATCGATTCCGTCGTGACCCAACAGAAGGGTGACACGTTGATGGTCGGTGTGCTGTACGCGAATCACGCGCGCGGCGTGGAGCCAATCCGCGCCCGCTTCACCTTCACGGACGGCTCGACGCAAGAGTTCAACTATCCGGCGGAGGTGTGGAGCACGAACACAGTGCTGTACGCCCGTGAGTACGCGTTCGCCGGGAAGAAATTAGCGCGGATCGAGCTTGACCCGGAGAAGAGACTCGTCGATGTCGACCGGTCCAATAATGCTTGGCCGGCGGGGCGAGTAACTCCATAGAGCGGTAGAGGGTTGCGGGCGAGGGGAGAGGGAACGACTCGCCCCCAACTCTCTACCAGTTACGAAGCCCCGATGCACCGACCAATGATATTTCGTTTGGCCGCCCTCTCATCGTTGATCGTCTGGTAGAACTCATCGAAATATTCCAGAGTTTCCTTCACGCGATTGCCTTTGAGTAATGCCCCGATCGAATCGCGATAAATGGCGTAGATCGAGTCGTGCATCGAGTTGAACAGACCGAACGTCTGCCCGTACAGCTCCTTCGGCACACAATAGCCGCGATACAGCCGTTCGCGTACGCGGTGAATCGGCAGTGAAGGATCGACGCTCGCGTATCGCGTGTTGACGGCGCCGGAGAAGTCGAAGTCGTATGCGACGGGGACGTATCCCGTCTGGGTGTCGATCATCTCGACGTTGTGCAGTCCAGCGATCGACCAGTCCGTGTTGCCGATCATGTACTGAAAAAGCGCGAAGATCACGCCTTGCTGCGGATCGACGTCGCTCGGACCGCCGCCCTTCTGCTCGATGTGCATTCCGCCAACGCGATGCGCGAGCGCCGCCGGCTCTTCCTCGAGAAAGGCATACCGCGTCGCCACGACCTTGCCGCTCGCGCTGTCCGCGTACGTCACCCGCGCCAGTCGCACACGGTGGCTGTACTTTGTGAGCAGACTGTACACACGGTAGAGTTGGAACTCTTGCAGAAGATACTGTTCGTATTCCTCCGAATCGCGGCAGTGGGTGACGAGCTTTGGCTTGTCCACCTTCGAGAAGAGCGTGTGCTTCACTTCATCCTTTACGAAGTCGAGGCGAAGAGGCGGAAAGTCGCACTGCTTGAGTCGCCAGATGCCACGCGTCTTCACTTTCAGCGGAAGCTCCAACTTGGCGCCGCTCGAATCGGTGACGCTCACCGAGGCCCAGCGCCATGGCGCGTCCTGGGTCTTGTCGTGACGCAGCCGGTCCATATTCGCGGTGAGAGTGAACGCGATCGGCTCTTCCGCCGTGTAGAGGGGCGCCGGTTCGTGCGGGACGAGATCGATCTGGGTGGGCGGCTCTTTCTTCTTTTTCTTTTCCTTACCCTGTTGCTCAGACTGGGCCGCGACGTTCGTAGCGAGTCCTAACGTCAGAATTACAAGAATGGACCACCGCATCTTACGCTCCTTCAGAGAAGCTGGCACCTCCGACGACGGAGCTCACGCTATTTCAACGTGGGCCACGGGCTCCTGTATCCGCAAAACAGCCAACAACTGCTCCGCCGGTACGGCTTTCTTCAACACGATTGCAAACTCTACCACGTGCGTTCCGTCCGGCTCGTGCACGACTCCGCCATAACGCCAACGCTTGAGATGCTCGTCGAGCAACGGCTCGATCGTTAGGCGCGTGGCTTGAACATTGGACGTTCGAATGCGGAGCAGCGCTTCGCGCTTACCATCCGGATCCGGTGTCTCCGGATTGTGACGTCGAGCGCGACGCCAGGCACGGTCCGCCACCGCTGCGAGCTGCTCCGCGGGCATTTCCTTGAGGACCGTATCGTCGATTCGGGCGACGAATGACCCCGTCCTGCTCAGCTGCTCCATTGCACGTTGCAGTCGCCGCTCGGCGATGCGTCCCTCGAGCGCCGGCGGACGGCCAAAATCGCTATACCAAAGAGCCAGGGCGATGGCATTGAACAGCACCGAGATCACCAGCGCCACCGGTAAATCGACGGCGGAGGCGAGACCGATCGCCGTCGCAAGAAAGATGTAGACTGCGTCCTTGCTGTCGTCGAGTGTATTCCGGAAGCGTACCGCAGCCACGATGCCGGCGAGACTGAACGCGAGCGCGACGCTGTACTTCACAAGCACGACGATTCCGGCGACAACCAGCGGCAGGACGATGAGCGTTTGTACAACGGATTGCTGATAGCCTCGCTTGGCGCGAGTCCGAGTGTAGACCCAAGCAGTCGGCAAGGCGAGGAGCACTGACGCGATCATCGCCAATGCGACCGTCACCGCGAGCGTCGTTTGGTCGATTGGCGCGACAACCGCCCGGGCACGACGCCCGCCCTCCACGACGCCGGCACCCAGACTTCCAAACAGGGCATCCATGGACTCGTGGGCGATGACCTCGGTGCGTGGCATGTACCGCCAGATCAGCACCATCGCGCCAACGAGGACGGTATAGTAGCACACCAGGCGCACGATGAGGCTGCCCGTCACTTTCGCCAGCCAGGTCGTTCGACCGTTATGCACCGCCATCACATTCCTCCCTCGGATCGTCACCGTAGGTGGCCTCCGAATATGCCGTTTTGCTTCCTATGTCGCGAGATCGTCCTGTGTGAGACTCAACGTCTCCCATGTCCCTTCTGCGACGACTCCTCGCGCGCTCCTTTCTCGCGCCCTTCCTGATGCTCCCGCTGATGTCGTGCGGGAACCCTAAGCCGTCGCCGAAGGCCGTCGCCGAGGCGGTTGGCCGTACGCCTGCGTTCACCGAGCCGAAGGCCGTCACGCTTCCACGTCGTATCGACGCCCGCACGCCGGCGGAGTTTGGTGGAGGCGCGCTCGACGACCGCCAGCTCGCGACGATCGATCCTGTCTTGGCCATTCTGCACGCGAACAAGCTGGTGGACATCCAGGACGTTTACGGTCCGGATCCAGGCACCGGGGGCTACTCTCACATCATCTCCATTGCGCCCGCAAGCGGGTCGGGGCCCGATCTCTTCGTAGAAACCGACGAACCAGGGACCGATCCGACGTGGGGGAGCGTGCGGAAAACGCCCGGCTGGCGCGTGACGCTCGGGCGACGGGAGCTCACTAAAGTCTGGCAAATCAATGACTCGAGCTCACCGAACGACAAAATCTCTCCGGGTTACGTGCTGGCTCGCTTCGACTTCCATTGGATTCCAACGGAAATCGGCAAGCTGTTCGACCAAGGTGACATCAGCTTCGACGATCTTCCGAACGACATGCAGCGCGCGACGATGAACGTTGGTGGTCTCGATAGTCGCGCGTCGTACGTCGGACAGGCTTATCTCACTCGCGACAAGAACGGCTATTGGCGCGTCACGATGTTCGAGTGCCGCCGCTGCCCGGGTCAATCGTGATGATTCTTTCCAAGGTCGTTCTGCCGCGACTCGCGCGCCGCGCTGGCGCACTCGCGGTCGCCCTCGCTCTCATGGCGTGTGGCGGACCTAAAGTGTCGAAGAAGACCGCCGCGACCATCATCGAGGGCTCTCGCGACCTGAAGGCCGGGAAGCTGATCTACGTCCCGCGACAGCTCTCCATCCCGGCTGAAGGCCTTGCGAGCAGCACGGCGACGCGCGAAGGCGAGGCGATGAACATCATTCAAATCGCTTCAATCGATCCCGTCGTTGCCATCCTCCGGGCGAGAGGTCGCATTGCGATCGAGGATTTCGTGAGCGCGGTACCCGGTTCCGTCGTGTTACCGCCAAAGATCGACGCCGACAGCGCGGCCAGAGCCGACAGCATCAAGGCGAAGAACGACTCGTCGAAGGCGAAGAATGACTCGTCGAGGTCGGCCAGGGACTCGACGCAACCGCCCGTCGATACAGCGAGGGCCAAGCCGAAGCCGAAGGCGCTCAGTCTCAATGAGCCGCATACGAGCCCACCGCCCGCGCCGCCGCTGGCGCAGCAGTGGATTCACACGCTGCGCATAACGCCGCGAGCGAACCTCGAGACGAGTGACCTCGCGTCCGACGACGGGGACGACAATCCGGAGAATCCTCGCGTTGCCTATGGCACGCAGCCGATCGGACGCACACCCGGCTGGACGCTGGCAATCGCATCAAGGGAGTTCGTGCGCATCCTCGAAATCACCCCATACGCAGCCGGGCGTGGCGAGCCGGCTGGCGAGGCGCAGATCGACTTTCTCTGGCATTGGAAGCCGACGCCCGCGGGAGCAGAGTTCGACGTGGACGGCGCCGCATTCCAATCGCTTCCGCGCGAGGTACAGCAGGCCGCGCTCACGGGCGCGATTACCATCGACGCGACCACGGTTCGTTGGGCGCGCGCAATTGTTGCGCGCGACGGCACGGGCTGGAAGATCACAAGTGTCAACTGGGCGTACGGCGACGATAAACCGCACGATGGCTGGTAACGGCTAGAGCCCTATGTCACGACGCCGCATCCGCGCTTCGACGCTAACGGCCATCAGCTTGGCCGGCGTGCTCCTTCTCGGTGGCTGCCTGTCCAAGGCGATCACGAATCGAGAGGCAGGGGACATCATTCGTGCGTCGACGGCGTTCACGAGACCCAAGTTCGCCCACATTCCTCGGCTCGTAACCATCAAGGGCTACAGCTACCGACGGGAGGGTGTGTTGTCGATCAACGGCCTCGCGCAATACGACCCAACGGTCGCCATCCTAAAGCTCCAGCGCGTTGTGTCGGTGAACGAATCGGTGTACGGATCGGGCGCCGAGACGGTGCGTCAGATCGTCGTCTGGCCGGTGGGGATCGACAGCGCGGCGCTCAGCGCCGATGAGGAGGCCGCGGCGGATGGCACCGATCGGCAAGCCTCCATCGACGCGCAAGAAGAGCGGCGGCAGAACTATAGCCAGAGCAACTACTACACCTCCTTCAAGAAGGAGGTTGGGTGGCGCGTTCCGATTGGCACGCGGCAGTTCATCGAAGTTCAAAAGATCCACAACTGGCGCGACGCCAACGAGAACATTCCAGTCAACGAGCTCGAGGTCGAATTCACCTGGCACTGGGTGCCGAACGATTTTGGCTCCGCATTCGACACGCAGAACGAAAGCTTCGTCAATTATCCGGACACTGTTCAAAGAGCGGCGGAAAGCTGGGGAGTCCGGATGAATACCGAAGCAACGATGCTCAGCCGCGCTTTCTTCCGGCGCGAGGGCAACCAATGGCGGCTCGGCACCATTCAATGGTCATTCGGGCGCGGCAATCCGCGTTAGGCGCAGCGGCCGCGCTCATACTCCTCGGCGCCGCCGGCTGCAGCGTTTCGGAAGAGCAGGAGATCGCGCTCGGTCGCGAGCACGCGAAACAGATCGCGGCGAAATTGCCGCTCGTCACCGACACCGGGATCACGTCCTACGTGCAGGAGCTCGGTGTTCGGCTCGCCAGCCGGACGACGCGCGCCGACCTTCCTTGGCGCTTCTCGGTGATCGACAGCAAGGATGTCAATGCGTTCGCTCTTCCCGGTGGTTTTATCTATGTGAATCGTGGCTTGATCGAGCATGTCGACCGAATGGACGAGTTGGCGGGAGTACTCGGTCATGAGATTGGGCACGTCGTGCGTCGCCACGGCGTGCAGCAGCTAAAACGCAGCGGTGGTACCCGTATCGGCATCGCCGTCTTCTGCGGCCTAACGAGCCTATGCGACAGCCGCGTCACGCGCATCGCGATCGACGTCGGCGGCGCGGCGTGGCTCGCGCGCAACAGTCGGGCGGCTGAAGCCGAAGCCGACTCGGAGGCGGTAGCCAACACGCTGCGCGCCGGCATCAGCCCCGAAGGCATCCCCGCGCTATTCACGGTGCTTCTCTCGGTGCGGGAGCACGAGCCCGGCCTCGTTCAGACCTTCTTCGGTTCCCATCCCATCGAAGAAGAGCGAATTTTGGCAACGAAGCACATCGTGGATCGCGTGGACCGTGAGATCGAGCGCACCCTGGATCACGATGACGCTGCTTTCCACGCAATGAAGGATCGATTGCTAGCTCTGAAAGCGCCGGCACAGCGCTGAATTCGCGCAATAGCTTGCTGCGAATCCCAACAGCAGATCCTTCGTCGCGGAGCCTGCCCTGGAGTAGCGAAGGACTCTTCGGATGACCAGCTACAGGTCAATGTCATCCTGAGCGAAGCGAATGATCTGCTGTTGCGCCCCTTCGCGGCACGTAGTGATACTTCGCGAGCGTATGCGCACCTCTTTTTCGTCCGGGCTGACGCCTGCAATCCTTGTTAGCGCGCTGGCCGCAGTGATGTCGGCGTTACTCACCCGGACCGCGGCGTCCCAAACGGAGTACTACAACCTCGACGCTAATCGCCCGGTACGGGTAGAAGATGCTGTACCCACGGAGCGGCGTTCACTCGATGTGGAGTTTGCTCCGCTCCGGTTCGAGAGCTTCGTCGGCGGCACGCGCCGGTTGCGCACCGATCCCATGATCTCCTACGGTGTCGCGTCGCTCACGGAGATCGAGCTCCGGGTCCCAATCCTCTTCGTAGAGCCCGCGAACACCGCTGAGCCAGCGGTTATCGGATTCACGAACATCGGCATCGGCGCGATGCGCGCGCTCACCACCGAAACGACGTGGGTCCCCGCGCTCGCGCTCGCGGCGGAGATGTTGGTACCAGTTGGCTCACTGGCCACGCCACAGGGATCGTACGCGATTAAGGGTTTACTCACAAAGACGACGCCCTGGGCGAGGCTGAGCATTAATGCCTCCTATGGTACCTACAGTGTCGCACCAGCGCCGCCTCCGCCCCCCAACTGTGCGCTGTTGCCGTCTGGATCGCCAGGCTGCAGCGGCCCTCCGACCATACCCGACGTTCCGTGCAGTCGCATTCCTGTTTCGACAATGCTCGACGTAACGCGATTGCCCGTCAACGCCGAGGCACGACCATCGACGACGGCATGCCTAACGTCAAGCAGATCGGCAGCGGCACGGAGTGATCAGCGTACGGTCGGCAGTCGCTGGTTCGCGGGTGCGGCGATCGATCACGCCTTTCCTTTATCGTCGACGCTCGTTGTCGCGGACGTCTTTGCCGAGCATCTCGTCGGCCTTTATCCCAGCGTGGATTGGACGGCCGAGATTGGCGTTCGCCGTCAGTGGTCGATGACGGTAGTCGTCGACACCGGCATCTCGCGCCACTTTCTCGGCAGCTCCCCCTCGACGGCATTCAATGTCGGAATCAGCTATGCCGTCGCGATGTAGCCGTCTATGATGCCCGCGCTTTGCTCACCTGCCCGTGGTTCAACAGCGCGACGAGCACAACTCCGCCAACGATGTTGCCGAGGATCGCCGGGATCTCAAAGCTGAAGAACATCTGCGTCCAAGGTGCGTCGCCTGTCGCCCCCCGATAGAAGGCTTCCACCGCGCCAGCAATCGAGTGACGAAATCCAAACGCGGCGATCGGTGCCGTCGTCAACCAGACGAGAATGATCTGCGCGGTGGTGTCTCGCGTGGCGGCGATGAGCCACGCCATGAGAGCGATGAGCCAGCCAGCCCAGATTCCCTTATAGAACACCAGCTGTGAGCCACCCTCGGTGGACGTGCGCGCGGCGTCGAGCAACGACGTCAACAGCTTCGGCTCGACCACCTGCGTATGTGCGACGACTTCGGCGAAGATCAGTGCACCGACGAGGTTCATCGGCAACACGATGCCCCATAACCGCAGGAGCTGTCGCAGCGTTTTGCCGTCGCGCTTCTCGAGCAGCGGAATGACCGGCTCGAGCGTGTTCTCCGTAAACAGCTGATGGCGCGCGTGCACGACGTACAGAAAGCCTAACGGATAGGCGATCGCCGTCACGAGCGTGTGGTATTCTTGCGAAACGAGCGACGTGAGAAAAGCGACCGCGAGAAAGCTGAAGCCTACGAGAAGTCCAGAGGCGAGCGACGACCACACCAGCTCGGACGCCGGGCGCTCCAACTCCTCCTTCGCTGCTTCGCTGACGTTGTCGTGAATCTCTTCGGCGGAGAACCGAGTACCGACCTGCGGTCCAGTCGAATCGGACTCGCTGCTTTTCTCGCCCTTGCCGCTCTTCTCCCCCTTACCCTTTTTTCCCTCGCCCTCGGACTGCTCCTTCTCGTCTGCTTCCTCGACTTCGGCCATGCGCATCCCCATGTCGCTGGAGCGCCGAGCGTGGTGAAAGAAGCGTACCTCGCGCGTTACGGCAGCGCGCTCCGCCGTTCCGGGATTTGAGTGACACCACCGGAAATGATGAAGGCCATCACGTCAGCGCTCTCGGCCGCCAGTGGCGCAATCTGCACCGCCGGGACGACGATCAGCTGACCGGCGAAGCCATAGGACTGAGGGATGTAGACCGTGACATACTCAGCCATGCCGATCACGGCGAGTGATTCCTGCGTAAGGAACCCGAGTACGCGCACGCCACTCTGCGGCACTGGCGACACTAGCACCGGCTTGTCGAAGCGCCGCTTCTCGCCGACGAACGCGTTGAGCAGATCTCTCGTGGAGCCGTAAAGGAGGCGGACGAAGGGCAATCGCTGAAATGTCGCCTCTACCGCGGCGAGTAATCCGCGCGTGATGAGGTTCGACGCCAGGAATCCGATCAACGTGATGGCGACGATCGTCAGCACAAAGCCGACCCCCGGAATGCGGAAGCCGAGCCAGTTGTCGATGCTCGTGAAGATTGCGAGACAGACGTAGATCGTCACCGCGAGCGGCGCAACGACGATGACACCGCGAAAGAAGTAGTTGAGCAGCCGGGACATTGCCGTGGGACCGGGAGGGAGAGATAACCGCGATGAGGACTGCGCCGTTCACACCGCCTCGTAATCTGATAGCGCCAGGCGAATTGCTGATAGCCGTTCGCGACGCGGATTCGTTGGCCTTGCACTTGCGCCAAACAATCACATCCGACAGTGACCAGGAGCCCAATGACACACCGCGACCCCAAGTCCGATCCCTCTCCCGACCATGACAACGTCCCCGGGCAGCCTGAGGGTGGGACCGACTCGATTATTCCCGGAAAGCATGGGAAGCATGGCGGAAGCATGGAATCCGAAGGCTCGCCGCAGGAGCGAGGTCGTGAGTCGAATGCGCCCACACACAACGGGGCGGATCACAACCGGCACTGAGACCAATGGCACATCCGCGCACGGGGGCAGCGAGCGCGCCCCGTGAGAGTTTGAGAAAGCGTGCGGCAAAGCCGATCGCGGCCAAGCGGCCAGCTCGCGGCGCTGCAAAGAGCGCGGTCGCGACTGGCTCCGCAGCGGATTTCATCCCGCCCAATCCCACACTGCCGAAGCTGCGCGCTGCGGCGATGACGTGCCGCGGTTGTCACCTGTGGACTCTTGGGACGCAGACCGTCTTTGGCGAAGGGCCAAAGCGCGCCCGCGTGATGATCGTCGGTGAGCAGCCCGGCGATCAGGAAGATCGCGCGGGTCACCCCTTCGTTGGGCCATCGGGCAAGCTGCTCGACCACGCGTTCCAGGAAGCGGGCATCGATCGCGACGACGTCTACGTCACCAACGCAGTAAAGCACTTCAAGTGGGAACGAGGCGAGAAGAGCGCGCGGCGCATCCACAAGAAGCCTAACGACACGGAGATTCGCGCCTGCCACCCGTGGCTCGAAGAAGAGATTCGACTCGTGCAGCCCGAGGTCGTCGTCTGCCTAGGTGCCACAGCGGCGCAGGCCATCATGGGCAAGAATTTCAAGGTGACGAAGGAGCGCGGCCGCGCGGTGAAGTCTCCCGCGGGCGGTACGGTGATCGCCACGGTTCACCCGTCGTCGGTGCTGCGCGCGCCCGATCCTGCGGCGCGGGCGCAGGCCGAGAAGGATTTTCTCTCCGACATCAAGAAGGTGGCGCGACACCTCTCATAGGGACGACACGGAACGTCACCCTGAGCGAAGAGGATCTGCCGCGACCGTGCGAGCTGACAGTGGCGTCTGCTTGATGGTCCCCGCATCTTGGAGACATGCACGCTCCATCCATTCGCCACCTCAAGCGCGTCGACCCGGTGCTGGCCGGCGTGATCGAACGCGTTGGTCCCTGCCGTCTCGAGCCACGACGCGAGGGAACGCACTTTGACGCGCTCATCAGGTCGATCGTTTACCAACAACTCTCCGGCAAGGCGGCGTCAACCATTCTCGGCCGTGTGCATGCCTTGTACGGCAATCGTTCTCCGACGCCCGCCGAGTTGCTCGCAACACCGGACGAGACACTCCGCGCAGCTGGGCTTTCGCGACAGAAGCTCTCATACCTCAAGGATCTCGCCACAAAAGTCGAGAGTGGCGAGGTGCCCCTCGCGTCGGATGTCATCGACCATCTCGACGATGAGGAGATTGTCCACCGGCTCGTCGCCGTCAAAGGCATTGGTCGCTGGACCGTGCACATGTTTCTGATGTTCCGCCTCGGCCGGCCCGATGTATTGCCCGAGCTCGATCTCGGGATTCAGAACGCGATTCGACGCGCGTATCGGTTGCGGAAGCAACCGAAGCCGAAGGATGTGTTGCGCATCGGAAAGAAGTGGACACCTCACGCGAGCGTCGCGAGCTGGTATCTGTGGCGGTCGCTCGAGGGCCCAAAGCCGACAGTCGCACCAAAAAAGAAGCCGGCGAAAAAGCGGCCCGCCAAGAAGCGCGTCACCGCAAAGAAAGCACGGCGGAGCCGGCGCTAGTCCCGAGGAGCCAGCCCGCGATTACGTCCGTAACCCAATGCTCGCGGACATACACCCGGTTCAGCGCCGTGACGATCGGCCAGCCATACCCGACGAGCGCTGCCTGACGCGGTGTTAGTATTCGCTCATCACGCAGCACACGCGCGAGGACGATCGCGAGCGCGGTGACGCCGGTGGTGTGGCCGCTTGGGAAGGTGCTCTCCGACTTCGGCCGTCGGCCCGGAGGACGCGGCGGTCGCGGCCGGTGAATGAACATTCGCGACACACGCAACACGAGCCAGCCACCGATGGCGGCATTCGTGATCGACCTGCCACCGCGCCGCCGCTTCCGTTTCAGCTGCCGCGCAAGCAGGAGCGCGAGTGGGATGTAAATGCCCGGCAATCCGACGAATTCGATCGGCCGCTGCGCCAAAACCACGGCACGACGGTAATTGCGCGCAGCCCAATCATAGGCAGCCAGGTCGAGCGTCGAGGGCTCATCGAGCGCCGCGATCAGCGCGAACGCTGCGAGTGCGAGTGTCGCAGTGGTAATTGGCGCGGTCCTTCGGGAACGAATACTCGGTCGTCTTGGCACGGGAGGGGATGGTGCACGGTGTGCGCCATCTGGCCCGCACGCCCAAGTCCGGCGCTATTCTTAGGTCATGCCCACTTTTGACGCCGCAACTTCTGCCGCCCTGCCAACCGAAATCGGAGATTCGATCAACGCACGCATTCTCTCGATCTCCGAGGATCGCATCGCTGGCTTTCTTGTCGATCCGTTCGACGAGATCGCGCGTCTCGCCGATTTGCCACTCGATACGGTACTCGAGCGGCTTCGTGCCATGCTCGCGGCGGGCACGATTCGCCGCATACGTCAGACATTGATGGCGACGAATCTCGCGCCGGGTGCGCTCGTGGCGTGGCGAGTGCCAAACGAGCAGCTCGACGAAGCGTTCGATTTTCTCTGGCACGAAGATCCCTTCTCGGGACACATCGTCATTCGGTCGACTGACGGCGCGACACCCGGTTCAGCGTATCGCCTGTGGACCACGCTCAAAGTCCCGCAGGGCCACACGATCGAGTCGCACTGTGAGCTGCTCGCACCTCGCATCGGAGCCGAGGCTTTTCGCGCGATGCCCGCAAAGAAGCTCTTCGCGCTCGGCGTCGGACACGTGCGTCGGAAAGGAATGGAGCCGGGCGCGAAAAGCGACGAGCTCGGAGCCGTGATCGACACGAACATCGTCGAGCTATCGGCGCGTGAATGGCGCGTGCTCGAAGCGCTCAAGCGCGAGCTCACCGTAAACGAGATTCGTCCGGATCTGTGGAGTTTGCGTGCGCGTGAAGCCGGTGAATCGCTCGAAGAGTTCGTGCGTGTCGCGAGCGCCTTGAGCGAGCGCAAAGTGATCGGACGCTTCTCTACTTTTCTCGAGCACGTGAAGCCGTCGGCGGCCGGGACACGGGTGACGCGCTACAACGCGCTCTTTCATTGGCGTGTACCGGAAGGTCGGGAGATCGAAGCGGGCCGTGAAGTCGGCCGACATCACATTCTCACCCACGCATATTGGCGCGAAGGCGGAGCCGAATTCGCGAACGTCAACATCATGGCGGTCGCGCACGGCACTGATAAGGCGACGGTGCTCGCGCATAAGGACGCGATCGACGCTCACCTCACGAGCGTCGGCATGCCTGTGCTTTATACGAACGTGTTTTGGGGCGGACGGAGTGAGATCAAACCCTCCGAGATCTCGCCTTTTGTTTATGAGAACTGGTTGGCTCAGTTTTCAGAAGAGCGCTGACGTACAGTAAGGCCAACCAAGAAGAGCGGCGGAAAGAGCGAACCGAAAACGACGGCCGAGGGCAGCGTCATATGGGCGTGGCGAATATGGAAGGCGGGCGCACCCTGGGTGCGCCCGCCTTCCGAACCCGCGCAGTAATGACGTCGTTCTCGGTTCGCCCTTTTCCGTTCGCTCTTTTCGGCCCGCCCGTTCAGGGTCCGCGCTTCGCGCAGTTCTCCGCCAACAAAACATGGTTCCCCCATTCTTTTCCAACGGGAAATGAGGGAACGGTTCCTGCACCACGGCGGCGGTCGCGACGGCACAATTTGTCGTGCGTTTTCGCTCGAATGACTGCGATATACGTACGCCAGCGGACGTCTAGGAGAACGCATGCCACGACGCGAACGTACAGGATGTATCGACTCTCGCCGACGATCGATTGTCGCGATTGCGATCGTTGGCACTCTGCTCGTTAGCTGCAAAGGCGACCGCGAGAAAGAACCGTCTGACGTGGCCCAAACGCCGCGTACTGGGCCCGCTTCGGCCAGCGGCGACACGACGGCGCGCTTCGCTGACGACGGCCAATGGGTGCGTCCCGCCAAGGATTATCAAGGCACTCGCTTCAGCGGGCTGACAGAAATCAACAATAAGAATGTGCAAAACCTTCATGTGTTTGGCACATTTTCGCTCGGCACGACCCGAGGCGTCGAGGCGGCGCCGATCGTCTCGGGGACGACGATGTATATCGTCACACCTTTTCCCAACTTCGTCTACGCGCTTGACTTGACGAAGGACGGGATGCCAACGAAGTGGTCCTACAAGCCTCGCCCGGTTAACGCCGCCCAAGGCGTGGCCTGCTGCGACGTCGTGAATCGCGGCCTCGTGGTCGACAACGGGAAAGTGATTTTCAACACGCTCGATGCGCGTACGATTGCGCTCGACGCGGCGAGCGGCAAAGAGGTCTGGGTCACTCAAGTCGGCAACATCAATCTCGGCGAATCGGTGACGATGGCGCCGCTCGTCGTCAAGGGGAAAGTGTTCGTTGGCGTGAGCGGCGGCGAGTTCGGGGTGCGCGGTTGGATCAAGGCACTCGATGAAAACTCTGGAAAGGTCGCGTGGACTGCGTATCACACGGGCCCTGATAAGGATGTTCTCATCGACTCGGCGACGTTCAAGCCATTCTACAAGATGGATCAGGGGAAGGATCTCGGCGTGAGCAGTTGGCCGGCGGATCAGTGGAAGATCGGCGGCGCAGGCGCCTGGGGTTGGGTGACGTACGACCCCGAGCTCGATCTCATTTACTACGGAACGGCGAATCCCGGTCCATGGAATCCGGAAGTGCGTCCGGGTGACAATAAGTGGTCGACGGCGATTTTCGCGCGACATCCCGACGACGGCAAGGCCGTGTGGGCGTATCAGTTGTCGCCGCACGACGTACACGATTACGACGGCGTGAATGAGAACATTCTCGTCGACATGGACTGGAAGGGCACTCGCCGGCAGCTGATTCTCCGTCCTGACCGCAACGGCTACTTCTATGTGATCGATCGCAAGACGGGCGAGGTGCTCTCGGCGCAGCCGTTCGGATTCGTGAACACGACGACCGGTGTCGATCTCAAGACGGGCCGCCTGCAATATGTGCCTGAGAAGGCGACGCGCATGGGCGAGGTCGTGCGGTACAGCTGTCCCGCCGCGCCGGGCGCCAAAGACTGGCAGCCCTCGGCATACTCACCGCGCACGAGTCTCGTCTACATCCCGCATCAAAACTTGTGCATGGATGAGGAAGGCGTCGAGGCGAACTACATCGCGGGTACTCCGTACGTCGGCACGAATGTGAAGATGTACGCGGGGCCCGGCGGCAAACGCGGTCGATTCGACGCCTGGGATCCCGTTGGGCAGCATCTCGTCTGGAGCATCGAGGAGGACCTGCCCGTCTGGAGTGGCGCACTCGTGACAGCGGGCGACGTCGCGTTCTATGGCACGATGGATGGCTGGTTCAAGGCCGTCGATGCGCGCACGGGGAAGGAATTATGGAAGTTCAAAACCGGCTCCGGCATCATCAGCCAGCCGATGACGTACAGCTACGGGGGCAAGCAGTTCATCGCTGTTCTCGATGGTGTCGGTGGCTGGTCTGGTGCAATCGTCGCTGGCGGACTCGACGCACGGGACTCCAGCGCTGCCCTCGGCTTCGTCAACGCGATGAAGGATCTCCCGCAGAAGTCCACGAAGGGAGGGACGCTCTATGTCTTCGCGCTCTGAACCGGCTTGTCATCCTGAGCGAAGCGAAGGCCACTCGCTTCGCTCACGGCCATACTATATGAAGTCGCACGCGCTGTTCGCGCGTGCTCATGCTCCTCTGAGCGACAAGCACAGCCGATTGTTCGTTGCTGCGCTCCTCGGCATGACAGCGCTGTTCGTCCTCGTGTCGTCCTGCGAACGCGAGGCGCGGCGCTTCCAAGAAAATCCGCCAACAGCAACTCCGACCGCGACCGCGCTCGTCGTTAGCGACCTGCAGCCAGGGCCTGCGATGGTGAATCCGAAGATGGATGCGCCCTATGACGACAATGCCTGGGCAACCTCGGAAGGCAAGTCGTTGTTCAACTCGATGAACTGCTCCGGTTGTCATTTCAATGGCGGCGGCGGGATCGGGCCGCCGTTGATGGATGAGGAATGGATTTACGGCAGCGAGCCGCAACAGATCTTCTCGTCGATCGCCGATGGACGGCCTAACGGCATGCCCGCCTGGAAGTACACGCTCAGCACGCAGCAGATCTGGGAGCTCGTGAGCTACGTGCGTTCGTTGAGCAGCCTCACGCCGAAGGGCGCGCGCAACGGCCGCGACGATCATATGATGCGAAAGACGCCCGAGGCTTCGACGCCGCAAACGAAACCCAAGATGTCGAGTACCCCGCCGTGAGGCCGATGGGGTCGGTGCACAGCGCGTGGAGCGTTCGGCATGCCACACGTGTCATCGGTGGCACTTGGCTGGTACTTGCTGTCGTTGCCTGTGAGGGCCGGCAGAACGTGCTCGATCCGGCCGGTCCGTCGAACCGGAGCGTCAACCATCTCTTCTGGGCCATGCTCATCGTCGCGAGCATCATTTGGCTCGTTGTCGTCATCGCGGCCTTCTCGGCATCACTCACGGGGCGTCGGGCGACACGCGAGGATCTCGAGCCGATCATCGACGTGCCTAACGAACGGCATCGCCGTGATCGCGGCATCGTCGCGGGCTTGACCGGCGCGACAGCTGTCATCCTTCTGGTCTTCCTGATTTACGATTTCACGGTCGGCCGGGCGCTCGCCGAGCGACCGAGCAAGACGCTGACGATCGAGCTCATTGGACATCAGTGGTGGTGGGAAGTCCAGTACATCGATCCGGATCCCAGCAAAATCGTCGTCGACGCCAATGAATTGCATATCCCCGCCGGCGAGTCGGTGCAGGTGAAGCTGAAATCGCGCGACGTGATCCACAGCTTCTGGGTCCCGAACATCATCGGCAAGCGCGATCTCATACCCGGGTACACCTCGTCCCTATTTCTCAACGCGGATAAGCCAGGCGTCTATCGTGCGCAGTGCGCTGAGTTCTGCGGTGCGGAGCACGCGAAGATGGCGTTGATCGTCGTCGTGCATTCGCGCTCCGACTTTGCAAACTGGCTCGCCGAGGCGCGCGCACCGGCCGCCGAGCCTAACGATTCGAGCGCGAAGGCAGGAGAGCAGGTGTTCCTGGCAGGCCCATGCTCATCCTGTCATGCGATTACTGGCGTAGCGGCGTATGGGACCGTTGGACCGAATCTGACCCACGTTGCCAGCCGGAAAACCATTGGCGCTGGCACGCTACCTAACACGCGCGGCAATCTTGGCGGTTGGGTTGTCGATCCGCAGTCGATCAAACCGGGCGTACGCATGCCATCGAATCAGCTCGAGCCGAAAGATCTGCGCAATCTTCTCGACTATTTGCAGACGCTCAAATGACAGATCCCGCGCGCCGCCTCCCGCCGAGCGAGAACACCGTCACCGTGCCAGGGACGCTGCCGGATAGTCGGCCGCGGACTCTCGATGCCGACGCCGTACTCGAGCAAGCTCGAATGCTTGACATCACTTGGCGTGACCCGTCCGGAATTTTGCGATGGTTCACAGCGGTGGATCACAAGGTCATCGCCAAGCGGTACCTCGTTACGGCCTTCCTGATGTTCATCGCCGGCGGCATCGAGGCGGCGATGATGCGCATGCAGCTCGCGCGACCCGAGAACACACTCATCGGGCCCGACAAATACAACCAGATCTTTACCGTCCACGGAACGACGATGATGTTCCTCTTCGCCGTTCCGATCATGACGGCAATGGGCCTGTATTTTGTACCGCTGATGGTCGGTGCGCGCAGCATCGCATTCCCGCGGCTCAACGCTTTCGGGTACTACTCGTACCTCGTTGGCGTGCTGTTCATGTACGTGTCCTTATTCATCAACATGGGGCCCGACGCTGGCTGGACATCGTATCCGCCCCTCTCAGGGCCGCAGTTCTCACCCGGCCATCGCGTGGACGTGTGGGCGCAAGTCGTGACCTTCACTGAGATCGCCGCGCTCGCCGCGGCAGTGAACGTCATCGTCACCACGTTCAAGATGCGCGCGCCTGGAATGTCGTTGAATCGCGTCCCGCTCTTCGTGTGGGCACAGCTCGTCGTCGCGTTCATGATCATCTTCGCGATGCCGGCCGTCGCGACGGCCAGCACCCTGCAGCTCGCCTCCGATCGCGCGGTGAGCACGCACTGGTTCAATCCCTCGGAAGGCGGCGACGCCCTCTTATGGCAGCACATCTTCTGGTTCTTCGGCCACCCCGAGGTCTACATCATTTTCTTACCGGCGCTCGGTTTCATCACGCCGATCATCGAAACCTTCTCACGTCGTCGCGTCTTCGGCTACACGGCGCTGGTGCTCGCGAATATCACCACAGGATTCTTCGCCTTTGGCTTGTGGGTCCACCACATGTTCGCGACGCCTATTCCCGAGCTCGGACAGAGCCTCTTCACGGCCGCGAGTATGGTGATCGCCATCCCGACTGGCGTGCAGATCTTCTGCTGGCTTGTGACGATGTTCACCGGCCGAATTCGCCACACGACGGCGATGGTGTTCGTCCTCGGATTCTTTTTGACCTTCGTGAATGGCGGCCTCACCGGCGTGATGCTCGCGTCGGTCGCGTTCGACAAGCAGGTGCACGACACCTTCTTCGTCGTCGCTCACTTCCATTACGTACTCCTCGGCGGCGCTGTGATGCCGCTCTTCGGGGCATTCTATTTCTGGTTCCCGAAGGTCACCGGGCGTTTGCTGAACGAAACGCTCGGAAAATGGAACGCCTGGTTGTTCATCATCGGAGTGAACGTCGCCTTCTTCCCGATGCATATCCTTGGGCTCAATGGAATGCCTCGGCGCATTTACACGTATCTGGCCGAGACGGGTTGGGGTCCACTGAACGCGTTGTCGACGGTGGGCGCGGTGGTGGTGGTAATCTCCGTCGCCCTCTTCATCGTGAACGCGGCGATGAGCTGGAAGGGCGGAATGCTGGCCGGGTCGAATCCCTGGGACTCGTACGGTCTCGAATGGGCGACTCCCTCACCCACCCCCAGTTACAACTTCGTAAACACGCCAGTGGTGCTTGGCCGTCATCCGCTTTGGGACACAGGCGCACCGCTGCCGGTGATCACGGGCTTGCGCAGTGATCGCCGCGAGGTACTCGTCACCACCACCTTCGACGCCCAGCCCGATCATAAGCACAAGCATCCGACGTCGTCGATCTGGCCGCTGGTGCTCGCGCTGGTGATGGCGGAGCTATGGATTGGCTCGATCTTCACGCCATGGGCAGTGCTCGGCGGATTGGGCCTGACCTTGCTTGGCATGTTTGGTTGGGGACTCCAGTCTGTGCGCGAAATGGAGGTCGAGCGCGTGGACACCGGCGATCGCATCGTGGAGGCCGCATGACGACGCCCCTGCCGACCGCCGAGCAGCAGTCGTTAGGCGACGTTCGCGATCTGCCGACGGTCACGTTCGGCCACCGCAGCCTCATGTGGTGGGGAACACTCGGCTTCATGGTCATCGAGGGTTGGACGCTCGCGCTCATCGCCGCGATGTACTTCTACATCAGGCAGAACTTCGTCACGTGGCCGCCTCTCCGAACGCCGTTGCCGTCGTTGCTCGTGCCCACGATCAACCTCGCGGTGATGCTGGTGAGCGTGATACCGGTATATCTCTCCGATCGCGCGGCGCGGCGTCTCGACCTCGGCGCCCTAAAGCTCTGGCTCCTCATCTCGACGCTCGTGTCGGTGGCGATTCCCGTGCTGCGCTGGTACGAGCTCTGGTCCCTCAACATTCGTTGGGACACCAATGCCTACGGCAGTGCCGCGTGGCTTCTCGTCGGCACGCACGCCACGCTTCTCCTCCTCGACTTTGCGGACACACTCGGCCTGACGCTCTTCTATTGGACGCGACGCATGCCGATCAAGGCGATGAGCGACACGAGCGACAACGCGTTCTACTGGTACTTCATGGTCGGCGTGTGGATCCCGATTTATCTGATCGTGTACGTTGGCCCGTATGTCTTTTGAGCGATGACGACCCACTCGATCGAGCCTAACGAACGTGCCCGCTTCGCACGCTGGCCCGGCCTGCTGACTCTGACGTTGGGGGTCGTTGCCGGCCCGATCGCGGTGCTGGTGAACGAGGAGCTCATCTACGTCACCAACATGTGGGCGTGCGGCACCGGAAGGCAGCTTGCGATGCACGTGGTGCCGCTCATCTGCGTACTCATTGCGCTCGGCGCTGGTGGTCTCGCATGGGCGGATTGGGTACGCACCGGCCGCGGCATCGAAGACGAGGCGGCGACGATCGACGCGCGAAGTCGATTTCTAGCGCTCACGGGTATGGCGGTGAGCGCCCTGTCCGCGCTGCTCATTCTCGCCCAGTGGCTGGCGATCTTCGTTTTTGGCGCCTGTATGCGCGCCTAGCGAGATGACGCTGCAAGCCGGTCCGGATGGCGCGCCGCTCTGGGCATCCTGGGCATGGGAGCCAGGCATCGTTGTGCCGCTCCTTTTCGGCGCCGTGCTGTATGGTCGCGGTCTCCGATTGCTGTGGGATGAGCACGTTGGCCGGGGCATTCGCGTCTGGGAGGCCACGTGCTTCGCCCTCGGCTGGCTCATTACGGCACTCTCCTTGATCTCGCCCCTGCACGAAGTGTCGGAGCAACTGTTCGTCGCGCACATGGTGCAACATGAACTACTGATGGTTGTCGCCGCACCACTTCTCGTTCTTGGCCGGCCGTTGGTGCCGATGCTGTGGGCGCTCCCTTCGGCAGCGCGCCGCCGCGTTGGACGCGCCAGTCGCGCCCACGGCATCCGCGTCGGCTGGCAGACGATCACGCGGCCCTTCGTCGCTTTTGTGATACACGGGGCGGCGATCTGGATCTGGCACATTCCATCGCTCTTCCAAGCAACGCTCACCAGCGATACGGTGCATGCACTTCAGCACGCGAGCTTTCTTGGTACCGCGCTGCTGTTTTGGTGGACGATCATTCACGCGCATGCTCCGGGTGGGCGATCGCGCGCGGTGAGCTTTGGCACCGCCGTGCTTCTCTTGTTCGGAACCGCATTGCATTCCGGCGCGTTAGGCGCTCTTCTCACGTTCTCCCGCGCGATCTGGTATCCGGCGTATGGCGCGAGCGCGCTGCATTGGGGGCTGAGTCCCATGGAGGATCAGCAGCTTGCCGGCCTCGTTATGTGGATTCCAGCGAGCTTTGGGTACCTCGTCGCGGCGCTCTTCCTTTTTGCTAATTGGCTGCGTGCGTCGGAAGATCGCGTTCACGAACGCGAGGTCGCCCTCTCGGCGGAACGTGCGAAACAGATTCAAGAAGAGGGGGAGGGCCACGCATGGTCGTGAATCGACGGCAGGGTCGCGTCATTGCGTTTGCAATGCTCGTCGCAGCCGTGAATGGCTGCACGCATGGCGAAGCAGATGCCATGGCGCTCACGCATGGCGGGAACGCCGCCCGCGGCAAAGAGCTGATACGATCGTACGGTTGCGGATCGTGTCACACCATTCCGCGGGTTCCCGGCGCCGAATCCACCGTTGGTCCGAGCCTGCAGGGAGAAGCGACGCATGCGTACATCGCGGGCGTCACGCCCAATCTGCCCGAGAACATGATCCGTTGGATCATGGACCCGCCAAGCATCGACGATAAGACAGCGATGCCCAATCTGCACGTCAGTGCCGTCGATGCGCGGGACATCGCCGCGTACATCTATACGCTCCAGTAAGCCATCGCCGTGAAGCGCTTGTTAGGCGTCGCGCTCGGCATCGTCACGAGCATTGGTGGGTTTCTGGAGATCGGATCTATCACCACTGCCGCGCAAGCAGGCGCGGACTACCGCTATCAGCTCATCTGGGCAATTGTGGTTGGCGCGATTTGTATCGCGCTGCTCGTCGAGATGTCCGGCCGCTTTGCTGCAGTGAGCAAGCACACAATCGTGGACGCCATGCGGGAGCGCTTCGGTCTGCACTTCTTTCTCGTAGCGCTCACACTCATCTTCGGAGTCTCGATACTCGTAATGGCAGCGGAGATAGGCGGAGCCGCGGTTTCCATCGAGTACGTCACCGGCGTGCACTTTCCCATTTGGGCGTTACCGGTCGGCGTGCTGACTTGGGGCCTGCTCTGGTATGGCACCTTCAGCGTGATCGAGAATGGTGTGTCGATGCTCGGATTGATCACGATCGCGTTCGCGATTGCGGCGTGGCAGCTCGGTCCGGATTGGCACGCCCTCGCGAGCGGCTTGGCGCCCTCGCTGCCTCACAAGCAGCCCGCGCACTACTGGTTCATCGCCGTGAGCATCCTCGGTGCTTCGGTGTCACCGTATTTGTTCTACTTCTACTCATCCGGTGCCATCGAGGAGAAGTGGGACGTCACTTATCTCGCCTCGAATCGCGCCGTGGCCGCAGTTGGCATGGGTTTCGGAGGCTTCCTCTCCATTGCTGTTTTGGTCTTGGCGGCTCTCGTGTTCGCGCCCCGCGGTGTGAGCGTCGACGACTACAAGCAGTTGCCACAGCTTCTGACGTCACCATGGGCTCGCGTAGGCTTTCTTATTTTCGCGGGATCGCTCTTCATTACCTGCCTGGGTGCGACGGCCGAGATCGCGCTCGCGCTCGCCTATCAAATCGCGCAGGGGTTTGGATGGAACTGGGGTGAAGATCTCGAGCCTCGCGGCGACGCGCGGTTCAGCCTCACCTATAGTGGAATCCTGCTCGCCGCAACGATACTCGTCGTCATCGGCCTAGACCCGCTCAAGCTCACCACACTGTCCATGGCGCTCACAGCTGCGTCGTTACCGGTGGCGATTCTTCCATTCCTCGTTCTGATGAATGATCAGCGCTATCTGGGCGAGCATACGAATGGCTGGTTAGGCAATCTTTCCATCCTCGTCGTCAGCATACTCGCGAGCGTCGTGGCGATCGTGTCGATTCCTCTGGAGATTGCCGGGGGCTCGTGATGCGCATCCGTCTCGTTGGAGACGTCCTCGACAAACAGCTCGTTGACACCACCGGCCAGAACGCCGGCAAGGTCGATGGCATCGTACTCGAGATGCGGGCAGATGGATCTGCCTGTGTCCGCTACGTCGAGGTAGGCCCGATCACAGTTGCCCGACGTATCAATCGTCGGCTCGGCGATTGGGTGGCGCGATGGGATCGACGCTTCGGGGAGGGACGGGGTACGCCCATTCGCATCCCCATCACACGCGTATCACTGGAAGAACCGTCGTTGAGGCTGGACCTCTCTGCCGACCAAACGCCGATCATGGCCTTCGAGGACTGGCTGCGGCGTAGCGTGGTGTGTCGCATCCCTTGGTCATGACTTCCCGCCTCGGAGGTACGGCATCGGCTTTCCCCGAAGTGCGTGAGATTCACGTCGAATCGCTGCTTGGTAACCGGCTGCGCGATATCGACGGCAATTCGTTAGGCAGGATCCGCGACGTGATCGCCGAGGTCGAGGGGACGGACTGGGTCGTCAGGGAAGTCCATATCGGTAAAGGAGCACTGGTGCAGCGCCTCATCGAGCTGTCGACACTGCTGCCTTTCGTCGATCGGCTCGTACGCAAGGCCACGAAGCGTTATCGCGTACCGTGGGCCCAGCTCGACCTCGCTGATCCATCGAGCCCGCGTACAACCGTTAGGCGTGGCGAATTAGAGCGCACCGACCGCTGATTAACCGCTAACGGTTGCCGTCCCAGCGATAGACGTGCCCACCTTTCATCACGAACACCACGCGCCTCAGGGCAGTGATGTCCTTGGAGGGATCCCCGTCGACGGCAATGAGATCGGCCTGAAGCCCAGGCGTAATTGCGCCAATTGCGTTACCCATGCCTAACGCTTGGGCACCAAGTGACGTGGCCGACATGATCGCGTCCATCGGCGGTTGGCCGCCGTCCTGTACCCGACAGATCAGATCCTCCACGTTGCGACCATGGGCGCCCGCAACAGCGTCGGTGCCCCAGACGATCTTGAGACCGGGCGTTGCCCGTGCACGCTTGAACGTTTCGACCGCGAGGGGGATCGCTTTCTCCATCGCCGCGAAGCCAGCGTCCGTGTAGTTGCCGATGCCTTCGTACTTCGCCCGATTGTCGAGGTAGTTCCGAAAGACCAAGCCGCACTGCGGATCGAAGAACGTCCCCCGCTCTGCCATGAGTCGCAGCACGTCGTTCGTCGCAAAGATCCCGTGCTCGATCTGCGTGCACCCCGCGAGCGTCGCCATTCTCATACTTTCGGCGCTATGCGCGTGCACCAGCGTGCGCAGCCCCTGCGCCTTCGCTTCGCCACAGAGCGCGTTGAGTTGGTCCTGGCTTAGCGTAGCTGTGCCGCCATCGCGGATGCTCGCCGACGCGAAGATCTTTATGAAGTCCGCGCCTTCGGCTTTTCGGCGGCGCACGAGCTCGCGCATCGAATCGGGAGCGAGACGGGCGCTGCTGATCGGCTGGAGCGACGTGAGGATGCGCGGCCCTGGCGTCGGCCCCGTTGCGATGAAGTCGCGCAGATCCTTGTCTTCGGGAGAGCCGGGACTCTGGATCGTCGTCACGCCCGAGGTAAGCGTCGCAAAGGCGTTCGCGACCATTGCCAGCATCGACTGCACCGGCGTGTCACCATCGTTAGGTGTGTGATACCGGCCCGCGCGGTTGAAGTACCAGCTCACGTGCGCGTGGCCGTCGATCAAGCCAGGAAGCACAGTGTATCGACTGAGGTCGTAGGTCGGCCTGCCGGCTGCCGTTCCCCGCTCCACGCGTGAAATCGACGCGCGATCCACGACGATCGTGGCGTTCTCCATCACGCCACCGCGCCCATCCAACAGGCGTCCAGCGTGGATCGTCACAGACGACTGCGACATGAGCATGCGTGGTACTAATGAGAGCGCCACGGCGAGAAGTCGAATGTCATGCATTTCAGACCGTGCACACATTGAGGGATGACTGAAATAAACGGCGACTCCAACTTAGCGCCGAAGCGCCAGCCGGCGAGCCCTTGGGCCGTGCAACCTTCTGAGGTACGGCGATTGCCCAAATCGGAGCGTAGATTCGTTCCTTTGCCGCGGCGATTCGATGGCTTCGGCATCATCTCCATTACATCGGCGACCGTACCGCCACGGCACATGCGCTCCCCCACTCGTCGGTTGTTCTGTTTGGCCATAGGCCTCTGCCTCATGCCCTTCGTGGCGCATGCGCAGTTCCCCGCCAGCGATTATGCACAGCGTCGGGCCGCGTTGATGGCGCAAATCCCGGAAGGCATCGTCATCGCGTTAGGCTCCCATGAACCGTCGCAGGACTATCTGTCCTTCTATCAGTCCCCCTCGTTCAATTATCTCACCGGTTATCTCGAGCCTGACGCGGTGCTCGTGATAACGAAGACGGTGCGCGGCGGTTCTAGTACCCTGTTCGTCGAGCCACGAGTACCCGCGCGGGAAGTGTGGGTCGGCGACCGTCTCGGAGTTGAAGGAGCCCAAAAACGCACTGGTCTCACGGCACGCGAGATTTCAGCTTTTCCGAAGGTGGTGGACTCGCTCGCCACGACAGGCCTGACCATGTACTTCATCGGCGACCTCGGGAGCGAAGAGGGGGGCGACCATAGCGTGCTCACAGCCGATCAGCAGTTCATCGCCACCTTGCGCAGCCGGCACACGGGGCTTGTCGTGAAGAATGGAACGCCGTTCGTGGAGCAGCTCCGCGGCTCCAAGTCGCCAACCGAGATCGCGCTGATTCGTAAGGCGGCAGAGATCACCGCCAACGCCGAGCGCGCGGCGATGCAGGCGCTGCAGCCGAAGATGAATGAGTACGAGATCCAGGCGCTCGTCGAGTACGTTTTCCGCCGCAGCGGTGCGGATCGTCCGTCGTTCGCGTCGATCATTGGCTCGGGGCCTAACGCGACGACGCTCCACTACAATCTGGACAATCGCGTCATCGAGCCGGGTGACCTCGTCGTCATGGACATCGGGGCGTCGTACCAAGGCTACGCCGCGGACGTAACACGAACGATTCCGGCGACGGGCACATATTCCGCGGCACAGCGGGCGGTCTACCAGATCGTTCGCGATGCCCAGGCGGCAGGTGAGCGCCAGGCAAAGCTCGGCGCGCCCGCCCACTTGATGTCCGACTCGGCTACTGTCATCCTCGCGGCCGGCCTAACGAAGCTCGGCCTCATCGAGGCGCCTAACGCGACGTACGATTGCGATTTCGGCGGCCAGACCGCGCAATGCCCGCAGTACCAGCTCTACTACATGCACGGTCTCGGTCACGGCATCGGCCTCGAGGTACACGATCCCGATCAGTTCTACTACACGCAGATAATCGCCACGGGTAGCGCGTTCACCATCGAGCCCGGAATCTACGTCCGTTCCGACGTCCTCGACGTGCTACCGCAGACGCCGCGCAATCGAGCGCTCGCCACGAAGCTCCACGCGGCGGTGGAGCAGTATCGCAACATCGGCGTCCGCATCGAAGACGATTACGTGGCGACTGCGATCGGCATCGAATGGATCTCTCGCGCTCCGCGCGAGCTTGGGGAGATCGAAGCGCTCATGAAAACTCCACGGCGTATTCAGCCGTAGATCCTCGGCGGAATTTCTACGTGCTACGCCGCGTACACCTCGAACAGCCCCGCTCCACCCATCCCTCCGCCGATACACATCGTTACCAACCCAACGCCGCCGCCGCGCGTACCAAGCTCGTGAATCAGCTGCGTAGCCAGCTTCGAGCCTGTTGCGCCTAACGGGTGGCCGAGCGCTATCGCTCCGCCGTTTACATTCACCTTGTCTTCCGGCATCGACAGCTCGCGCACGACCGCGACCACCTGTGCGGCGAAGGCTTCGTTGAATTCGATGAGGTCGATGTCCTTCATCGACATCTTCGCCCGGGCGAGCGCTTTCGGTACCGCCTTGATCGGCGCGATGCCCATCACATCTGGCTCGACACCAGCCGCCGCGAAGGTGACGAACCGCGCAAGCGGCTTGATGCCCAGCGCTTTCGCGCGATCCTTGCTCATCAGCACCAGTGCTGCCGCGCCGTCGGAGTAGGGACTCGAATTGCCGGCAGTTACCGTTCCCTTCGCCTTGAACGCCGGTTTCAGCTTCGCTAGTCCCTCGATCGTCGTGTCGGGACGCGGCAGCTCGTCGCGCTTGACCTCCACCGTGTGCTCGCTCTTCCGCGCGCCCTGCCACGTGGTCTTCGTTACCGGGATCGCCGCGATCTGGCGGTCGAACGCGCCGCGTTCCCAAGCGCGCGTCGCCTTCTGCTGACTACACAGCGCCCAGCGGTCCTGATCCTCTCGCGATACCTTCCATCGCTCCGCGACCCGTTCGGCGGTAAAGCCCATGCCGATGTACGACTCCGTGAGCTCGGGCGCGAGTCGCGTGTGATAGCCGGACATCGGCACTTGGCTCATCATCTCGACGCCGCCGGCGATGACGACATCTGCCATGTCACACATGATCTGCTGCGCCGCGAGCGCGATGGTCTGTAGGCCGGATGAGCAGAATCGATTGATTGTCGCGGACGGCACTTCCACGGGAAAACCCGCGCGCAAGGATGCGAGGCGCGCGACATTGAGCCCCTGAGACGCTTCCGGCATCGCGCAGCCCCAGTAAATGTCATCGATCGTTGTTGGATCGACCCCAGCTTGTTGCACGGCCGAGCGCATGACCCAGGCGGATATCTCCGTGGGATGCACGTCGGCGAGCACGCCATCCTTCTTTCCTTTACCCACCGCCGAACGGACAGCGGAAACGATTACCGCTTCTTTTATTTCGCTCATTGTGCTCACCTTAAACGGTGCTTGACGCTTGGCTCTAAGTGCTCGGTGTTCGGAACCCAGCACCCAGCACCAGCTCAGTTCCTCAACGGCTTCCCTGTCTTCAACATGCTCTCAATGCGCTCCTGAGTTTCCTTATTGCCCAAAAGCCTTAGGAAGGCAGCGCGCTCGAGATCGAGGATGTCCTGCTCGCTCACCACCCGTCGCCCGCCGTCACCGCCAGCCAACACGTACGCGATCTCGTGCGCGAGACGCACCTCGTAGTCGGTGATCTGTCCTGCCTCGCGCATCGCGAAGGCCGCGTAGTGTAGATTGCCTAACGCCTCCCGGCCGAGTGCCGTAATCGTCCGCGGGGCTGGTGACACGTAGTCGGGCGCGAGATCGATCACCCGCGCCTTTGCATCGGCGATGAGCTGATCGCGATTCATGGTGATACGGTCTTCGGCGCGTAACAAGCCAAACTTCCGAGCCTCGAGAGCACTCGTACTCGTCGCCGCCATGGCGATGAGCTTGAACGCACGCTTTACGGCCTCGAATGGGTCAGCCTCCTCGTACGGCGCCAGCTCGCTCGTGAAGCGGAACAGCAGCTCTTTCGTTCCGCCCCCGGCCGGCAGGAGCCCGACGCCCACCTCGACGAGCCCCATATACAGCTCCGCGTGAGCCTGGACGCGGTCCGCATGCAGCGCGAACTCGCAGCCACCGCCCAACGTCAGTCCGAATGGTGCGACCACCACCGGGAAAGGCGCGGCGCGCAAGCTCATCGAACAGGACTGAAAGAGCTCCACAGCCGCTTCCAACTCCGTCCATCGCCCATCCTTCGCCATCCGCATGACCCAGCCAAGGTCCGCGCCGGCCGTGAATGTCCGCGGATCGTCGTTGCCGATCACCAATCCCGTAAGACGGTCGCGTTGCACACGGGCCAGTGATTCGGTCAACATGCGAAGTACGCCTTCGCCGAGTGTGTTCATCTTGCTCGTGAACTCGAGCACGGCAACGCCATCACCTACGTCGATGAGGCTCGCGTCCGACGACGCTTCCAGCAAACGCCGCCACCGCTTCTGAGAGGCCAGATGGATCGTCCCGAGGACCTCGGGCACGGCAGCGTAGCCGCCGCTGTTCGTGAGATATCTCTGCTCGTCGCCAGCCTTTCGGTAAAAACACCCCTCGACGCCCTGTAGCATGGCCGGGATCGGCAGACCGAGGCGCGCGAAGCCACTCTTCAGGAACTCGATACCCAGGAAGTCCATCTGCTTGAATGGCCCAACATCCCAGGCGTAACCCCATTCCATTGCGCGGTCGACGCTGACGAGATCGTACGCGATGAGCGGCGTAGTGGTCAGGACGTAGTGCGAGAAGCGCAGCAGATACTCGCGTGCAAACTCACCGTAGCGCCCCTCGAGCTCGCGAATTCCCGCGAACCGCTCCGGCAAGGGCAGGTTCGTTAGGCGGTCCAGCTCGCCGTTCTCCGGCTTCCTCTGTGGACTGTAGCTGAGCGTCTTCCAATCGAGGGTCTCGATAGCCTTGCCGACGCGCCGGTAAAAGCCTGCGTTGGTCTTCTCACCCGCACGGCCTGATTGCACCAGCTGCTTCACCCACGCGGGCATCGCGAACCCTTCGCCGGTGGCCTGACTGAGACCCTCGGTGACATGGAGCAGAACGTCGATTCCAGTGAGATCGCCTGTTCTGAACGTCGCGGACTTCGCGCGCGCGAGGAGGGGGCCGGTGAGCACGTCGACTTCGTCGATCGTGAAGTCGTAGCGCTGCATCATGTCCAGCGCCAACACCATTCCGTAAACGCCGAGTCTGTTCGCGACGAAGCCCGGAACGTCCTTCGCCAAGACGATTCCTTTGCCCAGCACGCGTTCACTCACCCGACGGGCCGCATTGATCGCTTCGCGACGCGTGTCGGGCGTGGGTATGATTTCGAGGAGGTGCAGGTAGCGCGGCGGATTGAAGAAGTGCATGCCGAGGAAATTCGAGCGGAACGTCTGCGACCGCCCCTCGGTAAGCACGCGCATCGGGATGCCGGACGTGTTGGTTGCAATGATGACGTCATCGCGCAGCAGCGGCTCGAGCCGCGCGTACAGCTCGCGCTTCGGTGCCGGCTGTTCGATGATGGCTTCGATGATCAGGTCGCACTCGGCGAGCCGCGCGAGGTCATCGACAGTATTGCCGATCTGGATCAGGGCTGCGCGATCGACGTCCATGAAGGCCGCGGGCCGCGCTTTCTTCGCTCGCTCCAGCCCCTGCCTAACGACTGAGTTCTTGTCGTTGTCCGGCCCCGGAACATCGAGCAGAACCACCGGCACTCCAGCCGACGCCGCCAGCGCCGCGATCCCACTTCCCATCGTGCCCGCGCCAACGACACCCAACTTTGCGATGCGCATCGACTAATCCTTGCGAAAAGAGCGTCATCGGAAAGCTATCTACCGCTCCCACCGCGGCCAGCAGTCTCCGCCGCCCTGCCGCGCCTAGCGCGGTGTGCTCTCGGACGCCGCCCACACGACCCCATCGGGAAAGCGCGCGACCTCGCGCAACGCCAGCGAGTGCGCCAGCGGCTCGTTCGGAAGTAACCAAACGCTTGGCATGTCGAAAGCGACAAACACGCCACCCGTGCGGGCGAGCGTCGCACCGAACTCACGCGTCCGTGTCCGCTCACTGAGGTTCGGCGTCTCGCGCGCGGAACGGTGCGCGTACATGAACACGGCGCTCGGATAATTGCTGAAGATCGGCACATGCTGGCCGTCATGCCGCACCCAGTCGAGCAACGACGAGTAGCGCCAATAGCCGTAGGTCATGTAAAGGCCGTCGCGCATGGCCTCACTCGCTTCCCGCACGCTCGTCGTTAGGCCCGCAGAGCACCACACGGCAACCGCGGCCGCCGCGATCACGCGAGGCGCACGGGCCGCGCGAGCCCACCACGTGCCGAGCGCCACGGCGACCGCCGTCTCGGCGAGCAGGATCACCGGGGAGAAGATCCGGCCGTCAAAGGAGATCCAACGGTCGGCGAAAAGTCGCGCGGTGACGATGATGATGGTGTAGCACACCGCCAGGAGCGCCGCCGCGGCGTAGAGCCTCGCTTCCGGTGTGCCTGCGGCCGGTCGCACCTGCTCGCCAGACGCGCGAACGCGGTGTACCGCGAGGAAAAGGAGGGTGACGCCGGCAATAGCGACTGCGAGCGCGAGCACGACTTGCAGCAGACGGGGCAACGGTTGGGCTGGCGCCAGCCACTTTCGGAGGCTGTCCCAGGCTTGGAGCCACATCACGCGTCCAAAGTGGTTTACGCCGAAATGTCGGATCGACGCGCTCTCCTGGGCGGTGCGCCAACTCCACCAGAGTTGAGCGACGACGCTCGGCACTGAGGCGACGAATGCCGCACGCAGGCGCCCGCGCCACGGCCCTGGACGAAGCAAAGCCCAGAGCGCAGCCGCCGCCGCGAGCGCGACACCAGCATACCGAAGAAGAACGCCGAACGACGCGAGCAGCCCCTGCAAGAGCGGCTTGTCGGGCTCGAGCACCATGGCGGTGAGCAGAGTGACAACGCAAACGAGGAAGGGCGGCTCGCTCCAAACGCTGGTGTGCAGCCGCGCCAAGTCTGGCGAAGCAACGACCACTGCCACCACGATCACGGCTGCCGCCGTTCCAGCTACTCGCTGCGTGAGCAGCACCAATCCCAGTACCGTTAGGAAAGCGGAGAGGACCAACATCCCACGGGCGGCCGAAAAGATCGGAATGCCAAACGCGTGCGGGATCGCGAGCAGCACGGGCACACCTGGCGCCCAATGGGAGAGCGCCGCGGTGCTATCCGCATCCGTCCACCGGCTATACGGTACCCGTAACTCGCCCGTGTGCACGAGAGCGTCGCCCGCGCTCATGTACGTCACCCCATCGAGGGAAATACCGGGAGCGTTCGGCCGAGTCGCGGCCAATACGAGGGTGGCCGCGAGGATTCCGGCAAGCACACCGAGGCCGAGACGTTGGCGAGTCATGCTCGATAGACGCGTGGCGGCCGGGCACTGTCACGCCAGTCACGTCGCAGGGCGAGCCTAACGAGAAATGTCGGTCTCTCAACAAAGGCTCTTCTTGGAATCCAACGGTGTTGAGGGTCTTTGTTATCAGCTCTTTGTTGCTTTTTTCCAGGCCGTTGCAAGTCGCTTCGTAGTTCAGCCAGTTGATGGCCTCTCTTGCATGGCGCCCTCGAGGGTCAGAGGGGCGACGCCATTCGCGCCATTCGCGTCCCGACAGCCCTCAAAGCGTGCGTGCTTGGAGAGTCTAGCACTCCGCGGAAAGCGAATCACCGCTCGAGGTCGTTCCCCAATTCCCCGAAGAACCTCAAAAAGGATCACCTGGTGGCGCAACAAGCGCCCGCGTCAGAATCGGTAGCTGCCGCTTATCGATCCATTCACCGAAGTCGTTCGCGATCGCTAACCAGTGCGCGCGATCTTCCTCGCTCCGCGTCGCCTGCTTCGACCAGAGCGCGGCACTCGGCCGCAGCTCTACGAGCTTGAGGTCAGCCATCGACCGTACTTCTGGGGCCGCCTCGGAGTCCGCGGCGAGCAACAGGAGCCTGTCCGCGAGGGCGCGCTGCGCGACACGGCCGAGGGCCGCGAGCTTCGCCGTCGCTGGAGTGGGCGCCCGCCAAGTTCCACCGACCAAGGCGTCGATCACTCCGCCTAACGTGAGTGACGAGCCATGGGCAGCAAACTGCGAAAGGCGCGCAGCCCGATCGCGCTGCAGGATGCCGTCGACGATCATCTGCGCGAGCGTCCGCGCCGCGCCAAGCTCGTCGAAGGCCGGGCGCGTGCGACTGCCAAAGAGCTCGACGGGCGGCGTCACGTTGGTGGCGCCCGGTGCCAGGAGGGTGATGATCGTATCTGGAATCGCGAGCTCCGATGGCTTGAGGGCTTCCAACAAGAGGCTCAGTGCGGCTCGCTGCTGCGCTGCACCGATGGGACGCGTTGCCTGCTGCTTGTCCCCGCGCACGGCGTTGGCGTATTCCATTCCGCCTATCGTCTTCGTCAAGCCATTCAACGCGAACCGATGCATGAAGTAGACAGGCACAAACCGTTCTTGCAGCAGCGTGATTGGATCGCCGACTCGAATGTTGCGCTCGCCGAAGCGCGAGATCGCCACGCGTCGCACCGCCATCTGGCTTTCGAGAAACGTCGTCGCGGTTTCGCGATCGTCCCAGAGATTCACGCGCGGATCGGAACCGTACTCCGGCCGCGCATCGGCGTCGGAAAGAAAGAGATAGCCCCGCTTCAACCCGTCGTCGACGATCGTGCGCAGCGAATCTGCCTCGGTGGACGCTGGGAAGATGCCGTAGCCCCAATGAATCGCCCACACGTCATAGGGACCCGGGCCGACGCCGTACGCTTGGCTGAGGTCGATGTGACCGTCTGGCCGCAAGGAGACGCGCGGCGGCGGATAATCCATAACGGAGGCGCGCTCGTAGCTTGACGCGATGTAGTTGTGCGCCAGGCCCAACGTGTGGCCCACCTCGTGCGCGCTCACCTGCCTAACGCGAGCCAGAACGAACGCCGTGTCCGCCGCGGCCGCGTCCGCACCCATGAGCCCCGCATACAGGTTGTAATCCGTGCGCGCGCGATGCGAGTCGAGTCGGGCCATCCCTTTCAAGATCTCGCCCGTGCGCGGATCCGTTACGGCGCCGCCCACCGACCAGCCACGCTCGTTTCGATTCTCCCACTGCACAACATTGTACCGCGCGTCCATCGGATCGACGCCTTCCGGCAGCAACTCCACCTTGAAGCCGCCGCGCAGCCCCGCGCGATCGAACGCCTGCTCCCACCAGCGCACCCCCTCGACTGTCGCACTTCGCATCGGCTCGGGAATCCCACGATCGACGTAATAGAGAATGGGATTCTTGATCGGTGAATTCGGGTCCGCTGGGTTGACCCGCTCGAGCCGATGCCGAGCAATCCATCGCTGCTGCAACGGCAGCTGAATCGGCTGTGCGTAATCGTTGAAGGTGATTCCGAAATAGCCCACGCGCGGGTCCCAAGCGCGCGGGATGTATCGGTCGTTAGGCAACGGCAGCAGCGACAGGTGTTGCCGTAGTGTGAGTGCATGTCCCTCTGGTACGGTGCGGTCCACAATCGCGCCGGGCGTACCATTCGTCGTGAACGTCAGCGCGACGTCGATTTCCGTATTCTCTGGAAATGCCTTTGTGTACTGCCGGTAAATCGACGAGCGGTCGCGCGCCACCGCGTACGTGCCCTGGCGACTCGAGGCGAGTGTCTCGGAGACGCGATTCCAGTCGCGCATCACGAGATCGGCCGCGTCCACCAGCAATCGCCCCGCCTCCATCGCCACGATGGGAAGCGCCGCCACGGTGCTCGGCGGAAACGCCTCCTGCACCGATCGCTGATGCGCCGCATTTCCCGCCGCCGAGCTGCGATATGCCCAGTTCTCGAGAACGACCAGCACTCGGTCTCCATCGCGATCGAACCGAACGACGTGCGATGCGCCGTCCGAGCCGCGATCGATGCCGATTGGGTTCGAGCCTAACCCCGTTGCCTGCGTGACGACGAATAACGCCCGTGTGGAATCCCGCGGGAGCTCGAGCAGCAGCTTGCCTTGGCGTGGGTCGAGATAGATGGGAATGAAGCCGTCGAGCTTCTCATAGCCCGTCGTCCGTGCGCCGATCGAGATCGATGGGGTGGTTGCCGCTTGGTTGGACGACGTCGCCTGGGCGGATGCGGTCTGGGCGATCATGCTGAAGGACGCCGCGATCGCGATGGCGAGAGCCGGGCGTGCGGGGAGATGGGGAGCAGGCATGCCTGAAGTGTCTGGAATCGAAAGGGGATGGGGCGAGTATCTCCGGCAGCGCAATGTGCCGCAAGCACTAGGACCTTAGCCAACACCAAAACGCTGGAAATGGTAAGATTCTCGCAGTGCCAATTCCTGGCGCTCCCGGCTACGCCAAACCCGAACCGATCCAACGCATGATCCAGCTTCGTCGAATTCTCATCGCTCTCGTCGCAAGTGCCGCAGCCTGTGCGAGCGGTCCAGAGATCCGGAAGCTTGGTGACTATGGATCGGTCACGCCGAGCTTCACCACGCCGAAAGAGCAGAAGACGCCGTCGGAGATGACGGTGAATCTCGCCCAACCGGCATATGTGGCCGCTCTCTTCGTCGTACCTGGGCGTGGCGCCGTGATTGTCTATCCGAGCGACACGGCGATGAATGCGCACATCGACGCCGGCACGCACACCATTCCCGTGCACTTCGCGGAAGCAGCGTTCAATCGCGATAGCATGCTTGCATCGATGCGTCGGCAGCAGGGTAACGGCCGCGGGGGTCAGCCACCACGCGTTCGGCAAGACACGATGCGTCGCGATACGACAATGCGTGCTCGCGGCGACAGCGGGCGCTTCACTAGCTTCCGCGGCGAGCCAGGTCCGGGCGCAAGCCCGATCGGCTACCTGTTGCTCGTCGCCTCGTCGAACCAGATCCCGCTGAATACGTTGCAGCGTCGTGTGAACGGCATCACGATCCCCATTGACGATGACGAAGCTCTGAGCACGGTGATGAAGCTCGTGAAAGCCGCGCTACCGGACGGAAGCAACCTCGCGGGTTACGCGAAGGAGCTCGATCGCAGCTGACTCCCCGGTGGCAATTCGTTAGCCCTCTCTGCCCCGCAAGATTCCATTGCGGATCCGGACCGCTTTCGGTGTTGCCCGCGGATCTTCACCGAGCACCACGTCGCCGGGCGCAAATCGCAGTTTGCCGTTGAGTGTCATGTTCGCCCCGCCGCGACGAACTTGTACGGAGATCGGTGAGCCTTCCACGGCGCTGCCGAACTTGGCGCGAAAACGGTCTCCAAATTGCTCGTCCATCACCGAGATGTCGCCGACGGTGAGGAGATAGTCCCCTTCTCTCACCCCCGCCGCGGCCGCTGAGCTGTTCTCCTCAACGCGCGTGACGAGCACGCCGGACGAGTCCACCACGGTATAAACGCCGAGTCGCGGCGAATTCGGTCGGGTCGCGCGCAGGCCTGCCAAGGGCAGGATGCGATCCCAGGGATACTCCGCGCGGCCTTCCACGTATTGAGCGGCGAAATCGGTGAACGAGCGGCCGCCGGCCGCTCCGCTCACCGCCGACCACCAATCGCTTGCCGTAAAGCCACGCCCTGCCTTGTAGGTACTCGTGTAAAGAGCTCTCATTGCGTCGTCGAGCGACTGTCGATTGTCGGTTGCATCGCGAATCATGATGTCGAGCAGCAGTCCGGCGAGCGATCCCTTTGCGTAATAGGTGTACTGCGTGCCGTCGATGGGATGGATCCACGTATCGATCGAGGCATCGTCGAGCGATACTGGACGCGTGTCGCTCACTTCACGCATCTTCGCCGCGGTCGCGGCGTAAAAGCCGTTCTGATCGATCACCCCGCCCCGCACCTCGGCCAAGTCCGCATAGTAGTCGGTGACTCCCTCGCTGACCCAGAGCCATGGCGTCGGCTGGGCACGATCGTAGACGTATGGCCACATGTCGGCTGGCCGGAGCCGCTTCACGTTCCACGAGTGAAAGATCTCGTGCGCGTAAAGCGATGGCTGGAACTGGCTACCGATTGCTTGCGGCGTCACGACGTCGACGTGCGAGCTTTGATGCTCCAATCCACTCGCTCCCTGATACGTCGAGTCGGCGATCTGCATCACCGTGTAGTTCTCCCATGGCGTCTCACCAAAAACCGCTATTTCGGCCGGAATCACCTTCTTCAGCTGATCCCAAGCCGTTAGGCGCGCCGCTCCGCTCACGCTGCCCTGCGGGTACGTGGCATATCGTACCCACTTCCCCGAGATCTGGGCGCTGTCCAGGTCAAAGCGTCCCACGAAAAACGGCATGTCGACGAGGTCGTGATAGTTGGTCGCCCGATAGCTGTTCGTCCCTTCGGCGCGCATTCCCGTCGCGACGTGCCAATCAGCGTCGGTATGCAGGGTCACGACGGCTGGATAGTCGAGCGATCGTCCTTCGGGATACAGAAAGACGTTCGTGCCGTTGAAGAGGAGGAAGTCTCGCCGCGACCACGCCATTGCATTGTCCAGCGTGTCGGCGGCATAGCTGAAGCTGACCGTCACGCTCCTCGCACCGGCGGCATCCACGCGCCAGGTATCATAGTCCTGCTTGCTCCACGAAAGCAGCCTGCCGTCGCCCGTGGCACTGAAGTCCATGACCCAGCGTGCAAAGTTGCTGATCTCGTACGCGCCTGGGGTCCATTCCGGCAGGGAGAGCAGCACCGGACCGGTCCCTGTCACCGAAAATGTCGTGGCAACTTTCAGGAGTCGGAGCGGAGCGGTCGTGTGATCGAACGTCACGTCATAGCGGATATCGCGAATTTCCGCCGACGTCGTCGGCCGAACCCCTGCCGCCGACTGTGCCTGCATGGACGTCAGAGCGGCACAGACCATCGCCAATGGCCCAACGACGCGGATGCCTAGCATGGAGCTCCCGAAGACCGTTAGATGAAAAACTACTGAGCATTGAACGCTGAATTGCAGGAATGCCCGACCGGCCGTGAATCGTGTGCAAGTTCCGGCGCGCTGAACGTCTCCTCGTAGGTCGAGGTCCTGATCATGATCGAGCGCCGTGCGATTCCTCGGCCCGACGGCTGCTCCGAATCATCGAGGAAGCGATGTCTGCCCGCATGCGCGTCCCCCTTCTTCTCACCGGCACTGTCCTTTCAATGCTTGCGTGCGGCGACACCCGCTCCACCCATGGTGCTGTCAACGACCAAGGTGCCGTCATCGGGTCCTCGGCCGCCCCGCTTCCTGCTGATGCCCACCTCGCCGACACATCGTCTGCCGCGGAGCTCTCGCCGGCCCGCCGCGGTTTGGTGGCGAAACGTGGCGTCATAGGCGGAGTCGCGGCTTCGAGCGGAGTGGCAAATCGTCTCGAAAATGTTCAGACAAGCGCGGCATCGGAGCCCGTCGCGCAGGAGCCTACGCCGGGCAGTATGCTAGTTCGCACCGGCCAAGCCTCATTGCAAGTCGACTCACTCGAGATCGGCATTGCACGCATTCGCGAGGTGGCGCGTCGCACCGGCGCCGTCATTGCGAATACCTCCATGGAAGGTGGACGCCAGCAAACCCGCGCCGCGTCGTTGGAGCTGCGCATCCCCTCCGAGCATTTTGACGAGGCGGTGAACCAACTGGCTCCGATTGGGAAGGTCGAGACGGTGAATGTCAGCGTTCAAGACGTTGGCGAGGAGTACGTCGATGTCGAAGCGCGAGTCGCCAACGCACGTCGTCTCGAGCAGCGCCTCATCCAGCTGCTTGCAAATCGTACGGGCAAGCTCTCGGATGTCCTCACGGTCGAACGCGAGCTCGCGCGCGTGCGGGAAGAGATCGAGCGCTATGAGGGACGGATGCGCTATCTGCGCAACCGCGCTTCAGTCAGCACGCTCGCCATTGGCGTTCACGAGCCATACCCGATCATTGCGGACCGGCCCGGCGCTCATCCGATCCGCGACGCGTTCATACAATCGTGGCGAAACGTCATCGGTGTCACCTCGGGTGTCATCGCCGCGCTCGGCGTCATCTTCCCGTTAGGCATTCTCGCGGGCCTTATCGCGCTCGCCTGGCGGCGCTGGGCGCCGGTTCGTCCCCTTGGCCTAACAACTAAACCCAAAGAGGCGGGGTCCGCGTAGCGGAAGCAGGCCTGCAGGCTTCATATTGGTTTTGGTTGGCCTAATGGGCCGAACGAACGACGTTAAGCTCGAGTATATGAAAACTGGATCGCCAGCGCCGAGCGACTGGCGGTCCCGACTGGCGTCGCGCGTGCTCTTCGAGCCGCGCGCACGCCAATTGCCCCAACGGGAATCGGCGCTGCCTCGCTCGTAAGGCACGCCAGCGGAGAGTTCCATGTTTACATCGTGCCCACGGACGGCGGCGTTGCGCTCATGCGTCCGGCGTTCTGTTCCTGTGCTGCTGCTATCGGCCGTCGCATGGCCGGCGTTCGCGCAGTCCGTGGGTGCGATTCGTGGCACAATCAAGGATTCCGCCGGGGTTCCCGTCCCCGGCGTCGAAGTCGTGCTGCTGCAGATGCGAAGTGCCGTCTACTCCGATAGTCTCGGTGTTTTTCGCTTCGCGAACATTCCCTCTGGTAAGCGACAGCTGCACTTCCGCCGCCTCGGCTTCTCGCCGAAGTCCATCGACGCCGACATCACCGACGGAACCACGCTGGCGCTCGCAGTAGTCCTCGAGCCCTATGCCACCGAGATCGAGGGCATGACGGTCGAGGAGGCGACGCGACGTCGTCAGGTGCTGAGCGATTTCTACGATCGGAGCTCCCGCGGGTTCGGTCACTTCGTGACGCGTGAGCAGATCGAGAAGCGCAACCCAATGAACCTCAGCGACATGATGCGCATGATTCCCGGCGCGCGCCTTGTCCCGCTGCGTGGTGGCAGTCAGGCGACGCTGCGGTTCAGTCGCGCACAGGGCGCGCGCGACTGCCCGCCGCAATACTGGGTCGACGGCGTCAAGGCGTGGAACCTCAACATCGACGACATCGTGCCGCAGGATGTCGAGGGGATCGAGATCTACTCCGGAGCATCGACGGTACCGCCGCAATTCAATACGAGAGAAGGCACTACCATTTGCGGCGTCGTACTCATCTGGACGCGAATCCCTGGTACATAGCGGCGCGCGCGACCCATCATATATTATTGCGCAGGTACGCCATTCTAGCGCCCAAAAGTCATTTTGAGCGCATTGAAGAGCCTGCCGTTCCAACAGGTCGAGCGCTCGTCTTTAGAGGGTCAGGGGTTTCCATGGTTCCACCGATAGCCGGTCTCGGCCCTTCGAACGATGTATCGGACCGGTATGACTGGCTCACTCCAGAGCGCTTGGCGCATTTGCGTTCGGTGCTGCTCGGTCTCACCCTGTTTTTCGGGCTGATCGTTTTCGTTTTCCACACCCTTGGACCCGCGACCGTCCGCGATTCTCATTTCATCTTCAAGCTCCGCGGCGTTGGTGTTCTCAGCTGGCTCTACGCGCTCGTGCAGATGGTCGACATGCGCTTCTACAACAGTCGCTTCGCGCAGCGTCGCCGTGCTCAACTCCGCATTCCCGAGAGCCTCAGTGGTTGGCTGCTCGGTCAAATGCTCGCGTGGTTCGGGATCCTGTATTACGGCCTCACCGAAGATCTTCGGTGGTATATCGCCGGTCTCGTAATCCTGGCGTTGAGCTTCTGGGCGTTCCCGGTCCGGGAAGAAAAGGGCACGTCTCGCAGCGTCTTGTAGCCTCGGACGACATGCCGGGACGCTAAGCTCCGCCACTTGATAGTCTACGAAACCTTTCCGCCGGACGCGGCTCGCGGTCGATAGCCGTCGTAGGCCGTTGCCAACTCGCCCTTTTCGGGTTTGAGTTTCCGATGGCCCATGCGTTTCGTCCTCTGACGGTACCGTCGCAGTAGTCAGGCTGCACGCTTCACACCTCGCAGAACGAGCATGTTGAATCCGTCCTCGATCACATTCTTGAAGCGGTTGTTGGACACGCCCGGTCCATCTGGCTACGAGGCGGCTGCAGGCCGCATTTGGCGGGAAGAGGCAGCTCGCTTCACCAAGCACGTGAGCACGGACGTCGCCGGCAATTGCATGGCCGAAGTGAATCCGCAGGGCTCGCCGACGATCATGCTCGATGGGCACCTCGACGAGATCGGCCTCATCGTTCAGTACATCGACGATGACGGGTTCATCTACATCTCGCCCATCGGTGGCTGGGATTCGCAGGTACTTGTCGGGCAGCGGATTCGCTTTCTCGGAAGATCGGGGGACGTGGTTGGAGTGGTTGGGAAGAAGCCAATCCACCTGATGAAGAACAGCGATCGCGAGCACGCCTCGAAGATGACCGATCTGTGGGTCGATATCGGGGCCGCGAATCGAGCCGAAGTGGAAGAGCGACTCTCGATTGGCGATGCCGGCGTCATCGATTCGAAGAGCATCGATTTTCCAAATGGGCGCCTAGTCTCACGCTCCATCGACAACCGCATCGGCGCCTTTGTCGTTCTCGAGGCTCTCCGTCGGTACGCCGAGAGCCCGGGCGCGGCGCGCGTCGTGGCGGCGGCAACAGTTCAGGAAGAGATCGCCTGGCATGGGGGCGGTGCACTCGTGTGCGCGCATTGCATCAATCCGCAGATGGCGATCGTCGTTGACGTCACCTTCGCCACGGATCATCCCAACCTCGAGAAGAAGGAGCTCGGGGAGCACAAGATGGGCTCCGGGCCCGTCGTGAGTCGGGGCGCGCTGATCTCACCCGTGGTCTTCGACTTGATTCGGGACACGGCGAAGGCGAAGAAGATCCCGTACTCCGTGCACGCGGTCGGTCGCGACACGTCTACCAACGCGGACGCGATTCACATCGCTCGCGAGGGCGTCGCCACCGCGCTCATCTCAGTGCCGAACCGCTACATGCACTCGCCTAACGAAATGATCAGCCTGGATGACGTCGACAAGACGGCCGCGCTCCTTGCCGAGACGTGCCGGGCGGTCGGAGCCAAGATCGACTTTACAGCGAGGTAGCGACTGCCCGGCGCGCCGCGCCAGCAAAAGCGTCAGCTGCGCGAAGCGTGCTGGTATGCCCTTGCGGCGGCCTCTCGAACCTCACGCTCCTTGTCCTCGCGCAACACCGCGATCGCCGCGATGGCGGCCGGGGTCTTCGCCTCGGCAAGCGCCTGAATCGCCGCGATACGGAACGAGTTCGGCTTGCGCTCGAGCAGCCGTCGCTTCGGCTCCGACGCGCGAATCAGCTGCTCCACTGCCGCCGGCGTCGCGATCTTGCCTAACGCTCCAAGCAGCGCGAGCTGCACCTCGGTGTCTGGCTCGTCTTCGAGGACCGTACGCAACTGCGCGGTGCTCTTCTCGTCGCGGCGCGACGCAAGCGCCATCGCCGCATGCACACGCGTCTTCGGCGACTCCGCTTGCAGCATCTCACACACCGCGCGGAATCCGAGCGTCGTTCCAAGATTGATCAACGCGTTTGCGGCCGACTTGCGCACGCGGTCGTCGACATGCTGGAGCAATGGCAGCAAGGCGGGTTCCGCCGACCTCACGTGCATCTCGCCTAGCAAGTCAGCGGCATTACGGACGACGAACCAGCGCGTGTCGCCAAGCATGTGCACGAGCGTCGGGACGCCCGTCTGGAGCCGGGGAAGGATGTCGAGATAGACATGTCGGTCCGACGCCGAAGACTCTTCCGTGAGCACTTCAATCACGGCGTCGGCACCCTCCGCGCCGGCGCGTGACAGTACCGATTCCAGCTCGGCGGCGATCTCGCGCTTGCGGGGGAGCAGTTGCGCGATGCCACGGAGGAGCGCTGGCCGCAGGAGACGGCGCAACGCCATCGTGCATGCCTGGCGGCGACTTTCCGAGTTCCCGTTGCTCTCGCGCTGCACCATGCCAATGAAGATGGCCGCTACCACGTGCGTGCGACCGTCACGCGAGGCATGCTCCGCCAACGTCGAGAGCTCGTCCAGGACCTGACCCTGCTCGTTAGGCTGATCGGTCTTGTCCAGCTGAGCGAACAGTTCGTCGCAGTCTTCGACTGGAACGTGGACAGCACGGAATTGGTGCCACATCTCCCGATTCTCGACGAACGCCATGCCCTGATGGGGCGTTGCCACTCCCTTCGCCGGCGCAGCGGCCAGCATTCGGCCGGGCAACGGCGTTGGATCCGCGAGTTTGGGATCGAGCCTTGGACCGAGCGACGCGTCCTCGAACGCGAACTTCATCGAGGGAGCCTTGAGCGCATCGATGAGCTCCTTCGCTCTCTTGCCCTTGTCGCCGCGCGATCCCGATGTCGACAGGATGCGCGCCGTGCCGAGTAGGTCGGCTGGCGGCGAGGTTGGCGCGATCTCGATTACCATCACGCCGTGCGCCATCATCTGCGCGCCGAGCTCCGGGCCGGCGGCCAGCGTATCCGGCAATGACTTGCCGTTTGCGAAGACCCGGCTGCCGCGACGTGCGACCGTCACCATGCCTTGGCCGATCACAGCCATGGCTGCACGCAACGCATCCTTCTGCTCTTCGACGTTTTTCGGGTCGTGGAGCAGAAGCCAAACGAGGCGGGCGTATTGGCAGGCAAAAACGATGGCAGGATTCACAGAGGCGTCGGCACCTGATTCGAGCGGCAACATCAGCCCGGGCGTACGCTGCGCCCTACACGCCCGGACCCCCAGCAGACGCGGAGTGACATCCTACCGTCACGGCTCACCGCGACCGCATCACGCCACCCGTCGAATGGACCATTGCGAGCTTGGCCAGCGCACAGTACCAGTTGCCAGGTTCCACGCGTAACTTGGCTCCCAATCGCCTCGCACCGGAGTTAGATGAATAGGATGTTTCTACGCGATCTCTCCACCCGGGTGCGACGCGCGAGGATGTTGGGGGTCCAAGGGCTTTTGCTCAGCCTCATCCTCCAGGGGTGCGCCAGCGCGGCGACGCCGATGCCGCGCGACGGAGCCGACGTCACGGCGACACCTGGTCGGGCTGATTCGCGCGTGATCTACGCCGATATTGCTTATCTCGCGAGCGACGCTCTCGAGGGACGTGGCACGGGCACGCCCGGCAACGACTCCGCCGCCGCGTACATCGCGCGCCGTTTCGCCGCGATCGGCCTGAGACGCGTCGACAGCTCCTACGCGCAGCATTTTGTTGCCCACCCTCTGCCGGCACATAATGAGAAGCCGCGCGCTCTCGCCACACAGAATGTCGTAGGACTGCTGCCTGGAAATGATCCGCTGCTTCGCGGTGAGTTTGTCGTCGTCGGGGCACACTTCGATCATCTCGGTCGATCTTCCGAGGGTGCCCTCGACCCCGACAGTAAGAACGTCATTCGACACGGTGCCGACGACAACGCATCGGGCACTGCCGCGGTGCTCGAGCTCGCGCGTCTCTTCAGCGCCGCGCCCACCAAACGATCGCTTCTGTTCGTCGCGTTCAGCGGCGAGGAAATGGGACTACTGGGTTCCGAATATTTCGTAACGAATAGTCCGTTCCCGCTCGACAGCGCCGTGGCGATGGTCAACTTCGACATGATCGGCCGCTTGCGGGACGATAAGCTCATCGTCTACGGCGTCGCGACCGCCAACGAGCTCCCGGCGCTCCTCGACAGCGCAAACCAAGCCGTGACGGCAAGGTCAACGTCGTCGCGCGTCCCCTGGCGCGATCCGCTTCGCATCACTGCGCTCGGAGACGGCTACGGGCCATCTGACCACAGCTCGTTTTACGCGCGGAACGTTCCCGTCCTCCATTTTTTCACCGACCTGCACGAGGACTATCACCGCGCGGGCGACGTCGTGGGCAAGATCAACGCAAACGGGGAGGCACATGTCGTCGATGTCGCCGAGGCGGCCATCCGCGGCATCGCCAATCGGCCATCACGATTGACCTTCGTGCGTCGCGCCGCGCCGACACCCATCGCGGGATCAGGGCAAGGCTCCGACGTCTATCTGGGCTCCATCCCCGATATGAGCAACGGCAACGGTGGGCTCCGCCTAACGGGAGTGCGGACGGGCAGTCCTGCCGAGCAGGCCGGACTCGTCGCTGGCGACGTCATCGTCGAATTCGGCGGGCGCGCGGTGAAGGATCTCTACGACTTCTCCGACGCGCTGTACTCCCACAAGCCCGGTGATGCGGTGTCGGTAGTCGTGCTCCGAAAGGGCGACCGAAAGCAACTCACCGTCCATCTCGGTAAGCGCGGCTGAGCAATCCGGGACATCGCGGCGGGCATGTTTCAACTCTGGTCGAGCGCGCGGTACACGTTTCCTCTTCCGGAAGGCCATCGCTTTCCGATCGCGAAGTACGAGCGACTGCGTGAGCAAGTTTTAATCGAGGGAATCGTGCCGCCCGAGGCCTTGTTGGAGCCGGCGCGCGCCACACGCGAGAGCCTCCTCCTTGTCCATACGACGGACTATGTGAGCCGCTTCTGCGGTGGCGGACTGACAGCGAGCGAGTTGCGACGGCTCGGCTTCCCTTGGTCTCCCGCACTCGTCGAACGGTCGCTACGGGCCGTCGGCGGAACGTGCGAAGCGGCCGTCGCCGCGCTCGCGCATGGAGTGGCGATGAATCTCGCCGGCGGCACTCATCACGCCTTCCCCAGCCACGGCGAAGGGTTCTGCGTGTTTAATGACGTCGCCGTCGCCGTGCGATTGCTACAACGGTCCGGGCGCATCCGCCGTGCGGCGATCGTCGATCTGGACGTGCATCAGGGCAACGGGACGAACGCAATCTTCGCTGCCGACGAAAGCGTCTTCACGTTCAGCATGCACGGAGGAAAGAACTACCCATTTCACAAGGTGCCGGGTTCACTCGACATCGAGCTACCTGACGGGGCGGATGATGATTTGTATCTGATGCTGCTTGCGGAACATCTGCCAGATATACTCGCGCGATCCCAGCCAGACCTCGTCATTTACCTCGCTGGTGCCGATCCCCACGAAGGTGATGCTCTTGGTCGACTGGGCCTCACCTTCGACGGATTGGCGCGGCGAGACGCGATCGTCATCGATCTCTGCCGCGAAGTGGGGTTACCAGTCGCGATCACTATCGCCGGAGGCTATGGCCGGGATCTCGGCGACACGGTGCGCATTCATCTCGAGACCGCGCGCATCGCAAGCCGCTACGCAGCTGCGTCATCGTCGCGCTGAGCGCGGACAGCGAGTCACGCATTTTGCGAGGCGCGCGCGCAATCCGCGTGAGCAGTTAGCCGGTACAAAAAAGCCGGGCGAGAACTATCTCGTTGGCACCCAATGTTTTTTGAATGGGGCCCCCTTCGGTCCGCGCGTTGCTTAAATGGTTCGCCGTACTGGTGCCGTCCCACGGCACTTTCCCTCCCGACTTCCCCCGGAGCATTTCTCCCATGTCCACCATGCTGCGCGCCCGTAAGGGCTTTACGCTCATCGAGCTGCTGATCGTGGTCGTCATCATCGGCATCTTGGCCGCGATCGCGATCCCGAAGTTTGCCAACACGAAGTCGAAGGCGTACGTGACCGCCATGAAGTCCGACCTTCGCAACCTCGTGACGGCTGAGGAAGCGTTCTTCTCGGATTCGACGTACTACACAGATGGCGCCACGCTGGTGAGCCGCAACGGCTTCAAGAACTCGTCCGGTGTCGGCGTACCGCAAGTCGTGACGGGTGCTGGTTACTGGTCGGCG
>JBJMNO010000006.1:0-24997 GCA_045804225.1 Gemmatimonadaceae bacterium
CACGCGCCACGCGCCACGCCTCACCCGGCACTCACCACGAAATGCGGCTCAGCGGTCGCGGGTCTCAGGAGGCGCCATTGCTCGCGGATGGCGTTCGGCATGGAGAAGGCGTCTGGAAAGACCTCGAACGCGTTGTCGTCGGTGAGGTTCAAGGTGAAGCCGGCGCAGCGGTCGACTTGGATTTCCTGGACTTCGAGCGGTTTTGTGGCGTGGGTGTTGATCCACCGTGCGAGCTGCACGTCGACGATGGATTGGCCGGGGCGGTCCCACCGAAAGTCCATGTCGTCGAGGTCGGGATCGATGGGGACGTAGATGTCGCTGCGGCCGGTGATCACGCCGGCGCGCGAGATGCGCCATGGGCAGAGCACGTGCAGCGCGTAGTCGCCGACCTCGCGATCGGGTGCGCGCTGCGTTAGTGCCGGACGCTTATCGCCGAAATGGAGCCAGAGCATGTCGGCTGCTCGGCCGGCGCTCCAGATCGGAAGGCCGAGCAGCGGAGCGAGTGCTCGTTCTGCCTCGTTAGGCGCCAGGCTCCTGGTCCTCGCGAACGAACACGCGGTCGTGATAACTCTGAAGAAAACATCGCGCCCGCTCGAGAATCGCCATCTGGTCTTCCGTGAGCGGCGTGATCACGGTCATGTACGGTGCGTGGAGGGACATCAGCTCGTCCAACACACCAAAGTCCTGGCCCACGATCCAACTCGCACCGAAGCCGCGCCGCCACTCCCATTCTTCCGTCGAGCACAAACGTTGTCCGAGGCCAGTGAGCTCGCGCACGTTCAGCCAGAGCTCGGGCTTCTCATGGTCGGCGTCCGCCACCTCACGCAACGCTTCGGCCACGTATATCAGAAGGCGCGCGGCGTCGTCGACGATGCACTGATAATCGTGCGGGAGTGGCACGCCATCATTCGAGGAAACCAACGTGTATTATCTCCCGCTCGTCGACGACGCTGTCTGATGCGACAGCTCCTTCTCGCGCGCTGCGTTCTCGTTAGGCTTCGCGTCCTCGGCGTAGGCATAGCCAAACTCGGCCAGGCGCTTGCCGGACATGTCGTACGCGAACGCGGGCATGTCGCTCACACCAGTGGCGTCGATCCAGGTGTTGTAGAACTGGAATAACGCGCAAACGGTGATCGCGTCGTAGAGCGCTTCGTCGGTCCAACCTGCCGCGCGCGCCGTCGCGAGATCGTTCGCCGTGATCGACGTCGAGTCCTCGACGACCTTTGCTATCAACGCAAAAAGCGCGCGCTCCGCCTCGGAAATGGGAGCGGTGGTGTAATCCTCGAGGACCGCCGAGACGAGCTCACCACTGCCTAACAGCTCCGCCGCGACCGCGGCGTGGGAGCCAATTCAAAACAGGCAGTCGTTGCGGCGGGACGTGAAGGCGGCTATGAGCTCGCGGTGCCCCGCGGAGAGCGGGGACGGACCGCGCATGACGCCGTGGGTGAAGCGGGCGAGGTGGTCGGTGCGGTCGGGTTTGAAGGCGAAGAGGTGCTGGATCTGCGGGATGGGGAAGCCCGAAGACCGCATGCGGGCGAACATCTCAGCGCGGGCACCGGAGGCGGGGAAGGCTTCGACCTCCGGGAGGAACATTGGATGCATGCGGCTACGCTATTGGTGGGGCCGCTGGCTGTCAATTTTGATTCGCTGACAAACGCAGACAATTGCAAAGGGCGACGCTTTTCGTGCTATGGGAAAAGCAGATCCTTCGCTCCGCTCAGGATGACAGGCAGGCTTCAGGATGACAGGCAGGCTTCAGGATGACAGGCAGGCTTCAGGATGACAGCCGGGCTTTAGCCAAAGCTCAAACGACAGATGCAACCAGCTGTGCCGCGTCCTCTTCTCTGCGCTTGCGTCGCAAGACTCCTGCTGACACCAAGGCGATGACTACACCCACCGGCAATGGCTCGAGGAACGTGATCGCGGAATTGAACAGCACATGATCGTAGCGCTCCGTGAACTGGCGCTGCTCGGCGATCTTTTGCTGAATCGCGGCTTCGCTCGCGCCTTTCTGGCGTTCCTGCTCGATGATGTACTCGTTGTACTTCTGTAAGTGGTCTGGCGTGAACTTGAAGTACAACACCTCCCACGTCGCCACGTAGCAGGCGGAAGAGATGAGGACAATCCCCAGGCCCACGGCGAGGGCGCGGCCGAAGCTCACGACGCCGCGGCCGACGTTGTCGCGGTAGGAGCGGATCCCGAAATAGACGAGGAGGAAGGAGAGGACCATCGTCGTGTAGCCGATGACCAACCCCTTGTCGTAGCCGATCTTGTCCGAGAATGGGATCGCGACGACCATCATCAGGGAGAGGATGGCGCCCGAGATCAGGCCGAACGTCCAGATGATTTTCTTCATTGTATTGGCTCCCGACGCGAGTGGTGGATTCTGTCCTCGGAACGGCGGGCACGTTAGGCCGCGATGGGCGGTCGCGCGTCACACGAACGGGTGATTTTGCCCGTTCGCCACGAAAATCACCCTTTCAGGGGATGAGTCCAGCGTCTTTCCCGATCTGAACTGCCTGGGTCCGCCGTCTGGCGCCGAGCTTCTCGAACAATCGGCTCGCATGCGTCTTCACGGTGTTCTCTGAGACGAAGAGCTTCTCGGCGATCTCGCGGGTGCTGAGGCCATCCGCGATGGCGCCGAGGATCTCGAGCTCCCGGGCGGTGATGCCGAGCTGCTCCTGACGCGCGATATCGACGACAAACGGACCCGTCATCCGCACGGGTACAGGCACCTCGACACGGACTGGCACCTCTTTGACGACGACGAGCTCTTTGGGACGCGTGAGCTTGATGCCGAGCCAGATGCCGAGCGTCGCGAAGAGCGCGGCAACGATGCCGCCGTAGATCTCTATGGAATGCTCGACGACGAGGTAGCGGTACTCGACGAGCTTGAGAAGCGCGATGAGGGCGCCGCCGAGGAGGCCGTAGACAAGGACGGTCTTCTTCACTGCTTGACGCGCACCATCCGAAAGCGGCCCGTGACGACAGGCCCCACAAAAGAGGTTTCGTCCCAGGTACCGACGATGGAATCTCCGCGAAACAGACCGGATGCACCGAACCCGCAATCGGCAGCGTTGGGCGTGAAGCTCAGGGAGACGCGATCGCCCTCGCGAGAGACGCCTGTCGTCGTCGGTCGGGGACTGAAGCACGACATCGGGCGGCCGAGCAGGGCATCGAACGCGACGTCGATTTGCGAGTGGAAGACGTTAGGCGATGTCGAATCGGTGAGCTGTAGTGTGCCGCGCGTCGTGGCAAACGAGCCGGCCTGCCAGCCCTGTGAGCGCACGCTGTCGAGACGGAATTCCACGGTCCAGGTGCCGAGCAGATTTGTTTGCGCGCCGGTGTTGGGAGAGGGCGTGGACAAGCTGCCGGAACAGGCGACTGTGAGAAGAAGTGCCGATGTGGTCAGCGTGTGCTTCATTGGCGGGTTAGCGACGAAAAGCAGATCCTTCGTCCCTTCGTCGCTGACGCTCCTCAGGGCAGGCCCTCATCGCTCCTCAGGATGACAGATGGTCGTTAGGCGACGATCCGTTGGTGTTGCTCGGCGGTTGTGATCTTATGGGATCGTCGGAGGACAAGGTAGAGCAATACCGTCGTGATGCCACCGAGGGTGTCCATTAGCATATCCTTTTGGGCGTCCCAAACGTCACCTTGGCTGCCGAGAAAGTTTGCGCCGGCCGAGGCGTTGCCGCCGTAGGCGGCGTAGAGCCACTCGATCAGCTCGTACGACATCGCCACGAACCCGATCGCGAAGATCGCGAAGAAGCAGGCGAGTGGGCGACTCATCTTCCGTCTTCCGAGCAAGTACTCGAGGATGCCGAAAGCATAGAAGCCGACCGAGAAGTGGGCGACGCGATCATACATGTTGCGACTGAAGCCGAAGAGGCGATCGAACCAATCGAAGGGGACGCGCTCGAAGGTGTAGTGGCCGCCGATGGTGTGCAAATAGGGAAGCACGGCCATGAACAGGTACGCGAGCGGGGAGAACCTAACGCCGCGGACGTAGAACACCACCAACGTTGCGACGACGGCGACAATCGGGATGTTCTCGGCCCACCAGTCGGCGCGGTCGTAAGGCTTGATCGCGGCCCAGATGAAGAGCGCGACGTAGCCAGCGAAGAGGATCTTGGGGACGATGCGTTCGGATCGGATAGGCATTGGAGGTTGGTGGGTACCGCCCAAGGACGAATCGGGATCGGAGTGGTCTCCGGCTTGTGATCCTTCGTCGCTTCGCCCCCCAGGATGAAAGTTAGGCGGGCGCCAGATTCTTTTCGAAGACGCCGCTGATGAGGAAGTCGTGCGGGCCTGTGCGACGGCCTTCCATGCGGAGATAGGACGCGATCTGCGCCCAGTGACGGATCTCGTGCGTCACGGCTTGCACGGCCATCGTGCGCGGGGTGATGGTGCGCGTGTGCGGTCCGAATGTGAGCTCACGCGGCGTGTCCCACTTGTCTTCGGGAAAATCGCGGAGCAGTTGACGCATGCGGGCGCGTGTTTGTCTGCCAAGGGTGAAGAGGGATTCGATGCTATCGGCCGGGACGGTGCTCGCCTCGCTCAGCGGCAGCTCCTGAATGCGCTCGACGAACCTCTGCTCGGCGGAGAAGATGTGTCGAACCAGCTCGCCGACATTGCGCATGCGGCCATCGGCGTTGGCGCCAAGTCCGACGGCGAGTGCTTCGGGACCTTCGGAGCGGAACCAGGCTTCCCACTGTGCGCGGTCCCAATCGGTGTAGTCGAGGAGGAAGTCGACCTGATTTGCGATATTCATGTGCTTGATGAGTGGCGGGTGACGAGTGAGGCAAGGCGTGCGGTGCTGCCTAACGATATGAGGCGTTCCGTAAGCCGACGGAGGCCGAATGCGATCAGATCATGGTAGCCGCCTGCCGGGACGGCCGTGAGATGGTTTGTGGCGCGTTCTGCGCTCGCGGCGGCGGAGGTGAGATCGCCGACATTTGCTTGGGAGTCCGCGAGGTTCAGGTAGAGTGACGCCATGAACTGCTCGGCACGGCCGTCCGAAACCGACTCGGCGTGGTGGACGGCGAGGGTGTTCCAGTGGAGTGTGTCGGACGCGGTGGGTTGATGTCTTGCGAGGAAGTGGGCAACGATGGCCGCGTCGTAGTCGTCGCGACGGAGATCCCACGCACGCTCCACCAGGCGCTTGGCTTCCGCGCCGGTGCCTTCGATCTGCATTGCTTCGGCGCAGAGGGCAATGACTGGATTGGTGTTATCGATTGGCTCAGCGTTCACGGTGAGAAAAGAGCGGGGCGTGAGAAGAGCGCCTGTTGTTCGTCAATGCAGTCTTGCAAATAGGAGGGCGATGTACACGATCAGGGCGATGGCGAGCGCGATGGCGAGGATTTCTTGGTAGCGGCGGCGTTGGGCGAGAAGGCCCGTGACGCAGCCGGCAGCGAAGAGGGCGTGAAAGCCGAGATTGAGGCGGTCGGGGAGTTGGCCTCCGAGGATGAAGTCTTTGGCGACGCTGATGATGAGTGTCGCGAGAAAGAAGCCGAAGAACCAGCGGTGGTGGCGGTCGAAATAGGCGCCGAGATCGGTGTTCGGCTCGATCTCTTCCGGAAGGGCGACGGCGGCCATGAGGTAGAGTGTCGCTGTCTGCGCTAAGACAATTCCGAAGGCGAGGAAGGTCCAGTCGCTACGGAGGCGGAGGCCGTACATCGACCACCACACTTGCACATAGATGAGCAGCAGCACACCCGCCCAGACCAGCGGCAGCCAGTGGATGCGCACGCGCTCGCGATGGCGAATGAGCCGGCCCACCGCCGTGAGAATTTGCGTGAGGCCGAGCCCGAGGATGATCGACAGCAGGACCGAGAGATAGGAGAACGCGTCCACTGGTCCTTGCCTAACGGGTAGTGGTCATCGCGCGCGCACAGCGCGTACATCGCGAAACTTGGTGTTGTCAGGAAGACGCAGCTCTCCGATGAGACTGTCGGCGCGTACGGTGAAGTGCCAGACGCCATTGGGCATGGCACAGGTGATCTGTGTGTTCGTCATGATGCAGCCGAGGATGCCCATATTCTCTTCCTTTCCGTTCACGATTTTGCGGGCGTCCATGGAGAGGCTGTCGCCTGTTCCGACTTGGGTGATTCGATAGACGACGACTTCGTCGTGGCAGGCCGACGGGCGCACCTGACAGATCGAGTTGCCGCGCCAGATACCAATAGGTGGCGAGTTGCGCGTGGCGGCTGGCGCGTGACTCGGGCTTGCCTGTGCCGAGGCGCCGTGCGCAATAATGGTGGCAATGCAGATGCCGAGTAGATGACGAATGCTCATGGGGCGTGCCATAGGGTCAATAAGAGCGCGAAACGGATCATGAGTCTTTGCTGATTGCGCGATGCTGTGCGGTGACGGCGCAGGCGGCGTAGCCGAGAACTTGCTCGCCGGATTTTAACGATGTCGGTGTGGGGCGCCAGCCACGATCGAGTCGGTCGTCGAGTAATTCCGCGGCGGACGGCTGGTGATCCCACACGGCGACCGCCGTGATGGAGCCGAGTCAGGTGGCGTCGAACACGAGAAAGTGGCCGTCGAAGGGGAGTATGACGTCGTGCGTGTATTCGTCCTGGGTGACGATCTCGATCACGTGTCGCCGAGGTGTCGATTGGCGGGCCCACGCGAAGACGTCGGCGAGTGTGAGGAGCGTCTGGACTTCGTCGGCCACCTGGTGGACGACGGTCGATGAGATCGATCCAACGCCGCGCACGGGAACGGTTCGCATTGAGAGAAATGAACGGGCATCGAGCGGCGAAAGTGTCGAACGGCCAAGGGCAAAAGCAGATCCTTCGCTGCGCTCAGGATGACAGTCGGACTCCTTCGCTGCGCTCAGGATGACAGTCGGACTCCTTCGCTGCGCTCAGGATGACATCCAAGTGTCATATGTCATCCTGAGGAGCGCAGCGACGAAGGATCTGCTTTTCGGTTTGCGACGGCGATGCGCATGTAGAACGCGCGATCGACTCTGGCTTGGCCGCGTGCGAAGCGGGTGTTCCAGTCGACCATACCCGAATCTTCTTTGACGACGAAGCCGGCGGCGCTCAGGGAGGCGGATATGTCCTCGGCGGTCCAGACGCTGAGGTGCGGCTCACCAATCAAGCGGAAGAACAGGCGCTGCATGAAAGGGCGCTCGGTGGCGTGGTAGTTCACGATCAGCGTCGAGCCGGGCGCGCTCCTGCCGGCGATGTCGGCGAGTGTCGCGCGCATCGCGTCGCGCGTGAGGTACATGACCACGCCCTCCCAGATCCAGCAGGTGGGCGACGAGCGATCGTGACCGGCGCGCTCGAGCACTGGGCCGAAGGACTCGCGCTCGAAGTTGATGGTGACGAAGGTGACGTCGCCCTTGGCTGGAGGCAGCTCAGGAAGATGTGCGCGCTTCTCGCGTTGCGTCGCGGGATGATCGACCTCGAAGACCTTCACACCAGTGAGCTCGGACATGCGCCAGGCGCGTCCGTCGTAGCCGGCGCCGAGGATGACGAGCTGCCTAACGCCGCTCGCGATGGAGTCGCGTACGGCGGCGTCGATCGCCGCCGTGCGAAGTCCTATCATGTCGGCCATCACGCGCGCCATCTCGAGCCTCGTGCTTCTCTTGCCTCTCTTCGCCGCGCGCTCGGCGTTGGCGAGGCTGCGCTTTCCTCTTTCGTTGAGGAAGACGCGCGCGGTGGGGTCGTGAAAGTTCGGGATGTGCGAGAGCCCTGCGTCGGCCATCGCGCGACCGTGTGCGACGAGGTGAGCGGTGCGGCTGGGGCGAGCTGCTTTCATTTGCACCTGAGGGAAATGGATGCCCCGCTGGCATTTACCGCGTGCCGAACAGCAGATCCTTCATCGCTTGGCTCCTCAGGACGACAAGAGTCACGAGATGGAGTTTCGCAACTTCACAATCGCGCTGTCGGCCGCGTCGAGGCGGATGAGGCCCGACCGTGGGTGATCGAGGTCGAGCACCGTGTAAATAGTAATCGAGATGAAACTCGCGTAGAGTAGACCGTGAACCCAGCTGCGGTGGCGGCGCTTCGCCATCGAATAGCCGGCGAGCAAGCCGCTCATGAGCGCGAGTGAGATCAGCAGCGTGAAGATGAGTGTCGGCAGCCGGGTGCGCAGGGCGATGCTGCGCGTGGTGGTGATATCGATCATGTCATTCAACGCTGGCAGGAGCAGCTTTGCGACGTTGCCGGCGGAGTCGGTTCGGACGTCGCGAATGGTGCCCGACCAGATCTCCTGCTGAAGCCCCTCGGCGCGTGCAAGCTCCTGGTTGGCGGCTTCCATGTTCGGCAGTCGCGCGTACATCGCGATCCGAGCGTCGAGATAGCGACGAAAGAGATCGCGCATGGGCGGTTGGTCGCTCGGCGGCAGGAGATCGACACGAAGATACGCGGTGCCGATCGCGTTGGCTTCGCGAACGATCAGCTCGCGACGCACATCCAGGCGGGCGGTGGCGCCAGCGAAGCTGAAGCCGAGGAGCAGACCGAAGAGCGCGAAGGTAGCAGTCTCCATCGCGCCAACGCCTTCGTGCGCGGCCTGGCTGTCTCGTGTCAGCGCTCCAAGGCCGATGCGGTACCCCATCTCCAGGCAGAAGAGCATCGCGACGAACAGCCCGACGGTAAGCGCCAGTGCTTCCCAAGCGGGATTCATGCTCGAAATAGTTGCCAGCGACATGAGGGCGGCTATTGGGCCTTGGCCAGCCAATGGATACGTTTGACGCGTCGTTCACGCCCGGTGGAAATGCCTAACGCGTCGCCGTCACGTAGACTGGAAGGGAAGGTCGCGCTCGTCACGGGCGCAGCGCGGGGAATTGGGCGCGCGGTGGCGACAAAGCTTGCGTCCGAAGGCGCACGGGTCGTCATCAACGATCGCGACGCCGCGCCGATCGAGGAGACGGCGAAGCAGTTGCGTGGTGCGGGCGCGGAGGTGATGACGTGCGCGGGGAGCGTAACCGACGCGGGATTCGCCGAGCGGTTCGTTGGGATGGCAATCGATAGCTACGGCGCGCTGGACATCATCGTGAACAATGCCGGCTACACCTGGGACAACGTCATTCAGAAGATGACGGACGAGCAGTTCCGGGCGATTCTCGACGTGCATCTCGTGGCGCCGTTCCAGATTCTGCGCGCGGCGAGCGAGCCGATACGTCGATTCGCGAAGCAGGAAGCGGCTGAGCAACGTGAGGTGTTTCGGAAAGTCGTGAACATCTCGTCCGTGGTTGGACTCGGCGGCAACCCTGGCCAAGCGAATTATGCATCGGCGAAAGCGGGCGTCATCGGCCTAACGAAGACGCTGGCCAAGGAGTGGGGACGCTACAAGGTGAATGTGAATTGCGTCGCGTTCGGATTCATCAAGACGGCGATGACGCAGCCGGTCGCGCTGGAAGAAGGGAGAAAGGTTGGTGTGCAGCCGGAGCTGCTGGAGAAGTTGGAGCGTGAGATCCCGTTAGGCAGACTCGGTACACCCGAAGAGGCAGCGGATGCGGTGTATTTGTTTTGTGGTCCGGAGTCGAATTACATCTCTGGCCAGGTGATTACGGTTGGTGGAGGAATGAACTGGTAGAGGGTAGAGGGCTGTGGGTGAACTTCGCACGCCACACGCTTCCACCGCTCGGCTAGTGGAGATTGCGACAGTGCCGGCCAGGCCTTGGGGATTGCCCTGAGAACCCGGATCTCTCCGTGTGGAGTGAAGTTGCGAGTCGCCGGGCAGTTTATGATCGTTTTGTGAATGGCACACTAGTCGAATCCCGGCGTGCTGGCCGACCGAGGTCGTTCACAAAGCTTTACATGGCTCGTTGCGCGCGATGTTGTTCCGCTCACAGGACCGATCCGGTTCCTCCGGGTAATCCCCACAAATGGCCTGAATGGTCGAGCTGCCGTCGTGGCGTGGCGAAAAGCAGATCCTTCGCCCTCGAGCGAAGCGAAGGGCTCATGATGACAGTCGGGTGCTCATGATTGCGCCGAGCCCGAAGATGAGGACGAGGACGCCGATTACGAGTGTGTAGGAAGCCGGGAAGCGGCTTTCGGCGTGAATCAGTGCCTCCATCTTCATTTCCTCGCGCAGGCGGCGGAGGCCGTACATGAATTGGAGGTGAAAGATGATCCCGGCGGACATCATGGCGACGCCGAGGTAGATGAGCGCTTGGCCGAAGTGGCGTGGCGTTTGGGCGCTCGCAACGATGTGCTGCTCGTGCAGGTTCCTGAAGACCTGTTCTATCGTAAAGCCGAAGCTGACGAGCGAGAAGGAGGTGCGAATCGCGCTCATCAGCGTGCGGTCCGCGCTCATGCGCGTTCGCTGAAAGGACATGCCCGTTCGCCGAGCGGCGAGCTCGGTCGCCGCATCGGCATGACCTTCTCGTGGACTCGTACCTAACGGGGTTCTGCGTGCCATAGGTTCCCTTCCTCCTACTGCAGCCCCATGGCGAGGTGGAGGCGATCCGCGACAGAGACCTCGGCGTCGGTCCGTTTCGCGTCCTCACCAATAGCCAACTCCACCCAATTCACCTCGCCCGAGAACTGGCGCTGGCTGTAATCGGTGGTGACCATCGATCCGTATTCAGTTCCGATGTCGCACGTCTCATCGGCGGAGAAAATCGCGGGCTCGGTGGTGTCCACGCGACCGGTACCGACAGATTGTCCGTCCACGAAGAGCGTGACCTTACCACCCTTGGCCGGACCTCCGCCGTCGTAGGCGAACTCCATGCGCACTTGGTGTCGGCCCTCAGGCAGCGTGGTATCGCTCTCGACGTAATACTGCCGCATGCCGTAAAAGTTGTAGCAGTACTTCAACCGTCCATGCTTCGCATAGAGACTCCAGCCGCCGATGATGCCGCCGAGTGCGACGATCACGCCTTCCGCGCGCAGTTTCGGGAGAACGACGTCGGCGGTAATCGCGTGTGACTTGTTATGCAGGTTGAGAATGGAGCTTTCCGTGAGGCGCCCCATGCCACCGAACAGCAGTTGACGATCTCCCTTCACGAGCTGCGGACGGCCAGCGGTGTCCGAGTTCATGCGCTCGATTGTGCGATCGTCCAACGGGAGCACGTTGTACTTGGTGGCCTCGATCAACCACAAGCGCTGCAGCTCGCGAAGCTTTTCCGGCTGCTCCGTGGCGAGATTGTGGGATTGCGACCAATCTGTCGTGGTGTCGTAGAGCTCCCAACAGTCCTGGTCGAAGTCAGGCAGCTTCTCCGCCATTGACGCCCATGGCGTTCGATGCTTCGTGACGACAGTCCAGCCTTTGTGGTAGATGCCGCGATTGCAAAACATCTCGAAGTACTGCGTCTCTCGACGGTCGGCCGCGGTCGGACCGTCGAACGAGTACAACATGCTCACACCTTCGATCGGCTTCTGAAGCACACCATTCACGATCGTGGGTTGCGGCAGTTGCGCGGCCTCGAGCACAGTCGGGGCGACGTCGATGACGTGATGGAATTGAGAGCGAATCTCTCCTTTGGACTTGAAGCCATGCGGCCAGTGCACGATGGTGCCGTTGCGCGTTCCACCCCAGTGCGACGCGACCTGCTTCGTCCACTGGTAGGGGGTGTCCAACGCCTGCGCCCAACCCACGGCGAAGTGATTGTACGCCTCCGGTCCACCGAACTTGTCGAGGTGCTCCGTGAGAAACTCCGGCGTCTCGAGCGCGCCGAATCCCTGGAGCGTCAGCATCTCATTGAAGGTTCCTTGGAGCGAGCCCTCCGCCGACGCGCCGTTGTCGCCGATCATGACATAGATCAGCGTGTCATTCAGGATGTCGAGATCCGCCAGCGCGTCGACGAGCAGTCCGACGTGATGGTCAGTATGCTCCAAAAACCCGGCGTAAATTTCCATCTGCCGCGCGAGGACGGGCTTCATCGCCGGTGCGATGCTCTCCCATTCGGGGATCTCGGCGTTGCGTGCGGTGAGCGCACAATCGTTCGGGATGACGCCGAGCTTCTTTTGGCGCGCGAAAATCTCCTCGCGCAGCGTATCCCAGCCCTGGTCGAACTGTCCTTTGTATTTGTCAGCCCATTCCGCGGGCACGTGATGCGGTGCGTGCGTGGCGCCGGGCGCGTAGTACATGAAGAACGGCTTGTCGCCCATGAGCGACTTCTGCTGTCGCGCCCACTTGATCGCCTTCTCGGTCATGTCGGTGGTGAAGTGGTAGCCCTCCTCCGGCGACTTGGACTGCTCGACAGGCGTTCGATCTTCGTAAATGGCGGGATAGTACTGATTCGTCTCGCCGCCGATGAATCCGTAGAAGTACTCGAAGCCCGCGCCGCCCGTGGGCCAGTGGTCGAACGGTCCGAGCGGACTCGTCTCCCACACGGGAATCTCATGACACTTCCCGAACTGCGCCGTTGAGTAACCGTTCAACTTGAGCGTTTCGGCGAGTGGGGCGCACGTATTCGGGATCATGGAGCTTTGACCCGGAGCGGAAGTCGCGAGCTCGGTGATGGAACCCATCCCCACTGAGTGATGGTTGCGCCCCGTGAGCAGCGCAGCGCGCGTTGGCGAACAGAGTGCTGTGGTGTGGAAGCGATTGTACTTCAACCCTCCCGCGGCGAGTCGCTCGCAGGTGGGCGTCGACACGGGACCACCGAACGCGCTCGAGGCGCCAAAGCCGACGTCGTCGAGCAAGACGATGAGCACGTTGGGTGCGCCGTTGGGCGCGTGAAGCGGAACGATTGGTGGAAATTTCGTGTCCGGATCCTTGGCATCGTATGTCGTCGTGCTGATCGGCGTGACATCGGGAACGGGCAAGATGTCGCGCTTGGTGAAGTCATCGCTGGCACTCACGTCGAGCTCTCCGCTGAAGCAAAGAGGCAAGTTTCGACGTGTGACGGACGTGAGCTATTGGACTATGGGGGCGCGTGGCGCGTGGCGGTCCGTTTATCCGCGCGCTAGGCGGCGGAGGTATCGTGGACGCCGACGGGGGCGCTCAAGTCGAAGGAGTAGAGAATGAATGGCGCCGCGGAGCTGGCGACGCGGAGGTATAAGCGACGTGCGGCGACGTTGTCTTCCTCCGTGCCGAGCCAGGCCTCGGTGCAGCCTAACGAGCGGCCGTGCTCGAGCATCGCGTCGAGCAGCCGGCTGCCGATGCCTTGCCGGTGATGCGATGGCGCGACGCCAACCTCGTTGATCCAGAGTTGCGCGGGCTTGTCGGGATGTACGTAGTGCACCGCCGAGATCATCCCGACAACGACGCCATCGGCGATGGCGACATACATGTGATGTCGCGGATCGTCGAGGAACTCGCGCTCGAGCGTCGGGTCCACTGGGCAGTCGAATACGCCATCGGCGACGCGATCGAAGACGCGCGCGTCGTTAGGCTGAAGGAGCTGTAATTCGAGGGGCATACGATGTGATTGCTATGATTGGCGCCCCAGCCAGTTGCCAAGAGCCCGCGCGAGTACACCAAAGAGGCCGATCGTCGCGCCAAAGATCGCGGCGGCGAGGACGTAAGGTAAGCGCTCGAGCGTCGCGCCGGGGATGGCCAACGCGCCGGCTGCGCCCCAAAGGACGGCGGGACCGGCAGCTCCCAACGTCGCCGCCAGGATGAGCTGAAGCCGCGTGCGACCGGGGCGGCGCAGAACCACGTAATATCCAACGAATGGTCCCACGACGATCAGCAGCCAGGTGATTTGTGTTGCGATGTCGGGCATGCGTACCTCCCTAACCGTCTCTGACAGATTCGTGGTCGAGGCCGAGCATCCGGCGCGCGGTGAAGACGAGTGGGATCGCGACGAACGGGACGTGCGCGAAAACTTGGCCCCACCAGCGGACGGCAAACGTCGGCGGCTTGCCGGTAGCCAACGGGATGACTCCGAGCGACATGACGAGCCAGATGATCGGCCCATAGACAGTCGCGACGGTGAAGGCGCCTAACGGTCGAGCGAGTGCGTGCCTCAACCAAGGCGAACCGGCGACGGCGAAGACGAAGACGGCCGACCAGGTGAACGCGACGAGCAGGTGGAGCATGAGCCCCAGGGCGATCGCTCGCGTTCCCATGCCGAGCGCGCTCGGGCCGATCACGGTGGAGGCGACACCCTGCCAGAGTCGAGCAAACGTCGATCCGTATGCAAAAACGCTCAACGCGCTCGCACAGACGAAATCCCAAGCGGCGGTCACGACCCAGGTCACGAGCGCCGTTCGGACGACTTGTTGACGCAGGGTCGGAAGCGGGAGGGGGATCGCGGTCATGCACTAATGTGCCCCTGGTCCGAGGCGGCGCAAGTCGGCTCAGAAAAGATGGCGAAGGAGCCGGATGACGAGGACGACCGTCAGGATCCCGGCAACGAAGCCGATAATCATCATCGGAACCGTCACCGATCGTTTTTCGGGACGTTGGGGGGCTGTCATGGTGGACGCTCCAGGTTGGCGCGCTGAAGCCTAACGGCTGGCGTGCAACGGCAAAAGCAGATCCTTCGCTGCGCTCAGGATGACAGGAGGGTGGCTCGAGGATGACAAGAGGGTGGCTTGGGGATGACCCGAGCGACTCCAGGATGACAAGGCGACTCCAGGATGACATTTGAGCCCATTCACGGCCCAGGCTGCCGCTTGGTCCCATAAGGTTGCGCAAAAGGCGGCGACCCCTCAAAATCACGGACCCCATTCAGCCCTTAGGTGATCGCATGAAGATCTCTTGTCTGACGTTGCTCACGCTGGCGCTGCCGGCGAGCCTCGCTGCTCAGCAGCCACCCGCCAGCGCGACGGCGAATCCCATCACGACGGTGTTCCGTAACCGCACGATGGGTCTTCAGCGGAACCTCGCGCAAGCGTTCGACTCGATTCCCGAATCGAAGTTCAGCTACAAGCCGACGCCGGCCCAGCTGAGCATCGGCTACATCGCGCAGCACTTGGCGAGCGACAACTATTTCTTCTGCAACAATTTCGGCTCACAAAAGGCGACGGTGGCGGCCGAGGACAGCACGACCGCCGATTCGATCAAGGCCACGTGGCCGAAAGCGCGGTTGGTCGAAAAGCTCAAGGCGTCGTTCGCCTTCTGTGAGAGCGCGTTCGCGCAGATCGATGACGCGAAGCTCGCCGAGCAGTTCACGATGACGTTCGGCGCGCAGTCGCGGACGGTGCCGCGCGCGTCGATGGTACTCGGCCATGCGCTCGACATGGCGGATCACTATTCGCAGATTGCGAATTACATGCGGTTGAACAACATGCTTCCACCCACGGCGCTTCCGCGTCCCAGCCGCGCCGGCAACTAGAGGAGACATCGCGATGAGTGCGACGCAGGACGTTCTCAATCACCATCTCACGTGCTTTGCGGCAACGGATCTCGAGGGAACGTTGTCGGACTACTCGGAAGACGCGGTGATCATGACGCCTCACGGCGTCTTCAAGGGACTTTCCGAAATTCGCATGTTCTTCGAGAACGGGTACGCGGAGTTCGGTCAGCCGGGAACGCAGTTCACGATGCACAAGATGATCGTGGACGGGGATTACGCATTCATCTTTTGGGACGCGGAGACGCCGACGAATCGTTTCGAGGCGGCGAGTGATACGTTCGTCATTCGCGATGGACGGATCCGCGCCCAGACGTTCGCGGCGAAGGTGGTGCCGAAGTCTGATTTCGCGTCCGAGGTTGGGTCGGCATATTCGGGCGTTGATGCTGCCTAACTAGCTTCGTCGTCAATGTATCGATCGATGCCGGCGCTGCTTTCGCGGCGCCGGCTTTTTTCGGGCCCGCTGAAACGGCTGACGTCCCGCTCTTTCGGCAATTGAAACTGCGAGCCACGCGGAGATGAGCATTACCCGCCATCGTCCCGGTCGCTAACATCTACGTCGTGCGTCTCCCTCCGGTCATCACACGAGCGCTTATCGCTCTGCTATTCGCGCCGCCTCTCCTCGCACAGGCGCCGAGTGGCGTTGTGATGGGGCGCGTGCGGGCGCGTGTGGATAGTGGCGTTTCCGCTTTGCCGGCGTCGAGCGCTGTTGCTGGCGCGACGGTTGCGCTCATCGGGGCGCGGGTGTCGCCGGCCATTACGGATGGCAATGGGGGCTTCACGCTGGGAAGCGCCCCGGCCGGATCCTTCACGCTTCGCGTGCGACGGCTTGGGTACCGAACAGCCGACCGGGCGGTCACGGTAACGCCTAACGACACGGTGCGCGTGGAGATCGTGCTCGAAATGGAAGCGCAGCGGCTTGGCCCCGTGCACGCGGACGCGCCGTTCGAAGTGGAATCGTTCACGGCAAAGCCGAATGTCGCGACGATCGTGATGCCGGCGCGGGTCATGGCTGGCGTCCCATCGGTTGGTGAGCCCGACGTGGTGCGTGTGGTGCAGCTCCTGCCCGGCGTCTCGGCGCGCAACGACTTCAACACGGGGCTCAATGTGCGCGGCGGCGCGTCGGATCAGAACCTCGTGCTGCTGGACGATATTCCGATCTACAATCCGTTTCACCTGGGCGGGTTGTTCAGCACCTTCATGGACGCGACCGTCGGCGGGATCGAGCTGATGACGGGCGCGTTTCCCGCGCGCTACGACGGCCGGCTCTCGAGTGTGCTGGACGTACATTCCGCGGAGGACTCGCGGCCGGGAACGCATGCGTCGGCGGACGTGTCCGTGCTGGCGGCGACGGGCCGCCTCGCGGGGACGTTCGCCGACGGCAAGGGCACGTGGAGCTTCGCGGGGCGGCGCACCTATGCGGACGCGCTCGCGTCGACGTTCAGCAAAGACAACTTTCCGTATCACTTCCTCGATCTGCACGGCCACGCGAGCTACACGCTGCCTAACGACTGGCGGCTGGCGGTCACGGGCTACGCCGGGAAGGATCTGCTCGACCTCGACATCGCCAGCGCCGTTGGCGATTCGACGGTGTCGCGGGCCAGCTCGGGTACCTGGAAGTACGACTGGGGCAATCGCGTGATCGGCGCAACGTTGTCGCACGATTTCATTGCGCCGGCGGGACTAGGCTGGCTTCTCGGCAGTCGCACGGCATTCGAGCAACGCGTCTCCGGCTCCGGCTTTCTCACGCACCTCGATGTCGCCGAGGGGGCGCAGACGCAACAGAGCCACGTGCGGGATCTCCGCGTCGGCGGCTCGCTCACGGCGGTTGGCGAGACGCATCAGCGCTCGTTAGGCTACGAAGTGACGACGACGAACGTGCGCTATGCCTCGAGCTCGGCGCAGACGGGGACGACGGACTTCGATATCGTGCAGAAGCCGCTCTCGGTGGCGGGCTGGCTTCAGGATGTGTGGCATGTCTCGCCCAGCTGGCTGGTGGAAGGCGGACTCCGCGGCGAGCGCCTAACGGGTGGACGGGACTGGGCAGCGCTCTCACCGCGATTGGCGGTGAAGTATTTCCTCACGCCGTCGTTCGCCCTTACCGCGGCCGCCGGCCGGGTGACGCAGACGATGCACTCGCTCGCCGGCGACGGGCCGCTCCGTTTCTTCGAGCTCTGGCTGGCAAGCGATGAATACATCCCTGTCGAGACGGCGTGGCATTATGTGGTGGGCGCCGAGCGACGGCTCGAACAGTCGTCGATACGCGTCGAGGGGTATTTCAAGAAGTACGATCAGGTGTTCGATCCCAATCTGTCGGAGGACCCGAGCACGCGCGGCGACGAGTTTTTGCCGGCGACGGGTGTTGCGTACGGCGTCGATTTATTGGCGCGGTGGCAGTCGCGTACGGGATTCGGGGGTTGGCTGTCGTATGCATATGGTCTGTCATCGCACGAGCGTAACGGTGTGCGATGGGCGCCGGGAAACGATCGGCGTCACGATCTGAATGTCGTGGGGACGTGGCAGCTGGCGCGGTATCGTGTTGGCGCGCGGTTTGGATTTGCGAGTGGGACGCCGTACACACCGATCACAGGACAAATCGTGCGTCGCGCGTATGATCCGGCAAACGACACGTGGGGCACCGGCAACCCGCCGCTGTATCTCGAGCCGTTAGGCGGCGCGCGCAACTCCGCACGGTTTCCGGCGACGCATCGGTTGGATGTCGACGCGTCGCGGGAGATGATCTTTCATGGATTGACGTTCGCGCCGTACGTGAGTGTCGTGAACGCCTATAACGCACGGAATGTGTTCGTGTACATCTATGATTACTCCACCGATCGGCCAACGCGGCGAGGATATACGCAGTTCCCGATTCTGCCGAGCCTTGGAGTTCGTCTTGCGTTTTAGCAGGGACGCTGAGACCACTCACGTGCTCCTCGGCAGTGATGGTGCCCGGCACTGTGCACTAGCCGGTGCTTTTTCTAGAAGGCGCCACAACAGATCCTTCGCTTCGTTCAGGATGACGAGGGGAGTTCTGATTGCGGCGGTGGGATTGGCTCTGCTGGGGGGCTGCGAGCTCGATAAGACAGCCATCCCGCGAACCAATCCCGAGCTCGCGCTGCACGGAGTGCTGAGCGCGAGTGCATCAACGCAAGTCGTGCTTCTCGAGCGCACGCGCACCGGGCGCGTCAGCGTGCTTGCGCCGCCGTTCGATCTCGGTGATCCGGTGGTGAGTGACGAGGGAATCGCCGAGTCGGGAGCATTGATCACGCTCACCGCGCCAGACGGTTCGACGATCGTGGCGCGAGAGGACAACACGACGCGCTCCGACGGAAAGGGCCAAGGCATTTATCGCTTTACGCTGCCGGGGAGCTCGCTCGTGCGCAACGCGACTTACCGCCTCACGGTGCGTACGACGGGTGGCGACGTGCTCAGCGCCGAGACGTCGGTGCCGGATGGGACGCCCGCGATGGCGGCGTCGTTAGGTACGATGGATCGTTCGCAGGACGCACTCGTGCTCTCGTGGCCGGCGTCGGCGACGGCACGGAGCTACTTCGTGCGGGTGGAGACGCCCTACGGACCGCGGACGTTCTTCACGGAGAGCACGCAGGTGCGGCTGCCCGGACTGCTCCGCAACGTCGACTTGCAGGACTTGCCGCACGTCTTCTTTCCGGGATTCATGCAGGCAGTAACCGTGTCAGCGGTCGACTCGAATTATTACGACTGGTATCGGACGCATAACGACGTGCTGTCCGGCGAAGGGTTGATCAATCGCGTGGCGGGTGGGCTTGGGGTCTTCGGCTCACTCGTGCGCTTGCGCTTCGATAGCGTGCTGGTCACAGCGCCAAGAACGCGGCCGGTCGAAGGGGAATTCCAGCTGAATGGTTCGGTGATAGAGACCGCTGCCTCGAATTATCTCAGCTTCGACATCTACGTAGAGTCGCCGGCCGTGCGGAGCGGGCAGTCGGATGCGCTGAGCGGCAATTACCATTACCGGCCCAGCTTGGGCTACGAGGGCTGTCTGGTGTGTGGCATGCTCGGGAGTGCCAAGGACGGACACGTCGAGCTCGCGCTGCTGAAAGATTATTCGGGGGCCGACACGGCGGAGGTTTTCGAGGGCCGGCTCACTGGAGATACTCTCATCGGAGTGTTTCGCTTCAATGGCGGGCCATTTCGGTTCGTTAGGCAGCCGTCAGTGAAGTAGCGTGTGGTGTGTGACGTGTGACGCGATGTCGTTTACAGTTAGATGATGGTGCAGCAATTCGATTTCTTTGGTGAAGCGAAGGAGGACGCTCCTCGCTATCCCGATGGCTTTCGGTATCGACCGGAGCTGATCACCTCCGAAGAGGAGAGCCAGCTGGTGACCCAGATACGCGGGTTGCCGTTCAAGGAGTTCGAGTTCCACGGCTACACGGGGAAGCGACGCGTGGTCTACTTCGGCTGGCGGTACGACTTCGGCTCGGAAAAGCTGAACAAGACGAACGACATGCCGGAGTTCCTGCGTGCATTGCGAGTGCCGGCCGCCGCGTTCGCGTCGATGGATCCAGAGTCACTGCAGCACGTGCTCGTCACCGAGTACTCCGCAGGTGCCGCGATCGGGTGGCATCGGGATAAGGCTGTGTTCAACCAGATCGTTGGTATTTCGCTCTTGGCGCCCTGCAACTTCCGTCTGCGGCGTCGGGTGGGCGACGGGTGGGAGCGCGTGAATGTGACGGCTGAGCCGAGGTCGGTGTATCTGCTGAGCGGGGCAGCGCGGACGGAGTGGGAGCATAGCATTCCACCGGTGGACGCGTTGCGATATTCGATCACGTTTCGGAATCTGAGATGATTGGGGCGGGTGGCGCGTGGCGGGTGGCGCGTGCCGCGTGCCCAGCACCTAACAGGTAACACCTAGCACCTCGAGGATATGATGCGATTGCTGCATTCGTTGGTCGTCGTTGTTCTCTTCGCTGGCTCGACACTCGGGGCACAGACGATGAACCTCGCGCAACGGCTTGGGTATCCGGCCGACGCCAAGTTGCTCATTCTGCATGCGGACGACATTGGCGTGGCGCACTCGGTGAACGTCGCGAGCTTCGATGCGCTCGATCATGGCGCGGTGTCGTCCGGCAGCATCATGATGCCCACCCCGTGGGTGACGGAGGTCGCGACCTATTTCAAGGAACATCCCAACGCCGATCTCGGCCTGCACCTCACCCTAACGAGCGAGTGGGAGACATATCGCTGGGGTAGCGTTGCGGCGAGCGATCAGGTTCCGAGCTTGCTCGATCCCGACGGGACGATGCCGAGCGATGTGCCGCCGGTCGTGGCACGGGCGAAGCCGCAGGAGGTCGAACGGGAGCTGCGCGCGCAAGTCGAACGCGCACTTGCGATCGGCATTCATCCGACGCATCTCGACAGCCACATGGGTACCCTATTCGCGTCGCCAGATCTCGTCGCCGTGTACGTGAAGGTCGCGCACGACTATCACCTGCCATATCTCGCGTTACGGGGGATGGCTGGTCTCGCACAGGTTGCGCACAAGAGTGACGTCATGGTGGACAATGTCGTGATCGCGGGTCCGGAGATTCCGCGTGACAAATGGAAGCAGTTCTATCTCGACGCGATCGCGGGGCTAAAGCCGGGTCTCACGGAGATGATCGTTCACCTCGGTCACGACGACGCCGAGCTGCAGGCGGTGACGGTGAATCACGAGCCGTACGGCTCGGCCTGGCGTCAGCGGGACTACGAGGTGATGACGAGCGCGGAGTTCAAGAAGGCGCTACGGGACAACAGGGTGATTCTTGTTAAGTGGAGGGACGTTGGCGCGGGACAGTGACGGGGGCGCGTGATGCGTGGCGCGTGGCGCGTGGCGCGTCGAGCACTTAGCACCCACCAACCGGCACAGAGTCCTCAGAGGATTTGGACTCGCACGCCGCCGCCGGCTTTGTCGAGCATGAGGATAGTGCGTTTTTCGCCGCTGGAGAGCGGGATGAGCACCTTTACTGGCGCGTTGGACCAGCCAGAGGCGTCGGCGGGCGTTTGCCAGATGTGAACCTCCCACGTGCCGGCCGTGCTCTGTAGGAAGGGCGCGGTGATACTCGAGATGTCGGTCTGATAGTCGAAGGGGACCTGCCAGGCGATTGGCGTCTGGTAGTCCGGTTGCGTGCGATACACCTGCAACGTGCCCGCGTTAGGCGCCAGATGGATGATGCGCAGCTTCGTCGCGCCCGCCGGCACGACGCTGTTCGTGTCATCCAACTGTGAGCTGATGATATCGCCGTTAGAGGAGCGAGTCAGCGCCATGGTGTTGAGCCCTGCAGTCGTCGTGAAGGGCATCGACAGGTTCGCGGGGAGCGTCGTGGAGCGAAGGGCGAGGGAATGGTTTCCGGTCGCGGCAGGGATGGTGTCGATGAAGCCGGCAGGGATCGTCGCCACGAGTTTGCCGTCCATCGTCACCGTCACGGGCGTCGTGAAGGCGTTCACGATGCGGAATGACGGGTGCGCTCCGAGGGAGCAGCAGTCGGTGATGTCGGTGTTGCAGCCGGCGACGGCGAACGCGACGAGGGAGAGGAGGATGCGGCGCATGTGGGTGCTGGGTGCTGGGTAATCGGTGCTAGTCCTCTGCTTCTTCGCGCCCAAATCGAACCCGACGCGTCTCGAGCTCCTGACCGGTCGCTCTCGTTAGGCTTCCGTACAGCTCCGGACGGCGGGCTCGCAACCATCGACGCCCGGAGGAGGTCGAAAGCAACGAGGCATCGAGGTCCGCGATCACCATGTCGTCGCCGGCCTTCGACGTCTCGGCGATCACCTGCCCATACGGATCGAGCACCATCGCGTTTCCAGTACGAATCTCGTCATCGTCTGGACCGATCCCGTTGGCGAAGACCAGGAACATGCCATTGTCGTGCGCCCTGCTGGGAAGCCAACGCATCAACCAGGCGCGCCCTTTCGTCCCACAGAGCTCAGCGCGTACTGCCTCGGGGTCTTCATGGCGCCGAGCCCAGATCGCCGGATCGACTGGCTTCATGGCGAGGGGACTCACCGAATTGCATCCGCCGGTCTGGTGCGGGGCGAGAAGGATCTCGGCGCCGGCGAGCGCGGTCGCGCGCGCATTCTCGACGATGTTGTTGTCGTAGCAGATCAAAACACCCACGCGACAGCCGTGCGGTGTGTCGAAGACGGTGTAGTGATCGCCACTCGACAGGAACTCGCTCACGAACACGTGCAGCTTGTGGTGGCATGCCCACTCGCCGTTAGGCATGGCGACGACGTAGGCGTTGTACAGCTTACCGTCCTCACCGCGCTCGATCAGTCCGGCGCCGACGGTCATGTCCTGCTCGCGCGAGAGGCGCAACAGCTCTCGCGTCGACGGACCATCGGGGACGGGCTCGGCGAGCGCCTCGACCTGCTCGCGCGACAGCTTCCGGACGTGCCAGTACCCCGTTAGGCACATCTCGGGGAAGACGATAATCTTTACATTCTGGCGCGCCGCTTCGACGACATAGTGGCGCACACGGCCGAGGTTGTACGTCTTGTCACCCGGAGCGTGCTGGAACTGCACGGCGGCAACACGAATGTCGCGCATGACGTTCAGTGCACCGGCTGGCGCGACCGCGGCTTGGATTTCCGCGCGACGCGCTTCTTCGTGGCGCCACCATTTGTCCGCGCGGCGGAGGGCGTATCGACGAGCTTCCAGAACTGCTTGTCGCCAATAACGGTGACGGCGTGTCCCTGGGCGGCCAGGCGACGGACTTCCATGATCTTCGTACCGCCTACGTTTCCGGCGACTTGCAGCACATTCGGCCGACCGCGCACGAGGACGTCCGTCATCTGGCCGGGCTTTGACTGTACGATCGCTCCTGCCCTCTTGGCGGCGAGCACCGCTTCGCTGCGTGGACGACTGAGGAATCCGGTGAACGAGAGCCGCAGTCCCGTTAGGCTCTTGAGACGACCGGTGCGCGCCGGCGCGGGCAATCGCTGCCTGAGCGCGGTGATCAGCTCATGCGCGGCCTCGTAGCGCTTTCCGCGGGAGCCGAGGCAGCGGTGGATGACTTCCTTGAGGTGGTCGCTGCAGGGGAGCGTGCGGACATCCTTGCTGCGCAGCGCGCCGGTGATGTCGCCGCGAAGGAGCATCGCGGCAATGAGACCGACCTGATAGATGTCGTCGCGCTGCTGCCAGCGTCGCACTTTGCCCCACGCAATCTCCGTGGGTGCGTTGAGGACGTTGAAGGCGTCCGCGGTGACGCCGCGGCGGCTGAGCTGATGCGTCGCGATCCCGAAGTCGCCGAGCTTGAGCTGTTCGTCCTTGCAGACGAAGACGTTGAATGGCGTGAGGTCGCGATGCAGCGCTTGCCCGCGATGCAACGCGTCGAGGGCTTGCAGAATGGCGGCGATCTCGCGCCTAACGAATCGCTCGGGCTGGGGTCCTTTCTGTTTGAGCCAGGCGCTCAGGTCGCCGTGCTCGGCGTACTCCATGGTTAGGCAGTAGCGCGTGCGCAGGCCGTCGATGATTGCGAAGCGATCGTAGACTTGGAGCGCGCGCGCCTCGCGTCCCAGGAGCTCCGCGAAGTACGCCTCGCGCAGCCACGCCGACATGCGCTCGCTGATCTTGACGCAGACTTTGGGAGGGAGTCCTTGCGAGGGGGTCGCGGTCGCGAGGTAGACTTCGCCGAAGCCGCCCTTTCCGATCAGCTGCTCGAGATGGTAGGTGCGGCCGGTTTCGCAGCTATAGGCCGTGGGGGGCGAAGAATCGCCGGGAAGGGTCCTGGTCATCTTGCGGCGAAATGTGCCGTCTGCGGCCGCCCACGGCCAGGCCGGGGCGCGTGGCGCGTGGCGCGGGACGCGGGGTGTTAAGCGTGACGCGTGACGGGTGACGCGCTAAAAGCAGATCCTTCGGTCGCTTCGCTCCCTCAGGATGACATTCAGGCTTCGCAACCACACGATGTCACCCGTGTTACAGTCGCGCCCCCGCGCGCCGCGCGCCGCGCTAGGAGCTCAGCGCTCCGCTGCTGCGGGCCTCGGCGGTGAGCCAGCGCGCGCCGAAGACGAAGCCGCCGGAGAGCGGCATGAGGATAATGGCGCGTATGAGCATGCCTACCATCAAGCTCGCGATCGCGTACAGCGCGTCACCGATCGACGCGGTTTGTACGATGCGCACGATCGTGTCGCCGATCAGGCCACCGCAGAAGAAGGTGGCGGCGATGATGGCGCCGGCGCCGAGCCAGTTGTCGTCGCGGTACCAGGTGACGACGACGAACACGTAGGCCGCCGCGGCGAGCCAGATCAGCGCACTCAAGAGGGAGACGAACGCTCCCATCGGCGCAAGCGCGTTCACCAGTTTGGCGAGTGCGCGCACGGCGCAGTACGTGAGGACTGGGAACATCGCGGATCGGGCGCCGTTGGAATCAAACTGGACGCGGAGCTGCAGTTCTTTGATCATTGGAGGTCGCTTCCTGGCTGGGGGCGCGGCTACTTGAATCGACGATTTCGGAGAGGGCGGCGAAACAGCGGGGCTAGGCCTTTCTGTCCGTGTCTGGTCAAGTGAGCCGCTCTCATTCGCTCGAAAGCTGCGTGCGACGTTTTGGTGGCCCGTTTTGTGGGCATGCTCGTGGTCATCGGCACATTGCTTCAGCGCACTGTGGGGATGGTACGACGCCGACTCGTCGCCCAACGATTAGCGAATATGAAATTATCCCATGACGGTTCAAGCGCTGGCGTTCCGGGCGGCGGAGTACATCGCGAGGTTTGCACGAGCGGACGGGATCTGAGTCATCGGCCCACGTCGTCTTACGATTCGAGGGCTAGCCGGAC
>JBJMNO010000007.1:0-160114 GCA_045804225.1 Gemmatimonadaceae bacterium
AAACGGCCACACCCCCGATCGCCTCGCGCAAATCGCGGGCGGCGGGGTTGGCCTGGTACTGCAGGATTGAAAATGTGAGGCGAAGTATTCGCTTTCACTGACGCTTGGGCTGAAGTGGAAGAGAGGGGCTAGGGACTAGGGGTTCGGGCATAGAGACCATTCGTCCCTAGGCCCTCGCCCCTACGCCCTCGTCCTCACTTCACTTCGACCGCAGCGCCTTGCTCCTCGAGCTTGGCCTTGACCGTGGCCGCTTCGTCCTTGGATACCCCAGACTTCACCGTCTGTGGCGCACCGTCCACCAGATCTTTTGCTTCCTTCAGGCCGAGCCCGGTCAGCTCCCGCACGACCTTGATGACCTGAATCTTCTTTGCGCCGGCTTCCTTGAGAACGACGTCGAATTCCGTCTTCTCCTCTGCTGCGGGCGCGGCAGCGGCACCGCCGCCGCCAGCGGCGGGTGCCGCACCGACCGGAGCCGCGGCGATCGTCACATTGAAGCGGCTCTTGAACGTCTCGATCAGATCATGAAGCTCGAACACGCTCATGTTTCCAATCGCTTCGAGAATCTCGTCCTTGCTCAACGTCGTTGGCATCGTGGTTTTCTCCTCGTAATCCCAGGCAATCCTGGGGCGTTAAGTCAGGCTCGGGGCCTGGGGATTAAGCGGCGGAGCCGCCGCGCTGCTGGTGCAGCGCGTCGAGCGCTCCAGCGAACATGTACAACAACCCGTTGAGCGCGCCGACAAAGGCGGACAACGGAGACTGAAGGCCTCCACCCAGCTGCGCGAGCATCTGATCGCGCGAGGGCATCGAAGCCAATTGCTTCACTTGAGCGACGGCGATGGCTTTACCCTCGAGCATGCCACCCTTCACCGTCGGCTTCTGATCGTTCTCCTTGGCGAAATCCTGCAACAGCTTCGCCGCGGTGATCGGATCACTGGTGACAACCAGACCGGTGGGACCGCGCAAGCGATCGGCGACGAGGCCGCTTTCATTTACAGCGCGCAGCGCCAGCGTGTTCTTGATGACGACATACTCGATGTTCGCCTTGCGCATCCGCCGGCGGAGCTCCGTCATCCGCTTCACGTTGAGTCCCGTGAAGTCGGTGTAGTAGAGCGCCGGAGCGTTCTTGATTTTGTCTTTCAGCTCGGCGACGAGCTGCTCTTTCTCAGTGCGTTTCATCGCTCGTTACCGATATGGTGTAGTGTCGATAGTGACGCCTGGTCCCATCGTGCTGGATACGCACACGTTCTTGACGTAAACGCCCTTTGCCGCGGTGGGCTTGGAGCGAACGATCTGGTCCATGAATGCGCTGAAGTTCGTCTCCAGCGCATCGACCGCGAACGACACCTTTCCGATAGGCGCGTGCACGTTGCCGCTTTTGTCGACACGAAATTCGATCTTGCCCGCTTTCGTCTCGCGTACCGCGTTCGCCACGTTCATCGTCACAGTGCCGGCCTTCGGGTTCGGCATGAGCCCGCGAGGGCCGAGCACGCGACCCAACTGGCCCAGCTGCCCCATCTGATCCGGCGTGGCGATCAAGACGTCGAAATCCAACCAGCCATCCTTGATGCGCTGGATGTACTCGGTGCCGACGAAGTCGGCGCCCGCATCCTGCGCTTCACGGGCGCGATCGCCGGCCGCGATGACCAGAACACGAACCGCCTTTCCGGTTCCTGCCGGTAGCACGACCGTTCCGCGCACGACTTGATCTGCATGTCGTGGATCGACGCCGAGTCGCACCGCAATCTCAACCGTTTCGTCGAACTTAGCGAAACTCGATTTCTTGATGATCTCGAGTGCGGCACGAGCCGCGTAAATCGATGTGATGTCACGATTCTTCGCCGCGGCATTGTACTTCTTCCCATGTGTGCGCATCAGTCGATGACCTCCACGCCCATGGAACGCGCCGCCCCGGCGACCATCGCCATCGCCGACTCGAGCGAATCGCAATTCAGATCGGGCAGCTTGATCTCGGCGATCTTACGGATCTGCGCCTTCGTCACGCGACCGACCTTATTTCGGTTCGGCTGACCCGAACCCTTCTCGATGCCTGCCTCCTTCTTCAGCAGGACGGCCGCAGGCGGCGTCTTGGTGATGAAGGTGAACGACTTGTCCGAGAAGATGGTGATCTCGACAGGGAGAATCGTCCCCGCTTCCTTCTGGGTTCGTGCGTTGAACTCCTTCACGAACGCCATGATGTTGATGCCCTGCGGGCCCAACGCCGTTCCGACCGGTGGTGCCGGCGTCGCCTGCCCCGCGGGGATCTGCAACTTCACGAATCCCGCGACTTTCTTGGCCATAGTACCTCACTTCTGGTTCGTACCGTGCGCGCAATGGCGCGCCCGAACTCCCACTAGCGCTTTACGTCAGAGTGGTGGCTGACGGCGTGTGGTGAGTGATTCGTTTCGCGTGGCGCGCCACGCTTCACCCATCACACGCCACGCGTTAGTACGCTCTCAACTGCAAATAATCCAATTCCACGGACGTCGGTCTTCCAAACAGGCTGACCGACACACGCACCTTGCCTTTATCTGCCATCACTTCTTCCACCGTGCCGTTGAAATCGGTGAAAGGCCCTTCTGTGATCGCGACCGCTTGACCGACGAGGAAGGGAATCTCCTCCTTCGGCTCCTCCTGCTCAGTCTCATCGGCAATGCCGAGGAGGCGATTGACTTCATCCGGGCGAAGCGGCTGCGGGAATCGCTGATCGTGACCGACGAATTTGATCACGCCCTGAATTGAATTGATCACGTGCCCCGTCTCCTGATTCATGATCATTTCGACGAGCACGTATCCGGGATACAGCTTGCGTTCGACCGTCACCTTCTTGCCGTTCTTGATCTCGACGACTTCCTGCGTCGGTACGAGCGCCTGACGAATCGGGCGATCCTCAGCGGCCCGTGTGTCGAGCTCGATCTTCCGCTGAATCAGTGAACGAACCTTGTTCTCGTGCCCAGCCGTCGTCTGAATGGCGTACCAGCGGTGTTCTGTTGCCATTATCGCGCGAAGAGCGAGGGCACCAAGCGCACCAGCACGCCACTCAACGCCCAATCGAGAATGGTGATGACCAGCGCGAGAATGAGCACGAAGACGATGATGGCGATCGTCGCCGACTGCACTTGATGACGATCGGGCCACGTGACCTTGCGCATCTCGGCGACAACGCCGTGATAGAAGGCGACCAGACGCGTCCACCAGTTGCCGGCGGGCGCGGTCGGCGCTCCCTGCGGTGGTCGTGCGACGTCGACGGCCATTACTTCGTTTCCTTGTGAACCTGATGCTTGTTGCAGCGCGGGCAGTACTTCTTCCATTCCACGCGCTCCGGATGCAGGCGCTTGTTCTTCGCGGTGAAATAATTCCGATTTTTGCACTCGCCGCAGGCGAGGATGATTTTCTCTCGTGGCATTGACGTCAGCTCCTGATGTTGGACCGTGGCCCGTGTAGCGCCGCACGGCCGACAGCCCGCCGAAGGGCCCATGCCCTCCGACCGGCTTCTCCTTCCAGTTTCCTTTCAAACTCTCTCAACCTTCTCACCAAGAGCTCGCGATCGGGATTGAACCGATGACCTCACCCTTACCAAGGGTGTGCTCTACCGACTGAGCTACGCGAGCACTCGCCTAAGTTTCTCCTGCCGTGCAACCTCTGCCCCAACCCAGAGCGGGAGACGGGGCTCGAACCCGCGACATCAAGCTTGGAAGGCTTGCGCTCTACCAACTGAGCTACTCCCGCGAGACTGCTTCACCCGCTCTCGACCCTAACGAGTCGCATGGTGGGGGAAGGATTCGAACCTTCGAAGGCGTTAGCCGGCAGATTTACAGTCTGCTCCCGTTGGCCGCTTGGGTACCCCACCGGATTCGCGCCTCCCCTCCCCTTGCCCGCTGCCCGCGCGCACCTGCGCCGACGACAACCGGTGTTGCTCGTCCGAGAGCTGACGGTGGGACTCGAACCCACAACCGCCGGTTTACAAAACCGGAGCTCTGCCGATTGAGCTACGTCAGCAACGGCCGTTTTTGCGCGAGACTCGTACAATAGCCGGGCAGGAAATAAGTGTCAAGCCGCGCAAGGACGGCGACTTACACGGCTAGCGCGCCAGCCGCCACTTCGTCCCGCCTGCCGTATCCTCGATCAGCACCCCGCGTTCGGACAATTCACCTCGAATACGATCGGCCGCCGCAAAGTCGCGAGCCGCTCGCGCCGCCCGCCGCGCCGCTAAACGCTCCTCAATCCAACCCGCCAACGCAGCGTCCGCTTGTGCGTCATCCGGCACGATATCCAACACGCCATTGATCCGCTCGAACGCACTCCGAGCCTTCGCCAACGCCCCAACGTCGTGTCCGCCGCGATCCAGCTCGGCGTTTCCCCGCGTGATGAAAACCGATAACGCCGCGATCGCTTCGGGCGCGTTCAGATCGTCGAACAGGGCCGCCTCCGCGCTCCGCAACAATTCATCAGCGGCGTTCCCCAACTCCGGCGTCCCGCCTCGTTCACTCTTGAGCCGATCGGAGAAATTCCGGATCCGTCGAACAGCATCGATGGACGCCTCCAGCGCTTCCTCGGTGAGGTTCAGCTCCTTCCTATAGTGAGTGTTGTACACGAAACGCCGGATGGCCGCGGCCGGTATCCGCGACTCGCGCATGTCCTTCACCGTTGTGGTGTTGCCCAGCCGCTTCGCCATCTTTGCCCCTTCCGTGAGCAAAAAGGCGCCGTGACACCAGAATCGGGAGAACTGCTGCCCGGTCGCCGCCTCAGATTGCGCGATCTCGTCCTCATGGTGCGGAAAGATCAGATCGATTCCGCCGCAATGGATGTCGAGGGTCTCTCCAAGCAGGTCGATCGCCATGGCCGAGCACTCCAGGTGCCAGCCTGGCCGGCCGCGACCCCACGGCGAGTCCCAAGCGGCATGCACCTGTTCGTCCTCGGGCTTCGCCGCCTTCCAGAGAGCGAAGTCCTGGGCGTTCTCCTTCGTGTAGTCGTCCTGAGCCACGCGGGCGCCTGCTTTTACCTCGCGCTTGTCGAGCCGAGACAGCTTTCCATATGAAGGGAACCGGTCGATCGCGAAGTAGACCGAGCCGTCCTCCGCCTGGTAGGCGACGCCCCGCTCTACGAGCCGCCTAACGAGCGCCACCATCTGCGGGACGTAGTCCGTCGCCTTTGGATATGCTTCCGCGGGCTCGATGCGCAGGTAGTCGCGGTCCCTGAAGAAGATCTCGGTCACCGGCTCGGTGACCTCGCGAATGCTCTTGCCCTGCTCCGCCGCTCGACGAATGATCTTGTCGTCGACGTCCGTGAGGTTCATGACCTGGTGCACGTGCCAGCCGCGCAGTCGAAGCGAGCGCCTCAGCAGATCGACGAACAGAAAGGTGCGGAAATTCCCCAGATGCGCCGGGTTGTACACCGTTGGTCCGCAACTGTAGATGCGGACGGTGTCCCCATTCGACGGCGTGAACTGCTCGACGCGTCGCGTGAGCGTGTTGTAGAGCTGGAATTCCTGCATGCGCGAATGCTAGACGCGCCTAGAAGGGCGGTCAACGCGGCTCCTCGGACGCGCGCTACAAGAGCCCGTGCACCGGCCCCTCGGCAACTCGACTTACCGCAACCTTCTCAGTGCCTGGTGGATGGAGTAAGCGACCGCGATGCAAAGTCAGAATGCGATCCGCCAGTCCTTCGACGGACCGCGCATTGGCCGATGCAAGCAGCAGAGCGGCGCCCTTTGCGCGCGCCTGACGAATGAGGTGAGTATATCGGAATGTGCCGCGCGCCTCTCCATCGTCCGAGAGGACGTTGTCCACCAGGGCGAGGTCCCATGAGGAGTCGTAGCTGCAAAGTCTCGCCAGCTCGATCGGCTCCTCGAGGTACTTCACGACGACAGGCAGACCGTCGGGCCGGCGCGCTCGGCTCACTAATCCGGCGTCTGCCGTAAGCAGCCCCGAAGCACATCGGAGCAGCGTTGTTTTCCCCGAGCGCTCGGATCCGACGAGCGCGACGATTTCGCCGCGGCCGATCTCGAGCGTGACGTCATCGAGGGCGCGCACGGATGCGGTGCATCCAGCCAGGCCGACCTGATAGGTCTTACGTAGCGATCGAACGCTGATGAGGGGTGCGACGTTCATCCGACGGACGGTACTGGGATGGTCACGATACGCCGCACATTTCCGCCGCCCACCGTACCATTCCAATGGCCGTGGTCAGCGCACCGCTGCGCCTAACGGCATCCGCTCCGTCGCCTTGCCGAAGCGCTGGCGATGGAACGTATCGATCGCGTCGATGATGGGCGCGGGGTCGTAGCGAACCGGATCCGTAGCCGGCAGATCCGTTTCCTCACTCACTTTGTCGATCGCCGCGCGTGCGTCGGTGTCGCTGAGGTCGTAGGTATTGAGCGCCACCGCGATGACGGGAGCAGGACGAAGCGGCGCAGCCACGCGCTCCTGCATGTCGATGAATTCCGTGAGCGGCGGAATCTTCACCCACGGGTGATTGTTGATTGCCGTGCGTGATGGCTGCGCGCACATGACCATCGCGTGTGGCAGCGACCCATGGAGCAAACCGAACGTAACTCCGGAGTAGCTCGGGTGGATGATGGAGCCTTGCCCTTCCACGAGCACAATGTCGGCTTCCTTCGCGGCCTGCAGCGTCAGGCGCTCGGCGGCACCCGCGATGAAGTCACCGATCACGGCGTCCACGGAAATGCCCCATCCCTCGACGAGAATTCCAGTCTGCCCGGTTGCCGCAAACGAAACGCGCATCCCGCGCCGGCGCATGGCGTCGCGCAGCTGCAACTGCGTCGTCATCTTGCCGATGTTACAGTCCGTTCCGACGGTGAGGATGACCGTTGCGCGGTCATCGAGCTCGCGCACTCGGCCGCGCGCGATATCCAAGTCATTCGGCGGCTTACGCAGATCATGAATCGTGACGCCACGGACCTTCGCCCGCGCGGCGAACTCGTCGTCGTCACCGAGGATGGTGTGGAGACCGCTCCAGATCTCGAGCCGATTGTCGATTGCGTCGAGAATCAGTGAACGCCACGCGGGCGGCAGCTGTCCACCCGGCGGGGCGATGCCGATGAGTAGCGCGTTCGGTTTGCGCGCGAGTCCTTCCGCGAGTGAGGCAACAACGGGTATCGCTCCTCCAAAGCCGAGTACATCCTGCGCCGTACCGCCCGCGCGCGTGGAGTCGATGACGGCAACGACATTTTCCGGCGTGTAACGGATGCAGGCATTTGCCGTCTTCGACCGAAGGGGGCTGAACGCACCTTCGGCGAGGATGAGAAAACGCGAATTCATTTCCGTCCGTTCGGTGGCTTGCTGGCGGTGAGCTCGGAGATGGAGATGACGTCGACGGGCGGACCGTTCGGGACGAGCACACCGCCTCCCGGTGCCGGGAGCCGCAGGACCAACGGTCGCTCGCGCGTCGTGCGGCGGAAGCCTTGGCCCTCGTAGATCCGGGTGATGAGGATTCGCCTAACGATTACCATCACCATGGCGAGCGTGGGGAGGGCCACGATGAGGCCGATCCCGCCGAGAAGCTGGCCCATGATCAGAACCGACATGATCGTCAAGACAGGCGGCAGATCCACCTTCTTCGACATCGCGTACGGCGACACGATGTTCCCTTCAATGAGGTGGACGACGACGCCGACACCGAGAACGGCCAACGCCCGGACACCCCCATTGGGGCTGTTGAGAACGAAGAGCGCTGGAAGCGTCGTCGATAACAGGGTGCCGAAGAAGGGGATGATCGCGACGAGGCCGGTGAAGATGCCAAAGGTCAGCGCGAACGGTACGTCGAGTATGTAGAGGAAAATGGCGGTCAGGGCGGCGAGGAACGCCATGACGAGCAACTGGCCAACGATGTACGACCGCAGCGTGTCGCCCAAGTCGCTGAGCAGATCGCGCACGAGATCGCGATGGATGGGGGGGAAGAGGGCGATGAGCCACTCGCGATAGAGCGCCGGGTGCAAGGACAGATATATGGCGATGACCGCGATCGAAAAAAGACTAATCGCGCCTTCCACAAAGCCGAGGACCCGTGTGGGCAACGTCGCGAAGCCCGATGAAAACTCGTTGTAGACCGCGACGAGGATCTTGTGCTCGCCCGGAGGCCAGAACTCCCGCAGGGCTGGAACGCGGTTTACCGCCCGCTCGATGCTTCCTTCCCACCCCGTGATGTAGTTCGGAAGCACTTTGACCAACGCCTGCGTTTGCTCGATGACAGGCGGAACGAGGATCCAGAAGATCGCGACGACGCCCGCGAGGCTGAGCAGCAACGACGTCAAGAACGCAATACGCTCGGGGAATCCAAACCGTCGCTCGAACCAGCCGGCGACGGCCCGAAGGTACAGCGAGATCAAGAGACCCATGAACAGCAGGATGAGAACTTGCGCAACCCTGCCGAACAGCCACAGACCGAGGACGGTGAGAACCGTCGCCGTGAGGATGGGGGCGAAGCGGAATCGCCCCTTACTGTCGTTGCTCAACTGCCTTTTTTCTCGCTTTCGGTGTCTTCGATCTCGGCGTGCACCGTCTCCTCCTCGTGGGCATTGTTCGCCCCCTTACCGAGCTGACGCTGAGTCTGCGGCGCACCAGCCGGGAGCATACCCATCTTTTGCTTCAGCTCCATCAGTCGCATGTCGACGCTGGCCGTACCAGCGCCCCGCTCCAGCTGCTTGAACTGATTCGCGAGGGTGTCACCCGAAAATTCTTCGTCGATCTCGACCGACGCCTTGAGCTGACGCTCACTCTGCTCGATGCGCTCTTCCATTCGCGCGAACGCCTCGAACGCGGATTTCTCGGAGAGCGACGACATGGTCTCGGCAATTCGCTTCTGCGCCTGCGCACGACGCTGGCGGGCAACCAGCAGATTCTTCTTGCGTTTCGCTTCTTCGATTTTGTCGTTGAGATCGCGCAGTGAATTCTTGAGCTTCTCCGTCTCGAGCTTGTGCGATTCCCACGTCTGCTCGAGCTGCTGCGCGTGCGTCATGTGCTCGCTCTGCCTCACGAGCGCCTGCTTCGCGAGATCCTCACGACCCTCCTGGAGGGCGAGCATCGCGCGTTTCTCCCAATCTTGTGACTGTCGATACTCGCCGTCGGCTTGATCGCGTAATCGCTTCTCGTCGGCGATGGCGGTGGCGACTTGCTGCTTCGCCTTCGCGAGCTGCGACCGCATGTCGACGAGAATTTGGTTCAGCATCTTCTCGGGGTCTTCCGCCCGAGAGATCAGATCGTTGATGTTCGACCGCAGCAGCGTGGACAGTCTATCGAAGAGTCCCATGTGGATTGGCCTCAGTGTGCCTGCCGAAAGGAGCCGAGCTCGCGCAGGTGCGAGGCGAGAGCGACGTTGATGCTCTCGTAGGCCGCCTGGAATTCCTCGTAGTCGAGGTGCGAGAGCTCGAGCGCCTCCGTCATGACGATCGAGTCTTCCTCGATGCCATACGAGCCATGGACCAGATCCGTGGCGTTCAACTCGAGCAACCGGCGACTGAGTGTGGCGAGCTCGCTCTCATCCTTCGGCAACGCCATCACATTCACTCGCATGATCACCACGGGTGGGCTGTAGTTCACAACGAGCGAAAAATCCAGCTCGCCGCCGGGCTTCACGATCCATAGACCGGGGTCGACCTCGCGGTAGCTCGCGCCTTCAGCAGCGCTGATACGATCGAGGAAGCCTTCGATGTCTTCCTTGGTGACCATCGCATGACCTGGTTTGAGGTACGTAGAGCCTATACGGGCGCCGGGGATAGGGCGGTTTCGACTCGGCGGAGGGCGGACACTGGTGTGTAGAGGGTAACAGCCTCCGCCGGCGCAAGATAGCGCGGTCCGGAGCGATCAGACAGACACATCGCTTCAGCCTGACTGCGCTGGGCTCCCGGCAAGTGCAGCCCTCAAGTTCTCTTGATCTGAACGAGTCGCTCGCGCGCTAGGCGCCTGCCGGTTGGTGTCGCGGCAAGTCCGCCACCAGCGGTCTCGCGATACCGCACGTCCATCTCTCGGCCAATCTCGCCCATCGTATCGATCACTTCGTCGGCGGGAATGGCGAATGTAATTCCCGCGAGCGCCATCTCGATGGCTGCCAGCGCGATCGCCGACCCAGTTGCATTGCGAAAGACGCAGGGCAATTCGACGAGGCCTCCAAGTGGGTCGCACACGAGACCGAGCGTGCCTTGCTGCGCGAGAGCGACGGCATGCACCACTTGCGACGGCGTGCCGCCGAGCATCTCGGTCGCGGCGCCGGCGGCCATCGCGGCGGCCGCACCCGTTTCGGCCTGACAGCCGCCCTCCGCGCCCGAGAGTGAAGCCCGCTCGGCGACCACGGCGCCGATGAGTCCAGCTGTCGCGAGCGCGTCGACCAACGCCTCATCGCCGAAGCCGCGCGCGTCGGCAAGACCCGTGAGCACCGCGGGTAGCACGCCGGCCCCGCCCGCGGTTGGTGCCGCGACGATGACGCCCATTGCCGCATTGACCTCTTGCACCGCGAGCGCGCGGGCGAGGATGTCGCGAAAGGGCGTGCTCGCTAACGGACCACGCGCATTCTTGTGCAACTTGGCGGCGTCGCCGCCAACCAAGCCGCTCGCTGATTTCAACTCACCGGTGAGCCCCTGCGCAATCGCGCCGCGCATGACGTCGAGTGCCCGCTTGAGGGCGGCCCGAATGTCGGCGATCGGTCGGCCCTGATCGCGCGATTCGGCTTCGAGGGCGAGCTGCGCGAGGGTCTTTCTCTCGGCTTCGGCGTCGCGCACGGCTTCCTGCAGGGATCGATACATAGAATGATTATCGGATCAAGCCGCGACTTTATCGAGACGGAACGCCCACTTCACCCACGGCAGGGTGCGGATCTCATTGCGGACCTTCTCGTCCGGCACGTCGTCGATCTCGATGACCATGAACGCGTCGCCGCCGCGCTCCTTTCTCGTTAGGCGGAGCGTCGCGATGTTGATCCGGTGATCGGCGAGAATCCCGGCGATGCGCGCCACCGATCCGGGAATGTCCTCGGCGACCAGCACGATGGTGTGATAGTTCCCCGTGACTTCCACGGGATAGCCGTCGATCTCCGTCACGAGCACCCGGCCGGCGCCTAACGACGAGCCGACCATCACCGACTTGCGGTCGCCATTTTCAACGGAGATGCGCACGGTATTCGGATGCACGGTCCCTTCGTCCCCAAGCTTGGTCTTCTCGAACTGGTAGGCGAGGCCCTCCTTCTCGGCGATCTCGAGAGCGGTTCGCAAGCGCTCATCGTCAGGGCGAAAACCCATCAGTCCACCGACAATCGCCTTGTCGGTACCATGCCCTTCCCCGGTACGCGCGAACGAGCCGTGCAACTCGATCCGCGCACGCTGCGGCGTGCCTCCCACGAGCCAACGCGCAAGGAGCCCAAGCCGGCACGCTCCAGCTGTGTGTGAGCTGGACGGGCCAACCATAACGGGGCCGATGATGTCGAGAAGACTTACCATGGCGACATGAGCTATCAGATCCGAAGCCGTCAGCCGATCGCTGATAGCTCGCGTGTACGTTCTCTCTTTCGCTCCAACAACGGCTTCAGGTAGTGGCCCGTGTGACTTGCCGGAACTGCGGCAACTTCCTCGGGTGTTCCCGCGGCGACGATGGCACCGCCGCGCGTGCCGCCCTCCGGACCCAGGTCGATGATCCAATCCGCGGTCTTGATGACATCGAGATTGTGCTCGATCACCAGCACGGTGTTGCCGCGATCAACGAGACGGTGGAGCACATCGAGCAGGAGACGGACGTCCTCGAAATGCAATCCAGTGGTCGGCTCATCGAGGATGTACAGCGTACGCCCCGTGTCCCGCTTCGAGAGCTCCGTCGCCAACTTCACGCGCTGGGCTTCGCCACCGGAGAGCGTCGTCGCGCTCTGACCCAGGTGGATGTAACCCAGGCCGACATCATTCACCGTTTCGAGCTTTTGTCGAATTCGTGGTTGGTTTTCAAAGAAGTACAGCGCGTCTTCGACAGTCAGCTCCAGGACATCGGCGATACTCTTGCCGCGGAAGCGCACCTCGAGCGTCTCGCGATTGTACCGCTTTCCTTTGCACACCTCGCAGGGCACATACACGTCCGGGAGGAAGTGCATCTCGATCTTCACGAGACCATCACCCTGACACGCCTCGCAGCGACCGCCTTTCACGTTGAAGGAGAAGCGTCCCGGCCCATATCCGCGAATCTTTGCTTCGGGCAGCTCGGCGAACAACTCACGAATGGGTGTGAACAGACCGGTGTACGTCGCCGGATTGGAGCGCGGGGTGCGACCGATCGGACTCTGATCGATGTCGATGACTTTATCGATGTGCTCGAGCCCCGTTATGCGCTTGTGTGCACCCGGAATGACGCGTGCTCGATAGAAATGCCGCGCCAGCGCGCGGTGCAAGATGTCCTCGATGAGCGTGGACTTCCCCGAGCCGGAGACGCCGGTAACGGTGACGAACATGCCTAACGGGATGGCGACGTCGAGATTCCGGAGGTTGTGCTCCTTGGCACCTTCCACGCGAATCATCCTTCGCGTATCCACCGGTCGCCGTCCGCTGGGCGACCGAATCTGGAGCTCGCCACTCAAGTACTTGCCGGTGATGGACCCGGAGTTGCGGATCAAATCGGGAATCGTTCCCGCGGCGATCACTTCGCCACCGTGTTTCCCAGCGCCCGGTCCGAGGTCGATGATATAATCGGCGGCCCGCATCGTCTCTTCGTCGTGCTCCACGACGATCACCGTATTGCCCAGATCGCGGAGCTGCTCCAGTGTCGCGATCAAGCGCGCGTTGTCGCGCTGGTGCAATCCGATGGATGGCTCGTCGAGGATGTACAACACGCCGACCAGCCGGGAGCCGATTTGCGTTGCCAGGCGAATGCGCTGTGCCTCCCCGCCCGAGAGCGACTCGGCGGCACGGCCTAGCGTGAGATAATCCAGGCCGACGTCCACGAGAAAGCGGAGCCGCTCACGAACTTCCTTCAGGATCGGGCCCGCGATCTCCGGATCGACACCTGGTTTCCCGTTGCCACGGAGCGGCACGTTCTCGAAGAACGAAAGTGCCTCCGTCACTGCAAGCTCCGTCAGCTCACCGATGTTCCGCTCGGCAACGGTGACGGCGAGTGCTTCGCGCTTGAGACGACGTCCTCCGCACTCTTCACACGGCACCGCCACCATATAGGCCTCGAGCTCGACGCGTATCGTGTCCGACTCGCTCTCCGCATAACGACGCTCGATGTTGCTGAGCACACCCTCCCACGCGAAGTCGCCTTTCTGCTTGCCGCCGTCACCGTAGAGGATGCAGTCGCGAACGTTCTTGGGCAGTTCTCCCCACGGCGCATTGAGGTCGAACTTGTATGCACGCGCGAGGGCCGGCAAAACCATCTTGCGCAGGTAGCCTTGTGGCTCTCCCCACGGAATGATCACGCCCTCGAGCATCGAGATGCGCGGATCGCCGAGAATGAGCTCCTCGCTCACGCGGCGCCGGGTGCCGAGTCCACCGCACGCCGGACACGCGCCGAACGGCGAGTTGAATGAGAAGTGTCGGGGCTCGAGCTCGGGTAGAGAGATGCCGCACGTTGGGCAGCCGTAGCGTTCCGAGAAGAGCTCCACGTGCTCGTCGTCGGCGCGACTCACCTGAACGACGCCGTCCGCAAGCTTGAGAGCTGTCTCCAATGAATCGGACAATCGGCCGCGATCCTCGTGCCTCACGACCAACCGATCGACGACGACTTCGATCGTGTGATTTTGTCGGCGATTCAGCTTCGGCGGACTGGAGACCTCGATGAGCTCTCCATCCACGTACGCACGGATAAAGCCCTGCTTGCGCACCGTTTCGAAGAGCTCGCGAAACTCACCTTTTCGGCCCTGAATGAGCGGCGCCCGCACCTCGATACGCGAGCCTGTTGGCCAGGAGAGTACGATGTCGGCGATCTGTCCCGCACTTTGGCGCTGCACCGGTCTGCCACAATTCGGGCAGTGTGGCGTTCCGGCGCGCGCGTACAGCAAGCGCAGGTAATCGTAAATCTCGGTAACGGTGCCGACCGTCGATCGCGGATTGTGTCCCGCGGTCTTCTGCTCGATCGAGATGGCTGGCGAGAGCCCTTCGATCGAATCGACGTCGGGCTTCTCCATGAGTCCAAGAAACTGCCGGGCATATGCCGACAGGGACTCGACGTATCGGCGCTGACCCTCGGCGTAAATCGTGTCGAAAGCGAGCGAGGACTTCCCCGAGCCGGATAGGCCCGTGATGACCGTTAGCCGATCGCGCGGAATCGTGACGTCGACATTGCGGAGGTTGTGCTCGCGCGCGCCACGGACGATGAGTGCGTCTTCTGCCATAACCAGGGAAAGCTGGCCGCCGAACCGGATCGAGACAAGGGAAGCGCATCAGCGTCGCTGAGGCGGCAGGTCAAGGGCTCGGGGGTCCGGCTGCTACATTGCTACATTGCGCGCCGAGCTTGTTTTCACCTTTCACGTTTATCGTCTCTTCGGTCCTGTGCCTCATACCGACGCCATTGTTGTGCTCACGACCGTTGCTTCAGAGGAGGAGGCCGTGAAGCTCGTTCGGACGCTCCTCGAGCGACGGCTCATTGCGTGCGGTACGCTCTTCCCAGGAGCGCGGTCGCTTTACCGTTGGCAGAGCAAGGTGGCCGATGAGCGGGAGGTCGTCATCCTCCTCAAGACGCGGTCGGCGCGCTTGGATTCGCTACAGAACGCTTTCAATGAGTTACATCCATATAAGGTCCCGGAGCTGCTCGCCCTTCCGGTATCCGCAGGACTGGGGAAATACCTCGAGTGGATCAACGGCGAGACTTCTTTGGCATTGACCTGAAATGAAGCAGTCGAATAATGCGGGATTGGGCGCCGAGCAACGACGTGCTGCCCGCGCGAAATCCGAGGCCATGGAACAGGCAGCTTCGGGCGAGCGCGAACGGCTAGCGTCCACCGGTCTCGCGCCGCTTGCCGATCTAGCGCCAACACCAGAGCCTGTTATCGAAGAACGCGCCGTGGCAAAGCAAGAAGACCCATTGGCAGAGGGAGTGCGGCTCGCGCACGGCGGCTACTTCCAAGAGGCTGCCGAGGTTTATCGCACCTACCTCACGCGTCATCCGGAGGATGTCGCGGCGCGACGCGGACTCGCTTCGGTTCTCGAGCAGCGCGGAGATTTTGTCGGGGCGCTGGGTGAGCTCGGTCGTGCGATTGATTCTCAGCCCGATGACGTTTCCCTGCTCTGCGCGCGTGCCTCGGTGCAGATGGCGCTTCAGCGGTACGATCAGGCGGAAGCCGACTTGCGGCGGGCAACGAAGCTCGACGCCGACAGCCCGGACGTCCTACACAACTTCGGGATGCTTTTCTGCAAGAAGGCGCGATGGCGTGAAGCGATCGAGCCGTTGCAGCGAGCAGTGGAGCTCGATCCGGCGAACTCGCAAGGGCACTATTACCTCGGCGAAGCGTACAATCAGACAGACCAGCTCAAATTGGCACTCGCGTCGTACGAGGCGGCCGTGAAGCTGCAGCCTGCGAATTACCGTGCCCTCAAGGGCGTTGGAATCGTCCTCGACAAGTTAGGGCGGCCAGCGGAAGCGACGGCCGCGTACCAGAGAGCCCGAGACGCCCAACGACGGTGATTCGCGTTCGCATCGATGATCTCGCGTTCTTCGACGGAGAAGCCATTGTCCGGCCGGTGAACGAGGATCTCGGTGCGACGACACCACTCCTGCGCCGCCTCGAGCTGGCCGCGGGGACGATGTTGTACAACCAGATCCGTCTACAAGAGCCTCTTCCGGTTGGCGCCGCAATCGTCACGTCAGCGGGCGAGCTGCCGGCGGAGCTGCTCGTTCATGCGGTCGTCATGAGCCGCACCGAACCGGTTTCCGCTGACAGCGTGCGCCGCGCTCTCACGAGCGCGCTGCAACGTGTCGAATCGTGGCAGATCAAGAACGTGGCAATCGCTCCCTTCGGTTTGGGAGCAGGCAATCTCGAGATCGATGAGAGCGCCCGTGTCATGTTGTCCGTGATCTCCGCCCATCTCGGTGGCGCCCGATTCCCGGAAGAAATCACGCTGATCGCGGAGACCGCTGACGAGGAGCGCGCATTATCGGCGGCTCTGAAGCGGTGCGCGTTATGACACACCCCAGCCGTTTGACGAGTCCGCGTGTCGTCCTCGCCGGTCTGATCATCCTGCTCTGGCTCGGCGGTCTGGGCTTTCTCGTTAGGCGCGAATACTTCCGGCCGAACACCGAACGTCTTGCCGAGGCAGCGCTTCGCGTTTCGCCTGGGGCCGCGTATTACGCGGTGATGCAGGGAAATCGTCAAATCGGCTTCGCGTCGTCATCGATCGACACGGCCACGACCACCATCTCGGTCGACGATTATCTGGTCGCGGACATCCCGGTCGGTGGGCGTGCGCATCGTGCCTCGGCGCGGACACACGTCGTCCTCACGCGCGCGCTGCACACGAAGGCATTCGCGGTCACATTCGAGGGAGACGCGGGGCCGATTGTCGCGCGCGGCCGCGTCGTCGGTGACTCCGTGCTCACGCTGATGCTCTCGTCGGGAGCGGATGCGCCCGTGGATACGCAGCAGATCAAGCTCCACGGACCCATTCTTCTGCCTACGCTGCTCCCGCTGGCGATCGCGTTAGGCGAGCAGCCGTCAGTTGGGAAGAAATACACCTTACCCGTGTTCGATCCGGTTGGTCTCACACCGCGCGATGTCGCACTCCGCGTTGCCGCGGAATCGACCTTCGTCGTCAACGACAGCTCGAGCTTGGATCGCAGGACCGGCCGGTGGTATGGCGTTCAACCGGACACCTTGCACGCGTTCCGAATCGTCACGGACACAGGTGCCGGCGCGGCGGGGTTTTCGGGATGGATCGACGATCAGGGACGCGTGGTACAGACTTCCCAGCTTGGGTTCGACTTGCATCGGCTACCGTACGAGGTCGCGTTCGAGAATTGGCGGCTGGCGACGACGAAGGGCGGCGCACCGACTGTCGTCTCTCAGGATCGCGACATTCTCGAGACGACAGCCATCGGGGCCAACCGTCGTCTCGACGCCAGGGTGTCGTCCCTCCGAGCAACGTTAGGCAACGTGGACCTCCGCGGCTTCGACCTGACGAGCCCCCGCCAGCACATGCACGGGGACACAATGATCGTCACCCGAGAGCCGGCTTCAGCACTCGAGGCGGCATATGCCCTCCCGGACGGCGGACGCCGGATCATGCCCGAGCTCACGATGGCGGAGCCACTGGTGCAGAGCAATCACCCAGAGATCGTTCGGCTCGCCCGGCGGCTGGCCCGGGGCCAGCGCGATCCACGCGTCGTCGCCGAGCGAATCAATCGCTGGGTTTATGATTCGCTCACGAAGCGCATCACTTTTGGCATTCCCAGCGCCCTTCAGGTGCTGCATGCCCGAAGCGGTGACTGTAACGAGCATGCGCAGCTGTTCGTGGCGCTCGCGCGCGCCGCGGGAATTCCCGCCCGTGTCGACGCCGGTCTCGGATACATCGATGGGAAGTTCTACTATCACGCGTGGCCGGAGATCTTCCTTCACGACTGGGTATCGGTCGATCCGACCTTCGGTCAGTTCCCCGCGGACGCCGCGCACCTCCGGTTCACCATCGGGGGCTTGGGACGTCAGGCCGAGATGATTCGTCTGATGGGCAGGCTGAAGATCGACGTGGTTGCCGCGTCTGCGAGGTGATAGGGATGGGTGCTGGGTGCTGCTGGGTTTTCGCTGCTGAGTACTCGGCTCTCAGCTAGCACCTCGCACCGAGCACCAGGCGCCCAGCAACCCGGCACCGAGCACCCAGTATCCAACACCCCCATGATCCGGCTCACTGCCCTCTCGAAGCGCTACGGCTCGTTCACAGCCGTTGACAACATCGACCTGTCGGTGCCGCGCGGACAGCTCTTCGGCTTCCTGGGGCCTAACGGCGCCGGCAAGACGACAACGCTCCGCATCATCGCGGGGATTCTCCGGCCTACGGCGGGACGAGTCGAGATTGCGGGCATCGATCTCGTCGCGAATCCCCGCGCAGCGAAGTCAAAACTGGGGTTCATCCCCGACCGGCCGTTCATCTATGAGAAGCTCACGGGCGCCGAGTTTCTGCGCTTCGTCGCTGGCCTATACGACCAGAGCGGGCCGCAGGTAGAGCACCGCGCGCGCGAGCTTCTGGCATTGTTCGACCTGGAGGAATGGCGCGACGAGCTCGTGGAGAGCTACAGCCATGGCATGCGGCAAAAGCTGATCATCTCGAGCGCGTTCGTGCATCGCCCCGAAGTCATCGTCGTCGATGAGCCGATGGTTGGACTCGACCCGAAGGCGGCAAAGATCCTCAAGGATCTCTTCCGTGAGTACACGCGGCGTGGCCATACGATCATGATGTCAACGCACACGCTCGAGGTCGCGCAGTCGTTATGCGATCGCATCGGCATCATTCAGGCTGGAAAGATCCGCGCGTGCGGCACGATGGACGAGTTGCGTCGCGACGCCGAGGCCGGTGCAACGGGCCTCGAGCACATCTTCCTCAAGCTCACCGGCGAAAACGCCGCCCGGGAGCTGGTTGACGTCCTCGATGCATAGCGTTGTGACCGAGGAGCGATCGTCGCACCCGGATCCCTCCCTGTTTCATCTGCTGCGTCCAAAATTTCTCACCGCCAGAGCGCGGGGGCTGGGAGGCAAACGCGGGCGGAGCGCGCGTTGGATCGCGCTCGGCGTGTTCGGCGTCTTGTTCTGGGCGTTCATCTTCGGTGTGGTTTTCCGTTTGCTCCAGTATTTCCGGGGGGTTCAGGAGATCGGGCCATTGCTCGCAGGGAAGCTGCTCGGCCTCATTCTGATCGGCTTCTTCTCGATCCTTTTGTTGTCGAATGTGATCACCGCGCTTTCGAGCTTCTTTCTCGCGCGGGATCTCGACCTGCTTGTCGCCGGCCCCGTTGACTGGCTCAAGCTGTATGGCGCGAAGCTGTTCGAGACCGCAGTGCACTCGAGCTGGATGGTCGTCCTGATGGCCATTCCACTCTTCGCGGCATTCGGTGTCGCCTACTCGGGCGGGCTTTTCTTTCCGCTCGTCGTCGCGGCGCTGCTGATTCCATTTCTTCTCATTCCGGCGGCAATCGGCGCCGCGCTGACGCTGCTGCTCGTGAACATCTTTCCGGCGCGACGCACGCGCGACATTCTGAGCGTCATCGCCATCCTCACGGCAAGCGGCATCGTGTTGCTGTTCCGGCTCGTTAGGCCGGAACGCTTTGCCAAGCCCGAGGGATTTCGCTCGCTCGTCGATTTCATCACATTGCTCCGCACACCAACGTCACCGCTGCTGCCTAGCGAGTGGGTACAGCGGGCAACGATGGCGTGGCTGACGTACAAGGTCGATCTTCTGCCCTGGTATCTCCTTTGGTCGACCGCCGCCGCGGCCGCGGTACTCGGTGCTTTGCTCCATTGGCGGCTCTATCCGCAGGGATTCAGCAAGGCGCAGGAGAGCGCTCAGCGCTGGGTGCGAACCGGCCGCATGTCCCGCCTCGCGCACCGGGTGCTCGCCCCGTTAGGCATCCTCCGCCGCGAGCTGGTGCTGAAGGAAGTTCGACTCTTCTTCCGCGACACCACGCAGTGGTCACAGCTACTGCTGCTCGCGGTGCTCGTCGTCGTGTACGTCTTCAATATCAAGTTCCTGCCCCTCAAGGGCGATGGAATGACCTTTTTTCTCCGGAACGTCGTCCCGTTTCTCAATCTCGTGCTGGCGGGATTCGTCCTCGCATCGATCGCGGCCCGATTCATCTTTCCCGGCGTGAGTCTCGAAGGCCGAACGCTCTGGCTGCTTCGATCGAGCCCGATGTCGATCCGTGACCTGCTCTGGTCGAAATTCTGGGTGGGCACATTGCCGCTTCTGATCCTGGCGCTCTCGATCGTCGGGGTGACGAACTACCTGCTCCAGGTGAGCGTCTTCATGTTCCTCGTATCTATCGTGACGATCACGGCGATGACGCTCGCCCTCGCCGGGCTGGCCCTCGGCTTCGGAACGGTTTTCCCGCAGTTCGAGACCGAGAACGCCGCCCAGATCCCGACGTCGTTTGGGGGTCTTCTCTTCATGATGGCATCTGTCGCCGTCATTGGGGGGGTCGTGGTACTCGAGGCTCGGCCCGTGTATGGGTATCTGAGTGCTCGCGCTTTTGGGTCCCCAAGCGACATTTGGGAGATGGTGACCGGATTTGGGCTCGCTGCTGCTCTCTGCTTGGCGTCAACGCTCATTCCGATTCACGTTGCGCTTCGGCGATTGCACACTATCGAGCGATAGGCCGGGGGCGATTCTGCAGGAGCGGGTTGTTAGGCCTCGCGACGTGAGGCTGTGACGGCGCGCGTGATGCCAGGGTCGGAATGTCAGGCAGCGGTTCCCCAACCGCGCGCCGCCCCGCCTGCACCACCCACCCACTCCTTCGGAGGAAGTTGCATGAAGCGTATTACCCTCGCCGCCGGCGCCGCGGCCCTGATGCTTGCCATCGCTCCGCAGCTCCATGCGCAGGCCCAGCAAGGCAAACAGGACACGACGAAGAAGGCCGCGGTGACGAAGTCCGCCGCCAAGTCGACCTCCGGCGCCGCCGCGAAGTCCAGCTCGTCCACGAAAACGGCCAGCACGAAGTCGCACAAGGCCAAGAGATCCTCGAAGGCAAAGGCCGACACGACAGCAAAGAAGAGCGAGTAGCCCACCCTCCTCGCTCGAGCGAAAGAAGCCTCGGCCGATTGGCCGAGGCTTCCTCTTTCATATGAGGTTCAAGGTGCCTGGAGAGTTCAGGTTTTGGGACGCGAATGCCGCCAAGTTGGAGTGGACGCTCAGCGCACGCGTTTGCGGCTCATTCGCCTCATTCGCGTCCCTACAGATCTCCGCGCCTGCGAGAGTTCATTAAAGAAACCTCACGCGGCCAGCCGGTGACCGCACGCCGCGCAAAAACGTGCGCCGGTCTCCTGGACGTGTCGGCCGCAATGCTCACAGATCCCTGGGAGATAGCCTCCGCACGTAGAACAAAAGATCGCGTCGGGCTCCGGCCGCGGACCGCATTGGTCGCACGAGGGCCTTCCGAGTCGATACGCGCGTATTACTGCCTCGACGCTGTCGTCAGCGGTCGCCACACTCGTAGCTACGATGTTGGCGCGACGCATCCCCGCCAGCGCCTCACGAGTGTACTGCTCCTTGAGTTGTGCGTAGTCCGTCTCGGACAACTTGCCGGTCGCTCGGTCGAACTCGATCTCACGAAGCGCCGCCACGGCGACGTTGTCGGACAACGGCGATGGTTCCAACGGCGATCGAGCGGTGTGAGCGGACGTACCGAAGAATAGCGGATAGAGAACGAACGCCAGTGCGCCAACGGCGAGCAACGTACCCAGTACGAGAGCGATGATCGCCGCGCTCATCCGTCGTCGCGTACCGCCGCGTCGAGCCGCGCCAGCTCCTCGTCGGTTCCATCGCTGGGTTGACCGGCAGACGATCTCACCGATGCAACTGGTGCGACACGCGGCGTCCGGCGCCAACTGCGGAGCAACCCCGCTACGAGGATCGCGCCACCCCCCAGCACAGCGAAAGGTGCAATCCAGCCTAACAGGTTGAACCCGGAGGCCCGAGGTGCCATGAGAACGCGCTCGCCGTACACGCCGACAAACGCGTCTATTATTTCCTGTGCGCTGTAACCACCGGAGACCAAGGACATGATGTCGCGGTGCATTGCTGGCGACACCTGACAGCTGAAATCCGTCGTGCGACAGGTATAAACGTCCAGCGTGCAGCCGCACTGACAGCGTATGCGATGCTCCAGCGTATCGCGCTCATCGGCGCTGACGACGACGCGCGAGCCAGGCTTCGGCGGAAGGCGCACTGGCCGCAATGCGGATTGATCCATCGCGAAGAGGTTCGACGTGTCGACGGCTCCAGGAGCCTGTAGCGCCTGGGCGTCCACGCGACGCGCGAGAAGCGTTACCGCGACAGGCGCCGTGGCGTAGCCGGCGGCACGAACGACGAAGGTACGACGGTTCATGAGCAGGCGCTCAACTCACACCGATGCGGCAGCCGTCACCGCCTCTGGTCTCGCTGGCGCGAGCACCGACAGGTAGCCGCCTTCCGCCACCCGGCGTCGCTGGGCCTGCGGCCACATGACCACCAAGCCACCAATCGCCATCAGCGCTCCGCCAATCCACACCCATACGACGAGTGGATTGAATGTCACACGCAGCTCAGCGACGTCACCACGCACACCGGCAAGTACGACGTAAGTATCGAGCTTTGCCGTGGTGCGAATCCCGACCTCGGTCGCCGGCTCGAATGTCGGCCGATCGGCGCTATCGAAGTACTGGCGCTTCTCCGACTGAATGAAGCCGGCCGGCTTTCCGTCTCGGAACGTCTCGAGAGCGACGGATGTCACCATTCTGTTGGCGCGCTTGTCAGTGGAAGCACCTTGGCTCACAAAGCGCCAGTGATGCCCGTATGGATCGTCCGTCTCGTACGATTGGCCGGTTCGCAGCGTGATGTCGTGCTCGGAGCGGAAGGCGAGACCGGCAAACGCCGCAAAGAGCATAACGATGCCCGCGTGCACGATGTAGCCGCCATACCGGCGCCGGTTGCGCGCAACGAGTCGCACGAACCCAATCGCGATGCTATCTCCATGAATGGCGCGGCGAGCACTTACGCCTTTGTAGAACTCCTGGAAAATCGTGCCGGCGACAAAGCCAGCCAATGTGTAGGTCACGAGTGCATGACCGTTGCGCATGCCTAACGCCAGCAAGAGCGCTCCGAGCACAACCCCGCTCGCTGTCGGCACGACAAATTGACGCCGCAGATTCGCTGTCGACGCTTTGCGCCATGCGATGAGCGGGCCAATTCCTGTCAACGCGAGCAGCAGGAGGCCAAGCGGAATATTCACGGCATTGAAGAACGGCGGACCAACCGTGATCTTCTCCGCGCGAACCCACTCGGAGAGAATCGGAAAGAGCGTTCCCCAAAGAACCGCGAACGCAATCCCCACGAGTACGAGATTGTTGTAAAGAAAGGCCGCTTCGCGGCTCACCATGCTCTCGAGCTCCGCCTTCGCCTCGAGATTCTTGAGTCGGGTCGCGACCAGATAGATGGTGGCTCCCGTGGCGAGGAAGAAGAACGTCGCGAACCACGAGCCGACCGGCGACTGAGCGAACGAGTGCACGCTCTCGATCACACCGCTGCGCGTTATGAACGTGCCGAAGATCGACAGGAGGAAGGTCACGACGACGAGTACGACGTTCCACTTTCGGAGCATCCCGCGCTTTTCCTGAATCATGATCGAATGCAGGAACGCGGTGCCGGTGAGCCAGGGGAGAAACGACGCGTTCTCGACGGGATCCCACGCCCAGTATCCGCCCCATCCGAGCTCGACGTACGCCCACCACATGCCGAGCACGATGCCGACCGTGAGAAAGAACCACGACAGCAGCGACCATCGCCTAACGACGCTCAGCCATTCGGCGTCGAGCCGCCGAGTGATCAACGCGGCGATCGCGAACGCAAACGGTATCGCGGTCGCCACGTAGCCCAGATACAGGTTCGGCGGATGGATCGCCATGCCCGGGTTCTGGAGCTGTGGGTTCATGCCGCGACCATCCATCGGCGTCCAATCCAGACGCGTAAACGGATTTGCCTTGAAGCAGGTGGTGGCGAGGAAAAAGAGGATAATCCCGCCTAACGTGCCCGCCGCATATGGGAGCAGCGCGCGATTGCGCTCGCGGTTGCTGTAGACGGCAATCGCGGAGTAAAGAGACAGGATCAACGCCCAGAACAACATCGATCCCGCTTGTCCGCTCCAGAACGCCGTGAAGATGTAGACGTTCGGCATGTTGGCACTGATGTGTCCCGCGACGTACTCGAGTGAGAAGTCGCGCGTCAACAACGCCGTCCACAGTCCGATCGACGCCGTGAGCACCATCGCAAACGTCGCGTAAATCGCGCGACGTCCGCTCGCTATCAAATCCTCACGCCGCAGTGCGCCACCAGCGAAGGAGACAGTGCAGGCCCACGCAGCCATGAGCAATCCGACCCACAGAGCCAGTTCGCCAACGAGAATCACGCGCGCGGTCCTCCGCTACTCGCGGACCGATAGCCTGGGGTCTGCCGATACTTCTCGGGCGCGCTCTCATAGCGCGAGGCGCACTTGGCGAGCAGCGTCGTTGCACGGAAGGTCCCATCGCGGCCCATTCTTCCCTCCACCACAACGTCCACGCTATCGGTGAAGGTATCGGGAGCGATGCCGCGATAGACGACTGGAAAAGTCAGTGCCCCGTCCGTCACCCGAAACGCGTATTCGCGACCGCCAGGGTCACGCTGAATAGAGCCCGGCACGACGCGCGCTCCGACCTTCACTCCGACATCGCGAAACGTGGAGTCTGCCGCGAGCTTCGCCGACAGTTCCGTGGGCGTCAGGTAGTACATGCCCGTTTGCTTGATCGAGCTTGCCATCAGGTAGCCCACTGGACCAAGGACCAGCAAGCCGCCGAGCAGAAACTTGGTTCGTGCTTTCATCTACCTCATACCGTTAGGCAAGGCATTATTCGGCGCGCCACTCGCCGGCGAGACGACGCACGCGCGCCATCACCGATTCGAGATCTGCTTCGGCCCGCGCCCGCTCGTCGGCACCCCAAACGCCGATGTTACGGTTCAATTCACGCACCCGCTCCAACATCTCTTCGATGAGCCGTCGCAGCTCTGGATTCGAGCGGCGATCGTGCGACGTCCCGGTCGAAGCAACTTGCGGGATCCGATCACCTGATTTTGACATACGTCGGATTCCGCTGGAGTGGAAACGACGAAGCCGAGCCCGTTGATTCTCCTACCCCGCCCAATATAAGGCAAGCACACCCTACCCGGTTTGGGAGTTGGCTCAGCGTACGGAGCGATCCAGAAGGAAGGTTGCCCCTCCGGCGCCCAAGGCATCCCAAACGAGGTCGCGCCCGCTCGCTGTGCCGTTCCCATGCGCGTCCCAAATCTCCTTTCCGATGCTGACACCGGCGGTCACTCCCGACGCCGTAACGAGCGAGGCAGTATGACTTGCCCCGGCCGTGCGGACCGCCGCGTACGCCACGCTCTGAACGAAAGCCCCCATGAAGAAATGCTTGACCTTGTCCACGCCAAACCAGCTGTCACCGCCAGGGTGATCACCACCTCCGTGGAGGCGCAGTGCGAGAAGCAGTGCGAGCATCAGGCGACGCTCCGCCCCTGGCCACGTATGACGCCGAGCTCCGCGAGCCGGCGGCTAATGCGTTCGAGGGACCGAGACAGCAGCTCTCCATGATCGGCTTGGTGAATCCAGCTGCTCGCGCCCGAAGGATGTGGCAACGGAATAGCAGGAATTTGCCGCCCGCTGACCTCGATGCGGTGCTCCCGACCAATCAGCTCGTCGAGTGGAGAGGGTGGAAGAAAACGCCCAATCGCGAGGCGCCCAACGGGTATCAGTAGACGCGGTCGAAGAAGACGCAGCTCATCGTCCAGCCAGCTCGAGCAGTTTTCTCTCTCGGAGGGTGACGGAACACGATCCCCGCGACCGCTTGGGCTTGGCCCGGGATAGCACCGCGTTACGGCCGCGATGTAGATGCGGTCGCGCGCTGTCTGCTCGTCCAGGCCTATGCGCTCGAACCAACGAAAGAGCGTCTGTCCGGCTCGGCCAGCAAAGGCCTTGCCGCCGCTCGCCTCGACTCTTCCTGGCGCCTGCCCTACCAGTACGACCTGTGGCCGCGAGGCAAGGGAGACGATCGGCAGGACGTCGCCGGCCAGCCCGCACCGGCGGCAGGACGCGAGTGCTCGGCAATGGCTCTCGAGCGCACGATCCAATGTATTTTGTTTTGGCATCGCTGTCCTGGACACCTAACGATTCGCAAAGGAAAATGGTGCTCGGTGAATGCCGCGATCGGTTACGATTGCCGAGACAAGCTCGGCCGGCGTGACGTCGAACGCTGGATTGTAAGCGCTCGCTTTGCTCGGCGCCGTTTGCACACCGGCGATACACCTCACCTCGTCCGCGGTTCGCTGCTCGATAATGATTTCTGCACCGGTTGCAGTGGCAGGGTCCAGAGTCGAGGTCGGTGCGGCGACGACGAACGGGACGTCATGGTATCGCGCGGCGATCGCGAGCCCGTAGGTCCCGATCTTGTTGACGACGTCCCCGTTCGCGGCAATGCGATCGGCGCCCACGATGCACAGGTCGACGCCGCGCTCGCGCATGAGCGAAGCAGCCATGCCGTCCGTGAGTACGGTGACGGGGATACCAGCGCGGGAGAGCTCCCATGCGGTCAACCTGCTGCCCTGTAAGAGCGGCCGTGACTCGTCGACGAAAACCTCGAGGTGCACGCCGCGCTCGGCCGCCACATAGATGGGCGCCAGCGCGGTACCGATCCCACCGGTAGCGAGTGCACCAGCGTTGCAGTGGGTCAGCACGCGCGCCCCTTCGTGAAGGAGATCCACGCCATGCTCGCCGATGCTCCGACACATCGCGCGGTCTTCCTCGAGGATGTCGTTTGCCGCCGCGCGCATTGCCGAGAGCAGCGCTGTCGTGTCACCGCCAACACGTATGCCGCAATCGAGGACCCGCTCGAGCGCCCAGCGAAGGTTCACGGCCGTTGGCCGCGTCGAGCAGATTGTGGCCGCGTTGCTTTGGGCTCTCGCCACGACAGCGGACCGAGTCTCGCCCTCGTTAGGGAGAAGTGAGACAACCAACCCCATCGCTCCGGCGATGCCTATCGCCGGAGCACCGCGCACCGCCAGCGTGCGAATGGCCTCGCAGATGTCGTCGAGCGAACGTAGATCGCGCTCGACGAGCTGAGTGGGCAGCATCCGCTGATCGATAATGCGCACGGCGCCACCGTCATCGGACCAACACACTGATTGAATTGTGTCCACGTCGAAAAGTACCGAACGACTTCAGGCGGCGCGTCGCTCGTCGTGGTCTCGTCGGCGCGAGCGACGGCGGCGCTCCGGGAAGTGGCGATCGAGAAAACTGATCAATGCGCGCTCCTCCGGCGAATGCGCTTGGCCGCGGTTGGCAGCTGTGCGGCGTGCCGCGGGCAGTGCGATGGCGTCGCCCTCGTCGATGTATCGCGCCACGATAATCGGATGCACGTAGGACTTTCGGCAGATGGTCGGTGTGTTTCCGAGCTCCGAGGACACCAGACGCATCGCCATCGCAACGTTTCGTTTCGCCTCACGTTCGTTACTCGCGGCGCCGAGCTCTGCGAGTACGGTGGCAGCACGTAGCGTCCCGCCCCAAGTTCGGAAGTCTTTTGCGCTGAATCGCGGCCCAAGGCGATCGTGGACGTAACTGTTCACGTCGCGTGCGGTGAGGTCGCACCAGGTGCCATCCGCGTTGCGATAGCGAAAGAGTCGCGTGCCTGGTGCGTCGAGCTGGCGCGCAACGAGCTTTGCCAGCTCGCGGCTGACCACCACTTGACGCTGCTTCTTGTTGCTCTTCCCGAGATAGGAGAGAACGACGCAGTCGCCCTTGATCGCAACGTGCTTCTTGCGCAGGGTGGTTATGCCGTAGGTACCGTTCTCGCGGGCATAACGCTCGCCGCCAACGCGGCAGAAGCTTTCGCTGATGAGACGGAGCACCGTCGCGGCCACCGTCTGCTTCGTGAGCTCGCGATGCGCGGCATCCGCGCGCAAGGTCTCACGCATGGTGGGCAACGATTTCGCGAGTTCCCGCATGCGGTAGTACTTTCGCAGCTCCCGCGTCTCGACGGCACGCTCATGATAGCGGTACTGCTTGCGATTACGGGCATCGTATCCCCAGGCCTGAATGCGGCTTCGTGGGCTGGCGGCGATACGTACGTCACGCCAAGCGGGGGGAATACGCAACCTGTCGATGCGCTCGAGCGAGCGTCGATCGCGAACAACATGGCCGTTCTCGTCCGCATACCGAAAGCCTGAGCGCTTGGTCCCGAGGCGCCGCAACCATCTCGTACTCATACAGCCTCGAGGTGGGCAAGAAAAAGACCGAACCGGATTAGATTCTTCGCGACGGTTCGTCCACGGCTCTGCTTCGCTCCCGCCTGTCTCACCCGCCATGCCTTACCACCATCTTTTGGTGTCCATCCAGGATCGGATCGCGACACTCACCGTCAATCGTCCGGACAAGCTCAATGCGCTGAATTCTGCCCTCATCGGCGAGCTCGGAGCCGCGATCGACGAGATGCAATCACGTGAAGACGTTGGCGGAATCCTTCTCACTGGAGCAGGGCGCGCCTTCATCGCCGGCGCGGATATATCGGAGCTCAGCGGTGTCAGTGCGCTGGACGGCAGACGACTCGCACGAGGTGGACAAGAGATCTTTCGGAAGTTCGAACTGTCACCGAAGCCGACTATCGCGGCTGTGAACGGCTTCGCGCTGGGCGGCGGTTGCGAGCTCGCCATGGCGTGTCAAATACGCATCGCGTCCGACGCGGCGAAGTTCGGTCAGCCCGAAGTAAAGCTCGGGCTGATTCCCGGTTACGGCGGCACACAGCGGCTGCCGCGGCTCGTTGGCCGTGGCCGTGCCCTGCAGCTCCTGCTCACCGGCGAGATGATCGACGGGGCAGAAGCCTATCGCATCGGTCTTGTCAATCGCGTCGTGCCCGCTGATCAGCTGATTCCGGTTTCCACGGCGATGCTTCAGCAAATACTCACCAATGCACCGCTCGGTGTGGGCGCCTGCATTGACGCCGTCGACCGTGGATTCGACATGCCGCTCGACGACGCGCTTGCGCTAGAGGCAACGATGTTCGGCGTGCTGATCGCCACCGAAGATACGGCCGAGGGAACGCGAGCATTTCTCGAGAAGCGGCCGCCGCGATTCACCGGAACGTGAGGACATGCTAATTGAGGACGTCGTGACCGCCGCGCGATTGGACTCGCTCGGGATCCGCGATTTTCGCAACCTCGAGCGTGTCGACGTCGAGCTGCCGTCCCCTGGCATGCTCCTCATTGGCGAGAATGGCCAAGGAAAGACGAACTTCCTCGAGGCCATCTACTATCTCCAGGTCTTACGGTCGATGCGCGGCGCCCGCGATCAGGATCTCGTCCGATTCGGCGCGTCGGGCTTCCACCTGGGTGCGCATGTGGCAACGGATCGCGCGAGCGAGGTGGGCGTCGGCTTCGAGAAGGCGGGCAAGCGAAAGCGTGTCCGACTCGACGGCGTGGTGAGCGAACGGTTGAGCGATGCCCTAGGTGCTTTGCCGGTGGCGATGTTTTCGCCGGCGGACGTCGAGCTCGTGGCGGGCGGTCCGGCCGCTCGGCGCCGCTTCCTCGACATCATGCTCGCGGTGACGTCGCGCGGTTACCTGCGCGCGCTCCAGCAGTATCGCGCGGCACTCGTTAGGCGTAACGCCGCGCTCCGCGACGCGGCGCGCTACTCCGGCACCCGAACCGCTATGGAAGATCGCATCGCGGTTTGGGAGGCGCCGCTTGCCGAGCACGGCGCAACGCTGTGGGCAGAGCGCGAAGCGTGGGTGGAATCTGCCGCGGCGCGGTTCACCGAGCTGGCCGAGACAATCGGCGGAGATCGCCTGGCGATGCGCTATGCGAGTGCCGCGCGTACGACGGGCACCGACGGCGATCGACGCGTCGTGCTCGCGCGCGCGTTCGCGCAGCAACGATCCATCGATTTGCGCTTCGGGCTTACTCGCAGCGGGCCGCATCGAGATGACTTGCTCATGACGATTCGCGGCACCGACGACGTCGCTCGCGAGCTTCGCGTTTTTGGCTCGGCTGGACAGCAGCGCACCGCCGCAATCGCGTTGCGGCTCCTCGAGGCGACGCGGTTACATGAGCGGCGCGGCGGTCCACCGCTCGTGCTGCTCGACGATCCATTCGCCGAGCTCGACGCCCCGCGCACGCGCCGTATCGTTTCACTTCTGTCGAAAGCGGCCTTTGGCCAAACCATTCTCGCTGTGCCGCGCGAGAGCGACATTCCCGGCGGGATGCCGCATCTTCAGCGTTTTCGGATCACGGCGGGAGCGCTCACGAGTGACTGAGCGAAAGCGCAATAAGCCGGAACCGGTGGCGAACGCCGTGGCGAGCTTCCTCGCGCAACGGGGGCTCAGCGATCGCGTGGAGCAAGCTGGCATCATCCCGGAATGGCCGCGTTTGGTGGGTGATCAAATAGCGGCAGTCACTGACCCGCGTTCGATTACGGCGAACGGAACGCTATTCGTCGCAGTCACGACGAACGCGTGGATGAACGAGTTGTCGTTGCTTGAGCCCGAGCTGTTGCGGTCGCTGAATACGCGTTCGGGACGGATACCGATCAAGCGCATTCGCTGGCTACTTCGTGGGTAGCGAGAGCGTCTCACGGGAGACGTATAAGTCCTTTCCAGAGAAACACTTGCATGTCCGAGAGCAAGTTGCATTCGGCTGCTCGTCAGGTTAGGTTTTTAGGTTGGACCGAAACAGATTTTCGGATTTTCTTCGGATGTGATCGAGGCGGTTTTTCATGGCAATGAAAGGAACGGAAGGGCAATCGGAATCGCGATACGACGCGGGGCAGATTCAGGTCCTCAAGGGACTCGAGGCCGTGCGCAAGCGTCCCGGTATGTACATCGGCTCCACGTCGGAGCGCGGGCTGCACCACCTGGTGTACGAGGTGGTCGACAACTCGATCGACGAGGCGCTCGCGGGCTTCGCTGACCGCGTTGCCGTCATTATTCACGAAGACAATTCGGTTACGGTCGAGGACAACGGCCGCGGCATTCCCGTCGACATTCACCCCACGGAGAAGATGCCCGGCGTCGAGCTCGCGATGACCGTGTTGCACGCCGGCGGAAAGTTCGACAAGAACACATATAAGGTGTCGGGCGGACTTCACGGCGTCGGCGTCTCTGTCGTCAACGCGCTCTCCGTGCAGCTCAAGGTATGGATCAAGCGCGACGGCAAAGAGCACTACATGGATTTCGAGCGCGGTAACACCAAGACCAGACTGAAGGTGTTACGCGATGTGCCGAAGAAGGAGACCGGCACTACGGTGTATTTCAAGCCGGACGACCAGATCTTCACCGATCTCGTCTATCGCTTCGACACGCTGGCGATGCGGTTGCGCGAGCTCTCCTTCCTGAACAAAGGCGTGGTGATCTCGCTCAAGGACGAGCGAGCGGGCCAAGAGAAGGAGGAGACGTTCCACGCCAAGGGCGGTCTAAAAGAGTTCGTTCAGCACTTGAATGACAAGCGCAAGCCGCTGCACCCCGAGGTGATCTACGTCGAGACGACGAAGGACGACATCGGGATCGAGGTCGCCCTGCAATACAATGACGGCTACAACGACACCGTCTTCTCCTTCGTCAACAACATCAATACGCACGAAGGGGGGACGCACCTCACGGGCTTCAAGGCAGCGCTCACGCGAGTCATCAACCAGTACGCGCAAAAGGGTGGCTTTCTCAAGAAGGCCGATTTCACCCTCTCGGGGGACGACGTTCGCGAAGGTCTTACGGCGGTCCTGTCGATCAAGGTGCGCGAGCCGCAGTTCGAGGGGCAGACCAAGACGAAGCTCGGCAACTCCGAGGTCGAGTCCGCGGTGAAGACGGTTGTCAACGACTGGCTTGGCTCGTACCTCGACGAGCATCCGCGTTCGGCGAATATCATCGTCGACAAAGCGGTGTCGGCCGCGCGTGCCCGCGAAGCGGCGCGCAAGGCGCGAGACCTAACGAGAAAGAAATCGGCGCTCGACATCGGCAATCTTCCCGGCAAGCTCGCCGACTGCAGCTTGTCCGATCCGCAGCTCTGCGAGCTCTATCTCGTGGAGGGCGACTCGGCCGGCGGCTCGGCGAAGCAAGGCCGCAAGCGCGAGTTCCAGGCGATCCTGCCGCTCCGCGGCAAGATCATCAATGTCGAGAAAGCGCGTATCGACAAAGTTCTGTCGAACGAAGAGATCCGGACGATCATCACCGCGATCGGCACGGGTATCAAAGAGGAGTTCGACATCACGCGTGCGCGCTACCACAAGATCATCATCATGACGGACGCTGACGTCGACGGCGCGCACATTCGCACGCTGCTGTTGACGTTCTTCTATCGTCAGATGCAGGAGTTGATCGACGCGGGCTACATCTACATCGCGCAGCCACCTCTCTTTCGCGTCGCGAAGGGCAAGGAAGCCTACTATGCCTACGACATGAAGGAGCGCGACGAGATCATCAAGCGTTTTGGCGGGAACTCCAATGGCGATGGCAAGAGCAACGTCAACATCCAGCGCTACAAAGGGCTGGGGGAGATGAACAAGGACCAGCTCTTCGATACGACGATGGATCCCGAGCGGCGCACTCTGCTGAAGGTAGCGATGGACGATGCGGTACTCGCCGACAATATTTTCCAGACGCTCATGGGCGACGACGTCGAGCCGCGACGCGAGTTCATCGAGAAGAACGCGCAGTTCGTTTCGAATCTCGATATTTAAGAGTTGGGTCTCACGGCCGCGGATATGACAAAGAGCGTCAACGATCTTTTTCAAGAGAATCGTTGACGCTCTTTCTTCGCCTAAGACTAAAATTGACCAGCACTGGGGCACTCTTGTGAATGTCTTGCGCGGGCGAGTCGCAGCGCGGTTGAACGCCGCTGGGTCGAGATGGGAATAGAACGCCTAGGGAGCAAGTCGCCGCCGAACTGATGCCCCGATCCTTTTTGAAAAAAATTTACGGCTAGGGCTGGAACGACGCCGCGCCGTCTGCTGTGCGTTGACGAGAGCCGTCCACCGGAATTGCGTCGAGACCCAAGCCAAGCGTGCCGCCAATTCGGAAGGCGGTCCAGAAGACGGGATCATGAGCACGGAGTGTCCAACTCGCATCGAATCCGGCGACGACGGAGAGATCCGGCAGCACCAGGTCATAACCGGTCGCTAGTCGGCTTGCGTAGGTTGCCGTCATGGCCACGGTCACGATTGGCCCGCCGCTCTGACGATAGGTAATGGCGGTTTGCTGGTCGTAATCCGACTGTGTGTCGAAGCGAGCGCGCAGGCGAAGAGCCGGCGCCGTGCCAACCACGCTCAGCGCGGGACTGGACATTGGCGCCCCCAATGTGAGCGTTTGATCAACCGGAGCGTGGAAATAGATGGTCGCCGTTCGAGTGCCGTTGAGCGATGCAGATCCGGCGGCGACGGCGAGAACGTGAAGATCGCCGGTCTGGAGTCGCTCACGAGGAACCGCATAATAAGGACGTGTGATTGCAGTGGTGGGGCTCGTCAAGAAAGCAATGAGCCCTTCTCCGGTCGCGGTGCGCAGGCTGGAGCTGGCGGAGCCACCTCCGGGCGGAAGGCCCATGATCGTTAGATTCGCGAGCGCTGGTGCGAACGATTCTGGAGAGGCGAAGTCGAAGATTGGTAGTGTCGTGCTGTCAGGCAGCACAGGCGTGTGCCGGTAGATCAGACGAGTGAGCTTGCCTCGGTCAGTGCGGCTCGATCGCGACGCCAGGATGTCTTGCGGACCTTCCGACAACCCGCCGAGCGCGAAGTTTAGGCCCTCCTCGGGAAAGACCGTGGTACGGCGAAAAGAGCTGCCAATGACGGCGACTTCGCTGGTATCGATGCCGGCAACGGTCCCGAGTAGCGTCTTCGGTCGACTAGTGCTGCAATCCTCCGGCAGCGTATCGCCGACTATTTGCAATTCGGCCGGATCGCCGTACTGCACGGACAACAGCGTCAGATTGGAGAAGACGCGCGCCGTCGCTATCCCGGCGCGTGTACTGGTGAAGGAGTTACGAAATCTCACGTTGCCGGCGGCAGTCACCGGCAAGGCTCGAGTCCAGGCGCCATCGCCATCCTGAAAGGCGACCCAGTTTGGCTCCGAGCCACTGCAGAACACGACTTCGGTGGCGGACGGCGGGACTGGGCCACCGGTGTAGGGAGCGCTGGTGTAATCGCTACACGCCGACGCGAGCGCGAAAACTAGGGGGACGAGGAGGTTCCCTCGGCCGCGCAATGTTCGTGAAAACCGCATTTCTTCCTCTGTAAGTGAGACATATGAGAGTCTCCGGAAGGCTGCGGTCTTGGGACCTGCGTTGTCTTGAACGAATCAGTCGCCCTTGGAACGATCCTGCTAGTGATCCGATACGCGCTGAACGGAAGCAGATGCTTCTACCGATTCAGCATCGCGAGCGATGATTCCGCATACCGAGCTCCCACCGCCACGCCGCGCGGCGCGATCACGTCAATGTGCGCCAGGTCATCGGGCGTGAGGTGAACGTCGAGAGCACCGACATTCTCCTCGAGATACTTCACCTGCTTGGTGCCAGGGATTGGCACGATGTCCTGCCCTTTCGCTATCAGCCAAGCAAGCGCGAGCTGGGAAGGGGTACACGCCTTTTGAAGAGCAAGCGACTCGATGTGGCGCACGAGATCGAGGTTTTTCTGAAAGTTCTCACCCTGAAAGCGCGGTGAGTTGCGTCGGTAGTCGTCGGCCGGAAGATCGTCGATCGTGCGAAAGCGGCCTGTGAGAAATCCGCGGCCGAGTGGACTGTACGCAACGAATCCAATCCCGAGCTCGCGCACGGCGGGGAGGATTTCGTCCTCCGGATCGCGACTCCATAACGAGTATTCTGTCTGGAGCGCCGTAATCGGATGCACCTCGTGCGCCCGTCGAATCGTCTGCGGCGCTGCCTCGGAGAGTCCGATGAACCGCACCTTCCCTTCCTTCACGAGCTCCGCCATCGCGCCCACGGTGTCCTCGATCGGCGTGTTCACATCGACGCGATGTTGGTAGTACAGATCGATGTGGTCAACGCCGAGCCGTCGAAGCGACCCCTCGCATGCACTGCGTACGTAGTCCGGTTTGCCGTTCACACCGAGAAAGGCTCCCGCAGCCGATCTCACGCTGCCGAACTTCGTGGCAATCACGACGTCATCGCGGCGGTCGGCGATGGCACGTCCCACAAGCTCCTCGTTCTTGAATGGGCCATACATGTCGGCCGTGTCGAGGAAGTTGATGCCGAGGTCGAGAGCGCGATGAATGGTTGCGATGGAAGCATCGTCACGACCGCCGGAGTAAAACTCCGACATACCCATGCAGCCAAGTCCAAGGGCGGAGACGGTAAGTCCCTGCGAGCCAAGCGAGCGGGTTTGCATTGTCATCTAAGAAGGGAGAGGCGTGTGACGTTCGCGACGCCGATACGATCGTTATCAAGTCACTAAACGATCAGCCAACCGTCGCAAGCGAAGGATAGTCAAGATATCCTCGATCGCCGGGGCTGTAGAACGTCGATCGGTCGGGCTCGTTGAGCGCCGCCTGCAACCTCGTGCGCTCGACCAGGTCGGGGTTGGCGATGTACAGCCGGCCAAAGCCGATGAGATTCGCGCACTCTTTTTCGAGGAGGTGCTCGCCCGCCTCGGGCGTATACCCGCCCGTGGTGATGAGCGTTCCTGAGTACAGCGACCGCGCGAGCTCGGTCGCGCATACGGCACGCTCATCGGGTCCACTGGTGCCAACAGGTGCCTCGACAATGTGCAAATACGCGAGCTCGTCGAGCTCGTCGAGCGCACTGAAAGCCGCCGAGAAGGTGGCGACGGGATCTTCGTCCACCGCGCCATTAGTGGTGCCGCCCGGCGATAATCGCACGCCTACGCGATGGCCACTCCACACTTCCATAACCGCGCTCGTTACCTCGAGCAGAAAACGACAGCGGTTCGCGACGCTGTCGCCGTATCGGTCGGTTCGCTGGTTCGTGCCCGTGCGCAGGAATTGGTCAATCAGGTAGCCATTCGCGCCGTGAATTTCGACGCCGTCGAACCCCGCATCGCGGGCGACTCGCGACGCGTGCCGGAACTGCTCGACAACGTCGCCAATCTCCTGGATCGTGAGCTCGTGTGGCGTCTCGTAGGGCCGTGAGCCCTCCGGGATATAGGCTTTTCCTGGCGGTGGAATCGGGGACGGTGCCACCGGTGTCATTCCATGATAGTACGAATGCGAGATACGGCCCACATGCCAGAGTTGGGCGAAGATGCGGCCGCGCGCGGCACGGACGGCATCGGTGACGAGACGCCAGCCTTCGCCCTGCGCATCTGTATGGATGCCGGGCGTGTCCTGATATCCCTGCGCCACGGGACTGATCTGCGTCCCTTCGGTAATGATCAGGCCAGCGCTCGCGCGCTGCTCGTAATAAGCGGCCATTCGCTCGTTCGGGATGGCCCCGGGCGCGCGGTTCCGCGTCATTGGTGCCATGACGAAGCGATTGGGCAGCGAGAGATCGCCAATCGAATACGGCTCGAGCAGCCGCATGGGCTACCTAACGAGTGATTTCGCGGTCAAATGCCGCGGCGCGCGCCGCGAGCAACGGCGAACAGCTCGCGTGCAATGATGACATGCACCGCGATCAACGCGAGTACGGCAAGGCCGACAGCGATGTACGCCACGGTAGCCTGCGTCCAGTCGATGCCTCCATTTGCACGCGGCGTCGCGGCGTACGCGATGAGGGCAAACAGTGCGACGAACAGCCCTACGGCGCCGAAGGCACCGAGAGCAGCGAGCTTTGCGATTCGTGGAGGCATGAGCGCCTGTCGCGTGAAGACAGTGAGTCGCGGCGGCAAAGTCCGGACCGCGTGGTGGGAGATCAGGCGCGAGTCACGATCTCCGCGCCCGCGCTCGTCACGCGGTGCGAGACGAGCGGCAGCGGTGGGTCCGCTTCGTCGGCGATGATCAGCGCCTGACGCAAAGCCTGCTTACCGCTCTCGACGCCGGCGCGATCGCGCGCAAAAATGGTCGCGAGCGGCTCGCCATGCTCAACCCAGTCACCCGGGCGGGCCGTGATCACAAAGCCAACGCTGGGATCGACGCGATCGTCGAGCTTCGTGCGTCCACCTCCGAGCGCGATTATGCCGCGACCAATCGCGCGAGGCTCCACGCGCGCAACAAAACCGCGGCGCGGCGCGTTGAACAGCTCGCACTCCGCCGCCTGCGGCAGCACCGCGGGGTCCTCGACGACGCCCGGATTTCCCCCCTGCGCCTCGATGATGCGTTGAAAATGCTCGGCGGCCTTGCCCGTTCCGATCGCCTTCTCCATCTGTCGTCGCGCGTCGTCGCCCGTGGTTGCGACGCCGGCAATGAGCAACATCTCAACGCCGAGCGCGTACGTCACCTCGAGCAAATCGGGCGGCCCTTCACCTTTGAGAGTAGCGATCGCCTCCTCCACTTCGAGCGCGTTTCCACACGCGCGACCGAGCGGCCTGTCCATCGCGGTAACGAGAGCGACGACGGGACAATCATGATCCGAGCCAAGGCGGATCATCGCTTCCGCCAGCTCGAGATCGCGCTCCAGTTGTGGCAGGAAGGAGCCACTGCCGCGTTTGATGTCGAGGACGAGCCCCGTGAGATCCTCCGCGAGCTTCTTGCTCATGATCGACGCGGCGATGAGCGGGATGGATTCGACCGTCGCCGTGGCGTCTCTCAGCGCATACATCTTCCGGTCGGCCGGAGCGATCTCCTTCGTCTGACCAATGAGTGCGCAACCAATCTCCGCGATTTGGGCGCGCGCCTCGGCGAGCGTTAGGTTGGTTCGGAATCCGGGAATCGATTCGAGCTTGTCTAGCGTTCCTCCGGTGTGGCCAAGCCCGCGGCCTGACATCATCGGCACCGCGACCCCGAGCGACGCGATCAACGGGGCGAGAACCAGTGAGACTTTATCGCCTACCCCGCCAGTGGAGTGCTTGTCCACACGAGGCCGACCGAGATCTGCCAGCGTAAGACGATCGCCGCTGTCGAGCATCGCCTCGGTGAGCGCCGCCGTCTCCTCGCGGTCGAGACCGCGGAGGAAGCACGCCATGAGAAACGCCGCCATCTGGTAGTCAGGGATGTGACCACTCGCGTAGGCCAGCGTGAGGGCACGCCATTCTCCGGACTCGAGTCGTCCGCCGTCGCGTTTCCGCTCGATCAAGCGTTGCGCGAGCATTGACCGGTCTTTGGGGTAGACCTAGGTTGGCGCCGACAAGTTGGCTGCGACCTGAGGCAGGTAGCAGCCATCGTCGGATTGCGCTTCTTCCAACGCATCAGGGAGCAACGAGTATGAGCATGCGCTTGAGCATACGCGCAATGACTTTCACCGCAATGCTCTGCGGCGCGCGGGCCGTCGCGGCGCAGGGAAACGCGGCAAATATGCAGCTCGCGCTCGGTGACAAAGACTTCACCGCGCGCAACCTCGTCTCCGCTTTGCAGCACTACGAAGCGGCGGCGAAAATCGATTCGACTCTCGCCGAAGCTTTGTGGAAGGCATCGAACGCCGCGATCGATCTTGGCGAGTTCAATGATGCCGAGCGTGAGAGCTACTACGCCCGCGGAGAACAGCTGGCCCGGCAGGCAGTGAAGGCCAACCCCAACTTGGCAGAGGCGCACTTCGCTCTGGCAAAGGCGCTCGGTCGGGTGGCACTGTCCAAAGGGAAGCGAGACAAGGTGAAATACGCGGGCGTCATTCACGACGAGGTACACGAAGCGCTCCGCCTGGACCAAACGAATGCTGGCGCTTTGCACGTTTACGGGATGTGGAATGCGGAAATCATGCGGCTCAGTCGCATCGAGCGATGGGCGGCCCGCAATCTCCTCGGCGGCGGCGTTCTCGGGGAAGCGAATTGGGACAACGCGCAGTCATACCTCGAGCGCGCGGCTGCGATCGAGCCCAATCGCATCACCCATCGCCTCGACCTGGCTGGCATCTATGCCGACCGCGGAGAAACGGCAAAGGCACGCGAGCAGTACGAGATGATCGCGCGCTTGCCGATCACCGACTTCAACGACCCTCGCTATAAACAGCTCGCCGCGGAACGACTAGAGGCGCTCCATTAGTCCTCGACAAGCATTTCGCCGTCGACCTCACGTCGCGCGCGCCGATCGTGAAGGGCGCGATGGAGCTTTCGTCGCCCTCGGCGGGCGGCGTAATGCAGCTCGTGTCGTAGGTCCTCCCATGCGTCTCCGGTCCGGGAGGCCAGGTGTCGTCCCCGGCGCGCCAGGTTGTGCCGGGTGCGCGCGCCGCTTTGCGGGGCGAGAAGCAGCGCGGCCCCCGCTCCAACCGCTGATCCGAGTAGCGCGCCCGCGACGAAGATCGCGATGTGCTGCCAGTCCAGCTCGTGCTCCTCTTGCGGCGATCGCGCCGCGATAGGACGCGAGGCGCCTCGAGAACCGATGGAGATCTCGCGATCGAGTACCTGCGCCCGGCCGCTAGCACGCCCGGCGCGGGCAGAAGCCGGATTTGCCGCGGTGCTGGCGGTGGTGTGACGTGAGCGAGGGTCTCTTCCGGCGTAAGACATCGAGCGTGACTCCGAGTTGTGTGGTAAGAAACTTGCGAGCAGGCCGTCAGATTTCTCGTAGTCGCGAGATCTTCCTTCGAACGCGCGTCATCGCACCTCACCCCGCACCAACTCCATCGCGCAGGTCTAGAGCCGGCGTGTGAGGAGACTCATGTCCACGAATGGTAAGACGGTACTGCTGGTTGAAGACAACGAAGACAACCGCATCGTCTATTCCACCATCCTACGCCACTTCGGCTACTCGGTTACCGAGGCGCTGAACGGCGAGGAGGGTATCGCGAAGGCGCGTTCGGAAAAGCCCGATCTCATTCTGATGGACATCTCGATTCCCATCATCGATGGATGGGAAGCGACGCAAGTGCTGAAGCATGACCCGGAAACGCGGCAGATTCCGATCATCGCGCTGACGGCTCACGCACTGGCATCGGACCGCGAGAAGGCGATGGAAGTTGGGTGCGATGGGTATCTGGCGAAGCCGTGCGAGCCGCGCGCAGTGGTCGCCGAGGTGCAGCGCTTCCTCGGGAAGGACAATGGTAGATGAGCAGGAGACGTCCGCGCGCATTCTGATCGTCGACGATCACGAGGACAACATCGAGCTGTTGCGCGCGCGACTCGAGTCGTGGGGGTACGAGACCGAGTCGGCGATGGACGGGAGCCAAGCCTTGGCGAAAGTCGAGGCGGCGCCGCCCGACTTGATTCTCCTCGACGTGATGATGCCGCACATCGATGGGATGGAGGTAGCGCGTCGTGTGAAGTCGAACACGAAGTTGCCTTTCATTCCGATCATCATGCAGACCGCCCTCGATACCACTGAGGATAAGGTCGAGGGTCTAGAGGCAGGCGCTGACGATTATATAACCAAGCCGATCGAGTTTCCGGAGCTCAAGGCGCGCGTTCGCTCGATGCTTCGCATAAAGCGTCTCCAGGAGGAGCTCGAGGAACGGGAGCGACAGTTGCTCGAGGCAAACGAGCGGTTACGCTATATGTCGCAGACCGACGGCCTTACGGGGCTCGACAATCGGCGTCACCTCGAGCAGCAGCTCGACTCCATGTTCGCGCATGCCCGGCGGCTGAATGAGCCATTGTCATGCGTGATGTGCGATCTCGATCGGTTCAAGACCGTGAACGACACGTATGGCCATCAAGCAGGCGACGCGGTGCTCAAGCAGTTCGCTCGTATTCTGAAGAATGAAGCTCGCGAGAAGGTCGATCGCGTCGGGCGTTACGGCGGCGAGGAGTTCATGCTGCTACTCCCCGGCACTGTCCTCGATGCGGCGGTGACCTTCGCCGAGCGGGTGCGGAAAGAAGTCGAGTCGCGTACATTCACGTTCGATGGCGGCACCATCAAGCGCACTGCGAGCTTTGGTGTCGCGGGATGGCCCCACCCACGCATTGGCAGTTGCGACGAGCTGGTACGCGCGGCGGACAACGCGCTCTACGTTGCCAAGGAGACGGGTCGGAACCGGGCGATCCGCTTCGATAGCGACGCTTTCAACGCGCACATCGCGGAGCATGGATCAGAGCAATTCGCCGAAGCATCCAGAGAGCCGGAGGCCGTCGATCGCGAGCGACCGCTCAGCGAACAGCCCGGGCTCGCGGACGCCGGCGGCGGGAGTGGAGAGCTACGGTCGTGACGATGAGGTGGCGCGGCTGAGAAGCCGCGTCGCCGAGCTCCAGAAGGAGCGCGACCATCTCGTCGCCATCGTGGACATCCTGCAAGAGATTTCGTCGTCACTGCACTTCGTCGACATTTTGCAAAGCATCGCCCGAAAGCTGGGGGATGCTTTTGGCTTGGATCGATGCGCGATCTTTCTCGCTGGCGAGAAGGACGAGGTGCGGCTGGTAGCGAGCTACGAAGACCCAACGATTCGGAATCTGCTCGTCGATCTGAACCGGTATCCAGAGCTGAAGCGGGCGTTCGAGTCGAAGGAGACAGTGTTCATTCCCGACGCCACGACCGATCCGATGCTTCGGTCGGTAAAGTCGACGTTGGACACACGCAACGTGCGGTCGATCGTCGTCGTGCCGATTCAATGGCAGGGCGCGGTGATTGGCGCGATCTTCCTGCGCACGGAGCGCGAGGCCGAGCCGTTTTCGGACGCGGACGTGCATTTCTGCCAGGTGGTCGCATCGCTCACTGCCAAGGCGCTGCGCAATGCGCATCGCTTCGAGACATTGATGCGCACGCAGAAGGGGGCATCGGAGGTTCAACGTCGCTCCGAGCTGCAGCGCATCGCGCTCATCGCCTATGTCCGCCGGCTGCTGGATCGTTACGCCACGAGCGAGGATCACATGTGGGCGGAGACGCTGCTGCCGAAGGCGTCGGATCAGGAGCTCGAGAGGTTGGTTGGCGTCGCGATGAAGGTTCTCGAGGAAGAGGCTGGAGGGTGAGCGATGCTGGGTGTTAGGTGCTCCAGTGTCTCCGAGACCGAGCGGCTAGAACAGCGCACCAGAGAGAACCGAGCACCGAGCACCTGGAACCGAGCACCTGGAACCGAGCACCGAGCACCAAGCACTCACCTCCCACCACCCACCACAGTTGCCGGACGTTCATCACGAGATCGCCGCGCGCGCCAAGTGGCTGCGCGAAGAGATAGATCGCGCGAACTACGAGTACTTCGTGCTCGACGCGCCGACGAAGTCGGATGCGGAGTACGATCGCCTCATGCGCGAGCTTCGCGATATAGAGGAGAAGCACCCGACGCTGCGAACGCCGGATTCGCCCACGCAGCGCGTTGGAGCCGAACCGCAAAGCCAGCTCACCAAGCACCAGCATCTCGTCCCGATGCTCTCGTTAGGTAATGCCTTCAACGAGGAGGAGCTGGCGGCGTGGGAGGAGCGTATCGTCAGGCTTGCCGGTGAGGAAGTGCGGCGTGCCGGATACAACTGCGAGCTCAAGATCGATGGAGCGGCGGTGAGCCTCACCTATCGCGACGGCGTCCTCGTCACGGCAGCGACGCGCGGCAATGGCAGCATCGGCGAGGACGTCACGCCCAATGCGCGCACGATTCACGAGATCCCGCTCCGCCTCAAGGGTAGCGGTCATCCGCCGCTGATGGAGATTCGGGGTGAGGTGTACATGCCCTACAAAGGCTTCGAACAAGTCAACGAACAGCGGGTCAAGGCGGGCGAGCCAGTGTATGCCAACCCACGGAATACGGCGGCCGGTGCTCTCCGGATGCTCGACTCGTCGATCACGGCTTCGCGACCACTGCGCTTTTTTGGCTACGCGATCGCGTTGCCGGCGGGCGCGAAACTCGAGGTGGAGCGCCAGTCTGAGCTACTCGACCTACTCGCCTCGTGGGGTATACCGGTCGCGCCCAATCGCTTGTGCTGCGAAGGCCTGGACAAGGTGCATGAATGGTCTCGAGAGCTCGAGTCGCGGGTGCGGGCGTCCTTGGAATTCCCAATCGACGGTGCGGTCGTGAAAGTCGACCGCTTCTCGTTATGGGAGGAGCTGGGCGTCGTGGCGCGCGAGCCTCGTTACGCGATCGCGCGGAAATTTGCACCGGACATTGCGGTGACGAGGCTACTCGCGATCGAGGTGAACGTTGGCCGTACCGGCGCTCTCAACCCCTTCGCAGTGCTCGAGCCAGTAGAGATCGGCGGCGCCACCGTGAAGCTGGCCACGCTCCACAACTTCGATCTGATTCGCGAGAAGGATCTCCGGCCGGGCGACTGGGTTCAGGTGAAGCGCGCCGGCGAGGTCATTCCCCAGATCATTGGCCCCATTCCGGATCGCCGCGATCCGAACGAGCCACCGAAGAAGGTGCGGGCACCGACGCAGTGCCCCGTTTGTAAGACGAAAGTCGAGCGCGACGAGGAAGAGGTCGCGATCTATTGTCCGAACGTGGCCTGCCCCGGGCGACAGCTCGAGGGCCTCGTGCATTTTGCCTCACGAGGCGCGATGGACATCCGGGGTCTTTCGTACGCACGCATCGAGCAGTTGATCAACGCTGGCTTCATTCACGACGTCGGCGATCTCTACTCGGTCACCGAAGAGCAGCTCCTCGAGTTGGACGGCTTCGCCGAGAAGAGCGCTCAGCAGCTAGTCGCGGCAATCGCGGCGTCTAAAACGCAGCCTCTTTCGCGGCTGCTCTTCGGGCTGGGGATCCGGCACGTCGGTGCGACGGCGGCTGAACTATTGGCCCGCCATTTCGGCGACCTCCCGGCAATCTCGCAATCGTCCGTCGATGACATTCTCGCCATTCGCGGCATCGGAGAGACGATTGCCCAAGCAGTGACCGCGTACTTCGCGGATCCGTCGGCAAAAGAGCTCATGAAAAAGCTCGCGGCGGCTGGCGTCAACTTCACCGAGCCGAAGCCCGTGAAGGCCGGTGGTGCCTTGAAGGGGCTGACGATCGTCATCACGGGAACACTGCCAACGCTTTCGCGCGGACAGGCCACAGAATTGATTGAAGCGCAAGGCGGACGTGTCACCAGCGGCGTCTCGAAGTCGACGGACTTCGTCGTCGTCGGAGAAGAGGCAGGAAGCAAGTTGGAAAAGGCGCGCGCCATCGGCGTAGAGACCATCGACGAAGCCGAGCTCCTGCGGCGCGTCGGCGCCAGCGCGACGGCGGAGGCCAACTGATGGCACAACAAATCGATCTGTCGGCGAACTCTATGGTAGGATTGACTCGCGACGCGCTGGTGTCGCTCTGTGCTTCCATGCTTCGTGAGAATGGGACGCAGGCGGCGACGCATCTGCAGAATGCAGGATACGCGGGGGGCGCGACTCTCTTCGAGGCGTTCAGCCACTGGCTGTTGGCGCGAGGCTATGGCGCGCCGGAAGCGCAGCCCGCATCGATGTTTGGCCAACGCGCGACGCAGTTCTTCAGTGAGCTGGGCTGGGGCGCGCTCGACCTCGGCACCGTGGGCAATTCGGTCGCGACCGTGGATAGCACCAATTGGGCGGAGGCTGATCCCGCGTCGGCGCTCGAGTTTCCCGGCTGCTATCTCACCACGGGTCTGTTCGCGGACTTCTTCGGACGGCTCGCCGGCAGCCCTCTGGCGGTAATGGAGGTCGAGTGCCGATCGATGGGTGCGGAGCGGTGCCGATTCCTCTTAGCGAGCGGCGACGTCATGCAGCACGTTTACGACGCGATGGGCAACGGCCTCGCCTATGACGCGGCGGTCGCCGCCGCGGAGTAAGGCCGAGCCGGATCGGGGAACGGCTACCGCAACACTCCCGCGTACAGCGGGTTGGGCACGAGCTCCCCATCGATGAGGATCTCACGGTCCCACGGAAGCACGATGGTGCTCTCGGTGGCAATGGAGTGGAAGTCAGGCTCGTACGATCCCGTCTTGAAGCCGACAGCGGTGCGGACCGCAGAGGCGCCGGCAGCACTGATTGCGTTGACGGCGAGGCGCATGGTATCGCCGGTGTCACAGGTCTCGTCGACGATGAGAACGCGCCGATTTCGAACGAACGACGGCGATGGTCCGAGTAACGCCGGGACATCCCGTGGCGCCTCCGCGCCATAACGGCGGCTGACGACGATCGAATGGAATTCGCGGTCGAGAATGGCGGCGATAACGGCGCCCGGGATCACGCCAGCCGTGGCAACACCGACGACGATCTCCGGATCGTACGCGCGTGAGACTTTGAGGGCGAGAGCACGCGAGAGCTCGCCGAACAGTGGCCACTCGACGTTGAAGACACCTTTGGAATGTTCGACGGCCGTACGGCGGGGGGTCATGACGAGCATTCCCTCATGTCGGTTCACGCATGCGGATGGATAGGGCGAGCGTGAAGCCAACCTCGATTCCATCGGGGAGAGAAAGCTAGCCGTAGCCGGGATCCCTGCATAGCTTTGCCGCCTGGGCCGCGTCGCGCCCCGCCCTGCCGCGACACCCGATTTTTCTGCCCTTTCCGCGAATCAATGTCCTGGTGGAGCCGCCTCGTTGGTGGTAAGTCCCAAAGCGGCGTGAAGCCACAGCGTCTCGACTATTTGAGCGAGGCGCTGGCATTGGAACGGCAGGGTGATTTTGACGCGGCACTGACGTCGTACCGATTGGCGCTGCGCGATCGGCCCAACGATCCGAAGATTTTGGAGAATATGGCGATTGCGTTCTCCAAGACGGGTCGTCTGGACGACGCCGTGCGGTGCTATCGGCGGTCGTTGGAGATCGCGCCGGAGCGCTCGGGCGCTCATTACGGACTCGCTTTCCTGTTGCTGAAGCGCAGCGACCGGTCAGGAGCGGAGAAGCACCTCGAAGCCTTTCTGGCGAAGCCGCCATCGAGTCCAGAGGCCGAACGTTGGGTGCGGCATGCGCAGATGACGCTGGACGAATTGCGTTCGGGCGTCGACACCATCTCCGAGGAACCAGAGCCGTAACGTGGGGCGTGTGCTCGCGATTGTCAGCCAAAAAGGGGGCGTGGGAAAAACGACGACGGCCATCAATCTTGCCGTCGCCATGGCTCGCCGCGGCGTGAAGACGCTGCTCGTGGACGTCGATCCGCAAGGCTCGGTGCGCTACGGCATGGGAATGCTGGCGCCGCATTATCGCCTTGGGGTGTCGGATTTCCTGCAGGGCGACATCGAAATGCAGGAGATCGTTCGGCCCACCACGTTGCCATGGCTGCGCGTTGCGCTCGCTGGAACGATTGCCGACGGCGGAACGCACGAGGATTATCACGTCACCTTTGCGACATCACCGCGGTTCGAGGAGCTGCTGACGCGCGCGCAGGAGCGCGGCTACGTCGTCGTCATCGACACGCCGCCGGGACTTGGCCCCATCGTGCAGCGCGTGCTCTCGAACAGCGATCATGTCCTGGTGCCGCTGCAGTGCGAGCCCGCGGCGGTGCAGACCACGGCGCAGATCCTGCGCGGCATTCGTGGCGTGGTGAGTCACAACCAGCAGCTCACGTTCGACGGGATTCTGCTCACGATGTACGAGCCTGGCAATGCCGTGTCGGAGCGGGTGGCGGCGCACGTTCGGGCGCAGCTACCGCAGCTGGTGTTCGACATCGCGGTACCGCGCACGGTGGCGTCGGTCGACGCGGTGGCGGCGGGACAGCCGGTAGTGCTGCGCGCGCCTAACGACGCGGCCTCGCGGGCCTACACGATGCTCGCGGAGCAGCTCGTACCGCGGCTGCAGTGAGAGGCCGGTCCCTGGCCGCCTGCATCGCGGTCGTCGCGCTCTGGATCGTGGTGGCATGTCTGGACGTATCGTCGCCCGTCACGGGTGTCGCGTCGATCACGTCCGTGATCTTGCCAACGCCGTCGATCGTGGTGCATGACCAGATGCGGGATACATTGGGTGTAGTCCAGCGGCTGAACGTGTACGCGTTCGCGCCTAACGGCGACACGATACCGCAGAGCGACATCATCGTCCGCTACACCGTTCTCGACTCGACGCACAACCTGTTCGTCGACAGCATTACCGGGTTTGCACGGAGCGATTCGACCTTTCCAACGCCGCTAGCGAAGGTCGTGGCAGTCGTCACGCCGGCGAAGGGCAAAGGGGTCATTCAAACGGTTCAAGTTCCCGTGCCGATCGTGCCAAAACCGGACTCCGGACATCGCAGCGACGATACCACGTTCGTCTTCAACCCCACGGGCACGCCGTCCGATTCGCTGAACTTGAATCTCGTCTCTCCGCCGCTCAACGTGACCGTGTACTCCACTACGAAAGACACGACGGTCCAGAGCTATATCGTCAGCTATCAGATCGTCAGGGCCCCTGCTTCGAATGGCAACGGCCCAACAGTCGTTTTCTACAACCCAAGTGGCAACGACAGCACCATCGCCGTGACCAACACGAACGGCGTCGCGACGCGCCAACTTCGCATACGACCGGGCGCAATCGCCAGCACCGCATTGTTGACGGGCGCTGCCACGGACACGATCAACGTCTTCGTGCGCGTGCTCTACCATGGCAAGCCGATCCCGATCGCGAAGGACAGTCTATTCATCGTCCCCGTTCGGGCGCAGATTTTCTAGCTACGTCATACGACTTATACCCGCGTACCGGATTGCGCGGTATACTCTCGAAGGATTGATCGTCATCCGCGCAGACCATGAGTGTCTCCCGGCGCGCAGCGATTGGAGGTCTTCAATGATCACGAGCGGTGGGCCGCGAAATTCGGCCCCGGGCACGCTGAATCAGCTGTTCTTCAATGCGGTCCAGACGTACGACAAGCCGGACGCATTGCAAGTCAAAGTCGGTCGGACATACCAGCCGATCTCGCACCGCACCCTCGCCGAGCGCGTGAGGCGGGCCGCGCTCGGCCTTCAGGCGTTAGGCGTCAAGCGCGGCGACCGCGTCGCCATCCTGTCCGAGAACAGGCCGGAATGGGCCATCGCGGACTATGCATGCCTCACGGGGGGCCTGACCGACGTCGCGATCTACCCGAACCTGCCGCCCGACCAGGTGTCGTACATCCTCAGGGACTCCGGCGCGTCGGCGATCTTCGTTTCCACGGCCGCACAAGCCGACAAGGTTCGACAGATCCGCCGCGAGTGTCCCGCTATCCGTTGCGTCGTCGGCTTCAGCGCCGCGCGCACCGACGGTGCCGACCTAACGATGGCCGAGCTCGAGGCAAAAGGTGCGGCGGCGGAAACGAGTGAATCGATCGCGGCATACCGTCGGTCGGCAGACGCTGTCAAACCAGACGATCTCGCGACGCTGATCTACACGTCCGGCACCACGGGTGAGCCCAAGGGAGTGATGCTCACTCACGACAACATCTACTCGAATGTGATGGCGGGTGCCGTCCAAGTCCCGTTTGCTGGAGAAGACACGTGCCTCAGCTTCCTGCCGCTGTCGCACATCTTCGAGCGCATGGCGGGACATTATTTGATGATGCAAACAGGCACGTCGATCGCGTACGCCGAGTCGATCGACACGGTGCCGATCGACATGCAAACCGTGCGACCGACGTTGGTGCTCTCCGTGCCGCGTCTCTACGAGAAGATGTACGCGCGTGTGCTCGAGAATGCGCTGTCCGGCGGCGCTGTGAAGAAGCGGATCTTCTTCTGGGCGAGAGCGGTCGCGGACCGGTGGGCGACAGAGAAGCTTGCCGGGAAAGAGCCGGGCGGCTTCCTTGGCCTGCAATATCGAATTGCTCAACGGCTCGTATTCTCCAAGCTCAAGGCGCGCACAGGTGGCCGGCTGCGCTATTTCGTCTCCGGCGGCGCGCCGCTCGCGCCGGAAATCAACAAGTTTTTCTATGCCGCTGGCCTGGTGATTCTCGAAGGATACGGCCTCACGGAGACGTCGCCGGTGATCGCGGTGAACACGCCGGACGCATTCCGCATCGGGACGGTTGGCAAGGCGTTTCCGGGCGTCGAGATCATGATCGCGAGCGACGGAGAGATCTGCACGCGGGGTCCGCACGTCATGAAGGGCTATTACAACAAGCCGACCGAGACCGCGGAAGCGATCGACGATGAGGGCTGGTTCCACACCGGCGACATTGGTGAGTTCGAGGATGGCTTTCTGCGTATCACCGATCGTAAGAAGGACATCATCGCCACCGCTGGCGGCAAGAAGATCGCGCCGCAGCCGATCGAGAACAAAGTCAAGACGAACAAATACGTTTCGCAAGCCGTCATGATCGGCGACAAGCGAAAATTCCCAGTGCTTCTGATCGTTCCGAATTGGGAGACGCTCGAGAAATGGGCGCGCTACAAGAACATCATTTGGACTGACCGCGCGCAGCTTCTGCAAATGCCGACAATCCGCGCGAAGATCGAGAAGGAAGTCGCTGAAGAGCTCCAAGGCTTGGCGCGCTTCGAGATGCCGAAGAAGATCGCCCTGCTGGAGAACGACTTCTCGGTGGAGCGTGGCGAATTGACGCCGACGTTGAAGGTGAAGCGTCGCGTCATCGACCAAGCGTACAAGCCGATCATCGATTCGTTATACGTCGACGAGGGCGAGCCGGCGGGCGTCTGAAGCAGCTGCTACCTGCGCCGCTCCAGGCTGATGATGCCTGACGAGAGCGGCGCACGGGTACGCTCGGCAACCCAATGGCGGTCGTCGCGGGCCAACTCGATAACACCGTCTGGAACAGCGAGCGCTATGGGTGCGACGACGCGGCCGCCGACTTTCACCACGGTCAAAGCCGCCTCGAGCTGCGGTGGCGTCGTTGCCCGGGCGAGCGCCACCGCCCGCGCCGTGGCGGCGGCGAGTGGCAGGACAGCCCAGTCATCGTGGATCGTTAGGCCCGAAAGGCCCTTGCCCATCTCGATATCAGCGCGCGGATTGATGAGCAGGAGTTGAACCTCCACGAGATCACGCAGCGTCTCCCCGAGGGTACCTACTTCGCCAACAAGAATAGCGTAACCGCGCGCGTCGGTGAGATCGAGCAGTGCGGCGAGACGCGTCGCCTCACCGATATCGTATGCAAGTTCGCTCTTCGTGCGGGGTGGCCCCGCAAACTGCGCGATCCCCTTCTTGATGTCGAACTCGCACTTGCACACGGGGCAGCCGAGCGTGCCCTCCATCGCGTCACGTCCATCCACACGATCGGCGGCGAGCACCAGCCAGCTTTCATCGTGCGAATTCGGGCAGCGCAAGACCTCGGCAAGCTCGATGAACACGACGGCAGCGCTCAGCTTCGTGATAAGCGAATGAGGTCGATGTCGACGTCGGCCGGCTGCGACACGGCAAACATCACCGCGTCGGCGACCGCGTTAGGCGTCAGCATCTTCGCGCGCGGCGTGAAGCCGTCGCGAGAATCGGGATCGATGTCGTCCCAGATGGACGTGTCGACCGGGCCAGGCGAGACCAGTGTCGCGCGGACACCCGTGCCGCGCATCTCCGTTCGCAATACGTCGTGCAACGCCCGCAGGCCGTGCTTGCTCGCGCCGTACGCAGCGTTGCCGGGAAAAATTGTGTGGTCCGCGATCGAACCGACACTAACGATATCGCCGCTCCCGCGCGCTCGCATCGCCGGGAGGAAGCCGCGGACCAAGCGAAAGGGCGCCACGAGATTCGCGTCCAGTGCGTTGGTGAACGCCTCCAGTGAGGTCTCCTCCACCGTCGAGAGCTCGAATCGACCGGCATTGTTGACGAGGATGTCGGGAGGCTCACTCACCCTCTCGAAGAGCCGATCGAGCTGCGCGTCCTCGGTGACGTCGCACGCGACGGCACGGGCGCCAAGCGCCACAGCGAGCGATTCGAGTGCATCGGCCCGGCGGGCGAGTAACGTTAGGCGAACACAGGCGGCGGCGAGCGCCTCGGCAATCGCTCGGCCAATTCCTCGGGACGCGCCGGTGACGAGCGCAGTGCGGCCGGCGAGCGACACCGTCATGCGTCGCCTAGCAGCCCATCTCGGTCATGTCCCTTCGTACTCGACATAGTTGTTCGGCGTCTCCCAGAGTACGAGACGCGACAAGCGACCCGGGACGACGTGAGGCTCGATTGCTCGCCACATGGCGACGACGATGTTCTCCGTCGTAGGGATGACGCCACGCATGAAGTCGACCTCGAGATTCAGATTCCGGTGGTCCACCTTGTCGACGACTTCGCGCTGCACGATTGCCTTGAGCCTAGCCAGATCGATCACATAGCCGGTCTTGTCGTCCACCTCTCCGCTCACGAAGATGTCGAGCGTGTAGTTGTGTCCGTGCCAATTCGGGTTATTGCACTTCCCGAACAGCGCGCGATTTTCTTCTTCGGAGAGTGCCGGGTTGTGTACGCGATGCGCCGCGTTGAATTGCATCCGGCGCACGACAGTGACGAGGGGCAAGGGAGCAGGACCTGAGACAGAGGGGAATGCGGAATTATACCGCGAAATGACCCCAAAAAGTTCGAGCCCCGTGGTTTCCCACGGGGCTCGAGAGGTCGGAACGAAGAAGGGTTTTGCGAAGCCCAGTCGAATGTATGAGGTCCTCACCACACCTTCCGCCTTCCCCCGCACTGGGGGCATGACGTCAGCATAGATTATCGAACCCACCGAATGGACTTGTTGGCTCGAAAACGTGGTTCTCCGCCCCGAAGTTCTGTATTAGTGCGTCGCGCAATTTACGAGCGCGAAACGAGGAATGCAATCAATGGACATCGGTATCATCGCGGCAATCGCACTGCTCATCATCTGGGCAATCGGCACGTTGCTCGACGGTCCAGGCTGGATTCACCTACTTCTGACGATCGGCGTTTCGATGTTGATTTGGCGCGTCGTGGTACGCGGTGATCGCGCTCATCCAACACGAAAGGGCTAATACACCACAACAATCAGAATTACGTCGCCAGAATGACGATCCAGACAATTCCCCATAACATCGTCAGGATCGTCGTTGGAATCCCGACTTTGAGGTAATCCACGAAGCCGATGCGCTCGCCGCGCGCGCCGGCGCGCTCGGCGACGATCAAGTTGGCCATCGAGCCGATCAGTGTGAGATTTCCCGCGAAGGTGGAGCTCATCGCCATGACGAGCCACACGAAGGTCGGGTTCGTTGTCCGTGGTACTACTGGAAGCCAGAGAATCACCGCTGGCACGTTCGACACGAGATTCGAGAGTGCGAGCATGGCGGCCGAGACGATACCGGCGTCGTGAAGCGCCGCCCCGGAGAGACTCGCTCCGCTCGCTGAGGTCAGGTCTTGTACCAGCGGCACGTCGCGCACGCCGCGCATCACGACGAAAAGAGCGCCGAAGAAGAGGAGCAATTCCCACTCAACGTTCGCAAAAGCTTTCGTGGGATCGCGCCGGGCGGCAGCGATCAACAGCGCGGCGGCTGTGATCGCGACGAGTGGCAGCGAATAACCGGCTAGCCAGCCACCGAGTGCCCCGGCGAAGAGCACGAGTGCCTTGGCCACGAGCACACCGTCGAAGGGATGTTCCGCAGCGGGCGCACTGCTGCTCGTTAGGCGACGGGGAGCGGCGGCAAGATCGCGCCGGTGCACGAGAGCCAGTACGCCGAATACAATCGCCAGGCCGCCAAGTGAGGGGATCGCGAGCGTCCCAACGAAACGAGCGAAGGAGATCCCACCAGCAACGCCAATCAGCATGTTTTGCGGGTTGCCGGTCGGCGTCATCGCGCTACCGACGTTCGAGCCGAGGGCAATCGCAAGAAGATACGGTAGCGGGCGCAGGCCCAGGGGACGCACCACCGCGAGCACGAGTGGCGGGAGGACGAGGCAGATTGTGTCGTTGACGAAGAACGCTGAGAGCAGACCGCTCACGGCAACGATGACGGCGAGCAGCGATGCCGGGGCATGAGCGTACCTAACGATTCGCGCGGCAATCCACTCGAAAAAGCCACCCAGCTCCAGGTACGCCGTGAGCAGCAGCACACCGAGAAGAAAAACAATCACATTCATATCGATGGCAGCGAAAGCGTCGGGCAGCGGGAGGCCACCGATCGTCACCATCGCTACCGCGCCAAGGAGCGTCGCCGCTGGACGGGTGAGGCGCAGCCAAGGGAACCCTTGGGCGGCGATGAGCAAATATGTAATAACCAGGATGCCGAGGCGGATCGAGGACACGTCGATATCGCTAGGGTACCTTGCCAGGGGGGACGGAGGACGGCCTTCAATGTCGCGGCTTCTCCACGCCAGCGGCATATGTGACCTGTGTGTCGAGAAATTTCTGGTGACGCCGATTCGTGGCGGCTATATCTTGGTCCGAGCATGCACGCCCCCGCCCCGGCCCCGTCCCCATTCAATGCCCCTCCGTCAAAAGAGCCGGTGAGGCCCCGCCACGTCCCTTCTTCTGTCAGTGATATCGAGTGGCAATCGCTGCTCATCGCGTGCTTCGGCGCCACGTGCGCGTTGCTCATCTGGCTCGTTGCCGGCGCGCTCACGGGACTCGGGAAGCTTTCGTCGCTGCTCTTTCCAACGGCGATAGTAGTGGCGTTCCTCGGCGCCGTATTGGGTCTCACGCGCGCCGCGGTCCTGCTCTGGATTTTGACTGCCGCGGCAATAGTGAGCTTTTGCATCGTGGCAATGACGCCATTCGTGACGACCCTTTTGCCCACGGCCACATTGGTGCGCGAGGATAGGCTACCGCGGCAACCGGTGGACGCGGTCATCGTGCTTTCAGGAGGAGTCACACCGGAAGGTTTGCTCGAGCCTGAGCCGGTCGATCGAATGCTGACGGGACTCGCATTGATGCGCGATAGCGTGGCCCCGCTCTTGGTCGTCACCGAACCCCATCGGGGAAGACACGGACCAACCGCGGAAACCGATCAGGCGCGACTTCGCTCGCTTGTCGCGCGGCCGTTCCCGATGCTGATGGTGGACTCGGTGCTCACGACGCACGACGAAGCGGTGAACTCCTGGCGAATATTGCGGGCACGGAATGCAACGCGCGTCGCCGTGGTCACCTCTCCGATGCACACGCGGCGCGCATGCGCCACGTTCGAGACTGTTGGCTTTACGGTGACGTGTGTGCCTGCCGTCTCCCGCGTGTACTCAGTGCGATTCGCCGACGTTGGCGAAGCGCGGCTGAAGGTCTTTCGCGAGTGGCTCTACGAGCGAGCCGCGTGGATAGAGTACCGCACCCGTGGCTGGGTGTCGGCCCCGCGCCCTCGTTAGGGCGTTCCCGAGTGTGCGCCGTGGTGATGCTTTCGGCGACGGCGTCGCAAACGATGGCGTGCCCATCGCTTGATACTCGGCCAGCCGACGGCCACGAGTAGCACCACCAGGGCAAGCGGTACGGCCACACCCGCAACGTCGAGCACGTCGCGAAAGGTGTCGTCCGCCTCAGGCGGCCCAAACCGTTGCGGTTCTTGAGCAAGCGCTACCAGCACCACGCCTCCGGCGTGATTCTGGGTCCAACCTGCTTGCGAAAGCCTGCGCCGTCAATAAGAGTGATTGCGATGCGCTGTCACCGATGAGGCGGCGATCCGGGTGATGCGGCTCACAAAACGCCCGTGTCACGCCGACATTTGATGCTGTGAAATTCGAGGAGTGAAGATGCGACGAGCTTCCACGCTGGCTGTCGCCCTGGTGGGCTTGAGCTGTAAGCATTTCGGACTCCCGCCGATTCAGGCAGCGCCCCCCGTGTCGTTCCATTCCTCGAAGCCGCCAAAAGAGGCGACTCAGGTTGCGGTGATCTCACTGACGACTGCGGGCTTTCGCGTAGAGCAGACGGATTCCGTCGGCCAGGCAATCAGGGCATCGCGTACCGCAACGCACAATGGAAACGAGGACTACATCGTGTGCGACTTGCCAACAGGCTCTGCGGCCGCGGCCAATCGTGAGACGACGCTCACCATCAATTTCCGGGCATCGCCGAGCACGACAGGGAGCGATGTGGCCATCGACAGCAGGGTCGTCACGTCATACCCGGGTTACGCGGGTACCGTCATGCAGAGCGCGCCAAACCAGACGGATTGTGTGAGTAAGGGCGTCATGGAGCGTCAGCTACAGTCTGCGCTTCATTAGACGCCGCAGCTTGAGCGTTGCGGCGTCCCATCGCGACTCGTCTTCCGGCTGAACCCGCTGCGCGTTTGTGATCTTTAAACATTTGAGGATCCCGCCTGCGAACAGTGGGTAAGTTGTTTCGTCGGCGCCTTAGTCACGCGCTGAGCAGGGTTGTTCCTACCACTCTCGAGTGCTGCGCATCCCACCGTAGCGCTGATCCCATCCATCACGTCCTTCCACAGCGCGCGCCGCGCGCATTGGGGTCATTCATGCCTATTGTCTTGCTCGCCGCATTCGCGGCTCTCGGTTTGACAGCACGAGAAGTTTCGGTCTCGCATCATCAGCATGACGTCATGACGGAAGCACAAGCGCGCTACATCGCCGTGCACGATCCGGCATGCCAGGATTCGTTACGCTTCGCAACCACGGACAGCATCCGCGCCACGATTGTCGACGGTTGCACGCAGCGCATCATCGCAAATGGCATGAAGCCGTCACCCGCGAAGCGCGTCGCGGATAGCAAGTAACGATCACGGAGGGTGGGCGACGGGCGTCGCCACCCTCCAGTACGTCTGGTAGGCTGGTCACGTCACGCTCGCATCTGCTTTGGCGTTTGCTGCGATGAATGGGAACTCCGCGAGCAGAACACGCAGAACCGCTCGCTGACCACGCGTGCCGACGAACTGACCACGCGGTGTCGTGAGTGAACCGGGCGACTCCTCGAGTGAACCCTCAGATCTCCCAGTTCGACAAGACGAGCGCGTCGTCGGGGCGCTCCTCGTCGTGGCCGCTGAGCGCCATGCGGAGGTCGGTCCATCGCACCCGTGCTCCCATCTTCACCAGTCGCTGGTACGTCGTGTGATACTCGCCTTGAAGGCGGAGCGCGACGCGGCGAGTTCCACTTCGGCGGGCGAAGTCGCAGAGCGACCGCGCCATCTCCGGGAACTGCTCCTCGCGCGCGAGCACGAGCTTGAGGACGCGGAGCTCCTCACGCGCTCGCCCCTCGACGAGCGGAACGGTATGCGCGAGCGCGAACCCTTCGAGTGTACCGTCGCTGCCGCGGAGGAGCACCGTGTCGCCTAACGAAAGCTCATCGGTGAGCTGAATCTCGCGCGTGTAATCGTAACCTGGCGCCAATTGCTCCAGCAGCGCGCGGCATTCCGCGAGCGTGGACTCCTTTTCCAAGGCTGCGCGACGGGCGAGGAGCAGTGCCGGCCGGTCGCCGAGCGCCGCATCGAGCGTCATCGTGAGCGTCAAACGACCGGGCACGAAGCCGAGGCGCGAGTAAAAGCCGATGTTGTCCATCGTTCGGGGCATCGTCTCGAGGCCGATGACCGAGGCGCCGTGCTGCTGCAACCAATCGACACCGCGCATCACGATGTCTTTGCCGAGACCAGTGCCCTGATATTCCGTGCGAACCGCGAGGGGGCCCATCCAGCCCTCGGTGCCTGACCGATGGACCATGTTGAACGCCGCAACGTGTCCGCGATCGTCGCGCCAGAGCATGGCACCCGCATCAGCGTCCTCGATAGCGTACCGCCAAACCGCCGGATTGAGGAACGGAACGCGCACGCCCACCATGCCGTCGCGACGATAGCGCTCCGTGAATGCGTCGCTGAAGACCTGATTCAGGTCCGAGATGTCCTCGAGGCGCGCGCGAAATGGCCCATCGACCGAATGGGAGGGACGCCAGGTGCGGGTGGCGACCATCAGTCGGCCGCTCCCATCGTGAGCTCTGGAGCGTCGTCGACGATGATCGTGCCGAGCGCCGGCTCCTGCTCCAAGCGCGACGCGCCGGTCTCCTCGTCGTAGCGGACCGTAATGACGCGATCGAGACCTTCGCGAACGGATTCGATATGCGTGATGAGAATGACCTGCTCGAAACGGTCCTGGAGACGGCGCAGCAGCTCGACGACGTTGTGTCGGCGCGATTCGTCCAGCGATCCAAAGATCTCGTCCAAGATGAGTAATGAGAAGCTCTGACCGGCACGCTCGGCGATCATCTGAGAGATCGCGAGGCGAAGCACGAGGTTCGCGAGGTCCTCCTCGCCCCCGGATATCACTGGCTTGGGGACACCCTCCTCGAGGACGAGAACATTGTATTGATCGTCGAGCTCGAGCTCCGAATACCTGGCGTCGGTGAGCTCGGTGAGAAAGGAGCTCGCGAGCTCGGAGATCTCCGGCCTGAGCTGCACGTTCAGATCCGTGCGCATGTCCGAGTAGGCGCGATCCAGCTCGTCGTGCATCCGCTTATCGCGATTCAGCTCATCGAGTTGGGTTTGCGAGCGTGCGAGGTCCCGCTGGGCCTGCAATGCGGTGTCGAGCGCGCCGTGTGCTGCGGCGGCTTCGCCATCCGCGGCAACCGATGCGAGCTCCGCGGCACGCAACTCGGTGGCCGCGCGCTCGTACTCGGCTCGCATTGCATCCCATGATTGCTCGGAGAACTGGATGGAGTCGCGTTGGCGTCGCAAATCCGTGATCCGGCCAGTCGTCAAGTCCGTGGCTTGAGTGACGCGCTCACGCTCCCGCCGCAGCTGGCCGTCTCGCTCCACCTGTGCGCCGAGGCGGGCGGCACGGGCATCGAGTGGCTGCAACCGCTCCAGCTCGTGGCGAAGCTGATCGTGACGGGCCGCATCGTAGCCGGCGGGAATGTTCTGCAGGTCCGTCCGGAGACCCTTCTCGCGTTCTTCTTTCTGCGCAATCTCCCGACCGATCTGCGTGAGCTCCTGCACTGCGCTCTGGATGCGCGCGAGCCGCCGCTCGAGCTTACTGACCGTATCCAGCGCCAGACGTCGCTGCTCGCCTAACGCCTTAATCGCCGGCGGCATCTCGACGAGCTGATCGAGTCGCTTGCGGTAGTAGCTGCCATCCACGACCGCAGTGTTGAGCTGATCGTCGATGAGGTCGAGGACGGAACGGTAGTGATCGCCTAACGGGCGAGCGCAGGTGGGGCAGATCCCATTCTCGCCAGCGGCGACAAGACGCTCGCGCTGCTCTTTCAGCTCCGCGTGCTGCCGGCGCAGGGCCTCGAGCTTGGTTTCTGCCTCTTGACGATCGCGAACCCAATCCGTTCGCTTGACCTCGAGCTCCTCGTCGGCACCCTGCAGCTCGCGACGCTTTTCGGCGAGCTCCGTCGTGACCTGCTCCTCGAGACCGGGCGCCGCCTCGATCTTGGCGCGCCGCTCGCGGAGGCGCCCGAGGTCTTCGGCAAGAGCCTTCGTACTCTCGAGCAGAGTGCGGCGACGCCCTTCCTCGGCGTACAGCCGGTCCATCTCGTGCAGGGCCGAGACGATGTCGCCCAACGGCGCGATCTCGATGCGGATGCGTTCCAGCTCGATACGCGCTCCCGCGACGTCGGCGAGCTCGCGGTCGAGTCTCTCACTGTCGCGTGCGAGACCGGCCGCTTCACTCTCGGCGACGCGCAGCTCGGAAAGCAGCGCTTGCAGGCGCTCGCGCTCCCGCTGGAGCATCTCCCATCGCGGTGTAACGCGGTCGAGCGTTTCGCCCGCGCGCCTGCGACGCTCCGTCGTTTCACGGGCGCGGAGGTCCGCGAGCTCGACGCGCGCCTTCGCGTCATTGAGCATTCGCGCAACGCTCTCTGGATCGGGCATGCCGGCGCGCAGGCCGGCGGCTTCTGCGAGAATCATCCGTCGACGCTCGCGCACGAGGCCCTGCGCCGTGCGCAGTTTCTCGTAACCCAGAACGCGGGAGAGGAACTGCGCGCGCTCGGACGGCCCCATCGCCGCCATCACGCTCAGCTCCTTCTGTCCCGTGAAGTACGTGTTGAAGAATTCGTCGAGTGACATTCCGAGCCGCCGACGTAGCAGCTCAGTGACTCCCGTGATCGTGTTCGCGATTGGCGCGCTTGCGCCGTCGAGGAAGAGCTCCGCGTTCGTTAGGCCGCGGGAAACGACATACCTGTGGCCGCCGAGCTCGAAGTCCAGCTCGACGCGGACCTGGGCACGGGCACCGGCACGATTGAAGCGGATGGAGTCACGCGTGCCGCGCGCCGCCGGTGTACCGTAGAGCGCCCACGCGATGCCTTCGAGGATAGTCGACTTACCGGCGCCATTCGGACCGATGATGCCGGTGAGGCCGACATCGAAGACGATCCGCGTGTCCGCGTGCTGCCGGAAATTGCAGAGCCGGAGAGAGTTCAGGTGCACGATCTCACCCGCCCGTGTCCCCAATCGGCTCACCGCCAATGGGCGAAGTGCCCACCGTGCTCTCGGCCTCGCTCAAATAGCGCAAGCCTAACGCAACCAGCTCCTTGCGGTCGATGTCGTTTTCGAGTACGCGGCTCATCAACTTCTCGCGTACGACCTCCGCGAGCGAGGGACGCTTTCCCGCCGCGCCGTGACCGGAGAGACGCACGACCTCCGGCCGACGCGTGTCGAGATGAAAGTGCAAGGCGCGTCGCTTGAACTCGCGCAGGGACTTGTGGTCGAGGTCGCGAGCGATGTGGCGCGGCAGGTCGCGAATGATGAGGCGCACGATCTTGTCTTCGATCCCGCCCTTACAGCCAACGATGGCGGCGTGGATGCGCTCATCCACCTCGGCCACCGTTAGGCCGCGAGCCGAAATCGGCGGCAGATCGATCAGGGGACGCGACGGCGGCAACGGATGGAAGGTGTGTCCTCCGTTTTCGAGATTTCGCTCGATCATCCCTTTCCCCGTCACACCAGCAATGCGCTCCTCGTACAGCTCGCCCCAAGTATTCGCGCTTGTGTAGTCGATGGAGCCCGAGTAGAACGCGTTCGCCTCGATCTGCCGGTACACGTGGTAATGGCCGAGCGCGACGTAGTCCCAGGACGCTGCGCCGATCTCAGAGAGTGGAATCTCCAACGCGGCACGATCGGCGGAGGCGACGTGCGCGGGTAGCATGCCCTGCACTTCTCCATGGAGAAGCAGCACGTTGAAGCGCGCTTGTGGATCAGGAGTCAGCGCGGGTCGCTTGCCAGGTACGTCCGGCACCGCGAGTACGGCGACGTCGAGCTCACGCAAATAGAATCGTTCGGGCTCCGCGAAGGCGACGTGAATCGCGAGCTCGCGAAAGAGTCGGAGGATACTTCCGGTTTCCGCGGCGCGCGGCGTGTCGTGATTCCCGGCGACGATGACGACCGGCGCGTTAGGCAGGGCGGCACGCAAGCGGCTGAACTGGAGAAAAGCATGAACGATCGCCGGATTCGTAGGGCGCACGTTGTGGAAGACGTCGCCACCGATGAGTACCAGATCAGGCTGTAGTGCGACGACGCGGTCGATCGCCGTCTGGAACGACCGTGCAACGTCTGCCTCCCGCTGGTTGATCCCGCCGGGAGTGAGGCGCTGGTATTGCCGAAATCCGAGGTGCAGGTCCGAGAGATGGACGAGACGCATGCTGCCAGGTGCGGGACACGGCCGGGGAGGCTCACTCCCCGTCCCGGCCCCAATATACCCCGAAGCCGAGGCTATCGCTTCTCTGTGGTCTTCATCCGTTGTGTGACGCGTGTCTCGAAACGCATCACCGTGTCATCGCTGCCGGGAACACGCACGATGGAATGCGCGATCACGGTGAACTGTGACTCGGTGAGCCACCCGCGCGCGCGATCGACAATCATGGTGCCGCTGACACTTCCTTTCTCGAGAACTGGACCCACGGCCGTTCCCGTGCCAGCGTCCGGATCTGGATTCATCTCACCGCGGACCGAGATGTACGCATATGTACCTCGTCGCGAGACCGAATCGAGACGGAACTTCGTGTGCAGCCAAGCCGCTGCGCTCGTGTTGCCAGCGACCACTTGTCCGTTTCCCGGCAGCGGCATCTCGCGGCTCCATGTGTAACCAACCTCCACCGGTCCATGGGGAAATGCCGCTGGCATCAACGACACCGCCTCGGCAACGTCGCGTGAGAAGTCCCCGCTGGTGTCCGCGAGCGAGACGGTACCATCCGGCGAGATGCGCAACGTCATGGCCCGGCCCTCGAGCGACCGACGCGCTTCGTCGCTGAGATTTAAGCTTCGCTCATCACTCGACGTCAGCCGCACGGAATCGGTGACGGCACGCACGTATGTCGCGCTCGGCGCGCTCCTCTCGACGATCGCGCGAGAGTAAACCCGCATCGTCGTCGTCATCGTCACCGGCGATTCCGATCCGCGGCGCACGCCCGTCATTTCCGTTTGCTGATCAAGCCGCAAATGGAGTGTATCGCCGACGCGGGGCCGGATCTGCAGCAACACGGATTGGGAAAGCGAGACCGACGGTTTCGTGAGGCAGATGATCGCACCGAGTATGAGCGGTGCACTATGAAGCCGAACGCCGGACATCGCGATTAGAGATCGTACGGACTATCGGCCGGCGCCGAGCGAAGCGGCGTGATCAACGGTCGGCCAACGGGTGTAGACGGGACGATCGGCGCGAGTTGTGACTTGAAGAAGCGCTTTACGTCCATTGGGCGCTCGAGCACCGTCGCATTGCGCGCGCGAAGCACCGCCTCGCGCTCATACATGTCGGTGATGTCCTTCACCCAATTCAGCGTGATCGTCGAATCGAGCGGTCGGAGCGAACGCAGCACGGCTGCCTCGAGTGAGACGTCCTGTGCCTGCGGATAGCGCTCCGCGCCGTCTCGTCCCCGCAAGATTGCGGGTCGCGGAAAGCGAACGAAGATCGGTTGAGTGAAGTGCGGATGCCGCACCATGAGCTGTCCCTTCTCGAGCGTTGCGAGCTTTGTCTTCACGGCCGGACTGAGCACCGAATAGCCCGGCGTCGCCAGCTCGTCCGCATCCATGCGACCGTAGAGCGCCGTTCCGGAGTTGCCGACAACGCGCCGATGTACCTGCGAGCGAAACTGCTGCGCGCTGAAGAGCACGAGACCGAGATAGCGTCCTCGTTCCGCGAGGTCGAGGAGCATTTTCCGGACATAAGTGTCTTGACCATCGCTTGGCGCGTATTTGTTGAGCTCGTCCACGAACACGATGACGTGCTTCACGCCAAGATCCCGCTTCTCCAAATGCTCGCGGAGCTTCGTAACGACGCGCGCGAAAACGAGGTCCTGCGCGTCTTCCTCGAGCGAGGCGACGTCGATGACATACACCGTGCGGTCCTGAAAGCTCCCGAACGGAAGGTCGCTCACGTTCCCTTCGTCGGTGACGAGACCCGCACATCGCGTCGAGATGTTCGAGAGGCGATTGCGGACTTTTCGTATCGTGGCGATATGATGCGTGCGCCAACTCTCGTTGCCGCGCTGCTCCATCGCGACGAGCAGGTCCTTGAACCACTGCTCCAACTCGGCGAACGACCGAACCCGGTAGCGCTTGTTCGGGAGCATGTGGTCATCGTGAAAATCACGGTCGACGATGCGCTCGCTGATGAAGTCAATGAGGGCGTCCGCTTTCGCATCGACGTCATCCTTGTTGAGCAGCACTTCCGCGTACTGCAGCACCTCACGCAACCCCCACGTGAGCGGTGAGACGTTGTGCAGCAGCGCCTCATTCGACCGGAGGGTGTTCAGCGAGAATCCGTCGGACTTGTACGGCGCGAAGTAATGCACCTTCTCGAACGGTCCCGTTGGCACGCCACACTTCTCATATAGCGCGCGGTCGCGCTCATCGATCTCACCAGCTTCGTCGAGGAAGCAGAGATCGGGGCCTTTGACATTGAAGCAAACCGCGGCCACCGAGCCCTTCTGCTCGGGAAAATGCGTGAAGATCGATGACAGTATCCATTCTATCGCGCTTGTCTTCGTCGCGAGGCCCGACACGCCCGTAATGTTGAGATGCGCCGCCTCGGGTCCGACGAGAAAATCGGCGTCCAGGTAAATCGGGGCGTCGGTACCGCCGGCGTGATAGACGCCGATGGGAATACCCGTACGAGACCCCTCTGCAAGATACCCGTCCATGCGCAGCGCAACGGCGACGTCCTCATCCTCGGCGAGATAGACGTCGCCTAACGGCACTGGCTGGAGTGGCTCGTCAGGCAATTGGCGAAGGACCGCCGCCGTGTAGAGCCGGATCTCCGCGCGTTCCGTGGATGCAAATGACGCCGCCGACGGGCTTCCGTCGTGACCCAGCACGTCGTGAAGCGGCGACTGGAGGTCGGAATAGCTGAAGCCTTCCACGACCACGCCGTAGACCCGTGTGATCTGGCCATTGATCGTGTATTTCCCTTCTACCCTAACGATTGTCCCGACGCCGACAGGCGAGTCGAGACCGGTCCAGAAGTGAAACTCGTGAGGCGTGTTGGGCCGTCGCTCCGTCGCGACGATTCGACCGAGTGCAGAAACTGTGGTCATGTCACGGCGCGTAAGAATTCTTCGCAATCACGAATGCCGTACACCATCTTGTCCCAGCGGGCGTCCGGCATCGCCAGTGGCGTCGCTTCGGCGAAAATCCACCGCGAGACCGTATCCGCTTTCTCGCCGATCACATTCGCTTCGATGCGCGCCGGGTTCGCGATCTCGACGCGCACCAAGCCCCACATTGGATCGTGCCCTGCGACATCGCGGATGCGGAGATACCAACTCGCCACCGGGATGCGTTTGGGCGATGTCACGCGAAAGACGCTCGATCGCTCGCCTCGGCGCAGCGCGAAGATCGTCTGGAGCGCCGTCCCTTCAGCGTACAACGTACGATGGCTCTTCACGACGCCAACCGTGCAATCGGCAACAGCGACCTTCTCGCTGCCGCTGATGCCGCCATCGATGAACAGCGGCTCGTGCTCGAAATGGCACCACCGTTCTGCCAGCTCGCGCTCGGCGTCTTCGCGATGCTCTTGAATGCGATGAACCGCGTCGTCGCGCAGCGTGAAGGGATGCGACGATGATTCCCCGCTAGCGGCCGTGGTATCGACAAGCTCCATGCCGAGTGAGCCGAGCGTTGCCAGACGGCCATCGCTCAACGAGCGCAGCGAGCCATAAAGTCGCCTGCGAACGGCTGGGCGGTTCCACGTCGTTAGGCGGCGATTGCGCCGAATGCGCACAGCGGCCGCCACCGTACCGTGCACGATCGGTATCCCGTCAACGTAGGCAAGCACGTGGCTGCTCTGCGTGCCATCAAGGAAAGCCGCGAACGCAACCATCGGATCACCGAAGACGCGTTTGGCCCGCATCACCGCGCCCTCGATGACCTCCGCTCCAACGAGCCGCGGGGGACGAGTGTCCGGTGTCATCCGCTCCAGCGAATGCTCAGTATCGGTGACGAGCGCGATGTCGGGAGCCAGCGCGCGCAGCTGTCGCTGCAGGGTAACGAGGCCCTGATCCATCGCGGCGCGCAAGACAACAGTCATCTCGGTGCAGACTAAGCGGACGCGCCAGGAGAAGGAAGATGGAGCTGGCTCATAGTTAACGGTCCATAGCTATCAGGGACTGGGTTACGAAGCGTTTAGGTCGGGACGGAGCGAATCGGCCGTCACACACCAACGTTTCGTTCCGAATTCCCTGATAGCTATGGACTAGCACCTGACAGCCGCGCTGAGCTACTCCACCCCGATATCCCACGCCTGCTGCAGATCGTTCTTCGAGTACGCCCGGAAAGCCGTGAGCGTTTGCGTGCGTTGGATACCTGGCACCGTCGGAAAAATCTCCGTAATGACGTGGGCGATGTCGTCGTACTGGGGAACGCGCACGATGGCGACGAGATCCCAGTCTCCGGAAACGGAGTACACCTCGGTCACGCCGTCCACGCCCGCGAGCATGTGAGCCGCTTTCGGAATCATCGGCGGCTCGACGCGAATCAAGACGATGGTCGTTATCACGAAGGCGCTCAGAGCTCGTCGAGCCGAGCCATGCCGTCGGGAAACGGAGGAACATTCAGTAGCCAAAGTCCAGCGATTTGACTCTGTCGATCGACGTCGAGCAGAAAGTCGCGGCCGACGCGAACCGTTCGTGCCTCACGAGTCTTGCCCAACTTGAAGTGGATCACGCGTTCACTGCTGTCAGCTTCCGCGACGAGCGGCGTATCGACCTCGAACGCCGCCATGTTCTGCTGCGAACGACGCGACGGAAGGAGAACCCGCGCATCTTCGACCTGAATTGGCGGCGCGAGAGTTGGCAGCTTCCGCACGTCCGGCCAGACGGCGACTTCCACGCCGTTGATGCGTCCCTCCGCGACATCGAGAATGATCCACGAACCGTCTCTGCCCTCCACCTCGACGGAATCTGACATACCGTCACCGTTTCCGCGCGTCTTCAACTGCGCGGACAGAATGTCGGTGTCGGCATCCCACCTGTATTCCACCTCAGGGGGCGTTCCGCTCGCTGGCTCGAGTTGGACGGCAATGTTCACGTTGTCTCTCCTTGTCGTTCGCGAATCTGACGATGTATTCCGCGTAGGCACAGTCCAAAAGACACGAGTTGTGGCTTTTTTCGAGATTCTGGCCTGGTGCGCGGCGCTGCTCGAGTGACGCACGTGATATTCCGGAGCGACGCGGCGGAGCTAAGATACAGCCTCAGGCCTCGCTCGCTAGCGGCGCACTCGCACTCGTCGTCGAGCTTTAGGTCCAATGTTCCACAAACGTCTCACTCACCTTCGCATCGCACCTATCCATGGATCGCCGCTCGTTCGTATCGTCCCTGTCCGTGCTCGGCGTCGGGTCCGTGGTCACCGGCAGTGATCGTCTGGTTCGCCAAACGAGCCGGACAACCACGCCACGTGTGCCGACATTGCCGCGGACGAACATCGCCGTGAGATCGTCTTACGATCCCATCTCTCCTTTCGACAAGAGCGTTTTTGCGCGGCGCCTCGAACGCGCACGCCAGCTGACGCGCGATGCGGGCGGGGCGGTGATGATCGCAACGAGCGGCGCGACGAACTTCACTTACCTCGTCGGAAGCAATTTCGGTCGAAGCGAGCGGCTCATCGCGCTCGTATTGCCGGTGGACAGCGCACCGGTGATCGTCGCGCCGTCATTCGAAGTGGAGCGTGTACGACGTGGCTCACGCATCGACGCATTCGTTCATGGATGGGAGGAGTCGGCGGACCCATTCGTGTTGGTGCGCGACGCGATTAGCTCGGCGGCTTCGTCGCCTCAATCAGCGATTCTCGTGGAGCCGAAGACAGACTACTGGGCGGCAATGGCGATCGCGCGCGCGCTGCCCAACGCGCGGCTCATGGATGGCAGCGCCGTGTTCGAACAGCTGCGCCTCATCAAATCTCCAGAAGAAATCCTCCGTATGCGACGCGCGATCGAGATCACGGAGGATGCGGTGGCGTCGACTTTCGACAGACTCGAGACCGGCATGCGCGATCGCGACGTGGCGAAGATCGTGGCCGACGAGCACACGAAGCGTGGCATCGAAGGCGGCGGCTTGGTTCAGTTCGGTCCCCAATCCGCCTTGCCGCACGGCGGCACCACCGGCGCCAAGTTGACGCCGCAGATGATCGTTCTCATCGACGCAGGGGGCGAGTTCCAAGGGTACACCTCGGACATCACCCGCACTCGGTGGTTCGGTGAGGCGCCTCCCGCTCGCTTCCGCGAGGTCTACAATCTGGTTCACGCAGCGCAGGATGCGGCGATGGCGCGCGTACGGCCTGGCGTCGCGGCGCAAGAGATCGATCGTGCTGCGCGAGCTGTGATTACGAATGGAGGATACGGCCAGTACTTCACCCACCGGCTGGGCCACGGTATGGGCATGGATGGCCATGAACCGACGTGGATGGTCGAAGGCAACACGAAGCTGCTCGAGCCAGGCTACGTGTTCTCGGTTGAGCCGGGCATCTACATGCCCGGGATGTGGGGAGTTCGCATCGAAGATGACTATATGTGCACCGAGACTGGTGGAGAGCTGTTGTCTCGCCGCGCCCCAGTTGTTTAGCAACGCTAGTGCACGAGGTTAGTAAAGACTTATCCCCTGGCGAGAAGATCCACCACGCGGCGAACGCCTTCGAGCACCTCCGCCATTGGCGCCGCGTAGGAGATGCGGATCCAGTCGGGCGTCTTGAACGCCGCACCGGGAACGACGGCAACATCGAGCGAGTCCAATACCTCGCGTGCGAATGCCGTTCCTGCCTCTTCGCCGTCGGCACGCCCCGTCACTCGCAAGAAGAGATAAAAGGCACCCCGCGGCTCGACGAAATCGATCGCGGCTGCGCGCAGGAGTGTCGTGGCGGCATCGCGGCGACGACGGAATTCCGCGACCATCGATGCAATCGCTTCGTCCGACTGACGTCGGGACGATAGCGCGCAGAGCGTTGCGTATTGCGAGAGTGTGCTCGCGTTAGAGGTGGTATGCGACTGAAACGCGCGAATCGCCCTCGCAACTGGGGGAGCCGCGACCGACCACCCGATGCGCCATCCCGTCATGGCGTACGCTTTCGCCACCCCATCGACGACGATTGCGCGCTCACGCCAGGCCACGTCGTCGCGCGCGGCATCGAGGAGTGATGGTGCCGGATCCTCGTAGCTGATCTCGCGATAGATTTCGTCGCTGATTACCCACCATCCCCGCGAAGCCGCGAGATCGAGGATGGCCCGCAGCTCATCGATGCTGTACACAGCGCCCGTCGGATTCGTCGGCGAGTTGAGCATTATGCCCCGCGTTCGCGAGGTCGCCGCCGCGATCAGCTCCGCTGGGGTGATCTTGAGTGAATGCTCACGGCGTCCGAACACCGGCACTGCCCGTGCCCGAGCCAGGGTCAGTATTTGATAGTAGCTGGTCCAGGCCGGCGTCGGCACGAGCACCTCGTCGCCAGCGCCGAATAGAACGAAGCAACTATTGAACAGCGATTGCTTGCTTCCGGTCGAAACGACGACATCGCTCGGCGTGACGTGAGTCACACCTAACCGCTCATTGGACCGTGTCGCGATGCATTCGCGTAGCGGAAGGATGCCTTCGACGAGCGTGTAGCGAGTCGCCCCTTCGTCGAGCGCGCGCTTTGCCGCCTCGCGAATGAACGCCGGCGTGGGAAAGTCGGGCTCTCCAGCGCCGAGGTCGATCACGGCTCGGCCAGCAGCGCGAAGCGCTTTGGCATGAGCGGAAACGGCGATCGTCGCCGATTCCTGCAGGTCGGCAATGTTCGGGGAAGGCGAATAAGTCACGGACATCGTAAACAGAAGAGGGCGAGGGCGCGGTCGTTGCGGAATCTAAGAATGATTTGGCCGGCCTTTCGAAGGCCGCTATACTTGTCGGCCCGGCAATTCTAGGGACCGGCAAGACGGTGTGCCACGCGGCGTGCATCGTGGCCTGAGCGCAGTCGAGGCTGAAGTGGATCAGGAAGCAAAGGAGCCCACCGTCACGCGGGGGCAGAACGTTGTCTATCAGATGCCGCACGATTGGGCGTCGATCGCGCACATTCTCGCCCCGGTCCTCGATCGGATCGACGACACGTCGCGCGACGTCCAGTTGCTGATCGTCTGCGCCGATGCAGAGGCTGCCGCCGGTGCGTCCGCATCAGTCGTGCGCATCGCTGGAAGCCGGCCGATACACGCCATCGCGGCCACCACCGCGCGTCGAGCCGCGCGCCTACTTCGCGCAGGCGGTGCGCAGGTGGTCGCCGGTGCGCCACCGGAGCTGTTGACGCTCGTGCAAGGTTCGTCGCTCAAGCTCGACCAAGTGCGTTGCGTTGTGCTCGCGTGGGTGGACGAGCTGATCGCAGGGGGCGAAGAGAGCATGCTCGAGACGCTCATGGCGGAGATTCCCAAAGAGGCGCCGCGCGTCGTGGTGGCCAATGACATCACGAGCGAGGTCGAGGCACTCATCGAGCGTTACGCGCGCCGGGCCCGGCGTGTGGCACCGCCCGCGGCCGCGGAAGGCTCGGCCGAGGGCACGGGCCTTCAATACGTGAGCATCTCCGCCGCCGCACGTTTGCCCGCTCTTCGTCGCTTGCTGGATGATATCGATCCTCAGCGCGGTCTCGTGTACGTGCGTTCCGACGACAGCGAACGTGATGTTCGAGATCTGCTCCGCGCACTCGGCTATTCGCAGCAGGCGACCGATGACCCAGGCGTCCGCGTCGCACGCGCCGCCGGTCCAGGCGAATGGGACGTCGTCGTGCTCTACGATATTCCTGCTTCACGAGAGGAGCTTCGCGAAGCAGTGGGGCCGCAGCCGCGGCGCGTCATCGCACTCGCGCAGCCGCGATTGCTCGCGAGCTTGCGCGTGCTTGCCGGTGGCGCGCCCGTAACGCCATACACGCTGTCCGACGCGGGCCTTCGCGCGCGGTCCAGGGAGGAGATCGTGCGATCGGAGCTGGGCGAGATGCTCGCTTCCGGCGCGTTCGCGCGCGAGCTGCTCACGCTCGAACCGCTACTGGAGAGTTACGACGGGATCGAGATCGCCGCGGCGACGCTGCGGCTTCTCGAACAGGCACGCTTCGAGCGCGATGCCGCTCGTGCGCGAACCATCGACAATCGCACGGCGGCGGTGACGCCGCCCGCGCTGGCGGGGGCAATGACTCGCATCTTCGTCAATGTCGGCGCAATGGACAATGCGCGACCGGGTGACCTCGTTGGTGCCATCACCAACGAAGCGCACATAACGAGTGCGAAGGTCGGCAAAATCGACATCCGCGAGAATCACTCCCTCGTGGAGATCGCGACCGACGTTGCCGACAGCGTCATCTCGAAGCTGACGGGCAGCTCAATTCGCGGACGCCGCGTGGTTGCGCGCATCGATCAGGAGCGCCCGCAGCGCTCGGGCGCGGGCCGCGGAGCGGGTCGGGGCGGCGAGCGGGGGGACCGCAGCGATCGCGGGCCACGACGCGACGTGGGTGTTCGGCGAGACGTCGGCCGCGAGCGCGGGGGGGATCGGGCGCGCGACGAAACTCGCACAAGCGATCGCTCGGCACGACCTCGCTCTGGAGAAGGTGAGTGAACTCTGATCTACACTTCAGTCGAAATGGTGGCTGGATTGAGCTGATCTGCGGAGTGATGTTCAGCGGCAAGAGCGAAGAGCTCATCCGGCGTGTGCGCCGCGCCATAATTGCGCGGCGAACGATCCAGGTTTTCAAGTCGCACTTGGACGAGCGCTACGCTGGCATCTACCACATCTCGAGTCATGACGGCCGGAACGTCGAGGCGATTCCCATCGACACACCGGAGCAGATCGCACGACAGGTTGCTCCCACGACGCAGGTGGTAGCGATCGACGAGGCGCAGTTCCTCGCTCCATCGGTCGTGGAGCTCGTGACATCTCTCGCCGATCGCGGGATCCGGGTGATCGTTGCCGGCACCGATACTGATTTTCGCGGGGAGCCATTCGGCGCCATGCCCCAACTGCTCGCGGTGGCCGAGGTCGTGGACAAGCTGCACGCGATTTGTGTGCAGTGCGGCAACCCGGCAAGCCGCAATCAGCGCCTCATCGGCGGCCGCCCGGCGCGTTATGACTCACCCACCATCATGGTGGGCAGCGCCGAGACGTACGAGGCGCGTTGCCGAGCATGTCACGCGGTGCCAAGGAAGGACGAGGAGCAGTTGGTGCTGGGGGCGCGCGGGTAGAGGCTGCGGGTTGAGGGTGGCGGGTTTGGCGTGGCGCGTTTCGACCCTCGACTCACCCATAACCCACGACCCGAAATCTTCTATCGGAACGCTGCTTCGCGTCCGTGCGCCAGATACAGAAACTCCGTTCGCGTGCGCGCATCGTCGCGGAATGAACCGCGAACCGCGCTCGTTATGGTTTTGGAGTTCTGCTTCTCCACACCTCGCATCATCATGCAGAGGTGATACGCCTCGATCACGACACCCACACCGGTGGGCTCGAGGACGCTTTCGATCGCGCCCGCGATCTCTTCTGTGAGGCGCTCCTGAACCTGGAGACGGCGGGCAAACACCTCGACAATCCGCGGGAGCTTGGAGAGGCCCACGATGCGCCCGTTGGGGATGTACGCGACATGCGCCTTGCCGAAAAAGGGAAGCATGTGATGCTCGCACAAACTGTACAGCTCGATGTCGCGGACCATGACCATGTTTCGGTGCTCTTCCGAGAACAACGCGTCACCGACAACCTCCTCCACGCTTTCACCGTATCCACGGGTGAGCCAGGCCATGGCGTTCGCAACCCGAGATGGTGTTTTCACGAGTCCTTCGCGCGCCGGGTCCTCCCCCAGGAGGGCCAGCTGTCGGGCAACCATCGAGGCGTATTCAGCGCTCACGGCGGCTGGATCCAGGTCCCAGCCTTCGTCGGCAGCCGGCTCGGTGACCCGGCGTCCATCGAATGGTTGCCGCTGCTCCAAAGGCGCCGCCACGGGCTTGGCGCGCCGATTCGAGGTCGAGTCCTTCGTCACGGGCATTCCCCCCTGGGTTCGACTGATAGATAACGAATCAGCCCTCACGTCATCCGTTCCCAGCCAAGTACAACGTTGACGCATGAGCCCATAAAACCTACCTTGGCGCTCCAGAGAGCAGTTTCACGTGCGGATGGGAGGGGGCTGGAACGATGCTAGTTGTCGGACTTACTGGAAACATCGGTAGCGGAAAATCCACTGTCGCTCAGCTCCTTTCGGAGCGAGGCGCCACGATCATCGATGCCGATGTTCTTGCTCGCCGTGCTGTCGAGGCGGAAACACCCGCCTACGAAAAAATCGTGGAGCGGTGGGGCACATCCATCATTGGACCGGATCGCCAGCTCGATCGATCGGCCCTGCGGCGCACAGTTTTTAGCGACGCGCAGCAGCTCGAGGAACTGAACGAGATCGTTCACCCAGAGGTGGAGAATCTACGGCAACGGCTGCTGGACGATGCGCGCCAGCGTGGCGACCGTGTAGTCGTCTGTGACATTCCACTTCTCTTCGAGAAGCACATGGCGCCGCGCTTCGATCGAATTATTCTCGTCGACGCCCCGCGACCCATTCGTCTCGAACGACTTGTTCGTGATCGCGGATTACGCGAGACGGAGGCGATGGATATGATCGCGGCGCAGATGCCCGCCGAGTTGAAGCGGGCGGGTGCCGATTTCATCATCGAGAACGCGAGCACGCTGAACGCGTTGGAGCAGCAGGTGGTGGACGTGTGGACGCATTTGGTGCAGGAAGCTGAGGCCGGACTGGCGTTCACGTGATCGGGATGGGACACGTAAGAGAGGGCGGCAACGGGAGTCCAATCCGTTGCCGCCCTTTGCACGTAAGGCCCTTTCCGACTAAACTCCGCCCAAAATTCACCCGACGCGGCCGTGTCTGAGATTCCGAAAGACCTTCTTTATACCGAAGAGCACGAATACGTAAAGCCCACCGACGACGAACAGGTCGTTGCGATCGGGATTACCGACTATGCGCAGGGCGAGCTCGGGGACATCGTCTTCATCGAGCTGCCTCAAGTCGGCACCAGCTATGGCAAGCACGACGTCTTCGGGACCGTGGAGGCTGTGAAGGCGGTCTCTGAGCTTTATTCGCCACTCAGCGGCGAAATCGTCGAGGTGAACGACCGCCTCGACAAAGAGCCGGCGCTCGTCAACACCGCGCCGTACACCGACGGCTGGATGATCAAGCTTCGGCTGCGGAATCCGAGTGAGCGCGACGAGTTGCTCGGGGCCGCGGAATACGCTACGAGGCTTGGCGAATAGCGATTTCTAGTGGCGCTGAGGAGAAACCACGAAGCCCGCGGCGACAGCCGCGGGCTTCAGTCCTTTTACCGGCAATCTGTCTAGGACTCTGCTTCCGCCACCACATCCGCGTAGGCGTCCGTGGGCAGGCAGGAGCAAACGAGATTGCGGTCGCCATATGCGCTTTCTACTCGCCCCACCGACGGCCAGAACTTGTGGGCGCGAGTCCATGCCGCCGGGAAGGCGGCGCGTTCGCGGCTGTAGGCGTGCGACCATGAATCACTGACCACACGCTGCATCGGGTGCGGCGCATTCTTGAGAACATTGTCCGAGCGATCGGCGATGCCGAGCTCGATCTCGCGAACCTCTTCACGAATCTGAATGAGCGCGTCGCAAAACCGATCGAGCTCCGCCTTCGGCTCGCTCTCAGTCGGCTCGATCATCAGAGTACCCGCTACCGGGAAGGAGACCGTTGGCGCGTGAAAGCCGTAATCCATGAGACGTTTCGCGATATCCTCGACTTCGACGCCTGACGAAGCCTTGAGCGAGCGCGGATCGATGATGCATTCGTGGGCGATCATTCCATTCTGCCCGCGATAGAGCACGGGATAATGCTCTTCGAGGCGCTTCGCCACGTAATTTGCATTAAGGATCGCGACCTTCGTCGCCATCGTTAGGCCTTCGCCACCCATCATGTCGATGTACATCATCGAAATGGGCAGAATGCTCGCGCTGCCCCATGGTGCCGCCGATACTGCGCCTACGCTCTCGGAGCCGCCCACGTTCACAACGGGATTGCCTGGCAAGAATGGAAGGAGGTGTTTCGCGACGCCGATAGGACCCATGCCCGGGCCGCCGCCACCATGTGGGATGCAGAATGTCTTGTGCAGGTTGAGGTGGCAGACATCGGCACCGATGTCGCCCGGCCGTGCCAGCCCGACCATCGCGTTCATGTTGGCGCCGTCGAAATACACTTGCCCGCCGTTGTCGTGCACGATGCGGCAAACCTCGCGAATCGTCGCCTCGAACACGCCATGTGTCGATGGATACGTCACCATCAGCGCCGCCAACTTATCGCGATTGGCTTTCGCCTTTGCCTCCAAATCGGCGACGTCGATGTTTCCATTTTCATCGGTCTTCACGACGATGACTTTCATTCCCGCCATGACCGCGCTCGCCGGATTCGTTCCGTGCGCGGATTGCGGGATGAGACAGACATCGCGATGCGTGTCGCCGCGCGCTTCATGATATCCACGAATCACGAGCAGCCCGGCGTACTCGCCTTGCGAGCCGGCGTTAGGCTGGAGTGACACGCCGGCAAATCCCGTGATCTCGGCCAGGGCTGTTTCCAAATTGCCGAACATCTCCTGATAACCGCGCGTCTGTTCGCTGGGCGCGAAGGGATGCACCCGGGCGAATTCCGGCCATGAGATGGGGAACATCTCCGCGGTTGCGTTGAGCTTCATCGTGCACGAGCCCAGCGGGATCATCGACGTCGTGAGCGACAGATCCTTCGCCTGGAGTTGATGGATGTAGCGCAGCATCTCCGTTTCGGAATGGTGCGCGTTGAAGACGGGATGCGTGAGGTACGAGCTCGTTCGGGCGAAGCGCTCGTCGTATCTGTCGTCGACGTCGGCCGCGAGCGATTCGGGCTTGGTGGCGCCACCATCGACGGTGAAAATCTCGAATAGCTCGCCGACGTCGTCGAACGTCACGGTCTCGTCGAGAGCGACGATGACGTCGCCATTGAGGACCCGCAGGTTCACCCCGCGTGCCCGAGCCGCATCGATGATCTGCGCAGCAGTCGTATCCTTGCCGACCCGCACCCGCAGCGTGTCGAAGAAATCGTCATGAACAAGCTCGTAACCACTCGCCTCGAGACCGGCGGCGAGAATCGCCGCGTGCCGATGGATGCGTCGCGCGATCCAATGCAGCCCCTGTGGTCCATGGTACACGGCGTACATGCTCGCGATGACCGCCAACAGCACCTGTGCCGTGCAGACGTTGCTCGTCGCTTTCTCACGCCGGATGTGCTGCTCACGCGTCTGCAGCGCCATGCGCATCGCCGGCTTTCCATCCATGTCACGGGATACGCCAATGATGCGTCCCGGCAGCAGCCGCTTGAACTCATCACGCGTCGCAAAGTACGCTGCATGCGGGCCGCCGAACCCCACGGGCACGCCAAAGCGCTGGGTGCTGCCGACGCACACGTCCGCGCCCCACTCGCCGGGCGGTGAGAGTAGCACGAGACTCATGATGTCCGCCGCGACGACGACGAGCGAGCTGGCCGCGTGGGCCTTTTCGCAAAACTCACGATAGTCGTGAATCGCGCCGTCGGTCGTCGGGTATTGCACGAGCGCGCCGAAGACGTCGGGAGCAAACTCGTAGCCGCGAACATCTCCGACGACGATCTCGACCCCGCGCGCACGGGCCCGGGTACGCACGACGTCGATCGTTTGCGGATGACAGCTGTCAGCAACGAAGAACACTTCTTTCCCCGGCTTTCCGCGCGCAGCGTAGGCCATTGCCATCGCCTCGGCCGCCGCCGTCCCCTCATCGAGCAAGGATGCGTTTGCGATCTCGAACCCAGTGAGATCCATGACCATCGTTTGGAAGTTGAGCAACGCCTCCAAACGCCCTTGGGCAATCTCGGCCTGGTAGGGAGTGTATGCGGTGTACCAGCCTGGATTCTCCAGCACGTTGCGCTGAATCACCGGTGGCGTTATGCAGTCGTTGTAACCAAGTCCAAGGTAGGAGCGGCAGACCTCATTGCGCTTCGCAATGGAATGCAGCGATGCCAACGCCTCGTACTCACTCAGGCCTGCGTGAATTGCCAACGGACGTCGAAAGCGGATGGAATCCGGCACAGTCGCCTCGATCATCGCGTCCAACGACTCGAAGCCGAGCGATTGGAGCATCTCCCGCTGCTCCGTATCAGACGGCCCGATGTGGCGCGGAATGAAGCTGCCGGCATCCATGTGCCTTTCGGCGGTCTTCGTCGACTGCTTTGTGCTCATGCGAAACCCTCACGAAACGCAGCTCGCGTCCCCATAAACACTGAATGGATTGAAAGCGGAGGCTCGGCCGGCCAGAGCGGCCGCGTCCGCCGTATCTGATGTATCGTTCGCTGGTCGTTCAGCGCCTGCAATCTACCGAAACCGTCAAGCGAGATCGCTTCCCCACCTGCCGTGCTCCCTTCCAGCCCTGATGTGGCATTTCCTTCATAGTTCGCCCTATCCTGGCGCCCTCAACATGGCCCTCGATGAGGCCCTGATGCACCGGGCGACGGAAACGGGAGCATGGATCCTTCGCGTCTATGGCTGGAGCGCTCCAACACTGTCGCTTGGTCGCAACCAAACCGCGCGGGGTGCATACGATCTCGAGCTATTGGCCGCGCGAGGGATAGACGTCGTGCGCCGGCCCACCGGAGGCCGTGCCATCCTCCACGATCGTGAGATCACCTATTCCGTAGCGGCGCCACTCGCCGAGGCCGGCGACCTGCGAGAATCGTATGCCCGCATCAATCGTCTGTTGATCGCCGCGCTTCGCGCACTCGGCGTGGACGCATCCGTAGTCGCCGAGGAGAAACGCGATACATCGCGGCTCAACGCGAACATCGAAGTGGACAGTCCCGGATTGCTCCCCTGCTTTCATCACCCATCGATGGGCGAGATCGTGTTCGAGGGACGAAAGCTCATCGGCAGTGCACAGTGGCGAAGCGACGCCGCGCTTCTTCAGCATGGCTCCATCCTCATCGACGACGATCAGATGCAACTGTCCTCTCTTCTCGTCGACAAGGGACCAGAGATTCCGCCCGCCGCGACGCTCCGAGACGCCCTCGGCGTTGCACCAAGCGCCAGTCGAGTCGCCGACGCGCTCTTCAATGCGGTGCGGACGCTCGAGGATGCCAGCGCTTGTACGCTTGTAACCGACGCTGCCCTCGACGAGCGCGCGAATCGACTGCGCGCTCAGTATCTTGACGCTACCTGGACTTGGCGGCGGTGACGGTCCTATCGGCTCCTACCTCTCCACCGCGCTGTGTTTGGCGCATCCTCCCTCCCCTGTTCATGCGCACCAAACTCTTTCTGTTATTGACGTCTTCAATCGCGCTTGTCGGCTGCGGTGGCAGGGAAGGCCCGGCCTCGACGTCAGCGACCGGTGGTACGCTTGTCGTTGCGACGGCCGCTGATGCAGCGACGATTTTCCCCCCTCACGTCTTCGATCAGGTTGGAGCAGCGATTCGCGACAACCTGTACGATCGACTCGCCGATATCGGCGATGACCTCAACACGGTCGGCGACAAGGGCTTCACGCCGCGCCTTGCCGATAGCTGGGATTGGTCGCGCGATTCCCTCTCGATTGCTTTTCATCTGAATCCGCGCGCACGATGGCACGACGGCCAGCCGGTACGCGCGAATGACGTTCGGTATAGCTGGCGGTTGTTCACGGATCCGAAGGTTGGCGCATCGCCCTCAGCGGAAATCGCGAACATCGATTCGGTCACGTTACGCGACTCCCTCACGCCGGTTGTCTGGTACAAGCAGCGCCGCCCCGAGGCGTTCTACGACTTCGTGTATCAGGTCTATATCGTCCCCGAGCACGTCTTCCAAGGCGTCCCGCCCGAGCAGCTCCGCACGTCGGAGCTCACGCGCAAGGGAATTGGCAGCGGCCGCTTTCGCTTGGCTCGATGGGAGGCTGGACAGCGAATAGAGCTCGTCGCGGACACGGGGAACTATCACGGTCGCGCGAAGCTCGATCGCGTGATTTGGAGCATCGTTCCGGACGCAGGTGCGTCACTCGCCCAGCTGCTTGGTGGACAGGCAGACTTCCTCGAGTTCGTACCGCCGGATCAGGTGCACCTTCTGGATAGCAGCAAGACGGTGCGGGCCGCTCCCTTCCCGAGTCTCCAGTACGCCTTTCTGGGCTTCAATCTGGTTGACCCAAAGAATCCATCACGGCCGCACCAGATACTTGGAGACGTTCGCGTGCGTCGCGCGCTCTCGATGGCGCTCGATAGGAAAGCAATGCTGCAGAACGTGTTTGCGGGAATCGGTCGAGCGTCCTATGGCCCATTCCCACGATCGATTTCATTTGCCGATACATCGCTTCCGCTTCCGCAATACGACCTGAATGCGGCGAAAGCATTGCTCGACTCCGCGGGTTGGCGGGAGTCATCGCCGGGAGCGGTTCGCGCACGCAACGGTCAGCCCCTTCGCCTGTCGCTCATATTCCCCGTCTCCAGCCGACCGCGGATTGCCTATTCTGTGCTCATTCAAGAGCAGCTGCGGCGCGCCGGCGTGCAGGTAGATCTCGAGCAGATGCAGGCGAACACAATGGGCGAGCGGCAGTTCAAGCACAATTTCGATCTGGCGCTGTTGGCCCAGTTTACCGACCCGAGCCCAAGTGGCTACAAGCAACAGTGGGGATCCGCTGGGGTTCCACCCGCCGGGCAGAACTGGGTGTCGTACCGCAACCCACGATACGACATGCTGCTCGACAGCGCACTCACGACCATGGACGCGGCAAAGCAAGCTGGCTATATGCACCGCGCATTTCAGATCCAAGTGGCTGATGCTCCAGCAGTCTGGCTATACGACGTACCGACTGTCGCTGGCATCCAGCGCCGCATTCACAACGCTCCGATGCGGCCCGACGGTTGGTCGATACATCTCGCCGACTGGACCATCCCACCTAACGAGCGCATCGCCCGCGACCGCGTGGGTCTGGGACCCGTGGCGCGATGAGTTGGCGCTGAGTGCGACGGTATCTCGCCGCTCGCCTCCTGCAATCCCTGGTCGTCGTCGTGCTCGTGACGACGATCAGCTTCTTCCTCATCCGTCTCGCGCCCGGCGATCCCTTCTCCTTCGCGGCTGACTTCGGGATGAGCGCGGCGGTGCGCGACCAGCTCCGCGCGCAGTACGGCTACAATCGGCCCATGCTCGAGCAGTTCGGATTCTTCGTAGCGAACGTCGCTCGCGGACACCTGGGTTATTCGCACTCGATGCATCGTTACGTCGGCGACGTGCTTGGTGACGCGCTGCCCCGCACGTTGCTGTTGATGGGCGCCGCGATCGCGCTCGCCTTCGCCATCGGCATTTTGATCGGCGCGCTGCAGGCGATGCAGCGCGGCACTTGGGTGGACCGGTCCACGTCGGCCGTGCTGCTGCTCTTTTACTCGATCCCTGACTTCTGGCTCGCGCTGATGGCCTTGCTCGCCTTCGCGTACTGGCTGCCGCTCTTCCCTGCCGGCGGCATGATCGACCAGGTGATGCACGACTATATGTCGTTAGGTGGACGCATCCGTGACGTTGTTTCGCATCTCGTTCTTCCGGCGCTCACCCTTTCGCTGTTGAGCGCGGCCGGTATCGCTCGCTACCAACGGGCGGCACTTCTCGAGGTGCTTCCGATGGACTTCGTGCGCACGGCGCGCGCGAAGGGCGTCCGGGAGCGTGCCGTGATTCTGAAGCACGCGCTGCGGAACGCGTTGCTGCCAACCATCACGCTGCTTGGCCTATCGCTCCCAGCGCTCGTGGGCGGAGCGTTCTTCGTGGAAAAGGTGTTCAGTTGGCCGGGCATGGGATACGTCGCGGCCAACGCCATCGCCGCCCGCGATTATGACTTGGTAACTGGAACGGTGATCCTGGGTGGAATTGTCGTCGCGCTCGGAAGCTTCCTCGCCGATCTGCTCTATGCAGCCGCCGACCCACGCCTCCGCGCCCGCTGAGCGGCCTGCGTCGTCAGGGCTTGCATCGGCGATCCAACTTCCCGTTGCGAGGCCAGACGCACCCCCACGGCGACGCCTAACCAGCGGGTTCTGGACTGGTCTTGCATTGATTGGGCTGCTTTGCCTCGTCGCGATCTTCGCGCGTCAGCTCGCGCCGTACTCGCCGAATGAGCAGCTCGACATCGTTGGCCTGAAGGATCAACCGCCATCGCTCGCGCATCCGTTCGGCACGGATCAATACAGTCGAGACTTGTTGAGCCGAACGCTTTTCGGTGCGCGCATCTCGCTCTCCGTGGCCATGCTCGCCGTCCTGCTCTCGGCCACGCTCGGCACTGCCTACGGCTTGACGGCCGGATACCTTGGTGGCCGGATCGACGCGATCATGATGCGACTCCTGGACGCTTGTCTGGCCATCCCGCGTGTTCTCCTGCTCGTCGCGCTACTGGCCCTCTGGAGTCCGGTACCGCTGGTGGCGCTCGTTATGATCATCGGTCTCACGGGATGGTTCGAGGTCTCGCGTCTCGTGCGCGCAGAGGTGATGAGCGCGATGAACCGCGAGTACGTGGCCGCCGCACGGGCGCTCGGCGCGCCAGGGCTTCGTATCGTCTGGCGACATGTGCTTCCGAACGTGCTCAATCCCGTGATCGTCGCCGCCACGCTAGGCGTCGGCAATGTCATCATTCTCGAGGCGGGCCTATCGTATCTCGGCATCGGCGCACGCGCACCGACCGCTAGCTGGGGTTCCATCTTCTTCGACGGGAGCGACGCATTTCAGGCGACATGGTGGGTCGCGCTGTTCCCTGGACTCGCGATCGTCATCACCGTTCTCGCTTTCAATGTTTTTGGCGCCGCCTTGCGCGACGCGCTCGATCCCCATCAGCTTGCGGGCGACCACGCCCGTTGACGACACCTCATCCAGCCCGCATGGCCGACGCGCTTCTGCAAATCGAGAACTTGCGGACCTTTTTCTATGGCGAGGCGGGCGTGGCGCGCGCGGTGGACGGGGTTACCTTCTCGGTCGGCACCGGTGAGACGATCGGTCTCGTTGGCGAATCGGGTTGCGGAAAGTCGGTCACTGCACTCTCCGTCTTACGACTCGTTAGGCCACCAGGACGCGTCGAGCCAGAAAGCCGTATTCTCTTCGAGGGCCGCGATCTCGTCACGCTCGACGAGCGCGCGCTCCGCGCGGTGCGCGGGGCGCGCATTGCGATGGTTTTTCAAGAGCCGATGACGGCGCTGAATCCCGTTTTCACGATCGGCGAACAGATCGCCGAGGTCGTGCGAATACACTCGAAAACCACACGACGCGACGCGTGGCGGCGCGCGGTGGACATGCTACAGGTTGTTGGCATTCCCGCTCCAGAGCAGCGCGCGAAGGAATACCCGCATCAGTTATCCGGCGGCATGCGACAGCGCGTCGTGATCGCGATGGCGCTCGTGATGAATCCCGCGCTCGTCATCGCGGACGAGCCGACGACCGCCCTCGACGTGACGATTCAAGCGCAGATCATCGAGCTACTGCAGCAACTCCAGCAGCGCTTCGGAATGTCGATCTTGCTCATCACGCACGATCTGGGCGTCGTTGCCGAGACGGTCTCGCGCGTGCTCGTGATGTACGGGGGCGAGATCGTGGAAGAGGCACCGGTGAAGACCCTGTACGCTGAAGCTCACCATCCGTACACCGAGGGCCTGCTGGCCGCGATGCCAAGACTTGGTCAATCGCGCGAGCGCCTGCAAACAATTCCCGGCACCGTCCCGCCGCCTACGCGCTGGCCGAGCGGCTGTCGCTTTCACGACCGATGTCCGTACGCGTGGGAGCGTTGCATTACCGAGCATCCGCCGCTGTACCAGATCGGAACGTCGCATATCTCTCGCTGCCATCTCGCGGAAGAGCCGGACCGCCGCGCTCATCCCCATGAGCCCTTCGTGGTGCGCGAAGCGCATTCAGGCTCGACGCGCACCGGCGGTGTGGGCGAGCGCGGTACTCGGAGTGGGCCCGCGTGACGAATTCGAATTTCCGCGTCGGGGTGACCGCGGAGCCGCTCCTCTCCGTGAAGGGTTTAACGAAGCACTTCCCCATCGGCGGCGGCTTCTTTGGCCGTAAGCACGGCGCCGTACGTGCCGTGGACGGCGTGTCTTTCGATGTTGCGCCGGGTGAGACGTTAGGCCTCGTCGGCGAATCCGGATGCGGCAAGTCGACGACCGGCCGCGTGATTCTCCGGCTTCTCGAGCCGACAGCGGGGTCGGTGCAATTCGACGGCAACGACGTGTTCGCTCTCGACGCCGCGCGCATGCGAAAGCTTCGGCGAAAGATGCAGATCATCTTTCAGGACCCATTCTCGTCCCTCAACCCGCGCATGACGATCGGCGCGATCGTGCGCGAAGGCCTAACGATTCACCGAATCGCCGAAGGTGCCGCCGCCGATGCGCGCGTTCGCGAGCTGCTCGATGAGGTGGGCTTGCGCCCCGAGTACGCCTCCCGCTATCCGCACGAATTTTCGGGAGGCCAACGACAACGTGTCGGCATCGCCCGTGCGTTGAGCGTGGAGCCCACCTTCATCGTCTGCGACGAGCCGGTTTCCGCGCTCGATGTGTCGGTACAAGCGCAGGTGGTGAACCTGCTTCAAGATCTCCAACGTGATCGCGGCTTATCGTATCTCTTCATTGCCCACGATCTCTCTGTCGTCGAGCACATCGCCGATCGAGTGGCGGTGATGTATCTGGGTAAGATCGTCGAGCTGGCATTGGCGGAGGCGTTGTATCGAGATCCACTGATGCCCTACACTCAAGCGCTGCTTTCCGCGGTGCCGGTGCCCGATCCAGAGGTAAAGAAAAATCGGATCGTTCTCACAGGGGATGTGCCGTCGCCGGCAAATCCACCATCGGGATGTGTCTTTCATCCCCGCTGCACGCACCCACAGAAGGACGCGGCGTGCGCGGCGATCGTGCCGCCACTCGAGGAGAAGGCTCCAGGCCACTGGGCGGCATGTATAAAGCAGCCTCCTACGACTATTAGTTGGGAGCAACAGAAGGCAAGCGGGGGTACGAAGCCCCCCGAGCGATATCTGCCTGTATTACCGATCGACGCGCGAGCGTAGGCGTACCCGATACGAGACGATCAATGGCGATCAACAAGCCCGTGTTCGACCAGCCGAACGCCGGCGCCGTAACGGTCGACGCACCTCCGATCGACTTCCGACCCTACACCGACGACCGTCGTTTCTTTGGCCAGCCCCGCGGGCTCGCGACGCTCTTCTTCACGGAAATGTGGGAGCGATTCTCGTTCTACGGGATTCGGCCGCTCCTCATCCTCTTCATGACCGCGGCCCTGGCGCAGGGCGGCTTTGGCTTCGACCGGGCAACGGCCAGCTCCATCGTAGGCATCTATGCATCGTCGGTGTATCTCTCGTCGCTGCCAGGCGGATGGATCGCGGATCGCTGGCTGGGACTGCAGCGCTCGATTTGGACGGGCGGCGTCTTCATCGCCCTCGGCCACCTGTCGATCGGCCTCTCGGCGTTCTTCGCGCACAGCGTGTTCTTCGTCGGCCTGATACTCATCGTCATCGGGACCGGCCTGCTGAAGCCGAACATCTCCGCCACGGTGGGCGATCTGTACCCGGAAGGGGGTGCGCGGCGCGACGCCGGGTTTTCAATCTTCTATACCGGAATCAATCTCGGCGCCTTTCTGGCACCTCTGGTCACTGGCTGGCTCGGCGAGCGCGTGGACTGGCATTGGGGATTCGGCTCCGCGGGGATCGGCATGCTCCTCGGTTTGATCACGTTCCGGCTCCGTGCGCCCAGCACGCTTGGACCGATCGGCCTAAGAGCTAACGGGAGCCCTGATGAACAACGCCGGGTTCGAACGATTTCGTTTGCCATGTTGGGGGTCATCGCTGTCGTGGTTCTCTTGGCAACGGGGGGGGTGATACGAATCAATCCGGTTGCCGTCGCTCAGAATTTCGCAGTCGTCATTCTCTCCTTCGCTCTCCTGTACTTCGCATATCTCTTCTTTTTCGCCGGACTTGGCTCCGATGAGAAGAAGCGCGTCGCCGTGATCATCGTCCTCTTTGTTTTTGCGACGATCTTCTGGAGCGCGTTCGAGCAAGCTCCGACATCGCTCAATCTGTTCGCGCGTGACTTCACCGATCGCCACATGTTCGGCTGGGAGTCGCCAACGACGTGGCTGCAGGCAGCGAACTCCGTGTTCGTGATCGTCCTCGCGCCGGTTTTCGGCGTACTGTGGCTCGCGTTGGGGAAGCGTGGTCGCAATCCCTCCAGCCCGGCGAAGTTCTCCTTCGGGCTCGCTGCGGCCGGCCTCGGGTTTTGGGTGATGCTGCTTGCCGCCAATCGCGTTATTGCCGGCGGTCCGGGCACTCGCGTCTCGATGTGGTGGCTAACGGTCAGTTATCTATTTCAGACGTTCGGCGAGCTCACGTTGAGTCCCGTGGGTTTGAGCTCGATGACGAAGTTGGCGCCGAAGAAGTTCGTCGGTCAAATGATGGGGATCTGGTTCATGGCATCAGCGTTAGGCAACCTGATCGCCGGCATCGTCGGTGGCAACGTCGATCCGAACAAGCTCGACGAAATGCCGCGGCTCTTCCAGCGGACGGCGATCTCTCTTTTCATTGCCGCGGCGGTGCTCGCCCTCCTGGCAATCCCCGTTCGCCGGCTGCTGGCGAGCACTCCTAACGGTGAGGAAGGAGCTCGGGCTTAGGCCGCTGCCTCACGGCCAGTTGAAGATCGATGAAGGCGTCGTCTTTTCGCGAGCGAGAAGTATGTCATCTGGCTCGCGCCAGAAGAATGAAGTCCGATCGTTGCTGACGATGCGGAATTCAAGACGACGCGGTCCGATCGGATTCACGGGGAATGCGATGTCCAGGCGCCAGAGCCTCGCCGAGCGCTGCGGAACGCTTGCCAGCACACTGAAACCCAACGAGGCGCGTAGCGGCGTCGATTCACCGAATGGGACATCGCTCGCCCAGAGCCGGCCTGCATCCGCGAAGAAAGCAACGCCGGCATCGCCCAAGCCAAGTGGCTGGCCGAGGACGAAACGGTCTTCAATTCGCATGATAGCGCGCTGTCCTCCAGGCGCCATGGCCGAGGAATAGCCCGGCAGACCGCCGCGCCCTTCACCCAAGGTTAAAGCGAAGGGGATGCGCATGCGCCAGCCACTGCTCCATTCCAGCGACGTGATCGCCGTTTGGTTGTCGCTGATCTTGAGGTAGTGCGCCGCACGACCGCTCGTCACGACACCGTCCCATTGCCCGTCATCGTTGCTGTGACGACCCTCCCCTTGCAGTTGAACGCGGATAGCCGTGTTCTCCTTCGCCATTCCGAGATAGAGATCTCCGGAGAGGAACACATCACGGTCTCGCCCGCCTAACGCGGCCACGCTCCGGCCAACCTGCGTGCCGAGCTGAATCCCGACCGGTATGTCTTGCGTCGCCGTCAGTGCATCGAATCCGCGCACTCGGACGAATTCGATGTCGCGAAATCCGAATAGCCCGTTCAATCGCGCGATGCGATGGGTCGCGTATCGGCCGTTGAACTCCGTTGTCGTGTCAGGGAGCGCGCCGGCCGGCGTGATGAGAATCGGTACTTCGCTCGGGTTCTCGTGCTCCCCGGAAACGGAGCCCCCGAAAAGGCTGAGGCGTCCCGGCGGTCCAACCCGAACCAAGCCGCCCACATTGAAATATTCGCGCTGAACACTCAGCGCATGCCGTTGGTTTGGATCCGTGGCGTAAATGACGTAATCATCGTTTGCGCCGCCCCGAACACTCCACGCCTGTCGCTGGAGATCGGTGAGAAATGGATGCGCCGATCCAAGCTGCCAATGGTCCCCGAGCGGCTCCTGCTGCGCTTCGGCGTTGAGGATGTATGGCAACGCACCGAATTGATAGTCGGTGAATTTCACCCCATATCCGTCGCGGAAGTGCGGATCGTGCCGCCAATTGCCGACGAGATACATCCCCGCGCCGCCGAGGTTGGAGCTGCCGGCGCGCGCTGACGTCAGGAAGGGGCTCGACGACGCGACACCACCACCCACGACAGTGGACGTCTCGTCGATGGTTCGGACCTCGAGATCAACGGTGTCATTGTCATTGTCGCTCGCGTACGCGAGGACCGAAGCGTCGGCGAGGAACGGCTGTGCGCGCAAAATGCGCTCGGACTCCGCGCGTCGAAGCTCCGTGCACCGATCACCGCGCGAGAGCAGAAGGTACCGCCGAACCAGGTCGGGCCGAGTGGTGGTATGGACCGATCGCGCGACATCGGCCAGGAGAGGCACACTGCGCAGCGCCGCGATCGTGGGTGCCAACGAATGGATGACGATGTCATTCACTCGCTGGCCATTGCAGGACACGGCTCGCCTAACGGGCGGGGGAGCCGCCGCGAGCGTCGCCGTGGTGTCTTGCGCAAACGCGACGCGCGGAGGCAACGCGGCAGCGAGCACCAACCCGATGCCCCTGAACAGCGCGACGCGGGGCCGGCGCATGGAGGCGAGGGCGCTCTACTTGCCCATACGCCGCTTCAGCTCTTCGAGCCGTCGCGCCGCGTCTGCCTCGCGATCCGCGCGCGAGCGCGCCCGGGAAAGCCCCTCGATTTCGTCACGCACAGATCCGCCACCGCTGCCGGAGCCGCCCGCGAGGTCCGACTCGACCTCGTCCATCGCCGCGTTCATCGCCGCTTTGCCGCGCTCCCCGCTCGTGGGAATGCCACTCGCCGCTTGCCGAAGCTCGGTCATCATTTGTTCGACATCGCGCTCGGCGAGCGCCAGCTCGCTCTCCTGTACCTCGATCTTGCGACTAAGCACCGCAACGCGCTCGGTATGCATCTGCTCGTATTGGCTCGCCACGCGCACCGTCTCCGCGTCATTGATCTGTTCGGCGAGGCCTTTTCGCCGTTGGACTGTATCGAGCTCACGACGTTCCGCATCGAGCCTTCGTTTCGACTGGGACAACGCGTCGCGCAGATCCTGAAGGCCAACCTTCGCCTGGACGAGCGTATCGCGCATGCGCGAGACGATCTCGCGCCGCTCTTCAGGCGGCGTGGCACGCGACATCAGATCGTCAAGCGATTTTCGCAAGTTCTCGAACACAGGTCGATAGCCTCGGTGGCGGAGCGGGCTTAGGATAGTGGTGCGCGCCACAGGGACGCAACGCCCGCGTGCTCGGCGATACAGCTGTTCATACAGACACTCACGGCGACGGTTTCGCTTCCCCACTACAGTGACGATTCAGCCCAAAGCTCTTCTCGTTGCCGTTACCGCTACCACCGAAATCATTCGCGGTGCGCCACGCGTACGCGTCAATCTCGCCTACACACAAGCTCTGGTGGACGCCGGGCTCGTTCCGTTGGTCGTTCCGCCGCTCGCAGCCCCAGCCGCGGCAAGCGTTCTGGCTGGGGTCGCGGGACTTGTCATCACGGGGGGTGAGGACGTCACGCCGGCGCGCTATGGCGAGGAGGCCCATCCGACAGTCGAAGCGCACGAGGGCCGCGACGAGAGTGAGATAGCGCTTCTCCTCGAGGCGCGCCGGCGTCGGCTTCCCACGCTCGCCATCTGCCGTGGCATTCAGGTGGTAAATGTGGCCCTTGGTGGAACGCTCGTGCAGGACATTCCGACGCAGCTCAATGCGCTTCCGCATGATCCCGGCGGGGACCGCGACGCCCGCGTTCACGAGGTCCGCGTCGAGCCCGGGTCACGCCTAACCCGCGCCCTCGGCACCAATCGCTTATCCACCAATTCGTTCCATCATCAAGCGCTGGGTCACGTGCCGAAGGAGCTCTGCGTGACCGCACGCGCAGTTGGTGACGATGTGATCGAGGGCGCGGAGTCAGCCGATCCAGCATGGTGGATGGTGGCCGTCCAGTGGCACCCCGAGGAGCTCACGAAAACGCGCGAGCCTTGGGACCGCAATCTCTTCGCCGCCTTCGCCGCCGCCGTTAGCGAACGCTAACGGCAGTGATTTACGACGCGAGCTTCCAGCGCGTCTCGTCCGCAACCTGCCGCATCAGTCGCTCAGGGGTGTGGACGTTCGGGAAGAAAAGCCAGTCGCTCAGGGAGTTGAGCGCGAGCCGCAGAAGCGCGAAGCGCTCCGCCGCCGCCGCATACAGCGGCGCAAGACCGTTCTCCTCCGCGAGCCGGTGCTCGGCAGCGAGTTGGAAGCCGCGGCGGCCCATCTCTTCGTAGTAGCCCAGGTGCGGTGCACCACGATTCCAGCGGCGCTGCTCGACGTGATCCGGAAAGATCCCGCTCAACCACAGCGCATAGTTACCAAGGTGTGCGCGTACGAGAAAGCTGCGGCGCGCATCCGGATCGTTGACGTCGTTCAGGAGATCGGCAAGCGCTGCATAAATCTGATCATCGCTCTCGGCGATGCGCGCGGATCGATCGCGGAGACCAAAATGTACGACGACTGCCGCCAGGTAGTCGGCGAGCGAGCGATCGCCTTCACCGAGTCGCCGCAGCGCGTGCCGAACCATGACATATGAGAAGAGTGGCAGCGAAGCAAGCGCGCCGGCGGACGAGCGGACGAGCGCGAGCGGCAGAGCGGGATCGTCGAGAATCGCATCGAAGCCGTCGTTGGCGAGTCGTGCTTCGAGCGCGCTCAGCTCCGCGTCGGAGCCGTGCGAGAGAATTCGCATCGCCAACTGCGCATCATTGCGCGTGAGATGCTGTCTCGTATTCGCCAGTATCATGAGCCAGTCCTCCGTCTTCTGTATGTACCCCGAAGTCGTCCCGAGGTGACAAGGCAGACGCTATACCGCGGACGTCGCGAAAGACGGAAAAGCAATAACTCTGGCACTCATGGTTGACGACTGCTAATCGATTGTAAGAGCGCTTCGCTGGTCGGCCGGTGCGACCGGTTCGCAACGGCGAGTCCCGATTCGACCATCAGCTGTGCGATGCGAGCCATTTTGTCATAGTCGATCTTCGACGGCTCGTCGGTGACCTTATGGTAGTCTTCGTGAGGACCAGTCGTGAAGAAGATGACCGGAATGCCTTTCTTCGCGTACGGATACTGATCGCTGCGCTCGTACATTCGACCGGCATCTTCTGGATCGTCCCACTTCCGCTCTATGTGGAGTGGCGTGGGCAAGGCGCGGTTCACCGAATCCACGATTATTCCGAGCCGCCAGCTTTGATAGTTAGGCGCCGCGCGTGGACCGATCAGGGCAACGGTGTTCGAATCATTCCGGCCAATCATGTCGGCATTGAACTGCGTGACGATGGAATCGATTGGCACCGTAGAATGCGCCGTGAAATACTTCGATCCGAGCAAACCGTTCTCTTCGCCGACGTGCCAGACGAAGAGCGCAGACCGTCGCGGCCGATCCACCATCATCTCCCTGGCGATCGCCAACAGCGCGACGCTGCCGGAGCCATCGTCATCAGCGCCATTCGCGATTGAATCGCTGGCGGCGCGGTGCCCGCCGTGCGCAGGGGCGGGTATCACTCCGATGTGATCGTAGTGCGCGCCATAGGCAACATACGTCTTGTTGAGGCGCGGATCGCTACCGCGCGCCACGGCGACGACATTGTACGCGATGAACGGCTTGCGCTCGATCTCGACATGCGCCGACAACTGACGGTCGAGCAGCTGTGGCATTGTATCGTTAGGCCACCGCGTGGGGAGCAGCGGTGATCCGCGCTTGGCCACGCCGAAGACCACCATCGGCATCTGCTTCGGCGATGCCTGCGAGTCTGCTCCATCAAGGACGATGTTTTCCAGCATCGTGCGGAGTAGTCGCTGATAGTCCGACTCCGCTTTGCCACTCATGAGGACGACGAGCGCCGCCGGCTGAAGCGACATCGCATGCGCCATCCGCAGCAGCATCAGAGAATCATTCGCGTTTTTCGTGGCCGGATCGAGCTTGCCATCGTTTGGCATTCCGTTCACGATAACCAGCACGCGCCCCTGCGGATTCAACGGCAGCAGCGCCTGGTCTTCTCGCTCATTTGCCGGTCCCGTACCGAGAAACAGCAGGTCGCCCTCCGCACTGCGGACGGGTGTCGGCATGTCGTCTCCAAAAGAAGCGACGGGAGAGACGTCAGCGCCGACTCGAAGATTCTGTTTTTGCCCGCTCGCGAACGTGACAGCGAACTGCGTCGAGCGGGCGACCGTCTGGTGGGCCATCGGCACGCGCTGCACGTACAGACTGTCACCCGCTGGCTCGAGGCCGAGCTGCTGGGCACGACGTGCAAGGAACGCGGCCGCTCGTCGTGCATCAGCTGTCCCCGTCCCGCGTCCATGGAACGAGTCATCAGCGATGATGTAGAGATCACGACGAAGCATAGCCGGGTCGATCATCAGTCCCGGATCGCGGCGTCGGACAGGTGCTGAGGGCGCGCCTTGTTGCATGACCGTCGCCGTATGCGGCGGTGAGTGCGAGCACGCGATGGCGACGACCGAAAAAAGAGCGAGCGAGACGGAACGGCGGTTCATAGACGAAGGAACGAGTGAACCAGGGTCGCACACGACGCGTGCGCTCCACATTCAGCGCTTACTCGACGATCGAGCTGGAGTATCTGAAACGGGTGGCGCGACGACTTGCTAGCGCTCTAACTTTCATGCGGACAAAAGCGCCCACCCACGCTCCGCGAGGACCTCGTTGCTGTACATCTGTATTCCTGCCTTTGACGAAGCGCCCACCATTGGCCTACTGCTGTGGCGCATCCGCAAAGTCTTTCAGGAGTATCCTCGCGAGTACGAGATCCTCGTCTTCAATGACGGCAGCAGCGACGCCACCGGCGAAACGCTGCAATCCTATACGGAGGTCCTTCCCCTAACGATCCTGGGCGCCGACGAACACGTGGGCTATGCGCGCGCTCTCGACACGCTCGCGCGCGAGGTTTCGCGTCGTACGCGCTATCCGAGACGTGACGCCATGATCGTCATGCAGGCCGACTTCACCGACCAGCCGGAACATTTGCCCGAGCTCATTAAACGATTCGAGGGAGGTGCCGATCTCGTCGTCGCCGAGCGACCGTCTGCTGCCGACGCCGCGCCACCGAAGCCCGTCCGCTGGATGCGGCGCGTCGCCCCGTGGGTGCTCAAGCCATTCCTGACCGTCCCGGGAGTCACCGATCCGTTCGGCACGTTCCGGTTATATCGCATCACGTTGCTGCGCGATCTCATTCGTCACGCTGGGGACGAACCGATCGTCCAGGGGACGGTATGGGCGGCAAACATCGACCTCCTCGTGCGCACGGCGCCATTCGCCCGTCGCGTGGAGACGGTGGCGTTAGAGCCTCGTTATGATCTCCGCCCGCGGGCGAGTCGTATTCATCCCTGGACCGATGCCGTTGATCTGTTCCGTTTCGGGCGCACTCGGCGCTCGCATCCCGTTCCAACGCGCGGAGCGCCCGACGCAAAGCGTTGACGAACGACGCGCGCGGTTGCCGCGCCTAACGGGAATGATGACTCTTGCCGCGACCCTCCTCATGTCGTCGCTCGCCCGCGCGCAGAGCGTGACGCAAGCCGGGAACCCGAGCACGGCTACGCCAGCCCCCGTGCCTTTCAGCAAAGGGGAGCGGCTAGAGTACGACGTGAAATTCAGCTTCCTACACGTCGGCAGCGGCTCCATGGAAGTCGCCGGCATCGATTCGGTACGCGGGCGGCCCGCGTGGCATACGGTCTTCCAAGTGCGTGGCGGCACCGCCTTCTACAAGGTGAACGATCGCCTCGAGAGCTGGATCGACGTGCACGATCTCGTCTCGTTGCGGCACTGGCAGGAGTTGAGTGAAGGCCGCCGCGAACGCGAGCGGAGGTTTGAGATCGTTCCTGAACGCGGCGTCGTCGTCGAAGAGGGTAAGCCCGAAGCGCCAACTGTCGCTGCCCCGCTCGATGACGGCGCCTTTCTCTACTTCGTGCGCACCATTCCGCTCGAGGTTGGCCAGACGTACGCGTTCGATCGCTACTTCCGGCCGGACCGCAATCCTGTCACCATTCGGGTTCTGCGCCGCGAGCACATCAAGGTTCCCGCGGGCGAATTCGACGCGATCGTCGTGCAGCCGATCATCAAGACGAAAGGCATATTCTCCGAAGGCGGCCGGGCTGAAGTCTGGCTCTCCGACGACACCAATCGGATCATGCTGCAGATGAAATCGAAGCTGCCGTTTGGCTCATTGAACCTGTATCTCACGTCTTACCGACGAGCCGCGGCCCCGAGCGCGGCCGACTCGGTACACAGCGCCGTCTCGCCGCCGTGACCGGCGACTCGGACTCCGATCGCTCGGCTTCGCGCGAAGTAGATCTCAGCGCGATCCGAACAATCCCCGTCGCGCGGCGTCCGAACAAAGTACGCGCGGAAGAGTTCGCACACCCCCCCGGCAAGGACCGCAGCTTCGCCGCGTTCCTCGACTCACTTCCGGATGTTCTCGTCGCCCGCGACTTCCGGCGCGTCGTGAGCGCGATTGTCGGAGCGGCGCGACGCGAGCGGGGTGTCGTCGTTATGCTCGGTGGCCACATCGTGAAAACGGGGCTGGCTCCGCTGCTCATCGATTTGATGCAGCGACGTGTAATCACCCATCTCGCGATGAACGGCTCGGCCTCGATTCACGATTTCGAGATCGCGCGCTTTGGCGGTACGTCGGAGGATGTTGCCGCGGGTCTGCGTGATGGTAGCTTCGGCATGGCCGAAGAGACGGGACGGGAGATGAACGAAGCCTTCGTCCGCGGCATGCGTGAGGAGCGCGGCATGGGCGAGGTGCTGGGCCACACACTGGACGACGCCGATCGCACGGGGCGTCTCGTGCACCCCGAGTTGTCGGTAATCCTCGGTGCGTATCGTCTCGGCGTACCGACAACGATCCATGCCGCGTTAGGCGCGGAGATCATCCATCAACATCCAGCGGCGAACGGTGCCGCCATCGGCGATACCAGCCACAGAGATTTTCGTCGACTCGCTCACTCGCTCACATCGTTGGACGATGGCGGCGTCGCGCTCAACCTCGGTAGTGCCGTCATCATGCCCGAGGTGTTTCTCAAGGCCCTAACGATTGCCCGCAATCTCAACGCGGGTCGGCCGCGCGATTTCGTCACCTGCGACCTCGATATGCAGCGGCACTACCGGCCGCGCATGAACGTCGTTCAGCGCCCAACGCTCGACAGCGGCAAGGGCTACGAGATCACCGGTCACCATGAGATCATGGTTCCGTTGCTGGCGTGGGCAGTGGTTGAGAAGCTATCAGACCATAGCTTATAACTATCAGGTAAGACGGAACGAAACGCTTATGGGGTGACGAGAGTCCGAGCTCTCGTCACCCCATAAGCGTTTCGTTCCGTCTTACCTGATGCCTATGGACTGTTACCTGATAGCTAAACAGCTGGTCCCGACCACTTCTCCCGAAGTCGACGGGCGGTGTCCGGGCTCAGTACTCGAATCACCAGATAGATCAGGAATCCGATCGCCGCGATCTTCAGCGCAAACATCGCCAATCCGATAAACAGCCCGATGAGACCGGGCAAAATACCAAAGACGAATCGCAGAGCGATCAAACCGAGCACGGCAAACAGCCCGATCATGAAAATTGTGCGGAGCATCGGTGAATCTCCCTAGCGTTGAAAGATCAAACATCACCGGGCGGTCGTACGCCGCTCTGCTGGCGAGAGTTTCACCTCGATTCTCGCGTGTGCTGGCTTCATGCGCTAGTCCCGGCGAATTTTCCAGCCATGCCGCGCACTGCCCCAAACGGGAAGAGCGAATCCACTGCCGAGGTTCTCGTCATCGGCGATGGCGTGATCGGTCTTGCGACCGCGATCGCCATTGCACGCGGAGGCGGCTCGTGTCGTCTCATCGGCCGGACTGTCCCTGGTGCCGCGTCCGCTGCATCAGCTGGACTCCTCGCTCCGTCGCTTGGACGAGCGGATGATGGCTTTCGTGCTTTCATGCGCGCCTCCCGGGACCGATTCCCGGATTGGGTCCACTGGCTGTCCGAGCGAACAGGTGTCGAGGTCACCCTGAATCGCGCGGGGATCATCGAGATTGGAACCGATGGCTCTGAGTCGAACAATTCTGGCGCCGAGCGAGTCACTTCCTCGGCAATGCATTCGCTCGAGCCCTCACTCGACGACTGCAACGAAGGAATTCTCCATCCCGTCGACGGTTATGTGGACAACGTACGCCTAATCGAAGCACTGAGAGAGGCTGTTCGCTGTGAATGGGCGATAGACGTTGTCGAGGGACGCGTCGCTGGACTCGAGCCCGGTCTCGAGGGGTGTAGCGCAGTGACCGAGGACGGTCGCATCCAGCGTGGCCGTACGGTGGTGCTTGCCGCGGGCGCGTGGAGCGCGTTGATCGCTGGAGCGCCGCGGCCCATTCCCGTGGAGCCCGTGCGTGGGCAAATGGTACAACTGCGCGGCTGTCCTCTCTCGCACGTCGTTTCCTCGCCCGACGCGTATCTCGTTCCGAGAGGCGAATCGACTCTGGTCGGAAGCACCCTCGAGCGCGTTGGCTTCGATAGCACCACGACGGGAACTGCTCTCGATCGGCTGCGTGGCGCTGCCGCCGCCGTGGTCCCAACCCTCGGCCAGGCGGAAATGGAGAAAGGTTGGGCTGGGCTTCGTCCCATGACGCCCGACGGACTACCGGTGATAGGTCGTGATCCCGATCTGCCGAGCGTGGTCTACGCATGCGGCCATGGGAAGAACGGGATACTCCTTGCTCCACTCACCGGGGAGTGCGTCGCGGCGATCGTTGCGGGTTCCGCTCCGCCTTTCGACCTCTCGCTGTTCGACGTTCAACGCTTCTCGTAGAGTGGCTAACTACTGGGACACCGATTAGCGGTTACACGCCGGACGTTGTTCTACCCCGGTGCTCTGGTTGCGGATAGATTTCGGCTGCTCAACGGTTTCCGATGCTGATCGCGCGATCGTTGCGCCCAATCTCATCACCTGAAAAGATGGGCGAGACCCTTTATCAGATCATTGGCCGGCACCGCGTTCAGCCCCTGCCGGAACGAAAACCGGGCTGGTTGAAGGTTCGCGCACCCGGCGGCCCCAACTACCTTCGGCTAAAGCAGTTGATGCGCGAGCTGGACCTTCACACGGTGTGTGAGGAGGCGCACTGCCCTAACGTCGGCGAATGTTGGGAGCACGGTACGGCGACGTTCATGATCCTCGGTGACGTCTGCACGCGAAACTGCGCCTATTGTGCAGTGGCGCATGGGCGCCCTCCAAAGTTCGACCCGGCAGAGCCCGAGCGCGTCGCACGCGCCGTTGCGGAAATGCGGCTCCAGCACGCCGTCATTACCTCGGTGGATCGTGACGACCTCCCGGACTTCGGCGCGTGGGCCTTCGCCGAAACGATTCGGCAGATCAAACAGCAGGTCCCGAGCTGCTCGGTGGAAGTGCTCGTTCCAGATTTTCAGGGCGACGAGGAGGCGATTCGCGCCGTGCTCGATGCCTCGCCAGACATTTACAATCACAACACGGAGACGGTTCCCCGTCTCTACAAGAAGTGCCGGCCGGGCGGCCGCTACGAGCGTGTGATGCGGATTTTTACCACTGCGAAGCGACTCGCGCCTCACGTATCGACCAAAAGCGGCATCATCCTCGGCATGGGTGAAACGAACGAAGAAGTGCTCGCCGTGCTCCGTGATCTGCGCGCGGTCGATGTGGACATCATCACGTTAGGCCAGTACCTGCGGCCATCGACGTCGCACATCAAGCTCGATCGCTACGTCACGCCTGATGAGTTCCGCATGTTCCGCGAGGAGGGCATGGCGATGGGATTCAAACACGTCGAGTCGGGCCCGCTCGTGCGCTCGAGCTATCATGCTTGGGAGCAGGTGCAAGCCGCTGGAGTCTGACGCTCTATCATCGGCCTGTCATCCTGAGCGAAGCGAAAAACTGTTTTCCGATTTCAGCGACAGCGACTACATGGCGACAAAGAAGAAAGAATCAGCCCCCGCGGGCGCGACGCAGACCGCCGAGCCTTCTACGAACGGCAAATCGAATCCCGATCTCGATCGCGAGCTGCTGCGCTCCATGCTGCTCCAGCGTCGCTTCGAGGAACGGTGCGCCGAGGCCTACGCGTTAGGCAAGATCGGGGGATTTTGCCATCTGTACATCGGCCAGGAAGCAGTGAGCACTGGCACGCTCTCTATTCTCCGTCCCGATGATTACGTGATCACCACGTATCGCGATCATGGACAGGCGCTCGCTCGCGGCATTGCACCGCGGGCAGTGATGGCGGAGCTTTTTGGAAGAGCCGACGGGGTTGTGCGTGGCAAAGGCGGCTCGATGCACCTCTTCGATCGCAACGTGAACTTTCTCGGCGGTCATGGGATCGTCGGGGCGCACGTGCCGCTCGCGACCGGCGTTGGCTTCGCGATCAAATACCGCGGCGGCGATCAGGTGTGCATTTGCTTCATGGGCGAGTCCGTGGTGAATACGGGCGCCTTTCATGAAGCACTCAACATGGCCGGGCTGTGGAAGCTGCCCGTCGTGTACGTCATCGAGAACAATCGGTACGGAATGGGCACGGCGCTCGAGCGGGCGTCGGCGATTCACGACGTTTACGAGCGCGGTGCGTCGTACAACATGCCGCGTGCACAGTGCGACGGGCAGGACGTTTTCGCCGTGCGCGCCGCAACGCAGGAAGCCGTCGACCGCGCGCGTCGTGATCAGACGCCGACACTGCTCGAGGTCCGCACCTACCGTTTCATGGGCCACTCGATGTCCGACGCGGTGAGCGGCACCTATCGCACCAAGGCGGAGCTCGACGAGTACATGAAGCGCGATCCGATCATGCTTCTCCGGATGCACATGCAGGAGCACGGTGAGCTCACGGACGAGGAGATCCAGCGTCTCGACGCGGAGATCAAAGCGTTGGTCCAGGATGCTTGGGATTTCGCCGACAAGAGTCCGGAGCCACCGCTCGAAGCGCTGTACGAAGACGTCTACGTCGACACCACGAGCGACACGATCGCCGAGCCACTCACGAAGTCCTAAGCCCTACTCTCTGTTTCATGCCCGTCATCACATATCGCGACGCCCTGAACCAAGCCTTGCGTGAGGAAATGCAACGCGACGATCGTGTGTTCCTCATGGGCGAGGAAGTTGGCGTCTATCAGGGTGCATATAAAGTCTCGAAAGGCTTGCTTCAGGAATTCGGGGAGATGCGAGTCGTCGATACGCCGATCACGGAGCTTGGCTTCGCCGGCGTCGGCGTGGGCGCGGCGATGGTCGGACTACGGCCTATCGTCGAGTTCATGACCTGGAACTTCGCCGTGCTCGCCCTTGATCAAGTTTTAAACTCGGCGTCAAAGATGCTCTATATGAGCGGCGGCCAGTACAACGTGCCCATCGTGTTTCGTGGGCCGAATGGCGCCGCCCTCCAGCTCTCCGCCCAGCACTCTCAAGCCTTCGAATCGTGGCTGGCCCACATCCCGGGACTCAAGGTCATCAGTCCAGGCACGCCGTACGACGCCAAAGGTCTCCTCAAGAGCGCCATTCGTGATGACAACCCCGTTTGCTTTCTCGAGGGCGAGATGTTGTACAACACCAAAGGCGAAGTGCCCGATGAGGAATATCTCATTCCGATCGGCGTTGCCGACTTGAAGCGCGAAGGTGATCACTGCTCGATCGTCACCTACGGCAAGATGGCGCTCGTGGCGATGCAGGCCGCCGATCAGCTCGCGAAGGAAGGCATTCGCGTCGATGTCGTCGATCTGCGGACGGTGCGTCCGATCGATTACGAGGCGATCCGCGCGTCGGTGCATAAGACCAACCGCGCCGTCGTCGTCGAGGAAGGGTGGGAGATCGCCGGCATGGGCGCGCAGGTCGTCGACTTCATTCAGCGCGAGTGCTTCGATGATCTCGATGCCCCGGTGCTTCGAATTCATCAGGCCGACGTGCCGATGCCCTACGCGAAAAATCTCGAGCGCGCCGCCAAGCCGGACGCCGCGAAGACGATCGCCGCTGTGAAAAAAGTGATGTACGCAGAGGAAGCAGGGGCGAGATCCTAGCCCCAAACCCCAGCCTGGCCCCTCATGTCCACGAAGGTCTTCATGGAAGCACTCTCCCCCACGATGGAGGAGGGTCGCTTGGTGAAATGGTTGAAGAACGAGGGCGACACCGTGAAGAGCGGTGAGCCACTCGCCGAAGTTGAGACCGACAAGGCAATCATGGAGCTCGTCGCTCGCGGCGATGGCGTTCTTCGCAAGCGCTTCGTTGGCGAAGGCGACTCGCGACCAGTGGGCCAACTCGTTGGCGTGATCGCGTCGCCAGACGAGAACATCGATGCCCTCATCGCCGAGGCTGGCGGCGCAACAGCCGGCGCCGCGGCGGGTAACGCGGCGCCGGAGCCAGCGGCCGCCGTCGGGCAGACGCGGGAGAGCGCTGGGCCGTCGTCTGTGCCGCGCACACCTAACGAATCTCAAGGCGAAGCGTCGACGCCACCGCAACAGAAGCTGCCGGCTTCCGGTGGTGCACCGCCCTCGTCTCGCCCACCTGCTTCGCCCTCGCCGCGCGCGCAGGAGCAACCGGCCGAAGGGAACGGCGGTGGTGTGCGATCCTCACCACTCGCGCGCCGCCTCGCCCGCGAGCAGGGACTCGACCTGGGCCAACTTCGTGGAAGCGGACCGGGCGGGCGCATCATCCGTCGCGACATCGAGGCCGCAGCTGTAGCTAGCTCGCAAGCACCGGCGACGGCGGCTATCCGGGCGCCACAACCAGCTCGCGAAGGCGACTTCCAGGACATTGCACTCACCCAGATTCGGAAGACGATCGCGCGTCGTCTCTCGGAGTCGATCGGCCCCATTCCGACGTTTTACCTCACCGCCGAATACGACCTCGGTCGGGTGGAGGACATGCGAAAGGCGATGGCCGCTCTTGGCGACGACTTCAAGGTCTCCGTCAACGACGTGCTGCTGAAAGCCGTGGCGACCGCGCTCACCCAGCACCCGGAGGTGAACGCACATTGGCTCGGCGATCGCATTCGGATGTTCAATCGCGTGCACCTCGGCGTCGCCGTCGCGACCGATGATGGCCTGATCGTGCCCGTCATCTTCGACGCCGATCGCAAATCGATGCGTGAGATCTCGGCAGAGGTGAAGGAACTTGCGCGCCTTGCGCGCGAGCGGCGGTTGAAGCCCGAGCAGTACACCGGCTCGACGTTCTCCGTGTCGAATCTCGGGATGTACGGCATCGACCAGTTCACAGCCATCATCAATCCACCCGAGACGGGCATCCTCGCGGTCGGGCGCGCTGAGGACAAAGTGGTCTCAGTGAATGACGAATTCGTCGTGCGGAAGCGGCTTCGGCTCACGATGAGCTGCGACCATCGCGCCGTTGACGGTGCGGTCGGCGCCCGATTCCTCCAGACGCTCGGGCGGATGATCGAGAATCCGATGGTGATGCTCGCCTAACGACGTGCCATACGGCGTGACGTCCGTTAGGCGCCGCGCTTTTTGGGCGGCGGCTCGCGGGTCCAGATCACGATCGCCGCACAGATCGGCCGGCCCATCGTCACGAGATCGGGCGGAATCTCCGAGATTCCGACGTACACCTCGAGTGCCTCGATGTCGTCGGGAGTGAAGTCGTCGAAATTGCCACTGTATGGCGTCTCGTGGACATACAGCTGCGGGATGCAGCGACGCGCGCCAGCACCGCGTGTCATCTGCACCATCGTGCCGGTGCGCGTCGGTACGATCTGCACGCCGGGAACTCGACGCAGGATGTCCGTCGCGATGCGGAGATTGTCTCGCTCGAAATCCGAGCGCGTCATGAAGCTCCCGCGATGCATCGACCGGCGTTGCTCGAACAACGAGAGCCATGTCGACGCCGTGTCCTGCACCTTCACCTCTGCCAGCGACTGCACCGACGGCGTGAGCGGAAACGTGGCGCGATGCGTCTTGCCGGCCTTGAGCGTCGCCGAGAAAGTAGCGGATTCGTAGCCCAGTCGCCGGACGCCCAGGGTGATCGATCCCGGTGGGAGTCCAGGGAGCTCGAATCGACCAGAGTCGTTCGATATCGTGCGCAGCATCGAGGCGGCAATGAGCCAGACTTCAGCGCGGGACAACGGCACGCCCGACGTATCGGTAATTGTGCCGATGAGCTTCGAGGTTGGCGCGGCCTGAGGCTGAGCATGCAGCGCGCGCGTCTCGCCCACGCTGGCAATCGTGCAGGCAATGGCGAGCAGCCGAGGAAGGACGCGTACTCGTGAGGGCCGCATACGCCACACGCTACGCTTCCGAAATTCATCCAGCAAGGCGGTGACCGCTCCAATAGTCTGCCATGCACCGCGCGAATATGTTTCGGGGCTGCCGACGCCTGGGTCGGGCGCGGTGAGTGCACCGGACTCTTTGAGGAACATCGGAACCATGGCCTCGTTCGACGTGATCTTTATCGGCGGTGGACCCGCCGGCTATGTAGGTGCCATTCGCTGCGCGCAGCTCGGGTTGTCCACGGCTGTTGTCGAGCGTGAAGGGTTAGGCGGAACCTGCGTGCTCTGGGGGTGCATCCCCGCAAAGGCGCTGCTCGAATCCGCCTCCGTCGCCAATCGCCTACAGCACGCGAAGGAGTTCGGCGTCACGGTTGGAGACATCAAGCTGGAATACGGCGTGGCAATGAAGCGTTCCCGCGCCGTCAGTCAGCAGAACTCCAAGGGAGTCGAGTTCCTCTTCAAGAAAAACAAGATCACCTGGCTCAAAGGGACTGCGAAGCTCGCCGGCAAGAACGCGATCTCCCTCAAGACGCCCGACGGCAAGGATGAGCGCCACGAGGCGAAGAAGGGCATTGTCATCTCAACGGGATCCCGCGTAAAGGGACTTCCCCAAATCGGGTTGGAGCTCAACAAGTCGACGGTAATCTCGTCAGATGAAGCGCTCATCCTCGAGAATGCCCCGAAAACGCTGGCGATCGTCGGTGCCGGGGCGGTGGGCTGCGAGTTCGCGGACGTCTTCAACGCCTTCGGCACGCAAGTCACGCTCATCGAAGTTCTTCCGGGCATTCTTCCGCTCGAAGACAGCGACTGCTCGAAGGAGCTCGAGCGATCGTTCAAGAAGCGTAAAATCGACGTGCTCACCGGGTCACGAATCAGCAACGTCAAAGTCGGGAAAAATTCGGTGACGATGACGGTCGAAGTGGGCGGCGAGAAACGGAACCTCGAGGTTGATAAGGTGCTCATCGCCGCCGGTCGGGCGCCGAGCGTCGAAGATCTTGGCCTCAAGGAGCAGGGCGTTCAGCTCACCGACCGCGGCTTCATCAAGATCGACGCGAAGATGGCCACGACCGCAGCTGGTATTTTCGCGATCGGGGATGTTGCCGGTCCGCCGATGCTCGCGCATAAGGGCGAACGCGAAGGCATCACGGTGGCGGAGGTGTTAGCCGGAACGCCGACCCATGGTGTGAATTACGGCAACATTCCGAGCGCGACGTACTGTCATCCAGAGGTCGCTTCGATCGGCCTCACCGAGCAGCAGGTGAAGGACAAGAAGCTCGACTACAAGGTCGGCCGTTTCAACTTCTCCGCCAGTGGCCGCGCGCGCACGTCGGGCGAGACTGAGGGGTTCGTGAAGATCATCCGTGACGCGAAATATGGTGAGATCCTTGGCGCGCACATCATCGGTGCGCACGCCACAGAGCTGATCCACGAGTTGGCCGTTGCACGCGAGAATGAATTCACGGTGGAGGAAGTCGACCTCGCGATTCACGCCCACCCCACCCTGTCCGAAGCCATTATGGAAGCCGCGTTGGACTCGATGGGAAAGATGATCAGCGCCTAACGTGGCCAATCTTCTCGTCGTCGATCTCGGCCTTCTGCCCTACGCCGACGCGCTCACACTGCAGCGCGACGTGGCTCGCGCACGTATCGCCGGCGCGATCGATGACGACCTGCTCCTGCTGGTCGAGCACCCGCCGGTGATCACGCTCGGCCGCTCGTCGAAAGAGGCACACATGCTCGCCACCCCCGAGTATCTCCGGGAGCGCGGTGTGGAGCTATTCGAGGTGGAGCGCGGTGGAGACGTCACGTTCCACGGCCCTGGCCAGCTCGTCGGCTATCCGATCGTCGATCTCAAGCAGCATCGTCGCGACCTGCACTGGTATCTGCGGCAGGTTGAGCAGCTCCTCATCGATGCGCTCCAGACCTTCGGCCTGGCAGGAGGCCGTCGCCCGCCATATACCGGCGTCTGGATCGAGGACCGCAAGATTGCGTCGATCGGCGTGCACGCGCGCGACTGGGTCACATGGCACGGATTCGCCCTGAACGTGGCGACGGATCTCCGCTACTTCGACCTCATCGTTCCCTGTGGCATTCAGGCCGTGACCATGACTTCGCTGAGCGGCGAGCTGCCTCACGAGAGCGTCACGATGCCGGCGGTCGCCGGCGCCGTCATCGGCGCTGCCGCGGCAACGTTCGCGCTCACGCCGCGCCACATCACGATCCAAGAGCTCACGTCCGCTTTGGAGACGGCCACGACCAGCGCGGCCGCCCGCGTCGTTAGGTAGTGATGGCAGAAGGGCCGCGAATCTATCGTCCGCGAGAGCGTGCCGCGACGACCGACGTGGCCGAGCATCCGCTCGCAGATCTGACCGCCCAGCTCAACGTCGAGCAAGCAGCAGCCGCCACCTATGGCGACGGTCCATTGCTGATCGTCGCTGGTGCCGGTACGGGCAAGACGCGGACGCTTGTCTATCGCGTCGCGCATCTGCTGGAGCGCGGCGTGAAGCCGGAGCGCATACTCCTTCTCACCTTCACCCGGCGCGCGGCGCACGAGATGCTAGCGCGTTCCGAGCGCTTGGTCGGTGTCGTGAGCGGTCATGTCCACGGCGGCACCTTTCACGGAACGGGGAACCGGCTGCTGCGGATGTTCGGCCAATTGGCCGGGCTGCCGCGCGACTTTTCCATCATGGACGAAGGCGACGCCGAAGACTTGATGGGTCTCGCGCGCGCCAATCTCGGATACGGGAAGCAGGAGAAACGCTTTCCGAAGAAGGAGACGCTCCACTACATCTACTCGCGCCACATCAATACCGAGATCCCCGTCGAGGATATCCTCGGCGGCGAGCTTCCGCAGTTCGCGGACTACACCGACGAGGTGTTGCGAATCTTCGCGGAATACACGAGCCGGAAGATCGAACGCAATCTCGTGGATTACGACGATCTGCTGCTGTTCTGGGGCATGATGCTCGAGCACTCCGAGCCGCTCGCCGAGCGCATCGCCGGCCTCTATGATCACATTCTCGTCGACGAATATCAGGACACCAACCTGATGCAGGCGCGCGTGCTCCGTGGGATGTGCCGCACCCACCAGAACATCACGGTCGTCGGCGACGACGCGCAAAGCATCTACTCCTTCCGCGGCGCCAACGTTCACAACATCCTCGACTTTCCGAAGCAATTCCCCGGTACGCACCTGGTGACGCTCGAGCAGAACTATCGCTCCACACAGCCCATTCTCGACGTTACGAATACGCTCATCAGCCGCGCCGCGGAGCGTTTCACGAAGAATCTCTGGACGAATCGTGCCGGTGGCGAAGTGCCCTGGCTCGTGGCCGCGCGCGATGAGCAGCAGCAAACGAAGTTCATCGTCGATCGCGTGCTCGAGCTACACGAAGAAGGGACACCGCTGCGTGAAATTGCGGTGCTCTTTCGCGCCGCCTACATGTCGGCGGATCTAGAGATCGAGCTCGCCAATCGTCGCATCCCATTTGAAAAATGGGGCGGACTGAAGTTCCTCGAGGCAGCGCACGTGAAGGACGTGCTGGCATTTCTCCGCGTGATCGAAAATCCACGTGATGACGTGAGCTGGTATCGTTTGCTCATGCTCATGCCCGGCATCGGCGACGTCACCGCGCGCGCAGCCATCGCGTCGATGACCGAACGAGGCTGGGAGACGGAGGCCTTCTACGATTGGCAGCCGCCACTGCGCGCGCGGGAGGCGCATGAGCGACTCGTTGCGCTTCTGCGCGCACTACAGGCGCGCGCCGCGCGCGACGACCGTGAGTCGCTCGGCACCGGCGTCGGCGCCGAGATCGAGGCAATCCGCGGCCTGTACGATGACATTTTGCGCGAGCGATACGACCGGCCAGACGCACGCCTCGCCGACCTCGAGCAACTCCGCGTCATCGCCGGCGGATACCCGAATCGAGCCACCTTTCTCTCCGCCATCGCCCTCGAACCGCCGCAGAGTACTCAGGATCTCGCCGCCGGCGGCGACGCCGAGGACGACGCACTGGTGCTGAGTACCGCGCATAGCGCAAAGGGAAAGGAGTGGGACGCCGTGTTCCTGATCTGGGCAGTGGATGGCTACTTCCCTCTTTCGAGGGCGACGGCGGACGAGGCGCAGATCGAGGAGGAGCGGCGGTTGATGTACGTCGCCTGCACCCGCGCCCGTAATCATCTCGTAATTTCGTATCCACTCAACGTGTACAATACCCGCCGCGGCGCGGACTACTCGATGGATCAGCTGTCTCGCTTCCTGGATCGCGGAGTCCGGGCCAAGATGCAGCGCATAGTGTTGTCAGAGGACGGCAATCCCGCTGCCGAAGCGGCGGCTGTTCCGGAGCAGCCACCGATCGATCTCCGTGCGCTGCTCCGGTCGCGGTTCACGAAGTAGGTGCTTTTGCCACCCAGAGTAAAAAGCGTAGGCGCGGACGCGACGCCTTTGCCAATGGCGGACGAAGCGAGATCAAGCATCCGGAGCGCGTGTCTTCACCACCCATGCCCGCAATGCACCGAATGGGTCCTTGGGCTTCGACTTCGCTAACTCGATGAGACGGGCGATGGTCTTTTTGAGATCCTGATTCTCGCGCACCCATACCGCGTCGAACAGATCCAGATCCGTCAGATAGATGCGGCGCGCCATCAGCGCCGCGTTATCCAACCGCATACGCTCCAGCACGCGCGGGCCAATGGTGTGCAGCTGGGGGCCGAGCACTTCCACGAGCTCTATGCGCGCCAGTCGATAGACAGTATCGCGCGCCGCGATGCGTTCTCGTACATGCGTGGAATCGGCGCCCGGGTGAGCCTTGTAGGTGGAATCAATGGAGTGATACAGTCGCTCCCAAAAGCGCGCCATCAGCTTGTCGTCGCCCCAGCGCGCGTCTTCCTCGTCAGCTGCCTCCGGCTCGGCGCGTGCGCGGAAGAACCACGCCGATCCTCGCGCGCCAACGAAGTTCGCGAATGACTCATTGAATACGGCTTGACCCGGCGCATAGAAGGTGTTGTGGGTCAGCTCGTGGATCACGGTATTCGCGAGATCGAGCGAATCCGCGTTGAGTGAGGTGGAAACCAGCGGATCGTTGAACCATCCGAGCGTGCTGAACGCCGGTGAAGGCCGCAAGTAAACGTCTAATCCGTCGGCGTCGAGCTTTCGCGCCGCCGCCTTCGCCGCGCCGAAATCGAAGTAGCCCTTGTATGGGACGCGGCCAACGACCGGGAACCACCAGCTGTACGCCTCGAGGCGGTCGCGATACGCCGCCGAAAGGACGAGCACCAGCGTGTCGTGCTCCAGCCGGCTGAACGTCGTAAAGCTTTCTCGTGCACGCAGGCCAATCGAGTCGCGCGCGAATGCGCGCGCGGCCAGCACCACGCGCAGCTTCTGCCGCGTGGCGGCCGAGGTCGTCGAATCGGCGACGATGTCGGTAATGTCGCGGCGGCGAGCGAGGATCTTCGCCTCCTCCCATGCCGCGCGCACCAGATACCGTCCGGTGGGAGCCAGGAGGAGATAGAGCAGCACGACGAGCAGAACCACGCCGAGAAGCCGCGACGCGATTCGCCCCACGCGCATAAGACTTTGTTTCATATGTCCTTAGACGACGAACGCCGCCGCAGGTTTTCTTTGCCTCATGTGACGGCGGTCGCTATCTTCATCGCGATGTCCTTCGTACACCTCCACTGCCATTCCGAATACTCTCTCCTCGACGGCGCGAACCGGATCGACGATCTGATCCGACGGGCTAAGGAGTTCGAGCAGCCCGCCTTGGCGATTACCGATCACGGTAATCTGCACGCTGCCTGGGAGTTTCAGGAGCACGCACGGAAGGAAAAGATCAAACCGATCATCGGAATGGAGGCGTATGTCGCCCCCGGCGATCGGCGCACGCGCGCACGCGCCAACGGCACCGCTCAAAAGCCGTACTATCACCTCGTGCTCCTCGCGAAGGACATGACGGGGTACCGAAACCTCGTCAAGCTGTCCTCACTCTCGTACACCGAGGGCTTCTACACCAAGCCGCGCGTCGACCGCGAGCTTCTCGCCCGGCATAGCGAAGGGATCATCGTCTCGTCGGCCTGCATGGCCGGCGAAGTCGCGTCGCACCTCCTTCGCAACGACCACGATGCCGCCGTCGAGGCCGCAACGTGGTATGCGAACGTCTTCAAGGACCGCTACTACCTCGAGGTCCAAGCACACGATTCCGCGGGGCAACGCGAGCTGAATACGCGCGTCTTCACCTTGGCCAGCGAGCTTGGGCTGCCAGTCGTCGCCACCAACGATTCGCATTTCCTCCGCCAACAGGACCACGACGCGCACGACGTGCTCCTCTGCATCGGACTCGGGAAAGATTTGGGCGACCAGGATCGGATGCGGTACGACGAGGGCCTCTACTTCAAGAGTCACGAAGAGATTCGCGCGCACTTCCCCGACCGGCCCGACGTTGTTGAGAATACGCTCAAGGTCGCGGACGAAATAGGATTCGCGTTCGAGAAGAAGTACCACCTGCCGGCATTTCCACTACCGTTGGGCGTCGCAAGCGAGAACGAGCTGCTCGAGCGGCTGGCCCAGGACGGCGCCAAGAAGCGCTACGGCGACCCCCTCCCGGACAACGTACGGGAGCGCCTCGAGTACGAGCTTGGTGTCATCACCAAGACAGGGTACGCCGGCTACTTCCTCATCGTCTACGACTTCATCAAGGCGGCGCGGGAACGTGGCATTCCCGTGGGACCGGGACGAGGATCGGCGGCCGGCTCGCTCGTCGCGTACTCGCTCGAGATCACCAACGTCTGCCCTCTGGAATTCGATCTGCTCTTCGAGCGGTTCCTGAATCCCGAGCGCGTGTCGATGCCCGACGTCGACGTCGATTTCTGCTTCGAACGGCGCGGCGAAGTGATCGAGTATGTGCGGCAGAAATACGGGCGCGAGTCTGTCTGTCAGATCGTCACGTTCGGAACCATGAAGTCGCGCGCCGCGATCAAGGATGTCGGCCGCGTGCTCGGCTTCACGCCGGTCGAGACGGACCAGCTGGCAAAGCTGATCCCGAATCAGCCGAACTTCTCGCTCACGGTAAACGAAGCCGTCGAGCAGATCCCCGAGATCAAGAAGCTCTACGAGACCGACGATCGCTATCGCCGGCTGCTCGATTACGCGATCGCACTCGAAGGGCTCTCCCGACATACGGGCGTGCACGCGGCCGGCGTCGTCATCGCACCAGGGCCGGTCGACGATTACGTCCCGATCTGCACGCAGGCCTCCAAGGGATCAGGAGCCTCGCGCGGGGACGTGAATGGCGACGACGAGAACGTCGTCGTCAGTCAGTACGACATGAATTGCCTCGAAAAGGCCGGGATGCTCAAGATGGATTTCCTCGGCCTAACGACGCTCACCGTCATTCACGATGCGGTGAAAGCGATCGACGAGAGAGGGGCGCCTCCGGTCGACATCGACACGGTTCCGCTCGACGATCCCAAGGTGTATCAGATGCTCCGCTCCGGTCGCACGACTGGGGTGTTCCAGTTCGAGTCGGCGCTCGCGACGGACATGCTGCGGAGTATGCGCTGCGACCGTTTCGACGATCTCGTCGCGTCGAACGCGCTCATGCGCCCGGGTCCGCTCGACGCGGGGATGCATCGCGTTTACCAGCGGCGAAAGCGGGGCGAGGAGCCGGTGGTGTACGCGCTGCCAGAGCTCGAGGAGGTCTTGTCGCCGACGTACGGCGTCATCACCTACCAAGAGCAGGTCATGCGCATCGCGCAGATTCTCGCTGGAATCTCGCTCGCCGAAGCCGACGTGCTGCGAAAGGCAGTCGGGAAGAAGGACAAAGAGCTCATCGAGCAGGAGCTCGCGAAGTTCGTCGAGAAGTCGGTCGCCCGGGGCTACAGCCGCAACGTCATCGAGGAGCTGGCGGGGCAAATCGAAACGTTCGGCCGGTACGGCTTCAACAAGTCGCACTCCGTCGCGTATTCGATCCTCTCGTATCAGACCGCGTGGCTCAAGGCGCATCACCCCGCCGAGTTCATGGCGGCGCTGCTGTCTTCGTCCATCGGTGACACCGACAGCGTCGTCAAGTTCATCAACGAAGCGCGCGAGCTCGAGCTCGACGTACTGCCGCCCGACGTGAACGAGTCGGGATACAAGTTCACGGTGGTTGGTGACAAGCGCATTCGCTTTGGGCTGGGGGCGATCCGCAATGTGGGCCGATCGGCAATCGATTCGATTCTCGCCGCACGTCGGCAGGGGCCCTTCACGACCCTCTTCGACCTCTGCGAGCGCATCGATTTGCGTTTGTGCAACAAGCGGGTATTCGAAGCCCTCATCGCTTCGGGGGCGCTCGACAACCTTGGCGGCCACCGTGCCCAATACTGGGCCATCCTCGATAACGCCCTGCAGGAGGCGTCGCTCAAGCAGCAGGAGCGTGCGGCGGGTCAGGTCTCCTTGTTTGGGGGCAGTGAGTCTGAGAACGGCGCGAGTACTGCGCTGGCGAGCCGGGTGCTACCCAACATCGCCCCTCTCGCCGATTCCGAGCGTCTCACGAAGGAAAAGGAGATTCTCGGATTCTACATTTCGGGGCATCCTCTCGAGCCATTCCGACTGGAGTGCGAGCTGTTCGCGACACACAAGGTGGCGGATCTCGGACGCTGGCACGACCAGCAGATCGCGCTCGGGGTGGTCGTCACGGCCATCAAGAAACAGATCAGCAAGCGCTCGGGGGCCGAGTTCGCGCGGTTGACAGTTGAAGATTTTTCGGGATCTTCCGAGGTGCTGGTCTTTCCGGAGGCGTGGGGACTGTTGTCCGAGCGGATCCGGACGGATGTGCCAGTGCTCTTGAAGGGCGGGTACTCGCGTCGGGACCAGGACGCGGAGAACCCGACGTTCATCGTCGAATCGGTGAGCCCCTTTGCCGAGCTGCGGTTGAACGGCCAGGTGGCGGTTGCTATCGACCTGACGATGGGCGATAGCCTAGCGGCGGACGTCATGCACGACGTTCGCGCGGTGGTGGAAGCCCATTCGACGTCACAGTCGAGCGCACCCTCGCTCGAAGTGCAGTGGAGCGACGGCAATGGGATGCGCGCGCGTCTGCGGTCGCGATCTTTGCGGCTCGCGGCGACGCAGTCGGCGTTGAACGAGTTGCGGGCATTGCTCGGTAGCGAGCGGGTTCGCCTCGTTCGCGGGGCGTGAAAGGCGAGAGGACTCTGAATGGCGACTGCGACATTGGATTTCGAAAAGCCGCTGGCAGAGCTCGAGAAGCAGATCGACGAGTTGAAGCGTCTCGCCGGCGACCAGCAGCTGAATGTCACCGAGGAGATCGCCCCGCTCGAGAAGAAGCTCACCGAGCTGCGCGAGGAGATTTACAAGAATCTCACGCCGCTTCAGCGCGTGCAGGTCGCACGCAGCAACAAGCGGCCGCTCACCGAAGACTACATCCGTCTCTGTTTTACCGATTTTATCGAGCTGCATGGCGATCGGCTCTTTCGCGAGGATGCCGCGATCACGGGCGGGTGGGCTCGTCTCGATGGTGAGACCGTGATGGTCATCGGGCATCAGCGCGGACGCGACACGAAAGAAAACCTGAAGCGAAACTTCGGGATGCCGCATCCCGAGGGCTATCGGAAGGCGCTGCGCCTCATGAAGCTCGCGGAGAAGTTCCACGTCCCCGTGCTCACGTTCATCGACACGCCGGGTGCCTGGGCGGGACTAGGCGCCGAAGAACGTGGACAGTCCGAGGCGATCGCCAGAAATCTTTTCGAGATGAGCCGCCTCGAGGTACCCATCATCGCGACAGTCATTGGCGAAGGCGGTTCGGGTGGCGCGCTTGCTCTCGGCGTTGCTGACCGCGTGCTGATGCTCGAGAACTCGGTCTACTCGGTGATCACCATCGAAGGATGCGCGGCTATTCTCTGGAAAGATGGCAAGAGCCCGGAGATGCGTGAGCGCGCGGCGACGGCGCTCAAGATCACCGCTCCGGATCTCTACGAGCTGCGCGTGATCGACGAGATCATTCCGGAGCCTGTCGGCGGCGCGCATGCCGATCATGATGCAACCGCGAAGGCGGTTCAGGACGCTCTCTGCCGTCACGTCGACGAGCTGCGCCGCTTCAAGCCGGACAAGCTCGTGAGGCGGCGTCGCGAGAAGTTCCAGCGGCTCGGCCAGTTTGTTGAGTAATCGCTGAACTGCCCGCTCTCTTTTCTCCCTCTCGAAGTACGGATGTCGCATCTCATTGAAGTCGCGTTCAAAGGCAATCGGAAGGAGTTCTTTCTCTGGGAGGCGGATGAGTCACCGTCGCTCAAAGCGCCGGTAATCGTCGACGCTGATCGGGGAGAGGACCTGGGCCACGTCTACGCCTTGGGTGACCTGGCGGAAAAGCGAAGCGCCGGTGTGCCGCATGGACTCGGCGACGCCGCACCGTCGAAGAAGGTTCGACGCGTGGCCTCGGATGATGACCTGCGCCGCTTCACCGAGGTCCGCGCGCAGGACGAAGACGCACGCCGTAAGGCGATGGAGCGCGTCAAGGCCAACCAGCTCGTGATGAAGATCTCCGACGCCGAATGGCAGTGGGATCGAAAGAAGCTCACCTTCTATTTCACCGCCGAGAAACGGGTCGATTTTCGGAACCTCGTCCGGGAGCTCGCCGCGATGTTCCGGACTCGCATCGAGCTCAAACAGATCGGCGTTCGCGACGAGGCCAAGCGCCTCGATGGGATTGGACGGTGTGGGCGGCAATATTGCTCGAGCTCGTGGCTGCCCGAGCTGCGACCGGTCAACCTCGGCGTCGCGAAAGACCAGCGGCTTTCGCTCAACCCGTCCCAGATCTCCGGCGCCTGCGGGCGTCTGATGTGCTGCCTGCGGTATGAGCACGAGTTCTACGTGCAGCAGCGCAAGCGCTTCCCGAAGGAAGGGAAACTGGTGCGCACGAGCAAAGGCGAAGAGAAGATCATCGCCAATGACATTTTTCGAGAGCGGGTGACCCTCCGCGGCGGTGACGGTGAGGTTCGTCTCCTCCCCTTGGAGGAATTTCGCGCCGAGCTGAGTGCGGCGGCCGGATCGTTAGGCATACCGTTCGTTGTCGAGGAGCCCGAGCCGATCGAGACGCGCCACGACGTCGAGGAAGAAGGCGACCTGACGCCAGAGCTCGACGCGGAGATCGAAGACCCGGATGACGAGGGCGACTCTTCGGTCGCTGCCGGTGGCGACCCGAGCGACCCCGCGACCGGCGCGGACGCGAATGAGACACCGCGCAAACCGCACCGTCGTCGTGGACGCCGGGGCGGGCGCCGCAATCGCGCCGGGCGCGAGCGCGGTGAGTCGGGTAATGAGGGGGGCGGATCCACCACTCCCACGAACTGACGACGCAACCGTTCATCAGGCGTTAGGCACGACCCCTCACAACAGGTTTACTTGGCCAGATTCTTCATCACGACGGCGATCGACTACGCCAACGGCGATCCCCATCTCGGCCACGCGCTGGAGAAGATCGGCGCCGACGCTATTGCGCGGTATCGGCGCCTTGCCGGCGACGATGTGCATTTTCTCATGGGAATGGACGAGCACGGCCAGAAGGTCAAGCAGGCCGCTGACGAGGAGGGGATATCACCGCAAGCCTTTGTTGATCGCGTCGCCGCGACGTTCGAGGACGCCTGGCGCAAGCTCGGCGTCTCCAACGACCAGTTCATTCGCACCACCGAGCCCGCGCACAAGCGTGGGGTCAAGGCGCTCATCGAACGTATTCACGAAAAGAACCCGGACGATTTCTACGAGAAGACGTACGAAGGCTGGTATTGCGTTGGCTGCGAGCTGTTCAAGCGGGACAATGAGATCGTCAACGGACACTGCCTCCTTCATCCAACGCGCGAGTTGCAGTGGACGGAGGAGCGCAACTGGTTCTTTCGGTTAACGAAATACCAGTCGTTCCTCGAACGCCTGTTCGACGAGCGACCCGACTTCCTTCGGCCGGACGCGCGGCGGAACGAAATTCTCGCCTTGTTGTCACAGGGGCTGGAGGACATCTCCATTACGCGGTCGCGACTCACGTGGGCTATTCCCTTCCCGCTCCGCTCGAGCAATGGCGAGGAACAGGGAACGTGGGTGTGGTTCGACGCGCTGCCGAATTACCTCACCGCAACGGGATTCCCCGACAAGCAGTACCGCGACCTCTGGCCGGCGCAACTTCACGTCATTGGCAAAGACATCACCCGTCTCCACTGCGTCGTGTGGCCGGCGATGCTTCAGGCAGCGGAGATCGCGATACCCGAGCACGTCTGGGCACACGGATTCATGACCTTCGGTGGTGAGCGTTTCAGCAAGTCCGCCGGCGTTGCTTTCTCACTCGACCAGGCGATCGATCGTCACGGGCCCGATGCGCTTCGATACTTCCTTCTTCGGGAGATTCCGTTCGATGGCGACGGCGACTTCTCGTGGGAGCGTTTCGACGAGCGATACAACGCCGAGCTTGCGAATGCGTGGGGAAACCTCGCGAGCCGCGTGATCGCGATGGTCGAGAAGTATCGCGAAGGAGTGGTGCCGCATGGCGAGCGCACCTCCATCGACCATGCCGATCTCGCCGATCTCGCCGAATATCACGCGGCGCTGGACGGCTCACGCGGCTATTTCCTGCAGGAGGGAGTGAAGCGCGCGCTCGCGAGTGTCACACGGGGAAACGAATTCGTTCAGTCATCGCAGCCATGGGCGCTCGCGAAGGATCCGGCCAAGGCGCAGCAGCTGGATGACGTCCTCGCCTCGGTCATTCGCGGACTCGCGCGTCAATGCGTACTTCTCCATCCTTTCGTGCCCGGCAAAACCGAGGAGCTCTGGCGACAGCTTGGCGCCCCCGGCCGCGTATCCGATCAACGCTTCGACGGGCTTGCCGGTCTCGATGTCACTGGTTGGAAGGTTCGTAAAGGCACCTCGCTCTTTCCAAGAGAGCAAACTGGCGCCCCGAGCGCGAGCGTTAAAAGGTAGCGGCGGACGCCGTTAGGCATCCGCCGCTTTCCGTTACAGCCCACAGCCCTCTACCCACAACCTCACGCGTTCCGGTCGACGCATCCCTTGGAGTTCGGGTTGTTCTGCTCGTCGATCGGAATTGGGAAATTGACGTCCGTCCCCATCGGACCACCGGCGGCGCCCTGATACGTGCCCGTCGGGAAGACAGTCTCGGCGCCACGTCCATACTGCGTGATCAGACGGCGCAGATCGCCCAGCCGATGCCCGGTGAGATAGAGCCAGAACGCGCGTTCGTGGAAGAGGATGTCCTCGTTCGCCGCGGCGGAGCCGCCGGCCGTAAGGGGCTGCAGAATCCCGCCCGGAGACTGCCCCGAGAGCGTATACGGCGGCTTGTTGAGCAAGTTCGGATCGGCGCGCATCATGTTCAGCGTGTCGAGCCACGACGCATTGTTGTTGTGGAGCAGATCTTCCGCCTCGATCAGCTTCGCTTCGATGCCGCTCGCGAGAACGACGCCCGTGATGAAATCCGGATTCTTGAGCTGATAATATGCCGGTGAGCTGCCGTCCTGGCCAACGCCGGAGAGATACCACCGAACGCGCGCATCGCCGATTTGCGCGGGATTGTTCTTCGTGCTGGAATCACGCCCTTCGGTGCGATACGCGAGCCCGTTACCTCCATCCTTTTCCGCGACGGCAAATCGCTTGCTCTGCGGTCCGACATTGATGAAGATGCCGCTCTGCTCGTTCGTGCTGTTCGTCGAGTTGTTGACGTAATATTGAAAGATCGTCGGCACGTCAGCGACAGCGGCGGCCGCCTGGTCGTACTGACCCTGATCGAGCAACGCGCGGCCACGGCCTACTTCCGCAAGATAGTGATTCTGGCCGGCGGTCTTGGCGAGAGCGAGTGCCGAGTCGAATTGTGCGACCGCGAGCGTCAGGATCTGCGCTTTGGTTTGCGGCGGCCCGTATACCGTGCTCGTTCCGTTGTTGAACTCACTGAAGGCGACGCCGTTGCAGTAATCCTCGGCAAACATCACATACATGTAGCCTTCCAACGCGTGCAGCTCGGCCAGGTTCGCGTTGGTGGCATCGAACTGCTGATAGGCGCTGCTCGCCCGCTCGAGCGAAACGCGGGCGCGCTGCATGTTGCGATACCACGTCTGCAGCGTGCCGTTCGTCGTCAACGAGCCGGTCATCGTTGCATGACGCTGATCGACTTCGATGCGGGTTGGGAAGGTATCGATGTCGCGCAGCTCGTCCGTGAGCAGACCCGGCATCGTCACCGACGCATCCGTTCCCGTGAGCTCGACCTGGAAGTCGGAGAGCGCACCACCATAGAGGACCGGTAGTCCCGACTTGTTGAACAAATTGTCGAGCGTCGCGACGTCGACATCCTGCACTTTCAACGCTTTGTCGAGATTGCAGGCGGTTGCCGCAAGCGCGACACCCGCGAGCGACGTTGCCGCCGCCGCGGTCCGGCAGCCGCGCGCCACTGCGCCCCAGCTGCGTCCAGCTCCCTGTGTCCTTCGAGAATAGGTAGACATGGCGTTAGGCGCTCAGAAGCCGAGGTCGAGGCGCAGCGTCCACGTGCGATACGGTGGCTGCGTGAGGAAGTCCGAGGCGATGAATCCGTATCCGGTCGTGTTCGAGTTGACGCTCTGGAGCGAGTTGATCTCCGGATCGAAACCCTTGTACTTGGTCCACGTTTGCAGGTTGTGCCCGGCGAAGGTAATGCCGAGCGAGCTTGCGTTGACGCGGCCCGCCCAGCGCGCGGGCAGCGTGTACGTCGCCGACGCTTCGCGGAGCTTCACGAAGTCGCCCTTCTGGATGTATCCGTAGTTCGAGCCCGTTGCCGTGAAGGCGATCGCCGCCGCCTGTTGCTCGAGCGGCGCGTTTGGCGAGTTGGCCTCGTAGCAATTGCGGAAAGCAGATGACGTGCAGCGGAATTCCTGCGTGTTGTTGAACACGTAGAAGTTCCCCTGATAGTTGAACATCGTGGAGATGCGCAGGTTCTGGAAGATCGTGAACGCCGGCGTCACGGACAGCTCGCGCGTCGGGAACGGCGAGCCAATGAACTCCGCCTTGGTCGCCGTGTCGCCAAGCGTAATCTCGTTGCGCTCGATGATGCCGTCGTTGTTCTTGTCGGCGTACGTATAATGCTGGTTGAAGTAAGCGCCTAACGGGAAACCCTCGGTATGCCGCTGGGTCCCTCCGTTGAAGACGATTGACGGGATGCCCTTACCGAGGTTGAGCAGCTTGTTGGAGGTCACCGACCCCGCAACGGTAAGCTCGACTTTGAGGGCCTTCCGATCCAGCGCGGTCGCCGTCGCCGAGAGCTCGTTCCCCTGGTTCTCGACCTTACCGAGGTTCACGTATTGCTGGATGCTCAGGCCTAACGATGGCGACAACGTCCGGGCGATCAACGCATCGCGCGTCGTCTTGTGGTAGAAGGTGTAGGCAAGTGAGAGCTTGTTGTTGAACAGGCTCGCATCGAACCCGACTTCTTCTTCCGCGGAGACCTCCGGCGCGAGATCCAGGTTGCCTGTTCCGCCGATGATGACACCGCCCACTTCCTGTGCGCCCTGCGCCACGGCCGAGGCGTTCAGATACGTCTCGGCCTGGCGGAAGCCTGGCCGCTGTCCGGCCTGGCCATAGGCGGTACGAAGCCGGAGTTGGCTCAGCCATCCGTTCGCGACAATCCCGAGATCGCGGGCGAAGGGCTCCTCGGTAACCACCCACGACAGGCTCGCGGACGGATACCACGCCAGCTTGAAGTTCTGTCCAAACGCGCTGTTCTCGTCGCCGCGCAGTGAAGCCGTGACGAAGAGCCGGTCGCGCCAGGAGAGCTGCTGCCGACCGTAGCCGCCGATGGTGATGATGGTCTGGTTCTGCTCACCCGTGCCGGGAAGTGCCGTCGCCGAGTTGAGCGACGCAGTACCAGGAATGAGCTGCGTGCCCGTGGCGCGTGTGTAGTGGCTTTGCTCGTTGAGGTATTGGGCGCCGAATGCGGTGGACGACTGAATGCCGCCCCACCGATCGAGACTCTTCGTCGCCGTGAAACTGCCGTTCAGGCTGTACGTTGGCACCTGGCGGCGATACTCGTTGATGCTGCCCTGTGTGACGCCCTGGTTCACGTACGTCACGACGTTCGACGGGATGATCGCCTGCTCGAACGTGTTGTTCATGTCGAGGCCAGCCTGGCCCGCGCCGGTCAACCAGGTAAACGGCTGCCAGGTGACGTTCGCGCCGCCCACGAAACGCTTCGCGGACTGGTTGTTCCTCATGAAGTAGTACGTGGACGGCAGGTAGCTATAGAAGCCATTGCTGCTGATGGCGCTCGTATCCTTGTAAAAGCCGCAGTACGTCGCGGCTCCGCCGCTGAGGCCGGGCTCGCAATTGAATGCCTTGCCGAGCAGTCCCTGCGGCACGACGCCGAAGATGTTGTTGTCGTTGTAAGGAAGCGTGATCTGCCGATCGATGTAGTTCGCGGTGAACGTCGCGTTCAGATTCGGCCGCAGCTGAGCGGTGATGTTCGATCGGAGGCTGTAATTGTGCGTCTTGGAAGGATCGACGACGCCCTGCACGCGCTGCGCGTCGCCGCCGATGAAATACTGCGATGCGTCACTACCACCGGACGCGCTTACGCCGTAATCGACTTGGTTGCCCGTGCCGAGCACGTGGAAATGCTCGGTGGGGTTGAACACGAACGTCGAGTCGGGGACGCAGAGACCCTGTCCGCGCGCATCGAGCGTGCAGGACGTGATGTTGTTCGGGAAACCGTAGACCTTGCCGGCGTTGGCCCCCGATGCCCAGTGCCCGAAGACGAAGTAATTGTCGGGATAGTGTGTCGGATCCCACGACTGACCGTAGTCGGCAAAGGTGCGCCATGTCGTGCGTCCCGAGTGCCCACGCTTCGTCGTGATTTGAATGACACCGTTCGATGCGGCCGTTCCATATAGAGCCGATGCCGCGGGACCCTTCAACACCTCGATGCTTTCGATGTCTTCAGGGTTGATGTCGTCGATGCGACTCGTGGTTGCGCCGCCGATGCCGAGAAGCAGCGAGTTACTGCTGTTGTCCACGCGCACGCCGTCCACGATCAGCAGCGGATCGTTCGACAGCGACACCGAGTTCGCGCCGCGGATGCGGATCTTGGACGCCGTGCCAGGCGTTCCCGTGGTCGACGCGATGGTGACACCGGCCGCCTGACCCTGCAGCGCTTGCGCGAGCGAGGGAGTAGCGGCCGTGCTCACGAGCTCACCCGGCTTGATGACACTCACGTCATTGCCGTTCTCGCGCTTTCGCTCGGAAGTGCCCGTCGCGGAGACCACGACCTCGTCGATGGTGACCGCCGTCTCGCCGAGCTGGAAATCGACGGTGACATCTCCTGTCGTGACGGTCACGGACCGCGTTGCGGCAGTGTATCCCAATCGGCTGACGCGCACGTTGTACGTGCCGGCGTCCAGATTCGGAATACGATACCGTCCATCTGGACCACTTCTCGTACCGCGCTGCGTACCGACGATGACGATCATCGCGTCCTGCAGCGGTGTGCCGGTGCCGCGATCCATCACTCGGCCTGCGATCGCGCTCTGTGGCTGCTGTGCCAGCGCCGTAGCGGCGCAGAGCGTGGCGCCGAGCATCCCAACGAGTGCCGTCCTGGAGACGTGCATACTCACCCTCGTAGTGGTGGTTGATGCGGTGATATCCGGGCCGGCCCGTCATTCCATTGGAAAGCGGCTGGCGCGGATCAATGCTAAAACCCTTCGGTACGAAGGGAAGTCACACGCGAGGATAGCGAACTGGCGTGTAAACAGGCGTCTGCGATGGACGGGACGAACCGTATGCGACTCCAGTGGTTGGAAGCCGCGACGATGACTCACGCCGGGCTGGGACGAGCCGTCGCGCCTCGGCCCAGATCAAGAAGAACGGGTGCCGCGCAACGTTGCGCGGCACCCGTTCTTTCTTGCCCTCGTTAGGCCCGATGAGAGTCGTTAGGGCCGTTTCGTCCCCGTTGTCGCTCCCGCGGCGCCACCGGCACTTGGCGCAGCGGGAGCCGCACCCGCCGCCCCCGGCTTCGAGAAATCGACCGTGGGCGCCTCACGAGCGCCTGGATTCGTAACATTGAAATAATTGCGCGACTTCGCCCCGGTCACCTTCGCCGTCAGCGCCTGTGGAAACTGCCGGATGTAGGTGTTGTACTCTTGGGCGGCCGAGTTGTAGTCGCCGCGAGCAACCGCAATCCGATTCTCCGTCCCCGACAGCTCGTCCATGAGCCGCGTGAATTGCTGATCCGCCTTCAGCTGCGGATACGCCTCGGCGACCGCAATCAGTCGACCGAGGGCGGAGGTCATCGTGGCGTTCGCGTCCGCCATCTGCTGGGGATCGTGCGTTTGCACCGCGCCCAAGACACCAGCACGCGCTTGAGCAACCTGCGTGAAAACGTCGTTCTCGTGCTGCGCGTACCCCTTTACCGTGCTGACCAGATTTGGTATCAGATCGGCGCGCCGCTGAAGCTGCACTTCAATCTGACCCTGCGCTCCGTTGGCCTGCTCGTCCAGCTGTTGAATGCGATTATACCCGCAACCCGCGCTGGCGAGGAGCAAGGGAACTGCGAGCCACGTTCGTCTCATGAGCACCCCATGATTGGCGATTCCTGCCGTGTGGACAGTCGAGAGCTAAGTATTACCCGTTTGCTCAACGCTCGCCGCTGAACGCCAGCTGCACAACGTAGCGGCCCGGCTTCACCGCGCCCGGTGCAACGTTCCATGCCAGCTTGGCTTTCTGATCCAGACACCTGTTCACCGCCCGACCAGCGGTGCCAGACCACTTCGAATCGCCAACGCGCGCGTCCGTGACACCGGAGTTGGCAATCGTCACTACCATTGCAACATTGCCGCGAAGCGTGGGGTCGGCCTTCTGGCCGAACTCCGTGTAGCAGAAGCGCGTCGCGCTCTGCTCGCGCTGCACGGCGTCTACGAGTGGGGTTGGCGCGTCGGCGAACGAGCTCCGGGTTCCCGTTCCCACATCGCCGCCCGATGGCTTGAGCTTTTGCTGATGAAAGGTATCGGGCGCCGCCGCAGGAAGATTCGTCTTGATCTTCCCGAGATCCGTGGCGGTAGTGTCGGCAGTCGCGAGCCGGGTGGAATCCTGTTTTGCCGTGTCCACTGGGATCTGCGCCGTGTCCTTCTTCTTCTCGCCGGGACAGGCGAGCGCGATTGCGAGCAAAGGCAACAATGCCAGTCGTTTCACTGCGGTCTTCATGTCGTTCATACCCTCTCGAGAAAGTTCTCCTGCTGCGTCATTCGCCAGCGCGTGCCTCGAACCGATCGAGATGCTCAACCAGCTTCTCCATCCCGTCGAGATAGCCCGCGACGACGCTCCCCACATCACCTACGGCGATCGTTTGCTCGCCGCGCACATGTCGCACCACACGCTCGAATGGCGAGGAGTCGAATCGCGCATAACGAGCAACCGCCTGGCTGAGCGCGATGTTGTCCGTGGCGGGCGCCGCGCCCTCGAGCCGAATCACCGCGCGAAAGATGACCATGATCGTGCTCAAACTCGCCGCCAGAAGCTCCACTTGCCGGCGACCATCTCCGCCCGCCGCCAGAACCCCTTGGCGCAGCCGGAGCAGCTTTCCCATCGCCTCGTGCTCCAGCTGCAGCCGCAGGTCGCGCGGGGCCACGCGAATGCCGTCGAACGGAGCCTCGCCATAGAGAATCTTGTGCCGCTCGAGGATGTCGGCGTATTCCATCGCGAAAATGTCCGCGGAGCTGCGCCACTCTCGGGTTGTCAGCGTCATCGGCGCCGGGTTGCCGCCTTCGCTCCACGCTCGCGCCACCGCGCCCGCCGCAGAGAGCCGGTCGAGAGAAAGCGAATCGACCAGCACCAGGACATTGTAGTCCGAGCGCTTTGGAATGTGCTCTCCCGCGGCGGCCGATCCGTACAGCACGACGCTGCGTAGCGCGTCGCCGTAGGCGGCGCGCAGCTGCTCGACGAGTTCCTCAGGCGTCATCTTCGCCATGCGATGCTCCAGTGATCACCAATCGCGACCAGCGCCACCACCGCCGAAACCACCGCCACCACCAAATCCACCGAAGCCTCCAAACCCGCCACCCCCTCCGCCGCCGCCAAAACCACCCCCGCCCCAACCCCCGCGTCCTCCACCCCATCCACCTCCACCGAAAGGAAAGGGAAAGAAGAGGCATCCGGGTCCGCATCCGCGTCGCCGGCCCCTTCCGGAGCTCAGAATGGACATCACGACGAGAAAGATCACGAACAACAGGACGGGGTTGATGCCACCCCCGCTGCGTCCGGAGGAGCCTAACGGGCCACGCGCTCCGCGCGGCGCAACTTCAACGGCCGGTGCACGAAACGACGTGTCGAGTTGGAAGTTGAATTCGCTCGCGAATCGCTCCGCGACCCGTAACGTCATCAGCTCGATGGCGCCGCCGTAGTCCTGCTGACGGAGGAGCGGCAGCGCCTCGTCTTCGATTTGCCCAATCGTTGCGTCGGTGAGAAATCCCTCCGCCCCGAAACCTGTCTGGATTTCCACGTGGCCGCCGTCGGAGCTCGTCTCCTTCGGGACCACGAGAATCAGTACCGCACGATTTCGCGCAGGATCGCCAGGCTTCCCAGCGCTGCCGACCTTCCACGCCCGTCCTATCTGAAGGGCAACGTCCGCCTTGTCGCGTCCTTTGAGGTCGGCCAGCGTCACGACGGCGATGTCGCCACCGGACTTTCCGCGGACATCTTCGACGATTCGCTGAATGCGCGCGGCGTTTTCGGCCGGGATTACATTCGCAAAGTCGTTCACGAAGCCGACCGGCGCCGGCACCTGCAGCTGGCCAATCTGGACCTGCAGCGCCGCCGCGAAAGCGGCGAGCATGAGCCCGAGGCGGGACACGAGATCGATCGTCGTTAGGTATGCAGGGAGGCCACGCTAGAAAGCTAACGGACTCGAGCACCGCTCGCCGAGCGGGTAGCAAAACGGGGCGGCCAATCGGTCGCCCCGCTGCTCACGCCGTTCCGCCTGATCATCGCGTGAAGTTGAAGGGGAAGGAATACGTCCCGCCTCCAGCATCCGACGACGGAAATCGCCACGATTCGATCTTGCTCCGAATGCAGCTCTCCGCTTCGGACGCGCCTGCGCCACTCCACGTACGATTGGTGATGTTCACGCCCGTGACATCGCCACTACCGGTGAGCGAGATGGCGACGGTGACGGTGCCGGCGAGCGACGGATTCGCTTTCAGCCCGTACTCCTGATAGCAGAAGCGAAGCTGCGATTCACGGCTGCGTACGAACTGACCCAGCTCACCCACATCGCGACGGTTGCCGCCAAGGTTTTCGGCCCGCACCGGCGCCGGTGCCGACACGCGAACACCCGCGCGCTGAATGCCACCACCCGCACCCACGCCGCCGATTCCGCCGCCGCCGCCACCGCCCGTCCCATTACCACCGCCAAAGCCGCCGCGACCGGGTGTCCGTCCACCCTCGCCGCCCTGACCGAGGCCGAGCACCGTCTTGCCACCACTGCCACCACCGCCGCGACCACCCTGGCCGCCGCCGGTGCCACCGCTGCCCGACGCGACCGCGACGCCGTTGATGAGGCCCGAGACGCTTCCCGTTAGGCCGCCGGTACCCGAGCCACTACCCGTACCGAACGCGGTGCTGATCGCGCCGGTGCTCGTCTGCTCCGTTCGTGAACCCGGACGATTAGGGCGCGGACTGCCCTTGTCCGGACCCTTTCGGCCCGGAGGGGCCTTCGTGGGACCCGGTGCTGGGACGTTCTCAGCTGCACCTACTTGCGGCACAGGCTGCACCGCGGGTGGCGGCGTCGTTGCCGGTGGCGGAGGTGCGAGCGTGATCACGACACCTTCGTCGTTCACAGTCGGGGGCATCATCTTGTGCAGTCCAACGATGATGAGCCACACGACCGCGAGTCCAATCGCGAACGCCCACGAATACAGCAGCACTCGCTGCTCCGGATCTGCCCATTCGAAGCGCAGCCGGTTGTCGAACCTGTCCATATCGCGAGGCGGCGGGGATCCCGCTGGCGTCGCTGGTCGTAGAGGAGTAGCCATATTACATCGTTACCGTCGCCGCATCGCCTTGTTCCGTCGCCCGCTGCACCTGCAGCGTGATCGTGCGGAACCCGGCAAGTCGCGCGGTTTGGAGGAGACGTTGGAGCAGGTCATACCGCATCGTCTTGTCACCCTGAATGGCGAGCGGTATCGCGACCGATTCATTCTGACTGGTGCCGTTCACGTTCCGGATTGAGTCCGCCGCGGTCTTCAGCGCGGTGTACAGCGCGGGAACGACTAACGGCTGTTCCGGCACATTTGACGTCGCTGTCGCCGCGGCGCTCACCGACATCAGCTGCTTTCCATTGAAGACGACCGCTGCCGGCCGGCTGGAGACACCTAACGTGAGCTCCTGGTGCGCCGGAGCGCCAACGCGTGCTTGTGGCAGCGTGACGCCATTGAGAATCGGCGCGAGATCACCGACCGTTGCCGCCGTGAGCGAGAAGAATACGATCGCTACGAACGTATCGACGAGCGGAATGAGGTTCAGTTGGACGAGCCCGAACTTCTGGAACATGGCTCGCCGCCGACCCTCGCGAAGTGCGCGTGCGCGCTCGCTCTGCATCTCAGCGTCCTCCCGGGTTGGCCGCCGCGACCTGCATGGAGCGAGCGGCGCTGGTCAGCGAGATCTTTGGCAGATTGGCGCGCTTGACGCGCTCGAGAACGTGCACGATGTCGTCGTAGGCGACGTCGTCGTCAGGTACGACCATCGCCGCGTCGTTATCGGGGAACTGTGCTTTGATCTGCTTGAGCGTCGCCTCGAGGGTGTCGAGTGACGCGGGGCCTAGCCCAGCAATGTTCTGCGAGAACGGCGCTTGGCCGCCATTCGAGTGCTCGACGCGAATGAGGCCCTGCTTGATGCCGACGGCGAGAATCAACGTCGTCGTGTCGGGCTGGGCGCCGCTCGTCGTGCTGGGCGCCGTTACGACGACCGGCGGTAACGCCAGGTCGAAGGCCGTCAGGTTCGTCATCACCGCGCCCGTGTACGTGAGGAGACTGAAGAACACGATCGAGGTGAGGATGTCGACCAACGGCACGAGGTTGATCCGCCCGTGCGCGGTGAGCGGCTCGCGCTCTTGCTGGCGTGCGCGAAGCTTATGAAACCGCGAGGCCATGAGTGACTCTTCCTGGTCTGAAGTCGACGCTGCGAACTAGCGCCTAACGAATTGCCTAGCGGTGGCCGAGGCGAACGTCCGGCCGGTCGATCAATGCATTGACCAGTCGTACGGAGAACTCGTCCACCTGCTCGATGATCATTTCCGACTGACTCACGAGATACGCGTGCGCGATCGAGAGCGGGATCGCCACGAGAAGGCCGAAGCCCGTTGCATTCAGCGCGATGGCGATACCGGCCGCCAGCTTCGCGGAACGCTCCGATGCCGACGCGGATGCCACCGAGGCGAATGCCTCGCGCAAGCCGTAAATCGTTCCGAACAGACCGAACAGCGTCGCCACGTTGGCGAGCATCGGCAGGTACTGGAGGCGACGCGTGAGCTTCGGCATCACCGTGATCGCCGCGGCATCCGCGACGCTCTGCAGGTCAGCCTCGTCGCGGCTGCGGCTGCGAAGGATGAGCAAACCCATATCGGGAAGTGCCGCCGTCGACTGCGCGCACAGCTTGATGGCGTCGTCGATCTTGCCCGCGCGAACCAGCGAGATCACGCGCTCGATGAACGCGCGTCCATTGATCTTGGACTTGATCACGATGACATAGAACCGCTCGATGAAGATGGCGATACCCGCCACTCCCACGAGCAGGATGAAGTTCATGATCGGTCCGCCGTTCTTGTACCACTCAATGATCGTTGACATGTCGCCCTGTCTCCTCGCAGGCGTATTGTGAAATCGAGCGATCGTGCTTCAGTACGATCGTAGTTGCTCGTGGCGACGCGACTCTGCCAACCGCGTCGCCACCCTCGAACCGTTCTTACCGGAGCCGAGAGGCAGAAGACGTGCCCGACGGCGGCGGTCGCCGCGTCGTATCCGCCGGTGTCGCTGGCGGCCGCCGCGTCGTGTCGCTTGGCGTCGCAGGCGTGGTCGCGCCACCCGGTGTCGTGGACGGCGGCGTGTTCACCACGCCACCTGGCGGACACCACCAGTGCGTCGCACACCAGCGCTGCTGCACCTGCGGCAGAGCGCCCGGCGCGTTTGAAGGGTTGCTTCCCGGCGCCATCGCCATCGGCTGAGGCGGAAGCCTCGGCGGGAAGAGCGCGGACGAATCCGCGGGCACACGCACGCGCACGGTGTGCGATGGACACCACCAGTGCGGCGCGCACCATTCGTACTGTCTATGAAGTCGGCCGAACTTCGCGGCCAACGGCGTGAGCGGAGTCACCGCCGGCAGCCGGAACAAGTCCGGCGTGCCAACGCTGTCCGCTGCAAGCACGAGCGAATCTGCCGGCGTCACCATGCGGCCGGACATGATCGCGTAGCCTTCCTGAATCTCCGGCCAGAAGTCGTGATCGTAGAATCGCGGCACCAGCACCTGGCGACTGTATGCCGGCACTTCGCGCGGTCGCACCGTGACCACCTGCGGGGTGGGAACAGTTCCGCGAATTTCGATCGTCGCCTGCCGCCGCGCGGGGCGAGTCGGCCGCTGTGCATTCGCGGCCGAGCTGTCCACCATCACCGTTACTGCGAGTAGCACGGCGAAAGCACCGCACGCCATCGCGCGCCCGCTTCGAGATACTCTCATGCTGCTCGTTTCCGTCGCCATTAGCGACCTCCCGTCACGACGCTCGGTGGCGCCGCGTCAACGTTTCCTTGCACTGCGTTTCGCGCTCGGTCGATCCATGGACGCGCGGCCGCATCGTTGCCGATGGCCGGCGTCGATTGCGCGCGCTGTACGAGCTCTTGCCAGATCTGCTTCGCCGCGGCGTAGTACTGCTCCGCCTGCTGCGCTGCCCCTTGCTGCGCCTGCGTTTGCTCGGCGTCCGTGAGGCTCGACGGCAACTGCACGTTCTTCAGGTAGTTGCCGTATTCCCACTGTGCGAGGCCCACGTAGTAGCTCGCGGCCGAGAGATAGCTCGGGACGCCTGACTTGATGGCGGTCGCGAAGTCGCTCGTGAGCTGTCGGAGCAGTTGCTGCTTCTCGCGCGACGCTCGCGTCACGCCAGCCGCCGTCAATTGCGCCTTCGACGGAATCACGAGCTTGAGCGGCTGATACTGCCCGAAGTCCGCAACGCCCTGTTGGAACGACCGCTCGGCTACACGCGACGCGCATTCCGCCTGTAGATCGTCGGATGGACGCGTGCACGCGCTCGCCAGCACCCGAGCCGCCGCGGCCGTGTCGCCAGCCGTCTGCAGCTGCGAGATCTGCTGCTGCCGCGCCTGGGTTGCGCGATCGTCGCGCGGGAATCGCTGCGCGAATACCGCGTAGGTTCGCGCCGCAGCCGCCGGATCCGGCGCTTCCGCATACGTCGCGGCGGCATTCCAGAGTGCGTCCGCCGCTCGCTTGTCGCGCGGATACGCGTTCGCGAACTGCTCGTACGCCTGCGCCGCTTCTCTCTTCTTGCCTAACGAATCCAACATCACCGCGACGCGCACCATGGCGTCCGGGCGGCCCGGCCACGTCTGATTCTGCTGGATCAGCTCCTGGTAGGCCTGAACCGACTGATCGCGCTGGCCAAGGTCCGCGAGCAACCGCGCACGCAAGGTCTGATACTGGAGCCGGTATTTGTAATTCGGATATTGCTGCGCCAACTGCGCCGAAAGGTCGATTGCACGCTGACGTGCCTGGCGAGAGGCCGCGTCGTCGTTCTTGGTCCTCGCAACGCTGTCGGCCAGCATGTACGTCTCGATGGCGTTGCGGAGCGCGTCTGGCGCCTTCGCATTCTGCGGATTCGCCTTCGCGTACGCGACGTACACTTGCTCGGCCGCCTCGCTGTACTGTCCACGCTTGATGAGTGAGTCTGCGTAGCTGCCCGCCGCCGTCTCACGAGTGGCACGAATCGAGTCGGCGAGGCGATTCTGTCCGCTGGATGCCGCGACTTGCTGCGCCTGCTCCCATTGCGTTTGCGCCTGAGCGTATTGGCCCGCACGATACATGGCGTCGCCGATAAGACGTTGCGCTGTGGGAGTGTACGGATCGTTCGGATACGTCGTCGCATACGTGCGGAATGCCTGTTCCATCGCATCCCACCGCTGCGTCTCCGAAGCGCGCCGGCCTTTCTCGATCAGGGCCTTCTTGGCGACATCGGTCTGCGGGAACGCGGCGACGAATCGGTCAACCACCGTGAACAACGAGTCCTGCGCCCCGCGATCGGTCTTGTTGTGAACGAGCGCCGAATCGAATGCCACGATCGCGTTCCGTCCCGCTTCCTGGGCGAGCTGCGGATTCGTGTTTCCATAATTGAAGGCTGCGCGTGCGAACTCGGCGCCTGCGCGCGAGTAATCGCCCGCGCCGAAGAGCGACTCAGCCAGATACCGATTGACCATCTGCGCGCTGTCGCTCTTCGGGAAGTCCGTGAGATACCGCTGATAGATCTGCGCCGCTTCAGTGAAGCGAGCACGATTCCCAGCCTGTGCCGAGGCAAGCAGATACTGCCCGCTCTGACGCAACGCTGTTTCGCGAAGCTTCGCAGCCGTATCGGCGAGCGTTGGATTCGCCTGCGCCCACGCGCTCCCGGGGGCGAGAATGTCTGCAAGGCGCATGCGTGCAGCCTGCGCCGAGTCGCGCTCGAGCAACCTGTTCTGATAGATGTCCGCGATCTGACTGACCGCCGTAATGACGCTCGAATCTGTTGGCGATTGAGACAGCACCATCTGATAGGCGTTGATCGCCTCCGGGAAATTCCCTTGATCCCGGAAGGTTTGCGCGACGCGACGCATCAGGGCGAGCTGGTACGGCGCGCCACCGCGGCTCTGGAAATATTTGCTCGCCGCCTGCGCCCCACCGACTTGCGTGAATGCGACCGCCATGTACTCGATCGCCTCACCGCGAAGACCAAGGCGCGACTGCTGATCGGGCGTGAGCTTGTCGTACGCGTCGACAAGGCGGCTGAAGACGTCGACGGCCTTCTGATAGTCCGCCTGGTTGACCTGATTTGCCTGGTTGTAGTACGACCAACCGAGCTTGTAGAGCGCGAGGAAATAGATGTCGCTCGGTGCCTGCGTCGAGGAGACGGCTTGCTCGTATGCAGTGGCCGCCGCCGCGAACGCCGCGCGGCGCGGATCGCCTTTCAGTCGTGAGGCTACCTCGAAGCGAGCGTCGCCCAGCCGGAAGAATGCCTCGCCGCGGAAGGGCGAGTTCGCCATTGCCGATACGCGCTCGAACATTCGGACAGCGTCTGCCCAGCGCTGCGTGGAGGCGTACAGCGTGCCGAGCGTGTACGTGGCCGCGTCGATCTGCTCGAAGTTCGGGTAACGGTTAACGAGCTCTTCGTACCGGCTGATCGCCGCGGAATAGTCCGGGGCGATCGCCGCGCTGCCGGCATTGTTCGCTGCCGCAGCATTCGCCGCCGCGGCCGTAGATGGACGTACCGCGGGCGACAGCGGCGTCGCCGTAGCGCGGTTGGAGTCAGGCCGCGCGGCCGTGGTCCCTCCCGCCCGCTGGCTCTCGGCAAAGACCGTGTCGGCCTGCCTAACGAGCAGCTCGCCCAGCTGAAGCAGCGCATTCGGCCGCAGTGGGCTGGTTGGATAGCGTGTGAGAAAATCCTGAAGTCTGCTGATCGCGGAGTCGAGCGGCGCCGGTGGGGCAGCCGTGGCTCGCGTCGCGTTGGCAACCGTGAGTGCCGGCGATTGCGCTTGAAGCGCCGCCGGCAGCACCAAGGCCGCCGCTATGATTGTTCTGATGATCCGGGTCATCGTTTACTTCTTCTGCGTAGGGGGTGTACCGGCGCGGGCCGCTGGCGCTCCTTTGCTCGTCCCCGTTCCGGTCTGCACGTTCGAACCAGTCGTACCCGTGGCGGCCGGTGGAGCCGTTAGGCTCGCCGCGCCATTGCTGCCGCTGCCTTGCGTGCCTGTGGTACCGGCGCCCGCTGGTTTGCCTTGATCGATCGCGTTGAAGAATGCTGCTGTGGCGGTACCGAACTCCGCCGCTTGCATGTCGTGCTGCAGGAGGGCGAGGAGGTCCGTTGCTCGAGCCGTGAGCTCGGTGCTCACCGCGGCCACCAAGCCCGCCTCGGCCGCACTTCGGCGCGATAGTGCGGCCGCTTCCGCGCTGCGCATTTGCGTCAACGAGGCACTGGTGTCTGTGAGCTGACCCGTCTGCGCCGATGCGAACATACGGTCGGACTCATCGATCGCCGAACGGGAGTCCGCGAGCTGCTGTCGTACTGTCGTGAGTCGCGTCCGCACCGAATCCCGCAACAGGAACAACGGGAGGGCGTTGAGCAACGAGTCCGTTCGTGCCGCGACGAGCGATTCGACGTCGACGCCGCCGGGGATCAGGCCATGCTGGCGCAGACTGTCGGCGCGAACCGACAATACGTACGCCGGTCCGCCCTGAACGTTCCGCACCTGTGTTACGAGCGAGGCGCGCAAGTGCTCCTCGGTCGAGTCGATGCTCGCGAGCAAGCCGCGTAGACGCGTGTCGGTGGTGTCGACGCGCGCCACGAGCTTGGCGACGGTGTCATTGCGGCCCTTCATTGTCTGCTGCAATCCGCGAATCTGCATCAAGCGAAGCGAGGCATTACGAGTCGCCAAACGCAGCCGCTGCGATGTGATTGCCGCATCGAGATCAGCGGCCATTACCGCTTCGGCGCGCTGTGCGAACAAGGTTGGCGCTGCGTTGGCCGATGCCGGTGCGAAGAGCACGCGCTTCGATAGCTGTACGCCAGCACTATCGGCGATGGGCCCATAACGCTGCATCAGGTCGTTCAACGCGACGATGCGCGCGACTTCGACTTGCGGAAGCGACGGCGTTGTCCCGGTCATGACAGAAGCGAGGACTTGCGGATCGGCGCCTGCCGTCTCCTCGAGTGCGATCGTCTTGCCCATCTCGGGATCGTTCGCAAACAGATATCCTGCTGCCCGTGCACGCACGAGCGCCCGGGCAAGGCTCATTACCGCGTCTGTGGACTTCGCATCGAGACGGATGGACTCGGCGCGACCGGAATCGGCAACCATACGGAATAGTCGGCCCGCTTCATCCGTGCGGTTCAGCTGCAGGAGCGATTGCGCGGCCATCAATCGGGCCTCGTCACGCTGCGGCAGCATCGGATATTGATCCGCGAACGCGGCGAAGCTCTGGCCCGCGCCCGCAATGTCCTTGTTCTTGTATTGCGCCCAGGCCTTCGTGAGCAGCGCGAGTGGTGCGAGTCCGCCGTTGGGTGTGACGGCATTCGCGAAAGTGACCGCGCGATCATAGGCGTTGGTCTCGTACGCGAGCTGCGCCGCCGTGAGGCGGACCTGATCGGCGAAACCGCCAGTGGCCGTCTGCGCCAATGCCTCGAGACGTGCGATCGCGGCGCTGCTTTTCGTGGTGTCACCACGCAGCGACGTCAACACGTCCATGTATTCGGCGTACTGCGCGTATGGCGCGCCCGCCGCCTTCGCGGACGCAAAGTTCGAAGCAGCCGTGGGATAGTTCCGCAATTGATAGGCGGCGAGACCGCTGACGAGGGCGGCCAAACCGCGCGCCTGACCCGCGGAAGGACCCTGCACCAGCGTCGCAACGCGAGCGAAGTCGCCGGTGCGGTACGCGCTCAGGAGCATCTGCGAATTGAGGAGCGGTGCATAACGAGCCGGACCGCCGCTCAACACTGCCTGCGCATTCGTGCGGAACGCGCTGTCCATGCCTAAGCGGTACTGTGCCTCGGCGAGCAGGAACAGCACGTCGCCATGTCCGCGCAGCGTCTCGGCGGTCGTTCCCACTCCGGCGCTCGTTGCCGGCAACGACGACAGCCACTGCAAACGCTGCAGCGCCGACACCGTGTGGTTCGCCAACAAATCATTTAATGCGACGCGGACCTCCGCCTCGAGCGCGCGCGCCGGATCGATCGGCGGCATCAGCGAGGTGTCGGCTAGCGTCAACCTGGTGCTCGTCGCCGTCGGTCGCTGTTGCGCTTGCAAAGGAAGCGCGACGAGCGCGAGGGCAGCGAGGCTCAATCCTCTCATAATGAAGACCTCCGCCGTCCGCTCAAAATGGGTTTGATGTGCGGCTCGCCCAGGACGTCTGCACCAACTTTCCTTCCTGGACGGCGAACTGCACATAAGTCACGGCATCGCCGAGTGCTCGCACTCGGGCGACGATTTGCTGCGGCTGTCCATTGACCGTGGTTGTCAGCACGATCGTGTGCGGCGTGGGGAGCACGGCACCACGGAACAGCTCATCGGCCGCGCCAACGCGAAACGCCGTGCGCGCCGTGTCCGAGATCCCCACCATCGCCGTGTTCGCGCCATCGATCGAAAGCGCCAGGCCGCCCACCTGCATTGCCGACATCGAGTCGGCCGCGAAGAGGACGGACAACATCGTGCTCGATTGCTTGCGGAGCGCTTCGGTGGCGAACGACAGCTGGCCGTGCGTAGCGCCGACCAATTGTTCGCTGACGTACAGTTGGTCGCTCAAATTCCGGAGCGCCTCCTGCTGCACCGCGACTTGTGAGTTGGTGATCAACAGCACGCGCGCGATGTTCGCGCGTCGTTGTGATTCCTCGGTTACGAGTTGCTCGAGCGGCGTTCCCGCTGGAGCGGCCATCGTCACGCGTTTGGTAGTGTCTGTCGCGACGGGCCTTTGGGCTCGCGTCGTGTCCTGTGCGCGGAGTACTGGAAGGGCCATCCCCAGCGCTACCAGCGCCATCAGCGCTTCTCGCTTCATGCCGCTTTTCTCTCTGTGGCTCGGGTTCCCTGCGACTCGCGAGATCGCCGCGCTAGAGCGAGCAGTTATGCGAAATTGCGATTGCCCACCCAGGTCGCCACTCGTCTCCGCTCGGCATAGTCGCGTTGCCTCGTGCTGCAGCCGCTTCGCCCGGCGGCCGCACGACGGATTCGGGTAGAGCACGTTCTGTGCCTCATACCCGCGGCCGCCGACCAGGGCTGACGAGGAAGGAACACGCTCAAAACTTCCGGCCAATTCGGGGGTTAACTCTCTACAAACCCCTTGCCACATCTGCGCATGGAAGCCAGCCGTCGCAACACGACAGGCAGCGCGCCCGTCGTTACTTTTCACTCGCGAATCGGCCTCACCGTGCGTCTCGCCGCCCCCTTTCAAACACGCTCATGTACGCGCCCATCCATCGTTTTGCCGTTCTCTCTCTCACCGTCGCGCTAGGCTGCCGCGGTGCCGATGCGGCACGGGGCGGATCGGCCGCCGCCCCCGCTGCCTCGTCCGAAGCGACGCCGGCCGCGACCGCCGCCGCCGCACACGCACCCCACGCCATGCCGACCGACTCGATCAGCGAGCGAGCCGACCGCGGCCGGATTCGGGGGAACCCAAAGGCAAGTCTTTGGATCATCGAGGCGAGTGACTTCCAGTGCCCCTTCTGCAAGATGTGGCACGACTCGACTTATGGTGCGCTCACTCACAATTACGTCGACAATGGGCGGGCACGTCTCGCCTACCTCAATTTCCCGCTGAGCCAGCATCAGAACGCCCTACCTGCCGCCGAAGCGGCGATGTGTGCGTCGGTCCAGGACAAGTTCTGGCCAATGCACGACTCGCTCTTTGCTTCCCAGGAACGCTGGGAAACGCTCCCCAACGCCGTGCCCTACTTCGATTCGGCCGCCGCGCACATGGGCGTGAGCATGCCCGCCTGGCGCGATTGCGTCGCGCGACACCTGACGCGTCCGTTGATCGAAGCCGACTATGAGCGGAGCCGCACCGCCGGCGTAAAATCGACGCCGACCTTCTTCGTCGGCGACCAGCAGCTCTCCGGCTTTCAGCCCTACTCGTTCTTCCGTCAGGTCGTCGAGGCCCAGCTGGCGAAGCAAGGCGCGCCGCGCTGAGGCGTCGCGCCTAACGGGAATCAACTCGTGCACGCCGCCCTCCGACTGGGGTACGAGGGCACGGCCCGTCTCGCGCGCCTCGGCGCCTCTCTCACGCGCTGGGTGCCTAACGCCGAGGCGAAAGTCGTGCGCGCTCTCCGCGCACGAAACGGCATTCGCGAGCGATACCGCACGTGGGGGGCGCGATACCGTGACCCGTCCCGCCCGTTGCTCTGGATGCACGCGCCATCCGTTGGAGAGGGCCTCCAGGCGCGACCCATTTTGGAGCTCATGCGTCGTCTGCATCCCGAAGTGCAGCTCGCGTACACGCATTACTCGCCGAGTGCGGAGAAATTCGCGCACTCTCTCGACGTCGACTTCCGCGATTATTTGCCCTTCGACTCCTCCCCGGATTCGCGTGTTGCGCTGGCGGCGCTTCGTCCCACTGCTCTCGTGTTCTCCAAGCTCGACGTCTGGCCCACGCTCACGCGCCTTGCCGCGGAAGAGGGGGTGCACCTTGGCTTGGTGAGTGCGACGCTGGCTTCCCAATCGTCGCGACGTTCCCGTCTCGCGGCGGCGATCCTCCGTGACGCCTACGCAGCACTGGACGTCGTGGGAGCCATCGATCCCGCTGACGCCTCACGTCTTGTGGACCTTGGGGTTCACGCTGACCGGATTGTCATCACCGGCGATACGCGCTACGACCAGGTCTGGCAGCGCGCGCAACACGCCGATCGCACGAAGCCGGTGCTTGCCCGTGTCGCGTCGCCGTGCCTAACGATCGTCGCCGGGTCGACGTGGCCCGCCGACGAGCATGCGCTCCTTCCCGCATTTGCGGCCCTGCGGCGCGCCGGAACGATCGCGCGCCTCATTATCGCTCCCCATGAGCCAACCGCGGCCCATCTCACGCCCATCGAGCGTTGGGCAGCGGGAGACGGACTATCACTCGCTCGGCTCGACGGCGCCACGGCGACGACGGACGTCGTTCTCGTCGATCGTGTTGGCGTTCTCGGCGACCTGTACGCGTTGGCCGACGTCGCCTTTGTCGGCGGCGGCTTTCACGCCGCGGGCTTGCACTCGGTGCTCGAGCCGGCTGCCTTCGGAACACCCGTGCTCTTTGGACCGCGCCATGCGGCCAGCCGCGATGCACTCCTCCTCGTTTCACACGGAGGCGGTCGCGCAGTGGCTGGCGCGCCGGCGCTCATCGAGGCACTCACGATGTGGCTCACCGATTCGGCGGCTCGCAGGGAGGCCGGCGCTCGCGCTCAGACGGTGGTACGCGAGGGTTTGGGCGCCGCCGAACGATCCCTTGCCGTGCTGGAACAGCTCCTTTTGCTCGCCTAACGACGCGCCGCCGCCAGTGCGGTTGCTGGTGCCCGCGAGGGACGGTGCAGGAAGAATCCCTGCACGAGATGCACCCCAAGCTCTTTCACTGCCTTGAACTCCTCGGCCCGCTCGACCCCCTCGGCGATGACCATCGCGCCATGGTCGTTCGAGAACTTCACCATCGTCTCGACGAGATTCTGCTTGATGAAATTCGAATCGATGCCATTGATGAGCGAGATGTCGAGCTTGATGTAGTCGGGCTCGAGATTGGCAATCGATCCAAGGCCTGCGTACCCGCTGCCGGCATCGTCGACCGCGAAGCGAAACCCTTTCTCGCGAAAGGCGCGCAGCCGTTCCCGGAACTTTGGATAATCCTTGATCGCTGTCCGCTCCGTGATCTCGATGACCACGCGCTCCGGATACTTCACCTCATGTTCGTTGAACGCGGGATCGTTGAAGTCGTGCGGATCCACATTCAGAAAGAGCAGCTCCCCCGGTTGCAGGTGCGTATCCAGGCCTTCGATCGCCTTGCTGCGGCAGAGCCGGCTCAACTCCCATACGAGATCCGCCTCGGCGGCCACGTCGAACATCACCTCGGGAGATCGAAGGCTTCGCATCACACCGCGCGCGAGCGCCTCGTAGCCATAGATCTCCTGCGTTTCCGTGACGACGATGGGGTGGTAGTCGATGTAGACGCCGCGCTCGCGGAGACTCGCGCGCAAGTCCGCGACACGGCGGGCGCGATCGCGCTCTTCGATGCTTCGCGCCGCCTTTGCGGCTTCACGTATTCCGCGGTAGATCAGCCGCTCGAGGCGGATCTTCGGGTTGTAATAGACGTGCGACCGCCCGACATAAATGTCAAACAGTGCCGCGATGTCGTCGCCATGCTGCGCTTCGATCCGGCCGGCGACGTGGCGCTGCAACCGCGCCACCATGTCCGTGATTTCACTATCCGTGGCTGCAGCGACGCCGGCCGCGGGCACGTGGAAAAAGATGAAATCGTCGTCGTTGGTGAAGCTCACCATCAGCCGCGAATTGCTCGGCGCCGCCGTATCGTCGAGAAACTCGCGCACCGCGGCCGATGTGGTCTCTAGGACGGCGTCGAGCTTCTCCCATCCGTAGATCTCTTCGATCTTCGAGTAGCGCACGAAGTTCAGATACAAGACGACGAGCTCACCTCGCTCCTTGAACAACGCCCGTGAGCGTTCGATCATCACAGGGAGCGTTGGCAAGCCCGTCATGGCGTCGTGGAGCATCTCTTCGTACTCCACCCGCTCCACCCGATCCGCGAGCGCGGCACTGCTCGCCGTGCCGCGACTCACCGCCGAGTGCACTCGCGCGGCGATCTCCTCGGGAGTGGCAGGAATCCGATACCACTCTTCCGCCTTGAGCTCCACCGCCCGCCGCCGCCCAGTGTCGTCGACGCAGCCGATGATGACTGGAATCCCGATGCCGTGCGCCCGCTCGGTCGCGGTCCGCAGCAACGTGGGGTCGGACGTCGTGATGAGCAGAGCGCGCACGCCCGACTCGGCGCTCGCGTCTACCAATTGCGATGCGTCGACACGTTGCGCGCTCCACGATTCCAGCTGGCCGACTGCGGCCGTGATGGATGGATCGTCGCTGTCGGTGAGGAGGATGAAATCGCTCATTCCGCCTCTACGGCAGCATCACGACGCCATCGCACTGCGCATCGCCAGGTTTCGCTGCACCGTCGTTGCGAGTGTGGGCAGATCGAAGGGCTTCTCCACGTAATCGTCCGCGCCGAGCTGAAGAGCCTCGCGCTTGTCCTCCCACTCTCCTAACGCGGTCACCATCACGATGCGAACACTCTTACCGAGAGTGGGGTGCTGCTTCATGATGCGGCAAACTTCCCAGCCGTCGCGACCAGGCATCATCACGTCGAGCAGCACGAGCGCCGGCCGCACCGTCTCGAACAGTGCCAACGCTTCATCGCCGTTGTGCGCGACGGTTATCGGATATCCGCGAATCTCGAGGTACTGACGAATGATCTCGGCATTGTCGTGATTATCGTCGACCACCAGGATTGGCGGCAAGTCGGTGTCCTGCATGTCAGTCGTGTCTCGGAGGGTTTCACAACGCGACACCGCGCCGGAATAGCTAGGAGGGCAAGATACAAGCCATTTAGCGGTGTGAGCCGATGGCGTAAGATATTGCGCCGCCGAAAGCTGTCCCCGACGGTTTCCCCGATCCCTGCGGCTGGCTCCCCCCAAATTCCACTCCCAGCGTCAATCCAATCGCCGAAGTGATCCCGACGTCCAACCCAACGTCTCCGCGAAAGATTCCTACATTCGATGCCCCGCCCCCTCGGTTGACCGCCTCGTAAACGGGCGACGCATAAATCGATAAGCCGTGGGTCTCGCCGATTGCTTTGCGAAAGCCAACGGTCGCTCCAATGGGTATGAGGGCCTTGGTCACGCTGCTGTCGATTGTCCCCCCGCTGATCGCCCCATATCCGGCGAATAGGCTGACACCCAAGCTGCTCGTTGCGCCGATGACGGGGACATTCAGTCGGACACCGTAGGCCGCGCTCGTCGACGAGTTCGACCGCGTTTGAGCGCCCACACCACCACTCAATTGAAAGCGAGCCGATCCTGGTGACCAGGCCACGGCACCGGCGTATGACGATGCGCCGCTGAGGTGCGAGAAGTTGAATGCCGCCGTCAGTCCCGGATTTGCCCACGCGTTCTGCAGCACTGGCGAACCCGGCATTTGTGCGCCGAGGGTCTGTGCGACTCCGAGGATCGGAGCGGCGCACGCCGCCATGCCCCACCACAACTTGCCGAACGGCATCTCCTTATTCCCCGCGAGAGTTCGCTGCGCATGAGGCAATGCGTGCGCCAAACCTCTATTGAAGGGCGCTCGCTCACCTGACCTCTGTAGACGAAGAATCAAAAACAGATGGCGGGACGGTGTTGAGTGGGAGCAACAGTCGCCGCTCGTCGAGTCATTTCGGTGAAGGCGGTTGGGCAGCGCGGAGCGCCTAACCCCTCACGGCGCAAATTCATGCGAACTCAATCTTTCCGATATCGGGTCCCATCACTAGTTTGGCGCCGCGGTGGTCATCCGGCCTTGCGATGTGACCGAAGGACCACCGTGAGTTGTTACTAGTCGTCGCCGGTTTCAATACGGGCGCGTCGTAATGCGTACCGGTAGGAACCGTGTGTAAGCACGTCCCCTTCCAGGAGAAGAGCATGACAGCTCTGTTGCGGCACCTACGATGGTGCGTTGCAGGATTGGCGCTGGTAGTCGCATTTCCGGCTTTCGCAAGTTCGCAACAACCCGTTACGGTAACCGGTCGAGTCACCGACGAGACGGGACAGGCGCTCACCGTCGCCAACATCACGATTCCCGAGCTGAATATGATCGGGACGTATGCTCAAGACGGTAGCTACCGCCTCATCGTACCCGCAGCACGTGCCCATGGACAGCAGGTGTCGCTCGTGGCACGATCGATTGGTCGGCGCGCCCAAACCGCGACCATCGTTCTGGCCTCCGGCGACAACATCGTTCGCAACTTCACCTTGCAAGCAGATCCCCTTCGCCTTGGTGAGGTCGTCGTCACTGGCGCGGGCACGCAGAGCGTTGCCGAGCAGCTTGGAACGGCGCGCGCTTCGGTCACTGGCGAGGATGTTCAACGCGCGAACGAGCCGAACCTCGTTACGGCGCTCGCCGGAAAGATTCCGAACGTCGTGATCAACGAGGCGAGCGGCGACGCTGGCGCCTCGACGGCGATTCAGATTCGCGGTGCGAAGAGCTTCGGCACCAGTCAGCCCATCTTCGTTGTCGATGGCGTGGTGATCAGCAATGCCACGCACGGCGGCGTTCTCTCCGGAGCTCCCGCAGAGAATCGCGCGGCGGACATCAATCCCGATGACATCGAATCGATGGAGATTCTGAAGGGCGCCGCCGCCGCTTCCATTTATGGCGCGAGCGCGGGATCGGCGGGCGCGATCCTTATCACCACCAAGCGTGGTCACGCCGGCACGACGCAGTGGAATTTCCGCAGCTCCTACCAGGCGGACACCCCGATCAGGACTGTGCCGTTTCAGCGCATGTATGGAGTTGGCTCGGGCGGTGTGTCCAGCCAGTGCACCACGACCAACTGCACAATCAACTCGAGCTTCTTCTCGTGGGGACCGCTCATTCCAGCTGGCACGCCCACCTACGATCACGCCAAAGAGATCTACGAGACCGGTAAGATCTGGGACAACAATATCTCGGCGTCCGGCGGCACCGAGCGCACGACTTTCTATCTCTCAGCCGGTGCGCTCAACAACAATGGCTTCATCGTCGGCGATAATGATTTCCTGAAGCGCTACACCGTTCGCTTCAACGGATCTCATCGCGCCCTCGAGAACCTGACTATCGGCGCCAGCGGCTCGTATGTGCAGACGGCGGCCAGCGGCGTGGATCGCGGCAACTCGATCAACGGCCTCACGCTCAATGCGCAGCGCCAGCCACCCGATTTCAACGCCCAGCAGTATCTCGATCCGGTGACGGGTCTCCATCGCTCGTGGCGATTCCCGAACCCAGGACCGACGGCGTTCGCGACGAGCCGTGGCTTCGACAATCCGTTCTATGCCATCAATCAGGATGACCTCGAGGCACAGACTGGACGGTTCTTCGGAAACGTCAACACGAACTGGCGGCCGCTGTCGTGGGTCACGCTGAATTGGACACTGGGCGGCGACTACAATGGTGACGATCGCACCTATGCCTATGCCCAGGCCAGCTCCGGCCTCAATGGCGGACAAATCGAGCGGTGGCAGTTCTACGATCGCATCATCGATCACAACCTCACGGTCACCGGCACGCGCAGCCTCACGAACGCGATCAACGCGACGCTGACGCTGGGTCAGAACCTCAACGAGACCTACTTCCGCCAGGTCGACGTTGTTGGCCAGACCTGGATCGCGCCGCAGCCGTTCAAGCTCGCCAACACGGTGTCGCGTACGGTGCCGTCGGATGCCGAGCAGAAACGTCGCGCCGACGGCTACTTCGGCCAGTTGAACCTGGAGATGTACGATCAGCTGTTCCTCACGGGTCGCCTCCGGAACGATGGCAACTCCGCATTCGGCCTTGGCCATCAGCGCGCGAGCTATCCGGGTGCCACGGCGGCTTGGAGCTTCACAAAGTTCTTCCAGATACCCGAGAAGTTCCTGAGCTTCGGTAAGATCCGCGCAGCCTACGGCGAGAGCGGTCAGCAGCCACCGCTGTATGCCACGCAGGACGTCTTCTCGACCACTGCAGTTGCCGATTTCAGTCCGGGTTCGATCCAGGCACCCACGCTGAACGGCATCGGAGGGCTCTACGCTTCTACCACGAAAGGCAACCCCGACATCAAGCCGGAGCGTGTGCGTGAGTTCGAGTCCGGCGTCGATCTGAGTCTCTACCATGGAAAGGCCGATCTTTCGGTCACGAATTACACGTCCAAGTCGGAGGACGTGATCTTCAGCGTGCCCCTTCCGCCATCGACCGGCTACACGTCGGTGAACCTCAATGCGGGTCAGCTGAGCAATAAGGGCTGGGAAGTTACGACGAGCTATCGTCCCATCGACCGACGTGATTTCGGGATCGAGCTCGGTGGCAATTGGGGTCGCAACCGTAACGTCGTCACCAGTCTTGGCGCGATCGACGCGCAGTTGCAGGGAACGGTGCCGATGCCCACGGCGGAGAACTGCGGACCAGAAGCCAAGGTCCCGCGCTGCACCACCGGCATTGGTTCGTCTTTCTCGGGCCAGGCAACCTTCGCGCAAGTCGGCTACCCGTTGGGCGTGTGGCGGAGTCAGGATTTCGCGCGCTGCGGACGTGGGCTAACGAATGTCACGTTTCAGAGTATCGTGAACAACGTCGGCGCTGCCTGCCAGGGCGCGCCGGACGGTGCCCTCTACATCGCCGCGAACGGTTTCCCGATCACCGACCCGACCGAGCGCGCGATCGGCAATCCGTGGCCGGATTGGACGGCGGGCATCAACGCGAATGTTCGCGTCAAGGGCGTCACCTTCAGCGCGTTCATCGACCACCGACATGGCGGCGACGTGCTCAACATGACCCGCTCTTCCATGTACCAGTACGGCACGCACAAGGACACCGAGATCCGCGGCCAGACGCGCACGTTCGGGCAGGACATGCTCTGTCAGAACAAGACGTGCGATGTCCTGAACGGACCTGTCGTTGGTCCGGGCGCGGGCAAGGGCGTCGTCATCGGCGAACAATGGTTCAGCGCCGGCGCGTTAGGCGGCGGTCAGGGCGCGACCGGTGGCCCGATCACTACGCGTCTCGAGGATGCAACCAACACGCGTCTGCGCGAACTCTCCATCGCCTACACGTTCACACAGGCGTGGCTACAGCGCGTTGGCAGCATCAGCGCAATGGACGTGAAGCTTTCCGGCCGCAATCTGAAGCTCTGGACGCGGTACAGCGGCACCGATCCGGAGACGAATCTCGGCGGCGCCCTGAACGCGAATCGCGGCATCGATTGGTACAACACTCCGCTGACGCGTGGAATGGTCGTGTCAGTTTCCCTCCATCGCTAAACCGAGGACGCTACGATGAAGAGCATGAGAGTAGTGGTCGGCCTCGGCCTGGTGCTGGCCACGGCCGGGTGCAAAGACTTTCTCAGTGGACCCGGCCTCACACAAAATCCCAATCAGGCAACGCAGGCGACTCCGTTGCAGTTGCTGATCGCGTTTCAGGCCGGCACGTGGACGCGGCTGGAAGGCCAGCTCGCACGATCCGCGGGCATCTATACCCAACAGCTCATTGGAAGCAACAACCAGCAGTTGACGTGGGCCACTCAGTACGGACAGTCCGAGAGCGACATCACTGGGGTGATGAGCGGATTCTATACCGGGAATGGGTTGCTCGCGCTCCGTACGATCCAAGCGTCGGCAAATGCCTCGGGAGACAAGTTTCTCGAGGGCATCGCCAAGGTGTGGGAAGGATTCACGATGGGCGAAGCAACTTCGGTGTGGGGAGACCTGCCCTATAGCGAAGCCCTCAATCCCTCCATCCTGACGCCGAAGCTCGATCCGCAGCAGCAGATCTACGCAACGGTGCAGACACGTTTGGACGAAGGGATTGCACTGCTTCAGGCTGCGTCAACGACCGGCGCCTGCGAGCCGTCTGATCTGGTGTACTGCGGCCGCAGTCCGCTTCCCACACGCGCTCAGGAGATCTCGCGCTGGATTGCGGCGGCGAATACGATCAAGGCCCGGTTCTACTTGCATCTGGTGGAGCGCAACGGGAATGCTGCCTACACCCAAGCGCTTGCCGCCGCTCAGAAGGGCATCGCTGAGGCTCCGACGGGTACCACGAGTGCGTCACAGGCCATGAACGGGCAGGCACCGGGTGACTTCCGATCGTTCCATGGAAGTACGCTCGACCAAGATGCGAACATCTGGTACGAGTTCCTCAACTCGCGTCAGGATTTGGTCGCGGGGAACGCTCTGATTCAAATCCTCCAGTCGCGTAATGACCCGCGTCTGGCCGCGTACTTCGATCCAAATTCGGCCGGCCAATTCCGTGGAATGGATCAGAATACGGTCGTCGTTGGCGGCGGGGCAGCGTCAGTCATCAACGCCTCCGTGCGGCGCGCGCCCAACTTCCCTCAACCTCTGGTCACGTGGGCTGAGAACCAGCTCATTCAGGCAGAGGCGCAGTATCAGCTCAACGGCGCCGCGGCAGCGCTGCCGTTCGTCAATGCCGTTCGCACAGCGGTTGGAATGCCCGCACTGGCGGCGGTCACATTCCAGGATGTGATGACCGAGAAGTACATCGCGATGTTTCAAAACATCGAGGTCTGGTCCGACTATAAGCGCACCTGCATTCCGCAGCTAACGCCGTTCGGATCGGCGACCGAGATCCCCGGTCGTCTGCCGTATAGCTCCGCTGAGCGCGTCTCCAATCCGAACATCCCGCTCCCCTCGGCATATCCTACGGGAACGACAGGTCCCGCGCCGCTTCGGAACTGGGATGATCCGAACAAGTGTTGAGTTTCACATCTAACGAGAACGACCGGTCCGGCAATCGCCGGCCGGTCGTTTCTCGTTTCTCCTCATCCCGAAACCACAGACACCGCGTGCCCGAGCTCCGCAGCTTCCGCTCGATCCGCATTTTTTCGCTCTCCTGCTTTGGCGTGGCATGGTTGAGCGCATGCTATACTCAACGCCCGCTCACGACCCCCGTACCGGTGGCGGGCACTCGCATCGTTGCTGAGCTCACCGACACCGGCACCGTCGCCATGGCGACAAAGATCGGTCCAGGCGCGACCGAGGTGGAAGGAGTGATTGCAGATGCCGATGGAGCGAACTGGCGCGTGCTGCTGCTGCGTGTCGATCAGCGCGGCGTGGGACCCACGCTTTGGAATCGCGAGTCGGTCACCTTCCCTCGATTGGCGTTGACACGGGTAACGGAGCGAACGCTCGACAAGAGGCGCAGCTGGTTGATGGCTGCCTTCATTGCCGGCGCCGCGTTCACCGCCGCCCGCGCCTTCGGCGCGTTCAGCTTCCTCGACGAGGGCGGGACGCAGACGGACGTGACGAAGTGAGTGGCTACCCGTCGCTGATCAGCAGCACACGTTAATTGCGCGCGTATTACTTGCCGCTTCGCGTCCAGATCCCGACGAGACCACAGCGCGCGCTGTACGTCGTGGAGTTGAACTGGGGCGGCATCTCCGCCGGCGAGTACACTTCGATCGCCACCACGTCTTCGACCGCGACGTAGTGGTTGATCGAGATGTCCGACTGCGACGGCAGTGGGCTGCCGTTGACGTAGAACATCATCGAGCACCGGCTTCCCCGCATATTTACGGCGTAATTGTCGCCATAGGTGCCGTTGACGGTCCGCACCTGCACTCCCGGCACGCGCCTGAGAACGTCCGTGACCTGCCGCGGTTGCATGCGGGTGATGTCGTCCCGAGTGAAGAACACTCCGGGACCATGGGCGCGTCGTTCCTCGAAATCACGCAACGGTGCGGGCCCCGCGTTATTCACCGCGACGGTGTCGAGCTCCTGCGCTACCGCGGCCAGTATCACCCGTAGACGCAGCGTGTCGCCGGCGCGCACGTCGATTGGGACTACCATGGGCTCATAGCCGAGCCGCCGGACATCGAGTGTCTGGCGACCAGAGGGCACGTTGACGAGAACGAACCTGCCGTCTGGGCCGGCCTCGGTCAAAAGCCGCGTGCCGGTGATGCGGAGTGATGCACGCACCAAGGGCTGAGAGTCTGCACCAAACACGAGCCCCGAGACGCTACCGCTTTGCGCAAAGCTCGCCGATGGCAATTGTGTGATAGATAAGGAAGCGGCCGCCACCGCGAAGAGCGCGCGCATCCGTCACCTTCCCTCACGAGGGCCTTCATCGACGCCATAACGAGCGGGCTTACACCGGGCTTGCCACCCAATATGGTGATCGGCGGACGAATAGCCAGACGTTTGGCACTCGTTCGCCTTACGCGAGCGGGCGACGAGAGCGCGGCGGGTTGGCTAGCGCTCTGCCCCCCCGGGACTCGCAAGACGACGCCATGAAGGCGCCGCAGAAGAAATAGCAAGTTTTTCGATTCCGGCGTCTTTATATGCATGACGCCATCCACACGATGCTCGCCATCCGTAGCGCGGCACGGCTCGCACGCGTGCTCGGCAGAAACTGCCTCTTGCACGGACAGCCCGATTTTCCGTTTTAGAAATAGAGGGCGGAGAGCAATCGGCGCTGACCTGCGGGCGGTTGGCGATTCCGATTACTCGATCGACCGCCACCTTCGCACGATCGACGTTGGCGTCGGACACACCGCCAGCGCTGAACGGTCAATCGACTGCCGGGTTTGCGCCATCCACTGCAGCGCTGCGGCAATTGACGGCACTGTTGTTTCGACCGACAATCTCGTTTGCAGGATCGGCGACCGCATTGGCAGGATCGACGCGAGAATGCGTTCGACCGGCAATCAAACTTGCACAAGCGACGATCGAGCTCGCCCCAGCGACGCCGGTATTTGGCTAATCGACTGTCTCGGAAAGCAGATCGGCAGTCATGATCGCACGATCGACTGCAGGATTTGCACAATAGAGCAAGGGGTGAGGCCAAGCGATCATCATGTCCACGCAATCGACGGCCCTATCGGATCGATCGACCGCCGAGCCAGCGCGATCGACGCCCCAATCTGTATGATCGACGTCAACATTTGCACGGACGACCGCAGCGTTTGCACGGACGACAGCAGCATTTGTACGGACGACCGCAGCATTTCTCCGATCGGCAACAGGCTTTACACGATCGACCGCCCGTTCGGTTCAAGAGGCAATCAGGTTTATCCAACTGACGACAGCGAACTGATAACGCGCGTCCGCCCTCGCATGATGCGCTGCAGCGCACGCGCGATCGGCTCCAGCGTTCGCTCGGCAGGCTCCAGCGTTTGCGTCAGCGGCTCGCGTCTTTGTCCAACGTCCTGCAGCGTTTCTACCACGAGTTCCAGCGTTTCTGCGAGGACCTTCAGCGTTCGTACGACGCACACCAGTATGCGTGAGACGGGCGCCAGCGTTTGTACGATCCCCTCCGGCGTTCGTAGAACGCACTCCAGCATTTTTCGCGGCCGACCCAATATTTCCGCAGCGCGCTCTAGCATTTTCGCGACGTGCTTCAGCATTGCGGAGATGCACGTCAGCACTGCTGAGGAGACGTCAGCATTTTCCGGACGAGCTCCAGTATTGCCGAGAGGCGTTGCAGCATTTACACGAGCCGCTCCGGCGTTGCGAAGACGAGCGCCAGTATTTCCAAGAGACGCATCGGTATGTGCAACACGCGCGTCAGCATTTCCAAGATGCGCGTCAGCACTTCAAAGATGCGCGCCAGTATTTCCAAGATGCGCGTCGGCATTTGCAAGACGACCTTCAGTATTTCCAAGACGACCTGCAGCATCTGCAATTGGCGCTCATCCCTTCGCACCATTCCTTCCAGCGTTTTTCACGAGGCGCTGGCGACCACTGACACGGCACTGAGCCCACGGGAGCGCGGACTTGGAGAGTTATGGGGACGCTAATGGCGCGAACGGAGGCGAATCCAACCTTCCGCGCCCAGGCATCACTCGCGGGTGGCGAGTCGGAATTTGAAAGTGAGCGGTCGCGATGTTCGCGCCTGCTGAGTGTGCTCAGCCTCTCGAGTTCTCAACCAAATCGCGAGACAAGAACTGCTCGACAGCGTCGTTACGCCATCGGGTTGGATTCGCTTCACATTGGCGTCATTCGCGTCCGAAGAACCTGGGCTCTCCAAGGGCGAGCCCCGCACAGGGACCGCGTCAGTGATCTCTAGCGCAGTGTCAGCGGTTCCAGCGTCCTTCGCTAGGAGCCCTAACGCGAAGAAACTCGGAAGGGAGACCAACATATCACTTTTTTGAATTCCGGTGTCTTTATACAACGGAAGACTCGGCGAAACCGTGGCAGGCTTTTCTGTCCCTATCGTGTGACACGGTCGGAGCGCGACGAAAAAGATTTTATGAAAGTCGACTAAGCATTCACGAGGTTCCATCGTTTCTCTATACAGACCAGCGAAAGATTAAAAAACGGGAACCGAGTACTGCTTTTCCTGCGTGGCGGTGTCTTTATCCACGTATCAGCACTACGGCAAAGCGGGCGCAGCTCCGGCAGCACAAATCCACCTCGACAACAGGGTGTCAAGCGCATTCGCGCTGGCGCGATGGACGCGCACGCTAGCGGGGAGGGTTCCACGCGTCCAACAACGTCTCAGTGAGGAACGGGAAATGGATAAGCTGAAGACGAAGGTCCTGCAGTGGGCACGTCGCGTGCTCGGCTTCCTCGGCGAGTACGCGCCCAAGAGCGACCTTGCCGAGCTCGAGACGCTCCGGCAAGAGCTCGAGGTGGTGGTCGGGGAGCTCACGGCAAATGCCGCGGCGCAGGCGGCGATCACGAAGCAGTCGCGCGTGCAGACGACGGAGATTCGCCGAGCTAAAGAGAATCTGCGCGAGGCCCATCTCAAGCCCATCGTTCGGATGAGTCGCACGTTGAAGCTCGAGATGAACGGTACGGAAATCACCTTCGTGTTGCCGCCCTCCGATGTCGACAATGAGCGACTGGCGGCGTCAGGCGACGCGATGGTGACGGCCCTCCAGGTGCTCGGGCCGCAGTTCGTGGCACGCGGGTTCGCGGCGAACTTCGTGGATCAGTTGAGCAACGCCACGAAGGCACTGCGCGATGCCATCGACCAGCGCTCCGCACAACTCGGGCGGCGCGTTGGAACCACCGAGGCGATCGTGAAGGGCGGCGAGCGCGCCGTTCAGCTGGTGCGCGTGATCGACACACTCGTTCGACCGGTGATTCAGAACAATGCGGAGTTGCTCGCGACGTGGGACAACATCGTGGCCTTGCAGCGCTCGCCGCGGTCGGCAGGTGTAGTCGTCGCCACACCGGCGGTAGCAAAGAGTGATGCTGGACAGGAAGGGAAAGCAGCAGCGTAGAGAACGTGGTGTTAGGTGCTCGGTGCTCGGTGTTCCGTAGCACCGAGCACCGAGCACCGAGAACCTGGCACCCAGCACTACCCCGCCGAAGCGCGCTCCGTCACCACGCGCACCTGATTCTCCACCACCTGGAGAAAGCCGCCCTCCACGCTGAAGCGCTTGCTCCCGCCTCCGCTTCCCACGCGAAGAGTGCCTTTGCCGAGGAGTGTCATCATCGGCGCGTGGCCGGTGAGGATACCGACCTCGCCATCGAACGCCGGCGCGACCACGGCGTCCGTCTCTCCTTCAAAGAGCACAGCCTCGGGTGAGATGACCGTTACGGTGAGCATGTCAACGAATACTCAACCCTGAGCCAGTCGCTTCGCGTTCTCGGCGACGTCCTCGATAGCGCCGGCCATGAAGAACGCCTGCTCGGGCAGGTTGTCGAACTCACCCGAGACGAGCCGCTCGAACGACGACACGGTGTCCTCGAGCTTGACGTACTTGCCGACGATGCCGGTGAACTGCTGCGCGACCGCGAACGGCTGCGACATGAAGCGCTGCACGCGCCGCGCGCGCGCCACGATACGCTTGTCTTCCTCGGACAGCTCGTCCATGCCCAGGATGGCGATGATGTCCTGCAGCTCCTTGTAGCGCTGCAGAATGCGCTGGACTTCCGTGGCCACCTTGTAGTGACGCTCGCCAATGAACTGCGGATCGAGAATACGCGACGACGACGACAGCGGATCGACGGCGGGGTAGATGCCCAGCTCCGTGATCGCCCGGGACAACACGACGGTGGCGTCGAGGTGCGCAAAGGCAGTCGCCGGCGCGGGATCGGTGATGTCGTCGGCCGGAACGTAGATCGCTTGCACTGACGTGATCGAGCCCGTACGCGTTGACGTGATCCGCTCCTGCAAATCACCCATCTCCGTCGCCAGCGTCGGCTGATAGCCGACGGCGCTCGGCATGCGGCCAAGCAACGCGGAGACTTCCGAACCGGCCTGCGTGAATCGGAAGATGTTGTCGATGAAGACAAGCACGTCGGCGCCTTCGGTATCGCGGAAGTACTCCGCCACCGTGATACCCGCTAGCCCGACACGCAGACGCGCACCCGGTGGCTCGTTCATCTGACCGTAGATCAGGGCGACCTGGCCAAGGATGTTTGCCTCCTTGAACTCGAGATAAAGGTCGTTGCCCTCGCGCGTGCGCTCGCCCACGCCGCAAAACACGGACTTGCCGCCATGGCCCTTGGCGACGTTGTTGATCAATTCCTGAATGACGACGGTCTTGCCAACGCCCGCGCCGCCGAACAAACCGATCTTTCCACCCTTCACGAAGGGAGCGATCAGGTCGATGACCTTGATGCCCGTCTCGAAGATCTCCGTCTTCGGCTCGAGGTTCACGAAGTCCGGGCGCTTGCGATGGATCGGCCAACGTGGCGCGTCCTTCGGAATCGGCGCGCCGTTGTCGACAGGGTCTCCAACGACGTTGAGAATTCTGCCTAACGCCGTCTCGCCGACGGGCACCGTTATCGGACCACCGGTGTCCACGACCTCGAATCCGCGCTCCACGCCGTCGGTGGACGACATGGCCACCGCGCGCACCTGATTCCGGCCGATATGCTGCTGGACCTCGACGACGACGAAAATCTCCTCACCCGACTCCGCCTTGCCGATGACGTCGAGGGCGTTGTACAGCTCGGGCAGATGCTCGGCTTCGAATTCCACGTCGAGCACAGGTCCGATGACCTGCACGACCTTACCGATGTTCTTTATCGCCGTTGTCGCGGCCATGTTCGCTCCGTGAGTCCACTCGGTGTTGCTGCGTTCTTGCTATCTGAGGGGTCGCGTCAGCCTTACAAGGCAGCCGCTCCGCCGACGATCTCCGCGATCTCCTGCGTGATGTTCGCCTGACGCGCGCGATTGTATGTCCGCCGAAGGATGTTCAGCATATCGGTCGCGTTATCCGTGGCGTTCTTCATCGCCGTCCGTTGCGCGCTGTAAAAGGCGGCAACGTTCTCGACGAGCGCGCGATACACCATGTTGCGGACGTACGCCGGCAAGAGCGACGAGAGAATCTCTTCTGCCGAGGGATAGAGCAGATAGTCATGCTGTTTGCCCTCGCTCGCATCGGGCGGCGTGACCGGCAGAATCTTTACCGTCGTGGGCGGCGTCGAGATCGCGGACTTGAAGTGCGCCTGTACGATGTACACGGCATCGAGACGGCCATTTGCAAACGCCGCCATCAGGTCATCGACGAGCTCGGCGGCATTCTGCGCCGTTGGGCGGTCACCGATATCGATGCGGCTCGACGCGATTTCTCGGCCGATGTAGCGATAGTATCCCAAGCCTTTCCGGCCAACGGTGTGCAGCTCCACCTCGACGCCATCGCGCTCGAGCTGCCCGATGAGGCCACGGCTCTCGCGAATCAGATTCGCGTTGAAGGGACCCGACAATCCGCGATTCGCGGTGATGAGGAGAATCGCCGCGCGTCGCGTGTTGGTGGGCTGGCGAAGCAGCGGAAATCGCTCAGCGAGCTCCGGCGAATAGAGCCGAGACATCACCTCGCCTAACGCTTGCGCGTACGGCCGCGCGCCGACGACGCGGTCCATTGCCCGCTTCATCTTTGACGTCGCGACCATCTCCATCGTGCGCGTGATCTTGCGCGTGTTCTCGACGGACTTGATGCGGCCTTTGAGCTCGCGTCCCTTTGCCATTTATCGAGGCTCGGTGGGTGCTGGTGCGCCGTGAGCCGAGTGCCTAACGAACAGCTGCTTCGACAGTCGGCTTCGCGTCGCGCGTGCCGGTGGTCTTCTTGTATGCCTCGATGCCGCGGCGCAGATCCGCTTCGAGCTCCTTGCTCAGATCCTTCGCCTGACGAAGCCCGTCGCCAACTTGCGGGAAGCTGGCGTTCATGAACTCGAGGAAACCGCGCTCCCAGTTCCGCACTTCCTGCGTTGGCACGTCATCGAGGAAGCCGTTGGTCACGGCGTAAATGATCATGACCTGCTGATCGACGGGCATCGGCTGGTACTGACCCTGCTTCAGCACTTCCACCGTGCGCGCGCCGCGGTCGAGCTGCCGTTTCGTGGCCGCATCGAGATCCGATGCGAATGCCGCGAAGGCCTCGAGCTCACGATACTGCGCGAGATCCAAACGCAAACGACCGGCGACCTTTCGCATCGCCTTCACCTGCGCCGAGCCACCGACGCGCGACACCGAGATGCCGACGTTGATGGCGGGACGTACACCGGCGAAGAAGAGGTCGGCCTCGAGGAAGATCTGACCGTCCGTAATCGAGATGACGTTCGTGGGGATGTACGCCGACACGTCGCCAGCCTGCGTCTCGATGATCGGCAGCGCCGTCAGTGAGCCACCGGGCTTGAGAATGTTACCATCGACCACGCCCGCGTCTTCACGAAGCTTCGCGGCGCGCTCGAGCAGTCGTGAGTGGAGATAGAACACGTCACCAGGGTATGCCTCGCGACCCGGCGGACGCCGCAGCACGAGCGACAGCTGTCGATACGCCGCCGCTTGCTTCGACAGATCGTCGTAGACGCACAGCGTGGGACGTCCCTCGTTGTACATGAAGTATTCGGCCATCGCGCAGCCGCAGTACGGGGCGATGTACTGCATGGGCGCCGGGTCGGACGCGGACGCGTTCACGACGATGGTGTATTCCATCGCGCCGGTCTCGCGCAGCCGCTGGACAACCGACGCGACGGTCGACGCCTTTTGGCCGATCGCGACGTACACGCAGATCACGCCCTGGCCCTTCTGATTGATGATCGTGTCGACGGCGACGGCGGTCTTTCCGGTGCCACGGTCGCCGATGATGAGCTCGCGCTGGCCGCGGCCGATCGGAATCATGGAATCGATCGCCTTGATACCAGTCTGCAGCGGCTCCTTCACGGGTTGCCTAACGATGATGCCAGGGGCGCCCGATTCCACCTTGCGCGTGAACTGCGCATGGAGATCGCCCTGGCCATCGATCGGCGTCCCGAGCGCGTCGACGACGCGTCCAACGAGCGATGGACCGACGGGCACCTCGAGCACGCGCGCCGTGCGCCGGACCTCGTCGCCCTCTTTGAGCTGGAGATAGTCACCGAGGATGACGGCGCCGATGTTGTCTTCTTCGAGGTTCAGCGCCAATGCGGTGACCGCATTCCCCGTCTCGGACGAGCGAATCTCGAGCATCTCGCCGGCCATCGCTTTCTGCAGGCCGTAAATGCGGGCGATGCCGTCCTTCACCTCGAGAACAGTGCCGACTTCTTCGACGTCCAATTCGTGTAAGTCAGCCGCTTCGATTTCGCGAAGCAGGATGTCTTTGATCTCACCAGGTCGGAGCGTCGTTTCGGTTGCCATACTGAGGGTCCGGATTTGGCCAGCAGACGAGGGGCGGAGGGCTTGTGAAAAATATCACAAGCGAGGATTCTTGCAAGACACACTCAGCATTTCGAGGCCTCCCCGAATGCCACGCGTGCCTTCGAAACGTGCCGCATTCTATTGGTACCAAAGACTCCGATTCGTGCTGCCATGTTGCGGCCCATGGCAGGTGGCGTGAGGGACCTCAAAGTCTGGCAAGAGGCCGTCGCCCTCGCTGGCGAGGTGCTTCGGATCGTCAAGCACAGCGCCCGTCGAGAGACGAAGACGGCTACGGACGCGCTGATCGTTACCGCGCTCGCGGTCGCCAGCCATGTAGCCGAAGGTTATGGACGGTATACAGCCCCGGAGCAGCGGCAACTGTATCGCGCCGCCAAACGAGACCTGCTCCGCCTCGAAACTCAGCTTGCGATTCTTCGCCATGCGGACCTCCTCTCGCTCACTGCGCACGGAGATCTATTGAAACGAACCCATCACGTTGGGCGATTGCTTGCCGGTTACATCGTTTATCTCGAGCGGCAGCGTACATCCGAAGATGAGGACACCTTGGCCACTCCCGTTGCAGCTACGTCCCCCTGATGCAGTCGCGAATCGGGCGCCTACACTCGGCGACTGCGTCCGTGACCTCGTGCGAATCGCTCGATGAGATCGACCGTTCGAAGGCGGCTGAGCGACGCAGGCTTCGTTCCGACGATCCGCTGCGCCGTTGTAGACAAGTGCGACGGCGACGCGAAGCCTAACACCTTCGCGACGTCCCGTACATCGTACCCCGGATTCTTGGCCAACTCGGCAGCCGCGAGAAGGCGAACGAGATCGATCACGCGCTTGAGATTTGGGCGCCCTTCCGCCGAAAACGTTCGACTCAAGTGCTCACGCGTAACCCGGAGCGATTTCGCGAGGGCATCGGTGCGAACGCCGCGTCCGGCGCTGCCTACGACATAACGCCAGGTGGCCTGCTGCAACGGCGACGACAGAGAGAGCGCATCGGGAGGATCGTGGAGCGCGCGCGCAAATCGCGCGCTGAACGTTTCGCGGTTTACAATCTCTCGCGCGACCGAATCGTCGACGCCCTCGACGAGGACATCGGAAAAGTCGTGCGCTACGCATTGCGATAGCGCAGGCGCGTCGGATGCGCGCAAGCAAAGCAATCCGAAGAACGGCACGCTGGGGAACTCACTCGCCATTCGGGCTACGCGGAGCGCGTCCTCGCCGGAGGCCGCGCCTGCTCCGACATCCACGATCGCCGCATCGATGAGCGATTCGCGGAACGCCTGCTCGAAGGTCACCGCCGTTCGCGTGAGGACCACGCGGTGTCGGCGCCGTGGGAAAATGCTGCGCGCCATCGAACGCGCGCGGTCCCGTTGCGCGTAGATCAGAATGGATGGCGCGCTCGTCACCGCGGCAGGGGCTGCGCTCATACTTCGCGCCGTCAATTCGTTGAGGGGGACGTCGTGATCGTCGGAAGCAGTACGCGCGCTTTACGCAGCACCTCCCGCGCGTTGGCGTACGAGATCAGCGCCTCGGCGGCGCCAAAGGGCAACCAGCGACAGGCCGTGATTCCCTCTGTCCGTTGCGGCGACGTCGACGATTCCCCGGTCTCCATCAAATAGAAGTGACAGACCTTGTGAATCAACTTCCCACGAAAGCGGAAATGCCAATCGATGGTTTCGATCAGGCCGCGCACCGCGAGGTCACAGAGTCCCGTCTCCTCGCTCACCTCTCGCAAGGCGGCACCGTCTGGCATCTCACCTTCTTCGACGTGACCCTTGGGGAAGCCCCAATTGCGATAGCTATCGCGAATGAGCAGATACAACGGCGCTCCCTCGACGAGGCGATAGACCACGCCTCCGGCCGATGTCTCCTCCTTCGCGTGCGGCCGCTTCATCGCCGCTCGGCGCCGCGATCGCTGACCGCGTCCGCACTCGCGGCACTGAATGCCGGCTCGTCCAGCGACGGCCGCCCCTCGATGAACTGCCTAACGATGGGATCGTTCGTGGAGCGGATTTCCTCGACCGTTCCGCACTGCTGGACGCGCCCCTGGTACAGCATGGCGATGCGCGTCCCAACCGTATAGGCGCTGCGCATGTCGTGCGTGATGACGACGCTCGTCACGCCGAGGCGCTCGCGCATGCGGACCATGAGCTCGTCGATGACAGCGCTCGTTACCGGGTCGAGACCAGTTGTCGGCTCGTCGTAGAGCATGTACTTGGGTCGCAACGCGATTGCGCGCGCGATGCCCACGCGCTTGCGCATACCACCCGACAGCTCAGCTGGGAAGCGTGACTGTACAGCCGGCAAATCGACGAGCTCGAGGGCTTCAATTACGCGACGCTCTATTTCGGTCTCATCGAGAGTCTGCTGCCGTCGCAAGCCCATGGCGACGTTCTCGCCAATCGTCATCGAATCGAACAGCGCGGCGAATTGAAAGACGTAGCCGATGTGAGAGCGCAATTCGTAAAGTTCGCGGCGCGGCAACCGCGGAACTTCGCGGTCGTCGACCCACACCTGCCCACGGTCGGGCTCGAGTAGGCCGACGATGTGTTTGATCGCAACCGACTTTCCGGTGCCCGAGTAGCCGATGATCACCATCGTCTCCCCTTCGGGGACATCGAGCGTAAAGCCCTCGAGCACGCGCTTCGGTCCGAACGATTTGTAGACGTCGACGAGACGAATCATGGCGGGGCAACGGCGGCCGGGAGAGGCAAGGAGGGCGAGGCGAAATCTGACCGAGGCATGACTGCTCTCGCTAGGCCCTGCGTCACACCATAATCGAGCGCACAGCTAAACAGTGGAACGCACGAGAGGCCGGCAGATCTGCCGGCCTCTCGTGTAACTAGAGAAACTCGGAAACAGTGTTACGCGGCGAAGCTTCCGAGTGCACGGCCAACATCACCTTCACGCAAACGCTTGAGCGCGCGATCGCGGAGCTGGCGAACACGCTCACGCGTGACGCCGAGCATCGAGCCGATCTCCTCGAGGGTGTGCTCGCGCCCACCTTCGAGACCAAAGTACAACCGCAGCACCTTCGCATCGCGCGGCGGCAAGGTGCCGAGCGCCTGCTCGATCTCGTCGTTGAGGAAACGATTCATCGCTTCCTCTTCCGTATCCGGCATCTCGTCGGCAACGAATCGCTCGATGAGCGATCGATCACCTTCGGGATCCATAGGCGCGTCGAGACGGACATCACTCGTGTTCAACGCGGCCAACGACTGTACGACATCGGCGGACAAGCCGGTGAGCTGCGAGAGCTCTTCCGGACTCGGCTCGCGATTCAACTTCTGACGCAGAATCTCCGACGCCTTGATGATGCGCGAGAGGTCGGCCGTGCGATTGAGTGGTACACGCACGGTGCGGCCCTGACGAGCGAGCGCGGAGAGAATTGCCTGACGAATCCACCACACGGCGTACGAGATGAACTTGACGCCTTGATCGGGATCGAACTTTCGAGCAGCAGTGAGTAGGCCGACGTTTCCTTCACCGATCAAGTCGATGAGTGGAAGTCCTCGGTTCTGGTATTTCTTCGCGACAGAGATGACGAAACGCAGATTGCGTTTCACCAGCTCTTGGAGAGCGTCCTGGTCACCAGCACGAATCTTCCGCGCAAGGTCGATCTCCTCGGTCCCCTTGAGCAGCGGATACGTGCTGACTTCATAGAGGTACTGATCGAGGATATCGCGCTCCGGTTCACTGGGAGCGATTCCCGCGGGAGCCGCACGGCGGCGACGACGCTTTAGTTCGGTCATTGGTGCTTGGCCTCGCGCTTTCGGCGCAGTCGAGGTAGGCATCTATGAGCGGCGACGAATGTGAGTTTCATTTGCGTCGCATCTCTACGGTTAGCACCGCGCAATCGCGAGGGATTTCTGCGGTGGCTTCTTAGGTCGGCGACGACCCTAGAAGGCGCTGCAAAATACTGGCCGCAGACGTTTTCGCTAGGTCCTATTTCGTTGACACGCGATATACACACGGCTATACTTCGCGGTTCCGAATGGCAGCCTTTTTTTGCAGCACACGCAGCCATCACGGGGGCGTAGCTCAGTTGGGAGAGCGCGTGAATGGCATTCACGAGGTCAGGGGTTCGATTCCCCTCGCCTCCATCTTCGCGGATCAGTTGCCACGCCGCGGTCGCATGTTGGACTCGCACGTGTCGGAGCAGCTGAGGTGAAGTAACTGTTCTGACGGTTAAGCGTGTTCTGCGGGAATAGCTCAGTTGGTAGAGCACAACCTTGCCAAGGTTGGGGTCGCGGGTTCGAGTCCCGTTTCCCGCTCTCGCGGTGGAGTAGAGTAGTTGGGTACGGACGAATGTCCGCGAGGGCGGTTAGCTCAGTTGGTTAGAGCGCCACGTTGACATCGTGGAGGTCACAAGTTCGAGTCTTGTACCGCCCATTTGCACCGCGGCGAACTTCGCCGCGGTTTTCTTTTTTTGCAGTGGCCTCACTCACAATTCGCGCATTTGGCGGCAGCGCGACAGCGAGCGCATGCGTGGGTTCGCCGAAGTTCCGGTTAGTCGCTGATCCGTTCAGGTGAGAGGAGCGGGAGCGCGCGCAAGCAGCGCGCGCGACTTCATATAGGCCGGAGCGAGCTGCGAGCGCACGCGAGCAGCGAAAAGCGAGTCAGGCACGCACCGCGCTTTGCGCGGCGCGTGCTTGACTCGCTTTTCAGCGACGTCTACTTTGCGAGACTGCACAACGATGCGCCGTCATAGTGCGTCGTCGCGCACTCATGTACCGCCTCGGCGAAACATGTGTTGTCGGCGCCCGTAGCTCAATTGGATAGAGCATCTGACTACGGATCAGAAGGTTGGAGGTTCGAGTCCTTCCGGGCGCGTCGTACGACGCGATTATGCGCCGGTTCGGCGGGGCGTAGCTTAGCCCGGTAGAGCGCCTGCTTCGGGAGCAGGAGGTCGCTGGTTCGAATCCAGTCGCCCCGACCATTCGAGCGAGCCCCAATGCATGCGTTGGGGCTCGTTTCGCTTTGGATGTCGCTCGCCGCGTGCGCGCCTAACGAGCACGGCCAGGAGGCCCAACGTCGAAAGTGTCCTGGGCCAGCTCGGAAACGGTTTCGTTGACCGCCATCCGAAGCGCGGATACCTTTCCGAGCCACTATTACCCGCGCGCGTAGCTCAGCTGGATAGAGCGTCGGCCTCCGGAGCCGAAGGTCACAGGTTCGAATCCTGTCGCGCGCGCTGCCCCGCCCTACGGGCCGAGGCAGCCAGGCTTTTTCGGCAGCAGACGGCATGAGCAGACCGGTGAAGGTCAGCCATCGACGTTGGTCCAAGCCTTGCCCATTCCGGTTGTGCTCCCTTCATCAGTAGGATCGTAGACCACCGATGCCGCGCCGGGCTAGTTGGAAGGAATTGGTCGTCGGGCTCGTTGCCCTCGCCGTGCTTGCCGGCGTGGGCTTCGTCGTGCTGGTCTTCGCCCGCGTCGGCCGGCTTCATGGAAGCACCTTCCATCTTTATGCGCTCACTGGCGAAGCGCGTGGCGTGATTCGAGGGTCCGAAGTGTGGCTCGGTGGGCAGAAGGTCGGCGTCGTGAAGGATGTCCAGTTCATGTCTCCGATCGTGCCGGCGAAGGATCGATTGCTGATCGTCATGGATGTTCTTTCCAGCGCGCAGCAGGGCATCCGTCAGAATTCCACGGCACAGGTTCGCTCCGGTGGCACGCTCATCTCTTCGCCAGTCTTGTATCTCTCAATCGGCAGCAGCTCGAGTCGCATGATCGCTCCCGGCGATACGCTTCACACACTGCCTGAGTCCGATCTCGAAACCATGTCCTCGGATGTCGCCATTGCCTCACGACAATTCCCCGACATCATCAGCAACATCAAGCTGCTGAATCAACAGCTCAAGAGCGCGCGCGGCACACTCGGCGCTTTCGAGGTGGAGCATGGAAACGTTCAGCTCGCACGTGTGCAGACTCAGGTATCGCGGGTCATGTCGCGTGTGAGCCGCCCAACGGGAACGATTGGCCTCGCACTCGGATCGTCGACGTCGCTCGCGGATAGAGCCCGTCGAGTGATGGCGCGAGCGGATTCCATTCGTGCGCTGCTGGCTAGCGACAAGAGCTCCCTCGGGCGTTTTCGAAAGGATTCGACATTGCTTCGTGAAGTCGCAGACGTACGCAATGAGCTCGATATCGTCCGAGCTCGCCTCACGTCGCCAACCGGCACGCTCGGACGAGCGGACACCGACTCGGCACTCTTCGCTGGTGTCTCCAGCGCTCAACGTGAGATGACACTCATCATGGCCGACGTCCATCGCCGCCCACTTCGCTATATCCATTTCTGATCGGCCAGCCGCGGCGCCCTTGACCCTCTATTGCGGCGCCGATAGCTTCGCATGACTTTCGACCTCCCCTCCGCCGCCGAAGGTGGCCTTCGCTCCCGCCGCGGCGCCGCCTCTCCGCCCGCCCGCATCGATCCGCGCGCTCCAGTCGGCGTCGACTTCCCGCGCGCTCTCATCTGCACATCTCGCGAGGCATGCTCTCGTCGCCGCCGTCGTCCGTGAACATCGCTGAGTTGAAGCGGAAGTCGCACTCCGAGCTCGGCGAACTTGCCGACACGCTCGGCGCCGAAAACGATTCCGGGCTTCGCAAGCAAGATCTCATCTTTCGCATCGAGCAGCGTTTGCTCGATCGCGGCGAAACACTCACCGGTGAGGGGGTGCTCGAGGTCCTGCCCGAAGGCTATGGCTTTCTACGGAGCCAAGACTGGAACTACCTCTACGGTCCGGATGACATTTACGTCTCGCCATCGCAGATCAAGCGATTCGATTTGCGGACGGGCGACACGGTGCGCGGTCAGGTGCGACCGCCCAAGGAGTGGGAGCGGTATCTCGCACTCCTCAAAGTCGAATCGATCAATGGCGACGAGCCGGAGCGCGCCAAAACGCGCATCGCCTTCGACAATCTCCGGCCGCGCTATCCGGAAGGACGACTTCGCCTGGAGACAGAAGACGGCGATCTGAGCATGCGGGTGGTGGACCTCGTCGCACCGATCGGAAAGGGACAGCGCGGATTGATCGTCTCTCCGCCGCGCGCGGGAAAGACAATCTTGATGCAGAAGATCGCGAACGCGATTCACGAGAATCATCCCGAGGTGGCGCTCATCGTTCTCTTGATTGACGAGCGACCTGAGGAAGTCACCGACATGCTGGCGAACGTCAAGGCCGAAATCATCAGCTCGACGTTCGACGAGCCGCCCGACCGGCACGTGCAAGTCGCTGACATGGTCATCGAGAAAGCGAAGCGCCTGGTTGAGCACGGAAAGGACGTCGTCATTCTGCTCGACTCGCTGACACGCTTGGCCCGGGCGCATAACGTCGTCATCAAGAACTCTGGAAAGATCCTGTCCGGCGGTGTGGACTCGAAGGCGCTCGAGAAGCCGAAGCGCTTCTTCGGCGCCGCCCGAAATACGGAAGAGGGCGGCTCGCTGACGATCGTTGCCACCGCGCTGGTCGAGACAGGATCGCGCATGGACGAGGTGATCTTCGAGGAGTTCAAGGGCACCGGCAACATGGAGCTGATTCTCGATCGGAAGATTGCGGACCGACGCGTTTTCCCCGCAATCGACATCAATCGCTCGGGCACACGGCGGGAAGAGCTTCTGCTCAATCAGGAAGAGCTCAACCGCGTGTATCTGCTCAGGAACTTCCTCTCCGACATGCCGGAGGTGGATGCTATTGAGTTCTTGCTCAAGCAGATGTCCCGGTCGAAGAACAACCGCGAGTTTTTCCAGCAGATGGTCCAGGGCAAGTAGTCGTGGGAGCCCGGCGATTCGCTACGTCGTGGAGGATCTCGTAAAGGCGCGCGGTGACGCGTGACCGGGGACGGCTTCTGGCCGTCGACTATGGCGAGCGGCGGGTTGGACTCGCCATCAGCGATCCCATGGGGATTATCGCGTCGCCGGCCGGCTTTATTCAGCGCCGCGCCGGCAAGCGACCGCCGGTGGCGGAGCTCGTGCGGCGAGCGGCTTCCCTCGGTGCACTGGGCTTCGTGGTTGGTTTGCCGCTCGATGAAAATGGCGAAGACACCGAGCGTGCAGTGGAGGTCCGATGGTTAGCCGAAGAATTGCACCGAAGAACCGGGCTTCCGGTCGAGCTGGTCGATGAGCGGTATACGACCGCGGCCGCATTGCGAGCAATCCGCGAGATGGGCGGCTCGACGCGGAACCGCAAAGGAGAAGTGGATGCACTCGCGGCCACAGTGCTGCTGCAGCATGCGCTTGCCCGGCAGACTTGACGTCGCCGGCTTCGCTCGCCGCTTCCGAGTGTACGCCTTTGCATTTCTCACGGGGTCCGTCGCCGCCTCGTGCACGCGCGCCACGGGAAAACCCGTTCGCGTGACCGTTCCCCCTGGCGCATCGTTAGGCACCGCGGCCGACTCCCTGCAACACGCGGGTGTGATCGGATCGGCGCGGCTTCTGCGGCTCTACGCGATGGTTCGGCACGACGACCGCAATGTGAAGCCTGGGACCTACATGCTGCGGCGCAACAGCGGATACGCCGTCACACTCGACGCCATTCGCGGCGGCAAGGGACTCGTCCACACCGTAACCATTCCCGAGGGATTCTCTCTCTCGCAGATCATACCACTGTTCGCGGCGAAGCTGGGCGTGTCGGCCGATTCACTTCAGGCGGCCGTTCGTGACACCGCGCTGCTTCATCGATTGGACGCTCCGACGCCGACGATCGAAGGCTACATCTTTCCGGACACCTACGTGTTTCCGGAGCAAACGACCGCGCGCGTCGCCGTCGGTACGGGAGTGAAGCGCTTCGAACAGATCTGGCAGCCGGAATGGACGGCGCGACTCGATACCATTGGGCTTTCTCGGCATGACGTGATGACGCTGGCGTCGATCGTTGAAAAAGAAGCGCGACTCCCGGAGGAGCGAGCGGTGATCGCCGCGGTCTACATGAATCGCTTGCGCGATCACATGTTGCTTCAGGCCGATCCCACCGTGCAGTACGCGCTTGGCGAGCATCAGAGCCGCGTTTTGTACAAGCACCTCGAGGTCTCATCGGACTACAACACGTACAAGCATCCCGGCCTCCCTCCCGGCCCAATCGCGTCGCCCGGCCGAGCGAGCATCGTTGCGGCGCTCTATCCAGCGAACGTGCCGTACAGGTATTTCGTGGCGCTCCCTGATGGGCACCACGAGTTTCGCAGCGATTTCGCGGGTCACGAAAGCGCTCGCCGTCTTGCGCGGCGCGCTTGGGATTCGCTGACCCCGCCCAAGCACGACAGTAACGCGGCTGACGCTCGCCGTCGTCGCCACGTGCGCTGACCGCACTTCGTTATGCAGTTGGAGGCTCTTCGATTATTGGCAATCACCGACAATCTCCGCGACGGAATCGAAGGCCTGAGTGGTCGGGCGCGCGCGTGCTGTCGCGGTGGAGTGACGATGATTCAGTTGCGGTTGCCTGACGAGGATGCGCGGACCGTCGCCGCCGCCGCGCGCGCGCTCGTCGCGTCCGTACGGGTGCCGGTGGTCGTTCACGGGCGGCTCGATATCGCCGTCGCGACGGGGGCGGCCGGGGTACACCTCGGCGTTCACGACGTCGCGGTTGGCGACGCACGACGCATCTGCGGCGCTGACTTTCTCATTGGCCGGTCGGCGCGAACCTCCGAAGACTTGGTTCGCGCTGGAGGCGCGGATTACATCGCCCTCGGGCCAACCTTCCCGACCGATCAACGCCGGCCGGGCATTGCCCTTGGGTTTAGTCAATTCGAACGTCTTGCACGCACCGCGTCCGCGCCCGTCGTCGCGGTGGGCGGCATCTCGTCGACGACGGCGCCCGACGCAATTCGTGCGGGCGCCCGCGGCGTGGCGCTGATCAGCGGGCTCTTTGGCTCTCCGGATCCCGAGAGCGCGGCACGCGCGGTTCGGGCCGCCATCGGAACGTAACGTCAGGAGTGTCGGCCTCGCGTTCACCGCGCCGCCGATCTTCCTTCACCGTGCGCGGTGCTCGGTGAAATGCACGTTCCTCCGCGATGATACGATCGAAGACGGGCGGCAGGAGCATCAGGTCGACGAGCTCCGGGTCGAACTGTGTTCCGCGTCCCGAAGCGATGACTTCGGCGGCCGATGCGTTCCCGCGTCCACTGCGGTATCGTCGATTGTGCGTCACGGCGTCGAACGTGTCCGCGAGCATAACGATGCGCGCGGAGAGAGGAATCTTCAGCCCGCGGAGACCATTCGGGTAGCCGTTGCCATCCCAGCGCTCGTGATGCGCGAGCACACCTTCCGCGAGATCCGGATAAAAGGGCGCGAGCGGCGCGAGGACTTCGGCGCCCCGATGGGGATGCGTGATAATCGCGCGTCGCTCAGCGGCGGTGAGATGCGTGCCCTCGTGGATGATGTCGAAGAGCGCTTCATCGATCTTGCCGATGTCGTGAAAGAGCGCAACCCGCTCCACCACTTTGCGCTCATGTTCGTTGAGCTGGGCGGCCTCCGCGAGCACGAGTGCATACGCCGCAACGCGCCGGACATGGGCGCCGGTTTGCGCGTCGTTCGCATCGATCGCATTGAGCAGCGTTTCCATGCTTGCGGCGGCGAACCGCTCGGCTGCTTCACGGTGATGTCGTTCTCGGATGAGAAGCGCCCCGGTCACCACACCGGCAGCGACGGCCAGTTTCGATCGCACGCCATGGTCACTGGCAAGATTCATACGGCGCTACGAAACGACGAACGCCCTTACAATCCGGAAGGATTGCAAGGGCGTTCGGATGGAGAAGCCGGCGGTGGCCTACTCTCCCGCGCTCTCTCGAGCGGAGTACCATCGGCGCTGTAGGGCTTAACGACCGTGTTCGGAATGGGAACGGGTGTGGCCCCTACGCTCTAACCGCCAGCAGTTCGTGCGGATCCCGGAATGTGATTCCGTGGTGCCATCGGCAAGGACATAGCGTCGTTGGAACGAGGCCACGTAACTAGCCGATTCTCGGAATACGTCTCGAGGATCGAGTTAGAAATGGAGTCAAGGTAGACGTGAGCTGTGCCGCCTAACGGCGGTGCACTCAGTTTGTATGTAGTGCGTGCTCTGCGAGGTTTGATTTGGAGTAGTCAAGCCACACGGGCGATTAGGACCGCTTCGCTTGGAGTGGGTTGCCCCAGGTCCACGGGCGGCCTATCGACGGGATGGTCTCTCCCGGCCCTTCAGTGCTCTCAAGGAGCAGGGACGATTCATCT